>NZ_SCSK01000035.1 GCF_004297875.1 Pandoraea sp. | reverse complement strand
TTCGCCATGGTGGTGGAGTTCGATTGGGGAAGTGTTACTGTGGAAAGCAACATTCTCCTTCAATCGCCACCGCCTTCTCCTGCCTCCCTCACGCCGTACACCACTTTCAACGATAACTCTTGCCGACGCCGTATCACCGCTGGTTCGTTTATTTACCGTTCGAGCATGACGAAAGCTTGCAAAGCCAGCGCGAGTCACTGCGGCTGTTTGGCTTGCTTGCGCAGCACGAGCATATCGAAGGTCCGCTCGAATGGGCGCGCAAGCATGCGGAGGTGATCGAGCGATTCGGTCGGTATCCGCACCGCAATCGCGCGCTGGGCCGGGTATCGACGCCTGAGGAAGAGGCTTTCCTGAGGTTGCCGGGGTCGTCCTTCTAAGTACCCTCGGCGCGTTCAGACCTGATCGCGCTGCTGTGTCCAGCGATCAACGTGGGTCGGCTTGAAGTGCGCAAGACAATCGAGCAGCGCGACCGGCTCGGCGGCAATCTGCAATTGTTCGAGCTGGGCACGCTGCAGGAAATTTTCGCCGACCATGTGCTGCAGGAAGCCGAGCAGCGGGTCGTAATAATGCTCGACATTGAGCAGGCCGATCGGCTTGGCATGGTAGCCAATCTGCAGCCAGGTGAAGACTTCGAACAGTTCCTCGCAAGTGCCGATCCCGCCGGGCATGGCGATGAACGCATCGGACTGGTCGGCCATCATCTGCTTGCGCTGATGCATGTTCGCGACCACATGCAACTCGGTCAGGCCGTGATGTCCCACTTCCTTTTTCAGCAGCGCTTCGGGAATGACGCCAATGACCTGGCCGCCATGCGCCAGGACGGCGTCGGCCACGACGCCCATCAGACCGACCTTGCCACCGCCGTAGACCAGGCGGATATTGCGCTCGGCCAGCCGGCGCCCGAGCATCGCCGCGGCCTGCGCATAGGCCGGGCGCACGCCGGCACTGGCGCCGCAGTAGACGCAGACCGATCGCATCATGCCGCGCGCCCCGCGTCCTGCTCGCGGGCCATCTTGTCGAACAGTTCGCGCGAACGGCCGCGCAGATAGGGTGCCATCAGCGAGAGAATGTGATAGCTGGCCAGCCGCAGATCAGCGCCGATTTCCTCTGGGTCGTTGTACTTTCGCGGATTCATGACGAATTGATAGGACAGCCAATAAGTCGAGATGACGACCATATTGGTGGTCAGTGGTTCGATTTCTCCGGGCTTGATATCCATTTCGCCGTCGGCCACCAGCAGGTCGCACATCTCCCGTGCGAAGCGCTGCTTGTGGATGATGATCTGCTTGAAGTGGGTCTCGAGCGTGCGGTTGCGGGCCAGCAGGTCATTCAGGTCGCGATACAGAAAGCGGTATTGCCACAGGAAGCCGATCAGATATTGCAGGTAGGTCCAGACCTCGTCGATCAGCGGCTTATGATCGTCGGGCAGGCGCAGGCGCCGTTCGATTTCATGCTCGAACTGCGCGAAGATACTGTTGATGATGTCGTCTTTGTTGCGGAAATGATAATAAAGATTGCCGGGGCTGATTTTCATCTCCTCGGCAATCGTGGTTGTGGTGACGTTGGGTTCGCCGATGTCATTGAACAATCTCAGCGAAACTTCGAGAATCCTTTCGCGAGTGCGGCGCGGCGGTTTTGCTTCCATGACTGGCGGCCCGGTATGCGGAGGAATTTCCGCTAGCGTTTATCGGAATATTATCCGATTGATTATACCCGGCGCGATTGGACTGCCAAGTCCGTTTTGGCCCCGATGGGCTGGGCGAAGCGTCAGCCGCGCGATGCCTCATGCGGTCTGTGCGACTGGCCCCGCGTTGGCGTTGCGCGGATGCAGGTGGGCCAGGAATTCCAGCGACGCCGCTTGCCAGGAGAAGCGCTCGGCCCACGCGCGCGCTCCCTGGCGCGGTACTTTCAGCGCGTTCAGGCAAGCTTCGCGCAGATCTTCATGCAGCGCGCCGGCGCTGCCCGGGGCGCTGCCGGCCAGCACGTCGATCGGGCCGGTCACCGGATAGGCTGCCACCGGCAGCCCGCAGGCCATCGCCTCGAGCAAGACCAAACCGAAGGTGTCGGTTTTGCTGGGAAACACGAACACGTCGGCCGACGCATAGACCTTGGCCAGCTCGGACTGCGAGAGCATGCCGAGGTAATTGACGTCGGGGTAGCGCGAGCGCAGGTGAGCCAGTTGAGGACCTTCGCCGGCGACCCATTTGGAGCCAGGCAGGTCGAGCGCGAGGAATGCCTCGATGTTTTTTTCGACCGCGACGCGCCCGACGTACAGGAAAATCGGGTGGGAGGTGTTCAAGACGTGCGACTCCTGCGGGTGAAAGATGTCGAGATCGACGCCGCGAGTCCAAAGGGTTACATTCCGGAAGCCATTCGCTTCCAGATCGCGCTTGACGACCGGTGTGGGTGCCATCACCGCTTGAGAGCGACTGTGAAACCAGCGCAGAAAGCGATAGGTGGCCGACAGCGGGATGCCGAAGCGGGCTTGTACGTATTCGGGAAAGCGCGTGTGGTAGGCCGTGGTGAACGGGAAGGCGTTGCGCACTGCCCAGCGGCGTGCGGCCAGGCCGAGCGGGCCTTCTGTGGCGATGTGCAGGGCGTCCGGGCGGAAGGTCTCGATTCGCTGTGTGAAGCGTCGCGCCGGCAAAATCGACAGGCGGATCTCGGGGTACGTCGGGCACGGCACCGTGTGAAATTCGAGCGGTGTGAGCAATTCCACGGTGTGGCCGAGCTGTTGCAGTTGCGTCGTGGTGTTTTTCAGCGTGCGGACCACGCCGTTGATTTGCGGCTCCCAGGCGTCGGTCACGATCATGATTCTCATAAGGATGCCTCTCGGTCGCTGAGTGAATATGTTGTTAAACGGTAGCGCTTCTTTTAAGGGTGTGCGCCGCGGCGCCTTGCCGCTGAGTCCAGTAGACGATGCGCAGCTCGCCGTCGTCGGTCTCCACGAGCGCTGACAGGCTCTCGACCCAGTCGCCGTCGTTGCAATACAGGACGCCGTCGATATCGCGTATTTCGGCTTTGTGAATGTGTCCGCACACGACGCCGTCGCAGCCTCGTCGACGCGCTTCGTCGGCCATCACGTGTTCGAAAGCCGAGATGAAATTGACCGCGTTTTTCACCTGATGCTTGAGATACTGCGACAGCGACCAGTACGGAAAGCCAAGCCGGTGACGCACGCGATTGAACCAGCGGTTGAGTACCAGCACCATCGTGTAGAGCGAGTCGCCCAGGTAAGCGAGCCACTTGGCATGCTGCACCACGCCGTCGAAGAGGTCGCCATGAGTGATCCACAGGCGCTGGCCCGCCAGCGTGGTGTGGAACGCTTCGTCGCGAACAGCAATGTCGCCGAACGCGAGCCCGCAGAATTGCCGAGCGACTTCGTCGTGATTGCCTGGCACGTAGGTGACCTGCGTACCCTTGCGCGCTTTGCGCAGCAGCTTCTGAACGACATCGTTGTGCGCCTGCGGCCAGTGCCAGCCTTTGCGAAGATGCCAGCCGTCGATGATGTCGCCGACCAGGTAGAGGTAATCGGATTCGTGGTGGCGCAGGAAATCGAGCAGGTAATCGGCCTGGCATCCGTTGGTGCCGAGATGAATGTCGGATAGCCAGATCGCCCGATAGCGCCGGGTGTTTTCCGGCGACGGACTGTGCCGGTCCGTATCGGGATCGTCGTGACGCAGCCCGCTCGGGCTCACGACGGGACGCTCTGCCGGAAAGTTGTCACTCTGGCGAGCCAGGGTGCGCGAGAGCATTCTGTGTGGTGTCGTCATGCCGACCGTCCATCGCATTCAACATGACCGCATTGCGCCATGCTGATGTGAAATGCCGATGACAGTCACAATGTGAAGCGCTCTGTTGTGCTTTGCCAACAGCTTTGGTGGACATGTTCTGGTCTGCCGCGCACCGAGCGTGCGAGCATTTTTGGCGATCTGCCGCGACGACCCAGCGCGCGTCGCGGTAGCGCGATGACGCGGTGCTGCGTGACCGGTCGGTCAGGCAGCCTTGGGCACGCTCGGCGTGTCGATGACGCTGACGAGCCGGGTGCCTGCCAGACGGTCATGCAGGAACTGCCGGTCGCGGTCGACGAACATGGTGCAGGCCCACAAGACCGCCCAAGCGGTCGCGATACCGACACTGCTCCAATCCTTGATACCGAACAGCCAGTCGAGCGCCATACCGGGCAGAAACCACAGCCAGCAAAGGCAGTAACGCAGTACGGCGCGAGGCAGCGAAAGGGCGCGCAGATCGGCGCTGACCACGCGGATTTTCCAGGTTTTCATCGGCAGGGTCTGGCCGCCGTGGCGCCAGAACCATGTGAAATATGCTCCGAGGACCAGGAATAGCCAGACCTGCAGTGCATGCCGGTACATCAGCGCGCTGCGTTGCTGCGTCAGGGTGCCGAACAGGTAGCCGGTGATGAACAGCACGCCGAACAGAATCAATGCTTCATAAATCACGCAGAGCACGCGCCGGCGCAACGTCGGTACGGCGAGCAAGGCTGGGCGGGCGGAGCAAGGCGCGGTGGCGTGCGAGGGATTGGACATTGCGGCGCGTGGTCGGTTACGGGATATCGGGCGGCGGCAGGCGAGCGCCTTGGCTGGCCAACATTATCTGCCAGAAATGCCGACTCGCGGGGATTGCCGCCGTAGCGAGACGGCGATTGCCGCGGGCCGCCGCGATTTCAATGTTGATAGAGGTCGGAATTGATCGGCGAAGGGGGCAAGGACGGCGCTGACGACGGCAGCGCGGGAGCCGAGGCGGGCAATGCCGAGGCTGCCGCCGGCGCGCTGGCCGCCTTGGCGGCGACGCGGCGGTGGACCGCGTCGTATGGATTCTGAACGCCAGGCTTGCCGCTGGGCGGTGCGGTAACGACGCTGGGACGCTTGTGGTCGTGATATTCAGCCGCCAGCCGCTTCTTCTGGGCCTCGGACAATTGCTGATATTTCTCCCATGCCTCGGCCTTGGCATCGGGGGCCAGCGATCGGGCATTGAGGTAATTTTCGCGGGCGATACGCTTTTGCTGCGGCGTCAGCTTGAGCCAGGCGCGCATGCGTTCGTGCAGCCGGTCGCGACCAGCGGGCGACAGCCGGTGATACCGGCGGGCAATGGCGAGCCACTTGTCGCGCTGAAGCTGGCTCATGTGCCCCCAACTGTCAGCCAATGGCGCGAGCGCGCTCTTTTGGGCCGGCGTCAGGGCCAGCCAGGCAGCCGAGAGCTTGACCGGGGTGACGGCAGGCTGCGAGGCGCCTCCAGCCGAGGTGCCAGCCGGCGCGCCGACTGGCGCGGATGGGGCGGGCAAGGGCACGGCGGGTTGCCGAGAGGGACGCCACCATACCACCGCGCCGACGACGGCGACGATAACCAGCAATGTCAGCAGGAGAGGGCGGGTGCGGATCGTCACGGGGCGTTTGGGGGGGGCGGCGCTATTGGGCGTCGTGCTTGAGGTAGACGTCGAAACCGTGGTCCAGATAGGCGGACAAGGGCAATTCGTCGCTCATGACGGCTGCGTCGATATCCGCGAGATCGTTGATGCGCTGTTGCCGCTCCCAATAGCTGATGCCGGCCAGTACGAGGATCATTGCCAACAACGGCAACAGCAGGCCGAAGCGATTGAGCAGCCCGCCAGGCCGCTTGTTGCCGGCACTCAGGCCGAGCGGAGCGCCCATCGCGGTGACCAGCACCGGTTCGCGCACCATCCGCGCCTCGGGCTTCTTGCGGGCAATCGCCTGCCGGCGCGCGGCGGCCAGCCGCTCGGCCGCCCCCGCGGGCAACTGACTGGCGGACTCATCCAATGCTTGCCGGATCTGGTAGGCGAAGCGAATTTCCTCTGGGTCGGGCGTGTGGCTCATAACTTGATTCCTTGCGCCTTCAACGCATGGGCCAGCGCATGGGTGGCGCGAGAGCAATGCGTCTTGACACTGCCCTCGGAGCATCCCATGGCGGCAGCGGTTTCGGCGACATCCATATCTTCCCAATAACGCATTAGGAACGCTTCCCGTTGACGTATCGGCAATTTCTTAATTTCGTTTTCAATCAGCGATAGGGTTTCGGCACGGGAAACCTGGTCTTCCGTGCTTTCCGACTGCGTTGACCTGTCCTCGGATTGGAAGGTTTCCAGCAAATCGAAATCGTCGCGCTCTTCGTCGGGATTCAGGCTGGAGAACAGTGAAATCCAGGTATTGCGTACTTTTTGGCGACGAAAGTAATCGAAAATGACGTTTTGGAGGATGCGCTGAAACAATAGGGGCAAGTCGGCGGCCGGCTTGTCGCCGTACTTTTCCGCCAGCCGGATCATGGCGTCCTGAACGACATCCAGTGCCGCGTCGTCGTCCCTGACGGCGAAAACGGCTTGTTTGAAGGCGCGCCGCTCGACATTTTCGAGAAAATCCGCCAGTTCTTTGTCAGATGCCATCCAGATGGGCCAAAACAATCAAATGCAGCAAGTGCTTAAACGGAGCGGATCGTAACAAAATTTGCTTGGCTTGTATCGCGTTTTGTGATTTTGCGACATTATCGCCGGCAAAAGCGTCTTTTTGCGCGCCAATAGTACGTGCAAACTGTCGACGATGCTTGACCAATCGTCGGTGACGGATTATTGTCTCAAGTTCGCAACATAAAGTGATTGTCTCAATATCGGCGCAGCCTATCCGGAGCGCCAATCATTCAGACGCGCCGCTTGAACCCGCGCCACAAGCGCGAGGAGAGAGCATCCGATCAAATTTTTTGCCGAAAACTTGAAAGGTTGACGATGAATATGCCAAGCGCGGAATTTTCCGAAGCGGACGCTTCTCGACATCAAGCCCCGGAACTCATTGGCGCCGAAATTCTCGTGCGCGCCTTGCAGGAAGAAGGGGTGGAGTACATCTGGGGTTACCCGGGCGGCTCCGTGCTCTACATTTACGACGAACTCTACAAGCAGGACAGGATTCAGCATATCCTGGTGCGCCACGAGCAGGCTGCCGTGCATGCTGCCGACGCCTATTCCCGCTCCACCGACAAGGTCGGCGTATGTCTGGTGACCTCCGGTCCCGGCGTGACCAATGCGGTGACTGGGATCGCTACCGCGTATATGGACTCCGTGCCGATGGTGGTCATCACGGGCCAGGTGCCGACTGCGGCTATCGGCCAGGATGCGTTCCAGGAGTGCGATACGGTCGGAATCACCCGGCCGTGCGTGAAGCACAATTTCCTGGTCAAGGATCCACGCGATCTCGCCGCGACAATCAAAAAGGCGTTCTATATCGCCCGTACCGGCCGGCCCGGCCCGGTGCTGGTCGATATTCCGAAGGATGTCTCCAAGGCGAAGGCGCCTTTCGAGTATCCCAAGACGATCTCGCTGCGTTCGTACAATCCGGTTACCAAGGGCCATTCCGGTCAGATTCGCAAGGCCGTCAACCTGCTGCTGCAGGCCAAGCGCCCCTATATCTACACCGGCGGCGGCGTGATTCTGGCCAACGCTTCCAAGGAGCTGAACCAGTTTGCCGACCTGCTGGGGTACCCGGTCACGAATACCCTGATGGGGCTGGGCGGCTATCGCGCGAGCGACCCCAAGTTTCTCGGCATGCTGGGCATGCATGGCACCTACGAAGCCAACATGGCGATGCAAAATTGCGACGTGCTGATCGCCGTGGGCGCCCGCTTTGACGACCGGGTGATCGGCAACCCGGCGCATTTCGCCGAGTCGCCGCGCAAGATTATCCATATCGACATCGACCCGTCGTCGATTTCCAAGCGCGTCAAAGTCGACATTCCGATCGTTGGCGACGTCAAGGAAGTGCTGCGCGAGATGATCGATCACCTGCAAACGGCCGAGCATGGTCCGGACGGTGCAGCGCTCGATGCCTGGTGGAAGCAGATCGAAACGTGGCGCGCGCGTGATTGCCTCAAATACGATCGCGACAGCGAGATCATCAAGCCGCAATATGTCGTGGAAAAGCTGTACGAGCTGACCCACGGCGAGGCGTATGTCTGTTCCGACGTCGGCCAGCATCAGATGTGGGCGGCACAATACTACAAATTCGACAAGCCGCGCCGCTGGATCAACTCCGGCGGACTGGGCACGATGGGTTTCGGCCTGCCGGCGGCGATGGGCGTGAAGATGGCGCATCCGGATGCCGAAGTCGCGTGCATCACCGGCGAAGGCTCGATCCAGATGTGCATTCAGGAACTTTCGACCTGCCTGCAGTACAGCACGCCGATCAAAATCATCGCCCTGAACAACCGGTATCTCGGCATGGTTCGCCAATGGCAGCAGATCGAATACAGCAAGCGCTATTCGCATTCTTATATGGATGCACTGCCTGACTTCGTCAAGCTTGCCGAGGCGTATGGGCATGTGGGCATCCGCGTGGACAGGACTGCGGACGTGGAGGGTGCGTTGCGAGAGGCGCTGCGTCTCAAGGATCGTACGGTATTTCTGGACTTTCAAACGGACCCGACGGAAAACGTCTGGCCCATGGTTCAGTCGGGCAAGGGCATCACCGAGATGCTGCTTGGCTCGGAGGACCTATAGCGCGTGCCGTTGCCGGGCCCGCGATGACGGACCTGGGCGGCGCGGCGATTTTGTCACCAGAACAACCGGATACTACCCATGAGGCACATAATTTCTGTTTTGCTGGAGAATGAGGCGGGAGCGCTCTCGCGCGTGGTGGGCCTGTTCTCCGCGCGGGGCTACAACATTGAAACGCTGACCGTGGCGCCCACGGAAGATCGTTCTTTGTCGCGCATGACGGTGGTCACGAACGGCTCGGACGACGTGGTCGAGCAGATCACCAAACACCTGAATCGTCTGATCGAAGTCGTCAAGGTGGTCGACCTGACCGAGGGGTCGCACATCGAACGCGAACTGATGCTGATCAAGGTGCGCTCGGTCGGCAAGGAACGGGAAGAAATGAAGCGCATGGCGGATATTTTCCGCGGGCGCATCATCGATGTGACAGAGAAGACCTATACGATCGAGCTCACCGGCGATGCTTCGAAGCTGGATGCATTCCTGGAGGCGATCGACCAGACGGCTATCCTGGAAACCGTACGCACCGGCGGCTCGGGGATTGGCAGGGGGGAGCGCATTCTAAAGGTGTAAGTCAAAAGGAGGTGGCATGAAAGACTGGCTGTCGTTTGACAAGATGATCACACCGGTCATCCTCAAGATCGTCTACATCCTGGCCATGATCGCAGTGGTAGTCTCCGGGGTCATCACCCTGTTTCACGGCGAGTTTTGGCATGCCATCGGCATTATCGTATTTGGTTTGCTCGGCGTGCGGGTGTACTGCGAGTTATTGATACTTCTGTTCAGAATCCACGAGAATCTGGTTGAGATCAATCACAGCTTGAAAAACAAGTGAAAGCAGCGCGCATCCCGGGCGGGGCCGCCACGGTTGCATATTATTGAGTTCGATTTACGGGACAATTCCATGAAAGTTTATTACGACAAAGATGCAGACCTCTCCCTGATCAAAGGCAAGCAAGTCACGATCATCGGCTACGGTTCGCAAGGCCACGCCCACGCACTGAACCTGAAGGACAGCGGCGTCAACATCACCGTCGGGTTGCGCCGCGGCGGCGCCTCCTGGAACAAGGCCGTCAATGCCGGCTTGACGGTCAAGGAAGTCGCCGAGGCCGTCAAGGGCGCCGACATCGTCATGATGCTGTTGCCCGACGAGCAGATTGCCGAGGTTTATCAGCGCGAAGTCGCACCGAACATCAAGGAAGGCGGCGCGCTGGCGTTCGCCCACGGCTTCAACGTGCACTACGGCTGCGTTGTGCCGCGCGCCGACCTCGATGTCATCATGATCGCTCCCAAGGCGCCGGGCCATACCGTACGCTCGACCTACACCCAGGGCGGCGGCGTGCCGCACCTGATCGCCGTTGCGCAGGACAAGTCCGGCGCTGCTCGTGACATCGCTTTGTCGTACGCCGCAGCCAATGGCGGCGGTCGCGCCGGCGTGATCGAAACCAATTTCCGTGAAGAGACAGAAACCGACCTGTTCGGTGAACAGGCCGTGCTGTGCGGCGGCACCGTCGAGCTGATCAAGGCGGGTTTCGAAACCTTGGTCGAAGCCGGTTATGCGCCGGAAATGGCCTATTTCGAGTGCCTGCACGAGTTGAAGCTGATCGTCGACCTGATCTACGAGGGTGGCATCGCCAACATGAACTATTCGATTTCGAACAATGCCGAGTACGGTGAGTATGTGACCGGCCCGCGCATCGTCAACGAAGAGACCAAGAACGCGATGCGCCAGGCTCTGAAGGACATCCAGACCGGTGAGTACGCGAAGAGCTTCATTCTGGAGAACCGTGCCGGCGCGCCGACGCTGATTTCCCGTCGCCGCCTGATGGCCGAGCATCAGATCGAGCAGGTTGGCGGCAAGCTGCGCGCGATGATGCCCTGGATCGCCAAAAACAAGCTGGTCGACCAGTCCAAGAACTGACCGGGATCGTATCCGTGCATTGAGGGCTGGCGCTATGCCTGCCCGGAGAAAGCCGCTTCAGGCAGCCACCGGCGTCTGAAGCGGCTTTTCTGTTGGCTTCCGGATCGGGAAAATCCGGTCACGCGCCGACCGAGTTGCTACAATGCGGCCACACCGCGCAAGCGCGGGTAGCCGCGAGGCTGGTTTGCCCCTCATCCACCCGTTTTTAGGACGCGAGCGATTCGCATGAATTATCCCCATCCGATCATTGCCAAAGAAGGCTGGCCGTTCCTGGCCGTGGCCGTTGCGGCAGCGTTGATCGTCCATTTCATCGTCGGTGTGTTGTGGGCCGCGCCCTTGTGGCTCGTGGCCCTGTTCGTCTTGCAGTTCTTTCGCGATCCGCCTCGCGTGGTGCCGTCCGAGGCCGGTGCGGTGCTCTCGCCGGCCGATGGCCGCATCGTGGCGATCGAAGCGACGCAGGACCCGTACGGACAGCGCGACGCCCTCAAAATCAGCGTTTTCATGAACGTCTTCAACGTGCACTCGAACCGCGCGCCAGTTGACGGCACCATCACGAAGGTGGAATATTTCCCTGGGCGTTTTCTCAACGCCGCGCTCGACAAGGCTTCGCTGGAGAACGAGCGCAATGCGCTGTTGATCGATGCCGGCGGACATACCGTGACATGCGTTCAGGTGGCCGGGTTGGTGGCACGCCGCATCCTCTGTTACGTCAAGGTCGGCGATGGGCTTACGCGCGGCCAACGCTACGGTTTCATCCGCTTCGGCTCGCGTGTCGACGTTTATCTGCCGTTGACGGCCCGGCCACGCGTGGCCATCGGCGACAAGGTGTCGGCAACTTCGACGATCCTTGCCGAACTCTAGTAGTGCATGCGGTCAAACCGCATAATCAAGTTTCAGGAGCAAGCAATGGCGGGTAACAATCGCCGCCGGCCGCGTAACAATGTCACTCATTTGCCACGGCTGTCGCGGACGGATCAGACAATGAACGAAGAGCTCGAGCACGACGACGATGACGTGACGGTGGTGCGTCCGCGCAAGCGGGGCATTTATCTGCTGCCCAACGCCTTTACCACGGCGGCCCTGTTCTGTGGGTTCTATGCGATCGTGCAGGCCATGAATCTGCGCTTCGAGTACGCCGCGATAGCGATTTTCTGCGCGATGGTGCTCGACGGCATGGATGGCCGCGTGGCCCGCATGACGAACACGCAGAGCGCGTTCGGCGAGCAGTACGACAGTCTGTCCGACATGATTTCGTTCGGCGCCGCGCCTGCGCTGGTGATGTACGAATGGATCCTGCGTGATCTCGGCAAGTGGGGTTGGCTGGCGGCTTTCGTCTACTGCGCCGGCGCGGCCCTGCGGCTGGCTCGCTTCAATACCAATATCGGGGTTGTCGACAAGCGTTTCTTCCAGGGGCTGGCCAGTCCGGCGGCCGCTGCGCTGGTCGCCGGCTTCGTTTGGCTGGCGATCGACAACAAACTGCCCGTGCGTGACGCGTGGATGCCCTGGGTGGCTTTTGGATTGACCGTCTATGCCGGCGCGTCGATGGTCTCGAATGCGCCGTTTTACAGCGGCAAGGCGCTCGACGTGCGCCACCGGGTTTCATTCGGCATGATTCTGCTGTTCATGGTGGGGTTCGTGCTGGTGTCGTCCGATCCGCCGGTGGTGCTGTTTTGCCTGTTCGTCGCCTACAGTGTGTCCGGATACGTGGTCTGGGCCGCTCGGGCGGTGCGTGGCCGGCATACGCGGATTTTCGGCGACGTCGATGTGAGCGGCGGGGACGAATAACCGGCAAATACCGTCCGACGTCGCGCAGGGCGCCGCCGTATTGGCTTCAAAACCGCCGTGACGGACGTGCTGCGGATAGGGGGGAGCTGTGGTAAGATTTTCAGTCGTTGCAAAAAGTCAACCCCCCAATCAGCAAATGACGACTATTCGTTTAAAAGAGAACGAACCGTTCGAAGTCGCGATGCGCCGTTTCAAGCGCACGATCGAGAAAAACGGTCTGCTGACCGATCTTCGCGCCCGTGAGTTCTACGAGAAGCCCACAGCCGAGCGCAAACGCAAGAAGGCGGCGGCGGCCAAGCGCCATTTCAAGCGGCTGCGCAGCCAGATGCTGCCGAAAAAGCTCTACTGAACCCGCTGCCGGCGGCATACTGGCCAAGATGTCAAAGAACCCGCTTGCGGTTTTGCGCAAGCGGGTTCTTGTGTTTCAAACGTATGCCCCAACAACCCGTAGTCACGCCGGCCGCCCCGGCTTTTTGCCGGCTTCGCGCCAGCGTTTTGGCGGGGCATGGTCTACACTGAATTGTATTTGACCCAAAAAGGTTTGCCGATGAGTTTGAAAGCCCGTATCAACGACGATATGAAAGCAGCCATGCGAGCGAGGGAGGCCGAGCGCCTGGGCGCCATTCGGCTGTTGTTGGCAGCGATAAAGCAAAAGGAGGTCGACGAGCGCATCGAGCTGGACGACGCCGCCGTTACGGCGGTGGTCGACAAGCTGATCAAGCAGCGCAAGGACTCGATCACGCAGTTCCAGGCCGCCGGGCGTGACGACCTGGTCGCCAAGGAAAATGCCGAGCTGAGCGTGCTGATGGCTTATATGCCGCAGCAGCTCTCGGCCGAGGAGGTCGCTCAGGAGGTGCAGGCGGCGATCACTCAGGCCGGCGCGGCGGGGCCGCAGGACATGGGCAAGGTCATGGGTATTCTCAAGGCCAGGCTGGCGGGGCGTGCCGACATGACGACTGTGTCGGCCCAGGTCAAGGCACTGCTGGCCCGATGAGCCGTCGGCTGTGCCTGGTCTTCTGGTGGTGGCAAGGGTGCCGCCATTGAGCGGCACAGGAACGCCTCGGATTCGATACCAAGCCCCGTGATCCCACAATCCTTTCTTCAGGATCTGCTCAACCGCGTCGATATCGTCGAGGTGGTGGGCCGTTACGTGCAATTGAAGAAGGGTGGCGCCAACTTCATGGGGCTCTGCCCGTTCCATAACGAAAAATCGCCGTCTTTCACGGTCAGTCCAACCAAGCAGTTTTACCACTGCTTCGGATGCGGCGCGCATGGCACGGCGATTGGCTTCCTGATGGAACACACCGGACTGTCATTTGTCGAGGCGGTCAACGATCTGGCCAGGAACGTCGGCATGACCGTGCCCCAGGAACCTGGCGTGGGTGGGCAGATGGCGCCGCGCGGCCATGCGGTGGCGCTGACGGACGTTATGACCCGCGCCTGTGACTATTATCGGCAGCAACTGCGCGCCGCATTGAGTGCCATCGAGTATCTCAAGGGCCGCGGGTTGTCAGGACAAATCGCGGCGCACTTTGGCCTGGGCTACGCGCCCGATGGCTGGCAGAACCTCGAAGCCGTATTCGAGCGCTACCAGGACGATACGCTGCTTGAGGCCGGGTTGGTGATCGACAGCGAAAAAACCGACGTCCAAGGCCGCCATCGCCGCTATGACCGCTTTCGCCACCGCATCATGTTCCCGATCCGCAACACCAAGGGGCAGGTGATCGCTTTCGGCGGCCGTGTACTTGGGGCGGGCGAGCCGAAATATTTGAATTCGCCGGAAACACCCCTATTTAGCAAGGGGAGCGAGTTGTACGGATTGTTCGAGGCGCGCGCGGCGATTCGCGACGCGGGTTATGTGCTGGTGGTCGAAGGGTATATGGATGTCGTGGCGCTGGCGCAGTTGGGCTTTCCGAATGCGGTAGCCACACTCGGCACCGCATGCACGCCGATTCACGTGCAAAAGCTGCTGCGGCAAACCGACGAAATCGTGTTCAGTTTCGACGGCGACGCCGCCGGCCGGCGAGCGGCCCGTCGGGCGCTCGATGCGTGCTTGCCGCATGCCTCCGATAACCGGACGCTGAAATTCCTTTTTTTGCCTATCGAGCACGACCCGGACAGTTTCGTGCGCGAGCGGGGGCCTGAGGCATTCAGCGCAGAGATTGCCAAGGCCTTGCCGTTATCGCAATTTTTGCTCAACGAAGTATTGCACGACAAGGAATTGCACCAACCTGAAGGGCGCGCGCGCGCGCTGTTCGAGGCCAAGCCGCTGCTGCAGGCACTACCTGCCAACGCGTTGCGGGCGCAGATCGTCCATGCGCTGGCCGAACGCTTGGGCAGTCCGCTCGACGAGGTGACGCGCCTGTGCGGACTCGATGCGGGCAAGCCGGCGTGGGACCGGGCGCCGGCCAAGCGCGAAAAGCGCCGGGTGCAGGGCCAGGCGCATCGCGCGCTGCAGAATTTGCTCATGTATCCCAGGCTGGGAAACGAATTGAGCGCCGACGATATCCAAGTTTTAGCGTCGACGTCCCATGCCGAATTGTTTGAAGAAGTGCTTTCGCATTGTCGTGCGATGGGGGCGCAAGCCGAGTTCCGTTATTTGTCGGACCGTTTGCGCGACTCCGAGAATGCAGCGAGCTACGAGGACCTCTTCAAAGAAATCCTGTCGATGGACGAAAACGTTCGTGATTTGCTGCTTTACGATCCGGACGATGCCCAGCAGGCCGAGCGGGCTGAGGATCAATGGCGCCTGCGCCTGGCCGAACTCAAGGCGGCAGTGCGCAAGCTGCATTACGACAGCGTGTGCGATCGGCTTGAGCAGATGTTCAAGCGCGGGTCCTTGAGCCCGGACGAAATGACCGAAGCGGCGGCCCTGACGCGCCAGCGGGCCGCGCTCAAGCAGCAGTTGGCGTGAAGTAGAGGGTGGCATCGGAGCAACTGGCGTCCGAGTGCTATAATTGAGAGTTTTCAGTGGGCTGTTTTCTAGCGGAAGCGAGATCGCTATGGCAAAGATGACAAGCGGAAAAACGGTGGGCAAGAAGGCAGTGGCAGCAAAGGCCGGACACAAAGCGCCCGTTCCGGGCAAGTCGGCTCGCTCCGCGAGATCTGCTGCCGCCACGCCGTCCGCGGCAGGCCACCGAAAGACGTCGGGAAACGTAAAGGCACAAAAAAACGCAGCGGCCAAATCGGTTGGCACGACGGCTGCGAGAGCGGCAAACGCCGCAGTGCGCAAGACGGAGACCGGCAGCAAGGCGAGCGCTGCGCCCAAGGCAAAGCAATCTGCTCGCAACGGAACGGACGCCAAGGCGCCCGCATCGAAACCCCTAACCGGCAAAAGACCCGTCATGGAAAAACGCAAAACCCCATCCGGGCAGCATGCTGGCTCCGAGAAACACTCCAAGGCCCCGACGCCCGCCAAACGCGGTAAAGCCGCGTCGGCAAAGGTGGTCGTCCCCGCGACGCAACCGGTGGCCCCAGAGTCTCTTGACAACGAATCCGTGAACGAAGATCAGACCAAAGTTGAAAAGCAAAAGGCGCGTGATCGCCGCGCCAAGGAAAAAGCCCTCCTGAAGGATGCGTTCGCCTCGCACCAGCCCGGAACCGCCGAAGAGCTGGAAGAGCGCCGCACCAAGCTGAAGGCGCTGATCAAGCTCGGCAAGGAGCGTGGCTTCCTCACGTACGCCGAGATCAACGATCACCTGCCGGACGATCTGGTGGAAACCGAAGCGCTCGAGGGCGTGATCGGCACCTTCAACGACATGGGGATCGCCGTCTACGAGCAGGCGCCCGATGCCGAGACGCTGCTGCTCAATGACAATGCGCCGGCCGCCACCAGCGACGACGAAGTGGAAGAAGAAGCCGAGGCGGCGCTGTCCACCGTCGACTCCGAATTCGGTCGTACGACTGACCCGGTGCGTATGTATATGCGCGAAATGGGTACCGTCGAGTTGCTCACGCGCGAGGGTGAAATCGAGATCGCGAAGCGGATCGAGGAAGGACTCAAGCACATGGTGCAGGCGATTTCCACGTGCCCGACCACGATTGCTGAAATCCTTGCGCAAGCCGACCGGGTCGCCAATGACGAAATCCGTATCGACGAATTCGTCGACGGCCTGATCGACCCGAACGCTGAAGAGAACGCGCTGGCTGCCGCAGCAGCAGCCGAAGAGGAAGAATTCGAGGCTGACACCGAGGAAGAAGACACCGAAGAAGCCGACGACGAGGATGATGGCGACGGCGGCGCCAGCGCCAACGCCGCCCAACTGGAGCAGCTCAAGCGCGAGTCCCTGGAGAAATTCCAGTCGATCGCGGAGTGGTTCCAGAAGATGCGTCGCGCCTTCGAAAAGGAAGGCTATCGGTCCAAGCCGTATCTGAAGGCTCGCGAAGCGATCCAGACCGAGTTGATGTCGATCCGGTTTACGGCGCGCACGGTCGAGCGCCTATGTGACACGCTGCGTTCG
The DNA here is from genome assembly GCF_004297875.1 of Pandoraea sp. Classification (GTDB taxonomy): domain Bacteria; phylum Pseudomonadota; class Gammaproteobacteria; order Burkholderiales; family Burkholderiaceae; genus Pandoraea. Next base: position 319,023 of record NZ_SCSK01000035.1, on the reverse strand, counting down.
CAAGTCGATGAAGTGCGCAAGATCGAGCGCGCGATTCTGCACATCATCGTCGATAAATGCGGCATGCCTCGCGCCGATTTCGTGAGCCGCTTCCCCGGTAACGAAACCGACCTGAATTGGGTGCACAGTGTGGTTGCCGACGGCAAGCCATATAGCGCGATCGTCGAGCGCAACGTGCCTGCGGTGCAGGAGCTGCAGCAAAAGCTGATCGATCTGCAGGCGCGCGTGGTGCTGCCGTTGCCCGAACTGAAGGACGTCAATCGCAAGATGTCGGAAGGCGAGCGGCGCGCCCGTCAGGCCAAGCGTGAAATGACCGAAGCCAATTTGCGGCTGGTCATCTCGATCGCCAAGAAATACACCAACCGTGGCCTGCAATTCCTCGATCTGATCCAGGAAGGCAACATTGGTCTGATGAAAGCGGTCGACAAGTTCGAATATCGCCGCGGCTACAAGTTCTCGACCTATGCCACCTGGTGGATCCGGCAGGCGATCACTCGTTCGATTGCCGATCAGGCACGCACTATCCGTATTCCGGTGCATATGATCGAGACGATCAACAAGATGAATCGCATCTCTCGCCAGATTCTGCAGGAAACCGGCCTCGAGCCCGATCCCGCGACGCTGGCCGAGAAAATGGAAATGCCGGAGGACAAGATCCGCAAGATCATGAAAATCGCCAAAGAGCCGATTTCCATGGAAACGCCGATCGGCGACGACGACGACTCCCATTTGGGCGATTTCATCGAGGACACCGGCACGGTGGCGCCGGCCGACGCGGCCCTGCATGGCAGCATGCGAGACGTCGTCAAGGACGTACTCGACTCGCTTACGCCGCGCGAGGCCAAGGTCCTGCGCATGCGCTTTGGCGTGGAAATGAGCACTGACCATACACTCGAGGAAGTGGGCAAGCAGTTCGACGTCACGCGCGAGCGCATTCGCCAGATCGAAGCCAAGGCCTTGCGCAAGCTGCGTCACCCGAGCCGCTCGGATAAGCTCAAGTCGTTCCTGGAAGGCAACTGATCCGCTGGTAACCGCCTATCGTTTGACGGGCCGTTAGCTCAGCGGTTAGAGCAGGGGACTCATAATCCCTTGGTCGATGGTTCGAACCCATCACGGCCCACCATATATGCGGGTTAGCAAGCGTATGCTTGCTAACCCGCTTTTTCTTTGGACAGGTGGTTATCGCCAGTTGGCCTGCCGCTTCGCTTGGAGACCTTTCCGCAAGGCCGCTGAATAGCGGTGGCCGCGATGCGCTGGAGGTGCGGCAGCGGCTGCGCAGCTAAAATGACACAGTGATGCCCCGCTCAGGTGAATCGGCGGGCAAAAAAAATGGCCAGCAATCTGCTGGCCATAAAATCCACCAGGAGGAGGTGGAGGAGACAGGTGAATAATATCAGGGAAATCCCTATCAGGGATAGTTCTTAATAGAGGTGTTGCTCTATTGCAACGCTTCAGCCGGTCAATGCGTGGCATCGTTCCCCGCAGGCGCGCAACGAGCAATGGCTACTACCCCGCAATCAGTTCTTTGGCATGAGGTCGACCGTTGATGAATCCGAATTTGTCCCGCCTCCGTGAATTTGTGACGGCCTTTGGCGCGTTGGTCGCCACTCGGCCCAGCGAGGCCGAGTTGTTGCGGGAAGGGGCCCCGCTACTGGCCGGTCTGGTGTCGGTCGACGATTGGCTGCCGGACGAATTTGCTCAGGCCGATCCGGTCCGCTACACCCAATACCTGCTGCATGCCGACTCCGAGCAGCGCTTTTCGATTGTCAGCTTTGTGTGGGGCCCCGGACAATCGACGCCTATTCACGATCACACGGTGTGGGGAATCATAGGGTTGTTGCGTGGCGCCGAATATTCCCAGCCCTATCGTCTGTCGCCCGGGGATCGGCCAATCGCGCAGGATCCGGCGAAGCGACTGGAGCCGGGGCAGGTCGAAGTCGTCTCGCCGGCGATCGGCGACGTCCATCAGGTGCGCAACGCTTTCGATGACCGCGTGTCGATCAGCATCCACGTCTATGGCGCCAACATCGGCGGCGTCCAGCGATCGGTCTATCTGCCGGAAGGCGGTCGCAAAACCTTCGTCTCCGGCTATTCGAACGCCGTCTTGCCCAATATCTGGAGCATCACGGCATGAGGTGAGCCGGTCTGGCCACTTTCACGATTGCATCACAGCGTGCAACGAAGCAGGGCGCCGACTGGCGCCGCCGCCTCACGTCGTCTCCGGAGACTTCACCAGCAGCAGCGGCAAGGTCGAGATGCGCAGCAGCGCTTCCGCCACGCTGCCCAGCAACAGTCGGGTCACGCCGCGCCGGCCATGCGTGCCCAGCACCACGACGTCGGCTTTCCAGGCGACTGCCTCAGCGAGGATGGCGTCGGCGATGGTCTGCGCACCGATGTCGAGATCGAGGCGCTTAACGTCGGCGGCGATACCCTTGGCCTGCAATGGCGCCAGCGCCGCCTGCAGGATGTCGTCGGCGTCCTTCTCCATGACCGCTTGCGTGTCGACTGGCACAAAGCCGGCATAGGCCCCGGCGGCCGATGGGTCGAGCATTGGCGGCACGACCGAAACCAGATGGAGCCTGCCTTGTGTGAGACCGACCAGCTTGACGGCCTCGTCAAGCGCGCGTTGCGACGGGGTGCTGCCGTCGACGGCAACCAGGATGCGTTCGTACATAGGATGTTCTCTCGATGGGAGGGCGTTTTACATGGATCGACGCCGTTCGTCATGACTACCTCGCCATTGTCGCACCGGCGGGCGGCATCGTCATCAGCAGTGCAAATTAATCAGCGCGACTCAATTCGGCGCCGCCTTGCACGCGATCAGCATCGAGCGCGTGGTGTCGTCATCATCGTTGCGCTGGATCACGTCGAAGCCTGCGGTGCCGCACTGCTTGGCCGCGCGCAACTGGCATAAGTCCCATGAGTTGCCCGGACAGGCGATCAGGTTGGTCGGCCGATTGTCGGACGTGAATAACGGCGGAGCCGAACTGCAGGCAGTCAAGACAAGCGCGCTCACGCAGATGGCAGTTTTCATGACGGGAGAGTGTGACGAGGAAATCCAGATGCCGGGAGTATAGCGCGGCGCCGCGTCCTTGCGCGGCGACCCCGATGCAAAGAATGGCGGGCCGCGCTAAAGTAGCGCTTGATGCCCTGCTGGCGCCGTTTGGCGCGGCTCTGCCGTCCTGCTCGATGTTTTTGGAGGCATTCAGTGCAACTCTTGCCGACGACTTCACCCACGCCGGAAGCACTCGCCGTTTTTGCGGTCGAACTTGCTCAAGCGGTGCGGCCCATTTCGCGACAGTGGTTTCGCCACCCGCTCGAGATCGAATCCAAAGCCGATCAGAGCCCGGTGACCATCGCCGACCGCGAGATCGAACAAGCGCTGCGCCAGCGCATCGCCGAACGCTTTCCGCAGCACGGCATCCTGGGTGAGGAATTTGGCCTGGCGCACGGCGAGGCCGAATACGTCTGGTCGATCGATCCGATCGATGGCACACGCAGCTTCATCTCCGGGTATCCGCTGTGGGGCACGCTACTGGCGCTGCTGCACCATGGCGCGCCCGTGCTCGGCGTGATCGACGTGCCGGTGTTGAACGAGTGCTGGGTCGGCTTACGTGGCCTAGGCACGCGCCTGAACGGCGAACCGTGCCATACCGGTGCCCGCGACGGCTTGTCCGATGCCACGCTCTACGCCACCACGCCCGACATCTTCGACGCGGCCGAACTCGCCGTGTTCGATGCGCTGAGCCGTCGCGTCGGCATGCGCCGTTTCGGCGGCGACTGTTACAGTTATGCGCTATTGGCCACCGGGCATGTCGATCTCGTCATGGAGGCGGGCCTCCAGCCATATGACTACCTTGCGCTCGCGCCGGTCATCGAGGGTGCGGGGGGCGTCATCACCGATTGGCAGGGCCGCGCCTTGACGTTGAGCTCCGGCTCGCAGGTGCTGGCCGCGGCGAACCTCGAACTCCATCGACAGGCCCTGGATGTGATTCGCGCGGTCCCACGCGGGTAAGCGTTTGTAACAATCGACGCACAAATCCTTACAGTGCGAGCGGACCGCAGCCTTTAACATGAAGCGCAAATCGCATCGCAGAAGGAATCCGCATGAGCCTCACCTGGTTTTTCATGGCGGCTGCCATTTCGCTGGCAACCGCACTGTTCTCGCCGGTGTCGTCGGCGCAACCGCAGTCGAACGTGACCGTGATGATCGACCGGGCACCGCCACCGCCCGTCTACGAACGGATGCCCTCACCGCGTCGTGGCTATATCTGGTCGCCAGGCTACTGGCGCTGGACTGGTCGGCGCCATATTTGGGTCAATGGCCAATGGGTGCGCGCGCGCCGTGGTTACCGGTATCAGCCGCCGCACTGGGTACGTGACGGACGCGAGTGGCGGTTTCACCCGGGCGACTGGCACCGCTAGCAGCTCGGTGCCGGCAGCGGCATCGGGCGCGTCTTACGCGAACGGAGCTGTCGTTTGCTTGAGCGCATCCAAGGCGCGTTCGCGCGCCGCCTGGTGTGCCACGATTGGCGCGGGGTAGGTTTGACCGAGCGTCAGCCCCGCCGCGGCGCGTTGCACTGGCGAAGCGTCCCATGGGTGATGCACGACAGAGGCCGGCAAATCGCCCAGCTCGGGCACCCACCGTTTCACATACTCGCCCTGCGGATCGAACTTCTCGGCTTGCAGCACCGGATTGAAAATGCGGAAATACGGCGCGGCATCCACCCCGGAGCCCGCCACCCATTGCCAACTCGATGGGTTGCTGGCTGGGTCGGCGTCCACCAGCGTATCCCAGAACCAAGCCTCGCCGTGGCGCCAGTCGAGCAGCAGATGCTTGGCCAGAAACGATGCGCATACCATGCGCACGCGATTGTGCATCCAGCCGGTGGCCCAGAGCTCCCGCATGCCGGCGTCCACCAACGGGTAGCCGGTACGGCCCTGTTGCCAGGCCCGCAACGCAGCCGGATCGGTGCGCCAGGGCATTGCATCGAAGCGCGCTTGAAAATTGCGGCGCGCGAGATCGGGGAAATGATATAGCTGGTGATAAGAGAACTCTCTCCAGCCGAGTTCGGCTAGCAGCTTGTCCAGGTCGGTCTGGCTCGCTTGCGTCGTACCGGCTCGCATCGCCGCTTTGGCCGCGTGCCAAACTTGGCGAGGCGACAGATGACCGAAGCGCAGATACGGCGACAGGCGGCTCGTGCCGGCGACGTGTGGCAAGTCGCGGTTATCGGCGTAGCCGGCCAATCCATCCTCCAGGAAGACATCGAGCTGCTCGTGCGCGGCAGCCTCGCCGCGCCGCCAGGCGCGACGCAACCCGTCGGCCCAGTCCGGTGCGCTCGGCTCGAGCCGCAGGCTGGCAAGCGGCACGGTGCGTATCGGGCCGGGCCAGGGATGAAAGGTCAGGGTGGCAGGCGCGGGCAAGGCGGCGGCCGGTTCATCCTGCCGGGAACATGCCCGCCAGTAAGCCGTGAAAACGCGAAACGGTTGCCCCGCGCCATTGAGAATCGTCCATGGCTCGGTCAGCAATTGGCCGTTGCTGCTGCGCACTGCTATGCCGCGGGCTTCCAGATTCCTTTTCAGGCCGCTGTCGAGCGTACGCTCGGCCGCGCCGTAACGGCGGTTCCAGTAAACCGCGCCGGCGCCCGTTTGCGCCACCAGGGTTTCGATCTCTGGTGCCGCGGGGCCTCGCAATATCGCCAGGCGCCCGCCAAGCGAGCTCAGGCTCGCATCGAGCGCTTCGAGCGCGCCGTGCAGCCACCAGCGAGCGGCACCGCCAAGCGGGCGCAAGCCGTCGCTTTGTTCGTCGAATACATAGACGCAGATCAGCGGACGGCCCGAGGCGGCGGCGTGATGCAGGGCGGGATTGTCCGCCACGCGCAGATCGTCGCGGAACCAGACGATCGCGGGTGACGGTGATGATGTTACGGACATGGTAATTTCAAGGAGAGGCGGGGGCTAGGATGTGCCGGTCACGCGTTGCAGCGCCGCCAGGCGAATCCGATAGGGCAGCAGGCTGGTTAATTTTAACAAGCGCGTGAAGCGCTTCGGAAAGTCGATTTCGAAGCGTCCGCGCGCCAGGCCGTCGACGATCGCCTCGGCCGCCGCCTCGGGCGTTTGCAGCGCCGGCATCGGAAAGCTGTTGGCGGCCGTCAGGCGTGTCTTCACAAAACCGGGATTGATCAGGTAGACGCCGAGCCCTTTGGCATGAAGCTCCGTGTACAGCAATTCGGCCAGATTGATCAGCGCCGCTTTGGTCGGCCCGTACACGGTGGCATTGGGCAGGCCGAGATAGCCGGCGATGCTGGCGATGAGCGCAATGCCGCCGCTTTGCTGCGAGAGCAGCCCCGGCAGCACGACCTCGAGGCCATAGTAGACGCTGTTCAGATTGACTTCGACCGTTTGGCGAACCTGGTCTGCCCGGATGTCCCAGGGGCGCAGCGGACGATAATCGGCCGCGCAAAAGACGACCAGGTCGATGGTGTCCCATTCCTGGCGCAGAATCCGGTGGGCCGCGCCCCATGCGGCCGGGTCGGTCACGTCCATCGGCACGACCCAGGCGTTCGGCAGGCCGGTCGTGACCGCCTGCAACGCGTCGATGCGCCGCGCAGACAGAGCCACGCTCGCGCCGCGCCGCAGCAGGTTCTGCGCCAGCGCGGCGCCGATGCCGCTGGAGGCCCCGACCACCCACACCCGCTTGCCCTGCCAATCGGTCCAGCGAGGGTTAAGAGACGTCCATTTCATGATGGCCTCGCGGCGAGCGCATAAGGTTAGGCAGGATGCCGAAAGAACAGCGTGACCTGTCCGACTTCGAAGCCGAACTTGGTGACCCTGGCCCGATTGATCATCGTGTGCTCGTCGACCAGATACATCCAGTCGTCGAATTGCACGTTGTAGGTCGTCTTGTCGACCGGCAGCTTTACCGTATAACGCCAGTGCAGTGTGTTGCCGGCGGTGTGGCCGATCGCCTGGCCGATCACGTCGGCGGCAATGCCTCGCCAGGATCCGTCGGGCTGCGGGGTGAGCGTCCAGACCCGGCTTTGCCTGGTGCCATCGCTGTAGGTGAAATGCTCGTCGAGCACCAGCTTGCCGTTTTCCTCATGGCCTTCCATATTGACGTGAAAGCGCTTGACCACCTCGCCGTTGCGTTTCTGGAACATACCCCACGCCTCGGTTTTGCCGCTGAAGAATTTGACGACATCAAAGCGCGGCTGATTTTGTGCGTAATCGGAAATCTTTTGTGTGGCGCAAGCCGAGAGCATCATGGTGGCGCCCAGCGCGAGCGCGTATTTCATCGAGATCATGTCGAAGGTTCCTCGCTGGTTGAGAATTCCGCGGCGCGCAGGGTTCCCCACGCCGCGAGCTTGAAGAGACACGGCAGCCCGCCATAGGCAAGCGCAAGCGCCGCACCGCCGCCGGCGACGGCGCCCGGCTGGTAACCCAACGCGGCCAGCAAAGGCAGTGTCAGACCTGAGAGGGCCAACGCCAGCTTGCCGAACAAGCTCCACACCCCGTAATAGCCGGCTGGCTGCTCGTTCGGCGGGATCAGGCAAGCCAACAGCACCGGCGGCAGGATCAAATCGGCTCCCAGTGCCAGTCCCGCCATGACACACACGGCCAGATAGGCGGGCGCGTCACCCGGGCCGAGCAGGGTCGCCCACACGAAGGCCGCTACCGCCAGCGCCATTCCCAGGCGCCAGGCGCGCGCCGGGCCGATGCGAGCGGCAAGCCGGGTCCAACCGGGCAAGCCAGCCGCCCCGGCGGCGAAGTAGATGGCCAGGAACAGGCCGGACCAGCGAGGCGCCTGCAGCCGGTCGGCAATGAAAAAGAGCGCCAGCGTGGCCGGCACCGACACGGAAATCGCATTCAGGAAATACGGCACCAGCAACTGGCGAAAGCGCGCATTGGCCAGTGTCGCCATCCAGTTCGGCGCAACCGTCAGGGCCGGATCGCGCCAGCGCGGCGCGTAGCGCAGCAATGCAAGCAGGCCGGCGAGCAGCAGCACGGCGAATAATGCCGAATAGACGGCCATGCCTTGCTCGGCCGACCATGTCCGGCTGTTCATGAGCCAGGTCGGCAAGGCGCTGGCGAGCATCACGCCGAGCAGTCCGGCACCCTCGCGCCAGCCAGCGGCATTGGTCAGTCCAGCGGTGCTTGGCGCCAGGCGGGCGCCCCAGGCGAGGTAGGTGATATTGAGCAGGCTGTGCGCGGTGTAGACGGCGATCAGCGCGAGCGCGAGCCACGCCGCCAGCGCATTGCCCGACAATGGGGGCAGCCACAGGCCGGCAAACGTCACGGCCAGCAGCAACGCCGCGCCGCAGAGCATCGGCGTGAGTCGCCCGCGGCGGGCCAGCCGGTCGATCCATTGCCCCAGCCAGGGGTCCTGCACGGTGTCGACCAGCCGGGCTGCGAACAGTACCGTGCCCGTGAGCGACAATGCCAGCCCGAGATGGGACGTGTAATAAATCGGCACCTGCACATACACCGGCAGCGCAGCCATCGCCAGCGGCATGCCGAGTGCGCCATAGGCGGCCAGAGACGAGACCTTTTCGCTCATGATGAGGCCCGCCCCAGCAAATGCCGTCGCAGGCCGGGCGCTCGCGTGTCGCGATCGAGCCAGATGCCGAAGAACCGTTTGGCGAACGCCGGGTCGTCGATCGTCGCGGTGAGACGACCGTCGGCATAAAAACGCGCCCCCTGGCCAGGCAGGAACACGCCGGTAATGCTGTCGCCCGGCGCGACGCCCACGAAAGCGCGCTGCATCGCCGTGCGCCATTGCTGCAGGGTGGCCGCGTCGATCGGGTGCGCCGCCATGCGGGTGATTTCGTCGAGGCTGCTCTGCACCAACCGGGCGCGGGTAATGTGGCGGTGATAAATCAGCTTTAGCGCGAAGGGGGTCGCAAATGGTGCAGCCTGGTTCGCCGCGTCGCACGCGCGCCACATTTGCGCGGTGTAGATCAGGAATCCGATCATGCGAAAGTCGCCCTGGCCGCACAGTTGCGCGGCCGGCACATCGGCCCGCCAGCCAGCGTGCGTCGGCGCGGCAAAGGCCGTCGACAGCGTTAGCAGCACAGCAAGCGAGATCGCGGGAATCAGGCGGCGCATGTCAGGCCTGCCGCTTCAGTACGAACTGCATGACGTCGGTACGAGCCTCGTCGAAGCCCGCCTCGCAATAGGCCAGGTACAGGCGCCACAGGCGGATGAACTCCTCGTCGAATCCCTGCAGCCGCACGTCGGCCAGCCGCGTCTCGAACGCCTGGCGCCAGCGCCGCAGCGTCTCGGCATAGTCCTTGCCGAACGCGAGTGAAACGCGGCCGGCCAGCTTGGCACGGCGCGCCGTGTCGAGCAGCCGTTCCGGGCTCGGCAGCATGCCGCCCGGGAAAATCGTGTGCCGGATGAAATCGCTGCTGGCGCGATACGCGAGAAAACGCGATTCGTCGATCGTGATCGACTGCAGCAACGCACTGGCGCCCGGCACCAAGCGGTCGTGCAGCACATTGAAAAAGCCTGGCCAGAAGCGCTCGCCGACCGCCTCGAACATCTCGATCGACACCACGGCGTCATACCTGCCGGCGATGTCGCGATAATCACACAGCGCCAGTGTGACCAGCGTACCCAGGCCCGCCTCGGTAACGCGTTGGCGCGCCAGCGCAAGCTGAGCTTCGGAAATCGTCACGCCATGCACGCGAACGCCCTGGCGCGCGGCATGCAGGGCAAAGCCGCCCCAGCCGCAGCCGATTTCGAGCACGTGCATGCCAGGCCGCAGGCCGAGTGTGTCGATGATGCGCTGATATTTCGCGGTTTGGGCTTCGGCCAGCGAGCGCTGCAGGTTGCCGTCGAACCATGCGCTGGAGTAGCTCCATGTCGGGTCCAGCCACAGCGCATAGAAAGGGTTGCCGATGTCATAGTGCGCGTGAATGTTGCGCCGGCTACCCGCTTTGGTGTTGGGGCGCAGCCGATGCAGCAGGCCGTACCACAGGCGCGCCAGGCGGTTACCCCACACCGTTTGCGAGACGGCGTTTTCATTGCGGATTGCCAGCCGCAGCAATGCCGCGAGATCAGGCGTCCTGAGCCACCCGCGGCGATACGCATCGGCAAACCCGATATCGCCGGCGCGCAACACCAGCGCGCAGCCGCGCCAATCGGCCACTTCCAGGCGGGCGCTGGGGCTGCCGTGCGGATCACCGAACACACGCTGCTCGCCGGAGGGCGTGATCAGCACGAGATGTCCACAGCGGATTTGCTCGAGCAGCGAGACGAAAACGCGTGCCAATGCCGGGATGTGCGTGCGCGACGAATAGAGAGTGCGGGAGAGATTCATAATGGGTGTTTCTCCGACGAGGACTCATTGACGTGGATGGTTTGCGCGACCGTCGGGGGCGCGGGCTTGGTATGAAACGGCACTTTGCGCAGCCACAGGCGCAGTGCCTGCCGATGAATGCGCGCGACCACGCCGAAGGTCAGCAGCGGTTGTCGCAGCACGGCGCTCAATACCGCCGCGCGCGAGAACGCCTGTTTGCGTCCGCCCACCGAGGTGCGCAACAGCAGGCCGTCGCGATCGAAGTAATCGATGCCGGTGAATGCGGTCTCGGCGCTCTCGCGCAGCCGAAACTCGTAATGCCCCTCGACCCGGCAGAACGGCGACACATGGAATGACTTGCGGCAAGTCAGTGTCGTGCCCGGGCCGATCGCTTCGCCGTCGCCGGCGGCCAGCAAATAGCGGTGGCGTTCGCCGAAGGTGTTGTTGACTTCGGCCAGCAGCGCCCGCAATTGCCCCGCACTGTCGTGGCAGTACCAGAAACTGACCGGATTGAAGGCATAGCCGAACACGCGCGGAAAGGTTTGCAGCCAGATCGGCCCGTCGTTCGGCAGGCCGGCGCCGGCCAGTTGCGCGCGCATCCAGGTTGCCAGGTCGGTGCCGTCGCAAGGACCGTAATCGCGCGCGAAAAGGCTCAAAAGCCGCCAGCGGTTGACACCGAACCACCAGCGGCTCAGGCCCGCCAGGCGATCGAGATTCACGCGCACGCAAAATACCGGGTAGACGAAGCGATTGCGCGTCGGGCGCAGGCGCTCGTGCATGACCTGCCCGGTGAGCAACAGGGCGTCATCGCCGATGCGTTGCGGGGGATGGGAGGTTTTCATAGCTTGGCCCAGGCCGGCAACACACCGAAATCTTTGGCGACCCGCAATGCCGACTTGAGGCCGTCCTCATGGAAGCCGTAACCGGTCCAGGCACCGGCAAACCAGGTGCGCCGTTTGCCTTGCAGGGCCGGCAGGCGCTCCTGGGCAGCGATGGCGGACAAATCCAGCAGCGGGTGTTCGTACTCGAAACGCTCCAGCCCGGTGCCCTCGGCCGGCATCTCGATCGGATTGAGCGTGACGACCACTGGGCGGCGAAACGGCAGCGGCTGCAGTTGATTGATCAAATAACTCACGCATACCGGGCGATTGCCCGCGACTGTGCGCCCGCCCAGGTAATTCCAGGCAGACCAGACGCGTCGCCGCTTGGGCAGCAGGCGTGTATCGGTGTGCAGCAGGGCGATATTCCTCTGATAACGCACCGCGCCCAGGGTATCGCGCTCGGCCTCGTCGGCGTCGGTCAGCAGGCGCAGCGAAGTCGGGGCATGGGTGGCCAGTACCACCGCATCGAAGCGCGCCGGGCCCGACGGCGTCAGCAGCGTGACGCCATCCGTGTCACGCTGGATCGCGTGAATCGGGGTATCGAGGCGCACGTCGTCCAACTGCGCGGCGATGCGGCGCACATACTCGCGGCCACCGCCGAGCACGGTTCGCCACTGCGGGCGGTTGCGAATTTGCAGGAGCGCGTGATTCAGGCAAAAACGCAGAAACGTCGCGGCCGGAAAACGCAGGATATCGGCCGTCGCGCTCGACCAGATCGCTGCGGCCATCGGCAGCAGGTAGTTGTCGCGAAACGGCGCGCCGTATCCGCCGGCCATCAGCAACTCCCCCACCGAGCAGCCAGTATGCTGCGATTCGGCAAGGTGGCGCTCGGCAGCGTCGTTAAAACGCAACGTGTCGCGCAGCATCGACAGAAAGCTCGGCGAAAACAGGTTTTGGCGTTGCGCGAATACCGTATTCAGATCGCTGCCGGCCCATTCCAGCCGGCCCTGGTCGAGCGACACTGAAAACGTCATGTCGCTGGGATGGCTCGCCACGCCGAGTTCGTCAAAAAGAGCGATCAGATTGGGGTAAGTGCGGTCGTTGAAAACCAGGAAACCCGTGTCGACCGGATAACGCTCGCCGTCGAGTTCGGTCTCGACGGTATTGGTATGGCCGCCGAGATAGCCGCCCGCTTCGAACAGCGTGACTGCGTGACGCCTGGCCAGAAAATAGGCACTGGCCAGACCACTGATGCCGGAGCCGACCACGGCAATGCGCAGTCCATTCGGTGTTGTCGGATTGACGCTGTTGATCGCTTGCTTCCCCATGGATTTACCTTCTCCGGCAACTTTGATTAATCTCCGGGGTTTCCCGTAAGTTATTGTTAAATAAAGATTTATACTGATTTTTCGGCATTTTCGGTTGTCTTTGCCCGGAACGATGCTAAGATGCTTTAAACCGTTATGGAAAAAATACTACTACACAGTAGCGATATTTACCAATGAGTATTTTCAGCAAATTGAGTTTCAAGGACCAAGCCTTCAAATTGCGCGAGGATGCGATCCTCGACGCCGCCACGCGGATGCTCGCCGGCAAGGGCTTCGATCTGATGACGATGGACGACGTCGCGCTCGAGGTCGGAATTTCCAAGCCGAGCCTCTACAAGCACTTCAAGTCCAAGGAGGATCTGGTGGGCGAGGCATTGATCCGCCTGATCGACGGCGCGATCGAGCATCTCGGGCAAATGCCGGCCACGCTCACGCCGCTTCAGCGCCTGAGCGATCTGCTCGAATGGGCGCTGCGCGTGCGGCTCGGCGGCGGCCTGCCGTTCCTGCCGTCGACCAGCCCCCACGTGCGCGATATGCTGACGCGCAACTTGCGCTACGTCGCGCGCGTGCTCAAGCTGCATCAACAACTCAAGGCGCTGGTGCGCCAGGCGAAGGCCGCCGGGCAACTCGACGCAGCATTGCCCGACGATGTGATCCTGTTCAGCTATTACGCCCGCACCTGCGACCCGTCGGTCGACTACCTGCGTCTGTACAGCCAGCTCGACGACGAGGCGATCGTCGCCAGCATGCTGCGCGTTTGTTTCGACGGACTGCGCTGACCCGACTCCCCGCACGGCCGCCGCGCCCCCCATGTCGCGGCCGGCCATCACGACGCCCCGCGCGGCAGGATCTGCGCCACATGGTTGGGCGTCGGGCGCGCAGCCGGCGCCGTATCCTTCACGAAGGCCACCACCTGGGCCAGCGCCGGCGCGACCCAGCGCAGCGGCTTGGCGAACGAGCCGATCAGCAGCGCATGCGTCACCCCTCGGTAGTTTTCGGTCTGGACCGCGTCGTGCGCGGCGCGCAACGCGGAGGCCAGGGCGCCGGAATTACGCACCGGACTGACGATCGTGTCGGCCGAGCCCGTGAGCAGCAACGCTGGCGGCGCGTTTGCGGCGACGTGATTGATCGGTTGCGAGGCGAGCGGCGTGTGCGGGAATAAAAAAATCGGCTTGATTTCGTCGACGTCGATCGGCAGAAAATTGTACGGACCGGCTAACCCGATCCAGCCGCTGAGCATGCCTGGCGAGTCGCCATAACTGGCCAGCCAGCGCGGATCGAGTGCCACCATGGCGGCGTTGTAGGCGCCGGCGCTGTGTCCCATCACGAACAGCCGATGCGGGTCTCCGCCATAGGATCCGATATGCGCGAGCGTCCACGCAACCGCGCGCGCGGAATCCTCCACAAAGGCCGGATAGACGACCTGCGGATACAGGCGGTAATCGGCAATGACTGCGGTGATGCCGCGCGCGGCGAGCGCCTCGCCGACGAAGCGGTACTCGCCGCGGGCACCGCTGTCCCAGTTGCCGCCGTAGAAAAACACGACGACCGGCGTCGGCCGGGTCGCGCCAAGCGGCGCGTAGATGTCGAGCTTTTGTCTGGCCAGCGGGCCATAGGCGATGCCCGCGCTCAGGCGATAGGTATTGTCGGGCGTCAGGCGATCGATGGTGCGCAGTGGCGAGCAGGCGGTGAGCGAGGCCAGTAAGAGCGGCGTCAGAAAAAGTCTCGACCAGATCGGGCCAGGCATAAAAGCTCCGCGGAAAAATGCTGGTTGGCAAAGGTATCTCTAAATACGGTCGGGAGCGCGATTTGGATGCACCCTGCGTTCGAGGCGCTGGACAACGCCCCGATGGCGACAGGAATTTTCCGGGAGTCGCGTTGGCGTCGACGGGGCTCATTCGTAACGCGTGCCGTGCCGCTACAATGGCCGGCCTCTCAAACGCTTCCTGCCGAACCCTATGCGACGCTTTTCACGCTATGCCGCCGTGTTGTTGTGCCTCGCCGGCGCGTTACATGCGCAACCCAACCCGCCGGTGGCATTGCACGGCGCCACCGTGCAGGTGGTCTTCTCTCCCGACGGCGGCGCGGCACGCGCAGTGGTCGAAATGATCGACGGCGCTCGTCAGCGTGTCATGCTGGCCGGGTATCTCCTGACCTCGTACCAGATCGCACGGGCGCTGAAGCAAGCCCACGCTCGCGGCGTGCACGTGCGGGTAGTGCTCGATTCCGCCAATGAAACTGACCGATATAGCGGCGCCACCTATCTGGCGCGAGCGGGCGTCGACGTGGCGATCGATAAAAAGTACGCGATCATGCATCACAAGTTCATTATTGCGGATCGTACTTTGGGATTCGGATCAATGAATTTCACGCGTGCCGGTGATGAAAAAAATGCCGAGAATTTCAATATTTTTCGTGGCGCGCCGGCGTTGCTCGACAGGTATCGGAAAGAATTCGAGCGACTCTATCGGGAGTCGGAACCCTATCGGCGCGGCGGGTGAGGCCCGGCGTCGACGTCTAGCGCGGCCGACGCCGACGACGCACTGCCATGCATAAGGCATCGATAAGAGAAGGGCGGGCCGATCTTCGACTGAATCCTGGGGCGAGTCGAAGAAGAAAAAAACCCGCCGACGGCGAGATACCGGTGGCGGGTGAAATTACTTCTGGGGAAGTCCTGCATTCATGGGAGTCGACAAATCTCCAGTTGGTTCCGCGCGCATGCGTTCACCGAACAAATATAAGGCACTAAAATATCGCTTTGACCACTGAAGTGTTATTCAAGTGACGGCAGTATGGTTTCTCTCGGACGTTTCGTGAAGTGGTTCTGGCTGGGTGTCGCTGGCGTCACTGCTTTTCCAGGCTTGGCCCAGGCGGCCGGCATGCCTTGTTTCGTGGCGTCGGCCGCCTATGGGTTCACGTTGCCGGCAAGCCAATGGTCATCGGCATCGACCGACGTCCCGCTGCCCCGCCAGACGTTCAATAGCGGCGGCGAGCTCGGCCGGCATTCGATCGTGACTGCGCCGCTGACCGAAGTGACGGCCGCTCCGATAACGTCAGGCGGCGTCGAGGTCACGCCGTTGCCCCAACCGCCGGGCGCGTCCCAGGTCGACGGCACCGCGCCCGACCCCGCCAGCGCGGCAAGCGTCCCCTCGCCGGCAAACGCATCGGCAAACGCGCCGTCTGTGCTCGCCAATCGAACCGCACTGGTGTCGGACTGCTTCCGGCTCGAAGCGCGTGGCGCGAACCGCATCACGCAAAATATCCGCTACGCGATCACCCAATACCAACCGCAACGCGGCAGTTGGCTGCCGACCCTGAATGTGCGGCGCAGCAGCGTGCCGGGCGAGGGTGATGTCGGTTGGCAAGTCATCAACGAGCGGCCCTGGCAATTCAACGTCGGTCTGAACAACAACGGCATGACCAGCACCGGCAAAATGGAGGGTACCGCCGGCCTGACTGTCAACGATCCATTGGGCTTGCGAGGCTTGCTCAACACCACCTGGAGCAAGGATCTGCAGAACGCGGCGAACGATCCAACCAACCAGGGCCTCAGGGCCAACTACATAGTGCCGTGGAGCGACGCGTGGACATTCGGCGTCTCCGGCAGTTCGGTCTTTTCGACCGATCAGAGCGTGCCGTCGAGCGACAATGCTTTCCACTCGCTGCAATGGCGGGTGCGGCACGTGTTGAATGGCTCGCGCGATGGCCAGACATCTCTGTTGTTCACGGTCACGCGCAGCATCGATCAGGCGGCTGGCGATCAAACGACAGGCAACACCTACGCCCAAATTGGCTTGACGCAGCGCCATTATCTCGGCATGGGGTATGTCGATTTCTCGCTATTGCAGCGGGTGGGTTCGCCGCTGGCGCCGGCGGCGCCCGGTGCCGGCGGCTGGGCTTATCGTTTCGAGTCGCTCAACGCGAACTTCTCGATCCCATTTTATTGAGTTGGCGCGCATTGATATGGCGTGTGCGGGGCATTCGTGCACGCGCCGCGGGCTAAAAAAAACCCGCCACGAGGGCGGGTGTAAAAACGGGCCTTTCACGGGGATGAAAAGGCCGACCTCTGCACAAAGAGGTGCATGCATTATGCGAGTCGGCGTCATTTTGAAATATGAGATTCGGCCGAATATTCGCTTCTGCAGTCTGAATGAACAATCCGGCGCGGCGTTTCCCGCAATTGCTGGCAGGCAGGCTCCAAAGAAGGTTTTCAACAGTGCTCATCATGTGATCGATTGAAATTTTAAATTGCACACAATTTAATTGTGTACTATATTGGAGCCATGCCGAAGAAATCGAAACCCGCCGATCAAGCCTTAAGTCCAGACCTGCGTCTAGAGAATCAGCTCTGCTTTGCGCTGTATTCGACGTCGCTTGCCATGACGAAAATCTACAAACCGTTGCTCGATGCGATCGGGCTGACCTACCCGCAATACCTGGTGATGCTGGTGTTGTGGGAGAGCGATGGACTGACTGTGTCGGAAATCGGCGAACGTCTGTTTCTGGATTCCGGTACGTTGACGCCATTACTTAAACGCATGGAGGCAAACGGATTGCTCACCCGGCTACGCGACGCCGACGACGAGCGTCGCGTGCGCGTCAAGTTGTCAAAGGCGGGTAACGACCTCAAGGGCGCGGCCGCGAGCATACCCTCGTGCATTCGCCAGCTTTCGGGTTGTTCGGTATCTGAATTAATGTCTCTGGGCCAAAGCGTCAAGGCCTTCCGTCAACGGCTGATGGCCTGATTTCCCCTCAATCTCACCTGTTCACCTATCCAAGGATGCATGATGACGACGAAACTCGATAAAGTGATTTACACCGCAAAAGCGCATACCACGGGTGGCCGCGACGGCCGCTCGGTGAGCGACGACGGATTGCTGGACGTCAAGCTCGCACTGCCCAAAGTCATGGGCGGCGCCGGCAACGCGACCAATCCCGAGCAACTCTTCGCCGCCGGCTATTCGGCGTGCTTCATGGGGGCACTCAAGCATGTGGCAGGAATGAAAAAAGTTGTGGTTCCTGGTGACGCCTCCATCGACGCGAGCGTCGACATCGGCCCTATTCCGGCCGGCTTCGGCATTGCAGTCAAACTGGCGATCCATCTGCCTGGCCTCGATCGGTCCGTGGCGCAGGATCTGGTCGACACCGCGCACCAGGTTTGCCCCTACTCGAACGCGACACGCGGCAATATCGAAGTCGAGTTGACGCTGGTTTGAGTCCTGCGGCGTTTGCCGGGTGCCGTATTGGCCGGCCCCACTCCGGGGATTGGGCGCAGACACCCGCGCCTGCGGTGATCGGTGGAGCTATTGCCAGGCTGTTACCCGGCCGGTTCGACGCGTCGCGGCCAAACCGTTTGTCCAGGAAAAATCATGAACGCAAAGACCTTTGACGAGTTTGCCGCCGAAGCCCGCGCCGCCGGTTTCGACGAGATGCTCGAGCGTCGCTGGGCGCCCGATACGAATCTCGATACGCATACTCACGATTTCGACGCGCGCGGCCTCGTCACACAGGGCGATATGTGGCTCACCTGCGATGGCGTAACACGCCATCTGAGCGAGGGCGACACCTTCGCCGTTGCTCGCCAGGCGCCTCACTCGGAACGATATGGCCCACAGGGCGCGACCTATTGGGCGGCGCGGCGGGGTGCGCGGTAGGCGCTCATGCGCGGCGTCGATCAAAAGATGTGCCGCAGACCGATGCGAGCGGCCAACTGATTGCCTGATGTGGAAAAGCCCTTGAAGCTGCCTGGCGTAGCGATCAGGAACATGCCAGCACCGGTTTTATTATTGTTTGTGTGCTGAAAATTCAAACCGAGGTAAAGGTCGGTCTGTTTCGAGAAATAGTAATGAATTGCGGCGTTGATTTGGTGGTACGGATGACCGGAAAAAGTAGTATATGTATAGCCGCCGCCGTAGCGAATGGCGGGCGTCAATTGATAAGCGGCGCCTAGCTCGTAGTTGTTCATGATCGCATTCCCGCCGCCGGCCATATGTGTAAGGCGGGTATTGGTCACGTTTCCGAATACCACCAGCCTGCGGAAATTGTAGCGACCGCCAAGACCCATGGTGCGCAGCGAGTCCCCTGCCAGCGCCTCGGTAGCCAAACTGCCCGATCTGCCGTCTGCCTTGGCGTACGCCGCGCCAAGTGACAAGCGGCCTCGTCGGTACATCGCACCGAAACTGATGACGCGCGGTGCGCTTGCCGTGCCCGCAAAGGCGTCGGGCGTATTGCTGAAGCCATAGAGGGCGCCCAACCGAAGGCCCGCGAATCCGGGCGTCAGGTATTTGATCGCGTTATCCACGCGTTGACCTGCCAGCCGGTCGGCATCGAGCAGGTGAAAACCGCTGGCGGTGGTGACCTGCACGGCGGCGGTGTCGGCGATCAATGCGTCGTGCATGAAATCGTATTGTCGGCCGAGGGTGACCCTGCCCGCGCGAGCTGACGCAAGGCCCACAAAGGCCTGGCGGCCGAATTCCCGGCCTCCCTGCGCAAAGGCGCCGCTATTCAGGACAAAGCCGTTTTCGAGGACAAATATGGCCTTCAGTCCACCACCCAGATCCTCCGTCCCGTGCAGTCCCCAGCGATTGCCCTGCATAATGCCGGCGTTCTCCAGAAGCGCGCGGCTGCCTCCGAGATTGTTCACGTAGGTCACTCCGGCATCGAGGATGCCATAGAGCTGGACATGACTCTGGGCGTGCACGTTTACCGCCATCAGTCCGGCGACGATTGCACCAACCAAATACTTTTTCATCAATGTCTCCTTTTTAGTGAATTCGTCGATGCCGAATTCGGGATCACGAATTCAACGCTATTTATAAATAGCAGTGCTTATCTTTAATGGTGAATTAATTGCTATGGATTAAGAGCCGATCACGGATAACGCGCCGCGCGTCGCGCACCGCGCAAGTCGCTGGGGGTGTGCAACCCCTGCACCCGAGGGCGAAACCGGGCGCTTTACTTCGTGAATGACAGTTGCCGCGCCGGGCGCGCGGCAACTGTCAATGCGGCTGGGTCTGCTGCTCGATGGAGGCCGGGTAGTTTCGCTGTGATGCGACGCGCATCGTCATAGAAATGACGATGCACAGCACCGCGCAAGCGATAAGGAAGACGAACGCGCCGGTATATGACCCGCCGTAGGCGGAAATCAGAAATCCCATGACGGCAGGCGAAACAACCCCTGCCAGTTGGCTGCCCATGTTGATCACGCCAGCCGTGGATCCTGTTGCATTGGTATTCTCGAACTTAAGCGGCATCGACCAGATGGCGATAAAGGCGACCTTCAGAGAGAAGGCGATGATCAGTTGGCAAACGATCACCGCGGAGAGCGATGAGGCATTGATCATGGCCAGCAAACACAGTGCGGCCAGGCCCACGGTAATCATCAGGAGATACTTTTCGCGGTAGGCGAAGTACGAGTCCGCCAGCCACCCTCCGATCAACATGCCTGCGATGCCTGCAATGCCAGGCAACGACGAGAGCACACCGACATGCAGCAGATCCAGATGCCGGACCCGCAACAAATACGACGGCAACCACGACAGGAAGCCCCAGATGAGCACGTTCAATCCGAAATTGACGACACAGATTTTCCACACCACCGGATCGCGAAGCACGCTGATCAATGGTCCGTGCCGCCCAGGTGCTTGCGCGGCTGAAGACGACTGCGTGGGGCGGCCGAGTCCGCGTGCGTAGAGCACAGTGGCAAGAATACCCATGGCAGACACGATCATGAACATCCGTCGCCAATCCAGCCAGTAAATCAGTGGTGCTGCCACCAGGGGGGCGATCACCAGCGCCAAGGGATTGGACGATAACAGAACCGACTGAATTTTGGATCGATCGGTGGCTGGGAAATATTCCGACAGCGCTCTGAAGCTGGCCGTCGGAAAGCCGCCTTCAGCCATGCCGAACAAAAAGCGGATCACCAGTAGCGACGTGACCGACCACGCCAGACCGGTCAGCGCGGTAAAGACCGACAACATCAATACCGAGAACACCATTACCTTGCGCGAACCTATACGATCGGAAAGCCAGCCGCCGGGGATCTGTACGAGTGCGTAGCCGGCGAAGAAGACGCTTAACATCAATCCCTGGGAGGCCGCGCTCAGATGGTAGTCCTTGCCTATGAAAGGCAAGGCGATGTTGATCAAGAAGCGATCGACGTAGCTTAAAAACCACCCGAGAAACAGAATGGTGATGATCTTGTAGTGCTTCAATAGGGCTTGCATCTGCTTGTCTCCGTGATTTGCTTATTATGTGCCGGCTTCAGTTCAGAATCGCCTTGGCGATGGTATTGCGTTGAATCTCGCTGGTGCCGGTGACGATCCGGTAGAGCCGGAGTCGGCGAAAGATGAATTCGACGGGATGGTTCCTGGTCACGCCCACGTTGCCGTGAATCTGCATCGCCTTGTCGGCAATCTCGAAGCATTTCTCAGAGACGAAGAGCTTGCACATCGACGCCTCGACACGTACGTCCTGGCCTGCATCGACCGCGCGCGCCGCGGCAGTCACCATGCTTTCGCAGGCATACAGGCTCGTGGCCATATCAGCCAGCATGTGTTGGATTGCCTGAAAGCGGCTGATCGGTCCGCCAAATTGCTGGCGCTTGTGGGCATAGTCGAGCGCCATGCGGTACGCCTGGCGAGCCAGCCCGATCATGGTCGGGCAGTGCAGCAAGCGGTTAACGCTGATGCGGTCCATGGCGATCTTGAAGCCCCGACCTTCAGCACCGATCAGGTTTGCCGCTGGCACCCGAACGTTGTCGAACGTGATGTCCGCGTCGACATGCTGGCCCGTCATCGGCACGCAGTCGTAGCTCAGCGTCACGCCTGGCTGATCGAGATCGATCAGTAGCGCCGAGATGCCGTCGGTCCCGCACCCCGGTGTCGTCACGCAGATCGTTACCGCGAAATCGGCAAAAGCCGATGCGCTGATGTAATGCTTGCGACCGCTCACGATGAAAGCATCGCCATCGCGCACGGCACGCGTCTGAATGCTGGCGGCATCCGACCCGGAGGCCGGTTCGGTCATCGCGAAGCACGCACCTTTCTCGCCGCGCACGACCGGCAGAATGTAGCGCTCGGCCTGATACGGCGTCGCATACTTGACCAGGTTGCCGATGCGCGACGGACCGCCCCAGTCGCCCAGCACGTGCGGGAAAAGAATGGCGCCGGACGCCGCCGCGTCGTCCTTGAGCACGCACAACTCGCTCACAGGCAGGCCTGCGCCGCCCAATTCGGGCGGGAGTTGCAGTCCGTAGAGCCCCAGCGCGCGTGAACGCTGCCAGACGGCGCGAACGACCTCCCTTGGGAAGATGTCTTCGTAACCATAATTGGCAGATCGTTCGAGAGGGATCAACTCGTCATTGAGATACGTAGCCAAGCGTTCACGTAGCGCTTGCAAACGGGGACTGATTTCATAGGCCATGAGGGCAAACCTGAAGAGAACGTCGGAACCCCATGTTGACAGTTCGGATGTGACGAAGGATTATCTGCAAAGACTTTTCAATAACGCGGCGGAATGAAATGCGCCTGGAAGATCTGAACTATTTTTTGGCGGTCTCCGAAGCCGGCCACGTTGGCCGTGCCGCGGAGCGTGTCGGCCAGACGCAACCGGCGCTGACCAAGGGCATCCAGCGACTGGAGCGTGAACTGGGTTTGCAGTTGTTCGACCGTACCGCCAAGGGCATGACGCTGACGTCGGCCGGCCAGGCGTTCTTCATGCGCGCGCAGCACGTGCGCACGCATCTGGACGATGCGATCAAGGAAGCCAGCGATCTGAGTCTGGGCAAGATAGGCCTGGTTCGCGTCGGTGTGCCACCCAACTATGCTGAAACCTTCTTTGGCGACGCCTGCGCCGAATTGCTGCGCCTGCGCCCAGCCGCCCGTTTGAGCGTGATGAGCGGCTTGAATGACAAGTTGCGGGCCGCGCTGCGTCTTGGCGATCTGGATTTGTGCATCGGCGCCTTGACTGAACACGACGCCGAGGACCTCGAGCAACAACCTCTGTTCGACGACCCTATGCACATCGTCGCGCGAGAGGATCATCCCTTGTTCTCAGTGCCGCGCCTGCGCCTGGTGCACTTGGCACAGGCTGGCTGGCTGCTGCCAGGCAGTCACGTGTCGGCCCGCCAGCGACTCGAGGCGCGTTTCGCCGATGCCGGGCTGCCGCCGCCGAGGCTGGTGATCGAAACCAATTCCACCATCGGGTCGCTCATGAGCGTGCTGTTGCGCTCCGATCTACTCGGCATCACCGGCGACCTGACCCTGTCGCGCAGTGGTCATGGCCTGCGCGCTTTGCCATTGGGCGAGGGCATGTGGCCGCGCACCATCGGTGTCGCGACTCGCAAAGGCGCCTACCTGTCGCCGCTGGCTCAGCGCTTCATCGAACTGCTCAAAGAGGCCGTGCCAAACCAGCCGTAGCGGGGTCATTCCGCCGGGTTATCGTCTTGGCGTGTTGGCGCATCGGCTTGCGGCGCTCGCCCGCCTAACATCAATCGCTACCAAAACCGATGCCAATGGAGCTTTTGATGAACCAGGGACGTTTTATCAGCCGCAGTGCGACTTACTGGCCCGAGCATATCGCGGTCATTTTCCGGGACCGGCGGATCACTTACCGGGCGCTGGATGAACGCTCGAATCGCCTCGCCAACGCGTTGCTGGGGCTTGGCGCAGTCAAGGGCGACCGCATTGCCGTGCAAGCTTGGAACTGCCCGGAACTGATCGAACTCGAGTGTGCGCTATATAAAGCCGGGCTCGTGAAGGTTGCCTTGAATGCGCGACTGTCGCCCGCCGAGACTCAAGAGACGATAGACAACGCGCAGGCGCGCATCGTGCTCGCAGGCGCACATCACCTGGGCTCGATCGACGCCATGCGTGCCTCGCTGCCAAGCGTCGAATACTATGTCGCAATCGACGGCGAGGCGCCGGATTTCATTGCATACGAGACTCTGCTTTCGCAGGGGGCATCCACCAGCCCCGACGTCGAGATGGCGCAGACCGACCTTGCCGTACTGCATTTCACCTCGGGCTCCACCGGCAAGCTCAAGGCGGCGATGCAAACCGTGGGAAACCGGATGGCTTCACTGCGCAAGGTCGTCATGGGACGCATGCGCGCGCGCCCGGGTGATGTGCTGGCATTGGCTGGCCCCATCACGCACGCCAGCGGCATGTTCATTCAGCCGTTCTTGAGTCAGGGTGGCACGATCCTGCTGCACGATCGCTTCGAGCCGGACGCCTATCTTGCCTCGCTCGAACGACATCGCGCGACGGCGTGCTTCCTGGTGCCGACGATGATCAACATGCTGGTCAAGCATCCCCGTATCGGTGCTTACGATTTAAGTGCACTACAGACGATGTCATATGGCGGCGCGCCGATTGCACCAGCGCTGGTCAGGGAAGCGTGGCAAAACGTCGGTCCGGTGCTCTCGCAAGGCTATGGTGCCGGCGAGACGACCGGCGGACTCGTGACATTGAGCACCGATGACCACCGGCTTGCCATCGAGGGCGGGCAGGAGCATCTGTTATCGTCGTGCGGCAGGCCGTTCGGCGAGTCGCAGGTACTGGTGGTCGACGATGCCGGTCATGTGCTGCCCCATGGCGAAGTCGGTGAAATTGTCATTGCCGGTCCAGATGTGTTCGCCGGCTATTGGCGGGAGCCTGAACTGACTGCGGCCGCCCTGGTGGGCGGGCGTTTGCACACGGGCGATCTTGCGCGCACCGATGAGCGGGGCTACATCTACATCGTAGATCGCAAGAAGGAAATGATCATATCCGGCGGATTCAATGTTTACCCGTCAGAAATCGAGCAGGTGCTATATCGGCATCCGGCAATCTACGAGGCGTGCGTCATCGGTGTGCCCGACGAACACTGGGGTGAGGCGATCAAGGCCGTGGTCGTATTGCGCGACGGTGCCAAAGCCAGCAGCGTCGACTTGATCGAACATTGCCGGGGCCTGCTGGCCGACTTCAAAAAGCCGCGCTCGATCGAGTTTGTTGCCGAATTACCGAAGAATGGCAACGGAAAATTATCGCGCAAGGACGTCAAGGAGCGATAT
Organism: Pandoraea sp.; assembly: GCF_004297875.1. Lineage (GTDB taxonomy): Bacteria > Pseudomonadota > Gammaproteobacteria > Burkholderiales > Burkholderiaceae > Pandoraea. Next base: position 294,519 of record NZ_SCSK01000035.1, on the reverse strand, counting down.
TGGCGGGGACAGGATCGGCGCGTGGCGTAAAGCACTCACCCGTCATCGCTCGATGATTTTCGAGGCTGCCAGAAGTGGGCGGCGGCGGCGTTAGCCCGGCGGGCAATTAACACGCCGCGGCGAAATCCTCCAAGAGCTGCCTCCGGCCCTCAAATGTCGGGGTAAGCCGGCGGTCAACGATGACCCAGTTGTACCACACGCAATGTGGACACTGGCATTGCCAAGCTTATTGCCACATTGGATTGCCTCGGTATTTCAATCCGAATAGCCCCTCTCCTACGAAAATACCGAGGATTGCAAAGTTTTCCCAAAAGCATCCGTCTTGAACTACGAAATGGCTGGATTGAGCGGTACCGTGCCATATCGCAAAATGGGTCGCGCTGACGGTCTGCGCAAGCCTGCTCTCCTGTAACGTCTTCGGCACCGAAGCTATCGGGGCAAGTGCTGCTCGAACCGACGCGCCTACGGATTTCGTAGCCGATTCCAGACGTCAGACGTATTCCCGGCCGTTCCGTGGCTCGCGGGCGGCCAAGTGATACTGCGTGGCCGGCGTCATTTCAAGGGGGATGGAACATGTACATAGCGAGCGTGGACGGCAGTCTCGTCGACCCATCTGCGCTTGCAACCAGGGCGAATGTGCCGGCTAACGCCAACACCCCAGGCGGATCGCCCAACGGCGGCGATCCAGCGACGCCCCCAGCTTCCCAGGTGAACGCCCCCGGCCAGAGCACTCAACAGGCGCTGCTGGCCGCCGCGGCGGAGACTGCGCGGCGTCTGGCGATCGCCCAGGCCGATACGAAGGCGGTGCAGACTGCGCTGCAGAAGCAATATCCGAACGGGATGACCGACGCGCAATTCAGTGCGTTCCTGCAAAACGACCCGACGGGCCAGAAATTCAATGCGGACTGGTCGGCGGTGCAGCGCTCGGTGTCCAACGAACTGAGGCTGGCCGCGGATGCGGCGAGGGACCCGGGCGACACGAGCAGCGTGAACGCGGCAATCGCCGCGCAAGCCAAGCAAATCAAGGCAACCGGCAAGGACGACCCGACCCTGGACGCTGTGGTGGACGATTCGCTCACGCAGGTCCAGAGCCAAAGCGCGGCGTCGCGCGCGACCAGCGAAGCGGCATTCCGGGTGGAGGTCGTGGGCAACAGCCCCGGGGCCACTCCCGCACAAATGAGCGTGGCCAGCGCGGCCATGAACCAGGCGCTGGCTCACGAAGTCGCGCTGGCCGCGGCCAAACTGCATCTAGACAACGCGCAGGCGGCACTGGCGGCACTGGCCAAGGAGCCGCTCGGCGCGCGTCGAGCCGACGAGGGCGACGTGAACTCGGCGCTTGCCGAAGCCAAGAGGGAATACGCGCGCGTGCAAGCGGGCGATGACCTGGCCGGTAACAGCGTGACGCCCGACGAACAGACACAAGCCGAGCAAGCCGTCGGCCAGGCGCACAACGGCGAAATCTATTCGCAAGGCGACAATGCCCCGCCGCTGGTCTTGGCCGGGCAAATCGGCGTCGTCTCGGCCAGGCAAACCCTGCAGCACTACGTGGCGACGCTCGACCCGAGCGATCCGATGCTCAGCCCGGCCGAACAGCAGTTGGCCCAGACCAACCCGATCGCTGTGGCGCAAATCCAGATGAGTGGGGTGCGGATCGATCCCAGCCAAATCAGCAACCCCTGGGAAAAAAACCTGGCGCAGAGCGACCCGCTGGAATACGCGATCTACAAAATGACGGGGGTCAACGCCACGGCGGTCAACCCCGACGACCCGAGTCTGAGCGCTACCGACCAGACGGAACTGCACAACCAGCAATACCTGCAATACGCGATGGCGCACGCGAGCCCGGACACGCAGCAGCAGATTGGCCTCATCCTGGGGGCGGGCGAAGCGGTGCGCTACGACAGCGTCAAGGCACAGGTGAACGCGCTGACCAGCGGCGCGCGCAGCACAGCCAACGACCAGAAGGCGCTGCAAGTCCTGGCCACCAACATGAGCCAGGCGCTGCTGCCGGGCGAAGCCGACGCGCTGTGGCAAAACATCGGGGCGCCCAAATTCAGCGCGAGCTACATCCAGAGCCAATACGCGGCGCTGATTCAAAGCCCTGGGCAGAACGCCACGCCGGCGCAAAAAAACGACGCGACGATGAACGCGGACAAGGTCGGGGTGTGGCTGCAGCAGGTCACCAAAAACGCGCCGCCGCAGTTTGCGGCGCTGGCGCTGCAAACGCTGCGGCAGAACTTCAACGGCCAGTGGTTCGAGTCCAACAGCGGCATGCCGGATGCCATGCGCGGCGAGGACATCTACAAAGGCTTGAGCCAGGCGGTGCAAGTGGCCGACCAGCAAGACCCGAGTCACGCCGAGGCCAATAAAATGGCGGCATGGCTGCTCGATGCGGGCAACACCACGGCGACAGGCAAGTCCGGCACCCTGATCTATGTCATCCAGGGCAGCGCGGGCAGCGGGATGATGCTGTTCCAGAGCGTGCGCGACGCGATGAGCGGCGGGTATGGCACGGATCTGTCGGATGCGCTGAACGCGCAAATCTACAACGCCAAGAATGTGCCGGCGAACAACTTCACCCAGGCGTACCAGCTGGGCGCACAGGAAGCCGCCGGCAAGCAGAATGCGCAATATGCGCAGCAAAGCTACCAGAGTTTCCTGCAGGCCGCGCCGGCCACGCTGCAAGCGTACTTCAACGACATCGGGCAACACTACGGCACCGGGGCGTCGCAGTTCGGCGACACGACCCAGCTGGACAACTTCATCGCGGCGGGGCTGAACATGGCGCCGGACACGATCGCGATGCCGACCGTGCCGGGCGCCAACGGACAGCCGGCGCAGGCGCAATCGCCGCTGATGGCCGCGCAGTGGCTCAGGCAGGCCGGGTATGCGGCGCCGCAAAGCGGGGGCAAGCCGGTCTCCAATGAAGCGTGGGCGCAGCTGATCGTCAATGGGCAATATGCGCTACCGCTGAGCGGCCAGGCGCAGTTGCTCACGCCGCAGCAGTTGGCCAAACTGCTGGCCACCGGGCAGTACGCGCACGTGGCCCCGCCTACGGACAACCAGGGCAAGGCGATGAGCGAGCAGCAGATTGCCCAGGCGCTGAGCGCCGGGAAATACCAGATCCCGGCCGGCGGGCTGGTGAACTTCAGCGCGCAGAGCACGCTGGACGGCCGGCACGCGGTGCCGGTGGACATTTATGGCAAGCCGCTCACGGAAGGCGCGCTGCTGCACCAGATCAGCATCGGGACGTATCAGGGCGAAAACCTGTACGCGCACAACCCGAAATTGCAGCAGATCGTGAATCCGATCGCCAAGGAGCTGCAAACGACGGCGGGCGTGAGCCTGCCTGGTCAGAGCAGTGCGGGCGGCACCGGGGCGGTGCTTACGGTGAGCCTGATCCCCACGTTCTACGCATCAAACGGGGTGGGTGCGAGCCCCTCGGCGCTCTTCAGCGCAAAAGACCGGGACGGTCACACCAAACTGATCGACGACCGGGGGTGGCGGTACGACAATCTGAACGACTACCAGCACAGCAACGCGCTGGCCGGGGGCAAGCTGTATGTGCCCACATGGCTCAAGAACGGCAACGCGGCGCCCGGATCGGACATCGAACTGGCGAGCTACAGCCCGGGCAGCAGCGCCGGCGCCAGCGGCAATGCCAGCGCGAGCTACGCCGAAGTGGCTTCGCACAAGACCAGCTTCGGTCAGGAAGTGGAGAGCGCGATGGACGGCATCGCGACGGTGGCCACCGTCGCGGCTGGCGTGGGGCTGATGTTTACCGGGGTGGGCTCGGTTGCGGGGGCATCGCTGCTGGGGGTGATGGCGGCGGGCATGGGATGGGGCGCGTATCGCTCGTTCGACGATCTGGCCAACCTCGGCGAGCACGGCCAGGCGATCAACCCGTTCGCCGGCGGCAAGGCCACGCAGGACTGGATGACAGGGACGGTGAGCCTGGTGGCCATGGGCGCCAGCGGGCTCGCGTTCAAGGGTGCACGGGTGGCGGCGCTGGCGAACGGCATGGAACAGGCGGGGGCCGATCCGGCGGCGGTGGACGCGGTCAGGGCGAGCGCGCGCAGTTGGGAGGGGGCGGCGAGACTGACGAATCTGCCGGCGATGGCCGGCGGCGGATACATGTCGCTCAAGCAGGGCGCCTCGCTGGTGCAGAACTGGAGTGCGCTCTCGAGCGGGCAGAAGTGGTGGCAGGCCGCGCAGATGGCAATGAATCTGGTGCCTTTCGCGGTGGACAAGACCATTGTGTCGCAGCGCAACGCGCTGGCGGCGAGCAACCCGAACGCCGCGATGGTGCCTGCGGTGGGCGCGCCGGGCGAGGCATTCACGCCGCGGGGGAGCGGGGAAATCACTCAAGCCGCGGCGATGGGCGTGGCGGGCAACGTGATCGCCAGGCTGGAGAACCAGACAGGACAGAACCAGAGCGGACAGGGGCAGCAAAGCGAGCAGGGGCAGGACGCGGTCGCTGGCATCGGCGGGAGGGATGGGGCGCATGGCAATCAAGGAGGGTTGCACAGCTTCGTCAAGCCGAACGCGCTCAATCTGCAGGATGCCTTACTAACGCTGCCACCGGGGAAGCGGGCGGCGGGGGGCGGGCAGGGCGGGGTGCCGGCGGCGTATGACCTGAATCCCTCCGTTCCAGTGACGCCCGAGGACGGGTGGCGGCAAGGCTTGATGGACCTGGCCAACCCGCTGCATTCCGGCGTGCTGGATCAGTATCCATCGCCGACCACGCTGCAGGCGATCGCCGGAATCAATCCCGCTGAACTCCACCCGGCATTACGCAGCGTCGGCGTTTCGGACGAGACGGCACGCGCCCTGACGGCGCAGGTGTCCAGCATCGCCGCGCCACCACCGGGCAGCTATGAGATCCCCGCAGCAACGCGCTCCAATCCACTCGAGCTGGCGACGGTCATGTCGCTCGTGCTGCGCACGCATGGCCGCATCGACGGGGCAACGTACGTCGTGTACTCGAATGATCTCGACCCGGCGCAGCGCGGCTTGAATTCGTCCAATGCCTCGCAAACCGCGACGCAGGCTGACAAACTGCTGGAAGAGATCGATCTGGCCAGCCGCAATGCGCTACCGCCGACGCGCTACGGCTCGCTGGCCGACGCGCGCATGGTCGCGAATGCGTCGCCGTCGTATGGCGTTGCGATGGTCGATGGCAGTGCGGTGGGCCAGAACGGCCAGGTGCTGCCGCAAGATGTGATCGCGACGGTCGGGCCGGGAGGACTCTCGCCGGGCCCGAAGCAGATCGGCATCAACACCGGTTACGTGAAACCGATTCGCTTTTCGTATCCGTTTGCAGGGCGCGCGAGCGCGCCACCCCCGGTCGAGATCGATCCAGCCACAGGCGGCTGGCTCGTGCCTGGCGAAGTGCGTCAGAATGCCCCGCTGATGAACGAGTTCGTTACCGGACTGCTCAACAGCGGCGGGCGGCTCGCGGGCACCCACTACGCGCTGTTCAGCCCGAAGGGGCGCATCGATCCGGCGCACGCGATCGGCGATCAAGCCGATGAAGTCGAACACTTCGGCAACCTCGATGCCCTCGCGCGGGCGATCGATACGTCACCCCAGCAGGGATCGAGCGGCGGACAAGGCGACGCAAACAACAACAGGTATCGGCCCCGCCTCGCTGCGATCGTCGACGACTCGGGCCGCATGGTTGCGACGCTATACCGCGATCCAGTCAGGAACCGTTGGCTAGCTGGCTTCCTGGGCGATTACAGCGCAAACGTATCGGTCGCGTATCCCGACAATTTCGAAGCGGGCAAGCCGCTGATTCGCGGCAATGGCATTGACGCCATCAATGCGTTGACCGGAGATGGCCCCACGCAACTCGCGAGTTATCCACGCCGCGGGGCCGATCTCTCTGTGGTTTCCAGCGCCAATACGGATCCGCAGAACCGGGTACCCGGCAGCGACGAATCGGGCAACGCCTCATTGCTGCCCGCGCCGCCGGGTTATTTCATTGTCGAGCAGCATTCGAACCCGATTGGGTTCGTCAATCGCTCCGACGCGGTGTTGATACCCGAAGCCGAAGCGGCGCTGATCATCGGCGCGGGGTGGGACGGCAAGGCACCGATCCTGTTTTACTCGTGCGCGCCGAGCACGCAGATCGACCCAGGCGGCGATCAACTGATTCCGACGCCGGTCATCCAGCGGGTCACCGATGCCTTGCAGCGGTTGTACCCGCTGATGCGCGGCAAGCCGGTCGACGCAGGCTTTCACACCATCGCGGCGAACAGTCTGGTTGATATTGATACGGTATCCAGCGCGAACGTCGCTCCCTATGCGACGGAGGTCCACGTCGCGTCGCAGGAGGCTTGGCAGAACTCGCCGGCCGTGGCGACCTGGCTGAGTCAGCGGCAGGTGTCGATCATCGACACCGGAGACCTGCGCTTCTCGCGGTTCTATCCGTCGCTGCCGATCGTCAAGGCCGATGAGCCCGGCGCCGGTTTGACGGACCCGCCGGGGGGCGCCATAGCGGTTCCAATGTCGCTGGGGCCGAGCAGCGGGGACGCGCATGTGCCGACCCAACCGCCGGCGCGCAACCAGCCGGCGGAGTGGCCTGTCGCGCCGCCGATGCGCAGCTACGAGATCCCCGCCGAAACCCGCGCCAATCCCGTCGCGCTGGCGAAGGTGATATCTGCCGTGCTGCGTTCGTACGGCCGCATCGAGGGGGTGACTTACGGCGTGTTCGCACCAGATGCTCAAGACCCGGCGCAGCACGGTTTGAGTTCATCCTACGGTTCGTTGGGCGAAGCTCGCTGGATAGCCAATGAGTCGCACGGCGTCGCGATCGTCGACAGCAGCGCGGTGGGCGTGGACGGCGTTGTGCCGCCGCAAAGCGTAATCGCGACGATCCGGCCGGGTGGATTGCCGTTGACTCCGGACCAGATCGACGTCAACCCCCGGTGTGCAATGCCGATCCGCTTTGCGTACCCGTTCGAAGGGCGTGCGGGGACAAAACCCGCAGTCGAGATCGACGCCGCGACCGGCGGTTGGCTCGTGCCGGATGACGTGCGTCAGAACGGTGCCGTGATGGACGAACTTATCACGGGGTTGCTGAACAGCGGCGGGCGGCTCGCGGGCACGCACTACGCCCTCGATGACCCGGCGGGAGACACCGAACACGTCGACGAACTCGATGCGCTCGCGCGGACGATCGATGCGTCACGGCAACCCGGAGCAAGCGGCGGGCAATACGGCGCAAACAATATTGGAAATCAATCGAACCCCACCGTTGCGGTCGTCGACGGCTCGGGCCAGACCGTTGCGAGCGCCTACCGCGATACCGCTGGGAATCGCTGGGTGGCAAGGTTCATGGACGATTACGAGGGCAACGTATCGGTTGCGTATCCCGGCAACTTCGAAGCGGGCAAGCCGCTCATTCGCGGCAATGACATCGACGCCATTAACGCATCGGCCGGCGGTGGCCGCACGCAACTCGCGAGCTATCCCCGCCGCGAGCCGGATCTCCCGGTGTATGTCACTCTCGATACGTTTCTGGAGAACTGGATGGTCGGCCGCGATCGATCGGGCAACCCCAACCCGTTGCTGCTGCCGGCGCCGCCGGGTTATTTCGTCGTGAGTCAGCACGCGAACCCGAACGAGTTCTTCTATCATGACCCGGCGCAGACGTTGACGCCCGAGGACGAAGCGGCGTTGATCATCGGCGCGGGATGGGACGGCAAGGCGCCGATCCTGTTCTATTCGTGCGGACCGGGCGCGCAGACTGACGAAGGTGGCGGTCAAATGATACTGGCGCCGGTCATTCAGCGGGTCACCGATGCCTTGCAGCAGTTATATCCGCTGATGCGCGGCAAGCCGGTCGATGCGGGTTTTCACACGATCGCGGCGAACAGTCCGGTCATCTATTATCTGTTGCAGGACGAAGGTGGCTATTCGGTCGACGTGCGTGTCGCGCCGAGGGAGGAATGGCAAAACGGAGCGGAGTTGGCGTCTTGGCGTGAGCAGCAGTATTCGATCATCGACACCGGGGATCTGCGCTTCTCGCGTTTTTACCCGTCGCTGCCAATCGTGAAGGATGGCGATACGCGGGCGGCGGGTTCGGCGACAGGCACACAAGCCGCCGTCAGCGCGCTTGATCCTGTCAGGATGAAGAACGCGCTGCTCGATGCCGGCGTATCGGAGGACACCGCGCTGGCATTGGCCGCGCAACTGAAACCAGCGGCGCACGGCAGCGATGTCGGTTCACTGGTGCGGCCCGTCAATGTTTCGACCGCCGACACCCCCGGCTGGGCCATGCCGTTCGGTCCCCAGGAGCACGCCGATCTGGGATTGGAATATGGGCGTAGCGAGGAGTCATGGCTGACAGCGTATCCGGGTGCTGACGACGTCGCCGGTCTTTATGTCGCGGTAGATCACCGCGAAGGCGCGCGATCCGACAATTGGGCGCGGGCGACCGACATTCTCTCTTTCTATCGCGGTGATTTGCCGAAGGGCACCGGCAGCCGCCTGCTGGTGTCGTTGCTGGATCACTTCAATCTTGCGCCGGCGCCAGGCGGCCGGATCGTAGTCGATGGCGTGACCAACCAGCTGACGGAGGACGCTTTCGCGAACGGCACCGATCCGGCGCAAACACCTCTGGCGATCTCGCTGACGCGCGCATTGGGCGCCTGGGGGCTGGATGTTGAACAGTTCCGGTTCGAGACCGATAAGTACGGGAGCCTGTCTCTCGTGGCCCAACTACGCAATGCGGGCACGCCGGGCATGCTGCCGCTGCGCGTCGAGGTGCCGTGGCGCGACGCGCCGCTGTCCAGTCCAAACCTGAGCTATCTGCCGAGCTGGATCCCCGCGCGCTTGCCTGTGCCGGGCGGGCCCGATGCTTACTACACGGTGCAGGCGCTTGGCGCACACGCCGGGACCGTGTTCGACCAGAACGGTGACGAGCTGTCTCCGGATCGGCTCGCGCACGACATCAATCTCGACGGGGGCAGTCTGCGGCGTTTGCCAGTTCTGTTGGCGTCCGACTATGCGGGCTTCGGCGGGCCGCAAGCCTACGCGCAACAGCTGGCCGACATCCTTGGCTCGGAGGTGCTCGCACCCGACTTTGCGCTGAGCCTCGGCGAAGACCAGACAGTCAATATGACCGGAGACGGCAGCTGGTATCGTTTCACCCCCGCGCCGAATACGCAGGTCGTTTAGGTAACCGAACTCACGGAGAACAGCATCTCCTTGTCGATCGACGCCCCGTTGCGCGCCAGCGATGTCGGCGTAGAAATCAGGCAGCACGGATCGCGCATCTGGTAAACTGCGCCAGTTGCCGGCCAGGCCGGGTTCGCTGCCAGATGAAATCTGGCGAACCCACTGCGGCGATGACGCTTCACGGCGTTGCACCATGGGTCACGGCGCTTCATTTAGGGTGGAGCAAATATGCCGGAAACCCAGGCTGGATATGATGAAAGCCCCGTTGATCGGGGCTCCGCGCTATCCAGTGGAAGATGTGCTCTCCCCGTAGTTCAATGGATAGAACGAGTGCCTCCTAAGCGCTAGATACAGGTTCGATTCCTGTCGGGGGGACCAGCCCAATTTACCCGCCCGACAGTCTCTCTTCCCCCGTTTTTCTCAGCGATTGAGCGCCTGCATAGCCGGCGCCGCGTAGCGTTCACCTGCAGCTGCGCCCGGCGGCAGGATGCTGTCGATGCGCTGCAAATCTTCGTCGCTGAGCGTCACTTCCAGCGCGCCGACGTTGTCTTCGAGCTTGGCGCGCCGCTTGGTGCCGGGAATCGGCACGATGTCTTCGCCTTGCGCCAGCACCCAGGCGAGTGCCAACCGTGCCGGCGTGCAGCCCTTTTCCGCGGCCATGCGCTCGATTTCGGCCACCAGGTCGAGATTGCGCTGGAAGTTGTCGCCCTGGAAGCGGGGCGAGTTGCGGCGGTAATCGTCGGCCGCCAGATCGGCAATGCGCTTGATCTGGCCGGTCAGGAAGCCGCGTCCCAACGGGCTGTAGGCAACGAAGCCAATGCCCAGTTCGCGCAGCGTCGGCAGGATTTCGGCCTCGACGTCGCGGCTCCACAGCGAGTATTCGGTTTGCAAGGCGGTGATCGGGTGCACCGCATGGGCGCGCCGCACGGTTTGCGCCGCCGCCTCCGACAGGCCCAGGTAGCGCACCTTGCCGGCTTTCACCAGATCGGCCATGGCGCCGACGGTTTCTTCGATGGGTACTTTCGGATCGACCCGGTGCTGGTAGTACAGGTCGATATGATCGACGCCCAGGCGCTGCAGCGACGCGTCGCACGCGCGCTTGACATAGGCGGCGTCGCCGCGAATGCCGAGAAACTCGCCATTGGTGCCGCGCTCGTTGCCGAATTTGGTCGCCAGTATCACTTCGTTGCGAAGGCCCTTGAGCGCCTTGCCCACCAGCAGTTCGTTGGTAAATGGCCCATACATGTCGGCCGTGTCGAAGAAATTGATGCCAAGCTCGAGCGCCCGGTGAATCGTCGCGATGGATTCGGCCTCGTCGCGCCCGCTGTAAAACTCCGACATGCCCATGCAGCCCAGGCCCAGGGCGGAAACTTCGAGACCTTGCTGTCCCAGTCGACGTGTTTGCATATGCTTTCCCGTTAATTGAATTTTCGAAAGATGAGATGGCGAGCCGGCGCGGCCGTGACCGCGCGCGGCGTTGATGGCATCGGTCAGCCGTTATTCGCCGGGCGGAAAATCGGCGGCCAGCGTGACGCTTTGCCATGCATCGAAATCGTTGCGCAGCATTTCCAGCTTCTTGTGCGCGAGTTCGAGGGCGTCCTTGCCCAGCAGCAGCCGCAGCGGCGGCGTGTCCGACAGTGCCGCCTCGATGATCGCTTGCGCGCCGCGCACCGGATCGCCCGGCTGATGCCCGCTGCGGCCCATGGTCTGGCGGCGGCGCGCGCCGGCCGTGTCGGCGTAGTCGTCGATGTGCGTGGCCGACTGCTTGAGCGAGGCGCCCGCCCAGTTGGTGCGAAAACCGCTCGGCTCGACGATCAGCACGTCGATGCCCAGCGGCTTGAGCTCGTAGAAGAGCGCTTCCGAAATGCCCTCGACCGCGTATTTGGTGCCGTTGTAATAGCCAATGGCGGGAGCACTGCGCAGCCCGCCGATCGAGGAAATGTTGATCACCAGGCCGCTGCGCTGCTCGCGCATTGCGGGGAGCACGGCCTTGGTCATGTCGACCAGGCCGAATACATTGGTCTCGAACATCGCGCGCACGGCATGGTCCTCGCCTTCCTCGATCGCCGCGAGATAGCCGTAGCCGGCATTGTTGACGAGCACGTCGATGCGTCCGAAGCACCGCAACGTTTGCGTCACCGCGTGATCGATCTGTCGCCGGTCGGTCACATCCAGATCGAGCGCCAGCGCTCGATCTGCGTGCCCTTCGAGCAAATCCGCGACCGTGGCGCTGTGGCGCGCGGTGACAACCGCGCGCCAGCCACGCGCGAGCACCTGTCTGGCCAGCTCGCGGCCGAAGCCGCCGGAACAACCGGTGATCAGCCAAACGGGGTTGTCTCGATTCATCATCATTGGACTCCTGGGATGGGGGGGGCGCGCGCGGCCGGCGCAGTGGCATGACACTGACTTTATAATAGCGCACGAAGCCCATGCTCGCAGCGCGCGGGCGCCGGCGCCGCCGCCTCCAGAAGACGACATGGCCGCCGTACAAAAACGCATACCGGAGACCGCCGCGGCACGATTCACATGAACGAAATCCTATGACTCCATCGACGCAAGCCTCGCGCGCCGGGCGGCTGGCCGCCAGGCTGTCGGCCCGTCCGTGGGTGATCCAGGGGATCAAGGTCGTCCTGCTGCTGTCGTTGATCACGACTGGCGCGTGGCGTGTCTATTTGTACGCCGAACGTACCGAGATCGGCGATATGCGCGACAGCGCGAAGCATCGGCTGGACATTTACGAGAGCGCGGTGACTGGCGCGATCGCGCGCTACGACTACCTGACCGGGCTGCTCAATCTCAACCCGGATGTGATCGCCTTGTTGCAGCACCCGAACGATCCGGTGCTGATCGACAAGGTCAATCGTTATCTGGCGGCTGTCAATGCCGATGCGCGCACCAACACGCTGTATGTGATGGATCTGCAGGGGACCACCCTGGCGGCGAGCAACTGGAACACACCCATCAGCTTCGTGGGGGCCAATTTTTCGTTCAGGCCGTACTTCATCGATGCGATGAAAAACGGTCGCGGCACGTTCTACGGCCTTGGCACCACCAGCAAGCAGGCCGGCTACTTCTATGCCGAGCGCATCTATGCTGGCGGCAAGCCGATCGGCGTAGCCACCGCCAAGATCGACCTCGATAAAGTCGAGCAGGTATGGAAGCAAAGCACCGAGACGGTGATGGTGGCCGATGCCAATGGAGTGGTGTTCCTGACCTCGTTTCCCGGCTGGAAATTCAAGGCCCTGCATCCTCTTGCGCCGCAAGCGCGCGAGGAGATTGCCGCGACCCGTCAATACAACGCGCCCGGCGCGCTCGAGCTGATCGGACTGCGCCAGATCGACCGGCTCAGCGAGAACGCCAGCATCGTCGCCTTGCCGGCCCACAGCCGCTTTGCCGCCAGCGCCTCGAATCCGTTCCGGCCAGAATATTTGCTGGTGAGCCGGCCGGTATCCGGCACCGACTGGCACATCATGATCCTCTCCAACATCACCGCCGCGCGCGTGGCGGCGCGCAACGCCGCGTTCGATACCGCGTTGGGGCTGGCGTTCGTGTCGATCGCCGTGCTGTACGTGTTGCAGCGCCGGCGCATCATTTCCCAGCGGCTGGCGATGGAAGAGACCCTGCAGCGCCTGAACGATGAGCTCGAGCGCAAGGTTGCGCGTCGTACCGAGGCATTGAGTCGCTTGAACAACAGCTTGCGCAGCGAGATCACCCGTCACAAGCAGACCGAGGAGACGCTCAAGGCGACGCTGGAAGAACTGGTGCAGGCCGGCAAAATGGCGGCGCTGGGCCAGATGTCGGCCGGCGTCACGCACGAGTTGAACCAGCCGCTGGCGGCGTTGCGCACCTTGTCGGACAACGCGTTGATGTTTCTCGAGCGCGGCCGCACCGGCGAGACGCAGGACAATCTGCGCATGATCAGCGAGCTGATCGAGCGCATGGGCAAGATCACCGCGCAGCTCAAGCGTTTCGCGCGCAAGTCGCCGCCCGACATGCGTGCGGTATCGGTCGATACCGCGATCTCGAACGCGCTGTTCCTGATCGAGCCCCGCTTGCGCAAGGAGTCGGTGACGCTCGACTACGATAGGCCGTCGGCCCCGATCCATGTGCTGGCCGACGCCAATCGGCTCGAGCAGGTGCTGGTCAACCTGTTCGCCAATGCGCTCGATGCCATGGCGCACAGCGAGCATCGGCAACTGAGCGTTATCGTCCGAACCGATGGCGAGCGCTCGACCATCACCGTGCGGGATACTGGCGATGGACTGAGCGAGGCGGCGCAGGCGCATTTGTTCGAGCCATTTTTCACCACCAAGGCCCAGGGAGCAGGGCTTGGCCTGGGGCTGGCGATTTCGGCGGGCATTTTGCGCGAATTCGGCGGTACCCTCAGAGGAGCCAATTGGGACGGCGGGGCCGAGTTCATCGTTACCCTGCGCACCGCCGCACAGAATGACGCGTTGGAGACAGAATAAGGGTTGGCAAGATGCATGAGCCGTTGAAGGTACTTTTTGTGGAAGACGACCCGGCTGTGCGCCTGGGTAGCGTCCAGGCGCTGCAGTTGCACGGTATCGAGGTGCAATCGTTCGAGCGCGCGGAACCGGTGTTGCGGCAGGTCAAGATGGGGTTCCCGGGCGTTGTCGTCAGCGACGTCAAGCTGCCTGGGCTGGACGGACTGACGTTGCTGCAGGAGCTTTCGCAAATCGATCCCACCCTGCCGGTCATTCTGGTGACCGGGCACGGCGACATCTCGATCGCGGTCGAGGCCATGCGACGCGGCGCATATGACTTCATCGAGAAGCCATTTTCATCGGAGCAACTGGTCGACGTGGTCCAGCGCGCGCTGGAAAAGCGCCACCTGACGCTCGAGCTCGAGAGCCTGCGCCAAAAGCTCGATAGGCGCGACAGCATCGAGACCAAGATTCTGGGACGCGCTCCCGCCATCGAACGGCTGCGGCGCGTCATTCTCGAACTCGCCGATACCGACGCGAACGTACTGGTGCTCGGTGAGACCGGGACCGGCAAAGAGCTGGTGGCGCGTTGCCTGCACGAGCATGGCCGCCGGCGCGGCGCGAATTTTGCCGCAATCAACTGCGCCGGCATTCCCGAACCGCTGTTCGAGAGCGAGGTGTTCGGTCACGAGGCCGGCTCGTTTACCGGCGCGCTCAAGCGCCGCATCGGCAAGATCGAGCATACCCGCGGCGGCACGCTGTTCCTCGACGAGATCGAGACGATGCAGATGTCGCTGCAGGTCAAGTTTCTGCGCCTGCTGCAGGAGCGCACCTTCGAGCGGGTCGGCTCCAACGAACTGCTGCCGATGGAGTGCCGCATCGTTGCGGGCACCAAGGCCGACTTGCTCGAACTGGCCCGGCAGCAGCGGTTTCGCGACGACCTGTACTACCGGCTTGGTGTGATCGTGCTCGAAATTCCGCCGCTGCGCGAGCGCCGCGAAGATATTCCGATCCTGTTCGAGCACTTTGTCCTGCAAGCGGCCGTGGCTTATGGACGGCCGGTGCCGACCGTGTCGCCGGCGCTGATGCACGACTTGATGTCGCGACCCTGGCCCGGCAACGTCCGGGAGTTGCGCAACGCGGCCGAGCGGCTCACACTCGGACTGCAGGATGCTGGCGGCACGGCCGATCCGGCGGCGCCGCGCAGTCTTGAGGAGCAGATGAATCTGTTCGAGCGGCATCTGATCGAGGACGCCTTGCGCGCGTGCGGCGGTCGGGCCGCGCTGGCCTGCGAGCAGCTTGGGTTGCCAAAGAAGACGCTATACGACAAGATGCGACGACTGGGTATCGCGTCGGACGATTTCAAATAGGGTGCTCACGTGAGCTTGCCGGTCGCGCCGAACTGACACGATTTCCGCACACGCCGCGCTGCGATTGTCTGGAATTTCGCCAGGCGAGCTTGGGTGTCCGATTCTTATCTCATATAAATCAATAAGTTAAAAAGTAGTCGCGGTAGGCACGGAGTTTGCATAAGTCTTGGAAATAACAATTCACAAAATTGGAGACAAGGCCAAACCGCCAATCCCCTTGGCAAGCCATCGCGCTGCGTCCCCTTGAATTGAATTGTGTATCCGCCCGGTTTTGGCCGGCCGGCGCCTGTGCGCCGGGCCGAACCGGGGCGGAGTGTACCAGGCAGCAAGCGCCGGTCGGGATGTCACATCCCCGGCCGACGCGACCGATGCGTTCGGCCTGGCGAGACGGGCCGACCACATCGGTCGAAAACGCAGTACCGCAGTTTCTTTTAATGAAAACAGGAGATTGGAATGAAACGTCTGATGATCGGGATTGCCGCTGCGCTGGCATTGAGCGGCGTGGCGATGGCCCAGGATACGATCACGCTGGGGGCATCGGTACAGGAAACGGGCCCGCTGGCCAACACCGGGCGCTACTATCGCGACGGCTACAACTTCGCGATCGACAAGATCAACGAGAAGGGCGGCGTGACCGTCAATGGCAAGCACTACAAGCTGGCGCTGAAGATTCTCGACAACCAGTCCGACACGAACCTGAGCGTTCGCCAATACGTGCAGTTGCTCACGCAGGACAAGGTCAACTTCCTGCTCGGACCGTTCGCCAGCGATTTCGCCTTGGCGGATTCCTCGGTTGCGGAAAAGTATCAAGTGCCGATGATTCAGGGCGGCGGCGCTTCCGACCAGATCTTCAGCCGCGGTTACAAATACATTTTCGGCACGCTGCCGGCAGCGACCGAGTATTTCGACAGCACGCTGCAGATGATGGGCAAGCTCAAGCCGGCCCCCAAGACGGCGGCGCTGCTGTACGCGGATGACGCGTTCGACGTGTCGGTTGCCCAAGGCACGCGCAAGCTGTTGAAAGCGTATGGCATGCAAGTGGTGCAAGACCAGCGCTACAGCAGCAACACGTCGGACTTCAGCACGCTGGTCTCGCAGTTGAAATCGACCAATCCCGATGCGATTTTGGTTACTGGCCACGAAACCGAAGTGCTTAACTTCATTCGCCAGGCCAAGGCCCTGAATCTGAGTCCCAAGCTGTACTCGTTCACGGTGGGCGTGCCGACCGCGGATTTCCGCAAGGCGCTGGGCAAGGACGCCAACTACGCGTTCGGCATGACGCCCTGGCTGCCGTCGGCGAAAGCCAAGGATGAGTACTTTGGCGATGGCGCCAGCTTCGCAACTGCTTACCAGAAGCAGTTCGGTTATGCGCCGGATTACCACGCCGCTTCCGCGGTAGCCGATGTCGAGGCATTTGCCAAGGCAATCAGCGCGGCTAACTCGCTCGACCCGAAGAAGGTGCGCGACGAGATCGCCAAGGTGAATTTCGAAAGCCTGTACGGGCATGTCGCTTTCAATGCACACGGGCAGATCAATTTGCCGCAGACCGTGATCCAGGTGCAAAACGACAACGTGGTGCCGATTTACGATCGCACTGGCTTCCTGGGCAAGGCCCAGTACCCGATGCCGGCGTGGAATAAGCGCTGATGCGGGTTGCCGGGGCCCTGCAGGGGGCCCCGGAATAACGCCTGGCATTGCCGGCACGCACGGCCGCAGCGAAGGGCTGCGCGTGCCGGATCGATCAATTCTTGTCAAAGGCGGTTTGCCTAATCATTATGCATTTGCTCTTGCAAATTCTCGCCAATGGGGTGTTGCTCGGCGGCTTGTATGCGCTGATGGCCCTCGGGTTGGCGCTGGTCTGGGGCGTCCTGAACATCGTCAACCTGGCGCATGGCTCGTTCATCATGCTGGGCGCGTATGCCGGGTACTACCTGTTCACCAAACTGGGTGTCGACCCCTTCGTTGCGCTGCCGATCTCGATGGTGTCGTTGTTTTGCGTCGGTTATCTGATTCAACGCAATATCCTCAACCTGATCGCGCGCGCGCCGATGTTCAATACGTTGCTGATCACGTTCGGTATCGACGTGGTGCTGACGTATCTGGCGCAGATGATTTTCAGCGCGGACTTTCGCACCACCAATCCGGTGTATGCGGGCGACAATTTCGCCCTGGCCGGCATCACGCTGCCGCTGGTGCGCGTGCTGGCCTGCGGCATCGCGCTGGCGCTGACCGTCGCGCTCTGGCTGTTCCTCAGCCGTTCGCGGCTGGGCCGGGCGATTCGGGCGACAGCGCAGAATCTTGGCGCAGCCCGCTTGTACGGCGTCGAGCCGCGCCTGATCTATGCGTTGACCTTCGGTCTGGGCGCGGCCCTGGCCGGCGCCGCCGGCGACCTGTACGGCGTCGTGTCGCAAATCAACCCGTACATCGGCGCGACGCTGACCGCCAAGTCGTTCGCGATTGCCATCATCGGCGGCCTTGAAAGCCCGCTGGGCGTGGTGGTGGGGGGCATGTTCCTGGGCATCGTCGAATCGCTCACGGCGCTCTACGTCGGGCCGACCTACGTCGATGTGGCCAGTTTCGGGATTCTCGTGCTGGTTTTGATTTTCCGGCCGAACGGCATTTTGGGGGCGACGGCATGACAGCTCGTTTTGGTTTGATTATCGCGCTGGCGGTAGCCGCACTGCTGGCGCTGGTGCCCTGGGTGGCATCGCCCGTGCTGGTGCAGTTCGGCATCACCACGTTGCTGCTGGCCACGCTGGCGCAGGGATGGAACATTATCGGCGGCTACACCGGCTACGCTTCGTTCGGTAATTCGGTGTTCTACGGTCTGGGCAGTTACGGCACCGCGATCGCCATGGTGCAGTGGAACCTGCCGTTCGGCGTGGGTCTGGCGTTCGGCGTGGTCCTGTCGGTGGCGTTCGCGCTGCTGCTGGGTTTGCCCGTGCTGCGCCTGCGCGGCCATTACTTCGCGATTGCCACGCTGGCATTGGCGCAGGTGATGACGGCGGTGGTCTCGAACCTGCAAATCGCCGGGCGCAACACCGGCCTGGTGCTGCCGCTGCTCAATGGCGACAAACTCTTTTACGAGCTGTCGCTGGGATTGCTGGTGCTCGCCACGCTGACGGTGTTCTGGCTCTCGCGCAGCCGGTTCGGCTTTGGCCTGATCGCAATCCGCGAGAATGAGGACGCGGCAGCGTCGATGGGCGTCAACACGACTCTCTACAAAGTCCTGGCCTTTGCCCTGGCGGGCGTGTTCAGTGCCCTGGCCGGCGGCATCCATGCCTACTGGATCACTTTTATCGATCCTGTCAGTGCATTCGACATCAGCCTGAACGTCAAGATGATCATCATGGCGGTATTCGGCGGACCCGGCTCGATTCTCGGACCGGCCATCGGCGCCTTCGTGCTTTCGGCGATCTCCGAGGTACTGTCGACCGAGGTGTCGACCATCGCGAGCCTGTTCTTCGGCGCTGTGGTGATCGTTGCCGTGGTATTCATGCCGCGCGGCCTGGCCGACCTGGTGCGACGCATCAGGAAGACCGGCTGGCGCTATTTCAGTGAAAACGTCAAATCGCACCGCCTATGACCACCGCTCCTATTTTAGAAGTCCGCGACCTGACAAGGCGTTTCGGCGGCCTGGTGGCCGTCAACCAGGTGAATTTCAGCCTGCAGCGCGGCGAAACGCTCGGCCTGATCGGCCCCAACGGCGCGGGCAAGACGACGCTGATCAGCCTGATCAGCGGTACCACCGCGCCCAGCGCTGGCGATATCCTGTTCGAGGGCCGCTCGGTCAAGCACGAGTCGGCCTACCAGCGGGCGCGCCAGGGTATCGGCCGGACCTTTCAGATCATGAAGCCGTTTCCGGGGCTGACCGTGCTCGACAACGTCGCTGTCGGCGCGCTGTTCGGCACCGCGTCGTCGGCCAAGGCACTGCGCGTGGCGCGCGAGGAAGCGCGTGAATGGCTGCGTCTGATGGATCTGGACAAGCACGCCGGGCACCGCGCCGACGAGCTCGGCGGGCCCGACCGCAAGCGCCTGGAGCTGGCCAAGGCGATGGCGATGAAGCCCAAGCTGCTGCTGCTCGACGAAGTGATGGCCGGCCTGAACCACGTCGAGATCGACGAGGTGATCGAGGCCATCAAGAAAGTGCGCTCGAGCGGCATCACGGTGCTGGTGATCGAGCACGTGATCAAGGCGATCCAAAGCCTGTCGGATCGCCTGCTGGTGCTGCATCACGGGCAGCAGATCATCGAGGGGCCGCCGGCCGAAGTGCTGGCCGACCCGCGGGTTATCGAAGCGTATCTTGGACGGCGGCGCGCATGAGCGATATTTTGTTGAAAGTGGAAGGCCTGAGCGCCGGCTATGGCGCCATGCCGGTATTGCGCAACCTCGATCTGACGGTTGCCCGGGGCGAGATCGTGGCGATGGTCGGCAGCAACGGCGCCGGCAAGACGACGCTGCTGCGCGTGCTCTCGCGCATGCTCGGCAGCACCGGCAAGATCGAGCTCGACGGTCAGGACCTGACCGGGCTCACCCCCGACGAGGCGTTTGCGCTGGGTCTGGTGCAGGTGCCCGAGGGCCGTCAGCTGTTCGACCAGATGTCGGTCGAGGAGAACCTGCTGATGGGGGCGTACCGGCGTCGCGACAAAGCCGGGATCGCCGCCACGCTCGAGCATGTATACGAGTTGTTTCCACGCATGCGCGAGCGGCGGCAGCAGCGCGCCGGCAGCATGTCCGGCGGCGAGCAGCAAATGTGCGCGATGGGGCGTGCCCTGATGGCGCAACCCAAGCTGCTGATGGTCGACGAGATGAGCCTGGGCCTGGCCCCGGTCATCGTCGACCAGTTGCTCGACGTGCTCTCGGAAATCCGCAAGCAAGGGGTGACAGTCCTGCTGGTCGAGCAGGATGTGTTCGCCGCGCTGCAAGTGGCCGATCGTGGCTACGTGCTGGAGCTTGGTGAAATCACCCGCATGGGCACCGCCAAGGAGTTGACCGAGGATCCGGAGGTCAAGCGGGCGTACCTGGGCATCTGAGCGGCCGGTTCATTGGCTGGCCGCGGCACGGCGCGGCGCATCGTTTTCGGACGGTGCGCCGCGCCGTCTTCTTTTTTGGCGGCCGGCTAATTGCCGAACTTTGGCGCGCGCTTTTCGATGAAAGCTTGCACTGCTTCCCGATTTTGTGGCGTCTTGTGCGCAATCGCCTGCATCGTGGCGGACATTTCCAGCACGGTGTCCAGGCGCGCTGTGTGAGCTTCGCGCAGCAGGCGCTTGGTCATGCGCAGCGCAGGCCCGGAATTCTTGACAATGCGTGCAGCCAGTTCGCGCGCCGCGTTCAGCAGCTCGCCGGCCGGCACGACCTGCGAGACCAGCCCGATCGCCAGCGCCTGTTGCGCATTCAGCGTGTCGCCGGTGAAGGCCATTTCGGCGGCCCGCGAAGCGCCGACCGCGCGCGGCAACAGCCAGGCGCCGCCGTCGCCCGGCACGATGCCGACCTTGACGAAGCTCTCCGCGAAGCTGGCGTTTTCCGAGGCGATGCGGATGTCGCACATGCAGCTCAAGTCGCAGCCCGCGCCGATGGCCGGCCCGCCGACCGCGGCGATCGACGGCACCTCTAGCCCATACACCGCGCGCGCCAGTTGTTGAATGCCGGTGCGATATTCCTGCGCGATGCGCTCGGGCGTCATCGCATCGTCGAAAAAGCGGCGCATGTCCTTGACGTTGCCGCCCGAGGAAAACATGCCCTCGTACCCGGTGATGATCACCGCCCGCACCGTCGGGTCGGCATTGACGGCTTCGCACGCGGCGATGAACTCGGCCGCGGCGGTGTTGCCTGTCAGGGCGTTGCGCACTTGCGGTGCATGCATCGACCAGGTGACGACAGGGCCATCTCGTTCGATTCTCAGAAACGTTTCCATCGGCGATTTCCTTGCAAAGAGTGGGGGTAATGGCGAGCTCGAAAGCGCCGGGCGTCAGATCGCATCGGGCGACAGTGTGGTTCGCACGAAGTCGAGCGCACTGACCTTGCCGGCCAGCCACAGCTCGCCGAGCTCGCCATGCCAATAGGACTCGGCGCCATAGGCCAGGCGCCACGCATGCAGCCGCCGCGTGTAGTTTTGCAGTGCGTACTCTGCGGTGATGCCGATCGCGCCATGCACGGCGTGCGCGATGCCGGCGGCCAGCGTTGCGGCCTCGCTGGCGTAACCTTTGGCGACCGCCGCCGCACAGCGCTCGACGCGCCAGCCCTGCGCGGCGCAGCCGATGCGCGCGGCCATGCGAGTGGCGAACACACGCTCGGCAAGCACGCTGATTTGTTGTTGCAACGCCTGGAATTTGCCGATCGGCCGGCCGAACTGGTTGCGGTCGTTGGCGTAAGCGATGGTCATCTCGAGCAGCCGCGTCATCGCGCCGGCCATTTGCACGGCGCTCACGCATGCGGCGATGGCTTGCCAGTCGGCCAGCGGCAGCGGGATCGCGTTGCCGGGCGGCGCGGGCCAGACGACATCGGCGTCGAGACTGCCGTGAATGCCATCGCGTTCGATCGCGGCGCCATGCACCGGCCACAGCGCCGGCATGCCATTGTCGACCACGACCCAATCGGCGAGCGCGCCAAACGGCACCCGCGCGCAGCGAATGCTGTCGCTGCCGGCTTGCGGTGCGCCAGCCGCGATCGTGATCGCGCCATCGACGCGATGCGCGCCGGTTTCCGCCAGTGCCGCGCGAGCGACCATGGTGAACGGCAGGGGCAGTGGCAGCGCGTGGTGGGCGCAAGCCTCGATCAGCGGCACGGCCTCGCGCAGGGACAGTCCGGCACCGCCGGCTGCTTCGGGGCTCAGTACATCGGCGAAGCCGGAGTCGGCCAGCGCCGCCCACAGCGAATCCTTGGACTGGCCCGCTTCGAGCGCGCGTATTGTCTCGGGCTGGCAGACATCCGCCAGCAGGCGTTCCAGGGCGTCGACAAGCATGTCTTCCATCAGGCGATCTCCGTACCTATTTTTCGAGGGTCAACGCAGGCCCAGCCCGCGCGCGATCATGCCGCGCAAGATCTCGCGGGTGCCGCCGCGCAACGAGTAGGAGGGCGCCACGTGGGTCACGTAAGCGAGCGCGCGCAGCAATTCGGCCGGCGCAGCCGCGCCATCGGCATCGCTGCCGAGCAGGTCGCCGATCACGATCGGGATGGCCTGTTCGAACTCGGTACCGAGATCCTTGGTGAGGGCCGCTTCTGTGACAGGGCTTTGCCCGGCGGCGAGTTTCGCGGTGATGGCCACCGACATCGCCCGCAAGGTGGCGAGCTGCGCCAGCAAGCGGCCGGCAGCGATGCGCGCCGGCTCGCGGACATGACCGCGACGGCGCAGCAAGTCGATCCATTCGTTCAGGACCACGATGCTCGAGTAAATTCGTTCCGGGCCGCTGCGCTCGAACGCCAATTCCGCGGTCACTTGCTGCCAGCCGCTGCCTTCGTTGCCGATCAGCGCATCGTCGGCGAGTTCGACGTTATCGAAAAAAACCTCGCAAAAGTGTTGATCGCCGGCCAGGTCGGTGATCGGACGCACGGTAATGCCGGGCAGCTTGAGATCGATAATGAGTTGGGACAGCCCGGCATGGCGCTCGGCCGCGCTGCCCGAGGTGCGCACCAGTGCGATCATGTAGTGCGAGCGATGCGCCTGCGTAGTCCAGATCTTCTGTCCCGACAGGCGCCAGCCGTGCGCGGTTTTCTCGGCGCGCGTACGCACGCTGGCGAGATCCGATCCGGCGTTGGGTTCGCTCATGCCGATGCAGAAGAAGGCTTCGCCGCGACAGATTTTCGGCAGGTAGAACGCCTTTTGCGCCGCGGTGCCGTAGGCGGCGATCAGCGGACCGCTTTGCCGGTCGGCGATCCAGTGTGCGCCGACCGGCGCGCCGGCGTTGAGCAGCTCCTCAGCGAGGACGAAGCGCGCGAAGGCGCCGCGTTCGCTGCCGCCATACTGGCGCGGCAGGGTGAGTCCGAGCCAGCCGCGCCGGCCCAGGGCGCGGCTGAAATCGGCATCGAAACCCATCCAGGAGCGCGCCCGCACATCGGCGGGCACGGCGGGCAGCGTGGTCTGCAAGAAGGCGCGCACTTCGTCGCGCAGGGCTTGATCTTCGGCGGGAACGCCAACCAGGGCGAGCGGCTCGATCATCTTGTCTCCGTTGTTATTGGACGCGTGGCGATTCAGGGGTAAATAATGCCATGCAATGCCCGATACCGTCGGCGGCCGTCGGCGCAAGCGCGTCGCCTGGGCCCGGCCAGCGCTATGCGTGGCGCCGGGCTGCCCGTCGCCCGACGCCAGGAGCCAAGTCGGAAGATTCTATGCTATCGTGCGAACCAACGGCGGGGGCCGGCCATGTTCCGCGATTTTCCCGCCAAGCCGAACCCTGCCTGTGACACGTTCATTGAGCATTGAGGAGCCTCCGTGGGCGTTGCCGAACCAATCGAAATCCAAGCCGTGGAAACCAGCCAGCGCGTTGCCGCCAGCAGCACTTTTTATGCAGCCATGCGCATTTTGCCGCGCGCCCAGCGCGACGGTATGTTCGAGATCTACGCATTCTGCCGCCAGGTCGATGACATCGCCGATGGGGAGGGCTCCAGCGCCAGCCGGCTGGCCGGACTGGCGCGCTGGCGCGATGACATCGAAGCGCTGTACGCGGGCAACCCGCCCGCCGCGTTGACCAACCTGGCGCGCATTGTTGCAGAATTCTCGCTCGAAAAGGCGGATTTCCTGGCCGTGATCGACGGCATGGAAATGGACGTGCACACGACCATTGTCGCCCCCGACCTGCCGACCCTCGATCTGTACTGCGACCGGGTGGCGAGCGCTGTCGGCCGCCTGTCGGTGAAAATTTTCGGCCTGCCGGAGGCCGACGGGCGCGAACTTGCGCATCATCTCGGCAGGGCGCTGCAATTGACCAACATCCTGCGCGATATCGACGAGGACGCGGCTATCGGTCGGGTTTATCTGCCTCGCGAGACATTGGCGCACGCGGGCATCACCGCGCCACAGCCGGCCGCGCTGGCCGGCGCCTCTCTCGACGCGGCCTGTGCGCCGCTGGTCGCGCAGGCGCGCGAACATTTCGCCGTTGCGCGCACGATCATGGCGCGCTATCCGCGCCGCATGGTGATTGCCCCGCGCATCATGGCGCAGGCTTACGGAGCGATTCTGCAGAAATTGATCGCACGCGGGTTCGCCGCCCCGCGCGAGCGCGTACGGGTTTCGCGTTTGCGCGTTGGCGTTTTGCTGTTGCGGCAGATGCTGTTCTGATGGGCGGCACGATTCATGGGCCCGGTAGCGGGGCTGGCCGCAGGCGAACGCGCGCACTGACCGGATCGCAGACACAGCGTGGCCGCCATTCAGGCGGGCTTTGATATTTTGTTGGGAGTTCTCTTGTCTGATCAAGCAATCATGCAAACGGCACACGATCAGTCAGCGCCGGACATGACACGGCAGTCGCTGCCGGGCGAATTTGCGCAGCGGGTCGAGACCGGCGTCGAGCGCGCGCGCGACGCGCTGCTGGCGCTGCAGCATGCCGACGGTTATTGGCTTTTCGAACTCGAGGCGGATGCCACGATTCCGGCGGAATACGTGCTGTTACGCCATTATTTGGGCGAGGCGCCGGATGCCGCGCTGGAGGCGAAAATCGCCGTCTATCTGCGACGCATTCAGGGCAATCATGGCGGCTGGCCGCTGTTTCACGATGGTGCGTTCGACATGAGCGCCAGCGTCAAGGCCTATTTCGCGCTGAAAATGATCGGTGATCCGGTCGATGCGCCGCACATGGTTCGGGCCCGCGAGGCCATTCTGGCGCGCGGCGGTGCCGCCGGCAGCAATGTGTTCACCCGCATCCTGCTCGGGCTCTACGGGGTCGTCGACTGGCGGGCCGTGCCGATGATGCCAGTCGAAATCATGCTGTTGCCGACCTGGTTTCCGTTCCATCTATCGAAGATTTCCTATTGGGCGCGCACGGTGATCGTCCCGCTGCTGGTGCTGCAGGCCAAGCGGCCCCGCGCGCGCAACCCGAAGGGCGTGACGATCGACGAACTGTTCATCGGCTCGCCGCGCGAGGTGGGGCCGCCATCGCGGGCTGCACATCAGAGCCGGCTGTGGTTCACGTTCTTTGCCGGCGTCGACGCGTTGCTGCGTGCGACCGACAAGTGGTTTCCCAAGCGGCTGCGGCAGCGCGCCATCGATGCGGCAGTGCGTTTTGTCGACGAGCGCCTCAATGGCGAGGACGGCCTGGGGGCGATTTTCCCTGCAATGGCCAACGCGGTCATGATGTACGACGTGCTCGGCTATGCGGAAAATCACCCGCGACGTGCGATTGCGCGCCGCTCGCTCGACAAACTGCTGGTCGTGCATGAGCAGGAGGCTTATTGCCAGCCTTGCCTGTCGCCTATCTGGGATACCGCACTGAGCGCGCAGGCGCTGCTCGAGACGGGCGACGCGCGAGCCATCGAGCAGGCCGAGCGCGGCTTGTCGTGGCTCGCGCCGCTGCAGATTCTCGAGACGCGCGGCGACTGGATTTCGCGCCGGCCGCACGTGCGCCCGGGCGGCTGGGCGTTCCAGTTTGCCAATCCGCATTATCCGGACGTCGACGACACTGCGGTGGTGGCCATGGCAATGGATCGCGTCGCGCGCCTGCGCGGCGATGACCGGTTTCGCGAAGCGATCGACCGCGGTTGCGAGTGGGTCATCGGCATGCAAAGCGGCAATGGCGGCTGGGGCGCGTTCGAACCGGAAAACACCCATCTGTATTTGAACAACATCCCGTTTTCCGACCATGGCGCGCTGCTGGACCCGCCGACTGCCGACGTGTCGGCCCGCTGCCTGTCGATGCTGGCGCAGCTACCGCTCTCGCCGGAGCGGGAGGTCGCCGCCGCGCGGGCTCGCCAGTACCTGCTCGATGAACAGGAGGCCGACGGCAGCTGGTATGGCCGCTGGGGCATGAATTATATCTACGGCACCTGGTCGGCGCTGTGCGGACTGCGCGCGGCCGGCCTCGCGCCTGGCAGCGCGCCGCTGCAGCGCGGCGCGCAGTGGCTGCTGGCAATTCAGAACGACGACGGCGGCTGGGGCGAGGACGGCGAGAGCTACAAGCTCGATTACCACGGCTATGAGCGTGCGCCGAGCACGGCCTCGCAAACGGCGTGGGCGCTGCTGGGTTTGATGGCTGCCGGCTATGTGGACGATCCGGCGGTAGCCAGCGGCATCGCCTACCTTCTGGAGACCCAGGGGGGCGACGGACTCTGGGAAGAGGCGCTGTTCACGGCGACGGGGTTCCCGAGGGTGTTCTACCTGCGCTATCACGGGTATCGCAAATTCTTTCCGCTGTGGGCGTTGGCGCGATACCGCAACCTGGCGGTGCGCAACCTGTGTCCGGTGCCGGGGGGAATGTGAGCCCGGCCGCGCCGGCATTGGGCGGCAGCGAGCAGCACATGGAGGACGACCGGCCGGTGGTCGTGGTGACCGGCATGCCGTTCGAGGCACGCATTGCCGCCGGGCCGGACGTGCGGGTAGTCTGCCAGCAGAATGCCGGGCTGGCCGAAACGCTCGACGCGGTGCTGGCGCAGGGCTGCCGAGGCGTGGTCAGTTTCGGTACGGCGGGCGGCCTGGTCGATGCGCTGCGCCCCGGAACCTGGGTGGTCGCGCGCCGAGTGCTGACCGACACGGAATATTTCGAGACCCATCCGGGCTGGTCGAAAGCCTTGTGCCGTGCGCTGCCGGGTGCGTCATACGGCGATTTCGCCGGTGTTCCCGAGCCGGTGACGCAGGTGGCGGCCAAGCGCGCGTTGCATGACGCGAGCGGAGCGCTCGTGGCGGACATGGAGTCGCATATCGTCGCCCGTCTGGCCGCCCAACGCGCATTGCCATTCGTCGTTTGCCGGGTAGTGATCGATCCGGCCGAGCGCTCGCTGCCGGAGGCCGCGCTGGCGGGCTTGCGCACCGACGGCTCGACGGATGTGTGGGCCGTGTTGTGCTCGCTGGCGCGGGATCCGGGGCAATTGCCCGACTTGCTGCGCCTGGCCGGTGATGCGCGGCGCGCCAGGCGGGCCATGGCGGCCGGGCGCCGGTTGCTTGGTCGCGAGTTCGCTTATTGCCGCGCCTGAGCGCGGCCCTTCCACATGCCGCCGCGCCCGCGCCAGTGCTGAAACGCGGAATCGAAAGTGAATAGCGTATAAAGTGCCGCAATGCCTGGCAATAGCGGCGCATATCCGGGGGCGCAGCGATAGAAATGCAGCATTGGCAAATAGGCCACCATCATGGCCAGCCAGGCCAGGGAACCCATCAATTGCGCCGCGCCGCTGCCGAACAGCGCGAGTGCGGGGGGCACGATGAAGGTCAGCAGCAGCGAGGCGATCGTGCCGGCCAGCAGCCATGGCGAATATTTCAGCTGCGCATAGGCCGTGCGCGAGACCATCCGGCGAATTTCGCCCAGATTATCGTAGGGCCGCAGACTCACGGCGCGCTCGGTCAGTCCGAGCCAGATCGCGCCTTGCTTTTTCATCAGCGCGCCGAGTGAACAGTCGTCGATGATTTCGTCACGAATCATCTGAATGCCGCCCGCGGTCTGGAGGGCGTCGCGCCGCACCAGCATGCAGCCGCCAGCGGCGGCCGCCATCGGATGCCGACGCCGGTTGACCCAGGCGAACGGATACAGCATCTGGAAGAACAGCACGAAGGCGGGAATCAGTGTGCGCTCGAACCACGCCTCGCAGCGCAGCCTGGCCATCAGCGAGACCAGCACGCGCTTATCCGACACGGCCCGCGTGACGAGGCGGCGCAGGTTGTCGGGCGTATGAGCGATGTCGGCATCGGTCAGCAGCAGCCAGGCAGGTGGCTCCTCGCCGGCGCAGGCGTGCGCGATGCCCTGATGCACGGCCCACAATTTGCCGGTCCAACCGTCCGGCAGGGGGGCGCCGGGCAGCACGTCCAGACGCGCCGCGGCGCCAGCGGCCGCGGCGGCGGCGCGGGCGAGCTCGGCGGTGCCGTCGTCGCTCTGGTCGTCGACCACGACGATCCGGAAAGCGCCCGGGTAATCCTGCCGGCAAAGGCTCTCGACGGTCTGCGCAATCGACTCGGCTTCGTTGCGGGCCGGAATGACTACCGCGACGGCCGGCCAGGCGTCGGGCTCGATCAGCGGGCTGTCGCCGGGCTGGGTATCGCGTTCCCGGGTGAGCCAGAAGCCGCCGCGCGCGCTGAGCAGATAGATCCAGATGGCCAGCGCCAGGGCGCCGAGCAGGGTGAGTACATTCATGTCAGATAACCGGTGCCGCGAAACCAGTCGAGAGCGTCGCGCAAGCCTTCGGCGTAGGGGCGCGCGCGATAGCCCAGTTCGGCCTGAGCCTTGGCCGAGCTGAAAAACATGTGATAGCGCGACATTTTCAGCCCGTCGACTGTGAGGAAGGGCTCTTTGCCGCTCAGGCGCGCGACGCCTTGCGCTATGTGCGCCAGCGGGTACAGCGGCCAACGCGGCAGCGTCAGCGTCGGGGCTTTGCGGCCGGTCATGCGGGCGATTTCGCCGAGCATGTCGCGCAATAGCACATCGTCGCCGCCCAAAATATAGCGCTCGCCGATGCGGCCCCGCTCGAGCGCCAGTAGATGTCCTTCGGCGACGTCGTCCACGTGCGCCAGGTTCAGGCCGGTGTCGACGAAAGCGGGAATCTTGCCGAGCGCGGCCTCGACGATGATTCGCCCGGTTGGCGTCGGCTTGATGTCGCGCGGGCCGATCGGGGTCGACGGATTGACGATCACCGCCGGCAGCCCTTGGCGGGCAATCATCTGCTCGACCAGACGCTCGGCCGCGACCTTGCTGCGCTTGTAGATGCCGATGGTCTGCTGTTCGTCGGCCGGCGCCGCTTCGGTCACCGGGGCGCTTGCGCCCTGCACGCGCAGCGTGGCGACGCTGCTGGTGTAGACGATGCGCTCGACGCCCTGTCGCAGCGCAGCGTGCATGACGGTGCGAGTGCCTTCCAGATTGGCCCGCATGATGTCGGCCGGATCTGGCGCCCACAGGCGGTAGTCGGCGGCGACGTGCAGCAGAACGCCCACGCCTGACAGCGCCTTGGTCATCGAAGTGGCGTCGCGCATGTCGCCTTCGACAAGTTCGACGTCGAGGCCTTGCAGGTTATCGCGCGGGCTGGCGGCGCGCACCAGCGCCCGCACGCGATGACCGCGCGCGAGCGCTGCGCGGAGCACCGCCGAACCCACGAAACCGGATGCGCCGGTGATCAGCACACGGGCGGAATCGGGCATTTACGCTTTGTGATGACCCAGTTCGGCGAGCTTGATCTCGACGTGGCGGGAAAAGACATATTCGGCCGGCCGCTGCTGGTCGAAGGACACGTCGGGCGCCATCGGCCCCTCGGTGCGTACGCCGTGCATCGCCACGCCCAGCGCGCGCAGTGGATGCGCCATGGTGTCGTTCACCGCGGTGGCTTCGTAGCCGCTGTGCACCATGCAGTCGGCGCACTTCTCGTAGTTGCCGGTACCGTATTTGTCCCAGTCGGTCGACTCCATCAGCTCGCGGTAGGTCTTGGTGTAGCCCTCGCCGAGCAGGTAGCACGGGCGTTGCCAGCCGAACACGGTGCGCGTCGGGTTGCCCCACGGCGTGCAGTGATAGGTGCGGTTGCCGGCCAGGAAATCGAGAAACAGGCTGGACTGACTGAACGACCACTCGCGCCCGCCGCGGCCGCGCTTGAGAATGTCGCGGAACAGTTGCTTGGTTTTTTCGCGATTCAGGAAGTGCTGCTGGTCCGGCGCACGCTCGTAGGCGTAGCCGGGCGAGACCGTGATGCCGTCGATGCCCAGCGTCTTGGTCTGATCGAAGAATGCGGCAACCTGTGCCGGTTGGGCGTCATTGAACAGCGTGCAGTTGATATTGACGCGAAAGCCGCGCTCCTTGGCGAGCTTGATCGCGGCGACGGCGCGGTCATAGACGCCATCCTGGCAGACCGATTTGTCGTGCATTTCGCGGTCGCCGTCGAGGTGAATCGACCAGACGAAGAACGGGCTCGGCTCGTAGTCGTCGATCTTCTTCTCCAGCAGCAGCGCGTTGGTGCACAGGTAGACGAATTTACGTCGCGCGATGATGCCCTTGACGATCTCGGGCATTTCCTTGTGCAGCAGCGGCTCGCCGCCGGCGATCGAGACCACCGGCGCGCCGCATTCGTCGACCGCTTCCAGCGCCTCGGCTACCGAAAGGCGCTGATTGAGAATCGGGTCCGGATAGTCGATCTTGCCGCAGCCGGCGCAGGCCAGGTTGCAGCGGAACAGCGGTTCGAGCATCAAGACCAGCGGGTAACGCTTGGTGCGCTTGATGCGCTGCTTCATCAGGTAGGCGCCGACATACGCCTGTTGCAGAAATGGAATTGCCAAGTTCGGCTCCTATTGCCTTAACCCGCCGCCGCGCGCGGCGCCTTGGCGGGAGTATCTTCGGTGAGTTCGGTCGGCAGGCGAAACTGAATGGTTTCCTCGATGCCGTCCATGGTGGTCACTTCGACCGGCTCGATTTTGCGCAAAGCATCGATGACGTCTTCGACCATGCGCTCCGGGGCCGAGGCGCCGGCGGTGATGGCCACCGTGCGGGCGCCACGCACCCAGTCGGGATCGAGCTCGCTGCCGTCGGCCAGCAAATAGCTCGGCACCCCGACTTCGGCACCGATTTCGCGCAGTCGATTCGAGTTCGAGCTATTGGTCGCGCCGACCACGAGCAGCACATCGGCGCGCGCGCACAGCTCGCGCACCGCCGTCTGGCGGTTTTGCGTCGCGTAGCAGATGTCCTTGGTGTCGGGGCCGACGATGTTGGTGAAGCGGCGCTTGAGCGCGGCGATGATGCCCCGCGTTTCGTCGACCGAGAGCGTGGTCTGCGTCACGTACGACACGGGGGTGTCGGCCGCGAGATCCAGCGCGTCGACGTCGGCCTCGGTCTGCACCAGGTGGACCGGTCCGTCGATCTGTCCCATGGTGCCGAGAATTTCGGGGTGGCCGGCATGTCCGATCAGAATCACATCGCGTCCGCTGGCAACATAATTCTTGCCCTGGATATGCACTTTGGTGACCAGCGGGCAGGTCGCGTTGAGCACTTTCAGGCCGCGCTCCTGCGCTTCGACCTCGACCGCCTTGGCCACGCCGTGCGCGCTGAAAATCGTGACCGCGCCAGCCGGCGCTTCGGACAGTTCGTCGATGAAACGTGCGCCTTTGGCCTTCAGCGATTCGACGACGTGCCGGTTATGGACGATCTCATGACGCACATAGACTGGTGCGCCGTATTTCTGTAATGCACGCTCGACAATCTCGATTGCGCGAATGACGCCTGCGCAAAAACCGCGAGGTTGAGCAAGAATGACTTGCATGTAGCTCTCCGACTTGGGGCGACCCGTTGGGTAGTCTGCTGGAGCGTCGGGCGCTCGCGACCATGCCCGCTGGATTAAGGGCAGCAGCGATTGTAACCTCCGCCGGGGATTATTGCTCGATCCGGGGCGGTCCGGCGCCGTCGATCTGGCACTTATTTACCGAAGCGCGCATTGTGCGCCGCCAGGTACTTGATCAGCCCGTCGATGCCGTTGCGCGCGATCTGGTCGGCGAATTGCTGGCGGTAGATTTGAATCAGCCAGGCGCCCATCATATCGATATCGTAAATCTTCCAGCCGTCGCTGGTGCGCCCCAGGCGGTAGCCGACCTCGAGATCATCGCCCGAGCCGCTGACGCGGGTATTGACGACCGCGTCGGTTCCGTTGGCGCTGAGGGTGGCCGGCGAGAAGTGAAATGTCAGCGTCTGGCCGCGCAACTGGGTCAATTGCAACGCGTAGGTATGCACCAGCACTGTCTGGAACTGCTCGAACAACTGCTGCTGCTGGGCTGGCGTCGCTTTGTTCCAGGCCGCGCCGACCGCCAGTCGGGTGGTGCGACGAAAATCGGTGTAAGGGAGGAAATCGCGCTCCACGACCTTGACCGTGGCGAGAACGTCCCCCGCACGTGAGGCCGGGTCGGCCTTGGCGGCCTTGACGACGGTCTCGACCGCTTGCTTGACTGCCGTGTCCGGACTGGCGGCGCCGGGTTGCGCCAGCGCGCCGGTCATGGTCAACGCCGTCATCAATGCCATTAGAAATTTCTTCATCCGCTTGCCTTGTACCATCGTTGTTGTGTTGGGCGCCTCAGCCGCCGCGCGGCAGTGCCCGCCCGGTATACTACCGGCGATTCCCTATCTCATCAGGATTCTGCATGCTGACTTCGATCATCGTGCGCGTGGTTCGGTTCTCGACACGGCACGCGTATCTGGTCATCGCCGCCTCATTGTTGCTGGCGGCAGCGAGCTGCTTTTATGTGGCCTCGCACTTTGCCATCAATACCGACGTATCCGGCCTGATCGACAGTCGCACGCCGTGGGCCCAGCGCGACAAGGCCATCGATAGGGCTTTTCCACAACGCTCCGATACCACGCTCGCGGTGATCGAATCACCATCCGCAGAATTTGCCGACCGCGCGGCGGCCGAATTGGCCGCCAGGCTAGCCGGCGAGCCGCGGTTCTTCCGGTCCGTCAGCCGGCCGGGCGCGGGCGAGTTTTTCGCGCGCAACGCGCTGCTGTTCGCCTCGCGCGACGATTTGGCGAGCCTGAGCAAAAAGCTGCTCGATGCCAAACCCTTGCTGAACCGGCTGGCCGGCGACCCGACCCTGACCGGCCTGGCCAATTTGCTGTCGGTCACGCTGCAAACGCCCTTGCTGACCGGCCAGGTGCACCTGGCCGATATGGCCGGGCTGCTCTCGCACAGCGCGGATACGGTCGACGCCGTGCTGGCCGGGCGCCCGGCGGGCCTGTCATGGCGCACGCTGGTCGAGCCCGACGCGGTGCCGCTCAGTTTCGTCGAGGTGCAACCGGTGCTGGACTATACCGCGCTCGAGGCCGGCGCCGCCGCATCCGAGCGGATTCGCGCTACTGCCGAGGCGTTGCAACTGCGGCAACGATACGGCGCGACGGTCCGCCTGACCGGCTCCCAGCCGCTGGCCGATGAAGAATTCGGCTCGGTAGCACAAGGTGCGGTGCCCAACGCCATCGCCACCTTGCTGGCGGTGCTGGCGGTGCTGTGGCTGGCGGTGCGCTCGGGCAAGATGGTTATCGCGGTATTCATCACGCTATTGGCTGGCCTGGCGGTGACGGCCGCGCTCGGCCTGTGGATGGTGGGCGCCCTGAACATGATTTCGGTGGCATTCGCCGTCCTTTTCGTCGGCATCGGCGTCGATTTCGGCATTCAGTTCGGCGTGCGCTAC
This sequence comes from Pandoraea sp., assembly GCF_004297875.1. Taxonomy (GTDB): domain Bacteria; phylum Pseudomonadota; class Gammaproteobacteria; order Burkholderiales; family Burkholderiaceae; genus Pandoraea. Next base: position 261,244 of record NZ_SCSK01000035.1, on the reverse strand, counting down.
CGCGAGGAGCGGCATCTGCACCAGGATCTCGACCTGGCGCTGGCACACGCCGGACGATCGCTGGCGATGCCGCTGTCGCTGGCCGCAGCGGCCACCGCCGCGAGTTTCTTTTCGTTTCTGCCGACTCACTACCGGGGGGTCGCCGAACTGGGGCAGATCGCGGGCGTCGGCATCCTGTGCGTCGCCTTCCCGTCGAGCATCACGCTGCTGCCGGCCCTCATTCGCGTGCTGGGGCCTGCCGGCGAACGGGCCGCGCCTGGGTTTCGCTGGCTTGCGCCGGTCGACGATTTCACACAGCGCTACCGCCGCCCGTTGCTGTTTGGCACGCTGGCGCTGGTGTTGGCGGGCTTGCCTCTGCTGTTGCATCTGCGCTTCGATTTCAATCCGTTGCATCTGAAAGATCCGCATACCGAATCGATGGCGACGTTGCTCAAGCTGGCCAATTCGCCGCAAACCGGCGTCAACGACGTGCAAATCCTGGCGCCGTCGCTGGCCGCCGCCGACGCAGACGCAGCCAAGTTGCGCGGGTTGCCGCAAGTGGGGCGGGTCGTGACGCTAAGCAGCTTCGTGCCGCCTGACCAGCCGGAAAAACTGGCGGAGATTCAGTCGGTTGCCGCGCAGCTCATACCCGTGCTCGATCAGCCGCCCGCATCGCCCGCGCCGGACGAGGCACGCGTGGCGGCGCTGCGCGTGGCCGCCAGCCAGCTGGAAAACGCCGCGCTCGACCATCCGGGGCCGGGCGCCGCGCAGGCCGAGCGGTTGGCTGCCGGGTTACGCAAGCTGGCGGGCGCCGACGCTGCGGCACGTGATCGGGCCGACCATGCGATTGCCGGCTCGTTGCGCCTGGCCTTGGCCGACTTGCGCCTGGCCCTCGAGCCGCAGCCGGTGACGCTGGGCGGCGTTCCGCCAGCGCTTGCCAGGCAGTGGCTCGCGGCCGACGGGCGCGCCTTGGTCAATGTCTCGCCGAAGGTAGCGCCCGGTGCCGATCCGAACAATGATGCAATGCTGCGCGCGTTCAGCCAGGCGGTATTGCGGGCGATGCCCGACGCGATCGGCGGCCCGATCTCGATTCTTTACTCGGCCAACACCATCATTCGCGCTTTCATCGAAGCGGGCATCCTGGCCCTGGTTACCATCACGCTCCTGCTGTGGCTGGCACTGCGCAATTTTGGCGACGTGTTGCGCACGCTCGTACCTTTGCTCGTGTCAGCCGCCGTCACGCTGGAAATCTCGGTGCTGGCCGGCCTGCCACTGAATTTCGCCAACATCATCGCGCTGCCATTGCTGCTTGGCGTAGGCGTGGCATTCAAAATCTATTACGTGATCGCCTGGCGCGCGGGTGGCACGGGCTTGTTGCAATCGAGCCTGACGCAGGCGGTCATCCTGTCGGCGGCGACCACCGCCATTGCCTTCGGCAGCCTGTGGCTGTCCCATCACCCGGGGACTTCCAGCATGGGCAAGCTGCTGGCGCTGTCGCTGGCCTGCACGCTGATCGGTGCGGTGTTTTTCCAGCCCGTGCTGATGGGCAAGCCGCGCGCACGGCGCTGAACCGGGCGGCCATGCCGGGCCAACACGCCCGGCATGGCCGCCATGATGCGCTGCGGCAAGCGTCGAGTGGATGAATCGCCGCTCCCGACCTATGCTAGGGATGACGCACCTCGATGGCGCCTTGGCAAGGAGGATGGCATGGAACTTCATCTGGACACGCATCATTTCACCCATCGCAAACCTGACTGGGCCGCCGCCGCGACGGCCGGATTCGCTGCCTGCGCGTTCTTTTCCGCGGTGGAAATGCTGGCGGTGCTGCTGGTGACAGGACAAAGTCCCTGGATACCGTCGCGCATGGTGGCGGCCATCCTGCTCGGCACGGGCGTCCTGCCGCCGCCGGCCACCTTCGACGTGACCGTCGTGGCCGCTGCGCTGGCCGTGCATTTCGCGCTTGGCGTCGGCCTGGGGCTGATCCTGGGAGCGATCGTCGCACCGTTCCGGCTCGACTCCGACGTGGCAACCGTATCGATTGCCGGCGCCGTGTTCGGTTTGGCGGTCTATCTGTTCAATTTCTACGTGATGACCGACGTTTTTCCGTGGTTCGCCGCCTCGCGCGGCTGGCTGATGCTGGCCGGCCATCTCGTGTTCGGCGCGTTTGCCGGCTACATGTATTGGCTGCTTGCACAACTCGATGTGCAAACCAGCCCGCAGGCCTTCGCCCGGCGCTAGCGCGGATTGTGCGCTACCCGCTCGCTTGCCGGGGTGAGTGGTCGTTCGGACTGACGTTCCCGGTGTCGCATCGAAGAGCCGACTTGCCGCGCCTTCATTGTCTCGACATCGGCGCCACACTGGACTGGACCGCATCATATGGCGCCCGGCAGGGCGGGAACGCCGTGCAGCAGTTGTTTTCAGATTTTTTCACGCTCGAGACCACTGTGCACGTGCAGTCGGGTGCCGAACCTCGTCACACCATTTTCAGCAGGTAGCGGCGAGGCCTCGACGGCGCGTGGGACGGCGGCGTTCCAACAGTCTTGCCTACCCGGCGAATATGTCGCGGCGACCGGGGCGGCGAGGAGACCTCCCTGGAGGCTGGGCAGTTCAACCGGCGCGAGCGTGTCGTTATATGACACTGGGGATCAACTGGCGCCCGCATTCGACGCGGCGACCGTGGCGTGCAAACGGGACACCGTCGCCCGTCATCGTTGGATCGCCGTCGGTGATGCGATTGGGGCGAGCATTGGAATGTTTGCCGCAAGTCATGCCATCACCCATGCGCGCCAACGGCCGTCCGTCATAATTCATCGCGGAGGCGGCGGCGATGACTCTGTCGCCGTGATCGGTGGCATCGCCCAGACGTAAGAAATCCATGATCTTTTCCTGGTTCGCGATGCTCGTGGGCCGTTGACGGTTCAAAACACAAGTGCTGTCGAGGCGAATGTCGAGGCTTATTCAATCGCTGCCTTGTTGCCGGGACTACACGGATTGATCGGAAGACGAGGCAGATCTGACCGCGTTTGGCCGCACGCGTATGGACGAGACGATGGCATCCCATAGCGCGATGGCTTCGCGTGGTGTGAGCGAGGACGCGACGTATTTCCCCTCGCCGGGGCCTCCGGTGAGTTGTCCGCCGGTTTTTAACTTGATGGATATAAGCGGCCGTACAAACGACGGATCGGCGCGCATGGATTCGACCCGGAACAGCAGAGTGAGATTGTCGTGCTTATCGCTCCCCGTGGTCAGCCATTCTTGGGCTGCCATGTCGGCCAAGGCAACATTACCTTTGCGCAGTACATCGACACTAAACTGACTCTCGACTTGAGCGGCACGCTCAAGCAATGTTTTGTCCGAACCGTCCGGAGTCAAGGCTTTGCTGTAGATGCGAAGACCCAGATCGGGATATTGATCCATGCGAAATCCTATCGAGGCAGTCTCCTCGTCGTTGTTGCTGTCGATGACCACCGACCCGAGGCAAAAGCCCGGGCCGGCCTTGTGTGGGTCGTCGTAGGGGCGGATCTGGCCGGCAATCTTGAATAGCCGGGCCGCCACCTGCTCGGGCGTCTCCACCTTGCCGCCGGGCGAGTAACGTCCGGCTTCAGGACCAGTTGGGTTTTGCCCACCAGAACGTGGAGTTCGTGATTGCTGGCGGCAGCACCAGCAAGATCATCTTGTTTGCGAAGATAGATCATGTGCTCGTTGACCGGTCGGTATTCCAGGAGCATCGATCGCTTGGTTCTCCAGTTCTTGTCGCCTTGATCGATCGTCCTGGCCCGAGCATCCATCTGCTCACGCATCGACTCGGGCCTCGCGTCATGCGATTCGATGAATGCTTCGACTTTCTTGAAGTTGATGCCGAGACCATAGTACAGCGTCACGTGGCCGCCGAACCGCATTCCCTCGGGCACGTCCATGACAAACCGGCCCATGCACACCGGCTTCATCCGGGAGGTCAATTCGCTCATTACCTGTTTCTCCTTGGCGGTCGGACCGCATGCGCTCATCGAGGCGGCGAGCAGCGCGCCGCAGGCATATCGCAACAGCCGGCTCATTGGCTGGCCCTGGCTCGGCTGGCGATTTTCTGCAGCGCATACAGCACGAACCGGCGCGCCGTCTCGTCGTGATAGGCGCTTTCATGCTCGATGGTGGGAATGCCCAGCTGATGCTGGATCGCCGCACCGCCGCTGTGCAGCGCAAAGGCGCCTGAGCTGATGGGCACGGTGCCGTCGCCGCCGCTGTCCTGACTGGCGCATACCAGCTCCCAGTGGCTGCTTTGCATGACGACGGGGTGCATCGGCGCGGGCACGATGTGCGCCTTGCCACCGACGTACTGGGGGTTGCTGCCGTCGTCGCGCACCTGCGCAAAGCTCATCCGGCTGACCTGATCGGCCGTTGGCGAGGGCTCGCCTTCGGGCCGCAGGCCGGGTTGATTCCGCCAGTGCACGCCGTCGAAGCTGTTGGCCTTCGGGGCGTTGCCGTAGAAGATGTAGGTTCGGGGCGTTGCCGTAGAAGATGTAGGTATTGGGGTGATAGTCGTCTTGAAGCCCGTCGTGGAATTTCGCGGCCTTGCCAAGGTTTTTCGTGTATTGCTCCCAATCCAATCCACTCCCGTTTGGCGGATTGAGCCATTCCTTGCGGATCAATCCCCACCAGCGGTCCTCGCGCAAATAGATGTCCTTGTAGGGATCGCCGGAGCGCGGCTCGGTCTTCAGCGCTTTACCGCAGGGCCCGGCGATGGTGAGCCACCCCGGCCGGTACTGCCGGGTAGGCAGCAGTTGCAGCGCGCCGGGCGCCTGGGCAAACACGGCGGTGGTTTCCTGGCCCGTGCGGCCGATGACCTGGCTGGCCGCCTTGGCCGGCACGCCGCCTTCGTCCCACATGCCGATCTTGCAGCGGCGGTAGGCCACGGCCGCCCCCACGCCGGGCATCACGCCGTGCACGATGCCCGCAATCGCCTCGCGCATGCCCGCCAGTTGCTGGCAGGCGCGCGCCACCAGCCCGCCCATCGAATGGGTAATGAGAACGACCCGCGAGCAGCGGGAGTGCCGGTGGTTGTTCGCCTGGATGATGGTGAGAATGCGTTGCCTGAGCCGCTCGGCGGCGGCGAGGTTGCTGTCCAGCCAGTTATAGCCGCACGCGTAGACGGGCATGCGATAGCCGGCCCGTGCAAGCAGATCGTCGGAATACAGCTCGAGCGGGCCGGCATCGCATTTATCCGGCAGCCCGCGCAGGCTCATGCGGATGCCCGGCGGGAGCCTGGGGACGCACGGCTTCTGGCCGGGTGCGGGCGCCGCGCTCATGGCGGGATAATGGAACTCAGGCCAGGTGGCCGGGTTGTATCCCTGGCCGTTGAGCGTTTGCTCCAGCCACAGCAAAAAGCCGTGATAGCTGCCTTCGCCGATTTCGCCCCAGCCGCGCTCGCCGTATTGCTCCGGATCGTATACCGAGCCGCCCGCCTGTCGAGGGGTGGCTCCACCAGGGTCGACGTCGACTTTCTCCGGATGTAGCGACTGTTGGCGGTCCCCTGCAAGTGCCGTGATCATTTCCTTGAGCAAATCTATTGGCTTATCCTTGGCAATGGGGACCCAGTTCCAAAGGGAGCTGTTGTCAAGTCGCCAGACCGCCTCTTTCTGAGCACCGTTGTTGTCGTTGCTGCGCAGATTCGAACCCATGATGCCCGGCACGAAGATCACCGGCAGCGCCTCCTCGGGAGGTATTTCGAGAATGACCGGATCCTTGCGCTGGCACGAGGTCAAATGCCAGGAAAAGATATAGTCTCCGTCGGCCGTGATGGAGCCCGGCGCATAGCGTACTGCATCGTCTGAGGTAGTCATTCGATACTCCATGGAATCTTCAGGGCTGGAAAACCGGCGGTCATGCCTTCCGTGTTGAACCCTTGTCGCTGGGCGATCACGACCGGCATTTCGAAGGAATAGAGCGAGCGGTCTGGCGGGGCGACGGTGGCGTGATCGAAGCGGCTCGGCATGGATCCATCTCTGGCGGGCATGATGCGTGACAAAAGCTTCGTTATGCAAAGTAACTCGGAAGCAAGGGGAAACCATAACCGTTTTACTCGCGTCGCGAAGCAGGAGTTAGCCCAAAAATCGCCTGAAAAAGCTTTTTGTTTTTGTATCCCTGGGCGGTGTACCCGAAATGGCCGATTCACCCGCGGGAGGGGTGCGGTTGTCAAAGTGAGCGGCCGAAGGCGTTGGCCGCCGGCGGAGACACGGCGCCATGCGGAGCCGGGCAATGGATTTGCTCGCGACGCCTAAAATCGGGTCCATGGCCTGCCGCAGACCTGAATATTTCGTGGTTTCGCGACGTAGCGCGGCGGGCGAGGTTGGCCGTTGGCGGCGGCTTGATGTATAATCCGCCCCTAGCCGCATGACATTTGCCTAATTAAAAGAAAGTTTTTGCGCGCCATCTTGTTGGTTTCTGCAGTTCCCCTGCATATTCGCATTTCACGCATAACAAGTTTTTTCGCGCGCTTTTTCCTCTGCCAGCCCATTACCCGGTTTGCATTTTTCGTTCGCGTTGACGGATTTTTCGTCGACCGGCCGAGGTAGATTTTCAGCGGGCACGCAGCTCCATCGGATGCCGTGCCTGATTGCGGTAGGCCCGGCCTGCCAGTGCGCCCGTTACGGCTCGATGCCGCTCGGGTGGCGAGCATGGCCTGGCGTTTTATCGACCGGATGCCACCTTCGTCACGCATTTGCAAAACACAGCTGCGAAGATGCGCCGAATCAAGCGAGAAATTTGAACAAGATGAAATACACCAAATACCAAGATCTTCATTACCACGTCAGCGCGGTGCAGCGCGACAATGCGCGCTGGGACGCGTTCTACGAAATTCTGCAGCCGACTGACACCGGCCTGAAGAAGGTTCGCACGTATCAGGTTCAGACCGCCTACGGTTTCGAGAGCCGGCATACGGCGCTCGACGACGCCGAGCGCAATGCCCGGGCCGACATCGAACAAGGGATTGTGCGTTTTCACTGAGCCGGCTAGCGCGGCGCCCCCCCCTTATATCGAGCCCCTATTTTTGCTCCTCGCCCCCATGCAATGGCACTGCAAACGCTTCGAATCACTCCAAGCCGATGAGCTGTACGGCATCCTGGCCGCCCGCGCCGCGGTATTCGTGCTCGAGCAGCGATGCCTTTATGCCGATATCGACGGCAAGGATGAGCGCGCGCTGCATGTCTTTGCACAGGCACCGGGCGAATCCGGACAGGTGATCATTGCCGCTTACGCACGCTTGCTGCGGCCTGGCGTGTCCTATCCCGAGGCGTCGCTTGGCCGTGTTCTGACCGCCGCCGCCTACCGCCGCACTGGCATGGGGCGCCGGCTGGTGGCTTACGGACTCGATTGCATCCAGACGCATTGGCCTCGCAGCACGGTTCGCATCGGTGCCCAGATGTACTTGCAGCGCTTTTACGAATCGTTTGGTTTCGTCAGGGTCGGCGAACCCTACGATGAAGACGGCATTCCCCACCTGGAAATGCTGCGGCACGCCTGAGGCCGGACGCGGCAGACTGCGCGACGCCGCAGGGGGCCGCGCGTACAATAGCCCTTTTTGCAGTTCCGCACGCATCCCTACCTATGTCCCTGTTTTCCATTTCCGCCGCGCAACTGGCGTTCGGTCACGTTGCGCTGCTCGACCATGCCGAGTTTTCACTGGAGGCTGGCGAGCGCGTTGGCCTGATCGGACGCAATGGCGCCGGCAAGTCGTCTCTGCTGAAAATCGTCGCGGGGTTGATCGCTCCTGACGACGGTCAGATCACCCGGCAAAACGGCATCAGCACCGTCTACGTTCCGCAGGAGCCGTCTTTCGATGCGCAGCAGACGGTATTCGACGCGGTCGCCAGCGGGCTCGGTGAGATGCATGTCACGCTCTCGGCTTATGAGCGGATCGCCGACGAACTGGCGCGCAGCGGCGAGGGCCCTGAGCACGATGCGTTGCTCACCGAGTTCACCGCATTGCAGGCTTCACTCGATGCCAGCGATGGCTGGCAGCTCAAGACGCGGGTCGAGACCACCCTGGCGCAGCTCAAGCTCGATGGCCATGCGCGTGTAGGTACGCTCTCGGGCGGGCTGCAAAAGCGCGTGGCGCTGGCGCAAGCGCTGGTTGCGCGCCCCGACGTGCTGCTGCTTGACGAACCCACCAATCACCTCGACTTCGACTCGATCCGCTGGCTGGAAGAGCTGCTGCTGGGCTTTCGCGGCAGCTTGTTGTTCATTACGCACGACCGCAGCTTTCTCGATCGCGTGGCGACTCGCATCGTTGAACTCGATCGCGGCCGGCTGCTGTCCTATCCGGGCAATTTTTCCAAGTACCAGGAGCGTAAGGCGCAACAGCTGGCAGCCGAGCAGGTCGAGAACGAAAAGTTCGATAAATTGTTATCGCAGGAAGAGGTGTGGATCCGCAAGGGCGTCGAGGCACGCCGCACGCGCAGCGTGTCGCGCATCGAGCGTTTGCTGCAGATGCGACGCGAGCGCGTCGCGCGTCGCGAGGCACAGGGCAACGTCAAGCTCGATATCTCGCAGGCCGATCGCTCAGGCAAGGTCATTGCGGAGCTTACCGATATCAGCAAGTCTTTCGGCGCGCGCTGCGTGGTGCGGGATTTTTCAGCCACCTTCATGCGCGGCGACAAGGTCGGCATCATCGGCCCGAACGGTGCCGGCAAGACTACCCTGCTCAAGCTCATTCTGGGGCAGTTGCCGCCTGATACGGGCCAAGTGCGCAACGGCACCAATCTGCAGATTGCCTATTTCGATCAGATGCGCGCGCAGCTTGACCCGGAGCGCTCCCTGGTCGACACCATCAGTCCCGGTAGCGACTGGATCGAGATCAACGGCGCGCGCAAGCATGTCATGAGCTATCTGGGTGACTTTCTGTTCTCGCCCGAGCGCGCCCGCTCGCCGGTGCGCTCGCTCTCGGGCGGTGAGCGCAACCGCCTGCTGCTGGCCCGGCTGTTCGCCCGGCCCGCCAACGTGCTGGTGCTCGACGAGCCGACCAACGACCTCGACATTCCGACGCTCGAGCTGCTCGAGGAGCTGCTGGAGGATTTCGCCGGCACGGTGTTTCTGGTCAGCCACGATCGCGCCTTTCTGGACAATGTCGTGACCTCGGTCGTCGCCGCCGAAGGCGAGGGCCTGTGGCGGGAATATGTCGGTGGATTCAGCGACTGGCAGGTGCAGTCGGCGCGGGCCCAGGCGCTGGCCGCGGCCGGCGGGGCCAATGCCAAACCCGCTGCGAAGGAAGACGCCAAGGTGTCGCGTGGCGCCAATCGCACGGTCAAGCTGAGCTATAAGGAGCAGCGCGAACTCGACACGCTGCCCGAACAGATCGCCGCATTGGAAAGCGAGCAAAAGACGATTGCCGCGCAGTTGGAGGACGGCAGCGTGTTTGCCGTCGATCCGCAGCGCGGGGCCGCGTTGAGCGAGCGGCACGAAGCGATCGAGCTGGCGTTGCTCGAGGCGCTCGAGCGCTGGGAGGCGCTCGAAGCCAAGCGGCGTGGGGAAAACGGCTGAGTCTCCCGTAGAATAGGCGCGCCGAACCGGGCGCCGGATCTGCCCAGATTCCGGGCGCAACATGGAACGCTTTGATTCCATGATGTTTTTGAAAAATTTCAACGGGTTTTCCCCGCACTTGTCCACATCCGCTGTGGAAAAGTGCGGGCAGATCCGGACCGTCAGTCAAGAAAAAACATGTCGAAGAAAACGTCATCCGCGCAATACAGCGAAGCGTCGATCAAGGTGCTCAAGGGGCTCGAGCCGGTCAAGCAGCGGCCGGGCATGTACACGCGTACCGAAAATCCGCTGCATATCGTTCAGGAAGTGATCGACAACGCCTCGGACGAGGCGCTGGGCGGATACGGCAATCAGATCGACGTCACGCTGCACAAAGACGGCAGCGTCAGCGTCGAGGACGACGGACGCGGCATCCCCGTCGGCCCGCACCCGGAGGAGCGGGTGCCGGTGGTCGAAATCGTTTTTACCCGGTTGCACGCCGGCGGCAAGTTCGATAAGGCCGCCGGCGGTGCCTACACTTTCTCGGGCGGCTTGCACGGTGTCGGCGTTTCGGTCACCAATGCGTTGTCGACCCGCCTGGCGGTCACGGTCTGGCGCGATGGCCAGGTCTCGGATATCGTCTTCTCCGGCGGCGATGTGAGCGAGCCCCTGCGCTCGCGCCCCATCGCGCGCGGCGAGAAAAAAAGCGGCACGCGCGTGACGGTCTGGCCCGACCCCAAGTATTTCGACGCGAATCACATTCCGTTGCCCGACTTGCAACGCCTGTTGCGTTCCAAGGCCGTGCTGCTGCCCGGCGTGTGCGTGAGACTGCGCAACGAAAAAAATGGCGACCAGCAGGAGTGGCGCTACGAGCATGGTCTGCGTGGCTATCTGCTGGAGGCGCTCAATGGCGCTGAACCGCTGATTCCCCTGTTCGAGGGCGAGCGGTTCGCCGATGCGAACGAAGATAGCTTCGCCGAAGGCGAGGGCGCGGCATGGGTCGTGGCCTGGAGCGAAGACGGCGCGCTGGTGCGCGAATCGTACGTCAACCTGATTCCCACGCCGGCTGGCGGCACGCACGAAGCCGGGCTGCGCGACGGGTTGTTCCAGGCCGTCAAGAGCTTCGTCGAGTTGCATGGCCTGCAGCCCAAGGGCGTCAAGGTGCTGCCGGAAGACGTTTTCTCGCGCGTGTCTTTCGTGCTGTCGGCCAAAGTGCTCGATCCGCAGTTCCAGGGGCAGATCAAGGAGCGTTTGAACAGCCGCGACGCGGTGCGCCTGGTGTCGGCCTTTACTCGGCCGGCGCTTGAACTGTGGCTCAACCAGCACGTCGAGCATGGCAAGAAGCTGGCCGAACTCGTGATACGCCAGGCGCAGGCGCGCACGCGCGCCGGACAAAAGATCGAGAAGCGCAAGAGTTCGGGCGTGGCGGTGCTGCCTGGCAAGCTGACCGACTGCGAATCGGAAGACATCGCGCGCAATGAACTGTTCCTGGTCGAGGGCGATTCGGCTGGCGGCTCGGCCAAGATGGGCCGCGACAAGGAGTTCCAAGCCATCCTGCCGCTGCGCGGCAAGGTGCTCAATACCTGGGAAACCGAGCGCGATCGGCTGTTCGCCAATAACGAGGTGCACGATATCGCCGTGGCGATCGGCGTCGACCCGCACGGCCAGGGGCAGGACGCCGATCTGTCGAATTTGCGTTACGGCAAAATCTGCATTTTGTCGGACGCCGACGTGGACGGCTCGCACATTCAGGTATTGCTGTTGACGCTGTTCTTCCGTCACTTCCCGCAGTTGATTGCGCGCGGTCATGTGTTCGTCGCACGCCCGCCGCTGTATCGGGTCGACGCGCCGGCGCGCGGCAAGAAGCCGGTCCAGAAGCTGTATGCGCTTGATGAAGGCGAGCTGGAGGCGATTCTGGACAAGCTGCGCAAGGAAGGCGTGCGCGAGGGTAGTTGGGCGATCAGCCGATTCAAGGGGCTGGGCGAAATGAGCGCGGAGCAATTGTGGGAGACCACCATGAATCCCGACACCCGCCGCCTGAGCCCGGTCAAGCTCGGCGAGCTCGATTTCGATACGACCGTCGCGCGCATGAATATGTTGATGGGCAAAGGCGAAGCGGCGGCGCGCCGCAGTTGGCTCGAAGAGAAAGGCAACGAGGCGCAAGCCGACATCTGAGCGACTGGCCGAATCTTCTCTCCGATTTCTGAAAATGCACAGCTGATTTATGGAACAACAAGACATTCTTTTCGAGCCGGATGCCGATGCCCTGACGCTCGGCGCCTATGCCGAACGCGCCTACCTCGACTATGCGGTCAGCGTGGTCAAGGGGCGCGCGCTGCCCGACGTTTGCGATGGGCAAAAGCCGGTGCAGCGCCGCATCCTCTTCGCGATGAACGAGATGGGGCTGGCGGCCGACGCCAAACCGGTCAAGTCCGCGCGCGTGGTCGGCGACGTGCTGGGCAAGTTTCACCCGCACGGCGACCAGTCGGCCTATGACGCCCTGGTACGTCTGGCCCAAGGCTTCTCGATGCGGTATCCGCTGATCGACGGGCAAGGTAATTTCGGCTCGCGCGACGGCGATGGTGCGGCGGCCATGCGCTACACCGAAGCACGCCTGACGCCGATCGCTCGCCTGCTGCTCGACGAAATCGATGCCGGCACGGTCGATTTCGTGCCTAACTATGACGGTTCGACCGAAGAGCCCAGGACCTTGCCGGCGCGTCTGCCGTTCGTGCTGCTCAATGGCGCTTCCGGCATTGCGGTGGGGCTGGCGACCGAGATTCCGTCGCACAATCTGCGCGAGGTGGCCGACGCGGCGATCGCCTTGATTCGCAATCCGAAGCTCGATTCGGGCGACTTGCTCGACCACATCAGCGCACCCGATTTTCCAGGCGGTGGCCAGATCATTTCGAGCCAGGCCGACATCCGCGCCGCCTACGAGGCCGGCCGCGGCAGTCTGAAAGTGCGGGCGCGCTGGAAAATCGAGGAGCTGGCGCGTGGTCAGTGGCAACTGGTGGTGCATGAATTGCCGCCCAACGCCTCCTGCCAGAAAGTGCTCGAAGAGATCGAGGAAATCACCAACCCAAAGGTCAAGCTCGGCAAGAAGTCGCTGACTCCCGAGCAGACGCAGCTCAAGCAAAGCGTGCTGGCGCTGCTCGACGCGGTGCGCGACGAATCTGGCAAGAACGCGCCGGTCAGGCTGGTGTTCGAACCGAAGTCGAGCCGGATCGATCAGACCGAGTTTGTCAATGCGCTGCTGGCGCATACCAGCATGGAGTCGAACGCGGCGATCAATCTGGTGATGATCGGCGCCGACGGCCGGCCGCGCCAGAAATCGCTACGCGACATCCTGAGCGAATGGATCGGCTTTCGCTTTGCCACGGTCACGCGCCGCACGCAGTATCGACTCGGCAAGGTGGACGATCGCATTCACATCCTGGAAGGGCGTCTGACGGTCTTCCTCAATATCGACGAGGTGATTCGCATTATTCGCGAATCGGACGAACCCAAGACGGCGTTGATCGAAGCGTTCGGTCTGAGCGAGCGGCAAGCCGAAGATATTCTCGAAATCCGCTTGCGCCAATTGGCCCGTCTCGAAGCGATCAAGCTCGAACAGGAGCTGGCAACGCTGCGTGACGAAAAGGCCAAGCTCGAAGAACTGCTCGCCAGCGAGACGGCCATGAAGCGGCTCATCATCAGGGAGATCGAGGCGGACGCCAAGCAATTCGGCGACGCCCGCCGCACGTTGATCCAGGAGGAAAAGCGCGCCACCCTGGAGACGCGCGTAGTCGACGAACCCGTTACCGTGGTGGTGTCGCAAAAGGGCTGGCTGCGCACGCAAAAAGGGCATGGTCTCGATCAGCAGCAATTCAGCTTCAAAAGCGGCGACGCCCTGTATGGCGCATTCGAGTGCCGCTCGGTCGATCAACTGATCGCCTGGGGCAGCAGCGGCCGGGTCTACTCGGTGCCGGTCTCGGCGTTGCCCGGCGGGCGCGGCGATGGCGTGCCGATGACGTCGCTGGTCGAGCTGGAGCCAGGATCGCATCTGACGCATTATTTCGCTGGACCGGCCGAACAGGTGCTGATGCTGGCGACCAGCGCCGGCTTTGGTTTTACCGCGCGGATCGGCGATATGGTCAGCCGCGTCAAGGCCGGCAAGGCGTTCATGACGATCGACGACGGCGCCGCGCCGCTGCGGCCGGCGCCTGTCTGGCAAGGCGCGCATCAACTGGCGTGCCTGTCGGCCGACGGGCGCGTGCTGGTATGCGAGCTGGATGAAATCAAGTCGCTCAGTGGCGGAGGGCGCGGGCTCACGCTCATTGACCTCGGCGGCAAGGAGACCTTGCTGCAGGCTCTGCCGATCGGCCCGGGCGGGCTGGTGCTGTTTGGCGTGGGCCGTGGCGGCAAGCCGCAACAGGCGACGCTCGCCGGCGAAGCGCTGACCCCGCACCTCGGCAAGCGCGCGCGCCGGGGCCGCGCTCCGGCAACAAAATTCAAGGTGACGGATCTGATGCCGGTGTTGCCGCAAATGACACCGGGGACGACTGCCACGCCCTGATGCTTGACCCTACCCCCCATTTTTCGGAGGCATGTCATGAAGTTGTACGCGCTGAGTCTTTTTCTGCATCTCACCAGTGTCACCGTCTGGGTCGGCGGAATGTTCTTCGCTTACCTCTGTCTGCGCCCCGCAGCATCGAGCCTGACGCCGGAGCAACGCTTGCCGCTATGGGAGGCCGCGCTGGGTCGATTTCTGAATTGGGTCGGCATTGCCGTCTTGCTGATCCTGCTCTCAGGCCTCTACATGATGATGGCGATGGGGCCCGCCAACACGCCCTGGCCGATTCATGCGATGGCGGGCCTGGGGATTGTCATGATGCTGGCGTTCGGGCATGCCCGCTTTGCATCCTATCCGCGCCTGCGCCGCGCGGTACAGGCGCAGAACTGGCCGGACGGCGCCCGCGCACTGGACGGCGTGCGCCGGATCGTGGCCTTCAATCTGGCGCTGGGCTTTATCGTGATTGCGCTGGCGGCAGCCATTCGCGGCTGAGCGGGGAAAACAGACGCCGGCGCCACGGGGCGCCGGCGCAGTGGTGCTAGCGGGCGCCTGACAGCGCCGGCAGAATTTGGCCACGGCATTCGCCAAAGCCAACGCGATAACCATCGCCCTGGCACCAGCCGACCAGCGTCAATTCGTCGCCGTCCTCGATGAAAGTGCGGGTTTCGCCGCTCTCGAGCGTCATCGGATGCTTGCCGCCCCACGTTATTTCCAGCAGGCTGCCGTAGGAATCAGGGGTCGGGCCGCTGATCGTGCCCGAACCCATCAGATCGCCCACTCGCGTATTGCATCCCGAGACCGTGTGATGCGCGAGCTGCTGCGCCATGGTCCAGTACATGTACTTGAAATTCGTGCGCGAGATGGTGCTTGCCCGCGCTGCCTGCGCCGGGCGCATGCGCACTTCGAGATGAATGTCGAAGCCGTGCTGGCCGGCATGGCGCAGATACGGCAGCGGCTGTGGCGATTGCTCGGGTTGCGCGACGCGAAATGGCTCGAGCGCGTCGAGCGTGACGATCCATGGCGAAATCGTGGTGGCGAACGTCTTGGCGTTGAATGGGCCGAGCGGCACGTACTCCCATTGCTGGATATCGCGCGCGCTCCAGTCGTTGAGCAGCACCATGCCGAAAATATGCTGCTCGGCGTCCTCGCACGCGATCGGCTCGCCCAGCGCATTGCCCTGGCCCACGATGAAGCCGGTTTCCAGTTCGATATCCAGGCGGCGGCAGGGGCCGAATACCGGGCGCTCCTGATCCGGCAACTTGATCTGCCCGTTGGGGCGTCGCACCGGCGTGCCGCTGACCACCACCGACGAGGCCCGACCGTTGTAACCGATGGGGATTTCCAGCCAGTTCGGCAGCAGTGCGTTTTTCGGGTCGCGAAACATCGCGCCGACATTGGTCGCATGTTCTTTCGACGAGTAGAAATCGGTGTAGCCAGGGATATCCACCGGCAGATGCAAGGTGGCCACCGCCTGCTTGACCAGGGCACGCTCGCGCAGCGCGCTGTTGTCGCGCAGCGTGGCGGTGCCTTCGCGCAGCAGGCGGCTCAGTTGCAGGCGGGTGTCGCGCCAGGCGGCGCGGCCCAGGGCAATGAAGGGGTTGAGCGTGGCAGCTGCGAACACCGGTTGCTCGGCGCCGGGGGGGCTCACGAGCCCGGCGGCCTCGAGTGCGGCCAGATCGACGATGACTTCGCCAATGGCCACGCCGACGCGCGGTTGCGGGTCGTCGGCAGTGGAGAAAATGCCGAACGGCAGATTCTGGATCGGGAAATCGCAGGCCGGATCGTTGGCGCTGCTGATCCAGCTCTTCAGTTTGGGGTCGTGGGTTTCGTTCAACGATGTCATCGGCGCGTCTCTTATCTCGCGTTCGGGTTGAAGTGCTTGCGCAAGCCTTGCCAGCATTCGAAGTAATCTTGCTGACGCAACGGGGTATCGAGTGCGAAGCGGGTCGGATGAATCACGGCGCGCGTCTCGAACATGAACGCCATGGTGTTGTCGACCTTGTGCGGCCGGCTGGTATCGCTGCGGCTGGCATTTTCGAACGTCTCGGCGTCGGGCCCGTGACCGCTCATGCAATTATGCAGGCTCGCGCCGCCGGGCACAAAGCCCTCGGCCTTGGCGTCATAGGCGCCCTTGATCAGACCCATGAACTCGCTGGCGATATTGCGATGGAACCAGGGCGGGCGGAAGGTATTTTCGGCGGCCAGCCAGCGCGGCGGGAAAATCACGAAGTCGATGGTATCGACGCCCGGGGTGTCGCTGGGCGCCTGCAGCACCAGGAAGATCGACGGATCGGGGTGATCGTAGCTGATCGAGCCGATCGTGTTGAAGTGGCGCAGATCATATTTGTAGGGAGCGTAATTGCCGTGCCACGCGACCACGTCCAGCGGCGAATGGTCGATCTGTGCGCGCCATAGATTGCCGCTGAATTTCGCCACCAGTTCGAATTTGCCCTCACGATCCTCATACCAGGCCTGGGGCGTGAGGAAGTCGCGCGGATTGGCCAGGCCGTTCGAGCCGATCACGCCCAGGTCGGGCAGGCGCAGCAGCGCGCCATAGTTTTCGCAAATGTAGCCGCGCGCCGCGCCATCCGGCAATTCGACGCGAAAGCGTACGCCACGCGGGATCACTGCGATTTCGAGCGGCTCGATGTCGAGCCGCCCGAGTTCGGTGGCGATATGCAGGCGGCCCTCTTGGGGCACGATCAGCAGTTCGCCGTCGGCGTTATAGAAGAAGCGGTCCTGCATCGAACGGTTGGCGGCATACCAATGGATCGCGCAGCCGCTCATGGCTTCGGGCGCGCCGTTGCCGGCCATCGTGACCCACCCGTCGATAAAGTCGGTCGGAGCCTCGGGGATGGGCAGCGGGTTCCAGCGCAGTTGATTGGGCGGGGTGGCCAAGTCACCGAAGCGGCTCACGATGCGATCGTTGGCCAGCTGGACGAACGGCTGGTGCATCGCGGCCGGGCGGATGCGATAGAGCCACGAGCGGCGGTTATGGCTGCGCGGCGCGGTGAACGCGGCACCGTTGAGCTGCTCGGCGTAGAGACCGTAGGGGGCTTGCTGCGGCGAATTGCGCCCGACCGGCAACGCGCCCGGCAGTGCCTCGGTCGCGAATTCGTTGCCGAAGCCGGACTGATAGCCGGCGGTCTGCGCTGCCACGGGCAATGCCACTTCGTTCGGTGAGACCTGATTCATCAGCGGTTCTCCTGATCAAAAATAGAGACTCCCCGGCACGCGCCGGACGTCGATGACGCTATTTTCGTCCAGTTGATCCATCTTCGTGCAAAAAATGAGAAAATAACTCTTATTGATTTCATGAATAATGGTCATGCGCGAACTCCGGGACCTCGATCTGAATTTGCTGGTGGTGTTCCAGGCGCTCTATCAGGAGCGACAGGTGTCCCTGGTGGCGCGTCGCCTCGGTTTGTCGCAACCGGCGGTCAGTAACGCGCTGGCGAGGCTGCGTAAAACATTCAACGACGAGTTGTTCGTTCGTTCGCCGCAGGGCATGCTGCCGACACCGCTGACGGTCACGCTGGCCGATCCGATCGCGGTCGCGCTCGAGAACGTGGCGTGCGCGCTCAATCACGAGGAGCGTTTCGATCCGGGCACCAGCCGCCGGCAATTCACCCTTGCCATGAGCGACGTCGGCGAGATTTATTTCATGCCGGCGCTGGCACAGCTGTGCCGCGCCAGCGCGCCTGGCGTGCGTCTGCAGACGGTGCGGGTGGCCAGTCAGGCGCTGGGCGAGGCGATGGCGGCCGGCCGGATCGATCTGGCGATCGGCGCTTTCGAACGCCGCTCCGACGCGCTGTTCCAGCGCCGCCTGTTCAAGCAGTCCTATCTGAGCCTGTTCCGCGCGGGCCATCCGCTCGATGGCAAGCCACTGACCCGCAAGGCGTTTGCCGCGGCCGAGCATCTGTTCGTCACGGGGCAGGACGATCCCTACGATCGCCTGAATGCCCATCTGGAGAAAATCGGGATTGCCGCGAGCGCCAAATTCCGGGTGCCGAGCCTGATCGCCGTGCCGTTTATTGTCGGCAGCACCGATCTGGTCGTGACCGTGCCGCAGAAGCTGGCCGAACGCGTGGCCGAACCGTTCGGACTGCGCCACGCGGCGCCGCCGATTCCGCTGCCGGCGCTGCAGACGCATGTGTTCTGGCATCGGCGCGCGCACCAGGACCCGGGTAATCAATGGTTGCGGCAATTGCTGGCGGACAGCTTCGCCGAATGACACCAGCCGCCGCGGCGCGGCCGGCGGTGTCAATGAGGCGCGTGTTCCGCGCATAGCTCGACGAAGGCCCGCACCAGTGGACTCGGATCGTCGTGCCGGTGTGCAAGCAGCAACGGCGATATGGCGTCGGCATCGGACAGCCGGACGTAGCGCACCCCGTCGATCTGAATGCACTGGATGGCGGCCGGCAAAATCGAAATTCCCAGCCCGGTGGCCACCAGCGCGACGATGGTGGTGGATTCGCGCGCTTCCTGCACGATGGTCGGCGTGTACCCGGCGTGCTCGCACATCTGCACGATCTTATGGTGGATGGCGGTGCCTGAGCCGCGCGGATGCAGGATGAAGCGCTCTGCGCGCAGCTCGCGAATCGCCACTGTCCGGCGACCGGCCAGCGGATGATCGCGATGCAGCACCAAAACCAGCGCCTCGTTGCTCAGCACCGAGAATTGCACCGAAGGCGCGGGCCCGATGTGCTCGGGGCGGCGCACCAGGCCGATATCCAGCTGGCGCTGCTCGATCGCCTGGACCTGAAGCGACGAAGGCATTTCATGCAGCGTGAGCGTCACCTGGGCAAACCGCTTGCGATAAGCGCTGAGCACCTGCTGTAGCAGCGACGTGAAGGGTGACGAGGTGGTGAAGCCGATGCGCAATTCGCCACTCTCGCAGCCGGTGATGCTGCGCGCTTCGTGGGCGGCGCTCTCGACGTCAGCCAGGATCGCCTCGGCTCGCGCCAGGAAAATGCGGCCGGCGTCCGTGAGGAATACCCGGCGGCGCGTGCGCTCGAACAGCGTCACGCCCAGCTCCTGTTCCAGCGCCCGGATCTGCATGCTCAACGGCGGTTGGCCGATATTGAGCTTGGCCGCCGCGCGGGAGAAGTGCAGCTCGCGGGCCACGGTCACGAAATAGCGAAGATGGCGCAGTTCCATTGATATTTTTTATATATTGAAAAGCGGTGAAAATATATATTGGACTGGAATTAAGTACAACTTTAATATAGTTCGTTATCGTCTTCATCGCAGCGCGCGCATGTCGTCCCTCCCCACCGATTCGTTTGCTCCGTCCGGCGCGACGCCGTCAGCCGGGGTCACGCGCGGCTCGCGGCGTTATACCCACATCAGTTGGGCAATGTTCTTCGGTGGCTTCGCGACCTTCGCGCAGCTCTACTGCATGCAGTCACTGCTGCCGCTGCTGTCGGCCCATTTCGATATCACGCCGGCGCGCAGCAGCCTGGCGGTGTCGGCTTCCACGCTGACCATGGCCGGCGGGCTGCTCGTGACCTGCCTGCTGGCGGACAGCATCAGCCGCAAGCGCCTGATGTGCGCGGCGCTGTTCAGCTCGTCGCTGCTGACTATCCTGTCGGCCTTTACGCCCGGTTTCGCTTCGCTGATCACCCTTTGCGGACTCAAGGGGCTGGCGCTTTCTGGGCTGCCCGCCATTGCCATGGCTTATCTGAGCGAAGAGGTCGAGCACGGCTCGCTGGGTATGTCGATGGGCCTGTACATCAGCGGCAATATCCTTGGCGGCATGGTCGGGCGCGTCGGTTCAGCGCTGTTGGCCGATGTATTTTCATGGCGTGTGGCGGTGGCTGTGATCGGCGTGAGCTGCTTTCTGATGAGTCTGCAGTTCGTGCGCAGCCTGCCGCCGTCGCAGCGCTTTGCGCCGCGCCGCGCGCCGGTGAGCGACATCGTGCGCCAGGCCCGGCGTCATCTGAAAGACCCGGCACTGCTGGGCCTGTACCTGTTCGCCGGGTTGATGATGGGTAGTTTCGTCAGCGTCTATAACTATCTCGGCTTTCGATTGGCGGCGCCGCCGTTCGCTCTGCCGCAGGCAGTGATCGGCATGATTTTTTCGATGTACCTGATCGGTGTGATGGGCTCGTTCATTGCCGGGCCGCTGTCCGACCGGCTCGGGCGTCACCGCATGCTGTGGCTGCTCGTGGCGCTGGCCCTGTGCGGTTTGCTGCTCACGCTGTCGCAACAGTTGGTGTGGGTCATCGGCGGGCTGGCGCTATTTACGTTTGGATTCTTCGGCGGCCATACGGTCGCCAGCAGCTGGGTCGGTCAGCATGCCCGCGAAGGGCGCGCCGCTGCATCGGCCCTGTATCTTTTCTTCTATTACATGGGGTCGACGGTGCTGGGTACCTACACGGGTGTGGTGATGCACGGCGCGGGCTGGCATGGCGTGGTTGCCCTGTTGAGCGTGGCGCTACTGATTTCTTTGGCGGTGTCGCTGGCGATGCGCCGCGCTTTTATGCGCAGGGGGTAGCCCATGGAGCATCGGACATCGTCGCCGGAACCGGGCGAAACGCCGCCGGCGCAAGGCGTTGGCGAGGCTGCGGTGTCGATCACTGCCGCTGAACTGTTTCGCACGTTTACGGTGATGGGGCTCTACGGCTTTGGTGGCGTCATGCCTTGGGCGCACCGCATTCTCGTCGAGCGCAAGCGCTGGCTCGACGACCGCGAGTTTGCCGAACTGCTGAGCCTGGGGCAGATTCTGCCGGGACCGAATATCACCAATCTGGCGGTCATGTTCGGTTATCGATGCAGCGGGGTGCGCGGTGCCGGCGCCGCGGTCGGTGGGTTGCTCAGCCTGCCGTTTTTCATCGTGCTGCTGCTTGGCGGGCTTTATCATCGCTACGGTGATGTGCCTGCGGTGCAGGGCGCCCTGCGCGGTATGACCGCCGTGGCCGCCGGGCTGATTTTCGTCACGGGACTGAAGCTTGCTCGCAAGCAGCCCCGCACTCGGCGCGGCCTGCTATTCGGGGCGCTGGCGCTGATATGTGTCGGCGGGCTGCAATGGTCGCTGCCGCTGGTGATGGCGGTACTGATTCCGGTGGCGATTGGCGTCGAATGGAGGGCGCGCGCATGAACGTTCTGCTGACTCTGGCCGGGCACTTCTTCCTCATCTCGCTGATCTCGTTTGGCGGCGCCAGCGCGGTTTTGCCGGAGATGCACCGCTTCCTGGTCGAATCGATGCACTGGCTGACCAACAGCCAGTTCGTCGCCCTGTATGCCATTTCGCAGGCCTCGCCGGGGCCGAACGTGTTGTTCGTTGCGCTGTTCGGCTGGCAAGTGGCGGGCGTCATCGGTGCACTGGTGTCGATGCTCGCGATGTGCGGACCCACCTCGTTGCTGGCCTTGGCCGTCGAGCGGTATGGCCGTCGGCACCAGGACTCGCGCTGGCACATCACGGTGCGCCGGGCGCTGGCGCCGCCGACGATCGGCTTGCTGCTGGCGACCGCCTACGTGCTGGCGCGCTCGGCCGACGTGAACTGGCGGCTCGTGCTGCTGACCCTGCTGACAGTCGCAGTCGGGGCGCGCACCCGCATCAACCTGTTGTGGATGATCGGCGCGGGTGCGCTGCTCGGCGCGCTCGGCTGGTTGTGAGCGGATCACGAAACCGCTGCTGCACGGCCGCGCAGCCCAATAAAAAATGCTGCGGTCCTGGTGGACATCGCAGCATTTTTTTCGGGAACTGCCGTTGGTGGCTTATTCGACCTCGGCGATCAGTTCGATTTCCACGCAGGCACCCAGTGGAATTTGTGCGACGCCGAATGCGGAGCGGGCGTGCTTGCCGCGCTCGCCGAACACTTGCGCCAGCAATTCGGAAGCACCGTTGGTCACCAGATGTTGCTCGGTGTATTCGAGCGTCGAATTGACCAGGCTCATGACCTTGACGATGCGTTTGACCTTGTTCAAGTCGCCGGTGTGGGCATGCAGTGTGGCCAGCAGGTCGATCGCCACGGCGCGCGCGGCGGCGGCGCCTTCCTGGGTAGTGATGTCCTTGCCCAGCTTGCCGGCCCAGACCTTGCCGTCTTTCTTGGCGATGTGGCCCGACAGGAACACGGTGTTGCCGGTTTGCGCGCTCATCACATACGCGGCCGCCGGCGCGCCGGCGCTGGGCAGTTCAATACCGAGTTGTTTCAGTGTGTCGTAGACGGACATGCGAATTTCCTTGTTGAATGGATGGCGGTGAAAGGGAGTACGCTTCAGGCGGCTTGCTTGTCGAGCGCAGCGGTGATCAAGCGGGCCAGCGTGGCGACACCCTGCTCGATTTTCGCCGGCGGCACGGTCACGAATGACAGCCGCAGCGTGTTGCTTGGCGCTCCGTTGGCGAAAAACGGCGCACCCGGAACGAAAGCGACATTGTGTGCGACCGCCTGCTCGAGCAACTGCATGGTGTCGATGTTGCCGGGCAGTGTCACCCAGATGAACATGCCGCCGGCGGGCTGGTTCCAGTGTGCGCCGGCCGGCATGTGGCGCGCCAGCGCGTCGAGCATGGCCCGGCACTGGGCCGAGTACAACAGCCGGATCGTTGGGATGTGCGCATCGAGAAAGCCGTCCTTGACGACCTCGTAGACGACGCGCTGCAGCAGGCTGGGCGAGTGCAGGTCGGCCGCCTGCTTGGCCTGCACCAGCTTGAAATGCACCTGTGGCGGCGCGATCACGTAGCCCAGGCGCAAGCCGGGCGCCAGGACCTTGGAGAACGAGCCGAGGTGGATCACGTGATCTGGCGCCAGCGAAAGCAGGGTCGGCAGGCTCTTGCCCTCATAGTCGAGCGCGCCATAGGGATCGTCCTCGACGATCGGCAGGCCCCGGTCGCGGGCAATCGCTGCCAGGGCCTGGCGACGCGCCAGCGGCAGGCGGCGTCCGGTCGGATTCTGGAAGTTCGGCATCGCGTACAGAAAGCGCGCGCCGTCGGTGAGGGCCGGGCTCAGCGCCTCGGGGACCAGCCCGTCGTCGTCGGTCGGCACGGAAACGTACTGTGGCGAGAACAGCGAAAAGGACTGCAGCGCGCCCAGGTAGCTGGGGGCTTCGACCAGCACGCGGCTGCCTTCGTCGATCAGGATCTTGCCGAGCAGGTCGAGTGCTTGTTGAGAGCCGGTCGTGATCAGCACGTCGTCGGGTTTGACGGTGTGCTGCGGCGTCGAATAGCGGGCCGCGACCCACTCGCGCAGCGGCAGGTAGCCCTCGGTGGCGCTATATTGCAGGGCGGCGTGGGGCGCTTCGCTCAGCACGCGATTGGCGGCGGCGCGAATTTGATCGGCGGGAAAGGTGGCCGGGGAGGGCAGCCCGCCGGCGAATGAGATCACCTCCGGACGTTCGGTCACCTTGAGGATCTCTCGGATCGCCGAGCTGGTGAGATTGCGCGCGCGCTGGGAAAAAGGCCAATCGTTCATGCTTGTCTCGCTTGATATCGTTGCTATTGAGGTAGGGGTGGTGCCCCGCTGGGGCGGCTCAGGAGGCCTTGTGAGCCAACTGAGCGGAGCCGATCTTCATATTCCGCCCGATCGCGATGGTGGCGACCACGCCGGCGGCGAACAGCCAGGTCGTGAGGTCGACCTTTTCGCCGAACAACAGGGCGGACAACGCAATGGTAAAGAATATTTGCAGCAATTGTACTTGGCCTACGCGGGCGATTCCGCCCATCGCCAGGCCGGCGTACCACGCAAAGAAGCCCAGAAACTGCGAAAACATCGCGACATAGCCGAACGCGAGCCACACTTTCAGGTTCAGCGGTGTGCCCTGGTGCCAGGCCAGCCAGCCCACGGGCAGCGCCAGCACCGGCGCGGCCACCACCAGTGCCCAGCATATCACCTGCCAGCCGCCCATTTGCTTGGCGAGCTTGCCGCCCTCGGCATAGCCGAGCGCGCCGATGCCGACAGCCAGCAACATCAGGCCGTCGGCCGGTTGCGGCATGCCGCCGCCTTCGCGCAGCGCGAACATCATCACCAGCGCGCTACCCAGCACGGCACATACCCAGAAGCCCCTGGAGGGGCGTTCGCCGCCGAGCAAATAGGCGTAGATCGCCACGAAAAACGGTTGCAGTCCGTTGAGCACCGCACCGTGCGAAGCCGGGATGGAGCGCATCGCCCAGGCCGACAGCACGGGAAACGCCAGGATCACGCCGCACGCGACGATCGACAGGCTTTTCAGCTGGGCAATCGTTGGCCGCTTCTCGCCCCGCCACCAGAGCAGCGCGGCGGCCGGCACGGCCGCTACCAGTGCGCGGCCCAGACCGACCAGGATCGGATTCATCTCGGTCACGACGATGCGCGTCATCGGCAGCGTCAGGCTGAAAATAAGCACGCCGAGCAAACCGAGCAACATGCCTTTGGATTCGTGTGAATTCATAAGTCCTTTCCTGGGGGGAGATTATTTCAGCGTGCGCACGCCGGCGGGTGTCTCGATTTCGGCGGCGAGCGTGGGCTCGACCAGCGTGGCGTCGAGCTGCAGCAGCCGATCCGCGCCCAGCCAGCGAAGCGGCTCGCGCAGCTGCTCGGCCTGCGGGTGGAAGGCGCGCAGGCACTTCAGCGCGCAGCCGCTGGCCGGCAAGCGGGTCGACGGATGGGCCGGAGTATCCCATTGGATTACTGTCGGCAGCACGCCATGCGCGTCGAGCATCGGCTGATCCGGTTGGCCGGGCCAGCCGGGCAATGCGCCGTTCTCCGGCACGCTGATGTGCCAGCGCAGATCGCCGCGCGCCATCGGAATGACCGGCGCGATGCGCTGAGGGTATTGCTGCTGCCAGCGTGTCAATTGGCGCGGTCGCGCCAGCCTGACGACCCAGTGAGCCAGGAACGGTCCGTCCTGCAGGCGTGCCACGGTAGCCGGCTCGTCGAGCCCGAACCAGCG
Organism: Pandoraea sp.; assembly: GCF_004297875.1. GTDB lineage: Bacteria > Pseudomonadota > Gammaproteobacteria > Burkholderiales > Burkholderiaceae > Pandoraea. The sequence continues at coordinate 236,328 of NZ_SCSK01000035.1, read as the reverse complement.
CGGCCGGGTCGGTGGAGGCGCCACCGGGTCGATGGCGATGATCTCCAGATAACTGCCGCCCCACAGGTTGAGCAGGCTGTTATGCGTGCCCATGCCCGCATGCTTGCCACCGCGCACCGGTCGGTCACGCTCGTCGAGTGCGAGCTGCTCGATGACATACTGCTCGCCGGCCTCCAGGGTGGCGGCAGCGATGACGAGGTGATCGAGTTGGGTCGCGTTCATGCACAAACCTGAGACAAAATTTCAAAGGGGCCTATGTTACCCGCCACCGTGGGCCCTCGCACGGATTTGCGCCGTCAGCGGGCCAGTCGCCTGCGCAACGACAGCCTGACCAATGGGGAGGTCCAGCGGAACCAGCCACCACGCGCGCCAACCTGCCGGTTATCCAAAGGCAGGCTCAGGCGGAACCGCACGGCCCCCTGCCAGTTGCTCAGCCAGAGCAGCTCGCCGGGATGCACCTCGATGCAATCGCCGGCATGTAGCCAGTGATCGGTGGCGTGACCCTCGACAGTGAGCCACAACTCGCCCCGCAAAACCTGCAGGGTCTGGTGGTCGGTCGAAAGCCAGCGAACGGCTTGGCGGTCATCTAACTCGAAGGTGCGGATTTCTCTCATGGTTTTCTCCGATTGAGAAAACACTTTACCGATGAAACCCTGTACAGTAACGGTACAGTTTGGCAATTAGTTTTCAGTACAGTCGGGGTAAACCATGGATCGACCGCCCGCCGCATCACTTGGCACATTTTCCGGCGTCGGCCCCTCCCAAGGGGGCATGACACTGGTGGACCAACTTGTGCATTGGGCTTGCCTGCGCATCGACGAACGGGTATTCCGCCCTGGCGTGCGAATGCCGTCGATTCGCGCGCTGGCGCAGGAGAAGGGCATTTCACGCTTTACCGTGGTCGAGGCTTACGACCGGCTCGTGGCGCAGGGGTATCTCGAGTCGCGCCGCGGCTCGGGCTTCTACGTGCGGGCGCGGCCTGCGTTGCCGGTTCAGGCGCAATCGGTGCTGCCGGACAAGCGCAATATCGACGTGGTCTGGCTGCTGCGCAGCATGCATCATACGGTCTCGCCCGAGCGCGGGCCGGGATTGGGATACCTGCCACCGAGCTGGCTCGACGGCGATCTGCTCTCCAGCGCGTTGCGCTCGCTGGGCCGGCAGAACGGCGCGCAGTTGCTGGGCAATGGCACGCCTCAGGGGTTTTTGCCGCTGCGCCAGCAACTGCAACTGCATTTGGCGGAACTGGAAATCGGCGCCCAGCCCGAGCAGATCGTCATGACCTCGGGGGTTACCCAGGCGCTTGATTTCATCCTCCGCCTGCACGTGCAGCCCGGCGATACCGTACTGGTCGGCGACCCGGCCTGGTTCGTGGTGTTCGGGCGTATCGTTGCCCAGGGAGCCCGGGCGATCGGGGTGCCCTACACCGCAGACGGGCCGGACATGACCGCGCTGGAGGCGCTGGTGCAGGCGCACCGGCCCAAACTGCTGATCCTCAATTCGATTCTGCACAACCCGACCGGCACTTCGTTGTCGGCCGCGCGCGCCTTTCAGATCCTTCGGCTGGCAGAGCAGTATGACTTCCTGGTGGTGGAGGACGACATTTATTGCGACCTGTGCCCGCCGGGGCTCGCGGTGACCCGCCTGGCCAGTCTCGACCAGCTCAAGCGAGTGTTTTACCTGGGCAGCTATTCGAAGTCGCTCGCCTCGAATTTGCGTACCGGTTTCATCGCCTGCGCGCCGGAGCATGCCAAGACGATTGCCGACCACAAAATGCTGATCGGCTCGTCCACGCCGGAGATCAACGAACGTCTGCTGTACCGCGTGCTCACCGAAGGGCATTACCGCAAGCACACCGAACGCCTGCGCACCCGGCTGGATGCCGTGCGCGACAAGGCGCACCGCGCGCTCGAGCGGATCGGCATCCGCGCGCTGGTGGCGCCGCCGGCCGGCATGTTTCTGTGGGTCGATACGGGTGTCGATACCAATGCGCTGGCGGCGGCGGGCCACGAGGAGGGGTATCTGCTGGCGCCCGGCAGCCTGTTCTCGCCAACCCAGGGGCCCAGCACGTGGATGCGCTTCAATGTGGCCTGCAGCGGGGACAACCCGGCCGTGCTGGATTTCCTGGCCCGGCAAATCGAACGGGCCGGCTAGGCCTGGTCCGGCCTGCTGCGGGTCTTGAAAGCGGCGCGTGCATCCCCATTTGGGCTGACAGGTTTTGCACGCGCGCCGACCGGCGCGCGATTCCCGTTTTTTGGCAACGATGATTGAGGACTGAACCCATGGCGCAACAAACCATGAGCTTCCAGGCGGAAGTCAAACAGCTTTTGCAGTTGATGATTCATTCGCTGTACAGCAACAAGGAGATTTTCCTGCGCGAGTTGATTTCCAATGCTTCGGATGCTGCCGACAAGCTGCGTTTCGAGGCCATCAACAACGATGCGCTTTATGAAAACGACCCGCAATTGCGCATCCGTGTGGGCTATGACAAGGCTACCCGGACCGTTTTCATCGAAGATAACGGCATTGGCATGAGCCGCGACGACGCGGTGACGCACCTGGGCACGATTGCCAAATCGGGCACGCGCGAGTTCTTTCAGCGTCTGACCGGCGACCAGCAAAAGGATGCGGCGCTGATCGGGCAGTTCGGCGTCGGGTTCTACTCCGGCTTTATCGTGGCCGACAGGATCACCGTCGAGTCGCGCCGCGCCGGCCTGCCGAGCAACGAGGGCGTGCGCTGGGAGTCGGGCGGCGAGGGCGATTTCACGGTCGAGACGATCGAGCGCGCGGCGCGCGGCACGACCATCACGCTGCATTTGCGCGAGGGCGAAGACGAATTGCTGTCGAGCTGGCGCCTCAAGTCGATTATTCAGAAATACTCCGATCACATCTCCCTTCCGATCGTCATGCGCAAGGAAAGCTGGGATGCCGAGAAGAGCGAGATGGTGCCGCAGGACGAGGACGAGACGGTCAATCAGGCCAGCGCCCTGTGGACGCGTAGCAAGAACGAGATTACCGACGAGCAATATCAAGCGTTCTACGAACATATCGCGCACGATCCCGAAGCCCCGCTGGCGTGGGCGCACAACCGCGTCGAAGGGCGCAGTGAATACACGCAGCTGCTGTACGTGCCGTCGCACGCGCCGTACGACCTGTGGGACCGCTCGCAGCGGTCGGGCATCAAGCTGTACGTCAAGCGCGTGTTCATCATGGACGACGCGGAGCAACTGATGCCGTCCTACCTGCGCTTCGTGCGCGGCGTGGTCGATTCGAGCGATCTGCCGCTCAATGTGTCGCGCGAGATTCTGCAGGAAAGCCGTGACGTCAAGGCGATTCGCGAGGGCGGCACCAAGCGCGTGCTGGGCCTGCTCGAGGATCTGGCGGAGAATCAGAAAGAAAAGTACGCGACGTTCTGGCGTACCTTCGGCCAGGTGCTCAAGGAAGGGCTCGGCGAGGATCACGCCAACCGCGAGCGCCTGGCCAGGCTGTTGCGCTTTGCCAGCACGCGGCAGGAAAGCGACGAGCAAAGCGTGTCGCTGGCCGATTACGTGGCGCGCATGAAGGAAGGGCAAGACAAAATCTACTACGTAACTGCCGAGAGCTGGCAGGCCGCGAGCCACAGCCCGCATCTGGAAGTGTTCCGCAAGAAAGACGTCGAAGTGCTGTTGCTGACCGATCGCGTCGACGAGTGGATGCTGTCGTTCCTGCAGGAGTTCGACGGCAAGCCGCTTGTCAGCGTCGCGCGCGGCGATCTCGACCTCGGCCAGCTCGAGGACGCGCAGGTGAAGGAGGAGCGCGAGAAGGTCGGCGAGACGTTCAAGCCGCTGATCGAGAAAATGCAGGAAGCGCTCAAGGACAAGGCCAAGGAGGTGCGCGTGACGTTCCGCCTGACCGATTCGCCGTCCTGCCTGGTGGCCGACGAACACGACATGAGCGGCACCTTGCAGCGCCTGCTCAAGGCTGCCGGGCAAAAGACGCCGAATTTCAAGCCGATCCTGGAAATCAATCCGGAGCACGCGCTGGTGCGCCGGCTGTCGGTCGATGACAGCCAACTGGCCGAGTGGTCGCATCTGCTGTTCGATCAGGCGCTGCTTGCCGAGGGCGGCAGCCTCGAGGATCCGGCGGCGTTCGTCAAACGCACCAACGCGCTGCTGTTGGGGCACTTTCACTAAGGCGACAAACGGGGCGGCGCGCATGGCGCCGGCCCGTGTCGTGCGACGGCCGGCGAGGCCGTATAATCGCGCCTCATGTCTCGACGTTTTCATGTGGCCGGCAATCGCTGGCTCGATCATCCTCCCCCTGTACTCTCGCCGGCGCAGAAAGATTGGCTTACGCGCGGCGGTTCCCTGACCCGGCATCTGCAGGCCTTTGGGCGGGTCAAGGTCGTCGTGTTGAATGAGTCGGTAGTCGGCGCCGATGGTGACGAACACGGTTGCCTGGGTGTTGCACCGCGCCATCCGCTGTGGTCGCGCGACGTGATGCTGACGGTCGAGGGCTCGCCGATGGTGGTCGCGCACAGCGTGACACGACTGGCGCATAGCCGCTCGGTCTGGCAGGCGATGCGCCGTCTGCACACCCGGCCGCTGGCCGACCTGCTCTATCACGACACCACGGTGACGCGTTCGATCCTGGTCTGCCGCGCGTTGGGCCGGCGGCACATGCTGCATCGTCTGGCCTGGCAAAGCGGTGCGCAAGCGCCGCTGCCGCCCCGCCTATGGGCACGCCGCTCGGTGTTCCAGCGGCACGGTGCGGCGCTGCTGGTGAGCGAGGCTTTTTTGCCGCGCTTCTGGGACATGCTGGACTCACCACAATGGCTGGCGGCGCGATGAAGCTGCGGGGCTTGCCGCCGGTATGGCGCGGCGATACCGAAGTGGTCGTGCTGGGCAGTTTTCCCGGCGCGGCGTCACTGGCTGCGGCACAATACTACGCGCATCCGCGCAACCAATTCTGGCGTCTGCTGGAACAAGTGCTTGCCGAGCCGTTGGCGGCGCTGCCTTATGAGGCCAGGCTCGAACGTGTGCTGTGCCATCGTATGGGCATCTGGGATGTACTGGCGGCGTGCCGTCGCGAAGGCAGCCTGGACGCCGCGATACGTGAGGCCGCGCCCAACGATTTCGACTGGCTTCGGGCGCGCGCGCCCCGCCTGCGCAAATTGTGCTTCAACGGCAAGACCGCCGGGCGTTTTGCGCCAAAGCTGGCGGCAGCCGGCTATGCGACGCTGGTACTGCCTTCCTCGAGCCCGGCGCATGCCGCGCTTACTTTCGAGCAAAAGCTGCGCGAATGGCAGCATTTGCTGACCTGAGTTTTTTTCGACACGACAATGACCCCCCTCATCAAGAAGAAGTCCATCGAAGCCCAAGCTTTTGCCGGTGACGCTCGTCCGCGCTACAGTCCGCGCTTTGCGCCGGTCACGTTCTCGGAGCAGGGCGGCGTGCGCTATCTGCACTTCGGTACGGAATGGGTGCAAGGTGCGATGCGTTTATCGAAGCCCGAGCGTATCGAGCTGGAGTACGCGCAGCAGATGATGGCCTGGCTACTGTTTTTGCAGTCGCCTCGCCATGTCGTGCAGCTCGGCCTGGGCGCCGCGGCGCTGACCAAGTTCTGTCACCGCTATTTGCCGAGCACCCGGGTGAGCGCGGTCGAATTGAATCCCGCCGTGGTGGTGGCCGCGCGCAGCATGTTCGGCTTGCCCGACGACGACCGCCGTCTGCAGGTGCTCGAAATGGATGCCTGGGACTACGTGGCCGATCCGGCGCGACATGCGAGCGCCGACGTGCTGCAGATCGACCTATACGACGCCACGGCGCGCGGTCCGGTGTTGGATACGCCTGCGTTCTACAAGGCGTGTCGGGCCGTGCTGCGCGCGCCAGGGGTGCTGAGCGTGAATCTGTTTGGCGATCACGATAGCTTTCCGAAGAACATTCGGCGCCTGCGTGCTGCCTTCGACGGCCGCGTCCTGGTGTTTCCGGAAGTGCACGAAGGCAACGTGGTCGCGCTGGCGTTCAACGGGCCGCCGCTGCAAGTCGGCTGGAGTCAACTCGAGCAGCGCGCCCGCGGGCTGATGCAAAGCACCGGTTTGCCGGCGCTGCGCTGGGTCAAGGGCCTCAAGGCGGCTAATGCATTCGCCTCAGATCTCTGCGAGGTGTGACGCGGGGCTGCTGTATTCAGGCGGCGCGTACGACCCGCACGGTATAGGGCGGCGCGCCGTCGCGCACGGCCAGCAGCCGGTCGACATTCGGGTGCTTGCCGGGGTGGGCGAGAGCGTCGGCAGTATGTTCGCCGAACACCGCCAGGCCATGCTCGGCGGCGCGCGCATCGAGCGCGCCGAATTGCTGCTGCAGATAGTGATAGACCGCCAGCGAGCCCTGCTTGCCGGGCTGGTTCTCGATCACGCTGTCGAGTTGTTCATCGGCGCGGCGCAGCTCGATGCGCAGGATGCCGTCGATGGATGGCAGGCGTGCCAGGTTTTCCTTGAAATTGGCGCTCGGTTCGATCACTGAAAAACTCCACAAAGCCGGGTTTATTTGGAAAAAGTCGCGGGATTGGCTGCCACCATGGTGTCGGCCATCGCGATTGTCTCATGCGTGCCGACCTGCCGAAGGCCCGCGACCGCGCCGATTTTGTCGGGGTCCGAGCGGTTCTGGCTGGCCTTCCATTTGCCGCTCAGGCGGGTGATTTCCAGCTCGAGCCCGACGATCTTGGTCAGCATGTCGGCGATGAATTCGGCAGGCGCGTCGCCCATGCGCCAAGGCTTGGGTTGGTCGGCCTCCATCTTGCGGGTCAGGCGTGCGAGCAGCGAGCGCAATTGCTTTTCATCATCCATCACACGCAGCCGCCCGTGTGCGTGCACGACCGCATAGTTGTATGTGGGTACCGCCTGGTGGTGTTCCCCCTTGGACGGATACCAGTTTGGCGAGATATAGGCTTGCGGCCCCTGGAAAACCACCATCGGCGCGATCGGTTCGTCGCATTGGGCCCATACCGGGTTGCCGCGCGCGACGTGGAACAGCAGCGTGCCGAATTGGCCGCGCGTGGGATCGAGCAGGAACGGCAGGTGGTTGGCGTCCAACTGGCCGTCCGCAGCGCTCACCAGCATGCCGAGGGGGTATTCCTCGATCAGGCGATGCATGACTTCGACCCGGGTTTCCTCGAAATGCGGGGGCATATACATGGCTGGCTCCAGAATTCTGACGTTGGCTGCCCCGGTACCGCATGCGGTGCCGTTGTTGAACTGAGTTGAACCGGCGTGATTGCCGTAAGCGTAAGATAATGCGGCACAGGCGTGCCAGTGTGCAATAGCGACGCCCCCTCTTTGGCCAGAAGGACCTCAACAATGGAAAAACCCGAGTACCGCGATATCGAAGCCGCCGCAGCCCGCTTGAAGGGTGTTGCGCATCACACCCCCGTGCTGACCTCGAGCGAGGCGAACCGGCGGACCGGGGCGCAGTTGTTTTTCAAGTGCGAGAATTTCCAGCGCATGGGTGCTTTCAAGTTTCGTGGCGCCTACAACGCGATCGCGCAATTCACGTCGGCGCAGCGCGAGGCCGGCGTGGTGACGTTTTCCTCTGGCAACCATGCCCAGGCGATCGCGCTGGCGGCGCAACTGAGCGGCATCAAGGCGACGATCCTGATGCCCGAGGACGCGCCCAAGGCGAAGGTTGCGGCCACGCGGGGCTATGGCGGCGAAATCGTTACCTACAATCGGTATACGGAAGACCGCGATGCCATCGGCCGTGCGCTGGCCAGGGAACGTGGCATGACGCTGATTCCGCCCTACGATCATCCACACGTGATCGCCGGACAGGGCACCGCAGCCAAGGAGTTGATCGAAGCAAGCGGGGAGCTCGATGCACTGGTGGTGTGCCTGGGCGGTGGCGGCTTGCTCTCGGGTAGCGCGCTGGCAGCGGCGGCACTGGCGCCGCGATGTCGCGTGATTGGCGTCGAGCCCGAGGCCGGCAACGACGGCCAGCAGTCACTACGCAAGGGCGAGATCGTTCACATCGCGGCCCCGAAGACGCTAGCTGATGGCGCTGCCACTACGCATCTGGGCGATTGGACCTTTCCGATCATCCAGCGGCACGTGGCCGATATCGTGACGGTATCGGATGAGCAGTTGCGGCAAGCCATGCGCTTTTTCGCCGAACGGATGAAGATGGTGGTCGAGCCGACCGGTTGCCTGGCCGCCGCGGCCGTGCTGTCGGGGGTCATTCCGACGGCCGGGAAAAAGGTGGGCGTACTGATCAGCGGCGGCAACGTCGATCTGTCTGTGCTGGCCGGAATTCTGGGCGACGAGGATCGCTGATCCAGACGCGGGCGCTGCTGCGCCGCCCGCCTAGGATGCCGCCGGTTTGCGCCAGTTCAGCACGAACAGCGTCAGCGCGCCGGCGATCAAGCCCCAGAAAGCCGAGCCGATCGACAGCAGCGTCAGGCCCGAAGCCGTCACCATGAAAGTCACCAGGGCGGCCTCGCGCTGCCGGGTATCGCTCATCGCATTGGTCAACCCGTTCATGATTGAGCCGAACAGCGCCAGCGCTGCGATGGCCGCGACCAGGGCGGCAGGGAAGGCTGCGAACAGCGCGGCGATGGTGGCGCCGAAGATGCCGGCGATCAGATAGAAGAGCCCGCACCAGAGGGCGGCCGTATAGCGTTTTGCGTGATTTTCGTGCGCTTCGTGACCGGTGCAGATGGCAGCGGTAATGGCCGCCATGTTAAGGCCGTGCGATCCGAACGGCGCCAGCACCAGCGACGCCAGCCCGGTGACCGAGATCAGCGGCGAAGCCGGTACGTTGTAGTTGTCGGCGCGCAGTACCGCCATGCCCGGCACGTTCTGGGAGGCCATGGCGACCACGAACAGCGGGATGCCGATACTGACGATCGATGCCAGCGAGAAGGTCGGCGTGGTCCAGACGGGTTTGGCCAGTGCGACGTGAAAGTGGCTGAAGTCAAGCTGTCCAAGGGCGCCGGCGACCAGAATGCCGGCCAGCAGCGATAACAGAATCGCATAGCGCGGCACGAATCGCTTGGTAATCAGATAGGCCGCGAACATGCTCAGCACCAGTTCCGTCTGATGCTGCGCGGCGACGAAAATCTCCAGCCCTATTTCGAACAGGATGCCGGCCAGCAGCGCCGCGGCTAGCGAACCGGGCACGTGGCGCATCAGTTTCTCGAAACCGCCGGTCAGGCCGCATGCAGCCAGCAATACGGCGCAGACGACAAACGCACCGATCGCGTCGCTATAAGGCACGCCCGGCAAGCTGGTGATCAATAGCGCGGCGCCCGGCGTCGACCAGGCGATCACGATCGGCATGCGGTAGCGCAGTGATAGACCGATGGTGCAGATGCCCATGCCGATCGATAGCGCCCAAATCCATGAGGAGATTTGCGCGGCCGATAAATGGGCAGCCTGGCCGGCCTGGAACATCAGCACGAGCGAACTGGTGTAACCGGTCATCATCGCGACGAAGCCGGCGACCACAGCCGATGGCGAGGTGTCGGTCAACGGCCGCAGGAGGGAGGAGCCGGGTTGCGAAGAGGTCATGTTTTTCTGATTGTCGGGTGGCTTATTTGCTGAGCAGGCGCATGGCGCTCTCGAGGCCGGCGAGCGTGACGGGGAACATGCGCTGTCCCAGCAATTGCCGGATGATCCCGACCGACTGGCGATATTGCCACAGCCCTTCGGGCTCCGGATTGAGCCATACGTGATGCGGGAAATGATCGGTGAAGCGGCGCAGCCACAGGGCGCCGGCCTCGGCATTGTTGTATTCGACCGAGCCGCCGGGTTGCAGTATTTCATACGGGCTCATGGTCGCATCGCCGACGAAAATCACTTTGTAGTCGGGCGGATATTTGCGGATGACGTCCCAGGTCGGAAAGCGCTCGGCGTGACGCCGCCGGTTTTCCTGCCACAGCCAGTCGTAGACGCAGTTGTGGAAATAATAGAACTCGAGGTGCTTGAACTCGGACTTGGCTGCCGAGAACAGCTCTTCGGTGCGCTTGATGTGATCGTCCATCGAACCGCCGACGTCGAGCAGCATCAGCACTTTCACGTTGTTGTGCCGCTCCGGCACCAGTTTCAGGTCGAGCCAGCCCGCATTGGCGGCAGTGCTGCGGATGGTGTCGTCCAGATCGAGTTCTTCGGCCGCGCCTTGCCGGGCGAATTTGCGCAGGCGCCGCAACGCCACTTTGATGTTGCGCGTGCCGAGTTCGACTTCATCGTCGTAGTCGCGATAGGCGCGCGCATCCCAGACCTTCACCGCGCTGCGATTGCCGCCGTCGCCGCCGATGCGAATGCCTTCCGGGTTGTAGCCGCCATTGCCGAAAGGCGACGTGCCGCCCGTGCCGATCCATTTGTTGCCGCCCTGGTGCCGCTCCTTCTGCTCGTCGAGCAACTGCTTGAGGCGCTCCATCAGTTTGTCGAGCCCGCCCATCGCTTCGATCTTGGCCTTTTCCTCGGGCGTGAGCTCGCGCCGCAGGCGCTGTTCGAGCCAGTCGCGCGGAATCTCGGGATGGTTCTCGAGCGCCTGGCTGATGCCGTTGAAGTAAGCGCCGAAGGCCTGATCGAACTTGTCGAAATGTTTTTCGTCCTTGACCAGCGTCATGCGCGCCAGGTAATAGAACTCGTCGAGCGACGGTCCGATCACCTGCTTTTGCAGTGCTTCGAGCAGCGCCAGGTATTCCTTGACCGAGACCGGCAGCCGGGCCTCGCGCAGCGTGAAAAAGAAATCGATGAGCATGGCCGGGGACCGTGTCAGCGATTGGCGCGGTTCATGAACACCAGGCGCTCGAACAGATGCACGTCCTGCTCGTTTTTCAGCAGGGCGCCGTGCAGCGGCGGGATCGCCAGCTTGTGGTCCTTGCTGCGCAGCGCTTGCGGGCCGATGTCCTCGGCCATCAGCAGCTTGAGCCAGTCGAGCAGCTCCGAGGTCGAAGGCTTTTTCTTCAGGCCGGGGATGTCGCGGATCTCGAAGAAGCAGGCCAGTGCCGCGCTGACCAATTCCTGCTTGATGCCGGGATAGTGAACGTCGACGATTTGTTGCATGGTCGCCGCGTCCGGGAATTTGATGTAATGGAAAAAGCAGCGCCGCAGGAAGGCGTCGGGCAGTTCCTTTTCGTTGTTCGAAGTAATTACGACCAACGGGCGATGACGCGCGCGCACCAGCTCGCGGGTCTCGTATACGTAGAATTCCATGCGGTCGAGTTCCCGCAGCAAGTCGTTGGGGAACTCGATATCGGCCTTGTCGATTTCGTCGATCAGCAGCACGCTTTTCTGGTCGGACTCGAAGGCTTGCCACAGCACACCCTTGACGATGTAGTTGCGGATGTCCTTGACGCGCTCATCGCCCAGTTGCGAGTCGCGCAGGCGAGACACCGCGTCATACTCGTAAAGTCCCTGCTGCGCCTTGGTGGTCGACTTGACGTGCCATTGCAGCAGCGGCATGTCCAGCGCCGCGGCGACTTCCTCGGCCAGCATGGTCTTGCCGGTACCGGGTTCGCCTTTGATAAGCAGCGGGCGTTGCAAGGTCATTGCCGCGTTGACGGCAAGCTTGAGGTCGTCGGTGGCGACGTATTGGGAGGAGCCTTCGAAGCGCATGGCGGACCGGGGGAAATGGCAAAAAAGTCAGTATAAGTCAAAGCGCATATTCCCTCCCGAAAATCAGCGCAAGCCTTTGCTGCCAAAGGCTTGCGCACCGATCGGGACAAGTCGTGCGGCGAGCTCCGGAGCCCGATGGACTGGCGTAAGGGGACTGGGGTACAATTGACCGATTTTTTCGGCTGGCCGTCCGGTGGAGCACGGTGGCGGTCGGTGAATGGCGCGCCAAACTTCTCAACTCATCGTTCTCGAAAAAACCATGAAAAAGTTTCTCACGATGTTGACGCTGGCGGCCGGCATGACGACACTGCATGCGGCTGATCTGAAAGGTAATGCCCTGGCGGCCAGAGACAAGGTCGCGATGTGCATCGGCTGCCATGGTATTCCGGGCTATCGTACGGCGTTTCCCGAGGTCTACCACGTCCCCAAGCTGGGCGGCCAGAACGCGCAGTACATCGAGAACGCGTTGAAAGAGTATGCCAAGGGCAACCGAAAGTTCCAGACGATGCATGGCATCGCGGCGTCGCTGAGCGATCAGGATATTGCCGACATTGCGGCCTACTACTCGCAGCAGACGGCCGCCACGCCGCCGAACCCCGACAAATAATAGAAACGCGGTATAGGAGAACCCATGAAATCACTGTACGCAGTATTGACCGCGGTTGCCGTATCCGTGCTTGCTTTGCCGGTCGCACAGGCTGCTGATGTCGCGCTCGGCAAGGCACTGGTGGAAAAAGCCAATTGCGCCGCCTGTCATGGCGCGGGCTTGAACCACCCGATTACCCCGGCTTATCCGAAGCTCGCCGGACAGTATGCCGACTATGTCTACAATGCGTTGCGCGCCTATCAGAACAGCAACAGCCCAGTGTTCGGGCGCGATAACCCCATCATGAAGGCCCAGGTGCTGCAAAGCCCGGCGGTGACCGGCAAGGACGGCAAGCCGCGCCCATTTACGTCGGCCGAATTGCATGACATCGCCGCTTACGTCGCATCGCTGCCCGGCGATCTGGTGACGAACAAGTAAGCGGGCAGTGGTTTGCCGCTACAAAAGCCTCGGCGCTGCGCCGAGGCTTTTTTGCATCTGCGGCGCTAGCGCGACGCCAACTGCTCGATGCGCTCCAGGTAAGCCGCGGAGTCTGGCGGCGTGCCTGCGCGCTGCGCTTCCCAGAGCGTCTGGCCCAGGCATTCCATGATCTGATGTTGCGCTTCATGCGGCGAGTCCAGGCGTTGGGTCAGGCGCTCGTAGGCGGCCCGGATCCCTGGCGGCTGGTCGATGGAAATCTGTTCGCTGATGGCAAGGTGCATCGACAGATGCAGGAAAGGGTTGGTTTTGCCTTGTTCCGGCGTGTAGTCTTGGCCAATGCTGTCGCCCGCATCGCGCAGGTCGTCGTGATATTCCGGATGCTCGATAATCCACTCGGCCGCAATACTCTCGAGCGGCGTCAGCACGCCGCCTTCGCGCTGCTTGCGCCAGGTTTGACAGAAGAATTGCCGTACTTCATCACGGCTTGGATTGAACATGAAACCTCCGGCGCGCGCGCCCAATAAGTGTCCCCGGGCGCTACAATGGCGCGGCGCGAGGCACGACATCAACAACAATAATGCTTAACTGAATATTATGACGCATGCAATGGGACTGCGCCGGCCGGCCGGCGCCTGGCACGGTGTGGCGCTGATCGCTCTGTCGGCCTCGGCGTTCGGCGCGATGCCGATTTTCGCCCGTGTCGCATATGCCGATGGCACGGATGTGTTTGGCTTGCTGCTGACGCGTTTCGGCATTGCTTTCGTTTCGCTGGGATGGTTCGCGTGGTCCCGGCGCGTCGCGCTACCGTCGTGGCGGCGCGTCGCGGCGCTGGCGTTGATGGGCGGGATCGGCTACGTGGGCCAGTCGCTCTGCTATTTCGAGGCGTTGCAATTCGCGCAGGCCAGCCTGGTGGCGTTGCTGCTTTATCTCTACCCGTTTTTCGTGACACTGTTGGCGGCCTTGTTTCTGCACGAACGGCTCACGCGCGTGAAGACCGGCGCACTGCTGCTGTGCTCCGCGGGTTGTGCGCTGACGGTGGGCGGCGGCGTCGGCCAGCCGCTCGGCATCGGCTTGGCGATCGGGGCGGCGATGATCTATTCGATATACATCGTGGTTGGGGCGCGCGTGAGCGCAGGCGTCGACCCGCGGGCGACCACGCTGGTGGTGTGCGGCGCCGCGACGCTGGTGCTGGGTTGCGTCGCCTTGGTCCGCGGGCATGCGGGCGCCGCGCCGCATTGGCCGGCCCACGCCGGCGGATGGTTGGCGCTGGTCGCGATTGCGGTGCTCTCGACCGTGGTTGCGATCCTGACGTTCTTTGCCGGCTTGCAGCGGTTGGGCGCGGCACGCGCATCGATGCTCTCGACACTCGAGCCGGTCGTGACGGTGGCATTGGCGGCGCTGACCTTGGGTGAGAAACTCAATCCCGGACAGTTGGCCGGCGGCTTATTGATTTTGGCTGGCGTGCTCTGGTTGTCGGCGCGCGATCGCCAGAGCCATGTGCCCGAGCCGCCGACGCCAGCCTGACGGGATTCGGCTACCGCCAGTAGAATCAAGACTGAATGCACTCTCACCGTGGAACTGGCAATGAATCAAATCGACCAAACCGCCATCGCGCAACTCTTCACGCAAGCCCGCACGTATGCCGCGTGGCGGGACAAGGCGGTGCCCGACAGTGTTCTCAAGGATTTGTATGATCTGATGAAATGGGGACCGACCTCCGGCAACAGTACGCCAGCGCGCGTGGTCTTCGTGCGCAGTCCGGCGCAAAAGGCCGCGCTGCTCGAATGCATGGCGCCGGGCAACGTCGAGAAGACCCGCGCGGCGCCGGTCACGGCAATCGTGGCCTATGATCTGGCATTTTTCGAACATTTGCCGCGCCTGTTCCCGCATGCCGACATGCGCGGCGGATTTGCCGCGAACCCTGAACGGGCTGCGCGCGCTGCGCTAATGAACGGGTCGCTGCAAGGCGGTTATTTCATTCTCGCGGCCCGTGCGCTGGGGCTGGATTGCGGCCCGATGGGCGGGTTCGACGCCGAGAAGGTCAATGCCGCGTTCTTCGCCGAGAGTACCTGGCGCGTGAATTTCATCTGCAATCTCGGATATGGCGATGCAGCGGGCCTGCACCCCCGTGGCCCGCGCCTGTCGTTCGACGAGGCTTGCCGGATCGTCTGAGCGACAGCTTCGCCAATGCCGCTCAGGCGGCGTCAGGCGCTGGCGTTTTGTCGCGATACTCGCACAGGGGTTCGATTACGCAGTGCCAGCACTCCGGTTTGCGCGCCTTGCAGACGTAGCGTCCGTGCAGAATCAGCCAATGATGCGCGTCGTGCAGGAATTCCTTGGGGGTGGTGCGCTCGAGCGCTAGCTCGACGGCCAGCGGGTCCTTGCCGGGGGCCAGACCAGTGCGGTTGGCGACCCGGAAAATGTGCGTGTCCACAGCGATGGTCGGCTGACTGAATGCGGTGTTGAGCACGACGTTGGCGGTTTTGCGACCGACCCCGGGCAAGGCTTCGAGCGCCTCTCGCGAGGCGGGCACCTGGCCGCCATGCCGTTCGAGCAGCAGACGGCAGGTGGCAATGACGTTCTTGGCCTTGTTGCGAAACAGGCCAATGGTCTTGATGTATTCGGTCAGGCCCGGCTCGCCCAGCGCCAGCATCGTCTGCGGCGTATTGGCCACCAGAAACAGGCGGCGGGTGGCCTTGTTGACCGACACGTCGGTTGCCTGCGCCGAGAGCATCACGGCGATCAGCAGTTCGAACGGCGTGGTGTAGGCCAGCTCGGTCGTGGGGTGCGGGTTGAGCTCGCGCAACGTCTCGAAAATTGCGCGACGCTTGGCGTCGTTCATGACGGCGTTCCTGGTTGGTCGTTGGGCTTGCCCGGCCCGGGCAGATCATCATCGTTCAGGCCAAGACGGCGGCGCCGCGCTTCGACCTGATCGATCTGGGCCTGGGTTTGTGCGCTCGGATTATCGATGTTTTTGGGGCCGAGTCCTTGTTGGCGCAGAGTCTCCTTCTTTTGCCGGGCGCGCTCCAGCGCCGCCTGGATGATTGCCTGCTTGCGTGCGGCGGCGGCGTCGATGGCGGGCGGGGTGTTGCCGTCGGGCGGTTGCGCCTGGGCGGCTGCCAGGCGCGCCGCCTTGGCCGCCAGGCGGGCTTCCTGAGCTGCCTGCTCGCGCCGTCGGCGAGCCTGATGTTGCTCATAGCGCTCGCGAGCGGCGTCGGCCTGCGCCTGCGACCAGGCATCCCAGCCGGTCAGGTCGCCGGTGACTGGCACCATGGCGATGCAATCGACTGGGCACGGCGGCACGCACAGGTCGCAGCCGGTACAAAGGGCTTCGACGACCGTGTGCATTTGCTTGGCCGCGCCCACGATCGCATCGACCGGGCACGCCTGCATGCAAAGGGTGCAACCGATGCACAACGATTCATCGATGAGCGCACGCGGGCGCGGGCGTTCCACGCCATTGGCCGGATTGAGCGGCAGCGGCGGTTTGCCGAGCAAGTTGGCAAGTCGCGCCACGCCCTGCGCGCCGCCCGGCGGACACTGATTGTGTTGTGCCTGGCCGCGCGCCATCGCTTCGGCATAGGGCCTGCAACCGTCGTAGCCGCATTTTGTGCACTGCGTCTGCGGCAAGGCGTCTTCGAGGTGGTCGGCAAGGGAACGGGATTCGGTCACTTCAGCACATGGGTTAAGGGTAATCGGAAATTATCGTCGATTTTGAGGCCTGCCGGATCACTGTGCCATAATGCGCGCGCCGGCCGCAAAGTCGGCACAGGCTGGACTTCCACGAATGACAGGCCCATGACTCACGATCTGAACAAACTCAAGCGGGACCCGGAGCGTACGCGCAAGCGCATTCTCGAGGCCGCGACCGAGGAGTTCTCCGAGCGCGGCTTGAGCGGTGCCCGGGTCGATAGCATCGCCCGTCGCGCCGACGTCAACGAGCGCATGCTGTATTACTACTTCGGCAATAAGGACCAGCTTTATCTTGCCGTGCTGGAGAAGGTCTACGGCGATTTCAACGACGCCGAGCACGCGCTGCGGCTCGAGGCACTCGCCCCGCTCGACGCGGTCCGGGAGCTGGCGCATTTCATCTGGAACTATTATCAGCAGCATCCGGAGCTGATTCGGCTGATCAATAACGAAAACCTCCACGAGGCGCGCCATATGCGCGAATCGACCCGGGTCCAGGCGTTCGTCTCACCGATCGTCGCAATGCTGGCGTCGGTGCTCAAGCGAGGCGAGGCCGACGGCACGATCCGACCCGGCGTAGATCCGGTGCAGTGCTATGTAACGATCTCTGGCCTCGGCTATTACGTGCTCTCCAACCGGCACACACTGACCACCGTGATGGGGCGCGACCCCCTCGCACCCGAGGAGCGGGCCCGCGCGATGGCATTCCACACTGACATGCTGCTGAATTACCTGCGCGCGGGCGCTCAATCGGTTCGTTAGCGAGCGGAGGCCGTCTTGGCGACGGCCTTGGGCATGGGATTGTCGTAAGCGCGAATGAAATCCCTGATTTTCGGGTAAATCACCGTGCGCCACCGGCTTCCGGAGAAGATGCCGTAATGCCCGCAGCCGGGTGCGGTGAAATGCTGGCGATGGCTCGCCGGAATGCCGGTGCATAAATCATGCGCGGCTTCGGTCTGCCCGCTGCCCGAAATGTCGTCGAGTTCGCCCTCGATCGTGAACAACGCCGTGCCGGTGATGTCCTGCGGGCGCACGCGCTCGCCACGCACGTCCCACGTGCCCTTGGCCAGGCGAAATTCCTGGAACACCGTGCGAATGGTCTCGAGGTAATACTCGGCCGCCATGTCGAGTACGGCGTTGTATTCGTCATAAAAGCGCCGATGCGCTTCGGCGTCGTCGTTGTCGCCACGCAACAGGTCGAGATAGTAGTCCCAGTGCGAGGTGACGTGCCGGTCGGGGTTCATCGCGACGAAGCCGGCATGTTGCAGGAAACCGGGGTATACCATCCGGCCGGCGCCCGGATAGTTGCTCGGCACGGCATAGATGACGTTATCGCGGAACCATTCGAAGGACTTGTTGGTGGCCAGCGAGTTGACCGACGTCGGACATTTGCGCGCATCGATCGGCCCGCCCATCATGGTCATGGTCTTGGGCGTGGGCTCGTCGTTGCTGGCCATCAGCGAAATCGCCGCGAGCACGGGAACGGTGGGCTGGCAGACCGAAATCACGTGCAGATTTTCGGCGCCGATGTGACGAATGAAATCCTGGATGTAGGCGACATAGTCGTCGAGATGGAACGGCCCTTCGGAGACCGGCACCATGCGTGCGTCGTTCCAGTCGGTAATGTATACCTTGTGGTCCTGCAGCAGCGTGCGCACGGTGTCGCGCAGCAGCGTGGCGTGATGGCCGGACAGCGGCGCGCAAACCAGCACCGTCGGCTCTTCCTTCATGTCCCGGACGGTGCTGGTATCGTCCGAGTAGCGCTTGAAGCGCAACAGGCTGCAAAAGGGCTTTTCAATGATGGTCTGTTCGATGATCGGACACTTGCGGCCGTCTTTTTCGATCTGGCGAATGCCGAATTCCGGTTTTTCGTAGGCTTTGCCCAGGCGGTAAAGCAGTTCATAACCGGCGGCGACCCGGGCGGCGCCAGGAATCAGGGCAAACGGGCTGGCGGGGTCGGCAAACGACTTCGCCGCGGCCTCGGCCCACGCCGTCATCGGATTTAACCAGGCGCGCTGATATTCATGAATTTGATACAGCATGGCATGCCTTGGAACGATGAGAATGATTTGATTATGCAGTACATTGATTTTGTGTGCAACGCAACAAAATCAATGGCTTGGATTTTTCATTTCCAGACGGAACGGCCCGCCGAGGCGGGCCGTTCCGGTTCGGCCAAGGAGGGCCAAATAGGCGTTAGCGCAGCACCTGGGCGATCGCAGCGACGACCGGGTCGATATTGGCGTTATTGAGCGCCGCAACGCAAATTCGACCGGTACTGACCGCGTAGATGCCGAATTCCGTCTTCAGTCGCTCGACCTGCTCGGCGCTCAACCCCGAGTAGGAGAACATGCCGCGCTGCTGCGCGACAAAGGAGAAGTCGCGCGCGACCCCTTGCGCCTTGAGCTTGGTCACCAGCGCATGGCGCATCGTGCGGATGCGCTCGCGCATTTCGCCAAGCTCCTGTTCCCACAGCGCGCGCAGTTCCGTGCTATTGAGCACCGCCGAGACGATCGAGCCGCCATGCGTGGGCGGATTCGAGTAGTTGGTGCGAATCACCCGCTTGATTTGCGACAGCACGCGGGTGCTTTCATCCTTGCTGGCGGTAACGATCGACAACGCGCCGACTCGCTCGCCATACAGGGAGAAGGACTTGGAGAACGAGCTGGAGACAAAAAAGCTCAGGCCGGCGTCGGCGAACATACGCACGGCTGCCGCATCCGGTTCAATGCCCTCGCCGAATCCCTGGTAGGCGATATCGAGGAACGGCACCAGGTCGCGCGCGCGAACCGCGTCGACTACCTGTTGCCACTGTGCCGAAGAGAGATCGACGCCGGTCGGGTTGTGGCAGCAGGCATGCAGTACGACGATGGAGCCGGCCGGCAACTTGCCGAGCGCGTCGAGCATGCCGTTCAGGTTCACGCCGTGCGTGGCGGCGTCGTAGTACGGATAGGCCACCACCTCGAATCCGGCGGCGGAGAAAAGCGCGCGGTGATTTTCCCAGCTCGGATCGCTGATGGCGACCTTGGCGGAGGGGTTGAGCTGGTGCAGGAAATCGGCGCCGATCTTGAGCGCGCCCGTGCCGCCCAACGCTTGCGCCGTTACCACGCGACCCTCGGCAATCAATCGCGACTCGGCGCCGAACAGCATTTTCTGCACCGCCTGGTCGTAGGCGGCAATACCTTCGATCGGCAGATAGCCGCGCGGCGCGGCAGCGGCGACCCGCGCCTTCTCTGCTTCCTGCACGGCGCGCAACAGCGGAATGCGTCCTTGATCATTGTAGTAGACCCCCACGCCAAGGTTGACTTTGGTGGAGCGGGTGTCGGCATTGAAAGCTTCGGTCAGGCCAAGAATGGGGTCGCGAGGGGCCAGTTCGACGGCGGAGAAGAGCGTCATGATAGATCGGCTTTGAGAGAGGAAACGTGGGTCGGGCGAGCGCCCCGGGGGCGCAAACATGCATTGTAGCGGAGAAATACCACCTCCGGCGGCGCCGGGCAGGGCGGCGGTGCGCGGGCCGGGCTCGCCGGTGACGAAGACGGTAGAATGCTCTTTTGCCGTCCCGGGCGCAGGGCCCTGCCAAACGCCATGCCAGATTTGCACAAAGTTTCCGACGCGCTCGACGAGAGCAAGTTCATCAGCTTCGAGGGCTCCCCTTACCGCCTGTATCAGCCGTTTGCGCCAGCTGGCGACCAGCCCGAGGCGATCCGTCAGTTGGTCGAGGGCATTGCCGACGGGCTGTCATATCAGACGCTGCTGGGCGTGACGGGCTCAGGCAAGACCTTCACGATGGCCAACGTCATTGCCCGCCTTGGGCGTCCCGCCATTGTGTTCGCGCCGAACAAAACGCTCGCGGCCCAGCTTTACTCCGAATTTCGCGAATTTTTCCCCCATAACGCGGTGGAATACTTCGTCTCGTATTACGACTACTACCAGCCCGAAGCATATGTTCCGCAACGCGACCTGTATATCGAGAAAGACTCGTCGATCAACGAGCATATCGAGCAGATGCGCCTGTCGGCCACCAAGAGCCTGCTGGAGCGGCGCGACACCGTGATTGTGGCGACCGTCTCGGCGATATACGGTATCGGTAATCCAAACGAATATCACCGGATGATCCTGGTGCTGCGCCAGGGCGACAGGATCGGCCAGCGCGAGGTCATCGCGCGGCTGATCGCGATGCAGTACACGCGCAACGACATGGATTTCGCGCGCGGCACGTTTCGGGTGCGCGGCGACACCATCGATATTTTCCCTGCCGAGCATGCGGAACTGGCCGTGCGGATCGAACTGTTCGACGATGAGATCGAGTCGCTGCAATTGTTCGATCCGCTTACCGGGCGCATACGGCAGAAAATTCCACGCTTCACGGTGTACCCATCGTCGCACTACGTCACGCCGCGCGAGACGGTCATGCGCGCGATCGAGGCAATCAAGGAAGAACTGCGGGAACGGCTCGATTTCTTCTACCGTGAAAACAAGCTGGTCGAGGCGCAGCGGCTCGAACAGCGCACCCGCTTCGATCTCGAAATGCTGCAGGAGCTCGGCTTCTGCAAGGGCATCGAGAATTACTCGCGCCACCTGTCCGGCGCACAACCGGGCGAGCCGCCACCGACCCTGGTCGATTATTTGCCCAGCGATGCGCTGATGTTTCTGGACGAGTCGCATGTGCTGATCGGGCAATTCAACGGCATGTACAACGGCGACCGCGCGCGCAAGGAAAATCTGGTGAATTACGGATTCCGCCTGCCCTCCGCACTGGATAACCGGCCGCTCAAATTCGCCGAATTCGAGCGCAAGATGCGGCAGGTGATTTTCGTTTCGGCCACACCCGCTGATTATGAAAATCGTCAAGCCGGCCAGGTGGTCGAGCAAGTCGTGCGCCCGACGGGCCTGATCGATCCGGAGATCCTGGTGCGTCCAGCGCACAATCAGGTGGATGACGTCCTGTCGGAAATCCATCAACGGGTCAAGGTCAACGAACGTGTACTGGTGACGACACTGACCAAGCGCATGGCCGAGCAACTGACCGAATATCTGGCCGACAATGGCATCAAGGTGCGCTACCTGCACAGCGATGTCGACACGGTCGAGCGGGTTGAAATCATTCGCGATCTGCGGCTGGGTGCGTTCGATGTGCTGGTCGGCATCAATTTGCTGCGCGAGGGCCTCGACATTCCCGAGGTGTCGCTGGTGGCGATTCTCGACGCCGACAAGGAAGGCTTCCTGCGGGCCGAGCGTTCGCTGATCCAGACCATCGGCCGGGCCGCGCGCAACATTCATGGGCTGGCGATTCTCTACGGCGACAAGGTCACCGACTCGATGCGCCGGGCGATCGACGAGACCAATCGTCGGCGCGCCAAGCAGACTGCGCACAACCTGGCGCTGGGAATTACGCCGACCTCCGTGACCAAGCGCATCAAGGACATCATCGACGGCGTGTACGATCCGGACGAGGCGCGCGCGGAATTGAAGGTCGCCGAGGAGCAGGCGCGCTATCAAGAGATGAGCGAAAAGCAGTTGTCGAAGGAGATCAAACGACTGGAAAAATTGATGCAGGAGCACGCGCGCAATCTCGAGTTCGAGCAGGCTGCCCAGGTGCGAGACCAGTTGTTGCATGTCAAGCAGCAGGTCTTCGGCGCGGATGGTGCGGGAGAGATGGCGGCGCTCTGAAATGCGGTCCAATAAAATTTGCCCCGCCGCGCGAATTTCTGTTTGCTTATTTTTCTCGACGCTATATACTTCACTCCCTCTGACGCGGGGTGGAGCAGTTGGCAGCTCGTCGGGCTCATAACCCGAAGGTCGCTGGTTCGAGTCCAGCCCCCGCAACCAGTCCGAATCATCACCAAGGCCCGCCACCGCGCGGGCCTTGGCGTTTTAAGCGGTCGCCGCGGTCGATTCGGCGTGCATCGGCGGGCCACGAATCACGCAAGGCAATAGCTTTTGCTTCAAGGTGTTAGCGCAAGCTTGAACATGTTATCAACAAGCTTGTGCACTTTTTCTGTGGATAAGGCACCATGCCAGCCGAGGCATTCCGCGGCATCGATGCCGTCCTATAATTCGTCATCGCGCCACACCGGCGGCGCTTTCCCTTTGGATTCGACGAAATGCGGAAAGTCTCTGTCCTGTTCGTTTGCATGGGCAACATCTGTCGCTCGCCAACCGCCGAGAGCGTGATGCGGCGCCTGGTCATCGAGGCGGGTTTGGGCGATGAGATCGTGATCGATTCGGCCGGCACCCACGGCTATCATCTGGGCCATGCTCCCGACCGACGCAGCCAGGCCGCAGCCGCCGCGCGCGGCTATGATCTGGCGGCACTGCGCTCGCGCCTGGTGACGAACGAAGACTTTCAGCGCTTCGATTGGCTCCTGGCGATGGACGCCGACAATCTTGCCGAATTGCGCGCGCGCTGCCCCGCCGCGCAACACTACAAGCTGGCTTTGCTGATGCGATTCGCGAGCAAACATGCAGCCGAGCATGTGCCCGACCCGTATTACGGCGCGGCGCAAGGTTTCGAGCAGGTGCTCGATTATGTCGAAGACGCTTGCGCCGGGCTGCTGTCGCATTTACGCGAACGCTTGCGCGCCGATTCCTGACGGATCTTTATTAAATGTCATGCTGCTGACCTTGCGCACGTATTGGAGGAAGTGGCGAGTCTCCCGCCACGCCGGACAGCAACTCGACGCGCTGCTCGCGCACGCCGACCCTGCCGCGCCGCTGGGGGTGCGTAACCAGTGGCTGATCGAGGTCGCGCATTGGTTGCATCGCGGTGGTTCGCTGCCTGAAGAGTTGCGGTGCGACGCGGGCGAGGTGCCCGGCAAAGGCGCGGCGTTCCCGCCTCATACGCGCCTGCGCTACCTGCTGCAAATGCTGGAGCGCAATCCCGCATGGCGGCTTGCGGTGGCGCGCACGCTGCGATCGATCATTCATGAGAGCGATGCCATGTCATTGCTTTGCGATACCGGTATGCCAGTGCGTTCCGGATTCTGGGGAGCGCTGGTCGAACGCCTCGAAGCGCACTTGATTCCGCCCCCGCCAACGCGTCGCGACCTTGGCGCGCTCTTCACGTTGATGTTCAACTCGGCCGATGATGCCGAGTGGGTCGTCGAATTGCCGGATGACCTGCGCATCGCGCTGGCCGATCTGCTGCAATTCGAAGTGGCCGACGATGAACGCGACTGGAATCGCTTTGCGCAGGATCTGATGGCGGCGATGCACAATCTGGTGAGCCAGATCGGCTCGACCGGCTTGTCTTACGTGGTGCGCACCCGGCTGGCCGAAGTGCGCTCGACAGAGTTACCCTTTTATCGCCTGAGTCGCGCCATGCAGGCGGTCGAAGATGCCGCGCAGGACTTCGGCAGCGGCGCGCCGCCCAGCCAGCGCCTGCTTCAGCAAGTGAATTATTTCCGGCTGGTGCTGGACAATTGCCGACGTGCGATCGGTGAAGTGTATGCGCATTTGGACGACAATGGCGTCAGCGTCGAAATCGTCTTTCAGGTCGAGCGCATGCGCACGCGCATTCGCTGGCTGGAGCGACTGCTCGAGGCGTGGCTGGCGACCGGCAGCGATGCCCTCCAGGCGCGCATCAGCCTGCTGGGAGAACTGATCCGGGCCAACCGTGCCAGTCAGAGCGTCGCATCGCTGGCGAGGACCTCATTCGGCCTGCTCGCGCGCAAGGTGGTCGAGCGCAGCGCCGAGACCGGCGAGCACTACATCGCCAGAGATCGTTCGGCCTATCTGTCGATGCTGAAGATGGCTGCCGGCGGCGGGTTGGTGACGGTAGCCACCGTCTATTTCAAGTTTTTTATCGTCGGGGCACATCTGCAACCCATGGTAGAGGGTTTTCTGGCCGGCTTGAATTATGCGGCAAGCTTTCTGTTGATGCATTTTTGCCATTTCACGCTGGCAACCAAGCAGCCGGCGATGACGGCACCGGCGATCGCCGGCAAGCTCGATGGCGTGCATACGCCGGAGGGCATGGCCGCCTTCGTCGATGAGGTGATCGCACTGGTGCGCACCCAGGCGGCGGCCATTTTCGGTAATCTTGCGCTGGTTTTTCCGGGCTGCTTGTTGCTCCAGTGGCTTGCCGCCAGCGCGCTGGGCGTCGACCTGATTTCCCCGGCCAAGGCCAACGCGACGCTGACGTCCTTTTCGCTCTTTGGCTGGACGCCGATCTATGCCGCCCTGACCGGCGTCTTGCTGTGGTTTTCCAGTGTGTTATCGGGGTGGGCCGACAATTGGTTCGCGTTTCATCGGTTGGGCGACGTGCTGGCCTATAACCGCCGTTTGCGTTTCGTTTTCGGCGACCGCGGCGCGGCCCGTCTCGCGGCGTTTTGTCGCGAACACGTATCGGGAGTGGTGGGCAATGCCGGTTTGGGGTTGATGTTGGGCCTGGTGCCGGCAATTCTTACCGCCTTTGCGTTGCCGTTCGAAGTACGTCACGTAACGCTGAGCACCGGAGCGATCGCCACGGCGCTGGGAGTGCTGGGGCCGCACGCGCTGGATATGCGGATGCTTTGGCTGGCGGTCTCGGGAATCGCCAGCATGGCCGTCCTGAACGTGGCGGTAAGTTTTATGCTAGCCTTTCAGATGGCCCTGCGTTCTCGCCCCCTGCGACCCGTCGATCGGCGTCTGATCCACCGGGCCATCTGGCGCGCGATTTGGCGAAATCCGCTTTGTTTGATTTTTCCTATTGCGCCAAAAGCAAAAATCAATCCTGAATAACTTGACTAAATCTGTAGGGTATTTATACTTGACCGAAATAGTCGAGATTAAATCCCTGCACGATCATGAGACTCACCACGAAAGGACGTTTCGCCGTCACGGCGATGATCGACCTGGCCATGCGCCAGGACGGTGGGCCCGTGACGCTCGCGGGCATCAGTCAGCGTCAGCACATTTCCCTATCCTATCTCGAGCAACTGTTCGGCAAGCTGCGCCGCCATGAGATCGTGGAGAGCGTGCGCGGTCCCGGCGGCGGCTATAGCCTGGCACGCCGCGCCGAAGATGTCACGGTGGCCGATATCATCATCGCGGTCGACGAGCCCCTGGATGCGACGCAATGCGGCAGCAAGGGCAATTGCGAAGGGCAGGAGGGCGCCAAGCGCCAATGCATGACGCACGAATTATGGGCGACATTGAACCAGAAAATGGTCGAGTACCTGGATTCGGTATCCCTGAAGGATCTGGTCGAGCAGCAGCGCAACAAGCAGGCACAGTCCTCGGTGCTGCATGATTCGCGCGAGTCGGCGCCGCCGCGCAGTGTGGGTGCCAGGATCCCCAATTCCGTATTCGATATGGCTCGTTCATAGCGCGAGCAAGAGAGCTTTTGGAGCATTCATGAAAAACGACACCCTGCAACTCCCGATTTACATGGACTACAGTGCGACCACGCCGGTCGACCCGCGCGTTGTGGACAAAATGCTGCCCTATTTGCGCGAACAGTTCGGCAACCCGGCATCGCGCAGCCATTCGTTCGGCTGGGCAGCGGAGCGCGCCGTGGAAGAGGCTCGGGAGCAGGTGGCGGCGCTGGTCAATGCGGACCCGCGGGAAATCATCTGGACTTCCGGCGCGACCGAGTCCGATAACCTGGCCCTCAAGGGGGCAGCGCATTTTTACCGTGGCAAGGGCAAGCACATCATCACGCTCAAGACCGAGCACAAGGCCGTGCTAGATACCTGCCGCGAGCTCGAGCGCGAAGGGTTTGAAGTCACCTACATGGACGTCAAGGAAGACGGTCTGCTCGATATCGAAGCGTTCAAGCAGGCGCTGCGCCCCGATACCATTCTGGTGTCGGTGATGCTGGTCAATAACGAAATCGGGGTGATCCAGGACATTCCGCAGATCGGTGAAATCTGTCGCGACAAAGGCATCATTTTTCACGTCGATGCGGCCCAGGCGACCGGCAAGATGGCGATTGATCTGGCCGACTGGAAGGTCGACCTGATGGCTTTCTCGGCGCACAAGACTTATGGCCCCAAAGGCATCGGCGCGCTGTATGTGCGGCGCAAGCCTCGCGTGCGCATCGAGGCGCAGATTCACGGCGGCGGTCATGAGCGCGGAATGCGCTCCGGCACGTTGCCCACGCATCAAATCGTCGGCATGGGCGAGGCGTTTCGCCTGGCGCGGGAAGAAATGGCGGTCGAGAACGAACGCATCCGGATGTTGCGCGACAAGCTGCTGCATGGCCTGACCCAGATGGAAGAGGTGTACATCAACGGTGACATGGAGCACCGCGTGCCGCACAACCTGAACATCAGTTTCAATTTCGTCGAAGGCGAGTCGCTCATCATGGCGATCAAGGACGTGGCAGTCTCCTCGGGGTCGGCCTGCACGTCGGCTTCGCTGGAGCCTTCATACGTGTTGCGCGCACTGGGGCGCAACGACGAGCTGGCACACAGCTCGATCCGTTTCACGGTTGGCCGGTTTACCACGGAGCAGGACGTCGATTATGTCGTCAAGCTGCTGCAGGGCAAGATCGCCAAGCTGCGCGATCTCTCGCCGCTGTGGGAGATGTACAAGGACGGCATCGACCTGAACTCGATTCAATGGGCGGCGCACTGAGCGATCGCCGGATAGATTCCACGGAATTCTAGGAGTACGTTATGTCTTACAGCAGCAAAGTTCTGGATCATTATGAAAACCCACGTAACGTGGGCTCGTTCGACAAGGGTGACGATGCGGTCGGCACCGGTATGGTCGGCGCGCCGGCTTGCGGCGACGTGATGAAACTACAGATTCGGGTCAATGAGCAGGGCGTGATCGAGGATGCCAAGTTCAAAACCTATGGCTGCGGCTCGGCGATTGCGTCATCGTCGCTGGTGACCGAATGGGTCAAGGGCAAGACGCTCGATCAGGCACTGACGATCAAGAACACGCAGATCGCCGAGGAATTGGCGTTGCCGCCGGTGAAGATTCATTGCTCGATTCTGGCCGAGGACGCGATCAAGGCGGCCGTGGCCGATTACAAGCAAAAGCACGAGGCGGCAGCGGATCAGGCAGCGGCCTGATCGAACTGGCGGATTCGATATGGCAATTACATTGACCGAGAAGGCCGCGCAGCATGTATCGCGCTATCTGACGCGGCGTGGCAAGGGCGTGGGCCTGCGACTGGGCGTGAAAACGACAGGATGCTCCGGCCTGGCATATAAGCTGGAGTATGCCGATGACATCGAGCCGCATGACGAAGTGTTCGAATGCCACGGCGTGAAGGTCATCGTCGATCCGAAAAGCCTGCCTTATATCGATGGCACGGAACTCGACTTTGCGCGCGAGGGATTGAACGAAGGTTTTCGCTTCAACAATCCCAACGTCAAGGATGAGTGCGGTTGCGGTGAGTCGTTCCGCGTCTGACCCGTCACCGACCGGCGTGCCGCGCCGGATCATCGGCTTTCACCTTGACGACGAAGGGCACTGGGTGGCCGAGTTGGCCTGCGGACATGGCCAGCATGTGCGTCATGATCCACCCTGGCAAAATCGCCCGTGGACCCAATCGGCGCAGGCGCGCGAGGCCCGCATCGGCAGTGTGCTGTACTGCCGGAAATGCGAACTTGGCGAGCCGGCCGACACATGGCAGGTGCGGGGCGAGGAATGACGGCGCCACGCAGGTGCCAGGCAACGAATCAAGGCGGCGACAGCCGCTTTTTTTCTGGGGCGTATGCAGTAACGACAGTGGGGTGGCATGGCACAAAATTCAGGAACGACTTCAGGAACGACGAACGCGCTCAAGGGCGATTACTTTGAACTGTTCGGCTTACCGCAGTGCTTCGCGGTCGATGTGGCGGCGCTGGAAAGTGCTTACCGTGCCGTGCAGGGGCAAGTCCACCCTGACCGTTTTGCCAATGCCGGCGCGGCGCAGCGGCGCGCGGCCATGCAGTGGGCGGCACAGGCCAACGAGGCGTTCCAGACCTTGCGCCAGCCGCTCAAGCGGGCGGTATATATGCTTGGCTTGCACGGCGTCGACGTGGCGGCCGAGAGCAATACCGCGATGGCGCCGGCGTTTCTGATGCAGCAAATGGAATGGCGCGAGACCATCGACGATGCGGTTTCCGCGGGCAATCCCGGTGCGCTGGAGCGATTGCTGGACGAGTTGCGCGACGAAAAGCGCGCACGGTACCAGAAGCTTGGCGAGTGGCTCGACAGCAAGGCGTATCAGCCGGCGGCCGAGGCGGTGCGGCAGTTGATGTTTATCGAGCGGGCCGAGCAGGAAATTGTGCAGCGCATAGAGCGTCTGGAAGATTTGGCGTGACGATGGTGTATGGGCTCGCAGCGGCGGGCTTGGCGCTATCGTGACGCGGACCGATTAACGAGACCGGCTGAAACATGCCGCCGGCCCGAAGCAAGTGAATTATGGCGTTATTACAAATTTCCGAACCGGGGATGTCCCCCGCGCCGCATCAACGGCGTCTGGCGGTGGGCATCGATCTGGGAACTACGCACTCGCTGGTGGCGACGGTGCGCAATGGCGTGGCCGAAGTTCTGCCCGACGAAGCGGGCAGGGTCCTGTTGCCCTCGGTGGTGCGCTATCTGGCTGGCGGCCGCACGCATATCGGACATGCGGCGAAGGACGCCGCGGTTGAAGATCCGCGCAATACGATCGTCTCGGTCAAGCGCTTCATGGGGCGCGGCCTGGCCGATGTCGTCGACGCCGACAACGCGCCTTATGATTTCGTCGACGCTCCCGGCATGGTGCAGTTGCGCACAGCCGGTGGCGTCAAGAGCCCGGTCGAAGTGTCGGCGGAAATCCTCGCCACATTGCGCCAGCGCGCGGAGGATTCGCTCGGCGACGAACTGTTGGGCGCGGTAATCACGGTGCCCGCGTATTTCGATGACGCCCAACGCCAGGCTACCAAGGATGCCGCGCAACTGGCGGGGCTGAATGTGCTGCGCCTGCTCAACGAGCCGACGGCCGCGGCGCTTGCGTATGGACTCGACAACGGTGTCGAAGGTCTCTATGCGGTATACGACCTGGGCGGCGGCACGTTTGACATTTCCATCCTGCGTCTGACCAAGGGGGTGTTCGAAGTGCTGGCCGCGGGCGGCGACTCCGCGCTTGGCGGCGACGATTTCGATCAGGCACTCTATCGCTGGATTCTTGCCGAGGCTGGTTTGCCGGCAGTGCTCGCGCCGCAGGACGTGCGCCAACTGTTGAACCAGGCGCGCACGGCCAAGGAGGCACTGTCTTCAAAAGAGCAGACCAGCGTCGCGGCGACGCTCAGTGACGGTCGGACTGTGAGTCTGACGATCAGCGCTGCGCAATTCGTCGAGTTGACCAGGCCTTTGGTGCAGAAAACCATCGGACCGATGCGCAAGGCGCTGCGCGATGCCGGCATTGGCGCGCAAGAGGTCAAGGGCGTCGTGCTGGTGGGCGGCGCGACGCGCATGCCGCATGTGCGTGCCGCAGTCGGCGAGTTCTTCGGCCAGCCGCCGTTGACCGATCTCGACCCTGATCAGGTGGTCGCGCTGGGCGCGGCGATTCAGGCCAATCTGCTGGCGGGTAATCGCGCGCCCGGTGACGATTGGCTGCTGCTCGATGTGATTCCGCTGTCGCTCGGCGTGGAAACGATGGGTGGCCTGGTGGAAAAGATCATTCCCCGCAACTCGACCATTCCGGTCGCGCGCGCCCAGGAATTCACCACCTTCAAGGACGGCCAGACGGCAATGGCCATCCACGTGCTGCAAGGCGAGCGCGAACTTGCCGACGACTGCCGCTCGCTGGCGCGGTTCGAGTTACGCGGCATCCCGCCCATGGCTGCCGGCGCGGCCCGGATTCGCGTGACCTACCAGGTCGACGCTGACGGCCTGCTCTCGGTGGTGGCTCAGGAAATTCACTCGGG
The DNA here is from genome assembly GCF_004297875.1 of Pandoraea sp. Classification (GTDB taxonomy): domain Bacteria; phylum Pseudomonadota; class Gammaproteobacteria; order Burkholderiales; family Burkholderiaceae; genus Pandoraea. The sequence continues at coordinate 206,195 of NZ_SCSK01000035.1, read as the reverse complement.
CGTGGAAGCGTCGATCGTGGTCAAGCCGTCCTACGGGCTGGCCGACGATGATATCGCGCGCATGCTGCAGGACAGTTTCAGTGCTGCCGAGGTCGACATGCGCGCACGCGCCCTGAGAGAAGAGCAGGTCGAGGCCGAGCGCTTGATCGCCGCGACCGAGAGCGCGTTGGACGCCGATCATGATCTACTCGATGCGGCTGAGCGCGCACGCATCGACGCGCAAATCGCTGCCTTGCGGGCGCTGGCGACCGGCACCGATCATCTGGCGATCAAGGATGGCATCGACGCGCTTGCCCGAGCCACAGAGGATTTTGCGGCGCGCCGAATGGACAAGAGCATCCGGGCCGCGCTGGCCGGACGCAAGGTGAACGACCTGGATACGTAGACGGCCGATTCTCGCCGATTCGAGTGTAAGAAACTGCGGACCCCTAAAAATGTCACAAATCGTTGTATTACCCCACGTCGAACTCTGCCCGGAAGGCGCCGTGTTGGAAGTTCAGCCGGGCAAGAGCATTTGCGATACGTTGCTCGAGAACGGCATCGAAATCGAACACGCATGCGAGAAATCGTGTGCCTGCACTACCTGTCACGTGGTCGTGCGCGAAGGGTTCGATACCCTGGAGCCCGCCGAGGATGACGAGGAAGATCTGCTTGACCGCGCCTGGGGTCTGGAACCCACCTCCCGCCTGTCGTGCCAGGCGATCGTGCCTGAGGATGCCGAGCTGGTCATCGAGATTCCGAAATACTCGATCAACCACGCCAAGGAAAATCATTGATCGTTGCCGCGGGAATTCCCGCGGATGTGGCAGCTTGAGGAGAAATTACGATGAAATGGACCGATACGTTGGACATTGCGATTGCGCTGTACGAGACCCATCCCGACGTCGATCCACGTTATGTGCGATTCACCGATTTGCATAACTGGGTGATATCGCTGGAGGGCTTCGACGACGATCCGAAGCACTCAGGGGAGAAGATTCTCGAGGCGATTCAAATGGCCTGGATCGACGAAGCGCGCTGAGCTTCTTCCGCAGCCGCGGCGTTGGATAATAAAAAGGCGATCCCGCAGGATCGCCTTTTTATTACCGCGAGCCCGCCGGACATTATCCGGCCAGCACCAGCCTGCCATTCTCCAGTCGCACGCGGGTGCCCGGCTGCACGCCGGGAGCACTGCGGTAGTTGAAGCTGCGCCAGGTGCCATTGTCCATGTGGACGCTGACTCGATAATAGGTTTCCGACCGCATATTCTTTTCGACTTCGTTACCGGCCAGGCCGCCGCCCACGGCGCCCACGACCGTCATGGCCGCGCGACCGTTGCCGGCGCCGAACTGATTGCCGAGCAGACCGCCAGCCAGTGCCCCGCCGATGGCCCCGATACCCGTACTGGTGCCTTGCGTGCGCACCGGGGTGACCGAGGCAACGGTGCCGCAGACGCTGCAGACGCTGGCTCGCTGATGGGCGCGGGCCTCCTGGACTTCGCGCGCACGCGCCTGGGCAGCGTTCTGCTCTGCGGTGCGCGGCGAAGTCGGTTGCGGCGTGCTCCCTGCCTGTGTCACCGTAGGCGTGGGACCGTTCGTGCCCAGTGCTTTGGGCAGCACGCCGGTGATGGCGGCCACCGCGACCAGACTTGCGACCAATACCGCGCCGGCCGCGGTCGCCACCAGCGGGTGCAGGCGGCGTGATGAGTTGTTGGTATCCATAATAGATTCTCCCGCGTATTCCATATTCTTTTGGTACCAGCCTGATTGGGAGGGCTGGCTTGGCGTAAGTGTCGGTGAATTGCGGAACGCCGATGGTTTCAATTTGTAACGGGTTGTAAGCCTGCCGGCCGTGCGGTATCAGCCAAGCGCCATGACGGGCGAAGCGACAAGGGCTACACAATGGACGCGACGGGGCGGCCCCGATGGCCGCTCAGAAACGGTTACAAATTCGACGCCGGTCTCGCGGGCGCGGCGCCCGTCGGACGCTTGCCGGACAGGCCGTGCCGCGAGGACTGGCGCGCAAGAATAAAAAGGGCGGCCGGGGCCGCCCTGACGGAGTTGCCGAGATGGGGCTCAGTCTTCCCTGCGCATGTGAGGAAACAGAATCACGTCACGAATGTTTGGACTGTTGGTCAGCAGCATGACCAGGCGGTCGATGCCGATGCCGCAACCACCGGTCGGCGGCATGCCATATTCGAGTGCACGGATGTAGTCGGCGTCATAGAACATCGCCTCCTCGTCGCCCGCATCCTTCTGCTCGACCTGTTTGCGAAACCGTGCGGCCTGGTCTTCCGGATCGTTGAGCTCGGAGAACCCGTTGGCGATTTCACGTCCGGTAATGAACAGTTCGAAGCGTTCGGTGACGCCGGGGATTCGATCCGAGGCGCGCGCCAGCGGCGATACTTCGACCGGGTAATCGACGATGAAGGTGGGTTCCCACAACTGACTCTCCGCCGTCTCCTCGAACAGCGCCAACTGGAGCGCGCCGAGCCCGGCATTGAGAAAATTGGCGGCTTGCGTATCGACACCGAATTTCTTGAGTTCGGTGCGCAGGAATGCGGCATCCTGCAATTGCGCGTCCGTGTAGTGCGGCGCGTACTTCTGGATCGCGGCGCAAATGGTCAGGCGGTGAAACGGTTGGGAGAAATCCAGTGCGCGGCCTTGGTATTCGATGCTCGCCGAGCCGTGTGCGTCGGTCGCAGCCTGGCGGATCAGGTTTTCAGTGAAATCCATCAGCCATGTGTAATCGGTATAGGCTGCATAGAACTCCATCATCGTGAATTCCGGATTGTGGCGCGGCGATACGCCCTCATTGCGGAAATTGCGATTGATCTCGAATACGCGTTCAAATCCACCGACGATCAGCCGCTTGAGATACAGTTCCGGCGCGATGCGCAGGTACATATCCATGTCCAGCGCATTGTGGTGGGTAATGAACGGCTTGGCCGCGGCACCGCCGGGAATCACGTGCAGCATCGGCGTTTCGACTTCCATGAAGTCGGCGTCGGCCATGTATTTGCGGATCGAGGCGATCGCCCTGGTGCGCGCGGCGAACGTCGCTCGCGTCTCGGGCGATACGATCAGGTCGACATAGCGCTGGCGATAACGCGTTTCCTGATCTGCCAGCCCGTGGAATTTGTCCGGCAACGGGCGCAATGCCTTCGACAGCAGGCGCAGTTCCTTGACGCGCACCGACAGTTCGCCCTTGTTGGTGCGGAACAGCACGCCGCGCGCGGCAATGATGTCGCCCATGTCCCAGTGCTTGAAGGCCGTCTGGGTTTGCGCTCCGACATCCTCGGCGCTGATGAAGAACTGAATCTGACCCGTGGCATCCTGCACGGTGGCGAAGCTGGCCTTGCCCATGACTCGCTTGAGCATCATGCGGCCGGCCACTGCGACAGCATGCTGCTGCGCCTCGAGCTCTTCCTTGGTGACCGAGCCAAAACGCGCATGCAGGTCGCCGGCATGGTCGGTGGGCCGAAAGTCGTTGGGGTAGGCTACGCCAGCGGCCCGAATCGCTTGCAGCTTCTCGCGGCGCTCGGCGATGATCTGGTTTTCGTCTAGCGCCTCTGGGGCATCTGGGGGGGTGTTGCGGGAGTCGGTCATGGGCGGCATGGAGAGTTTTATTCGGTAAAGCGAAGCGCGTGCAGTAGCGCGTTTTTCATCTGGCCGTCGGGCGCACCCAGCCAGATCAGTTCAGTCTTGTCCTCATGATGCATCGAGGCTTGCGGCGCGGCGCCAGGATCGCGAACGAACATGCCCACCATGGTGTTCGAGCGTGGCTCGAACAGGACGTGGACGTGCTCGCTCGGGCAATCGTGAGGCTTGCAGCTTTCGGTCAACAGCCATGGCTTGCCGTTGACCTGTACCCGCTGCGCCGGCGTCGACGTGCCGCCTGTCCTGACCCACTCGGGCAGGGCCGCCCCAGCGATCAGTTGTCGGTACGCGTCGGCGAATATTGGCATTTTCAGCAAGTCGTGCAAGTACGGGCCGGATGCCTCGCCAGCGAGTTTGCCGTCATCATGCGCCAGCCCGGCGCAGTCCGACGACGTGGCCGAGGCCGGCAGGCTCATGCGGCTGGCATGCGCGCTGGCGATGCCCAGCCCTGCCAATGCCAGTACGCATAACAGCCGCCGCATCGTCATACCCCTTGCTTCAGGCTGGCGACGATGAAGTCATCCAGGTCGCCGTCGAGCACTGCGCGCGTATTGCTGAGCTCGACGTTGGTGCGCAAATCCTTGATGCGCGACTGATCGAGCACGTATGAGCGGATCTGATGACCCCAGCCCACGTCGGTCTTGCTCGACTCGAGTTTGTCCTGCTCGGCCTGGCGCTTGCGCAGTTCGAACTCGAACAGGCGCGATTTGAGCATCGCCATGGCCTCGGCGCGATTGCGGTGCTGCGAGCGATCGTTCTGGCACTGCACGACGATGCCGGTCGGCAAGTGGGTGATGCGCACCGCCGAGTCGGTCTTGTTGATGTGCTGCCCGCCCGCGCCGGAGGCACGGAACGTGTCGATGCGCAGATCGGCCGGATTGATTTCGATTTCGATCGAATCGTCCACCTCCGGGTAAACGAACACGCTCGAGAACGAAGTATGACGGCCGCCCGACGAATCGAACGGTGACTTGCGCACCAGCCGGTGAACGCCGGTTTCGGTACGCAAGAAGCCGTACGCATATTCGCCGTTGACCTTGATCGTCGCGCTCTTGATGCCGGCTACGTCGCCGGCCGATTCCTCGAGGATCTCGGTCTTGAAGCCCTTGCGTTCGCAGTATCGCAAGTACTGGCGCAGCAGCATGGCGGCCCAGTCGCAGGCTTCGGTGCCGCCAGCGCCGGCCTGGATGTCCAGAAAGCAATTGTTGGGGTCGACCGGATTGTTGAACATCCGGCGAAACTCCATGTCGCCGACGCGGCGGGCAATCGCGGCGGTGTCGGCCTCGACTGCGAGCAGCGTTTCCTCGTCAGCTTCCTCGCGCGCCAAATCGAACAGGTCCTGCGTGTTGCGCAGGTCCTCGTCGAGCGAGGTCAAGGCGAGCACGACGCCTTCGAGTTGCTTCTTTTCCTTGCCGAGTTCCTGGGCGCGCTTGGTATCGTTCCAGACGTTCGGATCCTCGAGCTCCCGGTTGACGGAGTCTAGACGCTGTTCCTTGGCATCGTAGTCAAAGATACCCCCGTAGCTCGCCGGCGCGGGTGCGCAGGTCGGCGAGCAAAGTTTCGATGGCGTTGAGGCGTTCGGCTTCCATGAGCAGCTGTCAGTTCGGGAAAAACAGAAATTATAGCCGATCGATGCGAGCCGGTTTCGCCCGCGAAGCGGGAAATGATGCGCGAAACCCTTGCAAATAAGCCTTTTTATGCGCCCGCCGCGTACTCGACGATCAGTTGCACGCGCGCCGCGCCGTTAAAGGTATCGCTGGCCAGGCGATAAGCGACCTGCGCGCGCTCGGGCAGCAGTGAGTTGTGGTTGAACCAGATGGCGTTGTAGCGCTGGCGCGGCTGGCTGGGGCGGCTCAGTTGCAGTTTCAGATGCTTGTCCTTGAGCAACGTCTGCGAAAGCACCTGGAATTCGCCGCAGAACACAGGCGGCGGAAATCCCTGGCCCCACACCTGGCTGTCGAGCAGTTCGACAAAGGACGGCGAGAAGCAGGTCTCGTCGTCGAGGTCACCGTCGGTTTCGATCACTCGCGAGAGGGCTTTTTCATCCAGCCACTCGCTACCCACTGCCTCGAATGCAGTGGCGAAGCGGTCGACGTCGCCGGCGTGAAGGGTCAGCCCGGCCGCCATCGCGTGGCCGCCGAATTTGCGGACGAGCCCCGGATCGCGCTTGGTTACCAGGTCGAGCGCGTCGCGCAGATGAAAGCCGGGAATCGAGCGACCCGAGCCCTTGACCAGACCATCGTCGCCCGGTGCGAAAACGATCGTCGGTCGATAGAATTTCTCTTTCAGGCGCGCCGCGACGATGCCGATCACGCCCTGGTGCCAGGTGTCGTTGAACACGCACAGGGTCGATGCCTGCCGGGGATCGAAGCGGGCCAGGTCGGCCAGCGCCTCTTGCTGCATGCCGGTCTCGATCTCGCGCCGCTCGCGGTTCATGCCGTCGAGTTCCTGCGCCAGTTGCCAGGCACGTTCGCTGTCGTCGGTGAGCAGGCATTCGATGCCCAGCGACATATCGGCGAGTCGGCCTGCCGCATTCAGGCGCGGCCCGAGGCCGAAGCCGAGATCGAAGCCGCCAGCGTTGCGAGCGTTGCGCCCGGCAGCCCGAAACAGTGCGGCGATGCCCGGTTGCATTCGTCCGGCGCGAATGCGGGAAAGGCCCTGCGCTACCAGGATGCGGTTGTTGCTGTCGAGCTTGACCACGTCGGCGACCGTGCCCAGCGCGACGAGGTCGAGCAGGGCGTCCAGACGCGGCTGACTGGCGGCATCGAAATGGCCGCGCTGGCGAAATTCCGCGCGCAACGCCAGCAGTACATAGAACATCACGCCGACGCCGGCAAGGTGCTTGCTCGGGAACGTGCAGCCTGGTTGATTGGGATTGACGATGCAGCGCGCCGGCGGCAGCGCATCTCCGGGCAGGTGATGGTCGGTGACGACGACGTCGATGCTCAGCGCCCGCGCCGCAGCGACGCCGTCGAGACTGGCAATGCCGTTGTCGACGGTGATCAGCACGTCCGGCGCGCCGCCGGGCCGGCGCGCGGCCAGCGCGACGATTTCAGGCGTCAGGCCATAGCCGTATTCGAAGCGGTTGGGCACCAGGTAATCGACGTCCGCGCCCATCGCGCGCAGTCCGCGTACCGCGACCGCGCATGCCGTGGCGCCGTCGCAGTCGTAGTCGGCCACCACCAGCATGCGTCGCCGCGCGGTGATCGCGTCGGCCAAAAAGGCGGCGGTCTGGTCGATGCCTTTGAGTTGGGAGGGCGGTAGCAGGCGCGACAGCCCGCTCTCGGTTTCGACGGCCTGTGTGATGCCGCGCGCTGCGTACAGGCGGGCCAGCACCGGGTGCAAACCGGCGTTGGTCAGCGCCTCGGCAGCAGCGGTGGGGTAGGTGCGTGTGGCGAGTTGCGTCATATCGCGCTCAGGCCGGCCAGCCGGCTCGCCAGGGGGCCGCGGCGCCAGAATTTGCGCAGATCGCCGCGTCGGGCCAGCAGGGTCACTTCCTGGGTGTCGCCACACAGCGTCAGGCTCAGGCCCGTCAGATCACCTTGCTCCAATTGCGCCAGCGCCGGGGCGAACCAGGCGTTTTCCAGGCGTACCAGTGCGTCACGCCAGCGCGCCCAATCCTGGCGTATAAAGTGGCCGGCAAGCTCGCTCAGTTCGACCAGCGTGGTGCCTGCCGGCAACGCCGCCGGTACCAGGCAGTCGTCGGCCGGCGGGCTGACGGGAATGCCGCGGTGCAACGCCAGTCCTCGCGTTGCCGGGTTGTCGCTGTGCACCGCCGCAAGATGTCGGCCAGGCGCGCCGGCCGGGGCGAGCGCGCCGCCGCCGTACAGCCAGAGGGAATTCACCGGCGGCAGACCGATTGCTTCGCGGTGCGCGTTGACCGGATGGTCGAACCAGGTCATCTGGATTTCGTTCTGTAATTTTAGCCAGGCACGGGCGCCGTCGCCGGTGGGCATCCAGATGTCGATATTATGGCCGCAGGCGCGCATCAACGAAGTCGTATGCAGGACGCCGAGCGCGTCGTCGGCCAGATACCAGCGTGCCGGGCGGGTGTCGGGCGGGGCGATCAAGGTGGCGTCACCGGCCATCAGCGGCAGCGCTGCCGCGTGCAGGGCGGCGGCATCCGGGGCGGTGAGTTCGAGATCCGACGGATCGGTCAATACCAGATGATCGCGCGCGATGTGAATGTGCACCGGCTGCGCGCAAAACCACATGCGCTCACCGGGGACGCCTCCATCGGCGAGCAACATATATGGCGCCAGCGGCGTCTGATCGTCGGACCCGGCCAGGCCAAAAGTACGGGCCAGCCAGCGCTCGTGCGGCAGCGTGTGCTGAAACGGGTCGGCCGGCGCATGATGGTCGGCCAAACTGGCGCGCGCCAGCAACTTTTCCAGTGCGGGCAACTCCAATCCGGCAACGAGCGCGGCCGCCTCGGCTGCCGGCGGCAGCGCGAAGGGCACCAACAGATGTAGGGCGGGTGTATCCATAGTGTGCGAATTGTATGGCAAACTGCGCCCTGGCAGGCCGATACCCTACCGTCAAGTTACTAGAAAACAAGGTTAAGCTTGAAATTTCCCTACGAATGGCAAATAGGTTGGCGCTACACCCGCACGGGCAAGCGATCTTCCAACAACAGTTTCATTTCCTTCATTTCGCTGATTTCCATGTCGGGTATCGCGCTTGGCGTGGCGGCGCTGATCATCGTGCTTTCAGTGATGAACGGCTTTCAAAAGGAAGTGCGTGATCGCATGCTTTCGGTGCTCGCGCATATCGAGATCTTTTCCGTTGACGGCAGCATTCCCGATTGGCGCCTGACGGCTAGCCAGGCGCTGACCAACAAGGAGGTGATGGCCGCCGCGCCGTACGTTGGCGAGCAGGCGATGCTCACGCGTGACGATGTCGTGCGTGGCGTGGTGCTGCGCGGTGTCGAGCCGAGCGCGGAGGCCAACGTCTCGGGGATCGCGAAGGATATGAAGCAGGGGTCGCTGAGCTCGCTCACACCGGGCAGCTTCGGCATCGTGCTGGGCCGGGAGCTGGCCGAGGCGCTGGGTGTTCAGGTGGGCGATAAAGTAACGCTGGTGGCGCCAGAGGGAACCATTACACCGGCCGGCATGTTGCCGCGTGTCAAACAATTCACGGTCGCCGGGATTTTCATGGCCGGTCACTACGAGTTCGACAGCACGCTGGCGCTTATCAACATCAAGGATGCCGAGGTGCTATACCGGTTGAGTGGGCCGACCGGCGTACGACTCAAGCTCCACGACATGGAGCGTGCGCCTATCGTGGCACGCCAGTTGGCTCACACGCTCACCGGCGATCTGTGGGTGCGAGACTGGACCCAGCAAAACAAGAACTGGTTCGTCGCGGTGCAGACCGAGAAGCGCATGATGTTCATCATCCTGACGCTGATCATCGCTGTGGCGGCGTTCAATCTGGTGTCGTCGTTGGTCATGACCGTGACCGACAAGCAGGCCGACATCGCGATTTTGCGCACCCTGGGCGCGCAGCCGTCGTCGATCATGAAGATATTCATTGTGCAGGGCGTCACGATCGGGTTTATCGGGACGCTGCTCGGCGTCGGCTTCGGTAGCCTGATTGCCGCCAATATCAGCACCATCGTGCCGTTTATCGAGCGCCTGTTCGATGTCCATTTCTTGCCGCAAAGCGTGTATTTCATCAGCGAGCTGCCGTCCGACCTGCGCTCGGGCGATGTCATCCGTATCGGCGTGATTTCCTTCATCCTCGCTTCGCTGGCGACTATTTACCCGAGCTGGCATGCTGCGCGTGTCAAGCCGGCGGAGGCTCTGCGCTATGAATAATGTCAAGCCGATGGCCGGCAGCGAGGGCGGCGACATCGTGTTGCAAGCGCGCGACGTGCACAAGACCTTTCAGCAGGGCCAACTCAATGTCAACGTACTGCATGGCGTCAACCTCGACATCAAGCATGGAGAGAAAGTCGCGATCGTCGGTTCCTCCGGCTCCGGCAAGAGCACGCTGCTGCATGTGCTGGGTGGCCTGGACGAACCCACGAGCGGCAATGTGTCGCTGCTCGGGCAGCCGTTCACGGCCTTGCGTGAGCGGGAAAAAACCGACCTGCGCAATCGCTCGCTCGGTTTCATCTATCAGTTCCACCATTTGCTGCCTGAGTTCAACGCGCTCGACAACGTGGCGATGCCGCTGCTGATACGCCGGCAGGACACTGCCGAGGCACACGCGGCGGCACAGGCGATGCTCGAGCGAGTCGGTCTGGGCAGCCGCGTCAAACATCGGCCCAGCGAGCTTTCGGGCGGCGAGCGGCAACGGGTCGCGGTGGCGCGAGCGCTGGTGACTCACCCGGCATGCGTGCTGGCCGACGAACCGACCGGCAATCTCGACGGAGGCAGCGCCGACACGGTCTTTGCCCTGATGCTGGATTTGAGCACGCGGCTCAATACCAGCTTCGTCATCGTCACGCACGATATTGATCTGGCGCATCGCTGCGACCGCATTTTGCGTTTGAAGGACGGCGTGCTGTCTGCCTGAAGCCACGCTTGCGCCGTGGCCTCTCCCCCCCGAATTCGGCGTGCGCTGCAAGGCGCACGCTCGTACAATGTTTTCGATGGGAGTTTGACGCATGTGGATCGACACGCACTGTCACCTGGATGCCAGGGAATTCGACGATGATCGCGACGCGGTACTGAGTGCTGCCGAACGCGCGGGCGTTCGGGGCATCGTCGTGCCAGCCGTGTCGCGCGACAATTTCGGCGCCGCGCGCGACACCGCTCATCACTTTGCCGGTGGGGCCTTTGCGCTGGGAATTCATCCGATGTACACGCCGCATGCGGCCGAGGCCGACCTGGCAGTGCTGCGCGACGCCGCGCAAGCCGCGCTGGGGGATGCGCGCTTCGTCGCGATCGGCGAGATCGGTCTCGATTTCTTCGTCGAAGGGCTCGACGCCGAGCGTCAGCACTTCTTTTACGTCGAGCAATTGAAAATCGCGCGCGAGCTCGACTTGCCGGTCATTCTTCACGTACGGCGTTCGCAGGATGCATTGCTCAAGCAATTGCGGCGCTTCGACGTGCGCGGCGGCATCGCCCACGCGTTCAATGGCAGTTTCCAGCAGGCAGGGGCATTCATCGAGCGCGGCTTCAAGCTCGGTTTCGGCGGTGCGCTGACCTTCGAACGGGCGCTGCAAATTCGACGCCTGGCGACCGAACTGCCGCTCGAGTCGCTCGTCATGGAGACCGACGCGCCGGACATCCCTCCTGCCTGGCGCTACAAGCAACGCAACGATCCCGGGGAGTTGCCTCGCATGGCGGCGATTCTGGCCGGATTGCGTGACGTCGCGCCCGAGGCCCTTGCGGCTGCGACCACGCAAAATGCCTATGCCGCACTGCCGCGTCTGCGCGCCGTGCTTGCCGGCGCCAACGCCTGCTGACGCAACTGCCCGGGATCGATGCGACTTGTTTTGCTGGGTGGCGCCGCCGGCGTTTGGGCGTTGCAGCAATGCGCCCAATTGCCCTCGCGGCACGGCGTTCTCGCTTGCATGGCGATGGCTGTCGTGGCTGGATTGGCCGCGCTGGGCTGGCACCCTGGAGCGTGCCGCCGCCTCGGCTGGTACGTCTGTCGCGGGGTATTGGTCCTGTGTGCCGCCGCGCTGGGTTTTTCCTGGGCGGCTCTGCGTGCGGAGTGGCGTTTGGCCGATGGGCTCGACCCTGACTGGGAGCGGCGAGATGTGACCGTGGTAGGCGTCGTGTCATCGCTGCCGGCGCGACTGGCGCAGGGGGTGCGATTCGGTTTCGATATCGAGACCAGCCAGCCCGAGAACGTCGTGCCGCGTCATGTGCAGTTGTCATGGTATGCGGAGCGGCGAGGTGCGGCGACGGCCCTTCCCGAAGTGCGACCAGGGCAGCGCTGGCACCTGACGATACGACTCAAGCGGCCGCACGGCACCGCCAATCCCCAAGGATTCGATTACGAGGCCTGGCTGCTGGCCAAGCGCATTCGCGCCACCGGCTACGTGCGGACCGGCAAGGGACGGGCGCCCGTGCTGCTGGCCGAGCCGGTGCCTTCGGTACGCTATGCGCTGGCCCGCTGGCGCGATCAGTTGCGTCGTCATATTCACGAAGCCTTGCCGCCCGATGCCCGCTATGGGGGCGTGCTCAGCGCACTGACGATCGGCGATCAGCGCGAGATAGCTCAGTCCGACTGGCAACTGTTCCAGCGCACTGGCGTGAGCCATCTCCTGGCAATATCCGGTCTGCATATCGCTCTGGTCGGCGGGCTGGCCGCCGCCGCTGCCAGCTGGCTGTGGCGTTATCGGGCGCGCGCCGGAGCGGCTTGGCCCTTGCTGGTGCCGGCCCGGCGCGTGGCGGCGCTGGCGGGATTGCTGGCTGCATTGGGCTATGCCGCCTTGGCCGGTTTCGGCATTCCGGCGCAGCGTTCTCTCTACATGCTGAGCGTGGTGGCGCTGGCATACTGCGCCGGTCGCCGCAGCGGCTCGTCGCATGTGATGTGCTGGGCGTTGGCGGTGGTGGTGATTATCGATCCGTGGGCGGTCCTGGCGCCGGGCTTCTGGCTTTCGTTCGGTGTCGTATCGACCATCCTTTATGCGGTACGGCTGGCGGGCGATTCCGTTGGCGGACGCTGGCGGACCCTGCAACAGGCGGCTCATGTCCAATATGCCGTCACGCTTGGCATGGTGCCGCTGACGCTGGCGTTGTTCGCGCAGGTCTCGGTGGTAGGACCGTTGGCCAATGCGCTGGCAATCCCAATGGTCAGCGTGCTGGTGACGCCAATGGCGCTGTCTGGCGTGTTGATGCCAGCGCCGTTGGGCGCCTGGCTGCTGCAAGGCGCGCATCTTCTGATCGAGTGGCTGACGGTGTGGCTGGCCTGGCTCGATGGCCTGCCGCTGGCGGTCTGGCGCGCGCCGCGCCCGCCGCTGTGGCTGACGCTGATGGCGCTCGCTGGCGTAGCGTGGCTGCTGGCGCCGCGTGGCTGGCCGATGCGTTGGGCAGGGGCGGGGCTGCTGGTGCCGCTGCTGCTTCGTACGCCCGAACGTCTCCCCGACGGTGAATTCCGCCTGCTGGCGTTCGACGTCGGGCAGGGCACGGCGGTACTGATCGAAACGGCGGGTCACCGCCTGTTGTACGACACCGGGCCGCGCCTGTCCGCAGCTGTCGATGCGGGTGCCCGTGTCATCGTGCCGTATCTGTATGCGCATGGTATCCAGCGCCTGGATATGCTGGTGGTCAGTCACCAGGACGACGACCATGCCGGCGGCGCTGGCTCGGTGCTGGCCGGCGTGCGGGTGAGTGAGACCCGCTCTTCGCTGGCGGCCGAGCATCCGATCGTGGCCGGCTCGTCCCGTCATCGTGCCTGTCGCGACGGCCAGTCGTGGGTGTGGGACGGCGTGCGTTTCGAGATGCTGCATCCGGACACGGCGACGCTGGCTTCGAGCAAGATCCGGCCCAATGGGCGCAGCTGCGTGTTGCGCGTGTCGAACGACCGGCACGCGGCGCTTTTGCCCGGCGATATCGAGCGTGCGCAGGAAGCCGAACTGCTGGCTCGACTGCCGGCCGAGCAGCTGGCGGCGGATATTGTCGTCGCGCCCCATCACGGCAGCCTGACCTCCTCGACGTCCGCGTTTGTCGCAGCCGTGTCGCCTGGCTATGTGATCTACCAGGCGGGCTATCTCAACCGTTTCGGGCATCCGCGCGAGGCGGTCACCGCCCGCTACGCCGCGCACGGTGCGACGGCCTTTCAAACCGCCCGTCATGGCGCCGTCGAATTCAGGACGGCGGGGGATTTGCTGCGGGCGTCTGCCTGGCGCGTGGAGGCGAGAAGGTACTGGATGGGACGCTGAGTCGCCGGCGCCATGACATTGGATGCTTTCTTCTATGATAGAAGGGGCGCGCAAAGGGCTCGCGCCGCTAGAATGACGTTTTGTGGAACATCTTATCGTCATGCCCCGGGAGATCATTCATTTTTCACACGCCAACGGCTTTCCGTCGTCCGTGTATCGGAAATTGTGGCGTTTGCTGGAGGACGATTACGAAGTTCATGCGATCGAGCGCATCGGTCATGACAAGCGTTATCCGGTAACCCCGGAGTGGACGCTTTTGCGCGATGAGCTGGTCGATACACTCGCGCGGGAATATACCGAGCCGGTCTGGTTGGTCGGACATTCGCTCGGCGGTTTTCTCAGCCTGATGGCCGCCATGCGGGCGCCGCAACGGGTGCGCGGCGTCGTCATGCTCGACTCGCCGATCGTCGCGCCGGGGTGGCGCGTTCACCTGCTTCGCTTGAGCCAATTGACGGGCCTCTACGATCGCTTGTCGCCAGCGCGGGCCACGCGCACGCGCCGCACCCATTGGGATGACTGGGAATCGGCCTGGCAGCACTTCAAATCCAAGCCGGTTTTCGCCCGTTGGGACGAAGATATGCTGGCCGACTACATTACCTTCGGGACGGTGCCGACCGGCTCGGGGGCACAGCGGGCGTTGGCGTTTCAGCGCGAGATCGAATACAGGATTTACCGCACGCTGCCGCGCCGGCTGGGTGCACGGGTGCAGCGGGGTGTACCGGTACCGGTCGGATTCCTGGCTGGCACCCGTTCCAAAGAGCTGCGTCAAGTGGGGCTGGCGGCGACCCGGCAACTGGTCGGCGAGAGGCTGCGCTATGTGCCCGGCACCCATCTGTTTCCGATGGAGCAACCGGGGCAAACCGCCGAGCGCTTGCGCGAGGTGTTGCAGGCGTTGCGGGGCGCGCGCGACTTGCCAGAGGCGGCCTGACGGTCGCTTGAACGGCTCTTTTGATGTGCCCGCGCCAGCCCGGATAGTCGAAGCCAGGGCAGGCTGTCAAGCGCAAAATTTGCGGCGCCGCGTCGCGGCGTGGCCGGGGCTTTACGGTATAATCCGGCTTTCCCGCGAGCAATTAATGCGATGACTAAGTTCGTTTTTGTCACCGGCGGCGTAGTGTCCTCTCTCGGCAAGGGGATTGCAGCTGCTTCTCTCGCCGCGATTCTCGAATCGCGCGGCCTCAAAGTCACCCTCCTCAAACTCGATCCCTACATCAACGTCGATCCTGGCACGATGAGCCCGTTCCAGCATGGCGAGGTGTTCGTCACCGAGGACGGCGCGGAAACCGATCTCGACCTGGGGCACTATGAGCGCTTCATCAGCGCCAAGATGCGCAAGGCCAACAACTTCACCACCGGCCAAATCTATGAGTCGGTGATTCGCAAAGAGCGGCGTGGCGAGTATCTGGGCAAGACGGTTCAGGTCATTCCTCACATCACCAATGAAATTCAGGCGTTCGTCGAGCGCGGCGCGCGTTCCACGTGGGACGGCCACCCCGATGTCGCTATCGTGGAGATCGGCGGCACCGTCGGCGATATCGAGTCGCTGCCGTTCCTGGAGGCGGCCCGGCAAATGAGCCTGCGGCTGGGGCGGAACCAGGCGGCCTTCGTGCACTTGACGCTGGTGCCCTATATCGCCACGGCCGGCGAATTGAAAACCAAACCGACCCAGCATAGCGTGCAGAAATTGCGCGAAATCGGCATCTCTCCGGACGTGCTGCTGTGCCGGGCGGATCGCCCGATTCCGGACGACGAGCGGGCCAAGATTTCGCTGTTCTCCAACGTCCCGCAGGATGCGGTGATTTCGGTGTGGGACGTCGATACGATCTACAAGATTCCGCAGATGCTGCATGACCAGGGCATGGACACGATCATCTGCGAGGAGCTCAAGCTGACGCCGCAGCCTGCCGATCTCTCGATGTGGGCCAAGTTGGTCGAGGCGATCGAGCATCCGAAACATGAGGTGACGATCGGCATGGTCGGCAAATACGTCGATCTGACCGAATCGTACAAGTCGCTGATCGAAGCGCTCAAGCATGCGTCGATCCACACGGCGACGCGCGTGAACATCGAATACCTCGACTCCGAGCAAATCGAGAAGGAGGGCACCGACTGTCTCAAGCAATTGGATGCGATTCTGGTACCCGGCGGCTTTGGTCGGCGTGGCACCGAGGGCAAGATAAAAGCGATTCGCTATGCGCGGGAGAATCGCGTGCCATATTTGGGCATCTGCCTGGGCATGCAGTTGGCAGTTATCGAATTCGCGCGTGATGTGGCGCACCTGGCTGGGGCCAATAGCACGGAGTTCGACCCGAGTACCGAGCATCCGGTCGTCGCACTCATCACAGAGTGGATGGATCGCGACGGGCGTATCGAACAGCGCTCCGAAGACTCCGAACTCGGGGGCACCATGCGATTGGGCGCGCAGCGCGTACCGATTACCCCGGGTACCTTGGCCTCGCGCATCTACGGCGACTACGTCAACGAGCGCCATCGCCATCGCTATGAAGTCAACAACCACTACGTTCCCCAACTGGAAGCGGGCGGGCTGGTGATTTCGGCTCGCACACCGAGCGAAAATCTGCCTGAAATCATGGAATTGCCGCAGCAGATTCACCCGTGGTTCGTCGGCGTGCAGTTCCATCCGGAGTTCACCTCGACGCCGCGCGATGGCCATCCGTTGTTCAAGGCCTATGTCGAGGCGGCGCTGACGGGCCAGGCGGCTCGCAAGAAGGCGGCCTGAGATACGACCCGGGAGACGGATCATGAAATTATGCGGTTTCGATGTCGGGCTGGAGCGTCCCTTTTTCCTGATTGCCGGGACCTGTGTCGTCGAGTCTCAGCAATTGGCGCTCGACACAGCAGGGACCCTGAAGGAAATCTGCGCGGCGCTGGATATCCCCTTTATTTACAAGTCTTCCTACGACAAGGCGAACCGCAGTTCCGGGAAGTCGTTTCGCGGGCCGGGCCGCGCCGCTGGTTTGAAGGTTCTGGACGAAGTACGCCGGCAAATTGGCGTGCCGGTGCTTACCGACGTCCACACCGAGGAGGAAGTGCCCGAGGTGGCGGCGGTGGTCGACGTATTGCAGACACCGGCGTTTCTGTGTCGCCAAACCGATTTCATCTGGGCTTGCGCGCAGTCGGGCAAGCCGGTCAACATCAAGAAGGGGCAGTTTCTCGCGCCTCACGATATGGTCAACGTGATCGCCAAGGCGCGCGATGCGGCGCGCGAGGCCGGGCTGCCGGAAGACAATTTCATGGCGTGCGAGCGCGGCGCCTCGTTCGGTTACAACAACCTGGTGTCCGACATGCGTTCGCTGGCGATCATGCGCGAGACTGGCGCGCCCGTGGTGTTCGACGCAACGCATTCGGTGCAATTGCCGGGCGGCCAGGGCACAAGTTCGGGGGGGCAGCGCGAATTCGTGCCCGTGCTGGCGCGCGCCGCAGTTGCTGTGGGCGTGGCCGGAGTTTTCATGGAAACTCATCCGGATCCGGCGCAAGCCAGATCCGACGGCCCGAATGCCGTGCCGTTGCATCGCATGAAGGATTTGCTGGAGTCGCTCAAGGACCTCGATAAGGTCGTCAAGCGCGGCGTATTTCTGGAACGGGATTTCAACTGATAAGCGGTTAATGCGTGAAGCGGCTACGACCGGAAACATGGTCGGATAGCGAAACCAGGTATAGCGGCTCAGGGATTGGCAAATTTTGCGTCACTCGCTAATCTTGCCGATTTGAATTGTTTTTTCCATCGAGGAACTCATGAGTGCAATCGTAGACATCATCGGCCGCGAGATACTGGATTCGCGCGGCAACCCGACAGTCGAGTGCGACGTGTTGCTGGAATCCGGCGTGATGGGACGAGCCGCCGTGCCGTCGGGCGCATCGACCGGTTCGCGCGAGGCGATCGAGTTGCGTGACGGTGATGGCAGCCGGTATCTCGGCAAGGGTGTGCTCCAGGCGGTGGAACATATCAACACCGAGATTTCCGAAGCGATCATGGGGCTGGATGCCGCTGAGCAGGCCTTTCTCGACAAGACGCTGATCGAACTGGATGGCACCGACAACAAGTCCCGTCTGGGCGCCAATGCGACGTTGGCCGTGTCGATGGCAGTGGCCAAGGCTGCGGCGGAGGAAGCCGGTCTGCCGCTGTATCGTTACTTTGGCGGATCCGGCGCGATGCAGATGCCGGTGCCGATGATGAATATCGTCAACGGCGGCGCGCACGCCAATAACAGCCTGGACATCCAGGAATTCATGGTGATGCCGGTCGGGCAGGAGAGCTTTCGCGAAGCACTGCGCTGCGGCGCGGAAATCTTCCATGCGCTCAAGAAAATCCTCTCCGACAAGGGCATGAGCACCTCGGTGGGTGACGAAGGCGGTTTCGCGCCGAATTTCGCCAGCAACGAAGAATGTCTGAACACGATCCTGCAGGCCATCGACAAAGCCGGCTACCGTGCTGGCGATGACGTGGTGCTGGCCCTCGACTGCGCCTCGAGCGAGTTCTACAAGGACGGCAAATACCACCTGTCGGGCGAAGGGCTGCAACTGACGTCGACGGAGTTCGCCGACTATCTGTCGGTACTGGCCGATAAATTTCCGATCGTGTCGATCGAAGATGGCATGGCCGAGAACGATTGGGATGGGTGGAAAGTCTTGACCGAGAAGTTGGGCAAGAAGGTTCAACTGGTCGGCGACGATCTGTTCGTGACCAACACGAAGATCCTCAAGGAAGGTATCGAGCAGGGCGTGGCCAACTCGATTCTGATCAAAATCAATCAGATCGGCACGCTGACCGAAACATTCGCGGCCATCGAAATGGCCAAGCGCGCCGGCTATACGGCGGTCGTATCGCACCGCTCCGGCGAGACCGAGGATTCGACGATCGCGGACATCGCGGTGGGCACCAATGCCGGGCAGATCAAGACCGGCTCGCTCTCGCGGACTGACCGCATGGCCAAATACAACCAACTGTTGCGTATCGAGGAAGATCTCGGCGACGTCGCCAGTTATCCGGGCAAGGCTACGTTCTACAATCTGCGCTGATACGCGTGCCTAGCACCCGCCCTGCCCCTTGGCCGGGCGGGTGGATTGCCCGAGAGCAAACACGATGCGATTCGTGACCCTGGTGCTGGTTCTGTTGCTGGCGCTGATCCAGTACCCGCTCTGGTTCGGCAGCGGCGGGTGGCTGCACGTCCGTGAATTACGGCAGCAGCTCGCTCTTCAACAACAGAAAAACGAACAGCTGAAGGAACGCAACGACCGGCTGGCCGGCGAAGTACAGAATTTGAAGGACGGTACCGCAGCGATCGAGGAGCGGGCGCGCTATGAACTTGGCATGATCAAGGATGGCGAGGTCTTTGTGCAATTCGTCGCGCCTGACGGTACTGCCGATCCATTCCGCTGGGGGGCGAGTGGGGCTGCCGCCGCGGGGCAATCACCGCCTCACGCAATTGCCCAGTCGATGCATCAGGCAGCCGCACCGAATCATACGCACCCCCATCGCGAGCACGCCAAGCGCTAGCCTCGAAAAAGCACTCACCAGCCCCATCCCCAGGGGCTCGGTCCATAGTAGTAACCGAACCCGTAACGAGGTCCGAACCACGGCCCGTAACCGCCGTAGTAATAGGTATTTGCGTTCCATGCGTCGCGCAGGGCGGCATTGTAAGCAGCCCAGGCGTGTCGGTTGCGGATGTCATCTTCCTGCTCCTGCAGCAGGCGAGCATCGAGCTCCGTCAGTTTTTTGCTTTGTTCTGGCGTCAACTTCGGCGCCAGGCGGGCTGCAGCGCCTTCAGGCAACCGCTGAATCGGCGCGCCGCGCGGCGGCAGCGCCGCGCATCCGCCGAGCACCGCGGCGCAAAGGCTCATCAGCGCCAGCCGTCGAGGGCCAACCGTCACGAAAGTCTGGATGGCATTCATCGAATTTCCGAGAGGTATCTTCTGGAGCATCAGCCAGGTACCGGCGTTTGCTCAGTGCCGCTGCGATGAGGCGACGGTCACATCGGCTGAGAGCCTGTCACCTGCGAAAAGTTGCGTCGCATCGACGGCATCGAACGTATAGTGCTGGCGGCAAAACTCGCAGTCGATATCGATCTTCTCGCGCTCGTCCAGAATGCTCTTGACTTCCTCCCAACCCAGCATGCGCAACATATTGCCCACGCCGCGGCGTGAGCATGTGCAGCGAAAGTGGGTCGGCTGCGGCTCGAACACGCGCACGTCCTCCTGCCAGAAGAGTCGATGCAACAGGTCATCGGCAGATACCGAGAGCATTTCTTCGCGCTTGAGCGTGGCACCCAGGTGGCATGCGCGCTCCCAGGTATCCTCGGCTTCCTGGGCAACAGCGCGTGCGTCGCCGCCGCCCTCGCGGGGAAGGCGCTGCAACATTACGCCCACTGCCTGCTGCTCATCGGCCGCCAGCCAAAGATGGGTATCGAGCTGCTCGGAATGCAACATGTAATGACGCAGGACCGCGGCCATGTCATCGAGCGGGCCATTCTCGTCGGCCAGCGGGACGATGCCTTGGTACGCTTGCTGGCCGGGGCGTCTGTCGTGTGGGTCGAGCGTGATGGCGAAACGGCCGTTGCCATTGGCATTGACCATTTGCGCCAGAGTCGGATTGGCCGGCAAGTCAGGCGAATATTTGGCTGTGGCACGCATCATGAGGTCGGAGTTGCACTCGACCACCAGCATTTGTACCGGACCGTCGCCATGAATCTGCATGATCAGCGCGCCATCGAATTTGAGATTGGCCGACAGAAGTGCTGCGGCCGCCATCATTTCGCCCAGGAGCGTGCGCACGGGTGCCGGGTAGTCGTGATTCTGCAGTACCGTTTGCCACGTCGTGCGCAGATTCACGATTTCGCCGCGCACCGGCGCGGCGTCGAAGACGAATTTCTTGAGTTGGTCGGACACTGAAAGGGATTCCTGCGATAAAGGGGGTTGCCCCCGCTCGGCGTCGATGCGAAAACGATCAGCCGATTCTGACCAGATTTTCCTTGAAAAACTGACGCCGCGTGGAGTAACTCTGGGTGGCTGCCATCATGCGTTGCCGGTCATCTTCGGTCAGTTGTCGCACCACTTTGGCGGGCGAACCCAGAATCAGCGAGTTGTCGGGAAAGATCTTGCCCTCGGTCACCAGCGCGCCGGCGCCGACCAAGCAGTTTTTCCCGATGACTGCGCCGTTCAAGACAACGGCCTGAATGCCGATCAGCGCACCGTCGCCGATCGTGCAACCATGCAGCATGACTTGATGGCCGACCGTCACGTTTTCGCCAATGGTCAGTGCAAAGCCGGGATCGGTGTGCAGGACGCTGCCATCCTGAACGTTGCTGCCCGCGCCGATCGAAATCGGTTCGTTGTCGCCGCGCGCGACCGCGCTGGGCCAGATGCTGGTATTTTCGGCCAGCGTCACTTTGCCGATGATGGTGGCAGTGTCCGCCACAAATGCACTTTCGTGAATTTGCGGCACGTTGTCTCCGAGTTTGTAAATTGGCATATGAGGCCCGCTAAAATGTTTCAATATGCCATTGTACCGTCATGAACCCAAAGACTTCTGCCTCGAGCGTGACACCCTTGCGCGCGCGCCGCGCCGCGCTTGATATTTTGCTGACGACCGACCCGTTCGATAAGGCGCGCCTGGCGCGCGAACTCGGCGCTCTGGCGCGTGGCGGCCGGATCGAGTTTGGCGCCGCGCTTGAGTTGGCAGAGCCGCCCGGCATTCCTGGGCGGCCGCCGCAGCCGGAACTGGTGCCGCCGCGCTCGCTCGAGCGGCGCGCGATGCATACCGACGCTGGGCGGGCGGCGCTGATCCACGCGCTGGCTCATATTGAATTCAACGCGATCAATCTGGCACTCGACGCCGTTTGGCGCTTTGCCGGGCTTCCCGAGGCCTTTTACGCTGATTGGCTGGGCGTTGCGGCCGAAGAGGCCTATCACTTCACCTTGCTGGCAGATCATTTGACGGGCATGGGGTTCCGGTATGGCGATTTCCCGGCTCATAACGGCCTGTGGGAAATGGCGCAAAAGACGTCGGGTGATCTGCTGGCGCGATTGGCCCTGGTGCCGCGCACCCTCGAAGCGCGGGGACTCGATGCAAGCCCGCCGATCCGCGCCAAGCTGTGGCAAGCCGGCGATCGGCGTGCGGCGCACATCCTCGACATCATTCTGCGCGACGAAATTGGCCATGTGGCCGTCGGCAACCGCTGGTATCGCTGGTGTTGCGCGCAGCAGGCGCTCGACCCGCTGGAGGCTTATCGCGAACTGGCGCAGCGTTATCAGGCACCGCACCTCAAAGGACCGTTCAATCTGGATGCACGCCGCGCCGCAGGCTTCGACGAGGCCGAGTTGGCCGCGCTGATGCAGGCCACTCAGTCCCCTGCGGCCTGAAGTATTCAATACCGCCGATGACAGCGGTCAATCCGCAGCGTGGACGTGCCATCTCCGATATAATCGAACGGTCATTCTTTTTTCTTTGCGATGAAAACTTCCTGCTCTGAGTTCGTCGACGTGCGCGGTCTGCGCTATCACGTGCGACGCTGGGGACCGTCGACCGGATCCAAGCTGTTCCTGCTGCACGGCTGGATGGACGTGGCGGCCTCGTTTCAATTTTTGGCGGACGCGCTGCCCGACGACTGGCAATTGATCGCGCCCGATTGGCGAGGCTTCGGACAGACCGATTGGCCTGCGGCGCACGGTAACGCCGGTTGTTACTGGTTTCCCGATTATCTCGCCGATCTCGAGGTGCTGCTGGATCATTACGCCCCGGGAGAGTCGGTCGATCTGGTGGGACACAGTATGGGTGCTAACGTGGTTTGTCTGTACGCCGGCATCCGCCCTGCGCGGGTGCGGCGTGCCGTCGACCTGGAAGGCTTTGGCCTGCCGGCAACGCTTCCTGAGCAGGCGGCTGGGCAATTTTCCCGGTGGCTGGATGAAATGCGAGAGCCGCCGCAATTGAAGCGCTATGCTTCGCTGGCCGACGTGGTTGCGCGCTTGTGCAAGAATAACCCGCGTCTATCGCAGGCGCGCGCGGAGTTTCTGGCGCCCCACTGGTCGCGCCAGACCGAGGCGGGTGACTGGGAAATACTCGGTGATCCGGCTCACAAAATTGCCAATCCTTTCCTGTACCGGCTTGACGAGATCATGGCGGTCTGGCGCAACGTCACGGCGCCGGTGCTGCATGTCGAGGCGCGCGATTCGGAGACGTTACGCTTTCTGGCGCGACGGGAGTCGATTGAATCGTTTCGCGCCCGTTTCCAGGCCTTTCCTGATTTTCGCGAAGTGTTCCTCGACGATGCAGGGCACATGGTGCACCACGACCAACCCGAAGCACTGGCACGACTGATTGACGACTTTTGCCGTCGCTGAGACGGCCGCCGTCGCAGGATGGGCGTCTGCGGTAAAATGAAATACTCTTTTCCCGCACGCCTCATGCTCAACGCTGATCTTCATTGCCATTCGACCGTGTCCGACGGCACTCTGTCGCCGGAGGAGGTCGCGCGCCATGCTGCGAATGGCGGTGTCGAATTGTGGTCCCTGACCGATCATGACGAGATTGGCGGGCAGGCCCGGGCACGCGCTGCGGCGCAGGCGCTGGGCATGCGCTACATCGAGGGCGTTGAAATTTCAGTGACATGGGCCGAGCGCACGGTGCACATCGTGGGCCTGGCGATCGACCCGTCGAATACCGACCTGATCGACGGTCTGGCACGTACACGCGCCGGACGCCAACGCCGCGCCGAACAGATGAGCGAGGGGCTTGCTGCCGTGGGTATCTCCGCGGCCTATGACGGCGCGTTGCGCTATGTTGGCAACCCGGACCTGATTTCGCGCACTCATTTCGCACGCTATCTGGTCGAAATCGGCAAGGGCGATTCGGTGCGCGACGTTTTCGCTCATTACCTGGTTGAAGGGCGGCCCGGCTACGTGCCGCATCGCTGGGCGACGCTGGCGGATGCAGTGATGTGGATTCGCGGTGCGGGCGGCATCGCCGTGATCGCCCACCCTGGACGTTACAAATATTCTCCGCTGGAGTTCGAGGCGCTATTTAACGAATTCAAGGCGCTGGGTGGAGAAGGCATCGAAGTCGTTACCGGTAGCCACACGCCGGAGCAATACCGGTATTACGCCGATGTGGCCCGCCGTCTTGATTTGCTGGCTTCGCGCGGCTCGGATTTTCACGGACTTTCCGACGGACGTGCGAGCCTTGGCCGGTTGCCTGCCTTGCCCGAAGGGCTCGTTCCTGTGTGGCAGCGCTGGGCCTAGCAGGCGCTCCGGTGTGCTCGGTAGCGTCGCCTTTTTCCTTGATGCCGAATGTCACAATTTTTTCAGATTCACCCGGACAATCCGCAAACGCGCCTGATTCGGCAAGCGGCGCAGATTATCGACCAGGGCGGGGTCGTGGCATTGCCCACCGACTCAAGTTACGCATTGGCTTGCCATCTCGATGACAAGGCCGCGGCCGATCGCCTGCGGCGGATTCGCGGCATCGACGAGAAACATCATCTCTCGCTGCTCGTGAGGGATCTCTCGGAGCTTGCCAGTTTCGCCCAGGTAGACAATCGGCAGTATCGCCTCATCAAGGCGGTGACTCCCGGGCCTTACGTATTTATCCTGGAGGCCACCAAGGAGGTGCCGCGGCGCCTATCGCACCCGTCGCGCAAGACGATCGGCTTGCGCGTGCCGGACCACGCGATCACATTGGCGCTGCTGGCCGAACTGGGGCAGCCGCTGCTTGCCTCGACCCTGATCATGCCGGGCGAACAGGACCCGCTCAACGACGCCGAGGAAATTCGGGCGCGATTGGAGCATCAGGTCGAGTTGGTGATCGACGGCGGCGCCTGTCCGCTTGAGCCGTCGACCGTGATCGATCTGACGGGGGACACGCCGGCGCTGGTGCGGGCCGGACGCGGATCGGTCGCGCCCTTTGGAATCAGCGCATGAGGCGCCGCATGCGACCGAATAACCGGGGGCGCGCGCTGCCGGCTTGTTACAATAGCGTGCTATGAACTCATCTTCCCTGATTCAGGCGATCGCGGTTTATGCGTTGCCTATCCTGTTCGCCATTACCTTGCACGAGGCTGCGCACGGTTACGTGGCGAAGCATTTTGGTGATCCGACCGCGTTTCTGATGGGGCGGGTGACGCTCAATCCGCTCAAGCATATCGATCCGCTCGGCACGATCGCCGTGCCGCTATTTTTGTATTTCGCCACCGGCGGCACGTTTCTTTTCGGTTATGCCAAACCCGTGCCGGTCAATTTCCGGGGCCTGCGCAATCCACGCTGGGATACGCTGTGGGTGGCGCTGGCCGGGCCAGCCTGCAATTTCGTCCAGGCCGTGCTGTGGGCGCTTGCCGGCGTGCTGATCCAAGCGGCAGGCGTGCACGAACCCTTCTTCATCGATATGGCTTCGGCCGGCATCATCGTCAACCTGGTGCTGTGCGCCTTCAACCTGTTCCCCGTTCCCCCGCTGGATGGGGGGCGGGTTTTGACGAGCCTGCTGCCGCCACGCTATGCGTACTATCTCGACCGCCTGGAGCCCTACGGATTTTTCATCGTGCTGGCACTGGTGGTCAGCGGTGTGTTGGGTAATTTGTGGCTATGGCCGCTGATCAACACAGGGCGCTTCCTGATTCGAATGATTCTTTCTCCACTTTTAACGCTGCTTTCGTAAATCAAAATCATGTACCCCGAACGCGTTTTCTCGGGCATGCGCCCGACCGGCAGCCTGCACTTGGGTCATTACCACGGTGTCTTGAAGAACTGGGTCAAGCTGCAATCTGAATATCCCTGCTTCTTCTGCGTGGTCGACTGGCATGCGTTGACTACCCACTACGAGACGCCCGAGGTCATCGAAAAAAACGTATGGGATGTACTGACCGATTGGTTGGCCGCCGGCATCGACCCCAATCAGGCGACCCTGTTCATTCAGAGCAAAGTGCCCGAGCACGCCGAACTGGCGTTGCTGCTGGGGATGAGCACGCCGCTGGGGTGGCTCGAGCGAGTGCCGACCTATAAGGAGCAAATCGAGAAGCTCAAGGACAAGGACCTGTCGACTTACGGCTTCCTCGGTTATCCAGTGCTGATGTCCGCCGACATTCTTCTGTATCGTGCGGTGCACGTGCCGGTAGGCGAGGACCAGGTGCCTCACGTCGAGATGACGCGCGAAATCGCGCGGCGCTTCAATTACCTGTATGGCCGCGAGCAAGGTTTCGAGGAGAAGTCGCTCGAAGCTGCGAAGAAGTTGGGCAGCAAGCGTGCCAAGCTCTATCTTGAATTGCGCACTGCTTATCAGGAGCAAGGCAATGATGAAGCACTGGAGCAGGCGCAGGCGTTGCTGTCGGAATCGCAATCGCTGAGCATGGGAGACCGCGAACGTTTGTTCGGCTACCTGGAAGGTGCTCGCAAGCTGATTCTTGCCGAGCCACAGGCGCTGCTGACGAAAGCCTCGCGGATGCCGGGACTGGACGGGCAGAAAATGTCAAAGTCGTATGGCAACACCATCGGCTTGCGCGAGGACAAGGAAACCATCACGAAGAAAGTTCGCACGATGCCGACCGATCCGGCGCGCGTGCGACGCACCGATCCGGGGGATCCGGACAAATGCCCGGTGTGGCAACTGCACCAGGTTTACTCCGATGAAGCGACGCGTGCCTGGGCCGACAAGGGCTGTCGCAGCGCCGGCATCGGCTGTCTGGAGTGCAAGCAGCCGGTGATCGACGGCATTCTTCGGGAACAGCAACCGATGCTCGAGCGTGCGCAGAAGTACATGGACGACCCGACTTTGTTGCGGGCGATTGTCGCCGATGGCTGCGACAAGGCCCGCCGGTCCGCGCAGGAGATCATGCGCGACGTTCGCGAGGCCATGGGCCTGTCGTATTCCTGACATGTCCGCCAGCGTTACATCTGCTGCGCCGACCACGATGACCGCCGATCCGTCGGCGTGGGTCGTGAGATGGGCGCATGTGGTACCGGCCGGCAGTCACGTCCTGGATGTGGCTTGCGGCCGCGGACGTCACGCGCGGTACTTTGCGGCGCTGGGCCACGCGGTGACCTCTATCGATCGGGACGCCGAGGCACTCGCGGAGTTGCCTGCCGCGATCCGGGCCATCTGCGCCGATATCGAGTCGGCGGGCTGGCCGCTGGCCCCCGCGATGCAGTTCGACGCAGTGCTCGTCACGAACTATCTGTTCCGTCCCCTTCTGCCGCGTCTGGTCGACTGTGTCGCCCCTGGCGGCGTGCTGCTGTACGAGACGTTCGCGGTGGGCAACGAGCGGTTCGGCCGGCCGTCCAATCCCGATTTCCTGTTGCGCCCCGGCGAACTGCTCACGGCGGTCGACGGCAAACTGCGGGTCATCGCCTACGAGGATGGATACCTCCAAACACCGCGCCAGGCCTGCGTGCAGCGCATCTGCGCGGTGAATCCATCGAGCGCGGACGAATGCCGCTACGAGCTGCGTCCGTAATCCGCTACAATCTGCACTTCTCGCCAGTTTTTTTCAGATAAATCATGACTACCGCCAGACCCATTCGAGGAAGCATCGTCGCCATCGCCACGCCGATGAAGGACGACCAGGACGCAAGCCTGGATCGTGACGCGCTGCGAAAACTGATCGACTGGCATATCGCCGAAGGTACCGACGGTATCGTGATAGTCGGCACGTCAGGCGAATCGCCGACGGTCTGCGTCGAGGAGCACTGCGAGCTGGTCAAGCTGGCGGTGGACCAGGCCGCCAAGCGTGTGCCGATCATTGCAGGCACCGGCGGCAACTCGACGGCCGAGGCGATCGAGTTGACCGAATACGCTCGCAAGGTTGGCGCCGATGCCACCCTGCAGGTCGTTCCCTACTACAACAAGCCTACCCAGGAAGGCATTTATCGGCATTTCCGCGCGATCGCGGAGCACGTCGACCTGCCGGTGATTCTTTACAACGTCCCGGGTCGCACGGTCGCCGATGCCAGCAACGAAACACTGTTGCGCCTGGCGCAGGTGCCGGGCATCATCGGCGTCAAGGACGCTACCGGCAATGTCGACCGTGGCGCCCAACTGATCAAGGATGCGCCAGAGCATTTCGCCGTGTACAGCGGCGATGATTTGACAGCTGTCATGCTGATGCTCATGGGGGGCAAGGGCAATATCTCTGTCACTGCCAATGTGGCGCCTCGCGCGATGCACGAATTATGCGAGGCCGCGATGCGCGGCGACGCGAAGGCCGCGCGCGAGATGCATTTCAGGTTGCTGAACCTGCATCGTGCCATGTTTGTCGAACCCAACCCCATTCCCGTGAAATGGGCGCTTCAACAAATGGGTAAAATCCAGGGCGGTATCCGGTTGCCGCTCACTCCTCTGGCCAAACCGTATCACGACGCGGTGCTAACGGCACTGCGCGAGAGCGCTGTTCTGTCCTGATCCATAAGCGGCCTTGCTCAATCTTTCTTAGCGACTCATGAAACGAATTGTCCGTCTTTCCGTTGTCCGGCCTGTATTGACGTGGGCCGCCTTTGCCGCCGTAGCGCTTGTCGCCGGGTGCAGTTCGCTGAACTCCGCACTGCAGTCCGATCGAGTCGAGTACAAGTCCGCCGAGACCGGTCCGTCGCTGGCGGTACCCCCGGATCTGTCATCGCTGGCTGCAACGCCGGCTGCTCCGATTGGTGGGGCGACTTCGCTGTCCAGCTATGAGAAAAAGGAAAAGGTTCTTGCCGCGCAGCCGAAGGTGCAAGTATTGCCTGAAGTGCCCGGTATGAAGGTCATGCGCGACGGCAGCGAGCGTTGGCTGGTGGTCCATCAGGCGCCAGGCGATTTGTGGCCGACGCTTCGCCAGTTCTGGCAGGAGCAAGGTTTCGTGCTGACGCTCGATTCGCCGGATACTGGTGTGATGGAAACCGGCTGGGAAGAAAACCGGGCCAAGATTCCTCAGGATTTCATCCGCAACTTGCTGGGCAAGGTGATCGACGGGTTGTATTCGACAGGTGTGCGCGATCGTTTCCGTACGCGCGTCGAACGTGGCCCGGACGGAACGACCGATGTGTTCATTACCCACAGCCGAATGGTTGAGGTTTACACAAACTCCCAGAAAGATACGACGAAGTGGGAGCCGGCGCCGAGCGACCCCGGGCTGGAAGCGATTTTCCTGACCAAGCTGATGCAGCGTCTGGGTGCGACCGCGGAAGCCGCCAAGAGCGAGGTGCAAGCCGCCGCACCGGCTGCCCCCGCGACACGCGTGGTCAATGCCGCCGACAAAACCTATCTCGATATCAATGAACCGTTCGACCGCGCATGGGTCCGCGTCGGCGTGGCGCTGGATCGCGCCAATTTCACTGTGACCAGCAGCGATCGTCAGAAGGGGCTTTATCAGGTGCGCTATGTCGATCCAGCCACATTGAGCAAGGATAATGGCTTCTTCTACAGTCTGTTTCACTCGAAGCAGATTCAGGCGAGCAAGGAGCCGCGGCAATACAATGTCAATGTTCGCGGCGAGAGCAACGACCAGACCCGCGTCTACGTGCTCGATCCGAACGGCAATATCGACACGTCGGATATCGCGAAAAATATCATTGGCGTCCTGAGCGCTCAGTTGCAGTAAGGCGAACCGTGCGGTTCGCCAGTCTGGGTAGCGGAAGTGAAGGGAATGCCCTGGTGGTCGAGGCGTGTGATGGCGTCTCGACCACGCGTGTTATGCTCGATTGTGGCTTTTCCGTGCGCGAGACTGAGCGTCGCTTGGCGAGGTTGGCGTTGAGCGCTGATTCGCTCGACGCCATTTTCGTGACTCACGAGCATGCCGACCACATCGGTGGCGCTACCGCACTGGCGCGCAAATACCATATTCCGATTTATATGAGTTGGGGCACGGGGCAGGCCAGCCCGCTCGCCCCGGATCTGGAAGTCTGCTGGTGCCGCTCAGAACAGCCGGTGGTCGTTGGCGCGCTTCAAGCGCTGCCCTACACAGTTCCGCACGATGCGCGCGAGCCGCTCCAGTTTGTGTTCTCGGATGGCCGTAATCGGCTTGGCGTATTGACCGATGCCGGTAGCGCGACGCCTCATTTGATCGAAGTTCTGGGAGGCTGCAGCGCTTTGGTGCTCGAGTGCAACCATGATCGAGATATGCTTGCCGGCAGCAAGTACCCGCCGTCGCTCAAAGCCCGCATTGGTGGGGACTATGGGCATCTGGCCAATGATAGTGCGGCGAACATTTTGCGGTCTGTCGAGCGTAATCGCCTCAAGCGCATCGTTGCTGCTCACTTGAGCCAACAAAATAACTCGCCGATGCTGGCCCGCGTGGCCTTGGCCGAGGCGCTGGATACGGCACCGGATGAAATTCTCGTCGCTTCGCAAGAGGAAGGTGTCGACTGGCAGGAAGCGTGAAATTAGCGCTGGGCCGCATGGCAAACGAATCGATGATCCAATAGAAAAAAAGCCGGCCTAACCCGTAATGCCGTTCAGTTAAGAGCTGAACGGCATTTTTTGGGGGGGGTGGCGTTGTAAGCGGTGCGGCGAGCTGTTAACTTTGGCCGCGATGCTGAGCGACCACCTGAGCTTCCTGCTGGATGCGGTGCCTGCCGTGCAAGTGGTTTGGCTCGTGATCGCGCTGGCGAGTTATCGCCGCCGGTCGATCAGCGAGGTAGTCGACAGCCTTGATCTGGTATTACCCAACGAAGCGACGTTCGTCAGCAAGAGCGCTGTGACCCAGGCTCGGCAACGCTTGGGCGATGCGCCGATGGTTTGGCTGTTCGAACGGACCGCACGAGCCTGGCGCCAGCACGACGCTGGACGCCACGTCTTCAAGAGGCTGAGTCTGCGGGCCATGGATGGCACTACGCTGCGCACCCCGGACAGTGCCGAGAATCGAGAGCATTTCGGTGCGCAGGGCTATGCCAGCGGCAAAGTGGCGAGCTATCCGCGGGTGCGAGCCGTGGCGCTGACTTCGGTGCCGGCCCACCTGGTCTCGAACATCGCGTTCGGTCGCTACGATACGAATGAGATGCTTTATGCCAAGCAATTGCTGGCGCAGATCCCGGATCACCCGCTGACGGTCTTCGACAAGGGCTTTCTGTCTGCAGAGATCCTATGCGGTCTGACAGCGGGCATGCGCAATCGCCACTCCCTGATTCCCGCCAAAGCCAATACGCGCTGGGAAGTGGTATCAGGTAAGCCCGAAGATGCCTTGGTGCGCATGCGCGCCTCACCACAGGCACGGCAGAAGTGCCCTGAGCTACCCGAATGGTGGATGGCGCGCGCGATTCGCGTGGCGGATGCGGGCAGCCGCGAGCGGGTGCTACTGACTTCGTTGACCGACCGACGCCGCTTCTAGGTGGCCGACCTGGATGCTTGCTACGAGCGCCGCTGGCAGGTCGAAACCAGCCGCCGCGAACTCAAACAATCCATGCTCGGCAGCGAGCTGACGCTACGTAGCCGAACCGCCGAAGGTGTCTACCAGGAAATCCGGGGCGGGCTGATCGCCTACAACCCGATTCGCCGCGAAATGGCCAGCGCGGCCTTCGAGGCCAGGTGCGAACCGACCGAACTCAGCTTCGTGCGCTCCTTCCATCTCATCCAGCACGAGATGATGTGGGCTGCTCACCCGCCGGCGCTCGCCAAGCTTCCCGCCGTTCTTAAACGTCTGCGGGAGCACCTCAAGCGGCTCATCAACGAAAAACGACCCGACCGCAAATGCGATCGGGTCGTCAAATCGCGACCACTCCGCTACACCGTCCGGTACCTAAAAAAGACCTTGACTGAACGGCATTACGGCCAGAGCCGGCTTTTCGTCAGAAGCCTAATTACTGCTTCTTGACGGCGTCTTTCGCAGCGTCGACGGCGGCGCCAGCAGCAGAGGCTGCCGACGAGGCGGCTGCGCTAACGTCCGAAGCGGCTTCCTGGGCAGCAGCGCCAGCGGCCGAAGCGGCATCGCTGGCAGCGGCGCCGGCGGCGGATGCGGCGGAACTGGCGTCAGAGGCGGCAGCAGCGGCTGCGCTGGCAGCGGTGTTGTCGGCCGCCGGTTGTTCCTCTTTCTTACCGCAGGCGGTCAAGGTCAGCGCCAGCAACGCGGCGACGAGGAGAGACTTTTTCATGATCACGTCCTTTTATAGTGTAGACAAACGAAGAAATATGCAATGAATCGGGGTACGCTGGGTCAGCGTAAGGCCAGCTGCGTGCGCGTCGGCAATTGTGGATTACCCTAGTTCTGCAGGTGGCTTGGCGGGAAATTATAGGGGGTTTCATATATGTAGTCGATGATATTTCCCAGCATTCGTTGCTTTTTTTTCTTCGTTTTACCTATGGCATGATGGCGACCCGCCGCAGGCTTGCGCAACGGCTCGATCCGCGAAAAAGCTCAACGACTGGCCCCCGGCGGCGTAAGTTCGATCCATCCGGCACGATACCATTCGTACAGAATGTCCCAGTCTGGCGCGGGTGGCGCCGGCAGTTCTGCGCAATCGGCCTGGCTCAGTCGCCGAGCGTCGGCTAATCGGCGAAACCATTTTTGCGCGGCGCTGGGCAGCGATTGAATTTCCCCGTTGAAAAACGAATAACCTGCCTCATACAGACATTGACTTTGACGCGCCAGCGCGACGCCCTGGGCGCGAGCGCGACGTAAAAAGGCGCCTCGCGTCATCGGCGACTCCGGCGGCGTGAAATAGACCTGAGGTTTGGGCTCGCTCAGCCATTGGCCGAGAAAACGGACGATATCCTGCCGACGCCATCGGACCTTGGCCAGTTGTGCTGCGATGCGATCGATCATTTGGTTTGGCAGGCGTGCCGGATGTGCGACAGACGGTTGCCTGGGATCTGCGTAACGCCCCTCAAACGCCTGACCAAGTGGCAGTTCGTCACTATTTTCAGCCAGGAAATAGAGAAAATTTTGTAGGATCTCGCGATTGGTTGGCGCCCGAAAGCCGATCGAATATGTCATGCATTCACCCAGCGCGACGCCGTCGTGAGCGTAGCCAGGCGGCAGGTAGAGCATATCGCCAGGGATTAGATCCCATTCCTGCTCGGCCTTGAAGTTTTTCAGTATTTTCAACGGCAAGCCGTCGATCAGCGTTTGATCCTGTTGTGCGGAAATACGCCAACGGCGCGTGCCGTGGGCCTGCAATAGGAATACGTCATAGGAATCGAAGTGCGGCCCGACGCCGCCACCATCGGTGGCGTAGCTGATCATGAGATCATCCAGTCGCGCGTCCGGCACGAAGCGAAACTGGTCTAATAGTGCTCGCGCGCCGTCGTGATGCAGGTTCACTCCCTGCAACAGGAGTGTCCATTGCCGTGTGCGCGCACTTGGCAAATCGGCTGCCTCGAATGGCCCGCTCGACAGCGTCCAGCGTTGCCGTATCTGCCGAACCAGACGGGATTCGACGTCGTCTCGAGCGGCCAGCGCGAGCAATGCAGCGCGGTCCAGCAATGGTGTGAAACCGGGAATCGCCTGGCGAATCACCAGCGGTTGCCGGTGCCAGTAGCGCCGCATGAATTCGGCTGACGAGAGGTCGCCAAGCAGGGAGGGTGGTTGCAAGGATCTTTTCATGCGAGTACAAAGGAGCCGTCAGAGAGGCTCCCGTATAATGTGGGCTGTTTTCCGGAGAGTTTGATGAAGATTGAAAAAAATACCGTCGTGTCGGTCGCGTACACACTGTCAGATTCCCAAGGCAATCTGATCGAGGAAAGTGGCGACGAGCCGATGGTTTATTTGCATGGCGGCTATGATGGCACGTTCCCGAAAATCGAGGAAGCGCTGGATGGGCGGGATATTGGGTTTGAAGCGCAGTTGCAGCTGGAGCCCGAAGATGCGTTTGGTGATTATGATCCCGAACTGATCAAGGTCGAGGAACGCGCCCGCTTTCCCGAGCCGCTGGAAGTGGGCATGCAGTTCGAGGGATCGCCCGAAGACGGTGACGATGAGGCCCAAACCCTGATTTATACCGTGACCGACGTCGCTGATGACAAAGTGGTGCTTGACGGCAATCATCCGCTGGCAGGTATGGCGCTGAGATTTTCTCTCAAGGTCACCGACGTTCGAGAGGCTACCGAGGACGAAATCGAGCATGAGCATGCGCATGGTGCGAGTGGACTCGAGGTTCTCGACGAGGACGATCAGGGTGAGGCTGGCGGCGAGCAGGATGACGGTCACGGGGCACCGCGCATTCTGCACTGATATTCGGGGCGATGCCCGACGTTAACCTGAGCGCGCGTCGGAATGTCGGGCGTGCCGAAAAGCTGCGGCACGCGTCGGAGCGCGCCTGCTCGAGGCAGCCGGCTTGATCGCCCGACGCGCTGTGACAGATCTATGAGCGACATTGATGCGTCTCTTGCAGATAAAGAGCGCGCATCTCGTCCAGGGCGGGCTGGTACCGCGCTGAATGGATAGCTGAATGGGCCGCCCGCACCTGGCGGCCTATTTTTTTGCGCGCGGCAAAGCTGTTGCCAGGCGACGCCGGATGAACATTCCGGGCGCGCACCGAAGCGAGCGCTACCGTGCCGTCCTCAGGTTTTGTCCAGCATGCCGCGCAGTTCGTAGAGCGCCTCGAGCGCATCGCGTGGGCGCAGATTATCGGGGTCGATTGCCTCGAGGCGATCGAGGATAGCCTGCTGCGCCGCACTGGGCGAAGGCATGACTGGCGTCGCCTCGATGGCATCGAAGCGCGGCGTGGCGAACAGATCCATCTGCGGCGCTGCGGCGTTGAGCGATTGCTGCTCGAGTTCGGCCAGATGCTTGCGTGCAGCGCGAATCACGGCAGGAGGGACTCCGGCCAGTTGAGCGACCTGCAATCCGTAGCTTTGGCTGGCCGGTCCGCTTTGAACCGCGTGCAGGAACACAATGCCGTCGCCGTGCTCGATGGCATCGAGATGTACATTGGCCGCCTGCGGGAATTCGTCGGGCAGTTGAGTCAGTTCGAAATAATGGGTGGCAAAGAGCGTAAAGCTGCGATTGTGTGTCAAGAGCTGACGCCCTATCGCCCAGGCCAGCGCCAAACCGTCGAAGGTCGATGTGCCGCGCCCGATCTCGTCCATCAGAACCAGGCTTTGCTCGGTCGCATTGTGAAGAATCGTTGCCGACTCCGTCATTTCGACCATGAAGGTCGAACGTCCTCCAGCCAGGTCGTCGGCTGCGCCGATGCGCGTATAGATAGCGTCGAGCGGGCCGAAGATCGCCTGTTCGGCAGGAACATAGCTACCGACATAGGCCAGCAATACAATCAGCGCAGTCTGGCGCATGAAAGTCGATTTACCGCCCATGTTGGGGCCAGTGATCAGCAGCAATTTGCGCGCTGCGTCGAGTTGGCAATCATTGGCGATAAAACGCTCGACTTGATTTTCCACCACCGGGTGCCTGCCCTGAATAATCGAGAGTGCCGGCTCGTCACTCAAGATGGGCGCTGTCCAGCGCAGCGTGCCGGCACGCTCGGCGAGCGTGCACAGCACATCCAGCTGTGCCAGCGCGGCTGCGATGCGCTGGCAATCCGCGATATACGGCAGCAAGGATTGGAGCAGCGTGTCGTATAACATTTTCTCGCGAGCGAGCGAGCGCTCCTGGGCCGACAGCGCCTTGTCCTCGAAGGTCTTGAGCTCCGGTGTGATGTAGCGCTCCGCGTTTTTGAGCGTTTGGCGGCGACGATAATCGTCCGGTACTTTGTCGGTCTGGCCGCGCGTGACTTCGATATAGAAGCCGTGAACCCGGTTGTACTCGACGCGCAGATTGGGGATGCCGGTGCGCGCTCGCTCGCGCGCCTCCAGATCGACCAAAAACTGCCCGCAGTTTTCCGAAATGTCTCGCAATTCATCGAGTTCAGCGTCGAATCCTCGCGCGATGACGCCACCGTCGCGCAGTATCGCAGCCGGTTCGGCGGCGATACTGCGGGCCAGCATTTCGACGCAGGCCTCGGGTGGCGTCAGTTCTGCATGCAATGTATCGAGCAGGGAGGCCCCGCCTTGCGCCGGAGCAAGGGCGGCCTGCAGTTGCGGTAACTGCTGCAATGAGTCGCGCAAGCTCGATAGATCTCGCGGCCGCGCAGACAACAGCGCCAGCCGGGCAGTGATGCGCTCGACATCGGCGACGCGACGCAATTCATTGCGCAACGGTTGCCAGGCAGCACCGTACGCATCGTCGAGCAGCACGCCGATAGCTTGCTGGCGCGCGCGCGGGATTTGCTGATCGCGCCAGGGATGATGCAACCAGTGGCGCAATAATCGGCTGCCCATGGTGGTGCTGCAGGTGTCGAGCAGCGAGAGCAGCGTTGGAGACTCCGTGCCACGCAGGGTTTCCGTGATCTCGAGATTGCGCCGGGTGGCGCTGTCCAGGCCGATATACGCGGACTCCCGCTCGACGATCAGTCTTTGCACGTGGCGCAGCGACTGCCCCTGGGTTGCCGCGGCGTATTGGAGCAGTGCGCCGACTGCGCCGAGCGCCGGAGCGAGGTCATCGCACCCGAAGGCGCTTAGCTGCGTTACCCCTAACTGATCGCGAATACGTTGGGTCCCGGTGGCAATGTCGAAATGCCAATCCGGCAGTCGGGTGAGTGCGCCGTGAGCGAGCCCTTCGACGGCATCGATCTGGCTGTCCGCTACGAGCGTTTCGGCGGGGCGAATGCGCTCGAACTCACGATCCAGGCGATCCGGCGCAACTTCGAGCAGGCGCAATTCGCCGCTGGCAAGATTGAGCCAGGCGAGCCCGATTTTGGGTGCTGCCGCTTTGCGTGCCGGCTGCACATGTAGTGCCAGCAGATACTGATCGACCTTGTCGGACAGCAGTGCCGCGTCGGTTAGCGTACCCGGCGTAACGACCCTGACCACTTTTCGCTCGACCGGCCCTTTGGTGGTGGCCGGGTCACCAATCTGTTCGCAGATCGCGACCGATTCGCCGAGTTTTACGAGTTTGGCGAGATATTGCTCAACCGCATGATGGGGCACCCCAGCCATCTTGATCGGCGTGCCGGCAGAGGCTCCGCGTGAAGTCAGCGTGAGATCGAGCAGGCGAGATGCTTTTTCCGCATCGTCGAAGAATAATTCGTAGAAATCACCCATGCGGTAAAACACGAGCGTATCGGGATGATCGGCCTTGATGCGCAGGTATTGCTGCATCATTGGTGTGTGATTGTCGAAGGCTTTATCGCGATCGCCAGTTGCCTTGGGTGGTGCGGCCATTCATTCCTCTCAGAGGCGCCCCGAGGGGGGCGCTTAATACCAATTTCCAGGCAAAATTTAGCACACATGCGCAGGTGGATTTCGCCCGCGAGCCGGGCGTCGGGTAGTGGTAGCCATGAAAACGTTGGGTGTGTCCTGATGAGCGCATCCGCATGCTGTGTGAAGCCCTGGCGTCGCGATTGGTTTTTGATCGTTTTGGTGCTTGTTGAATTTTAAAATGCCGTGCTACAATCGCGTTCTCTTGAAATAGGCTCGTAGCTCAGCTGGTTAGAGCACCACCTTGACATGGTGGGGGTCGTTGGTTCGAGTCCAATCGAGCCTACCAACGAACAACGTACGTTTTTCTGCAAGAACGTAGAAGGGCATCCAGTTTATGACAGCGCGAACTTTTACCGAGGTGAAGGCGCGACGTTAGTCGGGGGTGTTTTTCGTCTCAAGAAAAGCAAGCAAATGCGGCCTCGGCATACGTCGAGGCCGCATTTTTTTCGCCCACTGAATTTGCCCGATGAGGGATTTTGCAAAAAGGGGTCGCCGCATGGTTTCAGTTCGTTTGCCTGATGGTTCGCAGCGCCAGTTCGATCAACCGGTCACGGTGGCTCAAGTCGCTGCATCGATTGGCCCTGGGCTGGCCAAGGCTGCCCTGGCCGGCAAGGTCGATGGCAGGTTGGTCGACACGTCGTACTTGCTTGATCAGGATGTCGATCTGGCAATCGTGACCGAGCGTGACGCGGACGGCCTCGACATCATTCGCCATTCGACGGCTCACCTGCTCGCTTATGCCGTGAAGGCGCTCTATCCGGAGGCGCAGGTCACCATCGGGCCGGTGATCGAAAATGGCTTTTACTACGATTTTTCCTTTCATCGGCCGTTCACACCGGAAGATCTCGCGGCGATCGAGCAGAAAATGCACGAATTGGCCAAACGGGACGAACCGGTGGTGCGCGAGGTGTGGAGCCGTGACGATGCGGTTGCCCTGTTCAATTCGATGGGTGAGAAATACAAGGCAGAGATCATCGCGTCGATTCCGGCCGAGCAGGAGATCGGGTTGTATCGAGAGGGGCAGTTCGTTGATTTGTGCCGCGGCCCGCACGTTCCATCCACCGGCAAGTTGAAGGTTTTCAAGTTGATGAAGGTCGCCGGTGCTTATTGGCGCGGTGACTCGAATAATGAGCAACTGCAGCGCATTTATGGCACGGCATGGGCGAAGAAGGAAGATCAGGATGCCTACCTGCATATGCTCGAAGAGGCGGAAAAGCGCGATCACCGCAAGCTCGGTCGATCGCTCGATCTGTTTCATTTCCAGGAGGAAGCGCCTGGCCTGATCTTCTGGCATCCGAAGGGGTGGGCGCTATGGCAGGAAGTCGAGCAGTACATGCGGCGCATTTACCGCGAAAATGGCTACCAGGAGGTCAAGGCGCCACAAATTCTGGACCGCGCCTTGTGGGAAAAATCCGGGCACTGGGAGAACTACAAGGAGAACATGTTTACCACGGAGTCGGAAAACCGCCACTACGCGCTCAAGCCGATGAACTGTCCGGGACATGTACAAATCTTCAACGCTACGCTGCACAGCTATCGGGATTTGCCGTTGCGCTATGGCGAGTTCGGTCAGTGCCATCGCAATGAGCCGTCCGGCGCGTTGCACGGGTTGATGCGGGTGCGGGGCTTTACCCAGGACGACGGTCATATTTTCTGTACCGAAGATCAAATTCTCGATGAGTGCGTGAACTATACGGCGTTGCTACAGCGCGTTTATAAGGATTTCGGTTTTTCAGAGATCATTTATAAAGTGGCAACGCGCCCGCCCAAGCGAGTAGGAACCGATGCTGGCTGGGACAAGGCGGAATTTGCCTTGATGGAATCATTGCGTCGCTCGGGCTGCGAATTCGAAATTGCGGAGGGTGACGGGGCCTTCTACGGACCGAAGATCGAGTACACGCTTAAAGATGCCATCGGTCGCCAGTGGCAATGCGGAACGATGCAAGTCGATTTTTCGATGCCGGAGCGGTTGAACGCCGAATATGTGGCTGAAGACAATGCCCGCAAGCGGCCGGTGATGCTGCATCGCGCCATTCTGGGGTCGTTGGAACGGTTCATCGGCATTTTGATCGAGCACCACGCTGGTGCATTGCCGCTTTGGCTCGCCCCGGAGCAGGCTATCGTGCTGAATATTGCGGAAAATCAAGCCGAATACGCCCGACAGGTAACTCAAACGTTGAAAAAACAAGGGTTTAGAGTACGCGCCGATTTGCGCAATGAGAAAATTAGCTATAAAATACGCGAGCACGCGCTGCAAAAAGTGCCGTATTTGCTTGTCGTTGGTGATAAGGAGCGTGATGCCAACGTGGTAGCCGTTCGGGCTCGTGGCGGCGTGGACTTGGGGACTTTACCCTTATCCGCGCTATCAGAACGCTTCACTCAAGAGTGTGAGGCCTTTCAATAATGCCACTGAGAGGTACGGCTAAATTTTTGTATTTTTAAAGGGAACGTAACATCGCTACGGAGAAGTCGCATCGCATCAACGGCGAGATTACAGCGCCGGAAGTGCGTCTAGTTGGGGTCGACGGGGAACCGATCGGCGTCGTTAAACTGGCTGAGGCCTTCCGGATGTCCGAGGAAGGCGATCTGGACTTGGTCGAGATTGCGCCACAGGCGCAACCGCCTGTGTGCCGGCTGATGGATTACGGTAAATTCAAATACCAGGAATCCAAGAAAGCGCACGAGGCCAAGCTCAAGCAAAAGGTCATCCAGATCAAGGAAGTCAAATTCCGCCCTGGGACAGACGAGGGTGACTACCAGGTTAAGTTGCGCAATCTACAGCGTTTCTTGGATGAGGGTGACAAGACCAAGATAACGTTACGTTTCCGCGGGCGCGAAATGGCTCACCAGGAGATTGGCATGCGCGTGCTGGAACGCTTGCGTGCGGATCTTGACGAAATTGGTCAGGTCGAGCAAATGCCCAAGATGGAAGGGCGTCAGATGATCATGGTGCTCGCGCCTAAAAAGAAGAAGTGAGTCGTGTCACCGCGGAGGAATCCGCGGTGAAACAAACAGGGGTATTAGCCCCGCACAAGTGAGAGCAGGTTAGTCAAGGGTCGCTGTTCGCGGCACACCTGTGATCATATTAGAACTGGAGTTTTTCATGCCGAAGATGAAAACCAAGAAAAGCGCGTCCAAGCGCTTTGTGGTGCGTCCGGGCGGGACCGTCAAGCGCGGTCAGGCCTTCAAGCGCCACATTCTCACCAAGAAAACCACCAAGAACAAACGCCACCTGCGCGGCTCTGCGGAAGTTCACGAGTCCAACGTGAAATCCGTGCGCGCGATGATGCCGTTCGCTTAAACCCCGACCGATAGGAGAAAAACATGCCTCGAGTCAAACGTGGGGTCACAGCGCGGGCCCGTCACAAGAAAATTATCGCAGCCGCCAAGGGTTACCGTGGTCGCCGCAACAATGTGTTCCGCATTGCCAAGCAAGCTGTCATGCGCGCAGGGCAATATGCCTATCGCGATCGTCGTAACAAGAAACGCGTTTTCCGCGCACTGTGGATTACGCGGATCAATGCCGGTGTGCGTGAGCATGGCATGACCTACAGCGTGTTCATCAATGGCTTGAAAAAGGCGTCGATCGAGCTTGACCGCAAGGTGCTGGCGGATATGGCCGTCACTGATAAGGCTGCTTTTGCAGCGATTGTCAATCAGGTGAAAGCCGCCGTCGCAGCGTAAATGCTGTATTTTGAGCGGCGTCAGAATTTGGCGCCGCCACCTGAAGGGGGCTCTCACCGAGCCCCCTTTTGTTTTCGATATTCGATTTGCTCAACCGCCGAGCTCCTATGGACCTGGAACATATCGTTAGCGAAGCGCAGCGGGCTTTTGCCGCTGCCCTTGATGCCGCGTCACTTGAAAATGAGAAGGCGCGTTTTCTCGGAAAATCCGGGCAACTGACCGAACTGCTCAAGGGGCTGGGCAAGCTCGACGCGGAGCGGCGCAAAGCGGAAGGTGCGCGCATCAACGCGGCCAAGCAGCAGGTCGAGACCGCCTTGCAGGCCCGTCGCCAGGCGCTGAACGATGAGCTGATGAATGTTCGCCTGGCCACCGAAGCAATCGACGTGACGCTGCCGGGGCGCGGGCAATCGCGCGGCACGCTTCACCCGGTGTTGTCTACTTGGGAACGGGTGGAAAAAATCTTTCACTCGATCGGTTTTGACGTGGCCGATGGCCCGGAGATCGAAACTGACTGGTATAACTTTACGGCGCTGAACAGTCCGGAAAATCATCCGGCTCGCTCGATGCAAGATACTTTTTACGTCGACGGCAGCGACGAAACGGGCAAGCCATTGCTGTTGAGGACTCACACGAGCCCGATGCAGGTGCGTTATGCGCGCATGCATCGTCCGCCGATCAAGGTTATTGCGCCGGGGCGTACATATCGCGTTGACAGCGATGCAACGCACTCGCCGATGTTCCATCAAGTCGAGGGGCTGTGGATTGACGAGAACATCAGCTTCGCCGATCTGAAGGGCGTATATACCGATTTTCTGCGACAGTTTTTCGAGCGAGATGACATTCGCGTCCGATTTCGCCCCTCTTATTTTCCGTTTACCGAGCCGTCGGCGGAGATCGATATGGCGTTCGAGAGCGGGAAAAATGCGGGGAAATGGCTCGAGATCTCTGGTTCCGGCCAGGTCCATCCAAATGTCGTGCGCAATATGGGGCTTGACCCCGAGCGGTATATCGGCTTTGCCTTCGGCAGCGGTCTGGAACGCCTGGCGATGTTGCGCTATGGCGTCGATGATCTGCGCCTGTTCTACGAAAACGATTTGCGCTTCCTGCGCCAATTTGCATAAGAGGCTGCTTCTACAACATGCAATTCTCCGAATCCTGGCTGAGAACCCTGATCGACCCGCCGTTGACGAGCGAGGCACTGGCGCACGCGCTGACGATGGCGGGACTGGAAGTCGAAGAAATCCAACCGGTTGCGCCCCGATCTTCCGGCGTTGTCGTAGCCAAGGTGCTGGAGCTCGCGAAGCATCCCAACGCCGATCGTTTGAACGTATGTCAGGTCGATGCCGGCACGGGCGAGATTCTGAACATCGTCTGCGGTGCGCCGAATGTGGCACCGGGCATCAAGGTGCCGTGTGCATTGCCCGGCGCTCTGTTGCCGGCGTCGGAGGCTGGCGGTGCTCCATTTCAGATCAAGGTGGGCAAGTTGCGTGGCGTGGAAAGCCATGGAATGCTTTGCTCCGCGCGGGAACTCAAGCTCTCGGAGGACCACAGCGGCCTGATGTTGCTGGCCGATGATGCCCCGATCGGGCAGGATATTCGCGAATATCTTGATCTCGATGACAAGCTTTTCACGGTCAAATTGACGCCCAACAAGGCTGATTGCCTCTCGATGCTTGGCATTGCGCGTGAAGTTCAAGCCATTACCGGGGCGACCAACAATGGCGTGCCCGTTACGCCAGTCCAGGCATCGATCAACGACACGTTCCCGGTCCGTATTAGCGACCCGAGTGGCTGTGGGCGCTTTGCAGGTCGCGTCATCCGAGGGGTGAACGCCAAGGCAGCGACTCCCGGTTGGATGATTGCCCGGCTCGAGCGGGCGGGGCAACGCAGTATTTCGGCCCTGGTCGACATCACCAATTACGTGATGCTGGAGTTGGGCCAGCCGCTGCATGTTTATGATCTGAACAAGCTGCAGGGCGGAATCGATGTGCGCTTCGGTCGATCTGGCGAGACGCTCAAGTTACTTAACGATCAGATTGTCGAACTCGATTCGACCACCCTGGCGATTACGGACGAGTCTGGGCCGATTGGCCTGGCCGGCATGATGGGCGGGAATTCCACCAAGGCTGAGCTGGGTACCGAAGACATATTCCTGGAATCCGCATTCTTTTTCCCGGCGGCCATTCAAGGCCGTTCGCGCCGCTTTAATTTGTCGAGCGATGCATCGCATCGTTTCGAGCGGGGTGTCGACTTCGCGGGCAATGTGGTCGCGCTTGAGCGCGCCACGCGGCTGGTGCTCGATATATGCGGCGGTCAGCCCGGGCCAGTAGCTGACCTCGTCGCTCAGTTGCCGCTGCGCAATCCGGTGCGCTTGCGCGTTTCCAGGGCCGCCAAGATTCTTGGGGTACCGGTCTCGACAGCGGAGGTCGGCGAGATTTTTGCGCGACTCGGGCTGTCGTGTGCGCAGATTGATGCTGACGTGTTCGAGGTGACGCCGCCATCTTATCGTTTCGACCTTGAGATCGAGGAAGACCTGATTGAGGAGGTCGCGCGAATTCATGGTTTCGAGCGTATTCCATCCAAACCGCCGGTCGCTGCCAACGCGATGCGCCGCACCGACGAAGCGCGCCGCTCGCTGCATACGCTACGTCACGAGTTGGCGGGACGCGGTTATCAGGAGACGGTCAATTTCAGTTTTGTTGACGCGGAATGGGAGCGCGATTTCGCAGCGAACGAAACACCCATTAAATTGATCAATCCGATCGCCAGCCATCTTGCAGTCATGCGTTCGACGCTAATCGGTGGGCTGCTGCAGGCCGTACGCTATAACCTGAATCGCAAGGCGTCGCGTGCACGCGTGTTCGAAATCGGCCGTGTCTACCATCGCGATAGCGCGGTCGAGACTGGTCCGCTTTCGGTGCAAGGAATTCGGCAGCCGTTGACCGTCGGCGCGTTGGCGTATGGCTCCGTGTTCGACGAGCAGTGGGGGGTGCCGACCCGCCTGGTCGACTATTTCGATGTCAAAGGCGATCTTGAAGCGCTGCTTGCGCCAGCCGCAGCGCGGTTTGTCGCGGATGTGCATCCAGGCTTGCATCCGGGGCGTAGCGCTCGAATCGAGATCGACGGGCGTAGCGTCGGCTGGATAGGCGAATTGCATCCCCGCTGGCTGCAAAAGTATGAGTTCCCGCATGCGCCGGTGTTATTCGAGATTGAGGCAGAGGCTTTGTTTCGGCGTGCGATTCCCGCCTACCAGGACATCTCTAAATTCCCGCCGGTGGTGCGCGATGTCGCCGTTGTGGTGTCGCAGGCTCAGCCGGCGCAGGCGTTGCTCGATGAAATGCTCGCGTGTGTGCGCAGCGAACAGGCATGCGCGGACGTGCAAAGCATCGTGCTGTTCGACGAGTTTCGCCCGAAGGCAGGTATGTCTGGAGGACTCTCAGTCGAGGAAAAAAGCCTGGCGTTTCGTGTTACCCTGCAAAACGCGATGGGGACCTTGCAGGACGAGAGCGTTGACCGTGCGATCGCAGCGTTGATCGATCGAGTGATAACCGTGTTCGAGGCTCGTTTGCGAACCTGAAGGCGATACCAACTGTTGGGGAATGCGAGAGGCGATGCTCCGCACTGTTTTAGTCATAGCGTTGGAAATATGAACGAAATGAATCCGGGTGAATTTGAAGCAATGCTGACAGCGCAACGTTCCGCATTGGAGCGTAACGAAATGTCTGGTTCCTCAGACGAGCCCCCGACTCTGACCAAGGCGGAACTTGCCGAACTCCTATTCGAGCAGGTCGGCCTGAACAAACGCGAGGCGAAAGACATGGTGGAGGCCTTTTTTGAGGTCATTCGCGATGCGCTGGAAGGCGGAGACAGCGTCAAGCTTTCCGGGTTCGGTAATTTCCAACTGCGGGACAAACCACAGCGGCCAGGGCGCAATCCCAAGACCGGCGAAGCTATTCCAATCGCCGCGCGCCGCGTCGTAACGTTCCATGCCAGTCAAAAATTGAAGTCAATGGTCGAGACCCAGGCTCTCGATAATTGAACGCATATCTGATCTGCTGACGCTGTTTGCGTCCATGCCGCCATGGAAAAGGTGAACTTGCCTCCGATCCCAGCCAAGCGCTACTTCACCATCGGTGAGGTCAGTGATCTATGCGGCGTGAAGCCACATGT
Organism: Pandoraea sp.; assembly: GCF_004297875.1. Lineage (GTDB taxonomy): Bacteria > Pseudomonadota > Gammaproteobacteria > Burkholderiales > Burkholderiaceae > Pandoraea. The sequence goes on along the minus strand of NZ_SCSK01000035.1, from coordinate 161,701 downwards.
GCTGCGTTATTGGGAGCAAGAATTTACGCAACTGCGGCCTGTCAAACGGCGCGGCAATCGGCGGTATTACCAGCACCACGAGGTGTTGCTGATCCGGCGTATCAGAGAACTGCTCTATGAGCAAGGGTTCACAATCAACGGTGCGCGGAACCGATTGGACGCGGACGGCGTGCGCGGCGCGCCGGGAGGCGGGGAGTCTGGGCCGCCCATACCGCAAGAGAGCCACGGCCAATCGATTAACGTCGGGCAATTGCAGGCAGATTTAATGGCTGTGATTGATTTGCTTCGTCGCTGAATCGTGTCTGCGACGCCCCGGTGATGCGTGGGTCCGCCGAGTACATCGACCCGGGGGCGCACCGAGCAAAACGCGACTTCCTGTCAGCCCTTGATCTCCTGTCTATCCAATCCCAAATTCGATTGTTGCGGCGTCCGCTGCGGTGATTCCTGCTGAGGTGCCTGAAGAGTCTGGCGGGCCGCTCGATGAGGTCAAAAAAACCTCCGTCCAAGCAGACGGAGGTTTTGTCGAGATACTGATTGAAACTGCCGAGCCGTGCCGGTGGGATAGCAACGTCAGTTTCTGTTGCCGCCGAGCACTCCCAAGAGTGCCAGCAGATTGGCGAATACGTTATAGAGATCGAGGTATATTGCAAGCGTGGCGGTGACGTAATTTGTCTCACCACCGTTGACGACGCGTTGGACGTCAAACAGGATAAAGGCCGAAAAAATCGCAATCGCCAGCACTGAAATGGTCAGCATCAGGGCGGGCAGTTGCAGCCAGATATTGGCGACTGAGGCCAGCAGAATGACCACCACGCCCATGAACAACCAGCGGCCCAATCCGCCAAAATCGCGCTTGCTGAGCGTAGCAACAGACGCCATTGCCGTGAATATCACCGCTGTGCCCCCAAACGCCATCATGATCAGTGATGCGCCGTTGCTGAAGCCCAGGACGAAACCGAGCAGCCGAGACAGCATCAGCCCCATGAAGAACGTGAAGCCGAGCAGCAGGCCGACGCCGATGCCGCTGTTCTTGAAGCGTTCGATTGCAAACATGAAGCCAAAGGCAATGGCCATGAAGGCGATCAGACTGATCGCAGGGCTACCGGCGAATAACGTGAAGCCGGTGGTAACGCCGAGCCATGCGCCCGCAATTGTCGGCAGCATCGAGATGGCGAGCAGCCAATACGTGTTGCGCAGCACGCGATTGCGAACCGCCACACTGGTAACGCCGCCGCCACGGCCGAAATCGTAGCGCTGAAAATCCTGATTCATGTTTTCTCCTCGTGAAACGCCGCTAGGGCTCTAAAACCGGCGAATCTCCCGGGACTATCGTACCGCCGAATCCATCCGACAGCCCGCCAAGTTTTCCTGGGGGGCGTGTATCGGATTCCTCCCCAAAATACGCGCCCGATCGCCGCATCATGCCGTAGTTGGACGCGGCGGGAACCTACCAGTTCCCATGCCAATCATAGCAGCCTTCATGCTACAATATTAGATTCATTTTATTTATATAACTGCTTAATTTTTCTGGAGTTTTTCATGGCTGTAGAGCGCACCCTGTCGATTATCAAGCCCGATGCCGTCGCAAAGAATGTGATTGGTCAGATTTATAGCCGTTTCGAAGGCGCTGGTTTGAAAATCGTCGCCGCGAAAATGGCTCATTTGTCGCGCGCGGATGCAGAGAAATTCTATGCCGTGCACAAAGCGCGTCCGTTCTTCAAGGATCTGGTGGACTTCATGGTCTCCGGTCCGGTCATGATCCAGGTGCTGGAAGGCGAAAACGCGATCGCGAAAAATCGCGAACTCATGGGGGCGACGGATCCGAAGAAGGCGGACAAGGGCACCATCCGTGCCGACTTCGCCGACAGCATCGACGCGAACGCTGTGCATGGCTCAGATGCACCGGAAACGGCGCAGGTCGAAGTTGCATTTTTCTTTCCCGAGATGAACGTCTATTCGCGCTGAACTGAATTCGTCCCCGTTGCCCCGGGAGGTAGGCCATGACCGAATCGCTCACAAATCTGCTCGACTATGATCCGGGTGGTTTGGTCGCCTATTGTGCCAGCCTTGGGGAGAAGCCTTTCCGAGCCCGGCAGTTGCAGCGCTGGATTCATCAGATGGGGGTTGCCGATTTCGATGGCATGACCGATCTCGCCAAGTCGTTGCGCATCAAACTCGCTTCGCGAGCAACGGTCGCTTCGCCTGCGGTGATTACAGACCACATTTCCGCAGACGGAACCCGGAAATGGCTGCTGGACGTCGGTAATGGCAATGCGATCGAGACCGTGTACATCCCGGAGGATGCTCGGGGAACGCTTTGCGTGTCGTCGCAGGCGGGATGCGCGGTAAACTGCCGCTTCTGTTCGACGGGTAAGCAGGGCTTCAGCCGCAATCTCTCCCAGGGTGAAATCATCGGCCAACTATGGATGGCAGAGTTTGCCTTGCGACGCGCGTTGGAGCGTGTCGGCACAGCCAGCGAGCGCGTGATTACCAACGTTGTCATGATGGGAATGGGTGAGCCATTGCTCAATTTCGACAACGTTGTTGGCGCCATGCGCTTGATGCTCGATGACAATGGCTACGGTTTGTCGCGTCGGCGCGTGACGCTCTCCACCTCCGGCGTCGTGCCAATGATGGACCGTTTGGCAGAGGAACTGCCGGTGGCGCTGGCCGTATCCCTGCACGCACCCAACGATGCGCTGCGAGATGTGCTGGTACCGCTCAACCGCAAGCACCCCTTGCGGGAACTGATGGCTGCGTGCGGTCGCTATCTCGCTGTTGCGCCGCGCGATTTCATTACGTTCGAGTACTGCATGCTCGATGGGGTCAATGACAGTGAGTCCCACGCGCAGGAATTGTTGGCGTTGACGCGGGACGTTCCCTGCAAATTTAATCTGATTCCTTTCAATCCGTTTCCTGACTCTGGTCTGAGACGATCGGGCGATGCCCAGATCAAGCGTTTCGCGCGGATTTTGATGGATGCGGGTGTCGTTACAACGATTCGCAAAACGCGCGGCGACGATATCGACGCCGCATGCGGTCAGTTGGCCGGTGAAGTCATCGACCGGACACGCTTGGCGGCACGGGGTAAATTCGGCAAAATCCCGGTCGAGGTTCGCGAAGTATGATGTGGCGCGCCGGTTTGCTGTCTCCGCTTGGCTTGGTGATTGCGGCTTGCGCTCAACCACTTCAGCCTCTGGAGACCGCAGCGAACCGAGTCGAAATCGTGCAGCAGCGGGCACAAGTGCATTATGAGCTTGCGATCACGTATTTTCGTGCCGGACAATTGCAAACCGCGCTTGCAGCGGTGCAAAAAGCAATGGCAGCGGACCCGACATTCGACGCAGGCTACCACTTGCGCGCCCTCGTTCATATGGGGTTAGGCAATTCAGCAGATGCAGAGAGTGACTTTCAGCGTGCATTGCAATCGCGTCCGAAGGACGGTGCGTTGCTTAACAATTATGGGTGGTTTTTGTGTGAGCGAAACCGCTATCAGGAAAGCGTCGCAGCTTTCGAGCTCTCGGTGATCTCAAGCAAGGAAATCACCCGGCCGCTGATCGGGGCTGGCGTTTGCAGTATGCGTGTCAACCGGGCCGATGAGGCGCAGGCTTTCTTCGAGCGTGCTCGCCAGGCGGATCCGGAGAACGTACTTGCAGCGGTTGAATTGGCGCGCCTGCATTTTCGGCGCAACGAGTTCGACGCGGCGCGTGCACAGCTTGGCGGACTTAACCGGTCGCCACGTGCGACTGCGGAATCGTTATGGCTGGAAGCACGTATAACCCATCGCATGGGATTGTCGAAGGAACGCAACGCGCTGATAGACGCATTGCTGCAAAAATATCCACGGTCGCCAGAAGCGGCTGCTTTCGAACGGGGGAGTCTCGATGGATAGTCAAGATCGGCCGGACGAACGTTCGGTCTCGCAAGTCTCATCACGGTTGCAATCCGGTTCGGGTGGTGATGCGCCGGCCAATGCCCCGCAGCCGGGCTCTTTGCTTGAGGTTGCATCGAGAATAGGCCGGGAGCTGAAGGAGGCGCGCGAGCAGCGAGGCTTGCTGATCGAGGATGTGAGCGCGCGGCTGAAAGTGTCAGCCAGCAAGCTCAAAGCCTTGGAAGGCGGACAATGGGAGCATCTTCCCGAGATGCCTTTCGTGCAAGGACTGGTGCGGGGGTATGCCCGTTTGTTGGAGGTCGACCCTGCGCCGATGACCGAGGCGCTGCGCCCCTTTGGCCGACGCGCGGCTATCGACATCCCGCCGCCATCGCCGAATGCCCCCAGTATTCCGCGCAGTCCGGCGCGCTTTCGCTCGCCGGTCGGTAATGCCGCCGGCCCTCGCCTTGCCTGGGTCGTCATCATTATTATCGCGCTCGGCGTCGCTATTTTATGGTTTGGAAGTCGACGCCACAGTGAGCGGGAGGCCTCTGCGTCAGTGGCGAGCGCACCCGCCGCTCAGGGGGGGGGGGATGCCGCGAGTGAGGGTGTCGCAAGTGATAGCCCGGCTGGACAGCAGACAGTTGCTGGGAGCGTCGCATCCGTGGTAATGCCGTCGACCCAAAACGCTTCGCCCGCGCTCGCCTCTGTTGTTCAAACACCGGCAAGCGAGCCGGTGACAAAACAGGCGGATACGGCGGCAGCGGTCAGCGTACCCGATGCGGCTTCGTCAACACAAGTTCAGACTGGCCAGTTGCGCTTGCAATTGTCCGGAGACAGCTGGGTTGAGGTACGCCAAAGCGATGGCAAGGTCGTCTTCTCCCGTTTGCTGCATGCCGGTGACCAACAAGACATTGCCGGTACGCCTCCGTTGAAGGTCGTCATCGGAAACACGGCCGGCGTGGCATCGCTCCAGTACGATAATCAGCCGGTGGATGTGAAAACACGCGGCAATGGTAATGTGGCAAGGTTGACATTGCCGTAAGGCAATTTGCCGGAGAATTGAAATGTCAGAACAAGTTTTACCCATCGTTGGCGGAGCGCGCGAGCGCCGTCGCACGCGAACCGTGTCGATTGCCTGGGGAGGCAAGAAGATCTCCGTGGGCGGCAGTGCGCCTGTTCGCGTGCAATCGATGACCAACACAGATACGGCCGACGCGATCGGTACCGCCATCCAAGTGAAGGAGTTGGCACTGGCGGGTTCTGAATTGGTGCGGATCACCGTCAATACGCCGGAGGCGGCGGCCGCCGTGCCGGCAATCCGCGAACAGCTCGATCGGATGGGCATCGATGTGCCGCTCGTCGGCGACTTTCACTACAACGGTCATACGTTGCTGAAAGACTATCCTGCGTGCGCGCAGGCATTGTCGAAGTATCGCATCAACCCGGGTAATGTCGGGCAGGGCGCCAAGCGGGACAGCCAGTTCGCGCAGATGATCGAGGCCGCATGCCGTTATGACAAGCCGGTTCGCATCGGTGTGAACTGGGGGAGTCTCGATCAGGGGTTGTTGGCCCAGATCATGGACGAGAATGCGCGCCGGCCGACACCTTGGGATGCTCAAAGCGTCATGTACGAGGCGCTGATTACTTCTGCAATCAGTTCCGCGAAGCGTGCCGAAGAAGTCGGCTTGCCGGGTGATCGGATCATCCTTTCGTGCAAGGTGAGCGGTGTGCAGGACCTGATCGCGGTCTATCGAGAACTGGCGCGCCGCTGTGACTATCCGCTCCATCTTGGCCTCACCGAAGCGGGCATGGGTTCGAAAGGCATCGTTGCGTCTACCGCAGCATTGTCGGTGCTGCTGCAGGAGGGGATCGGCGATACCATCCGCATCTCGCTGACACCGGAACCTGGCGCGCCACGCAGCAAGGAAGTGATCGTTGCGCAAGAAATTCTGCAAACCATGGGTTTGCGGGCTTTTGCTCCGATGGTCATCGCATGTCCCGGTTGCGGACGAACCACCAGCACACTATTCCAGGAACTGGCTGCGCAGATTCAGGATTATCTGCGGGCGCAGATCCCTGTTTGGAAAGTGCAGTATCCGGGCGTCGAGAACATGCATGTGGCGGTAATGGGTTGTATCGTCAATGGCCCTGGCGAATCGAAGCAAGCCAACATTGGTATCAGCCTGCCGGGGTCGGGAGAGAACCCAGCGGCGCCGGTATTTGTTGATGGCGAAAAAGTCAGAACGTTGCGCGGCGAACACATTGCCGAAGAGTTTCAGCAGATTGTGGATGATTACGTGAAAACGCGTTATGCGCCGGCGCAAGCCGCCGTGTAACGGGAATCGAAAGAAAAATATGGCGCAAACTGAAGGAAAAAGCGCTCGGCCAAGTGTCGACGGCCTGCCCAAGGCGAGTGGAAAAATCACTGGCGTGAAGGGCATGAACGACATTTTGCCGACAGATGAAGCGCTTTGGACGTTCTTCGAGCAGACTGCGCGCTCGATGCTGCGGGCCTACGGCTATCGGCAGATTCGCACGCCGATCATCGAGCACACCAATCTCTTCTCGCGCGGTATCGGTGAGGTGACCGATATTGTCGAGAAAGAGATGTACAGTTTTACGGACTCGCTCAACGGCGAAAGTCTCACGCTGCGCCCGGAGAATACGGCGGCGGTCGTGCGGGCTACGCTGGAGCACAATTTGCTGTACGACGGTCCGAAGCGACTCTGGTACATTGGTCCCATGTTTCGCCACGAGCGGCCGCAGCGGGGCCGGTATCGCCAGTTCCATCAAGTTGGTGTCGAGGCGCTCGGGCTGGCCGGACCGGACGCCGATGTCGAGATCATCCTGATGTGTCAGCGGCTATGGGACGATCTGGGCCTGACCGGCATTCGTCTGGAGCTCAATTCGCTAGGGCAGGCAAGTGAGCGTGCCGCACATCGGCAGGACCTGATCGCCTACCTGGAAAGGCACTCGGCAATTCTTGACGATGATGCGAAGCGTCGACTCCATACCAATCCATTGCGCGTGCTCGATACCAAAAACCCTGCCCTGCAGGAGATGGCCAAGGGTGCCCCCCGGTTGATCGATTATTTGGGGGATGCATCCCGCGAACATTTCGATGGGGTGCAGCGCCTGCTCAAAGCCAACAATATTCCGTTTACGATCAATCCGCGTTTGGTACGCGGTCTCGACTATTACAATCTCACCGTTTTCGAGTGGATAACCGATAAGCTGGGCGCGCAGGGGACAGTGGCCGGTGGCGGGCGCTACGATCCGCTGATCGAGCAGTTGGGCGGCAAGGCGACGCCGGCCTGCGGCTGGGCCATGGGGGTCGAGCGCATTCTCGAACTGTTGCGCGAAGATGATCTGGTGCCGCAGGACGAAGGCTGCGATGTGTACGTCGTGCACCAGGGCGAAGCCGCACTCTCGCCTGCGCTGGTGGCGGCGGAGCGCCTGCGTGACGTCGGGTTGGACGTCATTTTTCATTGCTCTGCCGATGGCAAGGGCAGCAGCTTCAAGTCGCAGCTGAAGCGTGCCGATGCCAGTGGCGCGGCCTTTGCCGTGATCGTGGGCGATAACGAAGTGGCCCAGCAGCACGCTATCGTCAAGCATTTGCGCAGCCCAGACTCGCAGGACAACCAGGTCAGTGTGGCTTTCGACCAGTTGACCGACTATTTAATCGATGCCATGGTGGCAGGCGCTGACGCATAAAGGTGGAGAAAAAGGATGGGGTATCACGAGGAACAAGAGCAGCTCGAGGAACTCAAGGCGTGGTGGAAGCAATACGGCAACGCGGTCATTTGGGTTCTGATTGTGGCTCTGATGGTTTTCGCCGGCTGGAACGGCTGGCGTTACTATCAACGCAAGCAGGCTGCTGAAGCGTCAGTGCTTTACGGCGAGTTGCAGCAATCGATTGTTGCCAAGAACAAGCCGATGATCATTCGCATTTCCGGCGACATGGGTAACAAATTTGGGCGTACTGCCTATGCTGAGATGTCGGCTTTGATTTCAGCCAAGGCGCTATACGAACTGGGCGATACGGAAGACGCGAAGGCGCGACTGCAATGGGCCGTCGATCACGCAAGCGACAATGAGTATCGTCAGTTGGCGAGACTTCATCTGGCGGGTCTGCTGCTTGACCAAAAGGACTATGACGGCGGCCTGAAGGCGCTTGGGAATAGTCCGCCCGCAGGGTTCGCCGGCCTCTTCGATGATCGCCGGGGCGACTTGCTGGTAGCACAGGACAAAATCGCTGACGCCAAACAGGCTTATCGCGCCGCGCTTGAAAAGTTGAGCAAGAACGATAGCAATATGCGACAGTTCGTTCAGTTCAAGCTTGACGCCCTCGGCGGTTGACGCCAACCGGCAGGCGCGACGGACGCGGTACCACTACTCCATAACGACAGAAAACCATCCGAATACATGATGAGCTTACGTGATTCCAGCCGTACTCTGCCTGACGCATTGGGCCGCCGTTCCATGAAACGCGCCGCTGCTTGCGTGCTGCTTGCCTCGGCGACCGCGCTGCTCGGCGGTTGCGGGTTGTTCGGCAGCAAACCGGCACATGTGCCCACGCCGCTGACGACATTCCAGCAGTCGCTGAATGTTCAGCAAGTCTGGACGGCCAGCGTTGGTAAAGCTGGTTCATACTATTTCGAGCCGCTTGTGGTGGGCGATAGCGTCTACGCGGCTGGCGTCAATGGCAAGATCATTCGAGTCGATGCGGCCAGCGGAAAAGTCACCTGGACCGCCAAAGCGGGTACTGACATCAGTGCCGGCCCAGGTAGCGACGGGGAAATCACTGCGGTTGGCACGTTGAAAGGCGAGGTGCTCGCATTCGATCACACCGGTAAGGAAATCTGGAAGGGCAATGCCGGCAGCGAAGTGCTGACAGCGCCCTTGGTTGGGCACGGGCTAGTCATCGCGCGCGCCATCAACAATCGAATCACTGCGTTCGACGCGCAAACCGGCGCGGTACGATGGATTTTTCAGCAGCCGAACGTTCCGCTTACGTTGCGGACCGGCTCGAGCATGATTTTTGTCGGTGACCATGCGATGGTCACCGGTTTCCCAGGCGGGCAATTGGCATCGCTCGACATCAATAACGGCAGCGTACTGTGGGGCGCGACGCTGTCATTGCCGCAGGGCGTGACTGAAGTCGAGCGCATCAACGATGTCACTGGCACGCCGACCCTGTTCGGGCGCCAGATTTGTGCCGTAACTTTCCAAGGGCGAATCGGTTGCGTCGACGCGATTACCGGTAACGGTCTGTGGGCGCGTGCGTTTTCGTCGTCGGCGGGGCTGTCGCAAGACGGACAAATTGTGGCCTCGACCAACACCCAATCTCAGGTCTTCGCGCTCGATTCGAGCAATGGTGATACGCTGTGGCACAATGACAAGCTAATGTGGCGCGGCCTGAGCGCACCGCTGATATTGGGGCCGACCGTCGTGGTGGGAGACGATGAGGGCTACCTGCATTTCCTTTCCCGAGACAAGGGCGATTTCATTGCCCGCGTCAAGACTGACAGCAGCGGTATTCGAGCGCAACCGGTGTTGGTCGGCGATACGCTGGTCGTCCAGACTCGCGACGGAGAGTTGTTCGCCTACCGTCCCAAATAATTCAGACAATTCGTCTCAGACGCGGCCGGCGCCATTGCCGGCCGCATTTGTTTTAATGGCAAGACTATGAAACCCGTGATCGCCCTTGTCGGGCGCCCCAATGTCGGTAAATCGACACTCTTCAACCGTATGACCCGTTCGCGCGATGCGCTGGTCGCAGATTTGCCTGGCCTGACCCGCGACCGGCATTACGGGGAAGGTCGAATCGGCGATTTCCCGCATTTGGTGATCGACACGGGTGGTTTTGAACCCGTCGCCAAAGACGGCATCCTGCACGAGATGGCCAAACAGACCCGTCAAGCCGTTGTCGAGGCGGACGTTGTCATATTCATTGTCGACGGGCGCCAGGGAATTACCCCGCAGGACAGTGTGATAGCCGATTACTTGCGGAAAACGGGGCGCAAGATATTGCTGGTCGTCAACAAAGCGGAAGGCATGAAATATTCAGCCGTCGCGGCTGATTTTTATGAACTCGGCTTCGGCGATCCGCGTGCCATTTCGGCAGCGCATGGCGACGGTGTGCGGGACCTGGTCGAAGAGGCACTGACGCCTTTTTATAGCGCTCAGACCGATGATGAGACAGTCGATCCGGAGGAGGGGGGGCCGATCCGGATCGCGATCGTCGGGCGTCCCAATGTTGGCAAATCAACCTTGGTCAACACTTTGCTTGGGGAGGAGCGTGTTATCGCCTTCGATATGCCGGGGACGACTCGCGATTCCATTTACATCGATTTTGAGCGGCAGGGCAAGCGTTATACGCTCATCGATACCGCTGGACTGAGGCGTCGCGGCAAGGTGTTTGAGGCGATCGAGAAATTCTCGGTGGTCAAGACACTTCAATCGATCGCCGACGCAAACGTCGTCATTTTGTTGCTGGACGCTCAGCAGGATGTCAGCGATCAGGATGCGCATATTGCGGGATTCGTCGTCGAGTCGGGCCGGGCGTTGGTCGTGGGCGTCAATAAATGGGATGGTCTCGACGATTATGCGCGCGACAGGATCAAGAATGACCTTGAACGTAAACTTAAATTTCTTGATTTCGCAAATTTCCACTTTATCTCGGCCACCAAGCGCACCGGCATCGCCGCGTTAATGAAATCGGTGGATGCCGCCTATGCCGCAGCCATGAGCAAGATTCCCACTCCCAAATTGACCCGCGCATTGCAGGAGGCAGTCGAATTCCAGCAACCGCGACGCGCTGGCGTATCGCGCCCGAAAATGCGCTATGCGCACCAAGGCGGGTCGAATCCGCCAATTATCGTCATTCACGGCACCGGTCTAAGCGGTGTTACCGATGCCTATAAGCGCTATCTGGAAAGGCGCTTTCGAGAAACTTTTGGTCTGACCGGCACTCCATTACGCATAGAGCTTCGCAGCGGCAAGAACCCCTATGCCAAAACGGAGTGAAACGCCTTCAGGGGCGGGGTTTTACTGGTGTTCACAGTAAAATCGGCTATAGTGTGAAAATTGGGTTGAGATGCTCACTTTCACCCCAATTTACGGTCAATCGTTAAAAATACAATGGAGTATCTTATGAGCAACAAAGGGCAACTGTTACAAGACCCGTTCCTGAACGCGCTGCGCAAAGAGCACGTTCCGGTTTCCATCTATTTGGTCAATGGCATCAAATTGCAGGGCAACATCGAATCTTTCGACCAGTACGTCGTTTTGTTGCGCAACACGGTCACCCAGATGGTCTACAAGCACGCTATCTCCACGGTCGTGCCGGCTCGCCCGGTTAACTTCCAGCCCGATGCTGAACAATCTTAATTTGGTGGTACCCGGCAGGTTTCTCGACCGTCGGGTTTCCCTTTCTCTTTGCTGTTTCTCCCAGTCTCTGTCGTTTGATTAATGCCGCTCTTGTCGGCATCGATTTCGGTAAAGTCGATTTCGAAGCCAGTCTCAACGAACTCGACCTGCTTTCCAGAAGCGCAGGAGCCTATCCCGTCGTTACTGTGACTGGCCGTCGCGGCAGCCCAGATGCAGCGATGTTCGTGGGCAGTGGCAAAGCCCAGGAAATCAAGGACGCCATTGCATTGCATCGTGTCGAGCTGGTGATTTTCAATCACGCGCTCAGTCCCGCCCAGCAACGCAATTTGGAGCGCTTTCTGGAGCGGCGAGTCGTCGACCGCACCAGTCTGATTCTGGATATATTTGCCCAACGCGCAAAGAGCCACGAAGGTAAGCTTCAGGTCGAATTGGCTCAATTGCAGTACCTGGCGACTCGGCTGGTGCGAGCGTGGAGCCATTTGGAACGGCAAAAGGGCGGTATCGGCTTGCGGGGGCCGGGCGAGACTCAGCTTGAAACTGATCGGCGGCTCCTGGGAGAACGGGTCAAATCATTAAAGGTCAGGCTTGACAAGCTCCGTCGGCAGCATGCCACCCAGCGCCGTGCGCGGTTGCGAAGCGACACCTTTTCCATCTCCCTGGTCGGATATACCAATGCTGGCAAGTCGACGCTGTTCAATGCATTGACCAAGGCGCAAGCCTATGCGGCGGATCAACTCTTCGCCACCCTCGATACGACGTCCCGGCGAGTTTACCTGGGCGACTTCGGTCAGGTTGTGCTTTCCGACACGGTCGGCTTTATCCGTGAGCTGCCTCATCAATTGGTTGCCGCTTTTCGCGCCACGCTCGAGGAAACCGTACATGCGGATTTACTGCTGCATGTGGTGGACGCGTCGAGCGCTGTGCGGCAGGAGCAGATCGATCAGGTCAATACTGTGCTCGCCGAAATTGGTGCAGACGGCATTCCTCAGATTCTCGTATGGAACAAAATCGATGCCGCGCCTGAATTACTCGCTGACGGTCCCCGGATCGAGCGCGATGAATCCGGTAATGTCTCCCGCGTGTTTGTCAGTGCCCGGGACGGCATCGGGCTGGATTTGCTTCGGGCTGCAATCGCTGAAACGATCGCTCGGTCAACGACTGCGTTACAATCGTCGGGGCAATCGCCAGATCATTTGCCAGCAGAGTCGGCTGTGGGCTGTCATACGGCGGGAAACCTCTGAGCCGGTGTTGCCCGCTTTTTTCTAACGGGCTACCGCCGATTCGCGGTAACCGCTGATATTAATTCGATCGAGCATGGCGTCGACCAAACCAATACCAAGGACCGGCACCAATGCATTGTTGCCCGAGCGCGTGAGCGCTTCTGTCACATCGCCTCTTCCTATGCTTTCTAAAGCCTTGATAAAACGACTTGGATTGATTTTCTCGCTCAACGATCCGCGCTGGGGGCGGGGCGATGACAACGACGCCAAGAACGCGCGTGATGAGCCCAATCGTCAAAACCAGGAACGCCCGCCAGAGGGCCCTCCGGATCTGGACGAATTATGGCGAGATTTCAATCGACGCCTGAATCGCCTATTCGGTCGCAACAATAATGGCGGCGACGCCGGCGGCAAATTGCCGTCCTCCGGTCGAGGCTCCAGCATCGGCGTGGGCGTGGTCATCATCGTCGCGGTATTGGTTTGGCTGGCGACAGGCGTATTCATCGTGCAGGAGGGGCAGGTCGGTGTGGTGATGCAGTTTGGAAAATACAAGTACACGACCACTTCCGGCATTCAATGGCGGCTGCCATATCCGTTTCAGTCGGAAGAGGTCGTCAACATGTCGCAGATTCGGTCTGTCGAGATCGGGCGTTCCAATGTGGTGCCCAACACCGACTTGAAAGACTCATCGATGCTCACAGGTGACGAGAATATCGTCGACGTAAGATTTGCCGTGCAATACCGGGTCAAGGATGCCAGCGAGTTTCTGTTCAACAACGTCGATCCCGAGGCCTCTGTCAGTCAGGCCGCGGCGACGGCGGTACGGGAGATCGTCGGCAAGAGCAAGATGGACTATGTCCTGTATGCCGGGCGGGAGGAAATTGCCAACGAACTTGTACAATCAATCCAGCGCATTTTGGACAGCTACAAGACAGGCATCCTGGTCACCAGCGTAACCATGCAGAGTGTGCAACCCCCAGAGCAGGTGCAGGCGGCGTTCGACGATGCCGTCAAGGCTGGGCAAGATCGCGAGCGCCAAAAAAACGAAGCGCAGGCCTACGCGAACAATGTGATTCCCCTGGCCAAGGGAACGGCGGCCCGCTTGCTGGAGGAGGCGTCCGGTTATAAATCGCGGGTCATCGAGCAGGCGCAAGGGGACGCGGAACGGTTCAAATTGGTCGAGCAAGCTTACGCCAAGGCACCGGAAGTGACACGTGAACGCATGTATCTGAACACCATGGAGCAGATCTACTCTCATACGACCAAGATTCTGGTCGATACGCACGACAACAAAAATCTGCTTTATCTGCCGCTCAATAAATTGATAGAACAGAGCAAGGAACAGGTCGGTGACGCAGCGGCGGGGCCGACAGCGCCGCAGAATCATGCCGCCGCGCCTGCGCCCGACGCCAGCAGCGCTGCCACGAGCAGCTCGGGCGAAACCCGGAACCGCTCGCGTAATGCCTTGCGCGACAGCGATCCGCTGCGTTCGGGAGACAGCCAATGAACCGTATTGGAACTGCTCTCATCGCGCTGATCGTCCTGCTGCTGTTACTTTCTTCGACGATGTTCGTAGTCGATCAGCGCCGCTATGCGATCGTCTTCTCCTTTGGGGAAATCAAGCAAGTCATCAGCAAGCCCGGCCTGCATTTCAAGATGCCGCCACCTTTCGAGAACGTCGTGTATCTCGAAAAGCGCCTGATGACCATCGATAATCCGCAACCCGAGCGATTCATTACTGCCGAGAAAAAGAATCTGGTTGTTGATTCCTACATCAAATGGCGGATTACCGACCCGCATAAGTTCTACGTCAGTTTCAAGGGTGATACCACGTTGGCGCGGGAGCGACTGACGCAGCAGGTACGCTCGGCCCTGCAGGAGGCTTTTGCCAAACGGACCATCTCCGAAGTCGTCTCCAGCCAGCGAGACCAGGTAATGCAATCGGTCAGGCAAAAGGTCAGCGAGGAAGCTGCCCAGCTCGGTATCGAGGTGACCGATGTGCGCTTGCGTCGCGTCGACCTGCAAGCGGGCATCAGCGATTCGGTATTTCGTCGCATGATCGCGGAGCGCAAGCGCGTGGCGAACGAACTGCGTTCGACCGGTGCTGCCGAGGCCGAGCAGATCCGTGCGGACGCCGACCGTCAGCGCGAAGTCATCATCGCAAAGGCTTACAGCCAGGCACAAAAGACCAAAGGTGAGGGGGATGCGCAGGCGTCCGAGATTTATGCGCAGGCATTCGGCAAGGATCCGAAATTTGCACGGTTCTATCAAAGCCTCGAAGCCTATCGAAAAACCTTCTCGAGCAAGAGCGACGTTATCGTCACGGATCCAGGCAGTGATTTCTTCCGCTTCATGCGCGACGCTGGTGCTGCTGCCGCAGGCAAACCGGGCGCCCGCTGATCGATGCGTGCCGCCGCCCGCCGTGAGGTGGCGGCAGCCTGGCATGCCGCAATATTTCCAAGACAAGTGGCAAAATGGGTAGGGTTCTGATTCTCGCTTGTGCGATCATGCTGATCGTCGAGGGGGCCTTCCCTTTTTTCTGGCCAGATCAATGGCGCCAGACTTTTCGTAAAATAACGGAATTCCGAACTGGGCAAATCCGCTTTTTCGGCTTCGTGGCGCTGGTGCTGGCCCTGATCCTGTTGGTCGTTGCTTATGTTTAGCACGCTTGGCGCCATTATTTGAAACTTTTGATTCTCTGACACCCATGCCGAACTGGCTGCTCCCCGAAAATATTGCCGACGTATTGCCGTCCGAGGCGCGCAAGATCGAAGAACTGCGTCGGGCCATGCTCGACCGGTTTCGCGCCTACGGCTATGAACTCGTCATGCCGCCTTTGCTCGAGTACACCGAATCGCTGTTCACCGGTACCGGGCATGATCTGGACCTGCGCACCTTTAAATTGGTCGACCAGATGTCGGGACGCACCATGGGGTTGCGCGCTGATATCACGCCGCAGGTCGCGCGCATCGACGCCCACCTGCTCAATCGCAGGGGCGTGACCCGGCTGTGCTATGCCGGCAGCGTGCTGCTGACGCAACCGCGTGGGCTGCTTACGACCCGCGAGCCGTTGCAAATCGGGGCTGAAATATTCGGACATGCCAGTATCGAAGCGGATCTCGAGATTCAGGAGCTGCTGCTCTTTTGTCTGCACCAGGCGGGGTTGAAGCAAGTTCGTCTCGACCTGTGCCACGCAGGCGTACTGGAAGCCCTGCTGGAAGCCGTGCCCAAAGCCGAGGCGCTCGAGTCTGCCCTGTTTGGCGTACTTGCGGCCAAGGATGTGCCGCAACTCGAGGCCATTACGGCATCGCTCGCAGGGCCGGTGCGCGATGCCTTGCGCGCATTACCTTACCTCTATGGCGACGTCGGCATATTGGATGAGGCCAGACGCCGATTGCCGGCGCACCCGAAACTGCACGCCGCGCTCGATGATCTCGCTTTCCTGGCCGGACAGGGCGGCGACGCCGCAGTCACTATTGACTTGGCGGATCTACGTGGCTACCAGTACCACAGCGGGGTCATGTTTTCGGCCTATGTCGACGGCGTGCCCAATGCCATCGCCTTGGGTGGCCGATATGACAAAGTGGGGCAGGCATTCGGCCGCGTGCGCCCGGCTACCGGGTTTTCGATGGATCTGCGAGAGGTCGCCAGCGTCTCCCCGGTCGCGGCTCGCAGTAGTGCGATCCTCGCTCCATGGAGTCAGTCCTCGGGCTTGCGCGAGGCGATCGCCGCCTTGCGGCAAGCGGGGGAAGTCGTGATTCAGGCGTTGCCTGGACATGAGACTGATCTTGAGGAATTTGCCTGCGATCGAACTCTTGTCGAGCGCGATGGTGCCTGGCGGGTCATCGAACGCTGAAAAAAACGGCACCTCGCCCGCAACACGGGTAAAATACGTTTTTAACCAAACCAACTATTGTTATGTCCGGCAATGCTTTGAAACAGGGGCGCAACGTCGTCGTCATCGGCACACAGTGGGGCGACGAGGGCAAAGGTAAGGTCGTCGATTGGCTGACCACCCATGCGCAAGGCGTGGTCCGTTTCCAGGGTGGCCATAATGCCGGACATACGCTGATCATTGGCGGCAAGAAAACAGTCCTGCGCCTGATCCCGTCAGGCATCATGCATGAGGGCGTGACCTGCTATATTGGCAACGGTGTCGTCCTCTCGCCGGAAGCCCTCTTCAAGGAAATCGCCGAACTCGAAAGTGCCGGCCTCGACGTTCAATCGCGTCTGCGTATTTCCGAAGCCTGCACGCTGATACTGCCTTACCACGTAGCGATCGATCAGGCACGCGAAGCCAAGCGGGGCGCCGACAAGATCGGCACCACCGGCCGCGGCATCGGTCCGGCCTACGAAGACAAGGTTGGCCGCCGCGCGCTGCGCGTCCAAGATCTGTTCGATGCACCGCGCTTCGCCGAGCGGCTGCGCGAGAACCTTGATTATCACAATTTCGTTCTGACGCAATATCTCGGTGCGCCGGCGGTTGATTTTCAGCAAACGCTCGACACCATGCTTGGTTACGCGCCACGCCTGGCACCGATGCTGGCCGATGTATCCCAATTACTGTATGCGGCCAACAACGACGGACAGAACCTGTTGTTCGAGGGCGCGCAGGGTACCTTGCTCGACATCGACCACGGCACCTATCCGTTCGTGACCAGCAGCAACTGCGTGGCCGGTGCGGCCAGCGCCGGTGCCGGAGTCGGTCCGCAGCAATTGCATTACGTACTCGGGATTACCAAAGCATACTGCACGCGGGTGGGGGCTGGACCGTTCCCTAGCGAGTTGTACGATGCGGACAATCCCGCCCGCCAGGCGGCGATCGGCTTGCAACTGGCGACGGTCGGCAAGGAGTTCGGCTCGGTTACCGGCCGTCCGCGCCGCACCGGCTGGATGGATGCCGCCGCGTTGAAGCGTTCGATTCAGATCAATGGCGTTTCCGGGCTGTGCATGACCAAGCTCGACGTGCTCGACGGTCTCGACACGATTCGTCTTTGCGTCGGCTACCTCGTCGATGGCAAGCAGGTCGACATCTTGCCGCGCGGCGCGGTCGATGTCAGTCGCTGTGAACCTATCTATGAAGACTTCCCCGGCTGGCAGACCAGCACGGTCGGCGTGCAGTCGTGGGACAAGCTGCCGGAGAGCGCCCGACGCTACCTGAAGCGTATCGAGCAGGTATGCGGCACGCCGATCGACATGGTTTCGACCGGACCCGATCGGGAAGAGACCATTTTGCTGCGTCATCCATTCAACAGTTGACCGTTTCCCGGCTCTCTGCTGCATTCATGAACACACCGCAAAACGACGATAAGAATCTGTGGGTTTCCTGGGACGAGTACCACCGATTGATCGAGCAGCTGGCGCTCGCCGTGTATGAGTCGGGTTGGCAATTCGACAAGATTCTTTGCCTGGCGCGGGGCGGCTTGCGAGTTGGAGATCAACTGGCCCGCATTTATGACGTGCCGCTGGGCATCCTGGCCACCAGCTCCTATCGGGAAGCCGAAGGAACTCTGCGAGGCGAGCTCGATATTGCCCAATACATCACCATCACACGCGGTTCATTGAGCGGTCGCGTGTTACTCGTCGACGATCTCGTCGACTCGGGGGTGACGCTGGAGAAGGTCGGCCGTCACCTGCAGGAGCGTTATCCCGATGTGACGGAAGTAAAGTCGGCCGTATTATGGTTCAAGGCATGCTCGCACGTGAAGCCTGACTTCTACGTGCAATACCTGCCAACCAATCCCTGGATCCATCAACCATTCGAGGGATACGATACGTTGCGCCCCCATAACCTTGCGGCCTGGATCAAGCGTGGTAGCAACGAAAGTTGCTGACGCGTCATGCCCGGGCAGGACCATGACGCAGCAAGCGCACGAGGCCCACTGAGCATGACCCGGCGATGCCGCCGAGCCGCCCACGTCACCGCGACGCAAGCCGCGGCGCTCACCGTCAGCTGATGTCGGTAATCGATCAACCCGACGACGCCGCAGCGCACCGCATCATGGCCTCAGCGCACCGCCACCGAGGCGACGAGTTGGCTGCGCTGGCCCACCTCATCGCCGCTCAAACTCTCGAGTCATTCGCCGCCGACCCGCAGCATGCCTCCGTGAGCGAGCTATGCGATGTCGCCACCGGTTATTACATGAAGGGGGATCATGCGACAGCCGAGTCCTGGTACCGGCTGGTGCTGAAAGTCGCACCCGAATTGGCGCTGGCGCACCAAAATCTTGCTGCCATTTGCGCGAGCGCCGGCCGTCGCGTCGAGGCCGACGCTCATCGCGCTCGAGCTTACCGGGCACATCGGGTTTTCGTTGAGCGGGCGTCACAGCAGGCTCGGCCGATTCTCATACTGTGTGCGGGGCGAGAGGCGGGTAACATTCCGTTCGAAATTCTGCTGCCCACCGATACCTATACGCGTATCAAGTATGTCATCGACTATGCCGCTGACGGAGAAGACCAGCAATTGCCTCCATTTGACCTGGCATTCAACGCAATCGGCGATGCGGATGTCGCGGCTTCGATGGATGCCAGACTGGCGCGCTTCGGCGAACGCTGTCAGCGCCCCATGCTCAATGCGCCGGCGGCCGTGGCGCGTACTCAGCGCCATCGACTGGCGACGCTGCTCAGCGGTATCGGCGACGTGGTCATCCCGCCGTGCATCCGCGTCGAGCATGGGCCAAATGGGGCGCAAGCTCTGGCCGCAATGCTGGCAGGCGAAAGCATGTCGCTGCCTGTTCTGGCCCGACCCGCCGCTACGCATGGTGGTGAAGGATTAGTGCGCTGCGAGACGCTGGCCGCTCTCGAACGACATCTGGCCGGCGTCGATGCACCCCATTATTTGAGTGCGTTTGGCGACTATCGCAATGCCGATGGCTGGTACCGCAAGTACCGCATGATATTCGTCGATCGTCAGCCGTGGCCCTATCACCTGGCGATTTCGTCGCATTGGATGGTCCATTATTTCTCCGCGGAGATGGCCGCCAATCCCTGGAAAATCGACGAGGAGCGGTGCTTTCTGGAGAATCCGACCGATGTGCTGGGCGCACGTGCAATGACGGCGCTTGCCGCAATCGGGCGCCGGCTTGACCTCGATTACGCCGGAATCGACTTCACCTTGTTGCCCGATGGGCGGATCTTCCTGTTCGAAGCCAACGCGACTATGCGGGTTCATTATGAGCGCACCAACGGGCCGTTGGCGCATAAGAATCGCTATGTGCAGGCGATCATCGATGCGTTTGGCCGTTTGCTGTCTCTACATGTCCCCGTATGAAGCGGCGCGAAGCCTTTCAATTTGTTCGGTGGTGGGCGAAGCCTGCCCTGTCAGCGTGTCTTGGCGTTGGGTGACGCGGGGTGCCGGGGGTGCAGCAGCACGCGTTGCATGCCAGCGGGCTGCTCCAGCAAATCAGCCAGCGTATAGCGATCGAGCGTCGCAAACAACGCTTCGGACGCATCGGCCAGAACTCCACGCAACTTGCAGACCGGCGTGATACGGCACGAACCACCCCCCTGTTCCAGGCATTCAACCAGCGGACTGTCTGCCTCCGAGGTGCGTACCAGGGCGCCGATCGAAATCTCCGCAGCCGCGCGAGCAAGCCGGATGCCTCCCCCTTTACCTCGGGTCGTCTCGAGATAACCGGCGCGCGCGAGGAAGTTGATCACTTTCATCAGATGGTTATCCGAAATCCCGTAAGCGGTGGCGATCTCCGCGCGCGTGGCATGGCCGTCGGTACGCACGCCCACATACATCAACGTGCGCAAGCAGTAATCGGTAAACGTGGTCAGTCGCATGAAATGGAAACTGCTCGCATGGGCCTCATAACCCGCGAATCGTCGCGACGATACTCGGCATGCACACCTCAGGCCGCCATGCCGCTGTGCCGCAACAGCGCATCGACCGTCGGCGCTCGCCCGCGGAATGCCTTGAACGAGTCGATTGCCTGGCGGCTGCCACCGACCGCCAGAATTTCGTCACGATAGCGAGCGCCGATCTGCGCGTCGAGCACCGTACCGGTACGACGGGCCGCCTCTTCGAAGGCGGCGTAGGCATCGGCCGACAGCACTTCCGCCCATTTGTAACTGTAGTAGCCGGCTGCATACCCGCCGGCAAAAATATGACTGAACGTGTTGGGCCACCGCGAGAAGGGCGCTTGCGGCAGCACGTGCAGCCTGTCATTGGTTTCTCGCGAGAGCGCCAGTACGGTTTTCGGCCCATTCGGATCGAAGTCGGCATGCAGGCGCATGTCGAAATCCGAGAAGACAATTTGGCGCAGCATCATCAAGCCACTCTGGAAATTTCGGGCGGCGACCATTTTGTCGAACAGCGGGCGCGGCAACGCCGCTCCCGTCTCCGCATGGGCGGTCATGTGCTTCAGCACGTCCCATTCCCAGCAGAAATTTTCCATGAATTGCGATGGCAGCTCGACCGCGTCCCACTCCACGCCATTGATGCCCGACACTCCGGCATCCTCCACCTGCGTCAGCATATGGTGCAAGCCATGTCCGAACTCGTGGAACAGCGTAATGACATCGTCGTGCGTGAAAAGGGCGGGCTTGCCATTGACTGGGGCCGGGAAGTTGCAGGTTAGATAGGCCACCGGCGTTTGCAGGTGCCCGTCGCCGAGCCGCTTGCGGGGGCGCGCATCGTCCATCCATGCGCCGCCACGCTTGCCCTCGCGCGCGTAAAGATCGAGGTAGAACTGCGCGACGAGCTCCCCAGCCGAATTCTCAATGCGGAAAAAGCGCACGTCGGGATGCCACACTTCGGCGCTGTCCGGGCGAATGGTCACGTCGAACAGGGTGGACGCGACGCGAAACAGGCCCTCCAGCACCTTGGGCTGCGGGAAGTACTGCCGTACCTCGTTTTCGGAGAACGCGTACTGCCGTTGGCGCAGCTTTTCGGAGACGTAGGTCACGTCCCACGGCTCGAGCGTCGTCAGGCCGAACTCCCGGGCGGCAAACGCCGTCAGCTCGGCCCAGTCTTTTTCCGCATACGGACGGGCACGGCGTGCCAGATCCTCAAGGAACCCCAACACCTGAGCGGGGGACTCCGCCATCTTCGGCTCGAGCGATACGTCGGCATAGTTGGCAAACCCGAGCATTTGGGCTTCCTCGCGCCGCAACGCGAGCTGCTCGGTAATGATCGCGGTGTTGTCCCAGGTCGCCTCGCCCGCGCCATACTCGGGCGCCAATTCCGAGGCCCGCGTCACATTGGCTTTGTACATCGCTTCACGCAATGGACGGTTATCCGCGTACTGCAACACGGGGAAATACGACGGAAAATGGAGTGTGAATTTCCAGCCCGGTTTCCCGTCCTTACTGGCTGCTTCACGGGCGGCATCCTTGACGTCGTCCGGCAGCCCGGCCAATTCGGCTTCGTTCTCGACATAGCGGGCGAAGGCATTCGTGGCATCGAGCACGTGATCGGAAAAGGCTTTGCCAAGGGCGGCCTGCCGTTCCTGAATCGCTGCGAAGCGAGGCTTCTCGGACTCGGGCAACTCGGCGCCGCCCAGGCGGAATCCGCGCAACTCGTTCTCGAGAATTTTCTTGCGGGCTGCCGACAGGCCGGCGTATTCGGACCCGTTGGCGATCGCCTTGTATTTTTCGTACAAGGCCAGATTTTGCCCGAGCGATGACCAGAATTCAGTCACACGCGGCAGATTCTCGCCATGGGCCGCGCGCAGCGACGGCGTGTCGACTACCGCGGTGAGGTGATTGATGACGCCCCAGGCTCGACCGAGTCCTTCGGTGCCTTCTTCCAACGCGTCGACAACGTCGCGCCACGTGCCGGGTGTGGCAGGGTCAGCGACGTGCTCGACCGCCGCGCGCGCTTTGGCCAGCAGAACATCGATGGCCGGCGTGATATGTTCCGGTCGAATCGAGCCAAAACGGGGTAAATCCGAAAAATCCAACAGCGGATTGGCGGCATCGTGAGCACTCATGGGTTGCATATCCGTGAAATCGAACTTATTGATGAGTGTGGGGGCAAGCAGCCGATTTTTCCAGTCGTTTTTATCTGCGGCGCCGATAGCCTGCCTCAACCGGGACGCAGCGGGTCTGGGGCATGGCGGTGCCGTCGAGGCTGCACCGCCATGCCTGTTGGCCAATCAGCCCGCGGCTCGTTCTGCCGCCTCCAGCGTATTGACCAGCAGCATCGTAATCGTCATTGGGCCAACCCCTCCCGGAACCGGCGTGATCCAGCCCGCGACTTCCTTGACGGCGGCGAAGTCGACGTCGCCGCACAACTTGCCTTGATCGTCGCGGTTCATGCCGACGTCGATTACCACGGCACCCGGTTTGACCATCTCGGCCATAATCAGATTGCGCCGACCGACCGCGGCGACGATGACGTCGGCTTCGCGCGTGTGCGCGGCCAGATCGCGGGTTTTACTATTGCAAATGGTCACCGTCGCGCCGGCCTGCAACAGCATCATCGCCATCGGCTTGCCGACGATGTTCGAGGCGCCCACCACCACGGCGCGGGCGCCACGCAGCGGGAAATCGATGGATTCCAGCATTTTCATGCAGCCGTAAGGGGTGCAAGGCCGAAACAATGGCGCGCCTGTCATCAGCGCGCCGGCGTTGGCGACATGAAACCCGTCGACGTCTTTTTCCGGTGCAATCGCCTCCAGCACCTTATGGCTGTCGATGTGCTTGGGCAGCGGCAACTGCACCAGAATGCCATGCACCTTCGGATCGGCATTGAGTTCGGCAATGCGTGCGAGCAGCCTGGCCTCGGGCAAGTCGGCAGGGAATCGATCGAACACCGAATAAATGCCATTGTCTTCGCACGCCTTGACCTTGTTGCGGACGTAGACCTGGCTGGCGGGATCTTCGCCGACCAGTATCACGGCCAGGCCAGGCTGGTGGCCGCGGGCGGTGAGTTTCGCCGCTCGGGCAGCGACGTCGGCACGTAGTTTTTTGGCAAGCGCGTTGCCGTCAAGCAGGGTAGCAGTCATGGTGGTGAATCACACGAGAAGTAAACCAGGGCCGGCGACGCCCGCGCCAGGGCGTCTCGAACCGTCGATCGAATATTGCGTTGTGCCGGTGGCGCGGCGCTCAGGAGCGCTTGGACAAGGCCAAACGCAGCAGGTCGGCGACCGTGTTGACGTTGAGCTTTTCCATGATATTGGCGCGGTGGGCCTCGACTGTCTTGATGCTGATGCCGAGGTCGTCGGCAATCTGCTTGTTCAGCCGGCCGGCGATGATACGTTCGAGCACCTGTTGCTCGCGTCCGGTCAGGCGCGCCAGCAGTTCGTCGGCCGCCTGCTGTTCGCGCTGACTGCTGGCGTCAAGCCGGGCCTTGCCCAACATGCGCTCGACCAGCACGCGCAACTCGGCTGCGTCGAACGGTTTTTCGATGAAATCCATCGCGCCCTTTTTCATGGTGTTGACCGCCATCGGTACATCGCCATGTCCGGTGACAAAAATCGTCGGGATCGAGATATTCTGGGCCAGCAGATGCTCCTGCAACTCGAGTCCATTCATTCCGGGCATGCGTACGTCGAGGATCAGGCACGCCACCTGCCGCCGGTCGTAATGCGCCAGGAACTGCTCGGCACTGTCGAAGCTGCGCACGTGATACCCGTTGGCTTCGAGTAACCAGCGCAGCGAGTCACGAACGGCTTCATCGTCGTCGACAATAAAGACGGTTTCTTGATCAGTGTTGTTGTTGCTGGCAGTCATGCTTCCCCCACGGATGAAGTATCGGCGTCAAATGGTAATAGGATAAAAAACGTGCAGCCGCTGCGCACGTCCCCGGCATAGTTGTTTTCCACCCACAGGCGGCCATGATGGGATTCGATGATTGAGCGGCAGATATTCAACCCCATGCCCATGCCATCGGATTTCGTACTGAAAAATGGTTCGAACAGGCGTTCGATGGTGGTCTCGTCGACTCCCGGACCATGGTCGACAACAGTGAACTCGATGGCTTTCTCCTGTCGGCGCACATGCAGGCGAATCGATAGGTCACGTCGCAGGCCTGGGGGCGGCGTATGGTTTTGCATCGCCTCGGCCGCGTTTTTGAGCAGATTCACCAAAACCTGCTCGATCAGCACCGGGTCGACAAAAATTTGCGGCAGACCCGCCGGGAGTTCCGTCACGATGCGGATGCGCCGCTTGCGCGCCTCGATTTCCGCCAGTCCCACCGCATCTGCGACGATTTCATAAATGCTCGTGGGTTGGCGTTTTGGCTCGCTGCGTTTGACGAACGAGCGGATACGCTTGATGATCATGCCCGCCCGCACCGCCTGTTGAGAGGTTTTTTCGAGCGCCGGCAGCAACGTCTCGGGGCTGGTGCGTCCGGCTCGCACCAACGCGGCCGTTCCCATGCAGTAATTATTGATTGCGGCCAATGGCTGATTCAACTCGTGGGCCAAGGAAGAGGCCATCTCGCCCATTGTCATCAGTCGGCCGGTGAATTGCAAGCGCTCTTCTTCCTGGCGCGCCAGCTCCTCGGCCTGACGCCGCGCGGTGATATCAGTGGCTACCTGCAGTTGTGCCAAGTGACCGTCCACCCATTGGATATACTGCCGCCGAACCTCGAACCATTTCTGACGGCTGGGCAGATAGATCTCCTGCGTTTCGGAAGCCGTATCAGTCAGCGCTACGGCCGGCAGTCCAGCGTAAGCGTCCACCATGTCGATCGAATCGCTCGACACTTGCGCCGACTCAAGCGCGCCATCCGACAGCTCGAGGTGCCCCTCCGGACGCGTGCCGAACAGTTGCCGGTAATAGCGATTGGCGAACAGCAACTCGGCCTTGTCGACCGCCAGCACCGAGACCGATGCGTCGAGACTCTCGAGCACTGTGGTGAAGCGCTCATGGGCAGCGGCCAGTTCCTCGCGAGCGCGCTTGGGTTCACTGATATCGGTCAGCGACGACATCCAGCCGGTTTGCCTGCCATGCGCGTCGACCAGCGGCGAGACAAACATGCGCGCATAGAACACCGAGCCGTTCTTGCGCCGCACACGGATTTCGAATCCATGCGACGGGGCCTTGCCGCGCAAGGTCATGTCGATGCGACGCTGCATCTCGTAGATATCGTCATCCGGCCAGTACGGATAGGGCGGCGCATGTCCCAGGAGGTCGGCTTCGTCCCAGCCCGTCATTCGGCAAAACGCCGGGTTGACGTAGGTGATGTGGCCTTGCAGATCCAGCACCCGCATGCCGATCACGATGGAATTTTCCATCGCCCGGCGAAACGACGTTTCGTTGAACAGGGCCTGTTGTGCCTCGAAGCGCTGCCGTGTGTGACGCCACAGGCTCCAAAGACTCCAGAGCACGAAGCACGACAGGCCGACAATCAGCCAAACCAGGGTGTTATTGACAAAGTTGCCCACCGACGGATACGAGTAGACCCGCACCAGCAGGCTATGCCCGGGCGGATCGAGCAGCAGTTCGGAGGAAACGTCGCGCGGCGACGGCGGCCGGGTCGATGTGGTGGCCAGCTCCTTGTTGTGCGTATCGACGAACGAGACCTTGAACTTGTTGCCCAGCTCCTGCGGCAACTCATGAATCAGTATGCCCTCGACCGAATACACCACGCCGATCGTGCCGAGGAATTCGCGGCCGCGCAGCACGGGCACTTCGAGCGCAATGTAGGACATGCCCGAAGCGTCATAAAGCAGCGTCGAATAGGCGGGGCGCCGCGAGTCGCGGGCGGCACGAAACGCCACCAGCAAAGCATCCTCCATCGGACTGTCCTTGCTCGCCTGAAGTCGCGATGCAAATGGCGAATCGGTTGGCACCGCCCACTGCGGCCGTTGCTCGGCATTGAGCCAGTTCATGAACACGATGTCGGGATGATTCTGCATCATCTCGTCGGCCGCACTGGCGAAATGTCCAAGACTCTGCGGGGCAGCAGCGGTGTCGCGCGCGAGCGAGCTGATCTGATCCTGGATTGACAGCATGTTCAGGCGGATCTGTTGCTGCGCCCAGGCCACATTCCGATACAGGGTGTCTTGCTGCTGCTCGGCCTCGCGGCGATTCAGGCTCCATAGAATCAAGCTCATGACCACCAGAAAGATCACAATGGAGGCGAGCGGCACCAACAGGTAGTAATGCGATTCCGCAAAGCCCTGCAGCCAGCGGTTCGAACGGCCGGCTGCGTGATTCGGCCGTGTGGGGGGGGCGGGAGTGGCAAGGCGGTGCGGAAACATCCCAAGATTGTAGCTCAGACGGCGTCATTGCCTGCGCCCGTTGACCCTTTGCGCGCCCATTGTCAAATCGCGGTGAAACGCCTACGGTAGGTCAATGCAGGGATTGGGGGTCGAAAAATTGCGCTGCAATTTTTGCTGCACTGCGGCGCGATATTTCATATTATAAAAACATATACCGTAATTTGAAATTTTTCTTGCGCTTCGCCCTGCGTACTCCGTACAATGGCGCGGCATAAGGTCGGCGAGCCTGCTGTGCTCGAAACAGGCTCGACCGCGTCGCCCACTCTCACGACAGACAGGAGACAACCATGTCCGCCGTACCTGATGAAGTTTTGAAATACGTGTCCGAGCAGGACGCCGATCCCCAAGAGACCAAAGAATGGCTTGAATCCCTGGAAGGTGTTCTTAGCGCCGAAGGTCCGGGGCGGGCGCACTACCTGCTCGAAAAGCTGATTGAATATGCGCGCGTGAATGGCGAACACTTGCCGTTCTCCGCTAATACGCCGTACATCAACACTATCCCGCTCGATCAGCAAGCCCATATCCCGGGCGACCAGGAGATCGAGCACCGGGTGCGCTCTTACACGCGCTGGAACGCGATCGCGATGGTGCTGCGCGCCGGCAAGACCACCAACGTGGGCGGCCATATCGCTTCGTTCGCTTCGGCCGCCACGCTTTACGACGTCGGGTTCAATCACTTTTGGCATGCGCCGTCCGACAAGCACGGTGGCGACCTGATTTTCGTCCAGGGCCACTCGTCGCCGGGCATCTACAGCCGCGCATTCCTGCTGGGCCGCCTGACCGAAAAGCAACTCGACAGCTTCCGCCAGGAAGTCGATGGCCACGGCATCCCGTCCTACCCGCACCCGTGGCTGATGCCGGATTTCTGGCAATTTCCGACCGTTTCGATGGGCCTTGGCCCGATCATGGCAATTTATCAAGCCCGCTTCATGAAATACATGGAAAGCCGGGGCGTACTGAAAACCGACGGTCGCAAAGTGTGGGCCTTCCTGGGCGACGGCGAGACCGATGAACCGGAATCGCTCGGCGCCATCGGCATGGCTGGGCGCGAACAGCTCGACAACCTGATTTTCGTGGTCAACTGCAACCTGCAGCGCCTGGACGGTCCGGTGCGCGGCAACGGCAAGATCATCCAGGAACTGGAATCGGAATTCCGCGGCGCTGGCTGGAATGTCATCAAGGTCATCTGGGGCAGTCGCTGGGATGCCCTGCTCGCGCGCGACAAGAAGGGCCTGCTGATGAAGCGCATGATGCAGTGCGTGGACGGCGAATACCAAACCTACAAGTCCAAGGACGGCGCCTATGTGCGCGAGCACTTCTTCAACTCGCCGGAGTTGAAGGCGATGGTGGCCGATTACTCCGACGAAGACATCTGGAACCTGAATCGCGGCGGCCACGACCCGCACAAGATCTATGCGGCGTTCCAGCAGGCGACCAATCACAAGGGGCAGCCGACCGTGATCCTGGCCAAGACCATCAAGGGTTACGGCATGGGCGAAGCTGGCCAGGCGATGAACATCACCCACCAGCAAAAGAAGATGCCGGTGGAGGCACTGAAGAAATTCCGTGACCAGTTCAAGCTGCCTATCACCGACGAGCAGATCGCCGACGTGCCATACGTGAAATTCGAAGAGGGCTCCAAGGAACTCGAATATATGCGCGCTCGCCGCATGGAGCTCGGCGGCTATCTGCCCGCCCGGCGCGGCAAGGCGGCCTCGTTGCCGGTGCCTGCGCTGTCGGCATTCGAGCCGGTGCTCAAGGCGACCGCCGAAGGGCGTGAAATCTCGACCACCATGGCGTTCGTGCGGGTGCTGAACATTCTGCTCAAGGACAAGGTGCTTGGGCAGCGCATCGTACCGATCGTGCCCGACGAGTCGCGCACCTTCGGCATGGAAGGATTGTTCCGTCAAATTGGCATCTGGAGCCAGCAAGGTCAGAAGTACGTCCCGCAGGACCAGGACCAGTTGATGTTCTACAAGGAATCCGAGAACGGTCAGATCCTGCAGGAGGGGATCAACGAAGCCGGCGGCATGTGCGACTGGATCGCGGCCGCCACGTCGTATTCGACGCATGGCGAGCAAATGATCCCGTTCTACGTCTTCTACTCGATGTTCGGCTTCCAGCGTATCGGCGATCTGGCCTGGGCTGCCGGCGACATGCGCTCCCGCGGTTTCCTGATCGGTGGCACGGCCGGGCGCACGACGCTCAACGGCGAGGGCCTGCAGCACGAGGACGGCCACTCATTGCTGTGGTCATCGGCGATCCCGAACTGCATCTCGTACGATCCGGCCTACGGCTACGAGCTGGCGGTGATCGTGCAAGACGGCCTGCGCCGCATGGTGCAGGAACAGGAAGACGTGTATTACTACATTACCGTGATGAACGAAAACTACGCGCAACCCGGCTTGCCCGAGGGCGTGGAGAAGGACATCGTCAAAGGCATGTATCTGTTCAAGCGCGGTGAGGAGAGCAAGAAGGCCCCGCACGTGCAACTGCTGGGTTCTGGCACGATCTTCAACGAAGTGGTCGAAGCCGCCGCGCTGCTGAAGAACGACTGGGGTGTCGACGCCGATCTGTGGAGCTGCCCGAGCTTCACCGAACTGGCGCGCGAAGGCCATGATGTGGCGCGCTACAATCTGCTGCATCCGACTGAAACACCGCGTCAATCGCATGTCGAAGCATGCTTGAAGGACGCGCGTGGGCCGGTCATCGCCTCTACCGACTATGTGCGCACCTACGCCGACCAGATTCGCCCGTTCCTGTCGCAGCGCTACGTGGTGCTGGGCACCGATGGTTTTGGCCGCTCCGACACGCGCGAGAAATTGCGTCATTTCTTCGAGGTCGACCGCCACTGGGTCACCGTGGCAGCGCTCAAGGCGCTGGCCGACGAGGGAACGATCGCTGCGGCCAAGGTCGCCGAAGCAATTGCCAAGTACGGGCTCGATCCGAAAAAACCCAACCCGATGACCGTGTAAGCTGCCTTTGAGCGGCGAAGGGCGCGCCCGTGCATCGGCGCGCCCTTCGCAGTGCGGGCAGACGCGAGGAGACTGTCAGAAATGAGTCAAGTAATTGAAGTCAAGGTGCCGGACATCGGCGGGTACAACGATGTGCCGGTTATCGAAGTCCTGGTGAAGGCGGGCGACCGGGTCGAGGCGGAAACCTCGCTGGTCACCCTCGAATCCGACAAGGCGACCATGGACGTGCCGAGCCCGTCGGCCGGCATCGTCAAGGACGTCAAGGTCAAGGTTGGTGATACGGTATCCGAGGGCTCGCTCATCATCATGCTGGAGTCGGCCAACGGCGCAGCGCCTGCTCCCGTCAACGGCAAAGCGGCCGCCAGCTCGCCGGCCCCGGCCGCGCCTGCAGCTGCCGCGGCAGCGCCGGCAACGCCGATGGCCCCCGCAGCCGCTGGCGACACGACCGAGGTCAAGGTGCCGGATATCGGCGGGTACAACGATGTGCCGGTTATCGAAGTCCTGGTCAAGGCCGGCGACAAGGTCGAGGCCGAGCAATCGCTGATCACGCTCGAGTCCGACAAGGCCACCATGGACGTGCCCAGTCCGTCGGCCGGCGTGGTCAAGGAACTCAAGGTCAAAGTCGGCGACACCGTATCCGAAGGCAGTGTGATTATCCTGCTCGAAGGCGGTGCCGCGCCGGCGCAAAGTCAACCGGCGGCGCCGGCGGCTGCCGCGCCGCAGGTCGAAGCGTCCAAGACGCTCGCGCCGGTGAAGGCCGCTGAACCCGCCGCACCGTTGGTGCCGCTGGTTCAGGAGGGCGAGCATATGATCAGCCACGCTAGTCCGTCGGTGCGCAAATTCGCGCGCGAGCTGGGCGTCGACGTGGCGCGTGTGCCGGGCAGCGGTCCGAAAGGCCGCATCACGCTGGACGACGTGCGCGCGTTCATCAAGCGAGCCATGAGCGGCCAGGGTGGCGCCGCGCCGGCCCAGACGGCCGGCGGCGCCGGCCTGGATTTGCTGCCGTGGCCGAAAATCGATTTCGCCAAATTCGGCCCGATCGACCCCAAGCCGCTGTCGCGCATCAAGAAAATCTCCGGTGCCAATCTGCATCGCAACTGGGTGATGATTCCCCATGTCACCAACAACGACAACGCCGATATCACGGATCTCGAAGCGTTCCGCGTGTTGTTGAACAAGGAAAACGAGAAGTCGGGCGTCAAGGTGACATTGCTGGCCTTCCTTATCAAGGCTTGCGTTGCCGCGTTGAAGAAGTTCCCGACCTTCAATGCCAGCCTCGACGGCGACAATCTGGTCTACAAGCAATACTTCAACATCGGCTTTGCCGCCGACACGCCCAATGGGCTGGTGGTCCCGGTCATCAAGGATGCCGACAAGAAGGGCGTGTTCGAGATTGCCCGCGAGACTTCGGAACTGGCCAAGGCGGCGCGTGACGGCAAACTCAAACCCGATCAGATGCAAGGCGGATGCTTCTCGATCTCGTCACTGGGCGGCATCGGCGGGACCTATTTCACGCCGATCATCAACGCGCCGGAGGTAGCCATTCTCGGCGTGTGCCGTTCCAGCCAGCAGCCGGTGTGGGACGACGCCAGTCAGCAGTTCGTGCCGCGCCTGATATTGCCGTTGTCGCTGTCGTATGATCATCGTGTGATCGACGGGGCGGAGGCGGCGCGCTTCAACACTTATCTGGCGCAACTGCTGCATGACTTCCGTCGGGCGATGCTCTGACGGCTCGGGGTTTCGGTGCCGGCTTGCGCCGGCGCCGGCCCCCGATGCCGGGTTCTGACCGCGCAGGGAAATCGCCATGACCACCGTCGTTGTCGTCCGCAAGCATAATGAAATCGCCATCGCCGCGGATTCGCTGGTGACGTTTGGCGAGACGCGCCTATCGCAGGCCTATGAAGCGAATCGCAAAATCTTCCAGATCGGCGACTCGTATATCGGCCTGGCTGGCACCACCGCGCATTTTCCGGTCATGCGCGCCTTGCTCACGGGATTGGGCGACGAGTGCAAACTGCATTCGCGTGACGAAGTTTTTCGCACGTTCTGCAAAGCGCATCAGAAGCTCAAGGAAGAATATTTCCTGAACACCAAGGAAGAAGAGGACGACCCGTACGAGTCGTCGCAGATTACTTGCCTGATTGCCAACCCGAGCGGTATTTACGGTGTGTATTCGTACCGCGAGGTGTTTGCCTTCGACCGCTTTTGGGGCATCGGCTCGGGACGCAGCTTCGCGCTTGGCGCGATGTATGCCGCCTACGATCAGGCCCCGAATGCGAGTGCCATCGCCGAGCTGGGCGTCAAAGCCGGGGCCGAATTCGACAAAAGCTCCGGCGGGCCGTTCCAGATTCACGCCTTTCCCATTCCAACGCCAAACGCGACAGGAGACAGCTAATGAGTCTCATCGAAGTCAAAGTGCCGGATATCGGCGACTTCAGTGATGTTGATGTAATCGAAGTGCTCATCAAAGTGGGCGATACGATTGAGAAAGAGCAATCGTTGATCACACTCGAAACCGACAAGGCCACCATGGAGGTGCCGAGCGAGCAGGCTGGCGTCGTCAGGGAAATACGCGTCAAGGCCGGCGACAAAGTGAGCCAGGGCACCGTGATTGCGCTGGTCGAGGCGGGTGCCGCCCAGGCCGCGCCCGCGCCGTCCGCAAACGCCGCGCCGGCGCCGAAGCCTCAGCCGGCGGCTGCCGCGCCGGCACCCGCGCAGCACGGCGGCGGCGCGGACATCGAATGCGATGTGCTGGTGCTCGGCGCCGGCCCCGGCGGATATTCCGCCGCTTTCCGCAGCGCCGATCTGGGGCGCAACACCGTGCTGGTGGAGCGCTACGCGACGCTGGGCGGCGTGTGCCTGAACGTCGGCTGCATTCCGTCCAAGGCCTTGCTGCACACCGCTGCCGTGACGGACGAAGCGGCCGCGCTGGCTGCCCACGGCATCACGTTCGGCAAGCCGCAAATCGATCTCGACAAGCTGCGTGCCTTCAAGGATAGCGTGGTTGGCAAGCTCACCGGCGGCCTGGCCGGCATGGCCAAGGCGCGCAAAGTGCAAGTGGTGCGTGGCGTCGGCGCGTTCCTCGATCCGCACCATCTCGAAGTCGTGTTGCCGGACGGCGGCAAGCAGGTCATCAAGTTCCAGCAGGCGATCATCGCGGCCGGCTCGCAGGCGGTCAAGCTGCCGTTCGTGCCCGAAGACCCGCGTATCGTCGATTCGACCGGTGCCCTCGAGCTGCGCCAACTGCCGAAGAAGATGCTGGTGATCGGCGGCGGCATCATCGGGCTGGAGATGGCCACTGTCTACAGCACGCTGGGCGCCGAGATCGACGTGGTGGAAATGCTCGACGGCCTGATGCAGGGCGCCGACCGGGATCTGGTCAAGGTGTGGGAAAAATTCAACGCCCGCCGCTTCGGCAAGGTCATGCTCAAGACCAAAACCGTCGCCGTGGACGCGAAGCCTGACGGCATCTACGTGAAGTTCGAGGGCGAAGCCGCGCCGGCCGAGGCGCAATGCTATGACCTGGTGCTGGTGGCGGTGGGGCGCAGCCCGAACGGCAACAAGATCGGTGCCGACAAGGCGGGCGTGGCGGTCAGCGAGCGGGGATTCATTGCCGTCGACAGGCAAATGCGTACCAATGTGCCGCATATTTTCGCGATCGGCGACATCGTCGGCCAACCGATGCTCGCACACAAGGCGGTGCACGAGGCGCACGTGGCGGCCGAGGCCGCCGCAGGCGAGAAATCCTACTTCGACGCGCTGCAGATTCCGTCGGTGGCCTACACCGATCCCGAGGTGGCCTGGGCCGGCAAGACGGAAGAGCAATGCAAGGCCGAGGGCATCAAATATGGCAAGGCGGTGTTCCCGTGGGCTGCTTCCGGCCGCGCGATCGCCAATGGCCGCGACGAGGGTTTCACCAAGCTGTTGTTCGATGAGCAGACCCATCGCCTGATCGGCGGAGGCATCGTCGGCACGCATGCCGGCGACCTGATCGGGGAACTGTGTCTGGCGATCGAAATGGGGGCCGACCCGGTCGATATCGGCAAGACGATTCATCCGCATCCGACACTGACCGAGTCGATCGGCATGGCGGCGGAAATTTTCGAAGGTGTTTGCACCGACGTGCCACCGGCGCGCAAGAAA
This sequence comes from Pandoraea sp., assembly GCF_004297875.1. Taxonomy (GTDB): domain Bacteria; phylum Pseudomonadota; class Gammaproteobacteria; order Burkholderiales; family Burkholderiaceae; genus Pandoraea. Next base: position 127,917 of record NZ_SCSK01000035.1, on the reverse strand, counting down.
TAATCGAAGCTGCTCATCGCCCCCAGGGGCGGTATGAAGGCCCGCATTGCTGCCCGGCATTGCGGGCCTTTGCATTTCGTATCGCTGGCGTCATCGGCGAGAGCACCTGGGACCGCGAAGCCTGCCCGTGCTTCCCGACCGCCGAAGACTCATCTGAGTTCGACTGCGTATGAAGTGAAGGGGTGCCGAGACAATTCTGATGTCGGAGCAAGTCCGGAGTTTGCATAATCGTCATGCCGATCGGGTTCCAAATACGTGTCAACGGCAGGTCGATGGCGCTATGCTGGCCTGTTGGGCGAACCAATGGTGCCCGATCCCTCCCAACGACTCGCGCTGGCCGCGCGTGGCATATGCGTGCCACGCGCGGCCAATTTCCCAATGACGCATGACATGACAAGGATGACCAGAACAACGACCGCGGCGCTGCTGCTGATGCTGAGCGGGCTGGCCGCGGCGCAGTCGATGAGCGTTCAGGTCAGAGGCTTTATCAAGCCTGACTCGTGCGTGCCGAAACTTGGCGATACCGCGGGCATCGATTATCGGGTGATCGACGGCAGAACCTTGTCTGTCAATGAAGCGAAATTTCTGGGACGCAGAAGTACCACGCTGACGATCGACTGCCCGAGTGCGATGACCGTCAGACTCAAAGTCAGCGATACCCGAGCGGCTACCGCATTGAGCAACGCCGAGTTGCCCGGCACGGTTGCGGGGCACGCGTTCGGACTGGGGCGCGCCAGTGGCGCAGGCAAGCGCAATGCCAAGATTGGCGCATACACACTGACCCTGGACGCCGATTCATTTCGAGCCAGTGGCAACGGATTGCCGCTGCGATTGTTGCGCCAATCGGGGCGCGGCTGGGTCGGCGGCGGCACCGGCAGAGTCATGCGTAGCGGTGACGTTTTTTCCTGGGGGCAAGGCATGAGCGATGCGCCCGGTGCATTTACCAAGCTGAGCGGCACGCTGCACGTCGATGCCTACGTCAACAAGCTCAGCGACTTGCCGCTGGACTCCGATATTCAGCTCGACGGCCTGGCGACGCTGGAGATGATCTATCAATAAATACGCGCAGACCAACGACCAACTGGACGAACGCTGACGAGGCCGCCCCATGTGCAGGGGGCGGCCTCTGTCGTTGGAGGCGCCGCCGCGAGCGAGCGACTGTGCGCCGTCGGCAACCTGGTGCTGCGACATTTTCCCATCGTGCGAAGCCTCTCGCGGAAGGGGCGCCGAGAACAATCTCGTATCGACGGTTTCGGGAATTTTCCATAATTTTCATGCCCCTGACTGTGGTACGACGAGGTTTGTCCAGCGGCCAGAAAGGGGTGTCGTGACTGAACGCCGAACCCGAACCAGCGATGCTGTGCTGCGGCCCACCGAGCACGCTCCGGATGGCGCGGGATGATCTGAGGGCGACGGTGTTGTTCGGTGCATGGCTTGATCCACCTCTTTTACATTTTGATCCTATCCAACCTTATGAAAAACACGAAGAAATTTGCAGCGGCTTCATTGCTGGCTGTTCTGTGTGGCTCCGTGATGGCCCAGTCGATACCTCTGAAAGTGAGCGGCACCATCAAACCGCCGGCGTGCACGCCGAAGCTTGGCGATGCCGCAGGCGTCGACTATAAGACCATCGAAGGTAAAAATCTTTCGATGACCGAGCCCAAGCACTTGGGTGCCAAGAGCACCGACCTGACGATCGAGTGCCCGACAGCCGCCGCGGTGCGTTTGAAGATCAGCGACACCAAGGCCACCAGCTCGATGGGCCGCACAGGCTTGCCATCCGAGGCAAAAGGGGCGTTGTTCGGCCTCGGCCAAATCAGCGGCAACGGCAAGACCAATGCGAAAGTGGGCGGCTATACGCTGACCTTGGTGCCGGATTCCTTCAAAGGCAATGCGAACAGCGTGAATACCACCGTGCTGCGTCAGGATGGCAGCAACTGGGTGAAAAGCGGCGACGGCTTCGTCATGAAGAGCGGCGATGTGTTTGCGTGGGCCGAAGGTGTGGGCACCAATCCGAGCGCATTCACCAAACTCGTTGGCAAGATCCAGGTCGACGCCTATGCGAACAGGCTCTCCGACTTGCCGCTGGGTGCGGATATTCCGTTGGACGGCTTGTCCACGTTGGAGTTGGTCTACAACTAAGCTGCGCGCCAACCTGCCGCGGCGCCCGAATTCACGGGCTCCTTACCGCGTGATCAGTTCAAAGGTGCCACGGCCCTGCCAGCGCTGCATGCCGGATACCCGCGTGGCTTCGACCGGTATGCGGGTCTGAACTTCTACTCGAGCGGTCAAATGACTGCCCACGGCCGGTTGTCCGTCGAGGGCGGTCAGCGCAGCGCCGAAGCCGGGTTTGAGCTGGAGTGTCGTTTCGGATCGCGACACAATCAGAGGGCCGGGGCCACCGGCACTCACCTCGCTCAAGTGCACTGGCTGACCATCCAGACGGGCCTCACTCAGGCGGACCGTATAGCTGCCATGCTCGGCAAAGCGGAAGCGCTCCGTATCGGCCGCTGCGCTGCGCAAAAAAAGGCTCATGGAGGCAGGCTTGCCGCAGGTCGCCGTCAGTGTGATGAATCTAGGGTCGAGCGATGCCTCGCCCGATGCCGACGCGTAATCGAGCAATTGCCCTCGGGTCAATTGGCCGTATTCGATCGAAGGCTGGTTGAGCACGAGCTTGCACTCGGCATGATCGGCACGTGACGGCACGGCGACCAGCGCAGTGATGACTGCGGTAGTGGGCAGCGCCAGCCACCGCACGGTGCGAAGGTTAAAGATTTTCATGGAGCGGCTCCGTGGGATTGGTCGCGGCCGACGCCGCAGCTTCTGCGGCAGCGGCCGTCGGCGCCAGCGGTTGGCAAACCGCGTCGACAGCCTCGAAGTATCGGCCAGCGTCGAACTTCTCCGGCACCGTGAAGCGCAGTTCGCAATGGCGCTGTTCATCGAGCTTGACTCGCAAAGCTGATTTGGGCTTGCCCTGATTCAAAAATATTTTGCCTTTGCCGTTCACCGCGGTGACAAAATTACCCCGGCTATCGACGACCGATGCGCCTTTGGCTGGCATGCGGCCGTCGGGCAGAGTCACATTCAGCAACAGCCGTCGCACCTGGCTGACTTCGAAATCGACGAAATTCACGGATCCATGCCCCGCTTTTAGGGTGTACGAACCATTTTTTACATCGATATTGCGCGGCAAGCCTGTCGTCGCCAGCTGCAGTTGCGCTTCGCTGTATGCCGGCAGCGCGGGAACCACGGCACGGCCCCAGGCATCGGTCCACGCCGGCCCGCTCGGGGTGTGGATTTTCGCGCCGGCAATCTCGCCCACCGAGACGATGCCGAAAGTGTCTTGCACCGGGTAGGGCGAAAACGTCACACCACCGCGATGCGCCACGGCGCTGCCGCGCACGCTGGCCGAGAAGGCATGGCTGCCTGCGCCGAAGTAGCCGTAGCCGACGCCGAGTTGCGTGTAGCGCGGCAAGTAGTTCAGATTCGCCGTTAGGGCGGCACGCCGTGCGTCGCTGGTCGAAGTGACCGAGGCATTGTAATTCAACGTTTCACTGACGTTTTCGCTAAAGCGAGCGCCATAGCGCGTTGTATCGCCGGTTTGACTGGCAAACCCACTGACGTAACGCTTGCCGAGCGAAAGGCTGAGGTTGATATACACGGCACTGCGTGGGCGGCGTGCGCCGGTTTCATGCTCGGCATTGAATGAAACATTGGCCGGACCGAACGTGTTGCTCCAGGAGCCAAAAAAGCGGCTCGTCTGGCCCGCGTTGCTGGAGGTGGCACGGCTGTAGCTGAGCATCATGCCGCCCGCGCGAGCCGCATTCCAGGCCAGCGATGCCGTGTATTGCGCGCGGACGCGCTGAGGTTGCTCAAGCGGCCCGCGGTACCCCGAGGTTTGCAGGGTGGCCGACAGCGAAGCGGACAGATTCTCGCTCAAGCGTGCATTCAGGCCACCGGTGATCTGTGTACCAGTAGCTCGCTGTTCGTTGTCGCGCGTCAGTAACACCCGCATCGCCGCGGTGGCGTTGGCCATTAGCCTGGCGTCGAGACTCAGACCCAGCGCCTGGTAGTGGTTGGTGACCAATAAGCCGGTTGCCGCATTGATGTTGCGGCTCAGCGCCCAGCCGCGATTGGCACTGAGTACCCAGGGCGTGGGCATGTCGCGTCCGCGCCTGACGGACTTGCCTCCGGGGCGACGCACCTTGCCCACGGCCACCGAGAAGCCCTGCGGCGCGCCGATGCCGTGATTCATGAACGACGCGGCAGGTACGGTAAATTGGCGTCGCTCGCCAGTAGCCTCGATGACCGTGACCTGCAGGTCGCCGGTGCCGCTGAGCAGCGGCAGGCGATCCAGCACGAAAGGGCCGGGCGGCACCAGCGTGGAGTACACCAGCGAGCCATTTTGATGGACTTCGACGCGTGCCTGGGTTTGCGCAATGCCGCGCACCACGGCCCCTGCGCTGGCCGACGCGGCCTCCGTCAAGGCCCGCTCGGGCATGAGCTGAACGCCGTGCAAAGGAATGCCTGCGAACAGCGAACTGCCGAGCGTGATTTCGCCCGCCTGCATGATCGATCTGGCATCGACGAAGGTGCGTTGCACGTAAGTGTGAAGATAATTCCAGCTCGATTTTCCGTTGAGCTGGGTGAAGGTCTGGCGGCTGCGCACGAGCCAGTCGCCACTATTGAAGCCCACATCGGTGGCGGCCACGGCATAGCGATTGACCTTGCCCCACGCACGATTGTCCGACGCCTGGATGTCATAGTTCAGTAACGCCGCGGTGCCTCCGGTGGTATATCCCGAGAGCGTGGTCTCGGGCGCGCGCAGTGCTTCGCCCGGTACGATCAATTCGATGGCCGCTTCGTTGGGGTGAAGCGTCACCACGGTTTGTGGATAGGCCAGCCGGTAGTCGTAGCAGGCAGGCCGTGCATTGGCAGTTGCATCGCCCGCCACCGAAACATCGATCTCGGCTGGCGCAACGGGCGTATCCCCGCGTGCAGGCGCGTCGCCGGCGCGTGGGGCCTTGATGGTTTTGCCATCGCCTTGGCGATCGCCGCCGCGATGACTGGCGGCGGCAATGTCGACACTGGCGCCATCCTCAGCCAGTGCATTGGGTTCGAGCGGCCATACCGATGAACCGACGGCGCTGGGAGCGGGTCGGGGCGGCAGTGCGTCCGGCGCGGCTGGCACGTTCGCGGGTGGCGCTGCCGGCAGCTCTCCAGGCACCCGCAGCCCGGCGCGATCGAGCAATTCGCGATCGAAACAGAGTTCGCCGTGGGTACCGAAGCGGGCGTCGACGGTCCCCTTGCGCATGCCGTTGACGGTCAGGGTGACGGGCGACGTACCCGGCCTGAAGCGCGCCGCCTGACTGAAATAGACGGCAGTGGCCGGATCGATGCCGCGCGCCTTGAGCATGTCGCTGTCGAACTTGACGTGACCGGCTTCCGGTTGTGAGGCGCTCAGTGTGCCATGACAGACCAGGGCCGTGACCAACAGCACGCCGAGGCGACGGGCAAGCGACGCAGTGCCGAAATTTGGGCGAAAGGGGGCCTGCCCGCGCCCCGGCGCGGGTCGAATGGCGCGTTTCATAAGCTTACTTGGCGGGCTGGGTCGTCTGGTTCACGGGCATCTCGACCGAGCCGGCTGCGTAGCCATACGCGGTGGAGGGCAACAAGCGGACTTTGAGCGCCTTGGATGCCGTGCTTCGATCGGTCGTGAGCATGATTTTTTCGCCAGGCAGGATATAGGACTTGGGCAATGCGGCTTCGCGATCCGCCGGCAAGACGCGCACGGCCTGGGCAAGTCTGACGACGTAAGGGCTCGGGTTGCTCACGGTCAGTTGCTCGCCTGCGACGGCCCACTGCAGATGCAGCCAGGGCTGGCGATCCGGCGCGAGATGTTTGGGGCGGATAATGAGCGGCAGGTTCTGCCGGATGACGACCTTTACCTGACTCGCCCCCTCGTGCTTCTGCGGAATGCCCTCGAACGTCACACGTTTCATGCGCTCGGTCTCGAGCGGCTGATCGCTTTGCAAAATAAAGCGTACCAACTGGTTTTGCCCGCTCTCGACGCGCGCAACCGGCGGCGACGCGACGATCAGGTCAGCCGTGTCTTCGGGAATATCCTCGATCGCCGTGTAGAGCAACGATGGCGTCGGATCGGTGTTCTTGACGTTGATCACACCTTCACCATCGGCTTCGTTGACGATCACGACAGAGGTCTCCGGCAGCATGCCGGAGGCGTGCGCGAGATTTGCCGCGAGCAGGGAGAGCGCAATGCTGTGAGAAAGAAGTCGTTTTTTCATGCTGCCGCCGTGATTTGAAGAGAAGAAATGAAGTTGATGTCCGGCTCACAAATACTCGACGGTAAAGCTGGCCAAACCGTCGAGTTCAATGACCTGATTGGAAGGCAGGGAGTCGAGCGGGTTGATCAATGGCTCGACCTTGAGCGTGAGAAACACGCCCGGCTGTGCCGAGGGCTGATCTGCGCCGAGCGACCAGCTCACCCAGTCGGCCGCGTTCGCCATGGGCTTTTGATCCCAGCGCGGGACACTCCACGTTCTGCCGTTATTGTTGGACATGAGGATCTGCGCCCACAGTTTGTCGGTGCGCTGATAACCGTTATTGGCCATGCTCATGACGAATCCGCCGATCTTCTTGCCGTTCGCGAAACCAAGACCGTATGGCACGTAATCGCGAATCACTGCATTTTGGTCGTCGCGCAAAACCGGGCAGCCGTCACCCGCATTGCATTGCAGCGCTGAAGCAGCCCGTTCGTCCTTGAGCCTTACCGCGAAGCGCGTCGGTTGCTGGCAACTGATCGTCACGTTCAGCACGTGCGGGTACAGTGCGGTCACGCGGGTCTTGTTGAGGCGATGTCGTGGAATATCACCGTAGTTGATGACTCCCTGGCGGTTGAGCAAAATGCTGCAGGCCGACGGCACGACAGTAACGCCGATATCGAAATCAGCGGTGCGCGCATGCAGGCTGCCGCACGTTGTCGCGAGCAAGGCAAGAGCGATCGTTTGATGAAGACGAGCCATGGGTTGAGTCGGGTGAATCAACGGTCCAGGAAAGCGGCGCCCAATCGACCGGGGCCGCGCCCTCAGCCATGCCGCGAAAACGTATTGCTCTCCCGGGGGATTGGCTGATGTGCCGGATCGAGGTCGCGAGAAACAGAAAAGACGCAAGAGACTTGAATGGTGCGAAGCGTCATTTATTCGTGTACTCGTGCCCCGAAGTCCGGCAGCGAGTTAAGAATATTCTTTGGCTTGATGCTGAAATATGGGATTGCTCCCAAACATCGGATTCAGACGGGAGGAGGCGTTTCGTGCGACGGCCAGATTAGCGTGCAGGCATGACAAGGACAGGCGGGACGGGACTGTGTCCCACTTGACGGGATAACGCCGGGCATAAAAAAACCCGGCAATGTGCCGGGTTCAAAGGGTACCTGTGAGGTACCGAGGAGACAACTCTGACTGGCGCCCAGATGAAGGCGCGCAGCGCAAATTCAAGGGTGCGTGCGCTTATTTTTTGGCAGCGCGCGAAGAAGCTTGCTGGGCGGCCTTGGTGGCCACATTGGTGGCTGCGGCGAAATTGGTTTCGGCCAGTTCGACGGCTTGCTTGGTCGCTTTGTGAACGCTGTCATAGGCGCTGTTGGCGGCACTGATGGCGGACTTCACGACGGCCACGGCGGATTCCGAACCAGCGGGCGCGTTCTTGGCAATGTTGTCGACCATCGACTGCAGCTTCTGCGAGTTTTCAGCCAGCTGCGATTCGGCAACTTTGCTGAATTCGGCTTGAGTGTTCGAAGCGATCTCATACAAGTGACGACCATACGCGAGAACCTTCTCGGCAGCCGGCTGCACCAGATTTGCCTGCAGGGCCAGGAATTCTTGGGGGTCCTTCGCCGTCAGGGCTTTCTGTGCGTTGCTCGCACCTTCTTCCAGCGTGGTCTTGACGACTTGTAGATTCAGCTCGACCAGCTTCTCAATGCCTTCGAAGGCTTTGTTGGTCAAACCGAACAGGGTTTCGAGGTTGGCTTTGTGAGCCGAGGCCAGTTGTTCCGGGGTCAAAAATGACATTGCTTTCTCCTGAGGCAGAAAAATTGTGTCCCACTCCGTGTTTGCTGGTCTTTGGTTTTCACTTAAGGGTGAAAACACGGTTCGGGCCATCTCGCTGTGTGCTGCATTGGTGCAGTGCACAAATGCAAGTTTATAGTAAAGATTCCTGATGTCAAGTATTTTTTGTGCAGAGCAACATTGATTAAAATTCATTAATAATCAGTTGATTGCAACATGGGCTGCTGCGCCCCGGTGGCAGCGCGGCATTTGTCGGTGGCACGCCGATCCTTGGTGCTGTGCATGTCGATGGTGCACGACGGTGATAACATCGCAACTTGGCGGCTGACCGCCAGTGGGCCGCAGCGTCGTGAAGACCGGGCTCGAAACCTGCCACGCCTGGAAAATTCCGCATAGGCGCGTCAAAAATTCCAATATTTCCACCAATGACGACCATGACTCAAATCCCTGCGCCTGAGATGACCCGTATCGTGGATGATGCGCTGCGTTCGCGCCGTAGCGTTCGGGCCTTTTTGCCGACACCCGTGCCGCGCGAGACGGTCATGGAAATTCTGGAACTGGCGAGCCGGGCGCCATCCGGCAGCAATATTCAACCGTGGCGGGTGACGGTGCTCGAGGGTGCGGCCAAGGACGAACTGGTCAAGCGCCTGCAGGCGGCGCACGACGACCCCGAAATGAGCAAGTCGCACGTCGAGGAATACGCCTATTATCCGCGCCAATGGGTCGAACCGTATCAGGGGCGACGGCGCAAGATCGGCTGGGACTTGTACGGATTGCTCGGCATCGGCAAAGCCGACAAACTTCAAATGCATCGTCAGCACGGCCGCAATTATCGCTTCTTCGATGCGCCGGTCGGCATGATTTTTACGATCGATCGCGTGCTGGAGCAGGGCAGCTGGCTCGATTACGGCATGTTTTTGCAGAATCTGATGATCGCGGCCCGCGCCCGCGGCCTCGATACCTGCCCGCAAGCGGCCTTCACGCAATTTCATCGCATCATCGCTGAATACCTGGCGCTGCCGCCGGAGCAAATGGTCGTGTGCGGAATGTCGCTCGGCTACGAAGACAAAACGGCGGTGGAAAACCAATTGGCGACCGAACGAGAGCCGCTGGCCGGCTGGGTCACGTTTATGGAGTGACGGGATGTGGCGTTTTGTGGCGGAATTGGCGTAATGACCGCTTGCCATGGCGCTTTGCCAAAAATTTCTAGAGGCGGGTTTAAGTATTGAATCTAAGTATTTCATATTGCTAATTTTTTGGACATTAACTACACTTTCCAACAAAGTATCGCCGCCAACCCAAAGCCGCTAAAAATGTTTTCATTCGACCTGTTCTCTCGTTTGTGCCGTCGCGCCCTGTGGGGGGCTGCCATGGTGGCGGCCACACTCGCTGTCGGCACCGCGGCGTACGCCCGGCCTGTCGCATGCTCGAGCAAGCAATCCCGCTTGAGCCCTGCCCAGAAGCGGGCCTGCTTGCATCACACCGCCATCAAGCACGCGACGCTCAAACAGCATCGCGTCGAGCGCACGCTGTCGAGCCGCCCCACCGTCGTCAAGCGCGTGGCCGTCAAGCGAGTCGTCTATCGCGGCGGGCAACGCCATATCGTGACCAGCTACCGCAAGGTCAATTTCCGGCCGGAACACCTCTCGCCGGGCCGTGCCTACGGCTTGCATGACGGGCTGCCGCAAGCTCTCGCGTTGCGTTCGCAGGAAGCATTGGTAGTCGACGAAAACACCGCGGAAGTGCTGTATGACAAGCAGTCGTCCATGGTTCGGCCGATCGCATCGATCTCAAAATTGATGACGGCCATGGTGTCGCTCGACGCGCACATTCCGCTCACCCAGACGATGGAAGTCACGGCCGATGACCGTGATTACGAAAAGGGCACTGGCTCTCGCCTGTCGGTCGGGTCGCGCCTGAATCGCGCCGATATGCTGCACATTGCGCTGATGGCCTCTGAAAACCGAGCAGCGGCGGCGCTGAGTCGCTACTACCCGGGCGGACGCCCGGCCTTTATCGCGGCGATGAACCGCAAGGCGCGTGAACTCGGGATGAACGATACCCATTTCAACGATCCGACCGGACTATCGAGCCAGAACGTGTCGAGCGCCCGCGATCTGGTCAAGATGATCAAGGCCGCATATCAGTACCCGCTGATCCGCGAGTTCTCGACCGACAAGAGCTACGACGTCAACACCGGCAGGAAAAACCTCCACTACGTCAGCACCGATCATCTGGTGGGGCATCCGGGCTGGCAGATCGGCCTGCAGAAAACCGGCTTCATCAATGAGGCGGGGCAGTGCCTTGTGATGCAGGCCGTCGTGCACGGTCGGCCGGTCATTATCGTGCTGCTTGACTCGACCGGCCGATATTCGCGTTTTGCCGACGCTGCGCGAGTTCGCCAGTGGCTGCTTGACGGCGGTGGCAGCGCGGCACTGCGCACCGCTGGCAACCAGCCGGCCGCCACGACCACTCAAGTCGCGAATGTGCAACGCGCGCTCTAAGCCGGCCGCCGGCATCTGATGCCATGAAAAAACGCTCCCTCGGGAGCGTTTTTTCATTTGCCGCGGGGCACGGTTTCGCGCGGGCGGCAAAGAGATTCCCGACCGGCGCTTTACTCGCCGGCCTGTGCTGCCGCAGCCGTTCGCAAGGTGCTGCCCGCGAAATCGGTTTTTGCCTGGCCGTCGCCGGCAGGGGGGCGCTTGAAACCCAATGCCTGCGAGATCTGCACGGCGGTTTCGTTGAGACTGGCCAGCCAGGCGTCCTGCATGCGGTCGGCCGGTGCCGACAGCGAGAGGCCGGCGACGAGCTTGCCGCCGTCGTCGTAAATCCCGGCAGCGATACAGCGCACGCCCAACTCGAGCTCTTCGTTGTCGCGCGCGTAACCATGGCTACGTACGGAACTGAGTTCGCGCTCGAGCTTGCCGAGATCGGTGATGCTGTTGCTGGTGTGGCCCGACAGCCCGGTGCGCGTGGCGTAGGCGCGCACCCTCGCGGTTTCGTCAGCGGCCAGAAACAGCTTGCCCACGGAGGTCAGATGCAGCGGCGCGTGACCGCCAATGGCGCGTACCACCTGCATGCCGGAGCGCTCGCTGTATGCGCGTTCGATGTAGACGATTTCGTCGCCCTGCCGTACCGAAAGGTTGACCGTTTGGCCGGTCAGCCGATGCAGGCCGCGCATGGGCTGAAGTGCGGCATCGCGCACCGACAGCCGCTCCTTGACCAAGTTGCCCAGCTCCAGCAGGCGCATGCCGAGCCGGTAGGTGCCGGGGTCGGAACGGTCGACGAGACGGCAAGTCACCATATCGTTGAGGATCCGATGCGCGGTCGACGGGTGCAGCTCGGTTGCCAGGGCCAGTTCTTTGAGGCTGACGGGGTCCGCATGCGAGGCAAGCGCGTCGAGCAGTCGCATCATGCGTTCGATCACTTGAATGGATGTGCGGGATTCTTGACTGACGTCTTTCATGGGGAGCCGGGAAGGACGAGAAATAATGCGTGACATTCTATATCATATTGTGAAAAATGCCCAAGCAAGGAATCGTCCGCCGTGGCTCCGCGCGCCCGTGGCCGGGCCAAACTGCGGCCGTAATGCATGTTTGTACCGGGGATCGGAGCCTATAATGACGCATTGTTTTCCTCACGGGATGTTGCGATGCGTGTCGGCTTATTCGTTACCTGCCTGATTGACCTGATGCGGCCGGAAATCGGCATGTCAGTGCTGGATTTACTGGAATCGGCCGGCTGCGAGGTGGTCGTGCCCGAGACTCAAACGTGCTGCGGTCAGCCCGGCTACAACTCGGGAGAGCGCAGCATCGCGCGTGATCTGGCGCAAAAATTCCTGGACGAGTTTGAGGAATTCGACTACGTGGTGGTGCCCTCGGGCTCCTGCGGGGGCATGATCAAGGCGCATTACGGCGACCTGCTGCGCGACGACCCCGAATTGATGGGGCGCTTCGAACGGCTGCAACCCCGCGTGTATGAGCTGACGGATTTTCTGGTCAATGTGCTGAAGCTCGACAAGGTGCCCGGTACCTTCAGCGGCGAAGTCACTTACCACGACTCCTGTTCCGGCTTGCGGGAACTGGGGGTGCAGGCGCAACCGCGCGCCTTGCTCGGCCTGCTGCCAGGGGTGACCTTGACGGAGATGAAGGATTGCCAGGCATGCTGCGGTTTTGGCGGTACTTTCGCGCTTAAGTATGGCGATATTTCGACGGCCATTGTCGACGAGAAATGCGCCAATATCAAAGCGAGCGGAGCCCAGGCCGTGGTGCTCGGCGATCTCGGCTGCATCCTGAACATCGAGGGCCGGCTGCGCCGCACGGGCGACCGTACCACGCGGGTACTGCACATCGCCGAGGTGCTCGCCGGCCGAGCGGACAAATGACTCAGCGCTATTCGTCGGCGCGCCACACGTCGCCGCACGAAATCAGAACAGCCCCATAGCCTTTTTTGGTGAAACGCGATGCAAGTACAGTCGATGCAGTTCAAGGCCCGCGCCGGCCAGAAGCTGGCGGACCAGCGCCTTCAGAACAACCTCAAGAAGCTGTCGACCAAATTCGTTTCGGCGCGCGCCGAGGCGGTCCGGCATATCGATTTCGAGGCCACGCGTGCCGCGCTCAAGGAGCGGCGCGATCGCGGCCTGGAGAATCTCGACGTCTGGCTCGAAATCTTCGAGCGTGAGGCAACGCGCCGCGGGGCAACGGTGCTGTTCGCCGAAACCGCGCAGGAGGCCGCCCGGCTGGTGGCCGAGATCGCCAGGAAGCACGATGTCAAGAAGGTCATCAAGACGAAGTCGATGGTGACCGAGGAAATGAATCTGAATCGCGTGCTCGCCGATATGGGCGTACAGTCGATCGAGACGGATCTGGGCGAATATATCCTGCAGATCAACGACAATGAGCCGCCGAGTCACATCATTGCGCCGGTGGTGCACAAGGACAAAGAGGAAATTGCCGATCTGTTCGCCAGAACCCATCACCGTCCGCGTCAAACGGAAATCCCGGCGATGACCCGCGAGGCGCGCGAAGTGCTTCGCCCGCAATTCCTGTCAGCCGACATGGGTGTGACCGGCGGCAACTTTCTGATTGCTCAGACCGGATCGGTCGCGGTGGTGACCAACGAGGGGAACGAAGGCATGTGTACCATCATGCCGCAGGTGCACGTTGCCGTGACCGGCATCGAGAAGGTACTGCCGACGCTGGAGGATCTGGCCACGGCAATGCGCTTGCTGCCGCGCTCGGCCACCGGGCAATCCACGTCGAATTACTTCTCGCTGCTGACCGGCACGCGCGCGGCAGGGGAGCAGGATGGTCCCCAACACATGTATTTCGTGCTGGTCGACGGCGGACGTACCGGTTTGATTGGCGGGGCATTCCAGGAAATGTTGCGTTGTATCCGTTGCGGCGCCTGCATGAATCACTGCCCGGTTTATCAGAAGATCGGGGGGCACGCTTATGGCTGGGTCTATCCCGGGCCGATGGGTTCGGTATTGACGCCCAGCTACGTCGGGTTGGAGAAGGCCATTGATTTGCCCCAAGCTGCAACCCTTTGCGGCGAGTGCAATCGGGTTTGTCCGGTTGGCATCCCCATCTCGGATCTGTTGCGCAAACTGCGTGAGCGACAGATGGAGCGCAAGTTGCGTCCATGGCAGGAGCGCTTTGGCCTGGCGGCATGGGGCTTCATGGCGCGCCGGCCCAAACTCTACGCCGCGGTGACCGGTGCGGGCGCCCGCGTGCTCAAATGGCTGGGGCGTGAGCGGCAATCGATCAGCCGCCTGCCGCTGGCTGCGGGTTGGACCAACACCCGCGAAATGCCGGCGCCTTCCGGCCGGACATTTCGCCAGATGGTGCGCGAGCGCCGCCCTGGCAGGCCTCGCTCGCTCTGAGCCCGGCGGCGTTCGCGTCAGTGCTTGCCCGGCAGGGCCAGGCGCTGTTCTACGCGTCGCTGAACCCAGGCCAGCCCCGTGCTCAATACCCAGTAGATGGCGGCGGCCGCCAAGTAGAGCGGCAGCGGCTGATAGGTCGCTGCGATCACTTCCTGGGCGCTGCGCAGTAACTCCGTGACGGTAATCACCGACACGAGCGACGTGTCCTTGATCAGGCTTATCAGGCTGTTGCCCAGGCTCGGCACCGCCAGGCGCAGGGCTTGCGCTCCGACCACGTATCGCAGCGTTTGGCGATGCGTCAGCCCCAGGCTATAGGCGGCCAGCCATTGCCCCTGGGGAATGCCCAGGATCGCGCCGCGCATGCTCTCCGACAGATAGGCGCCGACGTTCAGGCTCAAGGTCAGGATGCCCGCCGGCGTCGGGTCAAGCGACAGGCCAATGCTGGGCAGACCGTAATAGACCACGAAGATCTGCACCAGCAGCGGCGTGCCGCGCATGATGCTCACGTAAGCCCGGGCGATATGCTGAAGCCAGCGCCGCTTGCCGATGCCCATCAACGCGACGATGACGCCGATCATCAGGCCGAACAACATCGACCACAAGGCAAACTTGACGGTAATCGCCGCGCCCAGCAGCAAGACCGGCAGGGACTGAACAATCAGATCGTAAGGATGCATGAAAAAAGCGCGCGAACCGCGCCGGTAAAAAGCGCCATCATAAAATGATTTCAGCCCCGCAAGGGGGCCGAAACGGGGTACTGCGAAGAACGAGTCGTTTAGTTGGTCGGCTTGCTGGTGTCCTGGCCGAACCAGTGCAGCGACAGTTTTTTCAGCGTGCCGTCCTGTTTGAGCGAGCTGAGCGCAGCGTCGATGGCTTTGGCGAACTCCGGGTTGCCCTTGCGGAAAGGGATGCCGACCGCTTCACCGCCGCCTTTGACCAACGCGCCGGCACGCAGCGGCAGCTGCGAGGTCTTGATCAGATACGCCAGCATCAGCCGATCGTTGAGGGCCGCGTCGAGGCGCTTGTCGGCCAGATCACGCAAATATTCGGGAGCCCCCGGGTAGGTCTTGACGTCGATACCCGGCACGGAGTTGGCCAACTGGTTGTAATTGCTGCCCAGGCTCACGCCGAGTTTTTTGCCTTTGAGATCCTCGAGCGACTTGAATTGCCGCGTGTCGTCCTTGCGCTGGATCAACTGTGCCGCCGAGTAAGCGTATGGCTGGCTGAAATCGAGCACTTGCTGGCGCTGCGGCGTGATCGCCACTTGATTGACGATGACGTCGAACTTGCCCGCCTGCAAGCCGGCAATGATGCCGCTCCATTCCGTGGTGATGAATTGCGGCTTCACGCCGAGCTTGGCGGCAACGGCCTTGGCCACATCTACATCGAAGCCTTCGAGCTTGCCGTCCGGGCCGCGATAGTCGAACGGCGGGTAGGTGCCCTCCAGGCCAATGCGCAATACGCCGCGCTGCTTGACGGCGCTCAGCAGGTCTTCAGCATGCGCGCTGGCGGTGCCGAGCAGGGCGACGCACAGGAGATTGGCGAGCAGCAGTGCTTTGATTAGTTTTGACATGCAAGACTCCTTATGACGTTATTCCGACCGAACGGTCGGATGACAGGGATGCATCATAGTGCTGAGGCTATTGAATTTGAAATATGAATTCATTATTTCGATATAACCGCCGCTGCCCGCTCTCACGACATCTCAGGCGCCAGCGGCAAGGGCCGCGGCACATTCCGCGACCAGCACGGGACCGCGATAGATCAGCCCACTGTAAATCTGCACCAGACTGGCGCCGGCGTCGATCTTCGCGCGCGCATCCGCACCGCTCAGGATGCCACCCACGCCGATGATCGGGATCGCATCGCCGAGTGCCGCGTGCAGCGACCGGATCACGCGATTCGAGCGCTCGAACACCGGGCGGCCCGACAGGCCGCCGGCTTCGTCCGCGTGCGGCAGGGTCTTTACGGCTTCGCGGTCGATCGTGGTATTGGTGGCGATCACGCCATCGATGCCATGGCGAAGCAGCGCCTCGGCAATCACCTTGATCTGCTCGTCGTCGAGATCGGGGGCGATTTTCAGGGCGATGGGCACGTAGCGGGCGTGCTGGTCGGCCAGCCGACGCTGCTTATCCTTGAGCGCGGCAAGCAATGTGTCCAACTCACCCGCGCCCTGCAACTGACGCAGGTTTTTGGTGTTCGGCGAGGAGATATTGACCGTCACGTAACTGGCGAACGGGTAGACGCGCTCCAGGCAGTAAAGATAATCGTCGGCGGCGCGCTCGATCGGCGTGTCGGCGTTCTTGCCGATGTTCAGACCTAGCGGGCCGCGCCACCGGGCCGACTGCACATTCTGCAGGAATTGCTCGACGCCGCCGTTGTTGAAACCCATGCGATTGATCAGCGCCTGCGCCTGCGGCAGGCGAAACATCCGGGGTCGCGGATTGCCGGGCTGCGGCCGCGGCGTTACCGTGCCGACTTCGATGAAGCCGAAGCCCAGGGCCGCCAGCGCGTCGATGTACGCACCGTCCTTGTCGAGGCCGGCAGCCAGGCCAATCGGATTGGGGAAGCGAATGCCCATTACCGTGCGCGGGTCATCTGGTACCGCGGCGCCGAGCAAGCTGCCAAGGCCCAGATGCTCCGCTTGGCGCAGCGCGCCGAGCGTCAGGTGATGCGCCTGCTCGGCGTCGAGACAAAACAGTGCCCGGCGGGCCAGGGGGTAAAGCGATGAGAGCACGATGGGGTTGCGATGGAAGCAGGAAAGCCGCCATTGTAGCGGGGCAGCCCGGCGCCCGGGAATCTCAGGCGGGAGTATCCGGTGCCCGAGCCGCCGCCGGCGGTGGCTCGGCAGCGTCGCAGGCGAACGCCTGCCAGCGTCCGTCGAGCAGTGCCTCGAGCGGCCGGAAGTTCGACTTGTAGAGCATCTTGCTGCTTTCGCGAATCCAGTAGCCAAGGTACACGTAGGGTAGATCCAGTGCGCGGGCTTGCTCGATTTGCCACAGGATGTTGTAGGTGCCGTAGCTCACCCGAGTCACGTCGGGATCGAAAAATGTGTAGACGGACGATAGACCGTCGCTCAGGATATCGATCATGCTGACCATGCGCAGCGTGCCGGCGTCGGGTCGCCCAGGCGGTTCGCGAAATTCGACCAGACGGGAGTTGACACGGCTTTGCAGCAGGAACTGTTCATATTGCTCGCGGCTATCGTGATCCATGCCGCCGCCGGCATGGCGACGCGCCTGATAGCGCATATACAGCTGGTAGTGTTCCTCGGAGAAATGCAGGCCGCAGACAAGCACGTGCAGCGCGGCGTGGCGGCGCCAGATCCTGCGTTGAATGCGGCTGGGTGAGAACTGACGCACGGGAACGCGTACCGGGATGCATGCCCGGCAGCCGTCGCAATATGGGCGGTAGGTGAAGATGCCGCTGCGGCGAAAGCCCGCGCGTACCAGTTCGCTGTAGACGTCGGAATTGATCAGGTGGCTCGGCGTGGCAACCTGCGAGCGGGCGGTGCGTTGCTCCAGATAACTGCACGGGTAGGGCGCCGTCGCATAAAACTGCAGGGCGGTAAGTGGCGAGAGCGGCAGTTCGTTAGGGTGCGTCATCACTGCAGGACCTTTGTGCTGGGATGCCGTCGGGCGGGGCCAGGCGGCTCAACACCGCTTTGTCGAAGCGCCATGCCAACGGCGTTAGCGCGCTGCTCTGCTGCACATGGGCGATAAACTCACGACGGGGAATTTCCCTGCCGCCGAGCGAGGCCAGGTGCGAAGTACGCTGTTGGCAGTCTATCATTTCCACCCCATGGCTGTGTGCGTAGGC
The DNA here is from genome assembly GCF_004297875.1 of Pandoraea sp. Lineage (GTDB taxonomy): Bacteria > Pseudomonadota > Gammaproteobacteria > Burkholderiales > Burkholderiaceae > Pandoraea. Next base: position 110,133 of record NZ_SCSK01000035.1, on the reverse strand, counting down.
GACCAGGGCGGCCAGCGCGATCTTCGACGCGTCGGTGCGGTGGGCGAACATCGATTCGCCATAGAACATGCGTCCCAGGGCGACGCCGTACAGGCCGCCGACGCGCTCGCCGCGCCACCAGGTCTCCACGCTGTGGGCGAGCCCCATGCGGTGTAATCCGCCGTAGGCGTTGATGATCTCTCGCGTGATCCAGGTGCCCAGCTGGCCGTGCCTGGGGGCCAGTGCGCAGGCCCGCATGACGTCGGTAAAGGACGCATCGACGCGAATCTCCCAGTCCGGATCGCGCTGTACGCGGCGCAGCGTCTTGCGAAAGGTGTGCGACACGGCAAACTCGGCCGGATACAGCACCATGCGAGGATCAGGGCTCCACCACAGAACGGGCTGGCCGTCCGAATACCAAGGGAAAATACCTTGCCGGTAAGCCTGGAGTAACCGCGCTATCGTCAATTCCTGGCTCGCGGCGAGCAGTCCCGGGGCATCGCTATCGTCGTCCAGCGCCTGGTCCACAGCCGGAAATGGATCCTCTGGTTCGAGCCATATGACCATGGGGCGGCGCGTTCGATTCAGCGATCGATCATAACTGCAGCATGGGCCGCGTAATGTCGTGCGTGTGCATGCGGAAGCGGCCCGCGGCACGGTCGGCAAAATAAAAACGCAGAGTCTCGGCCACCGTGGGAAACGCGATATCGTCCCAGGGGATTTCCGGCTCGGTGAACAACCGCACCTCCAGGCTTTCCTCGCCCGCCGCGAACTCGGGGCTGCGCATGTCCGCCAGATAGAAGATATGCACTTGATGCACATGCGGCACGTTCAGCATCGAGAAAAGCGCACCGATTTCAACGGCGGCGCCAGCCTCTTCGAGCGTCTCCCGCGCAGCGCCCTCGCCCGTGGTTTCGCCGATTTCCATGAAGCCCGCGGGCAGTGTCCAAAAGCCCAGGCGCGGTTCGATCGCCCGTTTGCACAACAGCACGCGGTCTTGCCAAATCGGCACGGTGCCAACGACGTTGCGCGGATTCTGATAATGGATGGTGCCGCAGCTCGGGCAGACGTGCCGTTCGCGAGTGTCGCCCTCGGGGATGCGAAACTCGACCTGGTGGCCGCATGCGGAGCAGAATTTGAAGGGAGGGCGTCGATTCATGTTGACGAGAGTTTAACATCGGCCCATCGCCCTGTGCGGCCCGAAAAACGCTAACCACCCTCTGTCTCGGCATGAAAATTGCTCTAGGTTGTTGCAATGCAACCTGCCATGAGCTTATAATAGCGACCGCGGGGTGGAGCAGTTGGCAGCTCGTCGGGCTCATAACCCGAAGGTCGCTGGTTCGAGTCCAGCCCCCGCAACCAGTTTCATGTCAGCGCCTTGATTTCATTTGGAAATCGAGGCGTTTTGCTTTCAGGGCGATAGAATCCGGCGTATTGGTTTGCTGCATCATGTCTGCGTCGGCCCCTTGCGCAAAGCCATCCAGAAGAAAACGCTGCAACTACGCGACTGCCGTGCATGACTGGCCGGCAAGTGTGTGAAGACTGATGGCAAAAATCGGCAGTTCGGAAATCAGCCCACCCCCTCAGCCGTCATGCCTTTACGTTCCTCCGTGGCAACGAACACGCTATGCAATGCAATGCCGCAGACTGTGATGCATTAACATTTTTAATATTATCGATAACAAAAATTCGTTTCTGTAATGCAAGATATGCAGGTAAAACACGGCTTATGCATATAAAAAAGAGGGAGCCGTGTCGCTTCAAAACTGCTTGCCATTGATTGTTTTCGTCATCGTTGCCACCGTGACACCGGGTGGCGCCACCACCTTGGCCGTGGCCTCGGGGGCTCACTTCGGCTATCGTCGGTCGCTGCCGTACATGGCGGGCATTGCCGTCGGACTGGGATCGATGGCTGCGGCCGCTGCCACCGGCCTGGGTGGGATCATGCAGGCAAGCCCGACCCTGCAGTTCGCCTTGAAGTTGATCGGCTCGCTGTATCTTGTCTGGCTGGCCACCCGTATCGCACGTAATGCATCTCCGCATGCCACCTCCGCACTGCGCAATCCGATCGGTTTTGCCGGCGGCGTCTGGATGCTCTGGCACAATCCCAAAGGGTGGGCCATGACCTTGGCCGCCGCAGCCTCTTTCGCCGTCATCGCACATGGTCCGATGCGACTTGCTGCACTGCTCGGGATCTCGTTTGCCGTGGCTGCAATGGCATCCCTTTCCATCTGGTGCATGGCAGGCCTGGCGCTCGCCCGCCTGCTGCATAGCGAAAGGCAATGGCGCTGCCTCAACGGGGTGTTGGCCATGCTCCTGGTGGCGTCGATAGTCGCCATGTGGCTGCCGTAGGGGTTGCCTCGAGATGCCAAGTGCTGGCCGTGGCGGAAGCTATGGCCGATTCGGTTGGTGCGGGGCGCGGGTTGGTCGATGTGACGCGTTCGGCCGCCGCTTTTCTTCGCTCCGTTACCGTTGCTCGTGCTCGTGCTCGTGCCGGTCGCATTGCATGCACTGCGTCCGCGACCAGATCGTCAACAGCCGTCGCTATCGCTTGATGTTCCGAGCGGCAGCTTTCATTTTCGGCGCATGTCGAGCCTCGCCTTACGCGCCCGGGGCGCCACAAAATATACCCTGCTGGCTATGAGCGTACCCCGTCGTCGCTGGCTGCGCGGCACGCTCAGACGTCAATCCCGATTTTCAGTTATGCTCTGGCGCACATATGGTCGCCAGCGCAAATCATGTCTTGCGGCCCCATTCATCGAGTCTTTGTAAAGCCACTTTCCAAGGGGAGGAGCAGGCGGATGCCAGCCGACAACAAGCCGCAACATACTTCGATAGCGACATCCTACCTGCGCTGGTTGGCCAAATTGAACGATGCGGCTCACCGCCCGTTGCTCAGCCAGGGCTTGCGGGGCATCGAGCGCGAAACGTTGCGGGTCGACGCGCAAGGGCGGTTGGCCCTGAGCCCGCATCCGCGCGCGCTTGGCTCGGCCTTGACGCATCCGCAGATCACGACCGATTACTCGGAGTCGCTGCTCGAATTCATTACGCCGCCGCAGCATGACGCCGAAGACGTTCTCGCACGGCTCGACGAGATCCATCGCTTTGCCTACAGTCAACTGGGCGAAGAGATGTTATGGAGCCAATCGATGCCCTGTGCGCTGCCGGATGAGGCGACGATTCCGATTGCCTGGTATGGCACATCGAACATCGGTCGCCTCAAGCACGTCTACCGTCGCGGCTTGGCGGTGCGATACGGCAAGGCAATGCAATGCATCGCCGGGATTCACTACAATTTTTCGCTCGCCGAACCGGTCTGGCATTTGTTGCGTGCTACAGAGCAGGGGGGGGGCTCCGATCAGGACTTTCAGTCGGAGCGCTATCTCGCCCTGATCCGCAACTTCCATCGCTACAGCTGGTTGTTGATGTACTTGTTCGGTGCGTCTCCAGCGCTGTATGACGGTTTCGTGGCGGGCAAGGCGCACGGGCTGGAGCGATTCGATGACCACACCCTGTTTCTGCCTTACGCAACCAGCTTGCGCATGAGCGATCTGGGGTATCAGAACAGCGCCCAGGCCGATGTCACGCCGCGCTTCGATAGTCTGCAAAGCTATATCGAGGGATTGACGCGCGCGGTCAGTTTGCCGCACCCCCCTTACGAGGCCATCGGCACCAAGCGTGACGGTGAGTGGCTGCAGTTGAGCACCAACGTGCTGCAAATCGAAAACGAGTTTTACTCGACCATCCGTCCGAAACGGGTGACCTACAGCGGCGAGCGGCCCGTGCAGGCGTTGCAGCGCCGCGGGGTGCAGTACGTCGAGGTGCGCTGTCTCGATATCGATCCGTTTGCACCGCATGGCGTGAGCCTGCCGACGATGCGGTTCCTGGACGCGTTCTTGTTGTTTTGCGCGCTCGATGACAGCCCGTTGCTATCGGCGCAGGCCCATGCGGAAAACAAAGCCAATTTCGCGCAGGTGGTCAAACAGGGGCGACGTCCCGGGCTCCAATTGCAACGAGATGGGCAAGCCATTGCATTGCGCCAGTGGGGCGACGAATTGCTGGCCCGCATCCGCCTGGCGGCCGACGTACTCGACGCGCAGCGGGGCGATGGCGCCGTCGGCGCCTCGCTGGCCGAGCAGCAAGCCAAGCTCGACGACGCGTCGCTGACGCCGTCGGCCCATGTGCTCGAGGCGCTGCGCGACGCTGGCGGCAGCGCCCAGGGCGCTTTCCTCAACTTCGCCATGCAGCGCACGCGTGAGCATGCGCAGTACTTCCGCTCACGTGCGCTGCCGTCGGATTTGCAGGCAGAATTCGTCGACATGGCCACTGCCTCGCTGCGGGAGCAGGCGGAGCTGGAGCGGACGCAAACGGGCGACTTCGATGAATTCGTCGCTGCCTATCATGCGGGATCACTGGGCGACGCGCACGCCTGAGTTTGGCCGTCGCAGCGCTCACAGCACGCCAAATTGCCAGCCGAAAAACACCGCCAGGGCGACGCCGATGGTCAGTAGTTGATGGCGGGTGACGGCACACACGGCGATGGCCGCCAAGGCGGCCACCAGTTGCGGATTGCGCCAGGTCAGCTCCAATCCATGGCCATGCGGCGCCAGCACCATCGGGACGATAATCGCGGTCAGAACGGTGACTGGCACGAAGGCCAATGCCTCGCGCAACAGCGGCGGGAAGGTCACGCGATCGCCAAGCACGAAAATGACCGCCTTGATGAAGATCGTGACAATAGCCATGCCCGTGATCATGACGGTGTAATTCATGTCGTCTCCTTGGGTGATGCGCGGCGGCCGTCCTGTTGGGCGTTGGATTGTCGCCGTCGCTCGTGATGCAAGCTGACAATGCCAACCACGATGCCCACCAGTACGGCGGCCAGCAAGCCGAGTTTGTACGGCATGTTGCGACAGGCATAGGCGGTTGCCCCGGCTGCCAGTGCGGCGGCCAGCCATGGCAGGCGCTTGCATTGCGGCACGACGATGGCAATAAAGGTAGCGACCATCGCAAAATCCAGACCGAGGGTTTGCAGGCGGGGAAAAGCCGCGCCGAACAGCAGCCCCAGCAGCGTCCAGCCTTGCCAGTTCAGGTACATGGCAAGCCCTGATCCAAGGAAATACCAATGACCAAGCGGCGCCTGCGGGTGTCGCTGGTAATACACGCTGGTGATCGCGAACGTCTCGTCCGTCAATAGGAAGCCCAGCGGCCAGCGCCAGCGTGCCGGCAGATGGCGCACATAGGGCTGCAGCGTGGCCGCGTAAAGCACGTGGCGCAAGTTGACGATGAACGTCGTCAGCCAGATCACCAGCAGGCCGGTTTGGCCGGCCACCAGGCCGACGGCGACGAACTGGCTCGAGCCGGCGAAGACCAGCAGCGACATCAATTGACCCTGCCAGAGCGCCAGCGGGCTGGCCGAGACCAGCGCGCCGAAAATCAGTCCGAAAGGCGCCGCGCCGACGAGCATCGGCAACGTGTCGCGCGCGCCAGCCAGAAAGTGGGAAATTCGTGTCGAATGACTTGCCATGATGCGAAGAGTCCTCCTGAACTCAGGAGACTAGCGTGCTCGGGCGGTAGGCGACTTGTAGATTTTTGCGCGCCATGCGCAGACGCCGTCATCTCGCCTTTTGCCAATGCCCGGGGGGTACCCCGTAGCTTCGCCTGAAGCTATGCGTGAAGTGGCTCTGGTCGGCGAAACCGGTGGCAGCGGCGGTGTCGGCCACCGAGAGTCCCTGACGCAACAGCGCACGCGCGCGTTGCAGGCGCAATTGGTTGCGCCACGCGTGCGGCGGCATGCCAACGGTGCGGGCAAAGAGCCTCGTGGCGTGATAAGGCGAGAGACCGACTTGCGCTGCCAGCTCGCTCAGGCCCAGGGGCTCTTCCAGCTGTTCGGCCAGACGCGCCTGCATGTGCGCTACCCGCCTTTGGTCGGCGGGGAGCGCCGCCGGACGCGGCACGCTGAGCGCATGGCGCATGATGAGCTGGCTCAGGCCGTCGATCAGCAGCGTTTCGGTCGCCAGCGGATCGGCGCCGGCCTCCATCGCACGGTGCGCGCGCAGCAGTTTGGTGGCGACTTCCGCATCTTCGATGACGCAGTCGGGCAGCCAGGGCACATCCGCCGGTTTGCCGCCCAGATCGGTAGCGATGCGCCGCATCAACGCCGCCGACGGATAGAACGCGCGGTAGGCCCAGCCGATGTCCGCCGCTCGCTCGCCCGTGTGGACTTCTCCCGGGTTGATGGCCATGATGCCGCCTGGCCGGCCAATCAAATATTTGCCGCGGTACCGGTAGCCTTGCGCGCCTGCCTCGACGATCGGAATCGAGAATTCCTCATGCCAGTGCGGCGCGAACTCGTGACGAAAGTACTGTGCCGACAACAGTTCTGTGTCCGGCAACAGTGGGCTGCGCCAGAAGCGGGCCGTGTCGTGGAACGGGTGCATGACTCTGTCGATAAGTCGCACTCAAGGCTTGCTGCTCTTGAAGAAGTCCAGGATTTGCTGACGTTCGCCCGGCGTGACGTTCGGCACCTGGCCGGACATCGACGGCGCGGTCGCCGGCCCGCCCGGGAAATTCGGGCCGATCGGCGTCGCCGGCGCGGACCCCGGCATGCCGGCGGCCAGGCCATTGCCGTTACCCAGGCTGATGCTGGCCAGGAAGCCGTTACCCGGCGTTTTGTCAGCGAAGTACAGCTCTCCGCCGATATTGGCCACCGTCGGCGGCATCGGCATGGTATAGCTGGGCACGCCCTGCAGCGCGGTGCGCATGTAATCGATCCAGATCGGCAGCGCCACATCGGCGCCGAACTCATGGCTGCCCAGCGGCTTGGGCTGATCGTAGCCCAGCCACGCCACCGCCACCTGCGTATGCTGATAGCCGGCGAACCATCCGTCGCGGGCATCGTTGGTGGTCCCCGTCTTGCCGGCCAGATCGGTGCGCTTGAGCACGTTGCTGCGTGCGCCGGTGCCATGCTGAGCGACGCTGCGCAGCATGCTGTCCATGATGTAGGCGTTGGCCGGGTCGAGCACGCGCGGGGCGTTATCGCCGGCCGTCGTGGGCGCGGCGAGGTCGATCACGTTGCCCTGTGCGTCGGTCACCTTGCTGATCAGGTAGGGGTTCACTCGATAGCCGCCGTTGGCGAAGACCGCGTACGCATTGACCATTTGCATCGGTGTGACGTCGCCCGCGCCCAGCGCCATCGGCAGATAAGGCGGGATCTTGTCGACATCGAAGCCGAAGCGCGACGTAACGTAATCCTGCGCATACTTGGTGCCGATATAGTGCAAGACCCGAATGGCCACCAGGTTCTTGGATTTTTCCAGTCCGACCCGCATTGTCATGGGACCTTCGGGTTGGTCATCATCCTTCGGATCCCAATATTTCCCGCCAGTCTGATCGGGCGGCAGATTCAACGGGGCATCGTTGATGATGGTCGCCGGGCCAAGGCCTTTTTCCAGCGCGGCGGAGAAAATAAACGGCTTGAACGACGAGCCCGGTTGCCGCCAGGCCTGGGTGACGCGATTGAACTTACTCTGGCTGTAGTCGAAGCCGCCCACCAGCGCGCGAATCGCGCCGTTGCTTGGCGACAGCGCAACCAGGGCGCCCTCGACCTTGGGAACCTGGGTGATGCTCCATTGCCCCTTGCCATCTTGCATGATTCGGATGATCGAACCCGGGCCGATGCGCTTGTCGGCCGGCAGGCGCGGGTTAAGTGCTGATGCGGCAAAGCGCAGGCCCTCGCCCTCGATGTTCACGGCCACGCCGCTCAACGGCATGGCCGTGACTTTGCTGTGCGTCGCATTGAGTACCACCGCGGCAAACATATTGCCGTTGGCGGGGTGGTCGGCCAGCGCATCGTCTATCGCCTGCTGCTGATCGGCGGGATTGCCCGGAAGGTCGATATGGCCCTCCGGTCCGCGATAGCCGTGGCGACGCTCGTAGGCCAGCACGCCGTCGCGCACCGCGGTGTAGGCGGCAGCCTGATCTTTCGAGTCGATGGTCGTGATGACATTGAAGCCGCGCGTGTAGGCGGCTTCCTTGAATTTGTCGTACATCGCCTGGCGAACCATTTCGGTCACGTAGCCGGCGTGCACCGCGAATTGCATGCCTGCCTTGACCAAATGGATTTTTTCGTTGATGGCCTGTTCGTACTGCGCCTGCGAAATGTAATGCAGATCCAGCATGCGCTTGAGGATGTACTCCTGACGGATCTTGGCACGGCGCGGATTGGCAATCGGATTGTAGGCCGATGGCGCTTTGGGCAGCCCCGCCAGCATGGCCGCCTGGGCCAGCGTAATATCCTTCAGGTCGACGCCGAAATAAGTCCGTGCGGCGCTGGCGAATCCGTATGCGCCTTCGCCCAGGTAGATCTGATTCATGTACAGCTCGAGAATCTGGTCCTTGGTCAGGGCAGACTCGATCTTGTACGACAGCATCATTTCATAGAGCTTGCGCGTGAAGGTCTTCTCGCGTGACAGGAAAAAATTGCGGGCGACCTGCATGGTGATGGTACTCGCGCCCTCGGCTTTGGTGCCGTGCAGGACGTCGGCGATCCCCGAGCGCAGTATCCCGATGAAATCGACTCCGCCGTGCTCATAGAAGCGATAGTCCTCGATCGCCAGCACCGCATTTTTCATGACGGGCGGGATGTCCTGGATATGGACGACATTGCGGCGCTCCTGCCCGAATTCGCCGATCAGCACGTGGTCGGCCGTGTAGACGCGCAAAGGCATTTTCGGCCGATAGTCGGTGATGACATTCAGTGACGGCAGATTCGGCTCCATCACCGTGATGACGTAGCCCAGCAGCAATGCGCCAGTCGCGCCGGCTGCGGCGATCAGTCCGATGATCCATAGCCACAGCGGTGCACGGCGCTTGGGTTGACGGGGGTCTTTAGAGGAAGATTGAGCAGCCATAAACAACGATAAACGGGGGGTGTAAGTGGGGCGCACGACAATTGCCAGCCCGCAAGATACCACGTTGCCGGCGGCGCTGGTCGTTAACGCTTACTTCGACGGCGCGCGGCATCGAGGAAATAACGACATATCGCCTGAATTGTTCGACGATCGCTCCGCGCGCGGCGCATGTCAAGGTCTGCGGCCTGGCGTTTGACGCCCGCGGCATCCCGGCGCGCCGCCATGTTATGCGTGCCGAGAGGACGCGAACCGGGTAATATCGTGCTAATTTTCGCAAGGAATCTCAAGGCATGAAACGCATGGTAATCATGGCGGCCGCGACGTTGCTGGCCGGATGTGCAGTTCTTAATACGGGAAGCGGTGTCATGTCCGACGGCAGGCATGCCCTGCTGGATCAGTATTCGGCGGCCGACCCCTACATGGTCGTCAATTGTGTCTATAACGGTTGGAGCCGGCTGGGCGTGAACGTCGAGAGCACTTCCTATGCGGCTTCCGGCGTGCCGACCGTGCGGGTCTATCGCGGTGTCGGCGCCGACCACAAGGCCCAGTACGATCCCGTGCTGGAGGTTCGGCCGTCCGGCAGCGGCAGCGAACTGCTTTATGTCGAGGCCCACCCGGGCACGCTGCCGCGTGCTTTCGAGCAGACCGTCAAGCAGTGCATGGTGCCCTACGCGGGTTCCACCGACTGATTTGTCTACTGTGGCGACCGACGCCGTCGGTTAAGGACCATTTGGACAGAATGTCGAGCGGCGCCGGCCTCTAGCGGGCCGGTTGACCGCTCGAATCAGCCGTGAAAGTCGCGGCTGGCCTCGATTACTGCCTTGACGTAGCCTTTTCGCACGACGAAATCGCCGAATTTCTCGCCCCCCTCGCGCTCCTTGGCGTAGCGCTGGATGATCGGCGTGAGTTCTGAGAGGATCTGCTCCTCGCCCACCGATTCCTTGTATAGCTTGTTGAGGCGATCGCCGGTAAAGCCCGCGCCCAGGTAAAGGTTGTACTTGCCGGGCGAGCGGCCGACCAGGCCGATTTCGGCGAGATACGGCCGGGCGCAGCCGTTCGGGCAACCGGTCATGCGGATGGTGATCGGATCGTCGGCGAGTCCCGCTTCGCGCATGACGTCTTCCAGTTTCGTGACGAGTTCCGGCAGGTAGCGCTCGCTCTCGGCCAGCGCCAGGCCACAGGTCGGAAACGCCACGCACGCCATCGAATTGACGCGCAGGGCGCTTTGTTGCGACCCGTCGAGCAGACGATATTGCCTGGCCAATGCCTCGATCTGCGGCTTTTGCGCGTCTGTCACACCGCCGATGATGAGGTTTTGATTCGCCGTGATGCGGAAATCGCCCGAATGCACCTTGGCGATCTCGCGCAGGGCCGTCATCAACGGGTAGTCGTGCCAGTCCTTGATTCGTCCGTTCTGGATAAACAGCGTCAGATACCAGCGCTCGTCGCTGCCCCTGAGCCAGCCGTATTGATCGCCGTTGGTAGTGAATGCATAAGGCCTGGCGGCTTCCAGCGACCAGCCCAGATAGCGGTTCAACTCGTCGCGATACCATTCGACGCTGCGATCGTCGATCGTGTACTTCAGGCGCGCATGCTTGCGGTTGCTTCGGTCGCCAAAATCGCGCTGCACCTTGAGCACGTTTTCAGCCACCTCCACCACCTTGTCGGCCGGGCAATAGCCGATCACGGTCGCCGCGCGCGGGTAGGTCGCGGCGTCGCCGTGCGTCATGCCCATGCCGCCACCGATGGCGACGTTGAAACCCTGCAGCTTGCCTGCGGCGTCGATGATCGCGATAAAGCCAAGATCGTTGGCGAACACATCGACATCGTTGTTGGGCGGGATGGCAATGGCGATTTTGAACTTGCGCGGCAAATAGAGTTTGCCGTAGATCGGCTCATGATCTTCTTCTCCCGCGCCCAGACGCCTCTCGCCCAACCAGATCTCGCGGTAGGCGGTGGTTTGGGGGCGCAGATGACGGTCGATCTTCAGGCACCAGTCGGTCACCTCCTGATGCGCAGGAGATTGAAACGGATTGCTGCTCGACAGCACATTGCGATTCACATCACCGCAGGCCGCGATGCTGGTCATCGCCACCTCGTCGATGCCGCGTACCAGCGGGCGCAACTGATGCTTGAGCACATTGTGGTACTGCACGGTTTGACGGGTCGTCAGCCGGATCGTGTTGCCGCCGTAGCGCCGCGCCAGATCGTCGAGCTTGAGCCACTGCGCGGGCGTGCAGACGCCGCCTGCCATGCGCAAGCGGATCATGAACTGGTAGGCGGGCTCGAGCTTCTGCCTTTGACGCTCCAGGCGCAGGTCACGGTCGTCCTGCATATAGGAGCCGTGAAACTTCAGCAGCTGCGTGTCTTTCTCGGCGATCGAGCCGGTCAGCGGGTCGGCCAGCCCGGCGGCGATGGTGCCGCGCAGGTAGTTGCTGGCCTCCTTGATTTTCTCGACTTCGGAGCGTGCGGTAGTGGGGGGCGTGGTTTGCGTCATTGGAAACTTTAATAAACGTCGCGCTGGTAGCGCTTGTCGCGCTGGAGTTGCTTCACATACTCGGCCGCGGCCTCGGCCGACATGCCGCCCTCGCGCCGCACGATTTCATGCAGCGTATCGTTGACGTCGCGCGCCATTTGCTCGGCGTCGCCGCACACATAGAGGTAGGCGCCTTCCTGCAACCACTCGTACAGCGCCTTGCCTTGTTCGGCCATGCGGTGCTGGACGTATACCTTTTCCTCGGTATCGCGCGAGAAAGCCAGATCGATGCGGGTGAGCACGCCGTCCTTGACGTAGCGTTGCCATTCGCGCTGGTAAAGGAAGTCATTGCGGAAGTTGCGGTCACCGAAAAACAGCCAGTTCTTGCCCGGCGCGTCGTTGACCTGACGCTCCTCGATGAAAGCGCGGAATGGCGCGATGCCGGTGCCGGGGCCGACCATGATGATCGGTGCGCGCGGATCGGCCGGCAATTTGAAATTGCGGTTGGGTTCGATATACACAGGCAGCGTCTGGCCGGCTTGCGCCACATCGGCAAGGAACGTCGAGGCGACGCCTTTGCGAGCCCGGCCGTGACTCTCGTAGCGCACCGCGCCGACGGTGATGTGGACTGCGTCCGGATTGGCTTGCAGGCTCGATGCGATCGAATACAGGCGCGGCTGCATGGTGCGCAGCGTGCCGACGAACTCGGTGGCCTTGAGTTTGCGCACGGGGAAGCGCTTGACCACGTCGAGCACGTCGCGGCCGTGCAAAAACTCGCGCAGCGTGCTCTCGTTTCCTGGCTGCAGCAGCGCCTTTAACTCGCCGGCATCGCTCAGGGCCGCGTATTTCTCCAGGAATGCGCGCGACAGCGTCGTGATGTCGTAGGCATGCAGAAACGCCTCGCGCAGGGCAATCGTACCGTCGTGGGTCGTGGTTGTTGCGCTTGGGTCGAGTTCGAGCGTCGCGATCAGTTCGTCGGCCAGGGCGGCGTCGTTTTGCGGCACGATGCCCAGCGCGTCGCCCGGTTCGTAGGTCAGGCCCGAACCTTCGAGCGACAGTTCGACGTGATGCACTTCCTTGGACGAGCCACGACCGCTGAGCGTGACGTTTTCGAGTACGGTGGCCTGGAACGGATGCTTGCGCGAGTAGGCGGCCTTGCCCGCAGCGGATTGCGATGTGGCGGCCGCGGCCAGCGCCAGACCGAGCTGATGTTCGGCTGATTCGGCGGCGCCATGGCCGGCGTTGCCGATCGGAGCGACGCTGCGCAACTGTGCCAGCACGTCGTCGATCCAGCGCTCGGCCGGCGCGTCGTAATCGACATCGCAGTCTACGCGCGGCAACAGGCGCTGCGCGCCCAGTGCGTTCAGACGAGCATCGAAATCCTTGCCGGCCTGGCAGAATTTTTCATAGCTGGAGTCGCCCAGACCCAGTACGGCGAAGCGCGAGTCCTCGAGCTTCGGGGCCTTCGGGCCATGCAGGAATTCGTAGAAGTCGCGCGCATCGTCCGGCGCGTCGCCTTCACCCTGGGTGCTCACCGCCAACAGGAGCAGCTTGTCGTTTTTCAGACGCGCCTGCTTGTAGTCACCCATGGCGAACAGGTCCGCCTTGAAGCCGGCTGCCTGCACCTTCTGCCTTGCGAGCTCGGCGATCTCCTGGGCGTGGCCGGTTTGAGATCCATACAGGATTGTCACGCCCGGCGCGCTCGCGGTGGCCGCCGCGACAGCCGGCTGCGCGCCGCTCTGGCGGACCGATCGGCTGATACCGGCCAAAAAGCCTTTGACCCAGGCCAATTGTTCTACGGTGAGGCCGTCCACCAGTTGATTCAGCAGATTGGCCTGCTGCGGCGATAAAGGCGTAATCTCTTGCATTTTTGGGCGTGCTCCGGGGGCAAGCGACTGACAGCGAGGGCTGGCAGGGGATAGCGGACACGATAATCGGGTTGGGTTAGAAATTAAAATAATAAAAATAAATATTTTTATATCTAAATTTCATATTGACCTTCCGGGGATCAGTCGTTACCCGAGCGGCCCATGACTGTGGGATTTCCGCGGAAGCGAGCGGCGAAACCCTCATCAGTCGCAGCGAGAGGAGAGAAGCGGTTTTGTCGGAAAACGGGACGGAGGCCAGGGGACATAATCAGATCATTCTCTAGTCTCGAATCGTGCTATCCTCTCCGCCGTGAATTCCAAGGTCCTTCCAAGCACCACTTGATTCCGCAATCCGCTACCCGGTCAGGCCGTGACGCGGAAGGTTTCTAAACCCGCTATTTCTTGAGAAGCTCGAGAAAAAGGTGAGCGCAAAATGAGTTTGATGGAGCAGTTCAAGGCGAACTCGTACTTGTTCGGCGGCAACGCGCCGTACGTAGAAGAGCTGTACGAGTCGTACCTCGATAACCCGGCAGCCGTGCCGGATCACTGGCGCGAGTATTTCGACGCGCTGCAAAACGTCCCCGCTGTCGACGGTTCCAACGCCAACGATGTGGCGCACGCGCCAATCGTCGAATCGTTTGCGCAACGCGCCAAGGCCAATGCATTTCTGCCGCGTGTGGGTGCCACCGACATGGCCGTGGCCCGCAAGCAGGTGCACGTGCAGTCGCTGATCGCCGCCTATCGGTTCCTCGGCGCGCGCTGGGCCAATCTCGATCCGCTCAAGCGCCAGGAGCGTCCGCACCTGCCTGAACTCGAGCCCGCCTTCTACGATTTGACCGAAGCCGATATGGAAGAGGTGTACTCCGCCTCCAACACGTATTTCGGGTTCGAGCAGGCCAGCCTGCGCGACATTCTCAAGGCATTGCGCGACACCTACTGCGGCACGCTCGGCGCCGAGTACATGTATATCAGCGATCCGACCCAGAAGCGTTGGTGGCAGGAGCGCCTGGAGTCGATCCGTGCCACGCCGAACTTCTCGGCCGAAAAGAAAAAGCACATTCTCGAGCGCCTGACCGCTGCCGAGGGGCTCGAGCGGTATCTGCACACCAAGTTCGTTGGTCAGAAGCGCTTCTCGCTCGAAGGCGGCGAGAGCTTCATTGCGGCGATGGATGAACTGGTTCGCCGTGGCGGCGAGCGCGGCGTGCAGGAAATGGTGATCGGCATGGCCCACCGCGGCCGCCTGAACGTGCTGGTCAACACGCTGGGCAAAATGCCCGCCGATCTGTTCGCCGAGTTCGAGGGCAAGCACGTCGACGACCTGCCGGCCGGTGACGTCAAATACCACAAGGGCTTCTCGAGCGACGTCTCCACCGCGGGCGGCCCGGTTCACCTGTCGCTGGCGTTCAATCCGTCGCACCTGGAAATCGTCAATCCGGTGGTCGAAGGATCGGCCAAGGCGCGCATGGAACGCCGCGGCGACGTCGAAGGCTCGCAAGTGCTGCCGGTGCAGGTGCACGGCGACGCCGCGTTCGCCGGACAGGGCGTGGTGATGGAAACGCTGAACCTGGCGCAAACGCGCGGTTACGGCACGCATGGCACGGTGCACATCATCATCAACAATCAGATCGGCTTCACGACTTCCGATCCGCGCGATTCGCGCTCGACCATCTATTGCTCGGACGTGGTCAAGATGATCGAGGCGCCGGTGCTGCACGTCAATGGCGACGATCCGGAAGCCGTGGTGCTGGCGATGCAACTGGCACTGGATTTCCGTCAGGAATTCAAGAAGGACGTCGTGGTCGACGTGGTTTGCTTCCGCAAGCTCGGCCACAACGAGCAGGACACGCCGGCGGTCACCCAGCCGCTGATGTACAAGAAAATTGCCCAACATCCCGGCACGCGTGCGCTGTACGCCGAAAAGCTGGTCACGCAGGGCGTCATCACGGCCGAAGAGGGTGATGCGTACATCAAGCAGTACCGCAAGGCGATGGATGAAGGTCATCATACGATCGACCCGGTGCTCTCCAACTACAAGAGCAAATACGCGGTCGACTGGGTACCGTTCCTGAACCGCAAGTGGACCGATGCCGCCGATACAGCGGTGCCGCTGGCCGAACTCAAGCGCCTGGCCGAGCGCATCACCACGGTGCCGGAAAACTTCAAGCTGCATCCGCTGGTCGAGAAGGTCGTCAACGATCGTCGCGCGATGGGCCGAGGCGAGCATGCGCTCGACTGGGGCATGGGCGAGCATCTGGCGTATGCCTCGCTGGTGTCATCCGGTTATGGCGTGCGCCTGACCGGCCAGGACAGCGGCCGCGGCACGTTCACGCACCGTCACGCGGTGCTGCACGACCAGAACCGCGAGCGCTGGAACGACGGCACGTACATCCCGCTGCAAAACATCTCCGAAAACCAGGCGCAGTTCACCGTGATCGATTCGGTGCTGTCCGAAGAGGCCGTGCTGGGCTTTGAATACGGCTACTCGACGGCCGAGCCGAACACGATGGTGATCTGGGAGGCGCAGTTCGGCGACTTTGCCAACGGCGCGCAAGTGGTGATCGACCAGTTCATCTCCAGCGGTGAAGTGAAATGGGGCCGCGTGTCGGGCCTGACCATGCTGTTGCCGCACGGTTACGAAGGGCAGGGGCCGGAACATTCATCGGCTCGCATCGAGCGTTATCTGCAGCTGTGCGCGGAAACCAACATGCAGGTGTGCCAGCCGACCACGCCGGCGCAGATTTTCCATCTGCTGCGCCGCCAGATGATCCGGCTGTTCCGCAAGCCGCTGATCGTCTTCACGCCGAAATCGCTGCTGCGCCACAAGGAAGCCGTGAGCGATCTGTCGGAACTGGCCACCGGCTCGTTCCAGCCGATCATCGGCGAGACCGATGCCGGCGTCGATGCCAAGAAGGTCAAACGCGTCATCGCCTGCTCGGGCCGCGTGTACTACGACCTGATCGCCCACCGCCGCGAAGTCAAATCGAAGGACGTTGCGATCATTCGCATCGAACAGCTGTATCCGTTCGCGCACAAGGCCTTCGAGAACGAGTTGAAGAAATACGAGAATCTCACCGAAGTGGTGTGGTGCCAGGACGAGCCGCAAAATCAGGGTCCCTGGTTCTACATCGAGCACCACCTGATGGAAGGCATGAAAGAAGGCATGAAACTGGCCTATGCCGGCCGGCCGGCTTCGGCGTCCCCGGCGGTGGGATATTACGCGAAACATTACGAACAGCAGAAGGCTTTGCTCGAAGCAGCTTTCGGCCGCCTCAAGGGCGCCACGCTGGTGCAGTGATGACGTGAGGAAGCGGTCGGGTCAAACCGGCCGCTTCGCTATCCACCAATTGAACTCGTAAAGTATTCAGGAATAAATAATGTCAATCGTAGAAGTCAAAGTCCCCCAGCTGTCCGAATCGGTCGCTGAAGCCACCCTCATGCAGTGGAAGAAAAAGCCTGGCGAAGCCGTCGCCATTGATGAAATCCTGATCGAAATCGAAACCGACAAAGTGGTGCTGGAAGTGCCGGCGCCGTCGGCTGGCGTGCTCGCCGAAATTGTCGAGGCCGACGGGGCCACCGTGACCAGCGACCAGGTCATCGCCAGGATCGACAGCGAAGGCAAGGCGCAGGCCGTAGCTCCGGCCGCCGCCAAGCCGGTTGAAGCCGCGCCTGCCGCGGCACCGGCTGCGCAGCCGGCCCAGGTCGCCGCCACAGGCGGCGCCGCCAGCGGCGTGGCGATGCCCGCCGCGGCCAAGCTGATGGCAGAAAACAATCTCTCCGCGGCCCAGGTGGCGGGGTCCGGCCGTGACGGTCGCATCACCAAGGGCGACGTGCTTGGCGCCGTGGCCAGCGGCGCCAAGCCGGCGGCCGCTGCCAAGCCGGCCGCTGCCGCGCCCGCCGCACGTCCGGCGTTGCCGCAGGTCACCGCCAATCTGAGCGCAGATGCGACGCTCGATGGCCGTCCGGAACAGCGCGTGCCGATGTCGCGCCTGCGCGCCCGGGTTGCCGAGCGCCTGCTGCAATCGCAACAGACCAACGCGATCCTGACGACCTTCAACGAAGTCAACATGTTGCCGGTCATGGAACTGCGCAACAAATACAAGGACAAGTTCGAGAAGGAGCACGGCGTGAAACTGGGTTTCATGTCGTTCTTCGTCAAGGCGGCCGTGCATGCGCTGAAGAAATATCCGGCCATCAACGCCTCGGTCGATGGCACCGATATCATTTATCACGGCTACTTCGACATCGGTATCGCCGTCGGATCGCCGCGTGGCCTGGTGGTGCCGATCCTGCGTAACGCCGATCAGCTCAGCCTGGCTGACATCGAAAAGAAAATCGCCGAGTTCGGCAGCAAGGCCAAGGACGGCAAGCTTTCGATCGAAGAGCTGACCGGCGGGACGTTCTCCATTTCCAACGGCGGCGTGTTCGGCTCGATGCTCTCGACCCCGATCATCAACCCGCCGCAGTCGGCCATTCTCGGCGTACACGCGACCAAGGATCGCCCGGTGGTGGAAAACGGCCAGATCGTGATCCGGCCGATGAACTATCTGGCGATGAGCTACGACCACCGTATCATCGATGGCCGCGAAGCGGTGCTCGGCCTGGTGGCGATGAAGGAAGCGCTGGAAGATCCGGCGCGTCTGCTGCTCGACCTGTAATTCGCGGCAGGCCCGGGCGCGCGCGGCAGTTGCCGTGCGCCCGGGTCCGCTCTGTCTCACGCGTTTCAATTTGCGAGTGTTATTGGACAAATGGCTAAAGAATTTGACGTCGTCGTCGTCGGTGCCGGCCCTGGCGGGTATATCGCCGCGATTCGCGCAGCTCAACTGGGGTTCTCGGTCGGCTGCATCGAAAAATGGAAGAACCCGAAAGGGGAATTGGCCCTGGGCGGCACGTGCCTGAACGTCGGCTGCATTCCGTCCAAGGCGCTGCTGGCGTCGTCCGAAGAATTCGAGAAGATTCAGCATCACGCCGACCAGCACGGCATCAGCGTGCAGGGCGCCAAGATCGACGTGGCGAAGATGCTTGCCCGCAAGGACGGCATCGTCACCAAAATGACCAAGGGGATCGAATTCCTGTTCCGCAAGAACAAGATCACCTGGCTCAAGGGCAGCGGCAAATTCGTCGCCAAGACCGACGGCGGCTATCAGCTCGAAGTCACCGGTGACGCGGGTAGCGAGACCATCAGCGGCAAGCACGTGATCATCGCCACGGGTTCGAAGGCGCGTCATCTGCCGAACATCAAGGTCGATAACGACCTCGTGTGCGACAACGAAGGCGCACTGAATTTTCCGACCGTGCCGAAGAAACTCGGCGTGATCGGCGCCGGCGTGATCGGTCTCGAACTCGGCTCCGTGTGGCGCCGCCTGGGCGCCGAAGTAACAGTTCTCGAAGCGCTGCCGGCATTCCTCGGCGCGGTCGACGAGACGGTTGCCAAGGAAGCGGCCAAGCTGTTCGGCAAACAAGGCCTGAACATCCAGCTCGGCGTGAAGATCGGCGAGGTCAAGACGAGCAAGAAGGGCGTGAGCCTCGCCTATGCGGACAAGGACGGCAAGGAACAAGCGCTCGAAGTCGATCGCCTGATCGTGTCGATCGGCCGCGTGCCGAATACCGACGATCTCGGCCTGGGAGCGATCGGCCTGGGAGTGAACGAGCGCGGCTTTATCGACGTCGACGAGCACTGCCGCACCAAATTGCCCAATGTGTACGCGATTGGCGACGTGGTGCGCGGGCCGATGCTCGCGCACAAGGCCGAAGACGAGGGCGTGATGGTGGCCGAACTGATCGCCGGCCAGAAGCCGCACATCGACTACAACTGCATTCCGTGGGTCATCTACACGTCGCCCGAGATCGCCTGGGTCGGCAAGACCGAGCAGCAGCTCAAGCAGGAAGGTCGCGCCTACAAGACCGGGCAGTTTCCTTTCATGGCCAACGGCCGCGCGCTCGGCATGGGCGCGCCGGAAGGCTTCGTCAAGATGCTGGCGGATGCCAGCACCGACGAGATTCTCGGCGTGCACGTCATTGGTCTGAACGCATCGGATCTGATCGCCGAAGCGGTCGCTGCAATGGAGTTCAAGGCCTCGTCGGAAGATATCGGGCGCGTCTGTCACCCGCATCCGTCGCTCTCCGAAGTCATGCGCGAAGCGGCGCTGGCAGTCGAAAAGCGCGCGTTGAACATGTGACCGCCGCGAACTGACGCATCACTCCTGGGAAGGCGAAGCGAGGCAACCCGCTTCGCCTTCCTGATTTTTACTCCTTCCAACGCTGGCATGAACGTTCAGGAATACTATCGGCACGAATTGGCCGCGCGCGGTTACCAACCCGATGCCGCGCAACAGCGAGCGGTCGATCGGCTGCAGCGTTGCTATGATGAATGGTCGGCCTACAAGGCGCGCCGCTCCAGCACGCTGCGAAAACTGATCATCCGCCCCGAATTGCCCAAGGGCGTCTACATGTGGGGCGGGGTGGGGCGCGGCAAGAGCTTTCTGATGGACAGTTTCTATGCCGTGGTGCCGGTGCAGCGCAAAACGCGCCTGCATTTTCACGAGTTCATGCGGGAAGTGCATCACGAGCTGCTGATTCTCAAGGGCCAGGCCGACCCGCTCGACGAGCTGGCGCGCCGCATCGCCAAGCGTTTCCGGTTGATCTGTTTCGACGAATTCCATGTCTCGGACGTGGCCGATGCGATGATCCTGTATCGCCTGCTCGACCAGTTGTTCAAAAACGGCGTGCAATTCGTCATGACGTCCAACTATCGGCCCGATACGCTATACCCCGACGGGCTGCATCGCGACCGGCTGTTGCCGGCCATCGACCTGCTCAACGAGCAGCTCGATGTTCTTAATGTGGACGCTGGCGTCGACTATCGGCAACGGACGCTGTCGCAAGTTGAGGTCTATCACACGCCGCTGGGCGCGGCGGCCGACAAGGCGCTACGCGCGGCCTTCACGCATTTGGCCGAAGTGCCCGACGAGAGCCCGCTGTTGCATATCGAGCAACGCGAGTTGCGCGCGTTGCGCCGCGCGGGCGGCGTCGTTTGGTTCGATTTCCAGACCCTGTGTGGCGGGCCGCGCTCGCAGAACGACTATCTGGAACTCGCCAATCGCTTCCATACCGTGATCCTGTCGGGGGTGCCTCAAATGACGCCGCGCATGGCGTCCGAGGCGCGTCGCTTTACCTGGCTGGTCGACGTGTTTTACGACCACAAGGTCAAGCTGTTGATCTCGGCGGCGGTGCCCGCCGAGCAACTTTACCCCGAAGGCACGCTGGCCAACGAGTTCACCCGAACCGTTTCGCGTTTGATGGAAATGCAGTCCAGCGAGTATCTCGAAGCTCCCCGGCGAGTGGTCGACACCGGGCTCACCTAGGGGCTCACCTAGGGGCTGTCCTGCGGCTGCCGGCGCGCGATGACGGCCTTTTGCCCGGCGCCTGTTTTGACTGCGCGGCTTGCTCGTGGTCCTGCAAGTGACGATAGATATCGGCTCGCAAGTCGCCGTGCGGCCTGAACTCGTGTTGCGCGCCGGCGTGTGCCGGCGCCGTGCCGCCAGCCAGAAAGGCCGGGCCGCCAGGGTAGTGCGCCGGCGTGTATCTGCTGCTCGCGGCGACCGTCGATTCGCCGCTGGCCAGTACGGTGATCGGCGCCGTCCCGAGACTGCAAAGCAGTGCCGCAAACGCGACAACGTGCATTGATAAGGCATGACTCATGAATGGTCCAGGAAGCGGCAAATACGGTTCGTCATTCTTTTCTCTTTGTCTCCAGCCTAGGAGAGTGGCGCGCGCGGTACTGTAAAACTTTGTAATTCTGTGTAAATCGATCGCCGCCGGGCGATCGCGCCAGGCAGCCTGAGTTAAGATCGACATCGGCTATCTTCTTTACCGGTGACATATCCATGCGTAAGAAAATCTGGACAGGTGCCGTTCTCGCGGCGATCCTGGCGTTCGCCGCAGCCGTGGCCATATCCCCGTATTGGGCGCTCGAACGCATCAAGCGCGCCGCAGACCAGCACGACGCGACAACATTGTCCGCTTATGTCGACTTCCCGCAGGTGCAGGACAGTCTGAAAACCTCATTACGCGAGTCGCTGCGCCAGCAAATGAATCGCCGGTCGCAGAATCCGCTCGAGGGTTTTGCCTTGGCGTTGGGCGGCTGGGTCTCCGACCGCATGGTCGAGGCTTTGTTGACGCCGCAAAGCATCGCCGCGCTGATGCGCGGCGAGACCGTATCGCCGCTGGAATCGCCAGGCAACCCGCCTGCGACGGTGCCGCCGCCGACAGCTTCCGTCCCGCCAGGTACATCCGCGCAACCCGCCGCACCGGCCCCGGCGTTGTCCGAGGCGGGCGCAAGCGACAATCAGCGCGCGAATTTGACGGCCGGTTATGAGGATTTCAGTCATTTCGTGATTCGCGTCTATCGCCGTGGCCAGCCCGACAAGCCGGTGCTGTTCACCATGACGCGCCAGGGACTGTTCGACTGGAAGTTGACGGCGATCCAACTGCCGCCCTTGTGATTGGTTTTTGGCAATAACGGCAATTTCGTCCTAAAATGGACTCATAGTCTATTTATGGATAAATTCTCGTCATGCCGCGACCGCAAGCAAACCCGCCGAACCGCGCGCAGCCCGATCTCAAGGCCATGTCCGCGGCGGGCTTGCGCGCTTTTTTCAATATTGCTCGTGACTGGGCGCTGTCGACCGAGCAGCAAATCGTGCTGCTGGGCTCGCCCGGCCGTTCGACATTTTTCAAATGGCGTGCCGCGCCAGACAAGGCGCAACTGGGCCACGACACGCTCGAGCGTCTTTCCTACCTGCTGGGGATCTACAAAGCGCTGCAGATTCTCCTGCCGGATCCTGTGGCGGCCGACGCCTGGCTGAAGAAATCCAATGCGGCGCCCCTGTTCGTCGGTCGAAGCGCACTCGATCGCATGCTCAGCGGCAATGTCAGCGATTTGTTCGTCGTGCGACAGTATCTCGACGCCGCGCGCGGCGGATGGGCATGACCTATCCACGCGTATTGATCGAATGGCGGCCCGGCTACCGGGTCGTGCCTACGCGCTATCCGGCGGTGAACCTGTTCGACCGGGTCGCCGATGCCGACGACTTCGATGCGCTTTACGCGCTCGAAGCCATGACCAATGAGCGACTGCGCGACGAATTGGGCGAGATTGGCCGGGTGCCTGCGCAAGAGCGCCTGTATGGCCCCGGATCAGGGCCAATCATGGCCGCTCTCACGCACCTGAACCCGGCCGGCAGCCGATTTGCCGACGGTACTTACGGGGTGTTCTACGCCGCCCGCGTGCAACGCACCGCGATCGCCGAAACCGTCTACCACAGCACGCTTTTCCTTCAGGCGACGCAGGAGCGCGCGATGCAATTGCAAATGCGCCTGTACCGTGTCGGGGTTCGCGGCGAGGCAGTCGATTTGCGACAGGCCAGCCGCGAGATGCCGGCGATCGTCGATCCGCACAGCTATGCGGCAGGGCAGCGTATTGGCCGGCAGTTGCGCGACGAGGGCGCTCCTGGCGTGCTCTATCCGAGCGTGCGGGATCCGGGCGGCGAGTGCGTTGCGGCGTTTCGCACGGCGTTGCTTCGCCATTGCGTGCATGCCGCGTATCTCGTCTACCACTGGGACGGCCAGCGCATCGCCGAGGTCTACCGGCTCGCTCGCATGAGTCGGAACTGACGGTTTCATCACCGCAGGCGAATGCTCCGCGCTTGCCTGGGTATTCATGTCGGACCTCGGGCCGAGTAATCTCTTGAACATCGGGATATCCGGGCCGTCTCGCCCTCTGGCGACCGGAGTCGCCGAATCAGCCGTGAAGCCCTGCGGTCTCGTTTATCGCCGCGAGTCGATCGATTCTCGCCATCGGGGTGCCCCGCCGCGAGGGCGCAGGGTGGGGGCATGAACTGCCGGCGACGGGTCTCGACTAGAGCCCTTCCTCTGCACATTGCGCCGATCTTGTCGTACTCTTGACGATGGTGCCGTATCGCATGCGGCACCCTACAAAATCATTCGATTCAATTGGGAGGAAGACATGATGCGTTTCTCGATTTCAAGCACCCGAGCGCGCCGCGCCGGCATGCAACTGGCAGTGGCGGCAGCCTTGATCGGCAGTGGCGCGGTTACCTGGGCTCAGGCAACCGACAGCCCGGTGGGCGTGTGGCGTACGATCGACGACAAGACCGGCAAGCCCAAGGCGTTGATCAAGATCGTCGAGCAAAACGGCGAATACACAGGCACCATTATCAAGGGGCTCGAACCCAACGATGATCCGAATCGCGTTTGCACCGCCTGCACGGGGGCGCGCAAGGGCCAGAAGATGCTCGGCATGGAAATCATGGAGGGCATTCACAAGGATGGCGACGTCTATGATGGCGGCCATATCCTCGATCCGGAAAACGGCATGAACTATAGCTGCAAGCTCAAAGTCGTGGACGGCGGGCAGAAGCTGAAGGTGCGCGGCTACCTCGGCATTTCACTGCTGGGGCGCACGCAGACCTGGATCCGAGAACAGTAATTTCAACGATTCGCACGACGAAATAAAGCGCCCGCCGAATGGCGGGCGCTTTGTTTCATGCCCGATAACCGACACCCCCCATCCGGCAAACTGCAACGGGGCAAGCCTGCCTCATGGCGACGACTTGCTTTTGGGTTCCCCCTTGGGTTTGCGAGCGTTGGCCGCCCCGTTCTGATGCGACTCGATGCGAAGCCGAAGCGTTTCGCTTTTCAGCGTCCGGATGCTTTGCACCAGGAAATCGTGAATCGCCGCGAGTTCGTTGTGATCGTAAGCCGCACTGATGGCCGTAATCTCGCGCGTGATCGATGAGAGGAAACGCGAAATTTCCTCGCAGCGCTCTGCGACCGGGTGGACCACTACGATGCGCCGATCGCTGGGATCCTTCTCGCGCTCGACGAAGCCGGCGCGCTCCAGTCGATCGATGACGGTCGTGATGCCGCCGGAGCTTACGCTCATGAGCTCGGCCAATTGCCCCGCGGTGACCGACTCCAGTTCGAGAATCAAGTCGAGTGCATTGAGGTCCGTCATGTTCAGCCCCAACTGGTCGGCCAGCGCGGCGTGATACAAGGCGGTATAGACGCTCAGACGGCGGCCCAGCGAGCGGGCAATGCCATTGAGCAGGTCGCCGCGATTCGATTGTCGGTCATTCATAGTGGGGACGGATGAGCAAAACGGCGAAACGGTCGCCTCGAACGGCGCCACGGAGTCCGCGGCGCCGCTTGCGAGGTCGCCATGGCCGCTAAAGAAAGCGCCGATATCGTGGGCATAGCGAGCCATGATCTGTTCCCCCTCATTTGGTGGCGGTTACACCGCCCAGCGTGCTCAGCAAGCTGGTGACGGGGGCGAGCAGGCCGCCAACGCCGCCTGACCCGCCGGTGCTGCCGAGCAGGCTCGTCACCGGCGCCAGCGGGCTGCTGCCGCCGCTACCGGCGGCTCCGCCCAGCCCGCCGAGCAGGCCGGTCACGGGTGCCAACGGATTACCGCTGGCGCCGGCGCCGCCCAAACCGCCGAGTGCGCCGGTCACCGGGGCCAGCGGATTGCCCGTGGTGCCGCTACCGCCGCCGCTCAAGCTGCCTCCGAAGTTGCCGAGCAAGCCGCCGAGCGGATTCACGCTACCCGAGCCGGTGCTGCCGTTGAGCAGACCGCCAGCGCTCGCCACCGTATTGCCCAGCGCGCCGACGGTCAAGCCCAAGTCGCCAACGAACGGTGCCGGGGCCGACGCGGTCACTTGCTGACCGACCGTGGCGACCGCGCCGCCCACAGTGCCAAGCAGGCCCGCCAGAGGGCTGCCAAGACCGGTGGTGCCGCCCACCGTCTGTGTCGTGTTGGCCAAGGTGTCGGTGATCGGTGTGACCGCCGAACTCAACGCCGTGGTCAATTGCTTGACCGGGCCGCCGGCCACTGACTGACCAAGAATGCTGCCGCCCGCCACACCGGCCTGGCCGACCTCGCTGACAACATTGCCGAGCGCGCCGGTCAGGCCCGCCACTGGCGTATTGGCCAACGGACCGCTTTGGCCCACGCCGGACACGGCGCTGCCCAGATTGATGCCGGCGTTGCCCAGGTCAGTCACCACGTTACCGGTGCTGGCCACGGTGGTTCCCACTGGGTCGGACGACGCGCCGAGTTGTCCCAATCCATTCGAGATCCCGGTGCCGAGGTCGGACACGGCGGTGCCGGTCGAGGCAAGCGAGTTGCCAAGACCCTGGGTGGTTTGCGTGCTGACGACCGGCAGGTTGGTGCTCGCCGCTTGTTTGCCCAGCGCGGTGACAGCGTTACCGGCACTGCTGACGACGCCGCCCAGCGAGCCCGTGGTGGTGCCAATCGCGTTGGGGGTCGTGCTGCCGGTGGTGTCGGCCGCGCCGCCGCCGCCGCCGCCGCAACCGCTCAGGGCGAAAGTAGCGCAGGCCGCGGCCGCGAGCAGTGTTTTGGAAGTCGTGATCATGATGGTCTCCTGATGTCCTTGAATACGAAAATATGTCGATGAATTTGAGATTGGGTTAGAGCTTGCCGAGCAAGCCGGTGATCGGCGCCAGCGGGTTGCTACCCGTGCTGCCTGTGCTGCCTGTGGCGCTGCCGAGGGCGCCAGTGACGCTGCTCACCAGCCCGGTGACCGGCGCCAGCGGGCTGGTGCTGCCCGTGCTGCCCGCTGCGCCGCTAAGCGCGCCGGTGACGGTGTTCACCAGCCCGGTGACTGGCGCCAGCGGGTTGCTGCCGGTGCCACCCGCCGCGCCGCCGAGCGCGCCAGTCAGGCTGTTCACCAGTCCGGTGACCGGTGCCAGCGGGCTGCTGCCCGAGCCGCCCGCGGCGCCGCCGAGTGCGCCGGTCAGGCTGTTCACCAGCCCGCTCACCGGGGCCAGCGGGCTGCTGCCGGTGGCGCCGCCAAGCGCGCCCGTCAGGCTGCCGACCAGTCCGGTGACCGGCGCCAGCGGGCCGCTGCCGCTACCCCCGGTGGCGCCGCCCAGCGAGCCGCCGAGGCTGCCGAGCACGCCGCTGAGCGGACTGCCGGCGCTCGAGCCGCCCGCGCCGTTGACGACGCCTCCCAGGCTGGCCACCGTATTGCCCACGCCGCTGACGATGCCGCCGACGTCCTTGGCGATCGGGTTATTGACGCTGCCGCCCAATTGAATGCCGGCCGAATTGACCGCGCCGCCCAGTGTCGCGAGCAGGCCATTGACCGGCGAGCCAAGGCCGGTAGTGCTGCCGATGGTCTGGGTCGTGCCGGTGACGGTCGCAGTGATCGGCGTGATCGCTTGACTGAGGTCGGTCGTCAACTGTTCGACAGGGCCGGAGCTGACGGCCTGCGTCAGGGTGTTGCCCTCGGTGACGCCCAGTTGACCAATACTCGACACGGTGCTGCCAAGCAGGCCGGTCAGCCCCGCGACCGGCGTAGCTGCCAGCGGCCCGCTCTGCCCCAGGCCGCTGATGCCGCTGCCAAGGCTTTGCCCCGCGGCGCCAAGATCTGCTACGGCGCCGCCAACGCTGGCCACGGTCGGATTCAGGGGGTCGCTCGTTGCGCCAAGTTGGCCAACGCCGTTGGTCAACCCGTTGCCCAGCGCGGAAACCGCGTTCCCCGTATCGACCACGGCGTTACTCAGGCCCTGGGTCGTTTGCGTGCTCACGCCGGGTACCGGAACCGTGCCAAGGGCCGTGCCGATATCCGAGACCGTCTGACCGGCCTGCGATACGACGCCGGTCCCGGCGGTGCTGGCCACCGTGCCGATGGGGTTGACGCTGGCGCTGGTGCCACCACCACCACCACCGCTTGGCGTGGTGGTGCCGGTGGTGCTACTGCCCGGGTTGCCCCCCGTGGTGGGACTGCCGCCGGTCGTGCTGCCACCGCCGCCGAGCGAACTGCTCATGGTGCCCGAGCCATCCGAGGCGCAGCCGGCCAGGGCCAGCAGCGCGCTGGCGCAAGCTGCGACGGCGAGTTTCCTGTTGATATTGAAATGGTTCATGATCGTTCCCCCATTGATCAGATCGAGCGCGTGCCGAGCGCGAGGCGCGCCAACGCTGTTCGGCTGGTGTGGTAAGTGAAATGGTGTTGCCCGAGCGGCGTGAAAAATTGCCGTGAAAAACGCACTGCCGAGCCGCTGGGCTTCTCGCAGGGCAAAAACGGAGCGGCGGTGGCGCGTACGCCACCGCCTTTGCATCCGCCCCTCCCTGGGCTCCCGCAACTACGTTCGGTATCGCCTTGGGCTGCATCGCGCGCCGCTGCATAAATCATCGCGGCGCGAATCGAGCGTCCATATTGTTTTGTCCTGCGAAATAACATGTCTCCCCCATCGTGTTGCTGTCCTGATACAGGGGAAGAGCAATATCAATGCCAACTCCCTGCCGGAGTGGCGCCAGGGAATTAGATTAAAAACTCTAAACAACCGCAAACGCTTGGTTTTATTTGAAAAAAGAAATTCAAGAATCTCCAATTTCGAAGTAAATGCGATCCGGGAAATGACTCGGCAAGGGCTTGGTGCAGTGTAAAAAAGGGGGTTACACGTTACGAGTTACGGGGGGTGTTACGTAACACCCAGGTCTGGCGCGGATCGTTGTGGCGCGGGCCGTTCAGCCCATCCGATGCCGAGTCGGCGGGGAAAAGTCAAGAACCTCAGCGTTATTTAACAATTTGATTTGAAACGCGAAAGAAGCGTCGAAAAGGAACGTCGGGCTAGGGGGGATTGGGCCGGCGGTAAACCTTCAAATGCGGGGATAAAACGCGTGTTTTGCGCGCCATTCGGTTATCCTGATTTTCCCCAATGCATATTGCGCAAAAAACATTTTGGAGTAATGTAGGGCCGTGCCTTACATTAACGAATTCTTACATTTGACTAAAGCTTCAATAGGAATTCTTTAGTAATACATGGATAATTGATTTCAGAGTTGCAAGAAAACGCCGACACAGGTATTTAAAACATTCAGTCAATAAAGAACCCTGTCAAGGGTCATTCCGCAAAAAGGCCGATCCCGGATGCGCTTGCTTCCGTCGTGCCCTGTTGCGGGCGTGCGTTGAAAGCGAAGGGAGCGGGGCGGCCAATGTATCCGGAAATTATCAACAGCGAGATTGCTGGCGCGTTTGCCCGGCAAAAGGCGCCCCATGCCGGGCGCTGCGCAATCCATGGTTACCCGCGAAGCGCGTCTGTGCCCATCGTGTCGGGTTGGCAGTCGTGCGTGCCATCTTGATTAAGGCGAAGGAAGTTTTAATTTCAGTAGGGCTGGAACAGGAGATTGTCATGAAAACCAAAATTATTCAGTTTCTGCGCGAAGAAGACGGCGTTACCACGCTGGAGTATGGCGTGCTTGCCGCCGTGGTGGCGGTGGTCATCGGATCGGTCTTCTACACCGAGTTCAGCAGCACGCTGACGAACCTGCTCGGCCTGGTGGACACGAAGGTGACGAACGCGGCGGGTGCGTCCGGCGCGGGCTGAGGTTGAGTTGCGACGCCAGGCGGAGCAAGCCTTTGCTTTCCCACGTGCCACTGCTGTTGCTCACCGTCCTGTGCGTGCCGGTGCTGTGCACCGATTTGCTGGCGCGCCGTGTGCCCAACACGCTACTGGTGGCGATCGTCGTGCTGCAAGGCGGCTGGCTGGCCTGGCAACTGATGCTGGGGGGCTCCTGGCAAGGCGCCGCGGCACATCTGCTTGGTCTGGGCCTCGGTTTGCTGGCACTGTTGCCTTTCTGGGTGATTGGCTGGATGGGGGCAGGGGACGTCAAGCTGTTTGCCGTCATCGGCTTGCTGCTGGGTTATCGCATGCTGCTGCCGGTGTGGGGGCTCGCCTCGCTGCTCAATGGCATGGCGTTGGTGGCGCTGTGGCTGGCGCGCAGCCGCCCGGCGCTGACACTGGTCGAGGCGAAGCTGGCCGGACATCCGTGCGGCGAGCGCTTGCGACAGATGCGCGCGGGGCGTCGCGGCATGCCGTACGCCGCGTTTCTGGCGCTCTCGGCGCTGGTGATCGCGAGCATTTGAGACGGTGACGAAATGCGGGCTCGAGGAGGAACATGCAGTGCACGCTAAAGCGGGCCGGGGCGACTAGCCACCAGGCGCCGCGCCAACAACGGGGGGTCGCGGCCATCGAATTCATGCTCATCATGGCGCTGTTGCTGCCGGCGTTTTACGTGGGGGTAGCCTTTGCCGTCACGCTGCTGGCGCAGCAAATGGTGACCCAAGCCACTGCCGAGGGGGCTCGCGCCGCGCTGCGTGGCTGCTCGCTGGCCGACCGGGAGAACCTGGCGACCCAGGCGGTGCGCAATGACCTGTCGTGGCCGGCCGTGCCGGTGGGCCAGCCGCAGTTCGTGCAAGACGCTCAGTATCCGTGTCCCGCCGACGGCACCACCAGCGCGAGCACGCCGACGCAATGCATCCTGCACGTCACGCTGTCGGTCAAGCAGCAGTTGGTGGCGAATTGGCCGGGACTGGGCGATCTGATACCGCAGACTTTGAATGCGAGTGCGGCGGTCACGCTCAACACCTCCGATCTGGGCGCTGGCAGCACGTGCGTGAGCGGCTGAAGCGCGCCGCGATTTCCAACCCGACAAAAATCCATGAACAAAGCCACCAAGATCATCGCTGCCGCGCTGGTGTTAGCCGGCCTGGCGCTTGCCGTGCTCGCGCTCATCCTGGGGCGCCGGCACGCGCCGCCGGCGCCGCTTGCGGGCTCGCCGGCATTGGCCGAGCAGCACGCGGTGGTGGTGGCGGCGCAAGCGCTGCCGCCGGGCGTGCCGATCACGGCCGCCGCGCTCAAGCTCACCCCGATGACCCATCCCCCGGCCGGCAGTTACGCCAACGCCGCCGATGTCATCGGACAAGTGCCGGTAGTGGCGGTGGCCGCCGGCGCGCCGATCATGCCCGGCACGCTGGCGCATGGCCTGGCGACTCAATTGGCCGATGGCGAGCGTGCCGTGGCGGTGCCGGTCAACGCGCTGTCCGCCGTGGGCAACCGTATCAAGCCGGGCGACTACGTCGATGTGTTCTTCTCGCTGCGACTTGGCCAGAACGCCGCGGTTACCCAGTCGCGTCTGCTGGCCTCGCGGGTGCGCGTGCTGGCCTATGGCGCCGCGACGCTCGACAATCGCAACGGCGATGCCAAGAAGGGCGCGGCTGCTGCGCCGGCGTCCACCGCCGTGCTCGCGGTGCCGGTCGATGGCGTCAACCGGCTGGTGCTGGCTGCACAAAACGGCAAGCTGACGCTGGCGTTGCGCGCGCCGAACGATGACGATGTGTCCGATCCCGCCCTGTTTCCGCGGCCCGCTTCGGTGCTGATGGCCAGAAACAATCTCGATCCGGCGCAGCGTGAGGCGCTGCAAAACCCTGATAACCGGGCCTTCGCGGGGCTGGCGCTGGGGCAGTTGTCGGGCAAGGGCGACGCGGCACTCCCGGCACCGGCCGTGCATGCCGATGGCGCAGCACGGCGCGAACGAACCGTGCAGGTGATCCGGGGGGCGCGCCAGCAGGCGGAGCCTTATTGATTCGGTAGCCGAAACAAGTGAGTCAATCCAGCTCGCGCGACATGCAACCGGCACCTACGACAGGAAGATCCACGACACGATGAAGATGAGCCCGATACGCTACGCAAGATTTCTCGCCGGCATGCTGCTGATGGGTATGGCCTGGTGCGCCGTTGCTGCCGGCGGTGACGCGTCGACGCTGGTGCTGGGCCTGCATGAACAGCGCGAACTGCCGCTGCCGGGTGGGCTGGCGCGCATCGCGGTGGCTGATCCGGCAGTGGCCGACGTGCTGGTGCTGCGCGGCGAGGGCGGCGCGCGTGGCGGCGTGCTGCTGGTCGGCAAAAAGGCCGGCACCACGACGGTGACCGCGTGGCAGCGCAACGGGACGACTCGCGTGTGGCACGTGCAGGTGCGCGGCGCGCTCGAATCGGCACTGTCGCCGCAACAGGCGCGCGGCGGCGCCTCGCTCACGGTCAGCGACGGCGCCGCGGTGATCGGCGGGCAGGCATCCTCGATGCTGTCGCACCAGCGTACGGCCGCGGCTGCGGACGACGCGGCCGGCAGCAAGGGCCACGTGCTCGACACCTCGACCGTGGGCACGGGCGGCGTGGTCCAGGTCGACGTGAAGATCGTCGAATTCAGCAAGACCGCGCTCAAGCAAGCCGGTTTCGGCTTCCTCCTGCAGCACAACGGCAAGAATGGCCCGTCGGGCATCAGCGGCAGCGGCGGACCGCTATCGAACGCCTTCAACCTGGTGATCGCGCCTACCTCCGGCTGGCTGCACTTTGCCGGTAACCTGAGCTTTCTGCAAAGCAACGGGCTCGCGCGCGTGCTGGCCGAGCCGACCCTGGTGGCGCTGTCCGGACAGAGCGCCAGTTTCCTGGCCGGCGGTGAGCTGCCGATTCCCGAGTCGGGCGGCCTGGGTACCACCGATATCGTCTACAAGCCCTACGGGATCGGCTTGACGGTCACGCCGACGGTGCTCTCGAATGATCGCATCGCCTTGAAGGTCGCGCCCGAGGCCAGCGAGATCGATTTCAGCAATGCGATTACCACCAACAGTATTCAGATTCCCGCCATCACGACGCGCCGGGCCGATACCACGGTGGAGCTTGGCGATGGCGAGAGCTTCGTGATCAGTGGTCTGGTCTCGCGCACCACGATGTCGAATGTCGATAAGGTGCCGTTGCTGGGCGACCTGCCCATTATCGGCACTTTCTTTCGCAGTCTTCAGTATTCGCAAGATGAAAAGGAACTGGTGATTATCGTTACGCCGCATTTGGTCAAGCCGATCGCCAAGGGAGTGGCGTTGCCGCTGCCCGGGCAGGACCGCGAACAGCACAACGGTCCGGTGTGGGGCGATTACCTGATGGGCGCGGCCGGCTCCTCGGAAGTGCCGGGTTTCTCGAAATAAATGCGGTAGCGGGGTGTGTGAGGGCACTTAAATGAATGCTCCAAGCAAAATACTCAATTCCATGACCGAGCTGCATCGTTTTCTCTTTTGCTCATCGCACGGCGCGCACGGCCAGTGGCTCTCCGGCGCGCTGCGCGACGCCGGCATCCTGCTGCAGGAGAACGATCGACCGGCGCTGTTGCAGCAGCGCGTCATGGACCTCGATCCGCAGGTGGTGCTGCTCGATTTCTCGGGCGACCCCGATCCCGCCGGGTCCCACCAGAGCGGTGCGGACGGCATTGCTTACGCCACCGAACTGGCCAAGGTGCTGACGCGTTGCGCGCCTGCCTTGCCGCTGGTGGCCGTCGGCTCGACTACATGCCCCGAGGGTGCGGTTGCCGCCTTGCGCGCCGGCGTGCATGAATTCATCGACATGTCGCGCGGTGCCGACGAGGCGCTGGAGGTGGTGCGCCGCGTGCTCGAAGGCGTTCACGCCGCGCCGGCGGCGGCGCCATTGCGTCACGGCCGGTTCGTCGTGCTGCTGGGCGTGCGCCCGGGCGTCGGCTGCAGCACGCTCAGCGCCCATTTGACGCATATGCTGCAGGCGCATGGCCTCAAGAGTCACGGCGAGTCATCGCCAGGGGCGACGGGCGCGCCATTGACCAGTCACGCGGCGCTGCTCGATCTTGGGCTGCCGGCCGGTGATTGCTCGCTGTATCTCAACACGCAAAGCGACTTCAATTTTGCCCAAGCCGTGCTTAACTTGCGGCGACTCGACGAGACGCTGGTGCATACCGCCATGGGTCACCATGGCAGCGGCTTCGTGGTGTTGCCGCTGCCACGCGATCTTGCTGAAATGCGCAGCGTCGCGCATGCCGATGCACTGGCGCTCACGGACCGGCTGCGCGGCTTTTTCGATGTCACGGTGGCGGACCTCGGCGGATTTTCCAACACGGCGTTCCTCGCGAACCTGGCCCGCGCGGCAGACGAAGTGTGGCTGGTGACCGACCAGAGTGTCGGAGCGATCGTGTCGCTGGCGACGCTGTTGCGCGAGCTCGACGAGAGCGGCGTGCCGCGTAGCGCCATGCAATTGGTGGTCAACCGTTACGACCCGCGCTACGGCATGGCGGCCGACCAGATTGCGCGGCGCTTCGAGTTGCCGCTGTGCGGGGTCTTGCCGGACCGGCCGGTGGCGCTGCTGGCGGCGGCCAACCAAGGCAAATTGACGTGCGAGACCGCGCCCCAGGATGCCTATGTGCGTGCCCTCAAACCGTTGGCCGAACGACTATCCGGCCCCGGCCCGGCTCAGCTGCCGCAGGGTCGCCGCTGGCTTGGCAAATTGATGAGAAAGTGACTTCGACATGAGCGATGCGATTGAATTTGCCGACGACAACCGCGCGTTTGCACAGACGCAACAATTCCAGGACATCAAGAATGCCGCGCACGAGCACCTGCTCAGCCGTATCGAGGAGCTTGGCGCCGAGTTCGGGCGCTGGACGCGCGGCGCGATCCAGCAGTTCGTCGACCTGGAGATGGACAGCTTCGCCAGACTGCGTCGAATCCCGATCAACGAGTCCGAGCTGCGCCAGGTCGCCGATGCGCTGACCAAGGAGCTGGCGGGGTTCGGCCCGATCGAGGACCTGCTCAACGACCCGCTGGTCGAAGACATATTGATCAACGGCTACAACGATGTCTATGTGTCGCGTCATGGCGTGCTGCAGCACGAGCCGGTGCGCTTTGCCGATAACCAGCATCTGCTGAGAATCGTGCGTCGCATTCTGGCGCCGATCGGCCGCCGGCTCGATGAATCGAACCCGATGGTCGATGCGCGGCTGCCCGACGGCGGCCGGCTGAACGTGGTGATCGAGCCGCTGGCGGTGGACGGGCCGGTGGTGTCGATCCGCAAATTTCGCAAGGATCCGCTCAAGCCTGCCGACTTGCTGGCACTGGGCAGCTTCAACGAGGAAATCTACGCATTGCTCGACGCGGCGGTGAAGGCGCGCTGCAGTATCCTGGTCTCGGGCGGCACCAGCTCGGGCAAGACGTCGCTGCTCAATGCGCTGGCCAGTTTCATTCCGAGCACCGAGCGCGTCGTGACCATCGAGGACACCGCCGAGCTGTCGCTGGCCCACCCGCACGTAGTGCGCATGGAGGCGCGTCAGGGCGGCTACGAAGGCACCGGCGAGGTGACCATCCGCGACCTGATTCGCAACAGCTTGCGCATGCGTCCGGACCGCATCATCGTCGGCGAAGTGCGCGGCGCCGAGGTGCTGGAAATGATGCAGGCGATGAACACCGGACATGAAGGCTCGATGGGCACCATCCACGCTAACTCGCCGCGTGAGTGCCTGTACCGGCTGGAGATGCTGGCGGGGTTCGCCGGCTTCCAGGGCAGCGAGGCGAGCCTGCGCCGGCAAATCGCCAGCGCGCTCGATTTCATTGTGCAGATCGGCCGCCTCTCGAGCGGACGGCGGCGGATTCTATCGATCACCGAGGTCACCGGCGTGAGCGACGCGGTGATCTCGACCCAGGAACTCTATCGGCACGAGGCTTACATCGCGCCCGACGGCGAGGAAAAGGATCGCTGGGTGGCGCTTGGCATTCAGCCGCATTCGCCGAAACTGCAGCGCTTTCGGGAGCTGGCGCGCGGCGCGCCATCTGTGGCGCCGGATGGTGGCGGCAGCGGCGGGTTCTTCGGGCGGGGGCGCAACAAATGAGTATCTTCCTGTGGCTTGGCTGCGCAGGGTTGCTGTTGCTCGGCGGCGGCCTGGAGCTATGGCGCCGCGCGACTGTGCAGGCGCAGCACCAGGCCACGCGAGCATTCATCGAGCGGCAGGTCGCCGCCAGCGTGCCAATGAAAGAGGCCGCCGCACAAACGGCGCCGGCCTGGCGCATGCGTCAGCAGGCGCGCCCCTGGGAAGGTTTTTTCGAGCGCGCCGGCGTGTTGCCGGGCGCGGGATTTTACGCGCAGTGGCTGGTTCCGGCGGCGGTGGTCGCCGCGCTGGCCCTGCTGATCGGCGGCGTGCTGTCGGCGGTAGTGGCGCTCGGGCTCTATGCCTTGCTCGTGTATTTCCGTTTTTGGTTCAAGGCCGAGAAGCGCTACCAGGTGATCGTGCGGCAACTGCCGTCGTTTCTGGACAGCATGGTGCGGCTGCTGACGGTTGGCAACAGCCTGCCATCGGCCTTCCAGACGGCGGCAGGCAATACCGAGGATCCGCTGGCGGGGCTGTTGCTGCGTGCGGTATCGCAGGTGCAGGCCGGCATGGATCTCGACATGGCGCTGGTTCAGGTTGCGCGGGTGCATCGCATCGACGAGCTGTTTCTGTTTGCCGCCATCGTCGATCTGAGTACGCGCTTTGGCGGGCGCGCGGATCAAATCCTTGCCCGCATGGCCGCCTTCATGCGCGACCGCGAGCAGGCCCAGCAGGAGCTGTCGTCGCTGTCCTCGGAGACGCGCGTCTCGGCATGGGTGCTGGCGCTGCTGCCGATTTGCGTCGCGGGTTTTCTGATGATGCTCAATCCGAGCTTTTTTGAACCCATGCTCTACACCTCGTCGGGCCAGCAAATGCTGTTGATGGGGCTCGGCCTGGAACTGCTGGGCGGCTTTTTGCTGTACCGCCTGGCAAAGTCGATCTGAGGCGACCATGGAACACTCTCTGGCTCACCAACTGCTGGCGCTGGCAATGCTGCTGGTGGCCGGCGGCCTGTTGCTGGCCGGCGGCGCGCTCGCGATGCGTGCCTACCAGCAGTTACGCAGCAGCAAGGTGATCGATCGCATGCTGGCTGTGCGCGAGACGCGCCTGGCGGCGGCCGGCCAGGGCGAACCCACGCCGCCGACGGTGCAGGCGGAGCCACCACCGCGTGCCGCGCGCCGGCTCGAGCAGTTGGTGGTGTCGGTTGGGCAGCGCTGGTCGACCACGCGCCTGGGCGAGTATCTGATCGCCGATGAAGATCGCCGGTTGCTCGAGCAATGCGGCGCCGGCAGTGCGCGCGGGCAGGCGCTATTCCTGTTGTCCCGCGTCGCACTGACCGTGCTGCTGCCGGTGCTGACGTGGTTCTGGCTGCATACGGACGGCGCGAACATGCTGGTGCGGCTGGTGTCGGCGGGCGCCGTCGGGCTCATCCTGCCGAAGCTGGTGCTGCACGGGCGGGCCCGGCGTCGCCGCGAGAAAGTGATCGACGAGTTGCCGTTGCTGATCGACCTGCTGCGTCTGTTGCAGGGCGTTGGCTTGTCGATGGATCAAAGCCTGTACGTGATCGTCAACGATTTTCATGTGATCTTGCCGATTCTCGGTGCCGAATTCGCAACCGCCAATCGTCAATATGCCACCGGCCGCTCGCGCGAGCAGTCATTGGCGCGCTTGCGCGATGTCTATGACAACGATGATCTGCGAGCGCTGGTGCGACTGATCGTGCAGGTCGAGCGGCATGGCGGCGCGGTGCAGGAACCGCTGCAGCAATTCAGCGACCGCTTGCGCGAACAGCGGCGGCAAACCATGAAGGAGCGCATCGGCAAGCTGACGGTGAAGATGACGCTGGCGATGATGCTCACGCTGTTGCCGGCCCTGGTGCTGGTGATCGCCGGCCCCGCAGTGCTGTCGCTGTCACACACGCTTGGGAGTTTGAGATGATCGATAGCTGGCGCATGTTGCCCATGCTGCTTGCCGGATTGCTGGCGGCTGGACTTGGCGGTTGCGGCACCGCTGCGGGCGGCGGTTACGGGCTGACGCAGACCCATGCCAACGTCGAGGCGGCGATGCGCGCGCAGGCCGCCGACAAGCAACCGGCGCCGAACGATCGCGTGGTCTACGCATCGCTGATCCGGGATATGCAATCCAAGGGCCTGTACTTTGCGGCGTTGGCGCACATTGCCGCCTACGAGCAAAAGTACGGCACGACGCCCGCAGTGGAGTTGATGAAGGGCGATGCCCTGCGCGAGACGGGGCAAAACGACGCCGCGCGCGCGGTCTACCACCAATTGCTGGATACCCCGGACGCGGCTGCCGCGTGGCACGGCCTCGGCCTGCTCGATGCAGGCGCGAAGAATTTTCCCTCGGCCGTAATCGCATTGCGCAACGCGGTGGCCCGCGCGCCGACCGAACCGCTGTACTTGAACGATCTGGGCTTTGCCCTGCTGCGCACGGGCGATGTTGCCGGCGCGCGCGTGCCGTTGGCCCAGGCGGCCGAACTGGCGCCGGACAACGGCAAAATCATCGCAAACCTGGCGATTTATCTGCTCGTGTCCGGGGAGCCGGCCAAGGCCCGGGCGGTGATGGACAAATCTCATATGCCGCCGGCAACCCGCGAGGCCGTAACACGGCTGGCCGCCAGTATTCGCCGTGCCGCCCAGGTGCGGCGCGCCCGAGCAGCGGCAGCCATTGTGGCGCACCCGACCCGGGTGGCCGACGCGTTGAGTGGCAGCCGCCAGGATTGGGATGGACCGACGCCGCCGCTGCTCGAACGTACCGACTCACCTCGCTGGTAGAGGACAGCACTCATGACCACACCCCTGAACAAACTGAGCATGGCGCTGCTGACAACAGCCTGGCTGGGCTGCGCGCCGGCATGGGCGCAGCCCGCACCGCCGTTGACCGGCACGATGATGCAAATGCCGACGCAGACGCAGACGCGCCCCCCCGCCGCGCCGATCGCAGCCGCGCCCGCGCAGCCGCCGCGCCACCATGCTGAACTCGGCGGCACGACCAGGCAACTGTTGCAGGCCCAGGCGGATGGCCGATGGGCCGGACCCGCCTTGCCGATGCTGGGCGCCGAGGCCAGCGCAAGTTATCGGCGCTATCTCGACAGTTTCCGCCACCCGATTCCCGAGTTCTTCAGCAGCAAGGTGTCGGGCACCTCCGGCAGTCAGTCGCGATAAGGGGCGCCGTGAAGCCGAGTTCAACACGTTCGTCAGCCTGGCCAGGATCGCCGTTGCCGCGTCGGCAAAGGGGGTCGGTGGCGATCGTCTCGGTGATTTTCGTGATGGTGGCGGTGATTCTGGGGTTGGCGATCGACACCGGATACGTTTTTTACGTCAAGCGCAATTTGCAGAAGGTGGCTGACCTGGCCGCGCTGGCCGGCGCGCAGAGCTTGCCGGACTGCACGCAGATTACCGCCAGCGTCCAAACGAATCTGAAGGCCAATCTATCGGCCGCCGATTACCTGACAGTGAGCCAGGACAAGATCCAGTGCGGTACGTGGACGGCTGGCGCCCGAGCCTTGAGCAGCTTCACCGCGGGTTCGAGCAACGCGAACGCGGTGCTGGTCCAACTGAGCAAAAGCGTACCTTCGCTGTTTGCCGGTATTGGCACGCGGGTCGTGCAGGTCGACGCAGTGGCGCGCAGCGCGGCGCCGGTAGCCGCCTTTACGGTGGGCAGCGGTTTGTTGCGCATGGACTCCACGGGGTTGCTGCCGCAATTATTAGCCAACATCGGCGTCGATCCCACGGCGATCGATCTGGTGTCCTATGCGGGGCTGGCCAACGCCAATATCACGCCAGCCGGCTTGCTCCAGCAACTGGGCATTCCGGTGAGCGCCAACATTGACGTGGCTACGCTGAACAGTCTGGCGACCATCCAGCATCTGACGATCGGGCAATTGCTCGATGCGAGCAAATCCTATGTGATCAGCCAGTATGGCACCGCGAATCTGGCGGTCAGCGCGCTCTCGACCCTGCAGGCCGAACTCGGCGTGGC
The DNA here is from genome assembly GCF_004297875.1 of Pandoraea sp. Taxonomy (GTDB): domain Bacteria; phylum Pseudomonadota; class Gammaproteobacteria; order Burkholderiales; family Burkholderiaceae; genus Pandoraea. Next base: position 71,367 of record NZ_SCSK01000035.1, on the reverse strand, counting down.
GGCCTTGAATTTGCCGATTCAACTGCTGGGTAACGGCACGACGCCCGGCATCTTTGCGAATATTACCTCGGCCAACGGGAGTCCCGACGTGGCCTCGGCGCTTAATGCGCAAGTCAATGTGCTGGATCTGGTCAACACCATGCTGGGCGTGGCGACCGGTAGCGGCGCCGTGAGCATTCCGACGACCAATGTGAACGTGCTGGGCTCCACCGTGAGCGCCAACGTCAGCGTGATTCAGCCCCCGGCGATCGGCATCGGTGGCGTGGGCACCACCGCCAGCGACGCGCAGGTGCGCGTGCGCCTGGATATCAGTACGAGCGGGGTGCCGCTGCTCGGCAGCCTGATTAACGTGAACTTGCCGCTGATCATCGAGGTCGCGCAGTCGACCGGCACGCTCAGCCATATGTGCGAAGCGGGCCTGCCCGCCAACGAGGCGGAAATCGACGTGAGCTCGGGCGTGGCCAACCTTTGTGTCGGCTCATTCAAGAATGGGGTGCTCGATTCGCAAAGCAGTTGCGCGACGATGACCGGCCCGGCGACGATTGCGACCGTGCTGGGCTTTCCGGTCAGCACTGAGGTCAATCTCAGTCTGCTCGGGCAGTCGACGACCAATCCGCCGTTTGCGGTGGGCACGACGCAAACCACCAATACCAATGTGAATCTGGGCACGACCGCCAGCGGCGTGACCAATGCACTGTTGCTCGCGCTCATGCAGGGTATCGGCGCGACCAATCCGGTGGCGACGACCAGCCAGCAAAATCAGTTGGCGACCAATCTGGTCACCGCCTTGAACGGCGATCCGTTGACACTGAGCAAGATCAATCAATCGCTGAGCACGGCCGAGAATCAGGTCACTGGCGTGGCCAACAGTCTCGGCAGCACGCTCACCGATGTGCTTACGCTGAACATCGGCGGGGCCGTCAGTAGTGTCGATGCGCTGGTCAGCAATGTGCTCGGCACCGCCGATGCGCTGCTCGGTGGCCTGGGCAATCTGCTGGGCGACGTAACGTGCGACGCGCTACTGATTCCGTCGGCGCAGCAGGCGTGCCGGGTGACGTTCGTGCAGCCGGTCGTCGGCGCCAATAGCGGGCAGAATGCGCTGACCGCTTTGTCGGGGCTCGTGCTGCAAGTACTGCAGCCGACCTTGAACGCGCTGTCGAGTTCGATTATCCAGAATTTGCTGTTCAACGATATTCTGGGTATCAAGATTGGTGTGACGGACGTCTCGCTGCTGTCGGTCGATTGCGGTACCAATCACGTACAACTGGTGTATTGAATGGAAAAACAATGAGTATCAAGCCACCGCTGGACGACCTCGACGTTTTTGTATGGGAAGGCAAGTCGGATATTGCCGAGCGGGTGGCGCATTGCCTGGCGAGTTTCGACATCGACGTGATACGCGCCGACGGTCTGGAGGTGCTTCCGGAGCGAGCGGTGGCGCGTCCCGCGCTGGCGGTGGTGAGCGTGACCAATATCGACGGCAGCCGCTTGAAGGCGCGCGACTGGCAGCTCGGCCAGGGCATGCCGGTGATTTGGGTGTCGGCTGCGCCGCGCGAGAAAGACCCGCGCGTGTATCCGCCTGAGTATTCGAACATTCTGACCCTCGATTTCACCGGCGCCGAGCTGCGCACGCTGATCTTCAAGCTTGCGGCGGAATTGCGGGCGGCCGACGGCAAGGTAGCCGAGAGCGAGCCGCTGGTGGCGAATTCGCCGGCCATGCTGGCGTTGCTGGGCGAAGTCGATGCGTTTGCCGATTGCGATTCGAACGTGCTGATCCATGGCGAGACGGGTGTCGGCAAGGAACGTATCGCGCGGCTGCTGCACGAAAAACATCGGCGCTACGGACAGGGCGCATTCGTGCCGGTCAATTGTGGCGCGATTCCCGACGGCCTGTTCGAGTCGCATTTCTTTGGTCATGCCAAGGGGGCGTTTACCGGCGCGCTCTACGCTCACAAGGGTTATTTCGAACAGGCCAACGACGGCACGCTGTTTCTAGACGAAATTGGCGATTTGCCGCTGTACCAGCAGGTCAAGCTGCTGCGCGTGCTCGAAGACAGCGCGGTGACGCGGCTGGGCTCGGCCGCACCGATTCAGCTGGATTTTCGGCTGGTGGCCGCTACCAACCGCAATCTTCAGGAAATGGTGCGTCAAGAGACTTTTCGGGCCGATCTGTACTATCGGCTGGCCGTCATCGAGATTCGCATCCCGAACTTGGAGGAGCGCGGCGCAATCGATAAAATCGCCGTTTTCAATGCCTTTTTGAGCCGGGTCGCGGGGCCGGATGGGGGGCAAAGTGTGCCGCAAGCGCCACAGTGGGTGCTGGATTTGGTGGCAAATATGGTTTTTCCGGGTAATGTACGGGAGCTGCGAAATATTGCCGAACGCGTCGGGATCGTTTATCGTCAGCTCGGCGTCTGGGACGAGTCGCGCATTCGACAGATATTCGCTACGCTGGCGGCGTTGCGGGCAGGCCGGGAGGCATCGGCGCGCGAGCCGGCGCCGGTCGAGCCGGTGGACCGATCGAGATGGGACCTGGCCGAGCGCCAGCGCATCGTGTCCGCCCTCGACGGCAATGGCTGGCGCCGCCAGGACACAGCGAATGCCCTGGGCATCAGCCGCAAGGTGTTGTGGGAGAAAATGCGCAAGTATCAGATCATCGGGGCCGACGCCGAGACATTGAACGAGTTTGAAACGTAGTGGGCGTCACGCGCATTTGCGGTGCGGCAATGCCAATAAATAAACGGATAACGAGGGAACAGGAACAGATGAGTGCTTTTTGGGGAACAGCGCGCATGGGCAGACGAATCGGCGTATTGGGTTGCATGATGTTGGCGGTGCCCCTGGCGGCACTGGCGCAGCCGGCCACCCAGGCGCAGGGGGCCGCGGTTGTGCCGTTGGCGCAAGCGCAGGGCAGTACGGTCGTGCCGCTGGCCCAAACCGGCGCCAGTGCCGCCGCCACCCCGGCCGCTTCGTCGGGCGCGGTGCAGGAGCTGCAAACGTTGATCAAGCAGCATGAGTTGAGCGAGTTGCGCACCACCTACAATGGTAAATATGGGGCGAGCCTGCTGTTTCATCCGAGCACACTGACCTACTACGTCGCGTTGTTTCACGACGGCCAGTTCTGGCGCGTGGCCAAGATGACCGACGCCGCGCGCAGCGAGGCGCTCTACCGTGACTTCGTGGAGCAGACGGTCAAACTGTCGCAAGTGGAGATTCGCCGCATCCTGCTCGACGCGCAAAATGCGCACATCGCGCAGTTGGTCGCAGCCAATGAAACCCGGTTGGCTGGTTTGCAGACCGACCTGAGCATCCAGCGCCAACAGGAAGCCGCACTGGCCCAAAATCATCAGGAAATCGCCGAGCAGGCCGCCGCTCTCGATGCCGAGCGCAACGCCGCGCAGGCCAGGCTGACCAAGGTCCAGCGGCAAATCCGCCTGCTCGAGCGCCAGCAGGATTCGGCGGATCTGAAGGCCGTGCAGGACATTCAGCAGCATAAATCGTACGCTGCGTCGAAGAAGGAATCCAAACGCCGCGTCGTATCAGAGTGAGTGTTTCCAGACGTCGGTCGGGCTGATATATAGTGGCTGCGAACTGCGGGGGCGGTTAGAATAGCGCCGTTTGTGCGGTGCAAAATAGACTACCACCAACTTGTCATGACGCAAACCCAACGACACGGGCCCGGCCCGCAAGCTTTGCCCGCCGTGATCATCGCCGCCATCGGCGTGGTGTTTGGCGATATCGGCACCAGCCCGCTGTATGCGCTCAAGGAGTGTTTCGACCCGCATCACGGCATTCCTTTCAGCCACGATTCCGTGTTCGGCATCATCTCGCTGCTGTTCTGGGCACTGGTGATCGTGGTGTCGCTCAAGTACGTATTGTTCGTGATGCGTGCCGACAACAAGGGTGAAGGCGGAGTCCTGGCGCTGATGGCGTTGAGTCTGCGCAGTGTGCGGGCAGGCGGTCGGGTCGCCGGCGTCCTGATGCTGCTTGGCATTTTCGGCGCCTGCATGTTTTACGGCGACGCCGTCATCACGCCGGCCATTTCGGTCATTTCGGCGGTCGAGGGGCTGGAGATCGCCGCACCGTCGCTGTCTGAATATGTGATCCCCATCACGGTGGCGATTCTGGTCGCGCTGTTCTGGATGCAAAAATCGGGCACGGCCAAGGTCGGCAGCCTGTTCGGTCCCATCATGCTGGTCTGGTTCGCGCTGCTCGCGGTGCTGGGTATCTATAACATTGCTCACGCGCCGGAAATTTTCAAGGCGCTGAGCCCGCACTACGCCATCAATTTCATGATGCGTCATGCACTGCAGGCCTATATCGTGTTGGGCTCGGTGTTCCTGGTGCTGACCGGCGCCGAGGCGCTGTATGCCGACATGGGCCATTTTGGTGCCCGGTCGATCCGCTTCGCCTGGTACGGCCTCGTGTTTCCGGCGCTGGTGCTCAATTATTTCGGGCAGGGCGCCTTGTTGTTGAATCACCCCAAGGCGGTTCAAAATCCGTTTTTCCTGATGGCGCCTGACTGGGCGCTGATACCGCTGGTGGTGGTGTCGACCATTGCCACCGTGATTGCTTCGCAAGCCGTGATTTCGGGTGCCTTCTCGCTGACCAACCAGGCGATTCAGCTCGGCTACGTGCCGCGCATGAAAATCCAGCACACCTCCGAACATGAAATCGGCCAGATCTATATGCCGGTCATCAACTGGATGCTGTTGTTCGTGATCGTGTGGATCGTGCTTGCCTTCAAGAGCTCGACCAATCTGGCCGCAGCCTATGGTATCGCGGTGACGACCACGATGGTGATCACCACCATCCTGGCCTGCGTGGTGATGGTCAAAGTATGGAACTGGAACAAGTTCCTGGTCGCGCTGATCATCTCTGTTTTTTTGATCGTCGACTTCGCCTTTTTCGGCGCCAATCTGATCAAGGTGGAAGAGGGGGGCTGGCTGCCGCTGGCACTCGGCGGCTTCATCTTCTTCCTGCTGGTGACTTGGCATACGGGGCGCATGCTCGTGCGCGAGCGCACCGCGGTCGATGGCATCCCCCTCATGCCGTTCGTCGAGGGACTGCTCGCTCATCCGCCGCATCGGGTGCAAGGCACGGCTATTTACCTCACCGGTGGCAATACGCTGGTGCCGGTCAGTCTGTTGCATAACCTCAAGCACAATCGCATTTTGCACGAGCGGACGATCTTTATGACCATCCGCACGCTCGACGTGCCTTACGTCGACGACGCGGAGCGCATCGAGATGAAAGATCTCGGCGGCGGCTTGTACAGCGTGGTGGCGGCGTTCGGTTTCAATGAAACGCCCGATGTCAAGGATGTGCTGCGTTTGCTCGAAGAGTTCGCCGGCATGGCGTTCGACCTGATGGATACCTCGTTCTTCCTTGCGCGTGAGACCGTGGTGCCGACCAAGCTGCCCGGCATGTCGATCTGGCGCGAGCGCATTTTCGCCTGGATGCATCAGAACGCCGCGAAGCCGACAGACTTCTTTAGCATTCCCGCCAATCGCGTGGTCGAACTCGGCACCAAGATCGAAATCTAGGCGGGCGCATCGCCGCGTTCGTTTGCGGCGTTGGTGCTTTTGCTGCGGTAGACTGTGCACTTCTCATCCTATGCAGAGTGCACAGCATGACTATCGATCGCATATCCGATGATACTTCGTTACCCGAACTGACTCTGCGGGGTATGGTTCTGGGCGCGTTGCTCACCGTTGTATTCACCGCTTCCAACATCTACCTTGGCCTGAAAGTCGGCCTCACTTTCTCCTCCGCGATTCCGGCTGCCGTTATCTCGATGGCGGTACTGAGAATGTTCAGTAGCGCGAACATCCTCGAAAACAACATGGTACAGACCCAGGCGTCGGCGGCGGGGACCCTGTCGTCGATCATCTTTATCCTGCCGGGGCTGGTGATGATGGGCTATTGGCAGGGCTTCCCGTTTTGGCAGACCTTCGGCATCTGCGCCGCGGGCGGCATGCTGGGCGTCATGTTCACGATCCCGTTGCGTCACGCGATGGTGGTGCAAAGCGACCTGCCGTATCCGGAGGGCGTGGCGGCGGCGGAAATCCTGCGCATTGGCAGCGATCATGCCACCCGTACGGAAGGCGCCTCGGCCGCTATGGCAAAAGCGAGCGCCGGACGCAAGGCCGCTGGATCCGGCGTCGGGGATATTGCCGCCGGCGGCGTGGTGTCGGCGCTGATGGCATTTGCAACCGGTGGACTGCGAATCTTTGCCGACAGCATCAGCGGCTGGTTCTCGGTGGGCTCGGCGGTGTTTAGACTGCCGCTGGGCTTCTCCCTGGCGCTGGTTGGCGCCGGCTATCTGATCGGCATTGTGGCTGGCATCGCGATGTTGGTCGGCCTGCTGATTTCATGGGGCCTTGCCGTGCCGATCCTGACCGCCGGCGCGACCCTGCCGCCAGGCATGTCGATCGCCAAGTTCGCCACTGGGCTGTGGAGCACTCAGGTGAGGTTTCTGGGCGCGGGTGTGATCGGCATTGCGGCCATCTGGACGCTGATCACGCTCTTCAAGCCGATGGTGGCCGGCGTCAGGACATCGTTTGCCGCGCTGCGCGATGTCGGCGGGGCCGGCAGGCTCGACGGTGCCGGCGCCCGCACCCAGCGCGACCTGTCGCCGCGCTGGATCATCGTCATTACGCTGGCCTTGGTTGCCGCGCTGGCTGTCGTGTTCGGCGCCTTTCTCTCGGACGCACCGTTGACCTCGGGAGTGATCGCCAGCCTGGTGGCTTACGGCGTGATTTTCGCGTTCGTCTTCGGATTCCTGATCGCTGCGGCGTGCGGCTATATGGCAGGCCTGGTGGGCTCCTCCGCCAGTCCGATTTCGGGGATCGGGATCGTTGCGGTGATTCTGGTCTCGTTGCTTTTGCTGGCCATCGGGCAAACCAACGGCATGCTGCATGACCCCGCAGGCAGCCGGTTGGCGATCGCCCTGGCCATTTTCACGACGTCTGCCGTGGTGGCTGTGGCGACGATCTCCAACGACAACTTGCAGGACCTGAAGACCGGCTGGCTGGTGGGCGCGACGCCCTGGCGCCAGCAGGTGGCGCTGTTGATCGGTTGCGTGGTGGGTGCACTGGTGATTCCGCCGATTCTTGTGCTGCTGTATAACGCCTACGGTTTTGCCGGCGCGCTGCCGCATGCCGGCATGGACCCGGGGCAGGCGCTGTCGGCACCGCAGGCTACGCTGATGACGGCCATCGCCACGGGTATTTTCACGCACCAATTGAACTGGACCATGATCGTGACCGGGTTGTTGATCGGTGTGGTGCTGATCGTCGTCGACCTCCTGCTCAAGCGGCGCCAGGAGCGCACCGGGGGCGTGGCGCGTTTGCCCGTGTTGGCCGTGGGTATCGGCATTTACCTGCCGCCCACCATCAGCGCCCCGCTCGTGATCGGCGCGGTCATCGCCTGGTTGCTCGAACGACGTTTGCGGCGCGGTGCGCTGGCGGCCGGTGTTGCGTATGACCAATATGCCGCTCACGCGAACCGGCGCGGTGTGCTGATTGCCTCGGGGCTGATTGTCGGCGAGAGCCTGGTTGGCGTGATACTGGCCGGGGTCATCGGGTTCAGCGGCAGCAGCGCGCCGCTGGCGATCGTGGGGCCCGGATTCGCGCCGGCCGGCGAATGGCTCGGCCTGCTGGTGTTCGCCGGGGTTTGTTGGTGGTTCAGCCGGCGCACGCTGGCCGCAGCTGGATAATTCGCGTGGCGGCCGCGGTCACGATTGCCTCGCGTCCGTTACGCGCGTACGCGGATGTACCTGTTGACCAGCACCACCGCGCATGCATAGGCCAGGCCAATGATGCCGAAGGTGATCGGCAGCGCATGCGGCCAGCTCGGCATGGTGTGCAATACCGCGCCCATTGCCGCGACGCCGATCAGCGCGCCGATTTGACGATTGGCGTTGAGCGAGGCCGCGGCGATGTTGGCGTGCGCCTGACCGGCCACGTGCATGACGGTCGCGGTCATCGCCGGCACGGCAATGCCGACGCCGAAGTTCGCCAGCGCCGCGCCCAGCGCGAACCATCCATAGGGCAGCCGCGCGGCGAATGCGGCCAGCAGCAACGACAAGGCCGCCGAGCCGAGCAATCCCCACAGCATTGGCCAGCGGGCGCCCCACCGCGAGGTAATGCGGCTCGACAACAGGTTGCCGACCGTGAATACCGCCATGAGCGGCAGCAGATCGACGCCGGTGTGCCAGGCGTCAGTGCCGCGCGCCTGCTGCAGAAACAGGCTGAATAGGAACAGTTGGCCGAACGCACCCAGATTGATCAGGAACCCGATCGCGTTGGCGGCTGGAAAACGGCTGTCGTGAAACAGCGCGCGCGGCACGACCGGTGTGGCGTCGCGGCGCTCGCGTGCGACGAAGGCCGCTATTGCAATTGCGGCCAACGAAGTCGCCGCGATGATCGGTGCCGAGCTCCAACCCATCGGGGCTCCTTCGATCAACGCAAAGGCCAGGGCCGCCAGGCCGGTCACGCCCAGCACGTGGCTGCCGGGATTGAGTGGCTGGGCGTGACGCGGTGACGGGGCGATGCACCAGCGGGTAAGCAGCAGCCCGACAATACCGATCGGCACGTTGAGCCAGAAAATACTGCGCCAGCCGAGCGAGGCCACCAGCACGCCGCCCACCACCGGCCCCATGGCCGCGGCAACCGATACGATCGCCGACCACAGGCCGAGCACTTTGATGCGCACCGCATTATCGGGATAGGCCTGGCTGAGCAGGCTGAGCGAACTCGGCATGAACAGCGCCGCGCCCACCCCCTGAAGCAGTCGCGCGGCGATCAGCGCGTTGCCGCTGGGCGCCACGCCGCATAGCAGCGATGCAACGATGAACAGTGCGAGCCCAGCCATATAGACGGTTCGCGCGCCGAAGCGGTTGGCCAGCGCGCCGCCGACCAGCAGCAAAGCGGCGAATGTCAGCGTATAGCCGTCGACCACCCAGACCAGGCCCGCGAGCTGAATCGACAGACTGTGCTGAATATGGCTCAAGGCGACATTCACCACGGTGACGTCGAGCATCGCCATCACGAAACCCAATGCAACCGTGACCAGCGGCCAGGCGTTCTGGCGGGTAGCGCTAACCGGGCGAGCGGCTGCAGGGGCGGTAGCGGAGCAATCGGTGGACATGATGGCAACTCCTTGAAAGATAGACCGCGAGGCGCGAGGTGTCGCCATCATAAAGCGTTCTTTTGATGCAAAAAAGCGATAAAATCGCGGCGATAAAATGCAAAAATGCATCACTTCATGGACTGGGACAACGCCCGTATATTTCTTGCCATTTACCGTCAGGGTACGCTGCGCGGCGCTTCCGGCGTACTGCGCATCGACCAGGCGACGGTGGGCCGCCGGCTTGCCGCGCTGGAAAAGTCGCTCGAAGCGCGGCTCTTTTTGCGCACCCCGGCCGGCTACGTGCCGACGCCGGCGGGCGAATGCGCTTTCCTGGCGGCCGAGCAAATGGAGCAGGCCGCGCACAAGCTGCAGCGGCAGATGCAGGGTATCGACGAGCGGCTCTCCGGCACGGTGCGGGTGGCGTGCACCGACACGGTGGCGGTTTCGTCCTTGATGCGGGCGCTGCATGGCCTGCATGCCGCGCATCCCGAAATCCGGATGATTTTGAGCACGTCCACGCACCTGACCAACCTGACGCGCCGAGAGGCGGACTTGGCGGTGCGCTCCGTGCGGCCCGACAGCCCCGATTTGATCACGCGGCATCTGGGACGGCGCGCCACGGGCTTGTATGCCGCACGGCACTACCTGGCCTCGCGCGGCGAGCCGGCGCGAGGCACTGCGCTGGCCGGACACGACGTGGTGCTCTACCAGCAGGCTATCGTGCCGTATCGGAACGACGTGCTGTGCGGCGAATCCTCGGCCAACGCGCGCGTCGCGCTCGAGGTCAGCTCAGGGTTGATGTTGATGCACGCGGTGCGCACCGGGCTAGGCATCGGCGAACTGCCGACGCGCCTGGCCGACACCGATCCTGAGCTCGTTCGCGTTTGGCCCGATCGCAACGAGATCTACGATATGTGGCTGGTGATGCACGGCGATCTGAACCGCACCGCGCGCGTGCGGGCGGTGGCCGACGCGATCGTCGCCGTGTTCGAGGAGGAATCGGCGCGGCGATGATCCGCGCCTCCGCGGGAGAGGGCGCCGATCGCCGTCAGCGCTTGAGCTTGGCGAAGGCCGCCGCCATGGCGCCGACGGGCTCGGGATCGCGCTGGCGCTGCGGCCGGGCGTTGCCGCGGCTCGCACCATTGCCTTGGTCGCTCTGGCCGCGCTCGCCAGCCGGCGGCAGGTCGTCGGACAAGCGCATCGTCAACGAAATGCGCTGGCGTTTCTCATCGACTTCAAGTACTTTGACTTTGACAATATCGCCGGCTTTGACCACCTCGTGCGGATCCTTGATGAATTTGCTGGACATCGCCGAGACGTGCACCAGACCGTCCTGATGCACCCCGATATCGATGAATGCGCCAAACGCCGCCACGTTGGTGACGACGCCTTCGAGCATCATGCCTGGCTTGAGGTCGGACAGTTTCTCCACGCCCTCCTGAAATGACGCAGTCCTGAATTCCGGGCGCGGGTCGCGGCCTGGCTTTTCGAGCTCGCCCAGGATGTCCTTGACCGTCGGCAGGCCAAAGCGCTCGTCGACGAACTCGGCCGGCGACAAGCCGCGAATCGCCTCCCGGTTGCCCATCACTTCGCTGATCTGCTTGCGGATCCTGGCCAGAATCCGCTCCACCACCGGGTATGCCTCCGGGTGAACCGACGAGCGATCGAGCGGATTCTCGCCGCCGTTGACTCGCAAAAAGCCGGCGGCCTGCTCGAAGGTTTTGTCGCCCAGGCGCGGCACTTTCCTGAGGGCTTCTCGGCTCGGGAACGGGCCGTTGCTGTCGCGGAATTCGACGATATTTTTCGCCAGCGTGCTGTTGAGTCCCGACACACGCGCCAGTAAAGGCACCGAGGCGGTGTTGACGTCGACCCCCACCGCGTTGACGCAGTCTTCGACCACGGCGTCGAGCATGCGCGCCAGCTCGCGCTGGTTGACGTCGTGCTGGTACTGACCCACGCCGATCGCCTTGGGCTCGATCTTGACCAGTTCGGCCAGCGGATCCTGCAGGCGCCGCGCGATCGATACCGCGCCGCGCAGCGAGACGTCGAGTTCCGGGAATTCCTTGGCAGCCAGCTCGGACGCCGAGTAGACCGACGCGCCCGCCTCGGATACCACGATTTTCTGCAGCTTGAGTTCGGGGTGGCGCTTGATCAGTTCGGTCGCCAGCCGGTCAGTCTCGCGCGAAGCGGTGCCGTTGCCGATGCTGATCAGCTCGGCGCTGGTCGCTTGCGCCAGGCGAGCGAGCTTGGCCAGCGAGCCGTCCCAGTCGCGTCGTGGTTCATGCGGATAAATGGTGTCGGTCGCAAGCAGCTTGCCGGTGCGATCGACGACCGCCACCTTGACGCCGGTGCGCAGGCCCGGGTCCAGCCCGATCACCGCCTTGGGGCCGGCCGGCGCGGCCAGCAGCAGCGCCTTGAGGTTGCGTGCGAACACACGAATCGCCTCGCTCTCGGCAGTCTCGCGCAATTGCGTGAGCAGTTCCGATTCCAGGTGCGGCTGCACTTTCACTCGCCAGCACCAGCGGCACACGTCGCCCAGCCATTTGTCGGCTGGCCGGCCCTGCTGGCGGATCCCGACGTGCGCCGCGATCATCGCCTCGCACGGGTGCGGCGTCAGAGCATCGCGCTCCTCGCCCAATCCGAGCTTGATCATCAAGATGCCGAGATTGCGGCCGCGAAACAACGCCAGCGCGCGGTGCGATGGCACGGTAGCGAGCATCTCGGCGTAATCGTAGTAGTCGCGGAATTTTTCACCTTCCTCGCGTTCCTTGCCCTCCACGACTTTGGATGACACAACCGCTTCGGCCAGCATGAATTCGCGCACCTTGCCGAGCAGCTCAGCGGTCTCGCCGAACTGTTCGGACAGAATGTCGCGCGCGCCGTCGAGCGCGGCCTTGACGTCGGCCACACCCTTCTCGGCGTCGACGAACCTGGCGGCTTCGACCGCCGGCTCGAGCATCGGGTTGCCCAAAAGGGCCAGCGCCAGGGGTTCCAGGCCAGCCTCTCGCGCGATCTGCGCGCGCGTGCGACGCTTGGGCTTGTAAGGCAGGTAGAGATCTTCCAGGACTTGCTTGGTCTCGGCGGCGTCGATGGCTGCGCGCAGCGCGTCGCTCAGCTTGCCCTGTTCATCGATGCTTTGCAGGATGGCGGCGCGCCGCTCTTCCAGCTCGCGCAGATACAGCAGACGCTCTTCCAGGTTGCGCAACTGCGTGTCATCGAGATTGTCCGTCGCTTCCTTCCGGTAGCGGGCGATGAATGGCACCGTCGCCCCTTCGTCGAGCAGTTGCACGGCAGCGGCGACCTGGCGAGGTTGCACGCTGAGTTCGGCGGCAATGCGCTGGATGATCTGTTGAGCTACGTTATCCGTCATTCGTGGTGAAATATCGCGATCAGCAAAGCGAGGCATTTTGCCATAACAACCGGCAGGCCCGGACGCGCGATGTTAAAATTTGCCATGACTTTGCCCAAACGCATGATTTCATTTGTGAAAAAATCCTTCGCTGGCATCGGGCTGGCTTTGAGCCTGTGCTGGCCCTACGCGGTGCGGGCGCAAGCCCCCGATTCGGCCGCGTCAGCCGCGGCCACCTCGACCGGCGAGCCCGGCACGACTGCCACGGCCGGCGACACCGCCGACTTCGCCCGCCAGCGCGCCGTACTGGATAACCAGAAGGCGTGGGCGGTATACCACTACAAGGTTGCCGAGCGGAATTGCTACGACCGGTTTTTCGTCAACCATTGCATCGACCAGGCCAGGGACGTCGAGCGCGATGCTCTGGCGAAAATCCGCGCGCAGCGCCTGGACGTCGATGCGGCCGAACGGGCTGCGCGGGCGCAGGCGCGCGATCAGCGACTGGCCGATAAGCGTGCGCAGACTCAGGCGCAGGCGCCGCAGCGCGAGGCCCAGCAGCGCCAAAATGCTGCCGACTATGAGGCCAGGCAGGCCGAATTCGAGCAGAAGAAGGTCCGGCGCACCGGTGAATTGCCGCAGCACGCGGCCGACGCGAAGGCCTACGATGCCAAGCAGGCCGAGTTCCAGCAAAAGCTCGAGCAGGACCGGGCTGCCGCCGAGCGTCGGGCGCAGGAGCGGGCGCAAAACGTGCAGAAATTCCAGCAGAAGCAGCGCGATGCCGAGCAGCGGGCCAAGGACGTCGCGGCGCGTCAGGCAGCGGCACGGCGCAAGGCACAGGAACAGCAGCAACAGCAACAGCAACAGCAACAGCAACAGCAGCAGCAAAAACAGTAGGCGCGACCGGGGCAGCAACCTTCGGATCGTCATGACGCGACCGCAGCCGCGGCACGTAAGGAATGGCTATGGAAGATAATCTTCATTCGATCGGCCGGCGCATCATCGAGCTGCAAATCGAGCACCGCGATCTCGATTATCTGGTCGACAAATTGATGGAAGAAGACAACTATGACGAACTGCAACTGCGGCGGCTGAAGAAGCGTCGGCTCAAAATCAAGGATACGATTACGCTGCTGCAATTGCAGCAGACGCCCGACACCCCGGCCTGAATGCTTTACCCCTGCGAACTGAACTGTTTTGACCAATTCCAACGCCAGTCTCGAGGCCGCCTTGGCTGACGGCATCCTGCCGGAGCCGACCCCGCAACATGCGAGCGAACTGGAGACCATCTTTGGTGCCGACGGCCTGCTTGCGCGCGCCATCGATGGATATCGGCCGCGCCCGGCGCAGCTCGAAATGGCGCGCGCCGTCAGTGCCGCGCTCGCCAGCCATGACACGTTGATCGCCGAGGCTGGCACTGGCACCGGCAAGACATACGCGTATCTGGTGCCGGCCATGTTGTGGGGCGGCAAGACGATCATCTCGACCGGCACCAAGCATCTTCAGGATCAGCTGTTCGCACGGGATATCCCAACGGTGCGCGAGGCGCTGGCCGTGCCTGTGTCGGTCGCGGTGCTAAAGGGCCGTGCCAATTACCTTTGCCACTATTATCTGGAGCGTGCCGAGCATGAGGGCCGCTTCGGCTCGCGCCATGAAATCGCGCAGTTGCGCGAGATCGTTCAGTTCGCCAAGCTCACCCGCAGCGGCGACAAGGCCGAGCTGGCCAGCGTGCCCGAGAACGCGCCGATCTGGTCCCAGGTGACCTCGACGCGTGACAGTTGCCTGGGTGCGGATTGCCCGCGCTACAAGGACTGCTTTGTCATGCAGGCGCGCAAAGAGGCGCAGCAAGCGGACCTGGTGGTGGTCAACCATCATCTGTTCTTTGCCGACGTCATGCTGCGTGATACCGGTATTGCGGAACTGCTGCCGAGCGCCAACACGATCGTTTTCGACGAGGCGCACCAGTTGCCGGAGACGGCCACGCTGTTTTTCGGTCAGACCCTGTCGACCGGGCAATTGCTGGAACTGGCCCGCGATGCGGTTGCCGAGGGCTTGGTGCATGCGCGCGACGCCGCACAGTGGACCGCGCTGGGCGCCGCCCTCGAGCGGGCCGCGCGCGATGTGCGGCTGAGTTTTTCGCAAGACGCGTTGCGCGTGTCGGCAGCGCAGCTCGGCGAGGCCCATGCATTGTTCGAGGCGCTCGATAAACTCGAGGCGGCTTTGCTCGACCTGATCGCTACGCTCGAAGCGCATGCCGAACGGGCCGAGCCGCTTGGTGCCTGCCTGCGTCGAGCCATCGATTTGCACCGTTTGCTGGCGCAGTGGCAGCATGCCGAGCCGCCCGGCGGCGACGCGGCCGCGCAGATGGGCAAGGCGCTCGCCGGCGCGCTCGGCAAGGGCGAGGGAGCCGGTAAGGACGACGAAGGCGCCAATGCCGGCGAGGGGGCCAGCGTGCGTTGGGTCGAGGTGTTCTCGCACGCCGTGCAGCTTCACCTGACGCCATTGTCGATCGCGCCGATCTTCACCAAACAACGCGGTGGTGCGCCGCGCGCGTGGATCTTCACCTCTGCGACGCTGTCGGTCAGGGGCAACTTTACCCATTATGCCGCGCAGCTTGGGCTGGACTCCGCCAAGTCGATCTCGTTGCCCAGTCCATTCGACTATGAAGCGCAGAGTCTGCTGTACGTGCCGCGCAATTTGCCGGCGCCGTCCGCGCTCGGCTTTACCGACGCGGTGCTCGAAGCGGCGCTGCCGGTGCTCGAAGTCAGCGGCGGCCGTGCGTTCCTGCTGTGCACCACGCTACGGGCGGTCAAGCGCGCCGCCGAACGCCTGCGCGACGAATTCGATCGGCGCGGCTGGTCTTATCCGCTGCTGGTGCAGGGCGATGCCAGCCGGACCGAATTGCTCGACCGGTTTCGCGCGCTTGGCAATGCCGTGCTGATCGGCAGTCAAAGTTTCTGGGAAGGCGTGGACGTGCGCGGTGAGGCCCTTTCGCTGGTGATCATCGACAAATTGCCATTTGCGCCGCCTGACGATCCCGTGCTGGCGGCTCGGCTCGACGCGCTCGCCAGAAAGGGGTTGAGCCCGTTCGCCGTGCATCAGTTGCCGCAAGCGGTGATTACGCTCAAGCAGGGTGCGGGCCGCCTGATTCGCTCCGAGAGCGATCGTGGCGTGTTGATGATCTGCGACGCGCGCCTGGTCGAAAAGCCCTACGGCAGGCGCATCTGGCAAAGCCTGCCGCCGTTCAGGCGCACCCGGGAGTTACCGACCGTGCTGTCGTTCTTCGAGCACGCCGAGCCTGCCGGCGTGCACTAAACAAGGGTCGATGTGTCTGTCGGCGCCCCAGCGGCTGGATGACAGCCCAACGCTGGCTCAAAAAAAGCCGTACAACTTTCGTTGAACGGCATTTTTTGTTTGAACGGCATTGCCATGCGGTTGCGCTCGCGGCAACCGCCACCCGGCTTATGAATTGGTGCCACCCCAGAACTGCCACCAGTGGGACCGCTTGCTGCGCTTGTAGCCGTAGGTGAGATAGTCGCTCTTCGGATAGGTCGCGGCCAGCACGCGACGGGCATCGTCGCTCAGCTTGGTCAGGTGAAGTTTTTTGTAGGATTCAACCATGATCCACAACGCGTCTTCCACGGCAGGTGCCCGGTTGAACTTCTTGATTGCGTCCTGTGCGCGGTTCGCCGCGGCCAAATAGGCGCCGCGGTCGTAGTAATACTTCGCCACGAGCACTTCGTGCTTGGCCATCGCGTTGAGCGCGTAGCGCATGCGCTCGGCCGCGTCCTTGGCGTATTGGCTATTGGGGTAATGCTCGACCAGGTACTTGAACGTCTCGTACGATTGCTCCAGGGCCTTCGGATCGCGTTCGCTCAGATCCTGACCGCTGAACCGGCCGAACAGTCCGAGATTGTCGTCAAAAGTGATCAGCCCCTTCAGGTAGTACGCATAATCGATGATCGGGCTCGACGGATGCAAGCGTATGAACCGGTTGACGTCGGCCATCGCCTGATCGGTGTCGTTATCCTTGTAGTGGGCGTAGGCCGTATTGATCTGTGCCTGCTCTGCGAACTTCCCAAATGGGTCACGACCCACGAGCATCGCGTTGTACTTCGCGGCCTTCGAGTAGTCGCGATCGGCCATGCTGCTCTGGGCTTCCGCGTATAATTTGCTGGTCGACCAGCTCTGCGTCTCGTCGACCTTCTCCGGCAGGATGCCGCACGCGGCGAGTACGCTGGTCAGGCAGACCGCCAGCAGCGTCAACTTAGAAAATTTCAGGGCTTGCATGCTTTTCGCTTCACTTCTCAATGACCCGTTCGACAGTCCCGGATTATAGCCTAACCATTCCGCTTGCCACCGAAATTCCGGAGGATGGCGACGACGACGCGTCGATGCCCGCGAGCGCTTTGACGGTCGATGCGGCCGAGGCGGCGGCGCTGGCCGGCACGGTGCCGCCTGAAGCCGCCGGCGAGCGGTTCGATAAAGTGCTGGCGCGCCTGTTTCCTGCCTACTCGCGCAGCCGCCTGCAGGGCTGGATCGATGCGGGGCGGGTGAGCCTCGATGGTGCGCCAGCCAGGTTGCGCCAGCGTGTCTCGGGCGGCGAGCAGGTTGTCGTGCGGCCCGCCGCTTTGCCAGAGCAGATGGCCTTTACGCCCGAACCGGTGGCGCTCGACGTCGTTTACGAGGATGCGCAACTGGTGGTGCTGAACAAACCCGCCGGGCTGGTCGTGCATCCGGCCGCCGGCAACTGGTCGGGAACCCTGCTCAACGGCCTGTTGCATCGATATGGCGAGGCGGCCGCAGGGTTGCCGCGCGCCGGCATCGTGCATCGCCTGGACAAGGATACTTCCGGCCTGATGGTCGTGGCGCGCACGCTGACCGCACAAACCGATCTGGTTCGCCAGCTGCAGGCGCGCACGGTCAAGCGCTACTATGCGGCGTTGGTGTGGGGCACGCCGCCGACCCGGGCGCTGGTCGATGCGCCACTGGGGCGAGACCCGCGCGAGCGCACCCGCATGGCGGTAGTCGCCGGGGCCGCCGGCAAGCCGGCCCGCACCCGGTTGGCGACCCTGGCCGGCGGCCAGTGGCAAGGACAGCCCGTGTCGCTGGTACTGTGCTCGCTCGACACCGGGCGCACGCACCAGATCCGCGTGCACCTGACTCACCTGGGGCATCCATTGTTGGGCGATTCCGTATATCGCGGCCGCTATCCCCGTCCGGCGCTGCCCGGGGCGTTCGGGCGACAGGCGCTGCACGCCTGGCGACTCGGCCTGCTGCATCCGGCCGATGGACAGCCGATGTCCTGGCAAAGTGGATTGCCCGAGGATATGCGTGACTTGCTGGGTGCCTTGGGGTTATCTTTCGATATGAATGAATTATCCGCATCAGAGCATATCGATGACCTTTTCGCCTCATCCTGACTGGATCGTTCCCGATTGGCCCGCGCCGGCTCGGGTGCGCGCTTTGTTTACCACCCGGGCGGGCGGCGTCAGCGTCGGCCCGCATGCCAGCTTGAATCTTGGATTGAATGCTGGCGACGACGTCGCGGCGGTGCAGGCCAATCGCGCACGCGTGGCTGCGGCCATCGGCGCACGCCCAGGGTGGCTGGCTCAAGTGCACGGGACCGCCGTCGCCAACGCTGATCAAGCCGCCTATGCCGCGACGGCGCCGGCGGCCGACGCCAGCGTGACGGTGGCGCCCGGGGTGGCGTGCACGGCGCTGGTGGCAGACTGCCTGCCGGTTTTGCTGTGCGATGTCGAAGGCCGGGCCGTGGGCGCCGTGCATGCCGGCTGGCGCGGTTTGTGCGCCGGCGTGATCGAGCAGGCGGTGGCGACACTGCGCCAGCGTGTGGGCGGGCCTGCCGAATTGCTGGCCTGGCTTGGCCCGTCGATCGGCCCGACTCGCTTTGAAGTTGGCGCGGAGGTGCGCGACGCGTTCCTGGCGGCCGCCCTGCCCGGCGAGACCGCCGCCACCGAGGCGGCCTTCACGCCCGTGCCAGGTACTGGTGCAGGCACGGCATTGCCGCCGAAATATCTCGCCAGCCTGCCGGCATTGGCTCGCTTGCGCCTGGCTCGCCATGACGTTACTCGAGTGTTCGGCGGCACCTGGTGCACCTACGACGCACCGGCGCGTTTTTATTCCTACCGTCGCGATCGCGTCACGGGCCGGATGGCTGCGCTGGTCTGGCTGGAAAAAGGGCGCTGAGCAGCGCCTGGCGGTGCCGGGCGGCACTGGGTAACGAGGCGGTGCCGCCGGATAAAAACACAAAATGACCGGGCCCGGACCGTATGCGCACGCAGATCGTCAATCGTCGGGAAATCGAGGACGCTGTGATGGCAACCACGAAAATGACATACAGCCGTCCTAAAATGACGACATCCCATTGGGATAAACGTGCGTTCAAAAAGTACTGGAATGGCATCACAATGAATTCTGTC
Organism: Pandoraea sp.; assembly: GCF_004297875.1. GTDB lineage: Bacteria > Pseudomonadota > Gammaproteobacteria > Burkholderiales > Burkholderiaceae > Pandoraea. Next base: position 52,446 of record NZ_SCSK01000035.1, on the reverse strand, counting down.
GTGAGCGACGTCATTGACAGGCTTGGCGCCAGACGCAAGAATGGCCCAAGCAGCCCGATCGCTCCGGGTGACGCACAGATTCTTTGCCAATAAGCCATCATGAAATCCGCCAGCGCTCGTGTCGATCCTGCCTCCATGGCGGGCCTTTTCCCAGGATTCGGAACGTCCGCCGCGCAGGCTTCCGATATGTCCGAATGGTTTGACGCGCTTCGCCGCACGCTCGACCCGACGTTTCTTTCTTCGCTGATGCCTGACGGCCCGGCCGCCGTGGCGTCGCGGGACAGTCTTCCAGCGGTGCCCGCGCTCAAAATGGACCCGGCCCAACTGAATGCGATTCAGGCCGATTATTGGCGTGAATTCTCCGACTTGATGGCGCGCTGTTCCTCGTTGCCCACCGACGGTCTCGCGCTTGCCGACCGCCGCTTTGCGGGTGATGCCTGGCGCAGTCCGATGTATGCGATTCCGGCGGCGCTGTATCTGCTCAACGCGCGATTTCTGACGCGCCTGGCCGCCGCTGTCGAGGCCGATGCGAAGACGCGCGAACGCCTGCATTTTGCCGTCGAGCAGTGGATTGCCGCGGCCGCGCCGAGTAATTTCATCGCCACCAACCCCGATGCGCAGCAGCGCCTGGTCGAAACGCAGGGCGAGAGCCTGCTGGCCGGGCTGCGGCATTTGCTGGCGGATTTCAGTAAGGGAAAAGTTTCGCAGACCGATGAAACGGCTTTCGAGCTTGGCCGCAATGTGGCCAGCACCGAGGGAGCGGTCGTGTTCGAGAACGACCTGATCCAACTGATCCAGTACAAGCCGCTGACCGGCACGGTGTTCCAGCGCCCGCTGCTGATCGTGCCGCCGTGCATCAACAAGTATTACATCCTCGATCTGCAGCCCGCCAACTCGCTGGTGCGTCATGCGGTAGAGCAGGGGCACACGGTTTTCATGGTGTCCTGGCGCAATGCCGACGAGACCCTGACCGACAAGCAGTGGGACGACTACATCGCCGAGGGTCCGCTCAAAGCCATCGAAGTGGTGCGCCAGATCAGCGGGCAGAGTCAAATCAATGCGCTGGGCTTCTGCGTCGGCGGCACGCTGCTGGCGACCGCGCTGGCGGTACTGGCCGGGCGCGGCGAGCGCGGCGCCAAGGCCCCGGTCAAGAGTCTGACGCTCCTGACCACGCTGCTCGATTTCTCCGATACCGGCATTCTCGACGTATTCATCGACGACACGCACGTGCAATGGCGCGAGCAGACCATCGGTGGCAAGAACGGGCCGTGCGGGTTGATGCGCGGCGTCGAGCTGGCCAACACGTTTTCATTCCTGCGGCCCAACGAGCTGGTGTGGAACTATGTGGTCGACAACTATCTCAAGGGCCAGTCGCCGCCGGCGTTCGACCTGCTGTACTGGAACGGCGACAGCACCAATCTGGCGGGGCCAATGTTCGCCTGGTATCTGCGCCACATGTACCTGCAGAACGAACTTAAACAGCCCGGCCGGCTGACCGTGTGCGGCGTACCGGTCGATCTGGGCGCGATCGACGTGCCGGTCTACATTTTCGGCTCGCGTGAAGACCATATCGTGCCCTGGCGTGCCGCTTACGCGTCAACTGCGCTGCTGTCCGGGCCGAAACGCTTCGTATTGGGCGCCTCGGGGCATATCGCAGGCGTGATCAACCCGCCGGCCAAGCAGCGCCGCAGCTATTGGACCGGGGATGCGTTGCCGGCCAGTGCCGACGATTGGCTGGCCAGTGCGCAGGAACATCCCGGCAGCTGGTGGCCGGATTGGCATGCCTGGCTTGCGTCTCATGGCGGACGGCGCGTCAAGGCGTCATCCGGCTATGGTAATGTCCAATACCAGCCGGTCGAGCCGGCGCCTGGCAGGTACGTCAAGGCCAAGGCTTGAAAATCAGGTAAAAGCGGGGGCGTTTTTCTTTTTATGAAGTCAAGGTGATCGTAATGACAGATATCGTTATCGTTTCAGCGGCCCGATCCGCGGTAGGAAAATTCGGAGGCTCGCTGGCCAAAGTCCCGGCGCCGGAAATCGGTGCGCAGGTTGTGCGCGCGGTGCTGGAGCGTGCCAGACTCGCGCCCGAGCAGATCAGCGAAGTCATTCTCGGTCAGGTGCTCACGGCAGGTTCGGGCCAGAACGTGGCGCGTCAGGCGTCGATCAAGGCGGGCCTGCCCAGCGCGGTGCCCGCCATGACCATCAACAAGGTGTGCGGCTCGGGACTCAAGGCGGTCATGCTGGCGGCCAATGCGATCCAGGCCGGTGACGCCGATATCGTGGTGGCAGGCGGCCAGGAAAACATGAGCGCGGCGCCGCACGTGCTGCCGGGTTCGCGCGACGGATTCCGGATGGGCGATGCCAAGCTGATCGATACGATGATCGTCGATGGTCTGTGGGACGTCTACAACCAGTATCACATGGGTATTACGGCGGAAAACGTCGCCAAGGAATACGGCATCACGCGCGAAGCCCAGGATCGTCTGGCGGTGGAATCGCAGAATCGCGCCGAGGCCGCTCAGAAAGCGGGCCGCTTCGCGGACGAAATCGTGCCGATCGCGATTCCGCAGCGCAAGGGCGATCCCGTCTTGTTCGAGCATGACGAATACATCCGCCATGGCGCCACGCTGGAATCGCTCGCCGGCCTGAAGCCGGCCTTCGCCAAGGAGGGCACGGTCACGGCCGGCAATGCGTCCGGGCTCAACGACGGCGCCGCTGCAGTGGTCGTCATGTCGGCCAAACGCGCGGCCGAACTCGGCCTGACGCCGCTGGCACGCATCGCCGCCTACGCCAACGCGGGGGTCGATCCCAAGGTCATGGGCATGGGGCCGGTACCGGCCTCGCGTCGCTGCCTGGAGCGTGCCGGCTGGCGCGTCGACGATCTCGACCTGCTCGAAATCAACGAGGCGTTCGCCGCGCAGGCGCTGGCGGTGCATCAGCAAATGGGTTGGGATACCAGCAAGGTCAATGTCAACGGCGGCGCGATTGCCCTCGGGCACCCGATCGGCGCGTCGGGCTGCCGCATCCTGGTGACGCTGCTGCATGAAATGGCGCGACGCGGTGCCAGGAAAGGGCTTGCCTCGCTGTGCATCGGCGGCGGCATGGGGGTTGCGCTGGCGGTTGAGCGCGCATGATGCGAATGGCCCGAGCGCGTTTGCCGCGAGTAGCATCTTTAGTCTCGATTCAAGTGGTCAATTAATAAATGGAGCACTCCATGACACAACGCATCGCCTACGTCACCGGTGGTATGGGCGGCATCGGCACCGCCATTTGCCAGCGGCTCTACAAGGAAGGTTTTCGTGTGGTGGCCGGCTGCGGCCCCAATTCTCCGCGCAAGGCAAAATGGCTGGCCGAACAAAAAGCGCTTGGCTTCGATTTTGTCGCCTCGGAGGGCAACGTCGCGGATTGGGATTCGACCACCGCGGCATTCGACAAGGTCAAGGCCGAAGTCGGCCAGATCGACGTGCTGGTGAACAACGCCGGCATTACGCGCGATGTCGTGCTGCGCAAAATGACCCGCGAAGACTGGAGTGCGGTGATCGACACCAATCTCAACAGCCTGTTCAACGTGACCAAGCAGGTCATCGAAGGCATGGTCGAGCGCGGCTGGGGGCGCATCATCAGCATCTCGTCGGTCAATGGCCAGAAGGGGCAGTTCGGGCAGACCAACTACTCGACCGCGAAGGCCGGTATTCATGGCTTCACGATGGCGCTGGCGCAAGAGGTCGCGACCAAGGGCGTGACGGTCAATACCGTATCGCCCGGCTATATCGGTACCGATATGGTGCGCTCGATCCGGCCGGAAGTGCTCGAGAAGATCGTCGCGACGATCCCGGTCAAGCGTCTGGGTGAGCCGTCCGAGATCGCCTCGATCTGCGCCTGGCTGGCATCCGAGGAATCCGCCTTCGCGACCGGCGCGGACTTTTCCCTGAACGGCGGGCTGCACATGGCGTAATGCCATGGTCGGCCATGCCGCGCGCCGTGGACCGTCTGTCCGCGGCGCGCGGCATGTTTTCATGTTTTGACTCGGGATTGCCGCAAGGCAGCAAGCGGCCTACAATCGAAAAACACGGGTTGGACGCTTCGGTACCCCGCGGCTGTCCAGTACCCGTCAATAGCCGGCTAACCGGCGCCGTCGCAAGAGAGGGACAGACCGCGAATGAGCACGCAAAAAAAAACCGACGAACGTCTGATCAAGAAATATCCAAACCGCCGGCTCTACGATACCCAGACCAGTACCTACATCACCTTGAGCGACGTCAAGCAACTGGTGCTCGACAATGAGGAGTTCAAGGTCGTCGACGCGAAATCGAGCGAAGACCTCACCCGCAGCATCCTGCTGCAAATCATTCTCGAAGAAGAAACCGGCGGCATGCCGATGTTCTCCAGCGTCATGCTGGCGCAGATCATCCGTTTCTATGGCCACGCGCTGCAAGGCATGATGGGTACCTATCTGGAGAAGAATATCCAGACTTTCATCGAGATCCAGCACAAGCTGGCCGACCAGGGCAAGGGGCTATACGAAGGCGCGACCTTCAACCCCGATATGTGGTCCCAATTCATGAACATGCAGGCGCCGATGATGCAGGGCATGATGACCAACTACATCGAACAGTCGAAGAACCTGTTCGTGCAGATGCAGGAGCAGATGCAGAGCCAGGCCAAGAACATGTTCAGTACGTTCCCGTTTCCGCCCGGCGGGCCAGGGCAGCCGAAAGATCCGAACAAGTGAGGTAGCGGGGGCAGGGTACAATACCGGCCTTCGCAGCCTCGCGGGCTGCGGTTTGCCGCCGATATCGCTTCAGGAACCGTACCATGTCCAACCCGTCATCTCCCGCCGCCACGCCCAAGGTCGGTTTCGTCTCGCTCGGCTGTCCGAAGGCGCTGGTCGATTCCGAGCAGATTCTCACGCAATTGCGCGCCGAGGGTTACGAGATTTCCGGCACTTATGACGGTGCCGATCTGGTTGTCGTCAATACCTGTGGATTCATCGATGCGGCGGTGCAGGAGAGTCTCGACGCCATCGGCGAGGCATTGACGGAAAACGGCAAGGTCATCGTGACCGGCTGCCTGGGAGCCAAGAAAGACGCGGCCGGCCAGGACATTGTCAGCAGTGTTCATCCCAAGGTGCTGGCAGTGACCGGCCCGCATGCGACCAATGAGGTCATGCAGGCGGTTCACCAGCACCTGCCCAAGCCGCACGATCCGTTCATCGACCTGGTGCCTGCGCAGGGCATCAAGCTCACGCCAAAGCACTACGCCTATCTCAAAATCTCCGAAGGCTGTAACCACCGCTGCACGTTCTGCATCATTCCGTCGATGCGCGGGGATCTGGTGTCGCGCCCGGTGGCCGAAGTGATGCTCGAGGCGGAAAATCTGTTCAAGTCGGGCGTCAAGGAATTGCTGGTGATTTCCCAGGACACCAGCGCCTATGGCGTCGACGTCAAATACCGCACCGGTTTCTGGAATGGCCGGCCGGTCAAGACGCGCATGACCGAACTGGTGAGCGCGCTGGGTGAGCTGGCGCAGCAGTATGGTGCCTGGGTGCGCCTGCATTATGTATACCCCTATCCGCACGTCGACGAGATCATCCCGCTGATGGCCGAAGGGAAGATTCTGCCGTACCTCGACGTGCCGCTGCAGCACGCCCACCCCGACGTTCTCAAGCGCATGAAGCGGCCGGCCAGCGCCGAAAAGAATCTGGAGCGCATCCGCGCCTGGCGCGCTATCTGCCCGGACCTGACGATCCGCAGCACCTTCATCGCTGGCTTTCCCGGCGAGACCGAAGCCGAGTTCGAGGCGCTGCTTGAATTTCTGCGCGAGGCGGAACTCGACCGGGTGGGCTGCTTTGCCTATTCGCCGGTCGAAGGCGCGCGCGCCAATGAGCTTGCCGGCGCGCTACCCGACGACGTGCGCGAAGAGCGCCGCGCGCGTTTTATGGAGGTTGCCGAGACGATTTCCGCGCGCCGCCTCAAGCGACATGTCGGCAAGACCCTGAAAGTGCTCGTCGATGAAGTCAATCAGGACGGTGGCATGGCGCGCACGATGGGGGACGCGCCGGAAATCGACGGCATGGTCTACATCGAGCCAACCACCAAGGCCTCCAAGCGCTACAAGGCCGGCGACTTCGTCTCGGTGAAGATCACCGGCGCCGACGGCCACGATCTCTGGGGCGAAGTCTGAGGCTCCGTGACCGCGCGGCGCGCTGCTTACACCCGACGGAGCCCGACTGGCCGCAACCCGTCTTCGCCGAGATTCCACACCTCGCGTAAGTCTACCGCGGGGTCGAGCGTCGAAGCGGGAGGATCCCAGTCGTCCGGGGCGCTCAGCGTGGCGGCATCACCGCTGAAGCCGCTCCAGCGTTGCGTGTGGAAAGCCTCCGCGATGCCTTGCTGGACCTGTGTACCCACATAAGTGCGCCACTCGGTCGGCAACGTCGTCATACGACCCACCACCCCCGCGGCATTCGCATTGGCCGGCGTGCCGCCATGCGCGAGCGCGCCATCCAGGCCTTGAATCAGGGTCGAGCCGTTCATGCGCATGAGCGCGGCATGCACTGTGCCTCGCGGATCCGGCACCGATAAACGATTACTTCCGTCGACATAGCGCGTGTCGCTGCGCAGGCCGCGCACCAGGGTTCCGCCAGCCCCGTCCAGTCCCTCGATCAAGGCCGTCGCGAAAGTCCCGTCGGCCCACTGCGGCAGGTGCGGGCGCAGCGCGCCGACGCCGGCCAGCGCGACGCTATAGGGGCCCATCGACGCGGCCACGCCAACCGCGCTGGGCGACCCGCTCCAGGCCACGCGCGGGCCCAGTTCAGCGACTGTCTGCTGGCCGGTGTCGCGCACGCCTGCATAGACCAGGCTACCGATTTGCCGGATCGCTTCCGGATTGAGCCCGCCCGGGTTGGTGAAATAGCCCAGCAACGATGGCATGGCGCCGGTTACCGCACCGCCCAGCGCCCCGCCGCCGCTCAGAATGAAGCGCACGCCACGGTTATTCGCATAGGTCTCGGGCAGTGCGTCCGCCGCGCGCGAGCCCAGTCCGGCGCCGGCATAGCCGCCGGCCGCCGCGCCGGCCGTCGCGCCGACCGCGGTCAGGACCGCATTGGCCGGGCCGCTCCCCGCTACCGCCCCCAGCCCGAACGAAACCCCATATCTGGCGACCGCGCCGGCCAGCGTACTCACGCCATCGCGCAGGAAAGCCGCGCCAGCGGCCCGCCAGCGTTCAGACCAGGTGATCAGGCCGAGCATATCCGTGCGGCTGGCCGGATTGTTGCCGGTCATCGCAAACAGATTCGGGCCGTCCACCGGGCCGGCCGGGTCGGTGTTGAGCCATCTGCCGAGCCAGGGCGAGTAATAGCGGAAGCCGTAGTAGCTCAAGCCCGACGCATCGCGCTCCTTGCCGGCATGGTGCGCGGTTTTATAGCGTACCTCGCATTGATGCCGCACCATCCAGCAAGCCGTACCGCCGAATGGATAGTAGCTCTCCCAGGTCAATTGCGCGGCGTCCGCGCCAAGCTCCTGAGTGGTTGAACCTAGTGCATCGGACAAGGCAAAACGCATCTGGGTGCGCGGCAACGATGGAGGCCTGCCGGTGCGCCAGCGCAAGGCGCGCGCCACTTGGGGGCCCGCATGAGCAACGACGGTCAAGCAGTGTTCTTCAGGGATTGCTGAGCTGCCGCGGTAACGGATTTCCAGGCCGGGCAAATAATGGGTGGCTTCGTGCCCCGGCAGCGATTGGCCGTTGCCACGGGGGCTGCCGGCGAAATTGGATTTTCCGGAGCGCATGCCGGTGCCGCTGTAGCAGTAGCGTTCGGCGACGCGCCGTGAGTGATGAGGAGCTGTGCGGACGTTGTGATTCATGGTGTCTGTTCGTTAAATCGGGGGTAAGCGGGCTACGCGTGGAGCAAATGCCATGCGTGGGTGGCGCGATGCGGAACAGCGTCGGCTGGACCGCGCAATGCGCGTTTGCACCGTAGGCCATCCGGTACCCCTGGGCAACTCACGCCAGGCCGCGGCGCGTGCAAACACTTGGTTTATCGGTACAAATGCCAGATCATCGGCTGCGCGCCAAATGTCACCGGGGTATCGGTCATGGCTTCAGGCGGAGTGCGGCGCTTGGCGGCGCGCGCCGCTATACTGGCCGTCATGGGAAAAGTTTCCTGCCCGATGGCGGGCAATCATTGAAAGGGGTGAGCTAATGCAACGCGAAGTCGTGATCGTCAGCGGGGTACGTACCGCTATTGGAGATTTTGGCGGCAGTCTGAAAGACGTTGCGCCAACCGAACTGGGAGCGCTGGTCGTACGAGAGTCTCTCGCTCGCGCCGGCGTGTCGGGCGAGGAAGTCGGGCACGTTGTTTTCGGTCACGTGATCAATACCGAGCCCAAGGATATGTACCTGGCGCGCGTGGCCGCGATCGGCGGCGGCGTGACCCAGGATGCGCCGGCTTTGACGCTCAACCGGTTGTGCGGCTCGGGCTTGCAGGCCATTGTTTCGGCCGCGCAGAACATCCTGCTGGGCGACGCCGACATTGCCATCGGTGCGGGGGCGGAGAGCATGAGCCGCGCCCCGTACCTGATGCCCGGTGCGCGCTGGGGTACCCGCATGGGCGAGTCGCGTCTGGTCGACATGATGCTTGGCGCGCTGCATGATCCGTTCGAGACGATCCATATGGGCGTGACGGCCGAGAACATTGCCGCCAAATGGCAGATCACCCGCGCCGATCAGGACGCGCTGGCGGTGCAGTCCCATCAACGGGCCGCGCACGCGATCGCCAATGGATACTTCAAGGATCAGATCGTGCCGGTGATGCTCAAGACCAGGAAGGGGGAGGTCGCTTTCGTCACCGACGAGCATGTGCGCGCCGAGGCCACGCTCGACGACATGGCGAAACTGCGCCCGGTGTTCCAGAAAGATGGTACGGTCACGGCCGGTAACGCATCGGGTCTGAACGACGCAGCGGCCGCGGTGGTGCTGATGGAGCGTCGCACCGCCGAGCAACGGGGCGTCAAGCCGCTGGCGCGTCTGGTGAGTTACGCCCATGCCGGCGTTGATCCGCGCTATATGGGCATCGGCCCGGTACCGGCCACGCGCCGCGCACTCGAGCGCGCCGGGCTCACCGTGCAGGACCTCGATGTCATTGAGGCGAACGAGGCATTCGCCGCACAGGCCTGTGCCGTCACGCGTGATCTCGGGCTCGATCCCGCCAAGGTGAACCCCAATGGCTCGGGTATTTCGCTGGGGCATCCGATCGGCGCGACCGGCGCGCTGATCACTGTCAAGGCACTGCACGAGTTGCAGCGCGTGGGCGGGCGCTATGCGCTGGTGACCATGTGCATCGGCGGCGGGCAGGGTATTGCCGCGATCTTCGAGCGAATCTAGAGAGATCGATCACGGGCCGCGCCACCGGACGGGGCGACCGCTTTGGTCGCGCGGCCCGACTAGGGGTTTGCCCCAATGCGCCGGGCACCCTCGGAAGATTCAGACTATGCTGTAATCATCTTTCGAATTGCGTTTGTCAAGAATTCCGCAGGACTGGCGGCAAGACCGTTGTGTTGACTCGTCTATCCGATGAAAATCACGCTCCAGCTTTACTCTCTGGCGAGATCCACGACTCCCCCGGTACACCGGCCGATCATCCTAGGGTTTGTACTACTCTTGTATTGATTGTGCGGAAATTCTCATCGCGCGCGGGGCAAAAACGCAAGACATGACACAGCCATATTCGTATACTTTCATGAGTAATACGGGTTGTACTCACTTAAATTGACAAGTTATACTCCGCCCACTCGTTGGGTTGCGCTTTTTTTTTGTTGGGTTGTACTCTGCCGGGCAGTGAATCACTTCAGAGACGGTCCGGTTTGACGAAAAAGCTTGCGACGAAGGCGCGCGCGGCGCTTTGCCCGCATCATGCTGCAGCGCTTGCGGATTCGATTTAGTGGCAAAAGAAGGATTGCTTAGAGTTGAGTTCGGATTAAGATGGGGCACCTCATCTTGTCGAGGCAGGTAACTGAATGAGTTTGAGGTAAATGTCGCGTCTTCGTGCGGGGGCGAGCGCGTGCAATGCGTACGAACCCGACATAAAGATAGCTGCTGCACAAATGCACGTCGTTAGATCAGGAGAATAGAGAATGAAAAGGTTTGCGAGAATCTCTGCAGTTTCCGTTTTTTCGCTGACGGTGGGGGTGGGCGCCGCGCTGGCCGCGAGCGGTCCGATCAAGATCGGGGTCCAGGCACCTATCACGGGCGATTATGCCGGCGAGGGTCAGGGCATCGAGAACGGTGTGAAGTTGCTGGCCAACGAGCAAAACGCCGCCGGCGGGCTGCTGGGTCGCAAAATCGACGTGGTGGTTTGCGACGACGAAGGCAAGCCGGCCCAGGCCGCGATCTGCGCCCGCAAGCTGGTCAACGACGGCGTGATTGCCGTAATCGGCACCTATACCAGTGGCGCCGCGCTGGCCGCTGCGCCGATCTACTCGGCCGCCAACGTGATTCAGACCTCCGACGGCACGAGCGACGAGCTCACCGCCAAGGGCTGGAAGACCTTCTTCCGCAATGCGCCGCCTAACAGCGCCGAAGCCGTGTTCACTGCGCAATACCTGGTCAAGGCCAAGCATTACAAACGTATCGTTGTGCTGAGCGACCATTCGAGCTACGCCACCGGGCTGGCTGACAGCGTCGACAAGGCCGTCAAGGCCGATGGCGGCAACGTCGTGGCGAAGGACTACATCACCGCCGGCACGCAGGATTACAGCGCCGTGCTGACCAAACTCAAGTCCGCCAATCCCGATGTCGTGTACTTCTCCGGCTATTACACCGATGGCGGCCTGATTCGCGCGCAAATGGAGCAACTGGGCATGAAGGCTGCGTTCGTCGGCGGCGATGCCAACCAGAATGCCGCGTTCGCCAAAATCGCTGGCCCGGCGGCCAAGGGTGCGATCATCATCAACATTCCCTCGCCGGAAAACCTGCCGTACAAGGAAGCCAAGAAATTCCTGGCGGACTACGTGAAGGCCTACGGTTCGGCACCGCCGAGCATCTACACCTTCACCAATGCCGACGGCTTCCGTGCCGTGATCGCCGCGATCCAGGCGACCAAGAGCACCGATACCGCCAAGCTGATTCCCTGGCTGCACAACATGAAGGGCTTCCAGGGCGTGACCGGGCCTTTCTCGTGGGATGCCAAGGGCGAGCGTATCGGCAGCCCAATGGCAGCTTTCGAAGTGCAGGCTGACGGCAGCTACAAGACGGTCTATCCGATGTAATGCCTGACGCGCGGGCGCCGCATCGCCAGATGCCGGTGCCCGCGTCGAGATTTCCCGCTCGCCGCCAGGCGGCCATCCACGGAAATGGATCGATGGACTTTATCCTGCAGCAATTCATCAACGGGCTGACGGTCGGCGGCATTTACGCCTTGATCGCGCTCGGTTATACGATGGTCTACGGGGTGCTCAAGCTGATCAACTTCGCGCACGGGGACCTTTGCATCCTCGGCGCCTTCATCGGCCTGACGACCCTGACCACCGGTGTGTTCGGCGGCCTGTCGACACCCGTCCTGCTAGCTTTGGCATTCATCATCGCGGTGATCGTGGTGGGAGTGGCCGGTACCGTGCTCGAGCGCCTTGCCTATAAACCGCTGCGCCGCGCGCACCGGCTCTCGCCGATGGTCTCCGCGCTCGGCGCATCGATGCTGATCGAAAACGGCATCATGCTGATCTGGGGCCCGAACGTACGGGTGTTCCCCAGCAATCTGCTGCCCACCTCGACCTGGCACATTGCCGGCGCGTATCTGAGTTTCGTGCAATTGATGATTATCATCGGCGCTTTCATCCTGATGATCGCGCTGTATCTGTTCGTTCACCATACCCGGCTGGGCACGGCGATTCGCGCTGCCGCGATCGACCAGGACGCCGCGCGCCTGATGGGGATCAACGTCAATCGCGTGATCGCCAGCGTGTTCGTCATCGGCCCGGTGCTGGGTGCCGTGGGCGGCTTGTTCATTGGCCTTTACTATCGCCAGACTTACTTTACGATGGGTTGGTCATACGGCCTGAATGCTTTCATTGCGGCCATCATCGGTGGGATTGGCAACATTCCGGGCGCCATGCTTGGCGGCTTGCTGCTTGGCCTGTTCAACGCGTTTGCCGCGGGCTACGTGTCGAGTTCCTGGCAGGACGCGATCACCTTCGCGCTGCTGATCGCGATTCTTCTGGTGCGTCCGTCCGGCATTCTGGGCGAACGTGTCGCGGAAAAGGTGTAAGCCATGACCAATCGCGCTACTGAAACCACCTCCGCAACGTCGACGGCATCGCAATCCATGTCAAACACCGCGTCACAACCGCCCGGCCCGAACAAACTGCGCCGCGCCATCGGGCCGCTGCTCTGGGTGCTCGGCCTGGCGCTGCCGATGGTCTCGTCGCCGGCCTGGATTACCGTTGGCGGCATCTTTGCGATTTACGCGATCGTCGCACTGTCGCAGGACATCGTGCTTGGCCGTGCCGGTATGTACGATATGGGCCACGCCGTCTACTTCGGTGTCGGCGCCTATATCACCGCGATCCTGGCTCCGACTTTCAACTGGCCGATTCTGGCGACGATTCCCGTGGCGATCCTCGTCGCGGCATTGCTCGGCGCCGTGCTCTCGGCCCCGATCGTCAAGCTGCGCGGCGATTATCTGCTGGTGGTGACGATCGGCTTCAACGCTATCTTCGTGCTCGCCATGAAGAACAACCTGTTCGGCTTGACCGGCGGGCCCGACGGCATCTTCGGCATCGGCGGGCCATCGATATTCGGGCATGCGTTCGACTCGCAAAGCGATCTGTTCTACCTGAACTGGGTGGCGCTGGCGCTGGTGCTCTGGATGATGCGCAACCTCGATCGCTCGGCGCTCGGGCGCACTTTCCGGTACCTGAAATACGACGAACTCGCGGCCACCACGCTGGGCGTCAATGCGCACCGCTATAAAGTGGCGGCGTTCGCCCTGGCCGCCGGCGTGGCGGGTCTGGCCGGCTCCCTGTTCGCCATGCAACTGTCGGCCGTCAGCCCCGGCTCGTTCCAGTTCGCTGATTCGGTGACGCTGTTCGCCATTGTGCTGGTCGGCGGTCAGGCGTCGGTGCCCGGCGTGTTGCTGGGTACCGCAATGATGTTCGTGGTGCCGCAGATCTTTACCGACCTGGCGCAGTACCGTTACCTGGCCTTTGGCTTCGCGATGATCGTCATCATGGTGCTCAGGCCCCAGGGCATTTGGCCGGCAAGGAGGGGCGGGCAATGACTCAAACGACCATGATCCCGGCCGTGGCCGGCGAGACCCTGCTCGAACTGGAAGGCGTGGGCATCAGCTTTGGCGGCCTGCGCGCGGTGGACGACCTGAGCTTTCGCGTCCAGCGCGGCCAGATCGTCGGCCTGATCGGCCCCAACGGCGCCGGCAAGACGACCGTGTTCAATCTGATCACCGGTGTCTACAAGCCGACCAACGGCCACATTCGCTGGCGCGGCCAGGAGGTCACCGGCCTGCAGCCCGACAAGATCGCCGCCCAGGGCATCCGCCGCACGTTTCAGACGATCCGCCTGTTTGCCGACATGACCGTGCTGGAGAACGTCATCGCCGGCGAACATCTGCAGATCAAACAGCGCTGGTGGCAGGGGCTGCTGAACACGCCCGCGCAACGGCGTGAAGAGCAAGCGCTGGTCGACCGTGCCATGGAGGTGTTGCAACAGCTCAATCTCGTCGACGTGGCGCACGAAAATGCCACCTCGCTGCCTTACGGCGTGCAGCGGCGGGTCGAGTTGGCGCGCACGCTGGTCGCGCGCCCGGAGTTGATCATTCTCGACGAGCCCGCGGCCGGCTTGAACGAGTTCGAATCGGCGGGTCTGAACGACACCATTCGTGCCATCCGGGACGCCGGCATCACAGTGATTCTGGTGGAACACGATATGAGCGTGGTCATGAATGTGACCGACAACATCGTCGTGATCAATTTCGGCAAGAAGATCGCGGAAGGCAAACCCGCGGAAATCCGCAACAATCCCCTGGTGATCGAGGCTTATCTCGGCCAGGAGGATGACGATGAAGAGGAAGACCCGCTGATGCATGCGGTACATACCGGACAGGTGAGCTCATGAGCCTGCTCGAAGTCGAAGACCTGCGCGTCAACTACGGCCACATCCATGCGCTCAAGGGGATTTCCCTGCGAGTGGCCGAACGCGAGGTGGTCGCCATCCTCGGCGCCAATGGCGCCGGCAAGACCACCCTGATGCGTACGCTCAGCGGTCTGATCACGCCGCAGTCCGGGAAGATCACCTTCGCCGGCACTGAGACGACCCGACTGGGCGCCGACAAAATCGTGCGACTCGGCATCGGGCAGTCGCCCGAGGGCCGGCGTGTGTTCGGCACGCTGTCGGTCGCTGAAAACCTGCGTCTGGGCGGTTTCACCCGCCCGCCGGCGGAGATCGGCCAGAGCTGCGAATACGTCTACAAGATTTTTCCGCGCCTGTACGAGCGGCGCACGCAGCTGGCCGGCACGCTCTCCGGCGGCGAACAGCAAATGCTGGCGATCGGCCGCGCGCTGGTCACCAAGCCCAAACTGTTGCTGCTCGACGAGCCGAGTCTCGGTCTCGCGCCGATCATCGTGCGCAACATCTTCCAGGTGCTGCGCGAGGTGCGCGATACCGGCGTGACGATCCTGATCGTCGAGCAGAACGCGCGCATGGCGCTCAAGCTCGCGGATCGCGGCTACGTGCTGGAAGTCGGGCGCCTTCAGCATGAGGGTTCGTCCAAGGAATTGCTGGCGTCGCCGGAAATTCAAGCGGCTTACCTCGGTCACGGTTGAAGTTCACATCGCAGGGTCGAACGGGATTCGCCGTGGCATTGCAGCGCTGCCAAGGCCATGGCGGAACCATCCGTATTACATCGGGTAACGAAATAACCGGCTGGCCTTAACTCCCTGCCAGGGCGTACAATGCGCGCAACGCAGGCACTTCGCCACTCGATCCGTCCGATTTCTCGTAGTTGACGGGCCATTGCTCACGGTTCTTCGTGCAGCAGAACCGGTTCCTGGGGTGCTTGCGTTCGCGCCCTCTCTCATAACCCTTCCGCTGCACTGGGCGCGGGTCTCTTTGCTTCAGTTTGTCTTTTGTATCCCGAACGATGCAAGTCAATCACTGACGAGGAAAAGATCTATGTGCGACCAACACGATACCGGCCGGTCTGAATCTCCCGCTTCACCATTACGGCGCCAGGTGCTGCTGGGCGGCGCCGCTACCGCCACCCTGATGAGTTTGTCGGCGCCGGACGCGCTGGCCAAGGGCGAGGCGGCAATCGACACACCGCCCAACGCCATGTCGCCCGATCAAGCGCTCAAGCGCCTGCTCGCGGGCAATGCGAGGTACGTTGCCAACACACCGTCGCAGAAGGATTTTTCCGCCGGGCGTGCGGCGCGCACCCGGGCCCAATACCCGTTTGCATCGATCGTGAGCTGCGCGGACTCCCGCGTGGCGCCCGAGCTTGCTTTCGACCAGGGACCAGGCGACCTTTTCGTCGTGCGTGTGGCTGGCAACTTTGTGAACAATGATGGACTGGCCAGCCTCGAATATGGCGCGAAATTTCTCGGCATCCCATTTATCATGGTGCTGGGGCACACCAACTGCGGCGCTGTCAGTGCGGCAGTCAAGGTGGTCAAGGAGAACGCCCGGCTGCCCGGGCATCTGCCGGAACTGGTGGATGCGATCAAGCCCGCCGTCAGAATCGCACAGGGCAAGAAAGGCGGCAATCTGGTGGCCGACGCGACGATCGAGAACGTACGTCTGAACGTGCACCGGTTGATGGTTTCGCGGCCGATCATCGGCGAGCTGGTCAAGGCCGGCAAGGTTGGCGTGACTGGTGGCGTCTACGATCTGGCGACGGGCAAGATCAATCTGGTGTGATGCCTGCTACCCGGCGCCGTCGCGCGCCGGGTAGCGTATTTGGGCGGCATCGGCGACACTATCGACATTGCCGCACACTTCAGAATTCATCATGACGCACAAATCTCCCGATACCACTGATGTCGCACCGGCACGCGATCGGCAAACGCGCGTGGTTCACCCGCGCAACGACATACCTGATGGCTTTGCCTCCTTCTCGACACCCATCGCGCGCGCTTCGACCGTGGTGTTCCCGAATCTGGCGGCGCTGCGCGACTATGATCCGCACAGCGACACGCAATGGCGCTACGGTCTGCATCACACGCCCACGTCGATGACCCTGGCGCAACAAATCGCGGCGCTCGAAGGCGGCACCCACACGCTGCTGCAACCATCGGGCCTGGCGGCCATCTCCAACGTTTACTTTGGCATCGTCAAACAGGGCGATGATGTTTTGATTCCGGACAACGTCTATGACCCCAATCGTTCGCATGGCCAATGGCTGGCGCGCGACTTCGGCATCTCGGTACGCTACTACGACCCAATGATCGGCGCGGGGATTGACGGACTGATTCAACCCAACACACGCCTGCTGTGGCTCGAGGCGCCCGGCTCGGTGACCATGGAGGTGCCGGACGTGCCGGCCATGACGCAGGTCGCGCGTGCGCGCGGAGTGGTCAGCGCGATCGACAACACCTGGTCGGCCGGCCTGGCGTTCGATGCCTTCAAGCACGGATGCGATATCTCGGTGCAGGCGCTGACGAAGTATCAATCGGGCGGCAGTGATGTGCTGATGGGATCGGTTACCACGCGCGACGACAATTTGCACTACCGCCTCAAGCAGGCTCGCATGCATCTGGGACTGGGCGTCGCTGCCGACGAATGCGCGCTGGTGCTGCGCAGCCTGGCCAGTCTCAAACTACGTTTCGAGGCACACGATCGCAGTGCCATGGCGGTGGCGCAGTGGCTCAAGACGCGCCCCGAAGTCGCCGCCGTGTTGCATCCCGCCTTTGCCGATTGCCCGGGGCACGATGTCTGGCGGCGCGATTTCACCGGGGCCGGCGGCCTGTTCTCCGTCGTGTTCCACGAACGCTACACGCCGGCCCAGATCGATGCTTTCGTCGAAGGGCTTCGCTTGTACGCGATCGGTTTCAGTTGGGGCGGCGCGCACAGCCTGGCCGTGCCGTATCGTGTCTCCACCATGCGCACGGTGACCCGTTGGCCGCATCGTGGCGGGCTGGTACGCCTCTATATCGGATTGGAAGATAGCGGGGACCTGATCGCCGACCTCGCGCAGAGCATGGATGCTCATCTGGCTGGCTGACGGCGGGATGCGCCGGGGTGGCCGGCGCAACGGGTCTCACGCGTCGAACAGGCGCAGCAGCGCGTCGAGCCCGACATGGTTGAACGCCACGCTGGCGCGCGCGCGCACCACCGGCTTGGCCCGGAAGGCAATCGACAGGCCGGCGGCCGCCATCATCTGCAAGTCGTTCGAGCCATCGCCGATGACGATCGCCTGATCTGTAGCCGCGCCGATCTGCTCGCACATCTCGCGCACCGCCCGGGCCTTGACCTCCGCATTGACGATCTCGCCCAGCACGCGGCCAGTAAGCTTGCCGTCAACGATCTCCAGCGTATTGGCGCGCGTGGCATCCAGTTTCAGACGCGGTTTGAGCCGCTCGGTGAAGTAGGTGAAGCCGCCCGACACCAGCAGGGTTTTCAGTCCTTGCGCCTGCACCCCCAGCAGCATCGATTCCGCGCCCGGCGAGAATCGCAGGCGGTCCTGGTAGACCCGCTCCAGCGCGCCGGCGTCGAGCCCCTTGAGCAGCGCCACGCGGCGCGTCAGGCTTTCGTTGAAATCCTTGATCTCGCCGCGCATGGCGGCTTCGGTGATCGCCGAGACTTCCGCCTTCAAACCGCAATAGTCGGCAATCTCGTCGACGCATTCGATCGTGATGAGCGTCGAGTCCATGTCCATCGCCACCAACCGGAAATCGGTCAGCCGGCGACCTTCCTGCACCAGCGCGTAGTCCCAGCGATGCTGGGCGCCAAGGGTTTCGAGTTGCGCTTGCAGTGCCGCAGTAGGAGTGACGTCGGCGATGCGCACCGAACCGATATGAGGCAAGGCATCGTCGACCGAGATGTCATGGTCAGGCAGCAATGAGCGTAGCGCGGCCAGTTGCGGGGGAGTAAATGGCGCGGTGCCGAGAATAACGAGATTCATGAAAACAGCGCCGGCGGCATGGCCGGCGTCGGTAGAAGATGGCAAGGGCGCTATTTTAGCTTACTGGCGCGGGCCGCCTGCCGCGCCTGTGCTGGCGGCGCCGGGTCGAATTTGTGCCAGACCCGGCGTAATTGACGCCCCGAGCCGAAGCCGGCCCGTTCGGCCACGCGCTCGATGCCGAGCCGCGAATTGGCCAGCAGCTCGCGCGCCAGACCGATCCGTAACCGGTGCACGTAATCAATCGGGTTGGTGCCGACATGCTCGCGGAATAGCCTTGTGAAATGACGCACGCTGGTACAGGCGAGTTCGGCCATATCGGCCGCGCTCCATGGGCGTGCCGGGTCGGCGGTCACAGCATCCTGCACACGGTGAATCGCCGGATGAATGTGATTGCGCCCCTCTAGCCACGGCGACAGTTGGGGGTCGGCCCCGGTGCGGCGCAGATAGGCCACCATGTGGCGAGCCACCGCCACCGCGCATAACGGATCGGTCAAGCGCCCGATAAGATGCAGCATCAAGTCCAACCCTGCGGTGATGCCTGCGCTGGTGTAGATGTTGCCGTCCTCCACATATAGACGGTTGGCGACCACACGGGCCTTTGGGGCGAGTGCCTGCAGTTCGTCACAGTTGCTGTGGTGCGTGGTGCAAAGTCGATCATCGAGCAGTCCTGCGCGAGCGGCCAGCAATGCGCCGGTACATATGCAGGCGAGCCGGTGGTGCGGGCGCACGGTGTCGCGCAGCCATGTCACGGCGTGTGCCTCGGCAGCCGCAACATGCTCGGCATCGAACGGCCGGGCCGCGACGGGCAAGGGGTGCGACACCGTACCGGTCAGCACCAGCAGCGCGTCGTCGGGCAGCGTGACCGGTAGAGGCTCGAACGGACCGAGCGTGAGCCCGATCGACGTATCGAGGGTGGTGCCGGCCGAACTCACGTAGACCAACTCGAAAGCGACCTCGTCCTGCATGTGCCCAGCCATGCGCAGCGCCTCGGCCGGCGCCGCCAGGTCGAGCATCAGGACGTTCGGCGTGACGAGAAAATAAACCGGTTGGCGACGCGGCATGCAAGAGGGCTCCACGAAAACTTGCCGAAAGCGCGCGATGGACTTTTTACGCCACCGCTTGCAGGCAGATTTTGTCACATCTCGCCCAACACCTGCTCGACCGTGGCGATGCGCGCGAAGCGTTGGTGCAGGACCAACTCGGTGCGGGCCTTGATGTCGTCCGCCGAATATACCTGACCGGAAACCGGATGGGTCATCGGAAAGGTCAGCGTCGCCTCGGTGATGTAATCGACCAGATAACCGGCATCTGACGCTGCGCGCGTGGTCGTCTCGCAGCACTGCTCGGTGCGAATGCCCGAGATCAGGAGGCGGCGGATACCGCGCCGGGTCAGCCATGCCTTCAGTGGCGTCCCGGCAAGCGCGCTGTGCACGATCTTGTCGACCACGAAATCAGGCTTGATCGACAGCGGCGCCAGGGTTTTGACGAAACCGGACGCGCGCGAGAACACGCCGGTTTCCTCATGGTGAAACACCTGGACAATCGCCACGCCGCGTGCCGCGCAACCGTCGATCAGGGCCTGCTGCCTGGCGAGATAGGACGGCACATCGGACTCGGCCCAATATGGCCGCTGACGGAATGACTCCTGGGCATCGATCACCAGCAGGGCAGTCTGGGCGGCGGGTATGGTGATGGCGGTGGTCATGAGATCTCCTGGCGTTTTTGATTGAGGAGTCTCCATGGTAGGTGGCAGCGGTGCTGTCGCCTACACCGGGCGCAGACATGATTCGGACGTTTTCAGCCATGACGTGTAGGCGCCTGCGGCGATGTACGGGGTCGCTTCGGGGAGGCGGGGGTTACGTAGCGTGTAACGTAACGAGACATCGCTTTGCGTTCCGTCGGTGCTCGTTCGACGAGGACAGGACATCGGCGACGACCATGCGCGCACCTGTCGCGCGGTCCACGAGCGCTGAATCGATACTTTCGGGGGCGCGCATTTGCTGCATGGCATGGTCTTTGCTCGACAACACCGCCCATCCATAGAAGGGCGTACGGAAATTCGATGTTCTATCGATTTTCCGTTCAAACCATGCAAAGGAGATGTTCATGAGTTTTCCTTATGTTCAAATCAAGCTGCAGCAGGTTGCCGCCGCCGTCCTCACATTGAGCGGCCTGGTCACGGGGGCGTGGGCGCAGTCGCTTCCCGCCTTGCCAATCAGCGCAAATGGCGCCGCGAGTGTGACGCTCGACGGTGCGGCGTCGCCCTTGCCCGTCGGGCTACCGATGCCCGTCGTGGCAATCCAGGCCACGGCCGGCACGGACGGGATCCATTTGAGCAGCACGGTTGGCGGCCAGGCGGTACTGCCGCCGATCGACCTGCCAGGGCTGGGGGCGTTGCCTGGGTTGCCGGTTGGTGCCGGCGGTCCGCTGGCGCCAGTCACTGGCCTTATTGCTAGCCTGACCGGCGCGTTGGGCGGGGCGGCCGGTGGCGGCAATCCGTTGGCGCCGATCTCCGGTGTGGTGTCGGGCGTGACCGGCGCGTTGGGCGGGGCCGCGGGTGGCGGCAATCCGTTGGCGCCGATCTCTGGTGTGGTGTCGGGCGTGACCGGCGCGTTGGGCGGGGCCGCGGGTGGCGGCAATCCGCTGGCGCCGATCTCCGGTGTGGTGTCGGGCCTGACCGGCGCGCTGGCCGGGGCCGGTGGCGGAGTAGTTCCACTGGGTCCCTTGACTACGGTGGCAAGCCGCCTGTGAATTTATCGAGTTAATTAGTTGTGCAACACGCTGCGCGGCAATGTCTGCAATGCCGCGCAGCGCAGACCCGTCCGCGTGTGTTACGTAACGCGCGGTATGTGCAACGTAACGTCTTGCCGCGTCCACTACGGATTTACTGCGCTAATCAGAAATTTTTCCTTTTTTTCGACGAACAGATAAAACGGAGTACTACCTTTTTACGGAATTATCCAGGGGGCATGCATTTTGCACGTGTTGTATTGCTCGCGATGTTCGAGAGCCGCGGCGAGTCGCACGCGCTGCGTGAATACGTCAAAAAGGACAATGCCATGACTACTTTTATTTCCACTTCCAATGCCATGAGGCTCGGTTTGGCGACGGCAATGATTTGCCTTGGAGGCAGTGCAGCTCATGCCCAGAACCCGCTCGATCAGTCAACCATCGACCTCCATGGCAACTTGTCCGCCGGTGCGCCGGGTAGTTCGCTGGCCAACGCGCACTTCGGACTTGTGGACGATACTGAGCTGCCGTCGACGTCGAAGACCGCCACAAGCGCGGGGAGCTCCAACAACCTGTCAAGCGATACCGACGTGTCGTTGGACATGACCCGCAATCAACCCACGGCCAGCGCCCTGGCGTCACCGTTGGCCAATTCCGGGGGGACCAGTGTGCATTCGAGTACGCGTATTCGTTACGCGCCTAAGCCGATGGCGGTCCCGGTGGGTGGCGGAGGGAACGGGTCGCTGGCGGGCCTGAGTGCCGACACCTCCAACAACGTGGTGGTCGATACAAGTGCGTTGCCATTGCCGGTGAGTTTGCCGGTTCCGGTGGTGGCGATACAAAGCATGGTTGGCACGGACGGCGTGCAACTGAGCGAAACGGTTGGCGGCAAGACAATTCTGCCGCCGATTGATCTGCCGGGCCTGGGCGGTTTGCCGGTCTTGTCTGGCGCCACCGGTGGTTTGCTTTCGCCCATTCTCGGGGCGCTTGGCGGTGCGGCCGGTGGTGGTAGCGCGCTGGCGCCGGTCAGCAGCATCGTCTCGAGCGTCACCGGGGCGTTGGGTGGCGCGACCGGCGGTGCCGGCCCGCTGGCGCCGGTCACCGGTGTGGTGTCAGGGTTGACGGGCGCGCTTGGCGGTGCGACCGGCGGTGCCAGCCCGCTGGCGCCGGTCACGGGTGTGGTGTCAGGGTTGACGGGCGCACTAGGCGGTGCGACCGGTGGTGCCGGCCCGCTGGCGCCGGTCACCGGTGTGGTATCGGGGCTCACGGGGGCGCTTGGCGGCGCGACAGGCAGTGGCAGTCCGGCTGCGCCGCTCGCCGGTGTACTCGGCAAGCTGTGAAGCGGATCCCGGCGTAGTGCGCGCGGCCGGCGCTGATACGCGGCCGCGCGCTTCATGGCTTCACGCCTGCGCGCGCGCTGCCTCCAGGTGTTTGGCGAAGGTTGCCGGATCGGTATTTGTGCCGCACAGCAGCACACCTACCCGCTTGCCGGCCAGCGGCTCGCGCAACGGCCCCAGCAGCGCCGCGGTGGCTGCGGCGCAAGCCGGCTCGACCGCCAGCTTCAGTTGTTCGAACAGGCGCAGCATAGCGTGGCGAAGCTCATCGTCGGACACGGTCACCAGCCGGTCGACGTGCTTGTGGCACAGCGCATAGCTGTACAACTCCGTATGCGGCGCCATCAGGCTGTCGGCAATACTCTGCATCGGTCCCATTTTGATCGGCCCGGCCGCCGCGAAGCTGCGGCTCATCGCATTGGCGCCCTCGGGTTCCACGCCGAACACCTGGCAGTGCGGGGCGAGCGCCTTGATGGCCGTCGATACGCCCGCCATCAGTCCGCCGCCGCCGATCGGAACGACGACCGCATCGAGTTCGCCGGCCTGCGATAGCCACTCATGGCCAAGCGTGGCGGTACCCAGCACCGTACGGTAGCCATTGAACGGGTGCACGAAAAAGCGTCCCTCGCGCGCCTCGATCTCATGCACCGTGTCGAACGCCTGTTGACCATTCTCGGCCAGCACGACCTCGGCGCCGAACTGCCGGCATAAGGCGATTCGCGCCGGGCTGGCAGTCTTGATCATCACCACCTTGGCGCCGATGCCCAGCCGCATCGCCGCATAGGCGACAGCGACCGCGTGATTGCCGGCCGACACGCAGGTCACGCCCGCGCCGCGTGCCTCATCGTCAAGCGCCAGTAAATTCGAAAATGCGCCGCGTGCCTTGAAAGTCCCGCTGGCCTGCAGCAGTTCAAACTTGAAATTGATCGTTGTGCCGTCGAGCGAAGCGAAGTCGGTTTTATCCATCACGGGGGTGGCGCGCACGTACGGCGCCAGCAATGCGTGCTGGTCTGCGATGGCTTCGCGAGTGGGAACGGGCTGATTATCGATTTCGTTCATGGGCGAGGAGGAAGAAGCCTATGGGAGACTTGCGAGGTTAGGGTGCCGGCCACCGCATCAGATGACCGGCGTAGCGGCGATCATCCGGGCGCCATGCCCGGATACGGCGGGCGCCTTATTGCGCGCTCATGCTGTGAATAACCTTGCGCAGGAAGCCTTCGCATGCCTCGATCTGTTCCAGCGCGACGAATTCATTGGGCTTGTGGGCCTGCTGAATGTCGCCCGGGCCGCATACCACCGCCGGAACGCCGGCTTGCTGGAACTGGCCGGCCTCCGTACCGTAGGCCACTTTGCGCTTGTCGTTGTCGGCGGTGAGCGCACGAACCAATTGCGTAATCGCTGCCTGCTCCGACGCGTCGAGCGACGGAGCCGCTGCGACCGGCGTCAATTCAATGTTGGCATCGGGATGCTCGCGCTGCATTTTGGGCAATAGCGTGCCGTGCGCATAGTCATGGATGCGTGCGTAGATGGCGGGCGCATCGATGCTCGGCAGATTACGGTATTCGAAGGTGAACTCGCAGAAATCGGGAATCGTGTTGAGCGCGATGCCGCCCTTGATGACACCGGTCTGCGCGGTCGTGAAAGGCACGTCGAAGGCTTCGTCGAACGGTCCGTTAGCGCGCAGTTCGTCGGCGACGTCGCGGATGTAGCAGATCAGCCGGGCCGCATACTCGATGGCGTTGACGCCATGGGGCGTGAGCGACGAATGCGCTGCCTTGCCGTGCACGCAGCAGCGGTAGGCGTTGATGCCCTTGTGCGCGACGATCACGCGCATCGAGGTCGGCTCGCCGACGATGCAGCCGTCGGGCTTGATGCCGCGCGCCTTCAGGTCGGCCAGCATGACCGGTGCGCCGACGCAGCCGACTTCCTCGTCGTACGACAACGCGAAATGCAGCGGCTGCCTGAGGCTGGCCTTTTGCATCTCGGGCAGCAGCGTCAAGGCGGTGCCGATAAAGCCCTTCATATCGCAGGTGCCGCGCCCGTAGAGCTTGCCGTCTCTGACCACCGGGGCAAACGGGTCGGAGTCCCACGGCTGACCGTCGACCGGCACCACGTCGGTGTGGCCGGACAAGACAATGCCGCCTTGCGTGTTGCCGTTTGCCGCCGGCACGGTGGCGAACAGGTTGGCCTTGCGGCCGGTGGCGTCGTAGCTCAGGAGCGCCTCGATGCCGGCGCCGCGCAAATGGTCGCGCACCAGCTCAATCAGGCCCAGGTTGGATTCCCGACTGGTGGTATCGATGCTCACGAGCTTCTTGATCCAGTCCAGCGAGGCGGGGATGTTTGCGGCAGAAGTCATTGGAATCGCTCCGTTTTCGATCGGCCCATCATAGCCCGGATTGCTTTATATGTGAATTAGTTGTGCCCCTTTTGGCCCGTCGCAGGCCAACGAGCCTTTACGGTGACTCCGGTTAACCGTAATATACGCGTGTTTATAACGGTGCTTTTTACCTATACCCGCCGGACACTTGGCCATGGGCGCGGGTTGTTGCAGTCAACCTGGAGAGATTTCCGATGAGACGTTCGCAGTTATCGCACTGGGCGGCCGCGCTGCTGCTGGGTGCAGGACTTTGGTGTGCAACCGTATCGGCCGAGGCCGCCGATACGTTGCGAGTGGCCTACGCGGGTTCGATGGGCGTAGTGATGGACCGCTTCATCGGCCCGGCATTCGCCAAGGCCAATCATGTGCAATATCAGGGTATCGGACAGGGTGCCTACGGATTGGCGCACCGGCTCGAGGGCAGGCTGCTGCAAGCCGATGTGTTCATTTCGATCACGCCGGGGCCGATCGACATCCTGAAAAAGGCTGGCATGGTGGGGATCGCGCAACCGGTCGCCAGCACGCAGATGGTCATTACCTACAGTCCGAAGAGCAAATTCGCCCCCGCGCTGGAAGCTGCCGCGCGAGGCGAAAAGCCCTGGTACGAGGTGCTGACGACGCCGGGGCTGCGCTTTGGGCGCACCGATCCGGCCACCGATCCGCAGGGGCGCAATATCATTTTCACGATGCTGTTGGCGCAGCATTACTACAAGCAGCCCGGGCTGGCCCAGCGGATTCTTGGCGGCATCGACAACCGGCGGCAAATTTTTGCCGAACCATCGCTGCTCTCACGCCTGGAGGCCGGCCAGCTCGACGCTTCCTCCGGTTACCTGAGTGCGGCGCAGTCGCACCATTTGCCCTACATCAAGCTGCCTGACGAAATCAACCTGAGCAATCCGGCCATGCAGGCGAGCTGGTACGACAGCGCGCACTTCAGCATCACGTTGCCCAGCGGCAAGACGAGCCAGCTGGGCACGCAGCCTCTGGTGTTTTATGCAGTGGTGCTCAACGACAGCAAGCAGCACGCACTGGCGGAAAAATTCGTCAAATTCCTGCAAAGCCCGGCAGGTCGGAAGATGCTCGCCGAACAGGGTTACAGCGCGCCAAAGGGTGGCCCGATCTGAACCGGGCGATGCCTTAAATAATCGGGCGGGCCGGTGCGGATTTGTGTATGCTCGGCGTCGTTCCAGGCATACCGCGGGGGTAAGGGTTTCATGAGCGCGCAGGTTGATCTTCAAGTGTCCGATGGCCTGCCGCGCGCGCGCGCGCCGGCACTGCTTGGCGCGCTTACCCTGCTGCTGATTGCCGGACCGTTCATCGGGCTGGCCTGCGTCACTCCGTGGCGCGATTTCCACTTCTTTCCGGGCGACACCCGCGCGATTGCCGTGTCGCTCGTCTACAGCCTGCTGTCGCTGGGGTTGATCATCGCATTCGGCACGCCGTTGGCATGGTGGTTGGCGCGCCACGCGTTTCGCGGCAAATGGCTGCTCGAGGCCGTCATTTTGCTGGCCTTGCTGACGCCGCCTTTGGCCATGGGCATTTTGCTGGCCACGCTGTACGGCCCCTATGGCCCGGCCGGCAGCCTGGCCGCGCGTGCCGGCGTGGAGCTGACCAATTCCGCGCCGGCCTTCATCCTGGCGCAGTGCTATGGCGCCTTGCCGTATTTTGTCGTCGCGGCGCGCGCGGCTTTCGAAGGGGTGCCGCGCGAGCTCGAGCACATCGCGCTCACGCTGGGCAAAACTCCCTGGCAAACCTTCTGGCTGGTCAGCATGCCGCTGGCTCGGCTGGGACTGGCCGCGGGGGTGGCGCTTGCCTGGGTGCGTGCGCTTGGCGAGTTTGGCGTGGTCCTGATCGTGGCCTATTACCCGCAGGGCATACCGGTCAAATTGTGGGTCAACCTGCAGGATATCGGCCTGCCGGCGGTGTATCCGCTGCTGTGGGTGTTCTTCCTGGTGGCGATGCCGCTGCCGCTGATTCTTGGCTTGGCCTCACGTCGCCAGCGTCTTTTCTAAGCATGCGCATCGACTACCGTATCGATCATCCCGTGCGGCTCGAGGCCCGTTTCGACGTCATCGGCTTTACCGTGCTGCTGGGGCAGAGCGGCGAGGGCAAGACAACGCTGCTGCGGGCGATCGCCGGCCTGTTGCCCGCGCAGGGAGAGCCGTTCGGCGGCATGCCGCCGCAGCACCGCGCGATCGGCTACCTGCCGCAGGGTTATGCGCTGTTTCCACACTTGCGCGCCTGGGAGAACGTCGCCTTCGCCTTGTCCGGGCCGCGACGCCGAACCCACGCGCTCGAACTGCTCGCCCGCGTACAGCTCGCGCAGGTAGCCGACGCCTATCCGTCGGCGCTCTCCGGCGGTCAGCAGCAGCGCGTGGCGCTGGCCCGCGCACTGGCTCGCAAGCCTCAGCTGCTGCTGCTCGACGAGCCGACCTCCGCGCTCGACGCGGCCACCCGCGACGAGGTGATGGCCGAGCTGATTTCCGAGACGCACGACTTCGGCCTGCCTACCCTGGCGGTCAGCCATGATCCGCATCTGGCGGTGCTGGCCGATCATGTCGCCGTGATGAGTGGCCGGCGCATCGCCCAGGAGGGCGCCCCTGCTGACGTTCTGGCGCGACCCAACGGGGTGGCGGTGGCGCGCTTGCTGGGGCATCGCAACCTGTTCACGGGGCGAATCGAAGGGCATGTGCCGCAAGCGGGCGTCACCCGCCTGCGCTGGGAGGGTGCCGATGCGGTTGTTCTGCAGATCCCGCTGCAGCCTGATTTGGCGGTGGGGCGGATGGTGCACTGGATGATTGCACCGGAAGCGGTGCAGCTCGAGGCGAATGCGTCCGCCAATGAAAATCGCGTACCGGCGCGTGTGGAAAACCTCCTCAACCTTGGCGGGCATTATCAAGTGGCGTTGCGTTGCGGCACCGAGCAGTTGTGGCTGGCCGTGCCGAGCGAGCGGGTGCGCTACCACCGACTGGCGCGCGGCGCCGAGATTGCCGTGACGTTGTGCCGTACCGGATTACTGTGCTGGTCCCAGCCGATGGATGCCGCCGTTCGGACCCGCGGGCCCGGCGAATCGGGGAGCACTTCGTCGCGGGCCGCCCGCTGAGTTGTCGCACAGCATAGTGCCACGCCAGCGGGCGTGCCGGTACGTAAAGCCGCGGGCTGTCGCCGGCGCGCGAGTGAGGCGCCGGCGGGTCTACTTGACGGTCAGCGTGGCCACCATATTTTCTTTGTAATGCCCGGGCTCATTGCAGAAGGCCACATAGCGGCCGGGTTTGAGCACGAAGCGTGCGGTGACTGTTTCGTGAGGATTCAAATCTTCGACGCCGACCATCTTGGTCAGTTTGTCCTCTTCGACCTGCTGCGCCTTGGCATCATAGGGCAGGGCCTTCGGGCTACCTTTCCAGGGCTCGATCATGAATTCATGCTTCATGTCGGGCGATAAATTTTCGATCGTGAATTCCACTGGTCCGGCTGGCACGGTGGTGCGACTGAGGGTGAGCGACATCTTGCCGTTATTCTGATTGGTGAGCTTGACGGTGACCGATGGCGGCTCGGAAGCGACCGCGGCGGTGGCCGCCAGCGCCAACGCGACGGCGATCAGGGGATGGCACATCATGGAAGAACGACGCATGGCAAACCTCTGCATAAAAGATTGAAGGAAGCGCGTCGTTGGTTTTGTTTGCGTGCTCGACGCCTTCACCCTCGATGCGCGTCATCCGCGTTTATTTGCGTTGTGCGCGAATGACGAGCCCAGCGTAGTCATGCAGACTTAGCGCCGACTTAGTCTGCGGGTATTACCTAGGTCGGACTCGTTGCGTTTTGACTGCATGGGAATTTATGTCGAACGCGCATTATTGCAGGGAATGAAATTATTCATTGCGTTGGCAGCGATTTTTCTTCACTGAGCTGCGCAATCGACGGATCCTGTCGATGACGAAACCAGCCCACCGCTTGCGGTGGGCTTTTGATGAGGATGCCGACGCTTACTTTTCATCCGGATGATTGAGCGGCAGCCAGCGCGGCAACATCGATGCGAGCACGCCGTCCTTGAGCACGAAGTGATGAAAAATCGCTGCCAGCGCGTGCAATCCGGCTAGCCACATGACCGTATCGCCCAACCAGCCATGCAGTTCGGAGATGGTTTCGCCGAGGTCGTGCGATTGGCCGATGAGCGGCGCGACCTGCACGCCGCCGAGCAGCGTCAGCGAATGGCCTTCAAGCCATGTGCCGGTGATGGCGCTCACTGGCAATGCGAACAGCAGCAAGTAAAGCACCCACTGCAAGGTTTTGGCCGCCAGCCCCATCCAGCGTGACACTTCGGGCGGATCGGGCCGTTTGTCGACCAAACGCCACAAGACGCGCACGATGACCAGTGCGAGCACGCACAGGCCCAGGGTCTCGTGCAGTTGCCGGCCGCCATCGCGCGCCGCCGAATAAATACGCTCTTCGGAGCCGCCCGGGCCGTAGAGAAAAGCGATCAACACCAATATCGCGGTGGCCCAGTGAAAGAACTGCGCGACCGAGCCGTAGCGTGTCAGCGTGCGGTGTGCCATGGTGCTTCTCCTCATGTGTCGAAAGCAGTCGGATTTTCATACAGGCCGACGATATTCTGGCGCATCTCTTGCCATCGCGTTTGATTGTCGTCAAGTGGTGTGGTCATTGGCGGGCCTTGCCGGTACCGGGCCGGATCGCTGATATACTCCAGCGATGCAGCAAAATTTCCGAGAGCGTTGCGCAGCTATCCATTGTTTCACCGCAGCTCGATTGCCCGGTCCGCAGCCGGCCAGGCGCCAGTGAGTCGGTTCACTGACGTGAGACGGGCAACGGCTCGTAAATCGTTGGGGGTAGGTGATTCATGCCAGGAATTTCTCAATGCTTCCGATGGCGGTGTTTATCTCCGATGGCGGCTGTCGCCGCGATCCATCAAGCGCCGTCAAAATATCCACTCGCGCCAGGCTTTCAACGAGACGGCAATCCGTCCGACGCCTGAGCGTCGCCACACGACAAGAGACCAGAGCCGTACGGCGGGGCCCCAACCGAGCATTCAGCAATCGGCCAGGCTCAACCGTTTGATCAATCCATCCATCGATTTGGGCTTCATAACATGAAAAATTCTCTCGTTCGTCATGCCGCAGTGCCCGTCCTTCTGACGCTGTCTTTTCTGACAACCTCCGCGTGGGCGCAAACGTCGCCTTCGCCCAAGGCGCCCGAGTCCCGCGCCGCGGAATATGCACAGAACCATGCGAAAAGCCACGAAGACTATGTGGAACGTCGCATCAACCGCCTATACAGTCAACTCAAGATCACGCTCGAGCAGGCACCGCAATGGTCGGCCTTCGCTCAGACGATGCGTGACAACGCCAAGCGCATTGACGACGCATTCAAGGCGCGAGCCGAAAAGCTGCCGACCATGAACGCCGAGGAATCGTTGAACTCCTACGCGGAACTGGCGCAAATGCATGCCGAAAACATGCAGAAGCTGTCCACCTCGTTCAATGCGCTGTATGCGACGATGTCCGAACCGCAGAAGCAGATCGCCGACAAGCTGTTCCGCAAGCCTTACCGCCATGCCCGCGACCACGGTCGACGCGAACACGGCGCGCGCAAACCGGCGATGGCGCCCAAGCAATAACCCGCCGCCGGAGATGCGGCGCGCATGCCGGTGCATGCGGCACGCGCGAGGAAAAAAACAAACCCCGCCGACCTGCCGGCGGGGTTTGTCGTTTCCAGGCGCCACTGATCGGTGGCGCGGCCGCCCGGCAGGGTATATGAATCGCCTGGTTGTCAATACATGCTGGCCCGGTCGAGTTGCGCGATATCCTCGGCGTGCAGTTTCAGTTCGAGCGCGGCCCCCAGCGCTGCGAGCTGCTCGAGCGAGGTAGCGCTGGCGATCGGCGCGGTGATGCTGGGACGCGCCATTTCCCAGGCAAGCGTCACCGCCGTGGGCGTGCTGTTGTATCGCGCAGCTACTTCGTCGAGTGCGGCCAGGATGCGCAGGCCGCGCGCATCGAGATAATGCCCGACCCGTTCGCCGCGCGTGCTTTTGCGCAAGTCGTCGCGTGAGCGGTATTTGCCGCTCAGGAAACCGCTGGCCAGCGCGTAGTAATTCATCACCCCCAGCTTGAGCGCGACGGCGGTCGGCTCGACATCGCGCTCGTAGGTCGCACGATCGTACAGGTTGTATTCGGGCTGCACGACTTGGTAAGCGGGCAGGCGGTACCGCCGGGCGATTTCGGCGGCTTCGTGCAGGCGCGCCCCGCTGTAATTCGAGGCGCCGATGATGCGCACCTTGCCGGCTTCGATCAGCCGCTGATAGGCGTCGAGCGTTTCTTCCAGGCGCGCGCTGTCGGGCAGGTCGTAGTGCGAAAAATAGAGATCGATGTAGTCGGTCTGCAAGCGGCGCAGCGAGTCGTCGACCGCCTGCAGGATGTTCTCGCGCGAGAGTCCCGGCCGGGCCGCGTGCCGGCCGACCTTGGTGGCGATCACGACGTCGGCGCGCTTGCCGGTGCGCGCCAGCCATTTGCCGATGATGGTCTCGGACTCGCCGCCCCGATTGCCGGGCACCCAGGCCGAATACACGTCCGCCGTATCGATGAAATTGATGCCGTGGTCGGCCAGCGCATCGAGCAGCGAGAATGACGTCGCCTCGTCGGCCGTCCAGCCAAACACGTTACCGCCGAAAGCCAGCGGGGAGACCTCAATCTCCGATGTGCCGAGGGTTCTCAATATCATGGCCGGGCTCCTTTGATCAGTCGGTATGTCGAGTCATGTTACGCCAGAGCGCCCGGCTCGTGCAGCCTCTGTGCCGAGCCAGGCACGGACGCGCTACCATAGCCGCTGGCGCGGGCTATCGGACAGGATTACCTGCCGCGCGCCGCTTGCCAACCTCATCAAGGAATGCCAATGAACGAGCTGCCGCGCCTGATGCCCACCCAAATCTCCCAGGAAACGTTCGGAGGGGTGACCTACCATATTGACGGCGAATTAGTGCCGGTACTGTCGGTCGACGTATCGCAGAAAGAAGTCTATTTCGAGCATCACATCCTGCTCTGGAAGCATCCCAGCGTCAGAATTGGCCTGCGCGCGATGCGCGGCGCGCTCAAGCGCATGATGGCCGGCATGCAGGTATTCGTTACCGAAGCGAGCGGACAGGGCATCATCGCCTTCAGCCGCGACGGCGCCGGGCACATCGTGCCGCTGCACTTGAAAAAGGGAGAAGAGATTCACGTGCGGGAGCACCAGTTTCTGGCTGCCACGAGCGACATCGAATATACGTTCGAGCGCGTGCGCGGCGTCTCCAACATGCTGTTCGGGCAAAGCGGTTTCTTTATCGACAAGTTCCGCGGTGCCGCCGGCGAGGGAGTGCTGTGGCTGCATGGCTACGGCAACGTGTTCGAGAAGATACTGGCGCCGGGAGAATCGATCGACATCGAGCCGGGTGGCTGGCTCTACAAGGACGCCGGCGTGCAGATGGAAACCCGGGTGGACCGCCTGAGCAGCGGCCTGTTCGGCGCCAATGTTAACTTCATCGTCAATCGGTTCACCGGTCCGGGCAGAGTCGGCATCCAGTCGATGTATCTGCATATGCCGACGGCCGAATAAGCGAGACGGCGGCGCTGCGCCGCCGTCGTGCCGCTGCCCCGGCCCTACGCCGTGCGGCGCTGGCGCACCGCTTCGGCCAGCGCCGCCAGCACCGGCTCGGTCTGGCTCCAGGCCAGGCAGGCATCGGTGATCGACACGCCGCGCCGCAGCGGCACGCCTGGCTTGAGATCTTGCCGGCCTTCCTCCAGATGGCTTTCGATCATCACGCCCATGATGCGGCGCTCCCCGCCGGCCAGTTGACTGGCGATGTCGCGCGCTACCTCGACCTGACGCAGATGCGATTTGTTGGAGTTGGCGTGCGAACAGTCAATCATCACTTGCTCGCGCAGGCCGAGCGCGCGCAGCGCCGCGCAACTGGCCTCGACCGACGCGCTGTCGTAATTCGGGCCATGCTTGCCGCCGCGCAGGATCACGTGCGCCGCGTCATTGCCGCGTGTCTCGAAGATGGCCGCCAGGCCCATCTTGGTCATGCCCATGAAGGCGTGGCTTGCCCGTGCGGCAACGATCGCATCGGCGGCGACCTGCACGCCGCCATCGGTGCCGTTCTTGAAGCCGATCGGGCAGCTCAGTCCCGACGCCAGTTGCCGATGGCTCTGGCTTTCCGTGGTGCGCGCGCCGATCGCGCCCCAGGCGATCAGGTCGGCGATGTATTGCGGGCTCAACAGATCGAGAAATTCGGTCGCGGTGGGCAGGCCCAGGCCGTTGATCTCGAGCAGCAGCTCGCGCGCCCGGCGCAGCCCTTCATTGATGCGGAAGCTCCCGTCCAGCCGCGGGTCGTTGATATAGCCCTTCCAGCCCACGGTCGTACGCGGCTTTTCGAAATACACCCGCATGACGATCAGCAGGTCCTGGCGCAGCGCGTCGGCCGCATGCTTGAGCCGATGCGCGTAGTCGATGGCTTGTTCGTGGTCGTGAATCGAGCAGGGGCCAACCACCGCCAGCAGGCGGTCGTCGCGTCCGGCGAGCACCGCGGCAATGGCCGCCCGGCTGTCCTCGACCAGCGCCAGTACCGCCGGCGGCACGGGCAATTCGTCCTGCAAAAGCGCCGGTGAGATCAGCGGGCGCACTGCGCCGATGCGCACGTCGTCGATGCGGGTCGTGTCCTGGGTCGAGTCGGCGGAGCCGGCCTCTTTGTCATGCGTGGGATTGTCGATCAGATTCAAGATAGTCCTCGGGGCTGCGGCAGAGCAGCCCCGATTATCGCACTGGCGCAGCAAGGACATGCGAAACGGCGATTTCCACGGCGGGACTGGCGCTCAGTGCTGTCTTGTCGCCCCAGCCTCGGCGAGGCCGGTTCGCGGAGCCCGGGCGAGGCGAAGCAAGGCTAGCATCCCTGCCATCAGCAGCATGGCGACAACCGAGAGGCCGCCGTAGATGTTGCCTGTGTGGGTTCGGATCGTGCCGATCAACACGGGACTAACGATGCCGCCCAAAGAGCCAAGCGTAGTGATGACCGCGATGCCGCTCGCTGCCGCACCGCCTTCGAGGTATGCGGCCGCAATTGTCCAGAACAGGCTCAACACCGAATAAATGCAAGCGGAGGCGATACTCAACAGTATGGCTGTCCATATCGCGCTGTGCGCCACAAATTGCAACAGCAGGAAGCTGACAGCCGTCGCCAAGCCACAGCCGGTAACATGCCAGCGGCGCTCCATTCGGTAATCGGAGCTGCGTCCGACGAGCACCACTCCGATCGCTGAGATGATGGAAATGACCCCACTCAGCCAGCCGATATTGCCGATCTGCTGAATGCCAATTTGGCGCAGCAGACTTGGAATCCAGAAGCCGACGGCGTTCAGGCACATGACTATGGTTACATAGATACAGGCCAGCAAATAGACTCGTGGATTACGCAACACGTCACGCAAGCTTGCCGGCACGGCGTCGACCGCACGGCGCCGTGCGATGCTGGCATCGAGCTCGGTGTCGAGCAACGTCTTCTCGGCCGGGGTGAGCCATGATGCCTGCTGAGGGCGATCGGTGATGACCCGCAGCGACAACATGCCGAGCAAGATGGCCAGCACTCCCTCGACCAGAAATAGCCATTGCCAGCCGCGCAAGCCAAGGATGTGGTGCATATGTCCCATGATCGCGCCGGAGAGCGGGCCGCCGATCACGCCGGCCATCGGCAGCGCCACGACGAACAGGCTGGTGATGCGCCCGCGCCGGTGATCGGGAAACCAATAGCTCAGGTACAGGATGACGCCGGGGAAGAAGCCGGCCTCGGCCGCACCCAGCAGAAATCTCAGCAAATAAAGCGTCGGCGCATTACTCACGAACATCAGCAACACGGTGATTGCGCCCCAAGATACCATGATGCGCAATAGCGTCTTGCGTGCGCCAATGCGAGCCAGCAGCAGGTTACTGGGAACCTCGAACATCATGTGGCCAGCGAAGAACATGCCGGCCGCGATCCCGAAAATTTCGTTGTTCAGTTGCAGATCCTGCAACAACTGCAGCTTTGCAAATCCGATGTTGACGCGATCGACGAAATTGACCACATAGCAGAGAAACAGGAACGGCACGATGCGCCATGCGATCTTGCGGTAGGTCGCGTCCTCCTGCGGGGACAAAGCGGAATTTTGCATAAGGGCTTCCGGTATCTTCGTTCGGCCGTCGCGTTTTGTCGTGACTGGCGAGCGTTTGTGGAACGACGTCTTGGGCGCTGGCGTGATCTATAAGTGTTTGAGGATGGGCTGTAACCAACGATGCCGCGCGTCGGCAAGAGCATCGTTGTCGTCCGCCTCAAAACCGGTGACGTATCCCGATGCGCGTCGCGAATTGATTCTCCGAGGAAGAGAACCCATGAAAACTGCCGGGCGAGGCAATCAAAAACAGGCCGGCACCCGTCCGGGCATTGTTCGAATGCTGAAAGAAGGCGCCGAAATAGACATCCGTACTCTTGGAAAAATGGTAGTCGATCGTGGTGTTGATCTGATGGTATGGGTGCCCGGCATAGGTTGTATACGTATAGCTGCCACCATAGCTAATCGCGGATGTCCATTGGTAGACCGCCCCTAGCTCATAGTTGTCGATGATGGCGTTGCCGCCTCCGTTGACGTTGGCCACGCGTGTGGACGTGATGTTGCCGAATGCCGTCAGTCGATGAAAATAGTAGCGTCCTCCGAGGCCCATGGTGCGCAGCGAGTCGCCGCCCAGCGCTTGAGTCGCGAGACTGCCAGTGCGGCCGTTGGCGTTGGTGTAGGCCGCGTCCAACGCTAATGCGCCGCGGCGGTAAGTTGCGCCGAAGCTGACGAGACGCGGCGCTGTGGTAGTCCCGGCGAAGGCGCCCGGCACATTGCTGAAGCCGTAGAGGGCGCCGAGTTTGAGTCCGTCGAGATTGGGCGCCACGTATCTGACGGCGTTGTCCACTCGCTCACCCGCGATGCGGTCGGC
Source organism: Pandoraea sp. (assembly GCF_004297875.1). Classification (GTDB taxonomy): domain Bacteria; phylum Pseudomonadota; class Gammaproteobacteria; order Burkholderiales; family Burkholderiaceae; genus Pandoraea. Next base: position 16,886 of record NZ_SCSK01000035.1, on the reverse strand, counting down.
GTCCAGAAAATGAAAACTATACGCGGTGGAGACTTGCACCGCCGCTGTGTCGAAAAGCAATGCCGTGCGCATAAAGTCGTATTGCCGCCCGAATGTGAGTTGGCCGGCCGAAGCGGAGGCAAGGCCGACGAACGCCTGCCGACCAAACTCCCGTCCGCCCTGGCCCAGGGCGCCGTTATCCAGGCTGAAGCCATTCTCAAGCAGGAAGATCGCTTTGAGGCCATCGCCGAGATCTTCGGTCCCGCGCAGCCCCCAGCGATTTCCTTGCATTACGCCCGTGTCCTCCACTACGGTGCTGGCGCCCCCCTTGTTGTTCACGTAGGTCACACCTGCGTCCAGGACGCCATAAAGCTGAACATGACTTTGTGCGTGTGCGATTGCCGTCGCCATACAAGCCAAAATTGGCACCAAATATTTTTTCTGCATGTTGTCTCCTGCGGTTAATTATTTTTTACTACTAATTTTTTTAAAAAAATGCTAGCCTTGGCCGGCGCCGGCCAGGATATTCACGGTCTTCTTATCAGACTCGGAGATGAGCCTTCGGCTGAGATCGACTAGTGTGGACGCATGTCGACAATCCGGCCGGCGTTGAGCGTGCCATTGGGGTCGAACAGTGTCTTCAGACTGCGCATTAGCGATAGCTCATCAGGACAACGGCTCAACGGCAGAAACGCCTTTTTGATGACGCCAATGCCATGCTCGGCCGAAATGCACCCGCCTGCGTCCCGCACCGCGACGTAGACGATTTGCTCGACGCGATGCAACGCAGCCGAGGTGTCGTATGGCCCTGACAACACGTGCAGGTTGCCGTCCCCGATGTGGCCGAAGAACAGGTGGTGCTGTTGAGGGAAAACGTCGTTCAGCGTATTGCGTACCGCGGATACGAAACGGTCCATCGCCGACATCGGTATCCCGACATCGAATGCCGCGTGAGGCTGCAAGCGCGACAGAATTTCGCCGATGGCCTCGCGGTAGGCCCATAGGCGTCTGGCGTGATCGATCGACTCGGCGACGACGACATCCGTCACCAGCGCCGTCTCGATTGCTTGTTCGAGGCAGCGCTCCAATGTCTCTCGTTCACGCTGCGAGTCCGCGCCGAGCGTCTCGACCAATACATAGACCGGATGCGCCTGCGCAAACGGCGGTCGCAACTGCGCCGTGTCGATCGCTGTGGTCATGAAATCATTCCACATCAGCTCGAACGACGACAGGGTCGGGAGGTGTTTGCGCATTTCCTTGAGCAGGCGGGCAGCATGATCGAACGAACTCAGTGCGCACAGCGCGGTGTTGGCAACGGTAGGCCGGGGGACCAGCTTGAGGACAAGTCGGGTTATCACGCCCAGCATGCCTTCCGAGCCGATGAAGAGCTGTTTTAAATCGACACCGGTCGTATTCTTGGTGACCTGGTTCATCATGGGTATCAGTGTGCCGTCGGCCAGCGCGACCTCGATGCCCAACACCAGATCGCGCATCGTGCCGTAGCGGATCACACGGTTGCCGCCGGCGTTGGTCGCGGCGTTGCCGCCGAGTTGGCAGGTGCCGCGTGCGCCAAGGTCGAGAGCGAAAAGCCAGTCATGGGCCGCGACGTAGGATTGCAACGTCTCGAGCGGCACCCCGGCCTGCACTGTGACGGTCCCGCTGATGTCGTCAAGCGCCTCGATCCGGTTCAGTTTGCTCAACGATAGTGCGATCTCGCCGTCACACGGCGTGGCGCCGCCGGCCAAGCCGGTCAAACCGCCTTGAACCGTCACGCGCTGGCCGAAACGGGAGATGGTACCCAGCGCCGCCGCGACCTGGGCCGGCGTCTTCGGAAACAACACCATCCGTGGTTCGACTTTGGGGGCCTCGCTCCAATCTCCTGCATGTGCACTGACGACGCCTGCATCGACTGTGATGCCATCGCTACCCAATATGTGTGCCAGCGCATCTCGCAGCGCCGTCATTTGATCGTTCGCGTTTTTCATTTCTTCATGCCGTTTGGTGCGAGTCTCGGATCTGCCCGCCGAAGCGTTTGAGCGCCAGGCCGGCCAGTAGCGCGATGCATGCCACGCCGGCGATGTAGATGCCGGGCGAGGCCGCCAACCCGCTGGCGCGCATCAACTGCGTGACCACCAGCGGCGTCAAACCAGTAAAAATAACTGTTGCCAAGTTCAGCGACAGCGCGACGCCGCTGAAGCGCACATTGGTTGGGAAGAGGTCGGCCAGCAAATAGGCATAGGTCCCGTTGACAAAACCGCCCGCCAGCCCGACCAGCACGAAGGCGTGGATCGGGGCGATCTGGTGCGCTGCCAGCGCGCGGTAAAACGGATAGCCGCCCAGCAGCATGATGGCCGAACCCAACCGATGCCAGTACCGACTGGGGATGCGGTCGCACAGCCAGGCAAAGCACAGCAGCGATACGGACATGGCCGCGATGCCGGCATTCTGCCCCTCGCTCGCCAGTGTCGGCGAGTAGTGGGCGACGGAGGTCAGGTATGACGGCAGCAAGACGAACAATACGCTGTTCGAAACGTTGACGATGCCGGCCACGGCGACACCGACCAAAACTTGCGTCGGATAGGCGGTGAAAATTTTGCGAAACGGTTGCTTGATCTTGTGGCTTTTCAGTCGCTGGAATTCCTGCGACTCCTCGAGCGAGGTGCGCAGCCAATAGGAAACGAGACCAATAAAGCCGCCGAAAATGAACGCGATACGCCAGCCATAGGTGGCAACGGCGGCCGGCGTAAGGGTGGCGTGCAACAATAGACTCAGCAGCGTGGCAACCAACACGCCCGAGCTGAGGCAGAAGATCACCAGGCCGCTGACGAAGCTTGCTCGTTGCGGCATTTCTTCGACGACATAGGTGATCGAGCAAGGCAACTCGCCAGCCAGGAAGAATCCCTGGGACAGGCGGAACAGCACCAGCAAGGACGGCGCGAGTATGCCGATCGTCGCGTAGCTGGGGATCAGGCCGATCGCGATTGTCGAGCCCGACATTGCAAGGATCGAGACCAGAAATACGATGCGCCGTCCGTAGCGGTCGCCCAGACTGCCCAGCATGATGCCGCCCAGCGGCCGCGAGAGATAGCCGATGGCGAACACGCTGAACGTCTTGATCATCGAGACCAGCGGGTCGGAGGCTGGGAAGAACAGTTTGGCGATCTCATGCGCGAACACGCCGAAGATGATGAAATCATAGATTTCCAGCGAGCCGCCGAGGCTGGCCAAAACGACAGTCTTCCAATTGCGCTTGAGTGAGGTTTGCTGTGGCATTGCCGCCACGTCTGCTGTGGTCATCATGCTGTCTCCGTTGCATTATATTTTTGGGTGAACCAATGCCGGCCGCGACGTTCCTTTGCTATGCCTGCGGCACTGGGGTGGCCGCTGGTGTGCCGGTTCGCAGGGCGGCCTCTCGGCCGCCGAACGCGCGCACCAGGCGCTCCTGGTCGGCTTTCGCCATTGCGTCGACGGCTTCGGGGTCGAGCAGGGTTTTGAGGCGCGCTTCGAACACCTGTAGCACCTCGGCATACGCTGGCCGCGCAGCAACGTTTTCTAACTCTTCGGGATCACGTTCAAGATCGAACAGCTCCGGGGGGAGCCCGACATAATGGTGATACTTGTAATGCGCATCAGCCAGCATATAGGCTGCTGCTTCCGAACCTACTGCATGGTATTCACTGAACGCCAGCCGCTCCGGCATGTCTGGAGCGCGAGCCAGTTCCACCAGCGAGTGCCCTGGCCCATCCAGGGGCGCGCCAGCGCAATGAGTGCATTGCAGCACGGTGTTTTGTATATCCACAAGTGACACCGGAGTGTTACTGAGCTTGTCGCCTGGAATACCCGGGCCTGCAACGATCATGGGGATACTGGTCGATTCGCGATAAAGCAGGCATTTGTTCCACATGCCTCGCTTGCCGAGGTTGTCGCCGTGGTCGCTGCTATAGATCACCGTGGTCGCCTCTGCCAGGCTGTTGAGGGAGAGTGCGCCAAGAATCTTGCCGACCTGCGCATCCATGAATGTGACGAGCCCGAAATAGCTGGCGATCGCCAGGCGGCGCCGCTCGTCGCTGCCAATCGCCGCATCATGGTCCATGTGCCGCGCTTGGCGCTCGACCCACGGATGCCGCCGGTAGCCGCTCGATGGATGTAGCTTCGGCAGCGCAATGCTCTCGAGCGGGTACCGATCCAGATATTCGGCCGGCACGATAAGCGGGAAATGCGGTGCGACCAGCCCCACGAACAGCACCCAAGGCTGCTTGTCATTGGCATGTTCGCCCAGCCACTGTACCGCGCGATCTGCAACGCGCTCGTCAAAGCGGTTGTAGTCGGACGTACCCGCGCCGATCTTGTCGTACAACGGTGAGCGCCCCATGGTCTCAGGCAGCGGATTGCGCACCGACCCCCAGACTTGGCCGATGCCGTCGAGAATATGCACCGCATGGTGTTGATGCCGAAAGCCGACTGGCGACGCGGCATCACGGTAGTGCAACTTGCCAATCGACTCGGCCAACAGGCCGGCGTCGCAGAGATATTGTGCCCAGCCTGGCGGCGTGCCCTGGTATGCGATCGCGTTATCCCAGCACCCGATGTCGTGCACATATCGGCCGGTGGCCAGGCTTGCCCGGGCCGGTACGCAAATCGGCGACGGCGTATACGCATTACAAAAGCGCGTCCCCCTTTTGGCGAGGGCGTCCAGATTAGGGGTCTGTAGCGCGGCATGCCCGGCGCAGCCCATCAGGCCGCTCTGGTGTTCGTCGGACAGAATAATTAGGACATTCGTTGGCTTCATGAGGGGATGGCTCGAATTCGTATCGGGCGGCTTCGCATCGCCCGCGGTTGCCTTCATTCTGGTTTTAACCATCATGAGATGCAATTGACATTTTATTGAAAGTGAATAACCTGATGGTTATGTGAAAAATAAAGGAAAATGGCGATGAAACCGATCGAGCGTTTCTTTCAAAGCGGACTCAAGCTCAGCCATTTGCGGCTATTGACGATGTTCGCCAGCCTCGGTCAAGTTCGGCTCATTGCGCAGCGTTTGAACGTGACGCAGCCGGCTATCTCCAAACAGCTGGCTGAGCTGGAGGCGGGGCTGGGCGCCCCGGTGCTGGTGCGCGTCGGCAATCGCCTGCAGTTCACCGCGCTGGGCGAGACGCTACTCAAGCACGCCAGGGAAGTTCTGCACCAGTTGGAGCAAGCGCGCTACGAGGCCGACGCCTTGTGTAGCGGCATTTCGGGGAAAATCGCCGTCGGCGCGGTAGCGACCGTCATGCCGGTGTTTGCGCCTGAGTTGGTGTTGCAGATCAAGAAGCGAGCCCCCAACGTCGACATTGCATTTTTCGAGGCCACCAGTGATCGATTATTTCCGATGTTGACCGCCGGCGACTTGGACTTTGTCTTCAGTCGCAAAGAGGCGCCAGCCGAACTCGGTGCCAGCAAATTTGCCGTCGAAACGCTGCTCGACGACCCTATCGTGATTGTTTGCGGGCGCGACCACCCGCTTGCCGCGCGGCGCCATGTCGCGCCGGCCGACATCGCCGGCATGCCATGGATTTTGCCGCCCCGGGAGGCACCTATCACGATGGCATTGAGCCGCTGGATGCAGCAGCATGGGCTAGAGTTTCCGCCGGGCTGCGTGCAATCCATTTCACTGGCGGTCAATGAAGCGATTCTGAAAAGCGCACCGTTTCTGGGGCTGATGCCGCTTGCGGTGACTCGCAGACTGGCCCATCGGGGCGATATCAAAGTGATTCCGTTTCCGGGCACCTCGCTGCTCGGCGCGATCCGCCTTTTCTATAATCGCGAAACGGCCAATCCGGTGGTTGGCATTGCGCTCGAATGCGTGGCCGATGTCCAGGCGGGCTTGTTTGCCCAGCATGGACCGGCGAATGCGAGCGCGTAGAGTGTTTCGGCGGAGGTCAGGGCGACATGTCGGACAGGGTTGCGGCCATGCGTGGTGTGCGGCACGAGCATGCGATCTGCGTTTTACCGGAAGGCCGCCGGCGCGGGCCGGGCGGCTTATGCCGCCCAGCCCGATGAAGCCACAGGTTCAAATATGTAGCGCGTGACCCAGCGCCCGCAGCGCCGCCTCCTGCACCGCCTCGCCCAGCGTCGGGTGCGCGTGGATGGTGCCGGCGACGTCCTCCAGCCGTGCGCCCATTTCCAGCGACTGCGAAAACGCGGCGGCGAGTTCGGATACGCTGCGACCGACCGCTTGCCACCCGACGATCAGATGGTTGTCGCGACGCGCAACCACACGCACGAAGCCCTCGGTCGAGCCGAGCGTCATCGCGCGGCCGTTGGCGCTGAACGGGAAAACGGCCGACACGCAGTCCAGCCCGGCCGCCTCGGCCTCGGGGGGCGACAGCCCGGCGGTGACGATCTCGGGGTCGGTGAAACACACTGCCGGAATCGCGGCGGGGGTGAAATGGCGGCGCCGGCCGGCGATCAGCTCGGCCACCATCTCGCCCTGCGCCATGGCTCGATGCGCCAGCATCGGCTCGCCGGTGAGATCGCCGATCGCCCAGACGTTGCGCATCGAGGTGCGGCATTGATCGTCGATGCGCAGCGCGCCGCCGTTGCGATCGAGCTGCAGGCCCTCCAGACCCCAGTCCTGGGTGCGCGCGCGTCGGCCGACGGCGACCAGCACCCGATCGGCCGGCAGCTCCGTCTCGGCGCCGGCGGCATCCTGCACCCGCACGGCGTCGCCCGCGTGATTGAGCCCCAGTACCTTGCGCTCCAGATGCACTGTCACGCCCAGGCGGGCCAGCGCCTCGGCCACCGGCTTGGTCAGCGCGGCATCATAGGTCGGCAGGATGCGCGCCTTGGCCTCGACCACCGTGACCTCGACGCCGAGCTTGCGGTAGACCGTACCCAATTCGAGCCCGATATAGCCGGCACCCACCACCACCAGGCGACGCGGCAGCGTGCGCGGCGACAGCGCCTCGGTGGAGGTGATCACCCTGTCGCTGAACGGCATCGAGGGTAGCGGCACCGGCTCGGAGCCGGCTGCCAGCAACAGGTGTTCGCACTGAATGCGCAGCGCCTGGCCATCCTGCGCGTCATCGGTCGCGACCTCCACGGTCTTGCCGTCGAGCACGCGCGCGTGGCCGTGGATGACCGTCACGCCATGCTTTTTCAGCAGGCCAGCAACCCCGCCGGTGAGCCGCTCGACGATACCGTCTTTCCAGGCCACCGTCTGCGCGATGTCGATGCGCGGGGCCTGCACCCGGATGCCCAGCGGCGAGGCCGGCTCGGCTGCATAGTGCATCGCCTTCTCGAATTCCTCGGCCGCGTGAATCAGCGCCTTGGACGGAATGCAGCCAATGTTCAGGCACGTGCCGCCCAGACGCTCGCGTTCGACCAGCACGGTTGGCACGCCCAATTGTCCGGCGCGAATCGCCGCGACATAGCCGCCGGGGCCGCCGCCGATGACCAGCAGCGTCGTCGTTTGAATCTCGCTCATGAGGCCTCCACGAAAAGCATGGCGGGTTGTTCGAGCAGGGCGCGCACCGCCTGGATAAACTCGGCTGCATCCATGCCGTCGACCACGCGATGATCGAACGATGACGAGAGATTCATCAACTTGCGCGGCACCACCACGCCGTGCCGGATCATCGGCCGCTCGACGATGCGATTGACGCCGACGATGGCCACTTCCGGACGATTGATCACCGGCGTGCTGACGATGCCGCCCAGCGGACCAAGGCTGCTGATCGTAATGGTGGAGCCGAGCAGCTCGTCGCGCTCGGCCTTGCCGCCACGTACCGCGTCGCCCAGCCGGGCGATCTCGGCGGCGATCGACCACGGATCGCGTGCCTCGGCGTGGCGCACTACCGGCACCATCAGGCCGCCCGGGCTTTGCGCGGCGATGCCCAGGTGCACCGCGCCATAGCGTGTGACGACCCCGAGTTCGTCGTCAAAGCGCGCATTGATCTGCGGAAAGTCGCGCAGCGCCAGCACCATGGCACGCGCCAGCAGCGGCAGCACCGTCAGCCGGCCGCGCGACTCGCCCCATTTGCGGTTCAATTGGGCGCGCAGCTCTTCGAGTTCGGTCACGTCGATCTCCTCGACGTAGCTGAAATGCGGAATGCGCCGCTTGGCCTCCTGCATTTTCTGCGCGATCTTGCGCCGCAGGCCGATCACCGGCACTGCTTGCTCGTCGTTGCGCTCGACCAGGCCGGCGCGCGTGCCGAGCGTGCCGCCGCGCCCCTGCAAATACGCGTCGAGGTCTTCATGGCCGATCCGGCCAGCCGGGCCGGTGCCGTGCACGAAACGCAGTTCGATGCCCAGATCCCAGGCACGCTTGCGCACCGCCGGCGAGGCAAGCGGCCGCTCGCCCGGCTGGCGCGCGACCACCGGCGCCTGCGCAGGAGGCGCTGGTCGCGAAGCGGCCGGCGCGACCGGTGCAGGCGCTGCCTCGGTTGCGGGTTCGGGCGTGGCTTGCGACGCCGGTTCGGCGTGCGCTGCCGGAGCCGCTGGCGCCGGCGTTGCTTGGGCCGCAGCTGGAGCGGTTTGCGCGGCCCCGGGTTTTTGATTGCCAGCGCCTTCGACTTCCAGGCGGATCAGCTCGCTGCCCACCGCCATCACGTCGCCGACCTGGCCGCCCAGTGCCAGCACGGTGCCGCTCACGGGCGATGGGATTTCCACCGTGGCCTTGTCAGTCATCACATCGGCCAGCGGCTGATCTTCCTTTACGGTGTCACCCACCTTGACGTGCCAGGCCGCCAGTTCGACCTCGGCGATGCCTTCGCCGATATCGGGCATTTTGATGATGTGCGTCCCCATCTCAAGCCTCCATGACACGGCGCAGGGCTTCGCCGACCCGGCGCGGACCGGGGAAGTACGCCCATTCCTGCGCATGGGGATACGGCGTATCCCACCCGGTCACGCGTTCGACTGGCGCCTCCAGCGCATAGAAGCAGTGCTCCTGCACCAGCGAGATGAGTTCGGCGCCAAACCCGCAGGTGCGCGTGGCTTCGTGCACCACCACGCAGCGCCCGGTCTTGTTCACCGAGTTCACGATGGTCTCCAGATCGAGCGGCCACAGACTGCGCAGATCGATGATCTCGGCGTCGATGCCGGTCTCTTCGGCGGCCGTCAGAGACACGTGTACTGTCGTGCCGTACGTCAGCACTGTCACGGCGCTGCCGGCGCGCACCACGGCTGCCGATTCGAGCGGCACCGTGTAATACCCTTCGGGCACCGCGCTGGCCGGATGTTTGCTCCAGGGCGTCACGGGCCGCTCGTGGTGCCCATCGAACGGGCCGTTGTAGAGGCGCTTGGGCTCCAGGAAAATCACCGGATCGTCGTTCTCGATCGCCGCGATCAGCAGCCCTTTTGCGTCATAGGGGTTGGACGGCATCACTGTGCGCAAGCCGCATACCTGCGTGAACATCGCCTCCGGACTCTGGCTGTGCGTCTGCCCGCCATAAATCCCGCCGCCGCAGGGCATGCGGATTGTCAGCGGCGCGATGAATTCGCCCACCGAGCGGTAGCGCAGGCGCGCTGCCTCCGAGACGATCTGGTCGGAGGCCGGGTAGAAATAATCGGCGAATTGAATCTCGCAAACCGGTCGCAGCCCGTAGGCGCCCATGCCCACCGCCGCGCCGACGATGCCCCCTTCGGAGATCGGCGTATCGAACACGCGCGAGGTGCCGTACTTGGCCTGCAGGCCCTCGGTGCAGCGGAACACGCCGCCGAAGTAGCCGACGTCCTGCCCGAACACCACCACGTTGCTGTCGCGTTCGAGCATCACATCCATGGCCGAGCGCAGCGCCTGGATCATGCTCATCGGCTGGGTGGCCTGGCCGTTGTCTTTTTCTTTCGCCATGCTCAGACCCCCAACTGTTGGCGTTGCCGGCGCAAGTGCTCCGGCATGTCCTTGTAGACATCTTCGAAGATGCTCGCCGGGCTGGCCGTGTGCTCATCGGCCAGCGTGCCGTATTGTTCGGCTTCCTTCTGCGCGGCGATGACCTCGGCTTCGAGCGTCGTCTTGAGCTCCTCGTGCGCGGCGTCCGACCAGATACCCAGCCTGATCAGGTGCTGTTTGAAACGCGCGATCGGGTCGCCCAGCGGAAACGCATTCCAGTCGTCGCCGGGCCGATATTTGGAGGGATCGTCGGAGGTCGAATGGGGGCCGGCCCGATAAGTGACCCACTCGATCAGGGTCGGGCCGAGATTGCGGCGGGCGCGCTCGGCGGCCCAGCGCGAGGCGGCATAGACCGCCAGGAAATCGTTGCCGTCCACGCGCAGCGAGGCGATGCCGCAGCCCACGCCGCGCCCGGCGAAAGTCGTGCCCTCGCCGCCGGCGATCGCCTGGAAGGTGGAAATGGCCCACTGGTTGTTGACCACGTTCAGGATCACCGGCGCGCGATACACGTGAGCAAAGGTCAGGGCCGTGTGGAAGTCCGATTCGGCGGTCGCGCCGTCGCCGATCCAGGCCGAGGCGATGCGCGTATCGCCCTTGATCGCCGAGGCCATCGCCCAGCCGACAGCCTGTATGAACTGGGTTGCCAGGTTGCCGGAGATCGAGAAGAATCCGGCCTCGCGCACCGAGTACATCACCGGCAACTGGCGCCCCTTGAGCGGGTCGCGCTGGTTGGACATCAATTGACACATCATGTCGACCAGCGACACGTTGCGGGTCAGCAGAATGCTTTGCTGGCGATAGGTTGGAAAGCACATATCGCCATGCTCGAGCGCCAGCGCGTGCGCCGAGCCGATCGCTTCCTCTCCAAGGCTCTGCATGTAGAACGAGATTTTTTTCTGGCGCTGCGCGACCAGCATGCGCGCGTCGAAAATGCGGGTCTTGAGCATCGCCCGCATGCCGGCGAGCAGCACGTCGGAGCTCAGATCGGGTGCCCAGGGACCGACGGCCTGGCCGTCGTCGTCGAGCACGCGCACCAGGCTATAGGCCAGGTCGCTGGTGTCGGCGGGAGTCACGTCGATGGGCGGGCGGCGCACCACGCCGGCTGGCGAGACGTGCAGGTAGGAAAAATCAGTTTTGCAACCCGGACGCCCGGTCGGCTCCGGCACGTGCAATTTCAGCGGCCCGTATTGGCTCATCGAGAGGTCTCCACGTTTGATTGTGTCGCACGCTTCTACTGGATCGGTCTTGCGTCTGGCGATAGCCCGGCGCCGTACCGTCGCCGGCACGTCCCAGGGTAAGGCAGGTGCCGACGCAATCGAGATTACCACAGCTGGCCAGTCGATGGCGGGTACTGCGACCCGTCTTACGGCGCCTCGCGAGGGCGTGCCGAGGCGCCGAGCTCGGCGGCGAGAAACGCCAGGAACGCGCGCGCCGCGACCGGCCGGCGTGCGCGCGCACCCACGCCGCCGACAAACGGAATCGGCTGCTGCAGAGCGGCCGGCAGCGGCCCGGCAAACCGTACGCCCGGCGCCTGCTGCAGCACGGTCGATTCCGCCAGCACCAGGTCGGCCTTGCCAACCTGCAACTGGGTGACGACCAGCGGGCCGGGTACCAGGACCGCTTTGTTTTTCATGGACCCGGCGATGCCCAGCCGATCGAACAGCGTGAGCGCGTAGGTGCCGCTGGGCGCGTCGGAGCCCGGATCGGCCAGCGCCACGCGGTGCGCGGCCAGCAACGTGCGCCGCAAGGCCGCTATCGTGGCGATGTCCGGAACCGGTCGACCGGCCGGCACGCCGATACCCACGCCGATGCGCGCCAGATCGGTGTGGCTACCCGGGGCGACGCGATGTTGCCGCGCCAGCGCCGCATAGCGACCGGCGTTGACGATCACCACGTCGAACGGGTGGCCTGGAGCATGAATCGCGTGTGCGGCGTAGCGGGCCATGTCGACCTTATGCACCCGTAGCGTAATGCCGGTGCGGGCGGTGAATCGCGAGGCGGCCTGGCGCACCGGCTGAAACAGGGCCGTGTCCGAGGCGACATTCAGCGGCGCGGCTCGCAGCGCGGCCGGCATGAAAGTGCCGCACAACAGCAGAACCAGGGCAAGATGGAAGGATCGGTTCGGTTTCATGGCGGTATCGGCTAAGGGTTGGTGAGCATTGATGGATGATGATGCAAAGCATGCCAATGCATTCAGCATAGTGCGTCGGCGCGAGGCGAACTCCGGTGTCGCGCCCTAGCTCAGCGAGCAGTCGAGCCAGCGACGGATTTGGATTGCGTCGGCGATGTCGCCGCGCGGCGAGCGCGAACCCAGCAGCACCAGCGTTTGAGGGCGACCCCGCACCTGCATGCGCATCACCATGCCGTGACCGGACTCGTTGATAAAGCCGGTTTTCTGCAACTGGATGGGCGCATGCCCGAGCCGAATCAGCGCGTTGGAATTGACGTACACGAGCTGGCCGCGTCCCGGATAAACGGTATCCCACTTGTCGGTGGAAAAGCGCCGGATCAGCGGGTCGCGATTGGCGTACGCGACCAGCTTGGCCAGATCGGCGGCGGTCGAGACGTTGTGCGGCGAGAGTCCGCTCGCATTGTCAAAGTGCGTATGGCGCATGCCGAGCTGGCGCGCCTTGCGGTTCATTGCCGCGATAAAGGCTGGCCGCCCGCCCGGGTAGTCGCGGCTGAGTGCGGCCGCCGCGCGGTTCTCCGACGACATCAGCGCGATATGCAGCATGTCCCGGCGCGACAGTCGTGAGCCGACCTTCAGCCGCGAGCCGGTGAACTTGATGCGGTCAAGGTCTTGCGCCGTGACGCGCAGCATGCCGTTGAGCGGCCGACGGGCGCTGCGCGCCACGACCGCCATCATCAGCTTGGAAATCGACGCAATCGGGCGAACCTCGTGGGCGCGACGCGACAGCAGGACCGTGTTGGACTTGACGTCCAGCACATAGATGGCCCGCGAATGCAGCCGCCGCACGGCCGCCGCATTGTAGCCGCACCGCGGCAGCAATCGCGGCCGCGGCGGGCGTCGAGCATGGCTAGCGGAATGCGGGCGAGCCTTGACGTGATGCACCTCGGGTGGAGGCGGATGCGCGTGCTCGCGTGCGAGCGCGCCACCTGCCGGGCCAAGCAAAGCCAGGCAGAGTGCGGCAAGGGACAAGCAACGGGCGAGACGCCGGGTGCCGGGCGGGCGATGCGGGGAAGCGATAAAGATACAGGCAGAACGGGTGAGGCGGGCGGCGATGCCTTTCAAAACACGGATTCCTTTGGCGTACGGATGACGAGGAACGATAGACCGATCGTTAGCCGTTAGTGTAACGCCCGTGCGGCCTGTCTACCAAGCATGCTATGGACACCGAATATATCGGCGTGGCCACAGCGATACTTCGACACAGTCCGCGCCGGAAAGACGGCCGGCCCGACCCGGCCGACGTCAGCCGGGCCGTCGTTGACGCAGGCGCCGCATGTGCTCGCGCCATGCGGCCGACCGGTCGCGAATGAAGTCGCCAAGCTCGCTGCTGGAGGTGAAGTTCGGCATCGCTTCCTCGTAGTAGCCCTGCTCGTTGCGCAGCGGCAAGGCGGCGACGCGTGCCGCCTGCAGCCGGTCGAGTCGCGAGGGCCGCGCCGCATTCGGGTGATGAAGACCGGCTTGCGGCACGCTCACGCCCTGCAGCGGGTCGTCGGTGCGCGGCTGCGCGAGCGTGAGCACGTCGCCCAGCGACGGCGCGGCCCGATCGCGCGCGCTCAGCGGCGCGGTGCCCCATCGCTGGTGAATCGTCGCCAGCACCGAGGTGTGATCGAGCGGCGTGGCGGACGAAGGGCGAAATACGGTGCCGGGGGCGATCAGCGGCGAGACCAGCACGGCCGGCACCCGCACGCCCAAGCGGGTGAATTCGAAACCGAATTCTCCGAGCGTGCCGTCGCCCGGGGCGGCCACGTTCTCTGGCGGCGCAACGTGATCGTAGTTGCCGCCGTGCTCGTCGTAGTTGATGATCAGCAGCGTGCGATGCCAGTTCTTGCCGCTGCGCACCGCCTGATAGACGTCATGTATCAATTGTTCGCCGGCCGCCACGTCATAGTTGGGATGCTGGCTGTTGCCGTTCGCGTCCCAGCTCGGTTCGAGAAACGTGAATGCCGGAAGCGTCCCGTTGGCCGCGCGCGCCTGGAAGTCGCGGAAATGGCCGAAGTGACTGTCGTCGGCGCTTTGCGTATCGGGAAAATTGTGGCGCGTGATGGGTTCGCGGTTATAGCCGAACACGGCCCAGTCGACCTGCCGTTCGGTCAGGCGTCCAAAAATGCTCGGGCAAGTAAATATCTTCACGTGGTCGTCGAGATGCCCCTGCGATGTGCCAGCCAGCGCGAACGCGCGATTGGGCATGGTCATGCTCGGCACTGACGCGAACCACGCGTCGCATACCGCGTAACCTCGCGCCAGTGCGCTAAGCACCGGCAGCAGCTCGGGCGTGTACATGCCCATGATCTGGGCCGGCACCGTGCCTGGCAGCGAATCGCGGTAATGCCTGGCCAGATCCGAGGCGATCGCCGCCTTGAAGTTGCGCACGAAACCCTGATTGTTCGGGGTCGCGTCGGAGGCCGGGGTGTCGGTGCCGAACAACTGGTAGTTCGTGTTCAGAAACCCTTCGCCGGGATCGGCGCCCGGCATCAAATAAGGATGCGGGTCGCTCGCCCGTATTTTGTAGACCGGCACCGGCCGGCCCAGCTCGTCCGGGTTCGATTCCTGTCCGGTCAGTCCGTCGAAAAGCTGTCCGGCCGGCGAGCGATTGCCGCTGTCGCTGTAGAGGAATCCCAGCATCTGGTCGAACGAGCGGTTTTCCAGCATCAGGTAGACGATATGATCGATATTGCCAAGTTGATTTGCCATAGGGGACTCCAAAGGGCGGCTGCCGGCCTTCCAAAAGGTAGCGGCGTTGCATGATGCTTGTGTGACGCCGAGCGAGTGGGCTATCGCACTTGCGATTGGAGTCGTGGAGCGGCGGGCGGTTGCGGCAGATTTTCGTAGTGCAAACGAGCGCGCGGCGAGGGCCGTCCCGGCTGAGCCGTGGGCCGGCCATGATCGGCCGGCGAGGCGGATTGTCGGGCCAGAGGCCGCAGTGTCAGGAGAAAATCAGGAAAAAATCGCTTCGATGTCGACGGCTGCCGGGGCCGGCGTGTCGAAGCTCAGCGTTGCTTCGATGTGCCGCAGGTGCTCGAGCATGATCCCGGCGGCGCGCTCGCCATCGCGCGCTTCGAGCGCATCGATCAGCTCGTCGTGCTCATGATGCGGGCAGGCCGGCACGTTGGGTTTGTCGTAGAGCGTGATCACCAGGCACGTCAGCGGCGTGAGTTCGCGCAGCAGTCGCAGCAGTATTTCGTTGCCGAGCATCTGCGCAAACAGCACATGGAATTCCCCGGACAGACGGATCACCGTGTGCATTTCGCCACGCCGGCGCGCCTCGCTCTCCTGGCGCACGTGCCGGCGCAGCGCGCGCAGTTGCGGCGTGGTGACGGAGTGCGCCAGCAGCCGCGCCATTTCCGGCTCGATCATGCGGCGCGTAACGAACACGTCGCGCGCCTGTTGGGCACTCGGGCTGGCGATAAAGGCGCCGCGGTTCGGAATCAGTGTCACCAGGCCTTCATGGGCGAGCTTGCCAAGCACCTCGCGGATCTTGGTGCGGCTCACGCCCGAGATTTCGGCGAGCCGCTCCTCCACCAGCTTGGTGCCTGGCGCGAGGCGATGCTCGAGCACCGCGTTCTGGATGCGGCGGTAGATTTCATCGTTGGAAAACGATGGCCGGTTCGACACTTCCGGCTCGACGGCCGGCGCGGCAGCTTGCTTCAATTCGATTCTCGCCTGCACGGTGGGTAGCCGAAATAATAAGGCAGATCGCGATGTTTTGTGTACACGGGGGCCGGAATATTTGCCGCACCCGGCGCGGGCCGGCATGGCCGAAGATGACGCGCGAACGCACCGGAAAGAAGCGTGGTGCCGTGCATCATGGTGCGCCGGGTCGGCAGCGGGGCAAGTCTGGACAGCACACTGTCGCGGTCGCGCGCCCCGCTGGTGCGGGGCAAGGCATTGCGAACAAACGTTTTGATGATTGTATGCAATTATTAGCTATTTGTTGGCATGCATCTTGCGAGCCATGGCTTGCGCAATCCGGCGCATGTTGCTCACAGGAGAGTCAAATGTTTCGCAAGGCATTGTTCGCGGCAGCCGTCGCGATTACTTCGTTGGCACTGCCGCTGGCCTCGCCGGCCGCTCGTGCCCAAGGCGCCGAGCCGGTCGTCAAGGTCGGCTTTGCCAAATGCGCCCAGTGCCTGTCGATGGCGCTGGTGCCGCAATACAGCAAGTCGGTCAAGATCGAAGCGATTCCGTTTACCTCCGGCAACGACGTGCTGACCGCGCTGGTTTCACACAGTATCGACGTTGCGCAGGTCACGTATCTGCATTTGGTCACGGCGCTCGATCGCGGCTTCGACGTCGTCGCGATTTCCGGTCAGGTCAACGGTGGCTCCGAGATCCTGCAGCGCAACGGCCTGGGGCTCAGGGAGAATGACTGGGCCGGACTGGTCAAGCTGGTCAAGGCGCGCAAGGCGGCGGGCAAACCGCTGAAGGTTGCCGCCTCGCGCGGCAA
Organism: Pandoraea sp.; assembly: GCF_004297875.1. Taxonomy (GTDB): domain Bacteria; phylum Pseudomonadota; class Gammaproteobacteria; order Burkholderiales; family Burkholderiaceae; genus Pandoraea. The sequence goes on along the minus strand of NZ_SCSK01000035.1, from coordinate 401 downwards.
CGCGCAGGACATTCATATGCGCGGCGAATTTCTGATGCATGGCATCAATCCCGACCGGGACGTGCAATTCATCAACATCCCGAATCCAGCTGACGATGCGAGCGCCTTGCAGCGCGGGGATATCGACATGGTGTGCTCGGTCGAGCCGTTTGCTTCGCAGATCCGCATGATGGGCGCGGGCACGCTGTTCAACCTGCCTTACGATCAGGCGGCCGGTAATCTGACCAACCTGATCCTCACGCGCTCGGATGTGATCAAGCAGCATCCGGAAGAAGTGCAGCTGATTCAGGAAGTTTCATGTAAGGCGCGTCAGATATGGGTCTGTGTGAGGCTTCACCCACGCAGCTACCCATCTAGCTACCCGCCGGGCGAGCGCTAGGCGATCGCTGTCGAAATCGATG
>NZ_SCSK01000034.1 GCF_004297875.1 Pandoraea sp. | reverse complement strand
TGAGGAGCGATCATGTGTTATTCCGCACAAATCCAAGCAGACTTCCGGAAATACGTGAAAATGTTCGGTGCTCATTTGAGCATCCGAGAGTTCGCCCGCCTCTACTGGGAGCGGACTGAGTAACCGTGTTGAAAGTCAAGCAGTGAGGGGTTGATTTTGAGCGTTCAAGTGGTCCCGGGTGATGGCATTGAGGTGGGTGATCAGCTTGCGCATGCAGGCGATCAAGGCCACCTTCTTGAGCTTGCCCGCGGCCACCAGGCGCTCGTAGAAGGCACGGATGGCGGGGTTGAACCGCGTTGCAGTGAGCGTGGCCATGTACAGGGCGCGGCGCACCTCGAAGCGCCCTCCCGTGATGCGTCGTCGGCCTCGGCTGGAGCCCGAGTCGTTGGCGTAGGGCGCCACGCCGACCAGCGCGCAGATCTGGCGCCGGTTGAGCCTGCCCAGCTCGGGCAGCTCGGCGATCAGGGTCGCTGCGGCGATGCGGCCGATGCCGGCCACGCTTTGCAACAGCTTGGCCATCACGGCATGATGCTGTTCGACATGGCTCACCATCTCGGCGTCGACGTCGTCGAGCTGGCGCCCGATGGCCTCCAACATGGCATCGATGCTCGGGCGCGTGACCGGGCGAGCCAGCCGCAGGCGCTGGCGCTCGGACAGTTGCATGGCCACGAGCTGGCGCCTGCGGGTGACCAGGGCCGCCAGATCCTGTTGCTCGGGCTCGCTCAGCGGGCGCACGAAGCGCTCGCAGTCAGGGCGCTGGGCCAGCACGCTGGCGAACTCGGCCAGGGTGGCCGCGTCGATGCGGTCGGTCTTGGCCAGGCACTGCATCGCGCGGGCGAAGTCCCGCGCCATACGCGGGTTGATCACCGCCACGCGCAGTCCCGCCGCTTGCAGCGCGCAGGCCAACGCCGCCTCGTAGCCTCCGGTGGCCTCCATCAGCACCAGCCCGGGCTGCAGCTTCGCCAAGGCGTCAGCCAGGGCCGAATGCCCCTCGGCATCGTTGCTGACATGCGCCAGTTCGGGCGGCAAGACCGCTCCCACGCAAGCCACATCGACATGGGCGCTTGCAAGGGGGATGAGCAAGGTAAGCACAATTTCCTATCATAAGCCGTGAAGTTATGAAATCTCTTGCGCTTATGCTTAAGGTGCCATAAGCAGGCTTACTGCTTGAAATCCCGTGAGCGAAATGCCTGATCGAATTGCCGGGCTCGCTGCACCTCGTCGCTGTGCAGGTAGGTCGACGTCGTCGAGATCGACGCGTGCCGCAGGTTGTCGCGCACCATGATCAGCTCAGCACCCCGCGCGAGCGCGTGCGACGCGTGGGTGTGCCGCATCCAGTGCGGGCTCGCGCGGCGCAGCTTTTCTGCGGTCGCCGGCCGATCGTCCTGGATTGCATTGGCCACCTGCATGAAGAACCGTCGCAGCACGCGCCAGAGCCGTCTGGGTTCGATGCCCGCGCCATCCTCGTCAAGGCTCGCAACGAGCGGCGTCGCCGGGTCCCAGCGTGCGGGCGTGATCGGCAGCCCGCGCTGCACGAGATATTGATCCAGCGCGGTTCGAGCGAGTGACGGTAGCGCCACCTTGCCGAGCTTGCCGCCCTTGCCAAGCACATGCAGCCAGTGATCGCCGTGCTCGTCCCGGCGGATGTGGCCGAGCGTCGCACCGACCAGCTCGCTCGCGCGCAGGCCAGTCGCATAGCCGAAGTCCAGCAGGAAGCGGAGGCGCTGCGCGGCCGGCACGCTCCAGCCGTACGACCATTCGAGGCCATCGGCGAGTGCGCGGATCAACAACCACTCGCCCTCGGAGAAGCCCCGTGACACGTCCAATCCCGCACGCTGCGCGTGGCTCTTGATCTTGACGCCGGCGAACGGATTCGCGAGCACGTAGTGCTGCTCGACCAGCCAGCGAAACAACGCCGACAGGACGTTTAGCGCATAGGCTGCTGATCGAGCCGACAGCGGGCCGGTGAACGGCCGCCATTCGATGCTGTGCCGCGGCCGCGATGGGCCGACCCAGCGCTCGCGTGGCGTCGGGCGCCGCAGGAAACCGCGATAGGCGATCGCGTCGTCGGTGGTGAGTGACGACAGTGCGCGGCCGCGCTCGACGATCGCCCACAGGATCAGGCGTTCCGCCTCCTTCCGGTAGGCACGCTGCGTGGCGGCCGACTCGTGCAGCGACAGCCAGGACTGGATCGCTTCGTAGTCGTTGGACGCGTTCAGCAGGCAGGCGGTTCGCGGCGCGCGGAACTGGCCGCGCGAACCGTCGACCTCATGCGGCACGCGCAGCTGTTCCCACGGCATGATGCTGCCGGACGGTGCGGCGACGATCAATGCCCGCGCGCGTTCGGTCAGCACCGGATGCGCGGCGAAGAACGCCTCGATGCGGCGCGCGCCGGCGACGCCGAGTCCGGCGATCGCGGACCACCAGCGACGCCGCCGCGGAATCCGCACGGTCAGGTCCGCGAGTGTCCGAATACCGTGCGAGTCCAGCGCCTCGACAATGCGGGGTGGCAGCCACAGGACCAGGCTCAGGGACAACCCGGATCCCGGCATGCCGTAGCCCAATGCGTTGAGCCGCCGCAGACTGCGAATGCTAGCCTCGAACACGCCGTCACCGCGTTGGCGGTCGACGTTGTGCGCCGAGTAGCAGGGTAGCGAGGCGACGACTTCGACGCCCTGGGCCGCCAGGAACTCGGCCAGCGCCTCTTGGCCGGCAACCTCGAGAATCGTCAGGTTACATCGGTCGATCACATGCACGTCCAATGCCCTGGCCTGCTCGACCAGCCAGCGAAAGTGCGGATTGAGCTCCGGCGCGCCGCCGGTCAGGTCGAGCGTACGCATGCGGCGTCGGGCCAGAACGGCCAGCACGATATCGATCGTTTCCCGCGTCATGGTCTCGGTGCGGTGCGGGCCCGCCGCGACATGACAATGCACGCACGACTGATTGCAGCGATACCCGAGGTTGACCTGCAGTGTGCGGAGCGCGCGGCGGCGCAGCGCGGGGAAATCCGTTTTTTGCAGCAGCGGGAATGTGTTGTGCATGGCAGGTTGCTCAGCGAATGTGGCCGTCTATGCCTGATTTGACGAACAAGGCGCGACTTTCCTTACAACCATTTCCCAAAAATCATCGATTCGCTGCGTTTGCGTGGGTCGGTCGTCCATCGCCAGCGCCCTCACCCAACTCGGCGAGGCATTGCGGCGTCGTTTGCGCGCTCGCTGTAATAATTTCGGGGCATCCTCGTCCAATAGGCAAACAGGTGGTATGCGTTCGGGGCTTACACGGCGTCATGATGCGAACCTGAGAACAGTATCATGGGCGAGCGCACGGCGGCGGATACGCCGTTTCGCGCGCTTGGCATGATTTACTGTCGCCCCACCCATTACAACGTTAATCCATGAATCCCTTGGCAGGCGACGATCCTTATCATGAACTTTCCTTACTGCGGCGAGATATGCTGCGTTTTGCCGAACTACAGTTGCGCGATGCGGCGGCCGCCGAAGATGCGGTCCAGGACGCCATGGTAGCGGCCATGGCACGTATCTCGACTTTCGAGGGCCGGGCGCAGATCAGCACCTGGCTGTTCGCGATCCTGAAGAACAAGATCA
>NZ_SCSK01000033.1 GCF_004297875.1 Pandoraea sp. | reverse complement strand
TACGCTCCACGCTTCCTCCCCACACTCGGTCGCCCTCATGCAGTTGCGCTTCACTTCATTCGCTGTGACCAGCTTGTGGCGGGACTTACACCCGCAGGAGTGCGCCCATGCTGGGCGCACCAATAAAAAAAGCGCCTCGCAAGGCGCTTTCCGTTCCGCTGGCCGAATCGCTCAGGCGCGGCTGCGATACTCGTCGGTGCGGGTGTCGATTTCGATCTTGTCGCCAATGGCGCAAAACAGCGGCACCTGCAGTTCCATGCCGGTCGAGATCTTGGCGTTCTTCATCACTTTACCCGACGACGTATCGCCCTTGACGGCCGGTTCCGTGTAGATGATTTCACGCACCACCGTGGTCGGCAGTTCCACGGAAATGGCTTTCTCGTTATAGAAAACGACTTCGCATTGCATGCCGTCTTCCAGGTAATTCAGCGCGTTGCCGAGGTTGTCTTTTTCGACTTCGTACTGGTTGTAGTCGGCGTCCATGAAAACGTACATCGGATCGGCGAAGTACGAATAAGTCACTTCCTTGCGCTCGAGCATGACGACATCAAACTTGTCATCTGCCTTGTAAACGGATTCGCTGGGCGTTTCCGTCAGCAAATTCTTGAATTTCATCTTGACCACGGCAGCGTTGCGGCCAGATTTGTTGTATTCGGCCTTCTGCACGACCAACGGCTCGCCGCCGATCATGACGACGTTGCCAGCGCGGAGTTCCTGTGCGGTTTTCATAAAGCTAAGTCCTGTACCAATACCTATGTCGAATTGTGCCCACTTGCCGCTTTGCCAGCGTGGCCCGCGTCGGGTGCATAGGCATCAGATTCAGCAGCAAATACTTGAAAAAGCTTGTTATTTTAACTGATTTTTACAAAGCTGTACCAGCGCCGAGGCAAAGTCCTCGTGCCGCGCCAGGTGTTGCGCCCAGGCTCGTGCGTGGGCACTGAGCGCCGGCATGGCCTGCGCGAGTTCCTTCCAAGCCGCGGCAAGCGCCGACGCCTGCGACGGCGGGCCGAAACCGTTCCAGCCGTGCCAGAATCGCTGCAGCGCCGCAGCCGCCGATGCCGGCAGCGCGGCGCAATAGAGTCTCAGGAAAGCATCCAGCTTGAGCTCGTGCGCGGCGTCGGATTGTGGATAAATGTGCCAGGCTATCGGCCTGGCGGCCCATTGGGCACGCACGAAGGAGTCTTCGCCGCGCACGAAATTGAAGTCGCACGCCCACAACAACTGGTCGTAGCGGTCCTGGGGCAGGAACGGCAAACCATGTGCGCTCAGAGCGCCTTGCCTGGCGCTATCGCCAGGTCCCAGCGATTGCTTGCCGAAAAAGGCGGCAGCCTGGGGGCTGATGCGCCCTTGCGGGATCAGGCAGGTAACCGGGCGAGGGCCGTCGCGCCATGCCGCGAGCAAGGCCGGCAACGCCGGGTTTTCGTAGGCGAACAACGATATGGCAAGGGCTTGCGGCTCCGGTTGCGGCAGACGCAGCGTGTGCCAAAAATCCAGCCGCGCTTGCTCATGCGCCTGAAACGCATCGCGCCGTGCGAGCAGATCGTGCTCGCGCAGCAAGCCGCCGGTGGCGGCGCTGAAGCCGGGGAAGAAAAAAATCTTGGTCAACGGCAGGCGAGGGTGGGGGGAGCGCTGCAAGTGACAGCCGTCGACCCAGTCTTCCGCGCTCAGATATTCCATATTCAGCCACACTGGCGCCGGCTTGCACTCGGCCATCGCGTGCAGATAAGCCTGCGGAATGTCGCAGGCGAACGCCTCGATAACCACATCGGCCGGCCTCTCGGCCGCCGGTGGCGCCGGCCAGGGGGCCGGCCAGTGCCGCACGTCGACACCATCCAGGCTCTGGCTGGCGACCTGCGCGTCGATCTCCGGACGCAGGCGGGCAAAGCTGGCGAGATCATCCACCCACAACCGCACCGCCCAGCCGTGCTCGGCGGCCAATTGCCGCGCCAGGCGCCAGCACACGCCGATATCGCCGTAGTTGTCGACGACCGTGCAAAAAATATCGCAGCGCAAGCCCATCAGCGGCTATCCCGTGGTTTGATCTAAACTTGCAATTTTAGCCGGAAGCCGCACGCGCCTTGGTGCGCCAGCGGGCCCAGCCGCACCGCAGCATCCCGACTCATGACCGACACCGCTCCTGCCGACACGCCGTTCGACGCCAAATCCACGCTGGCCCAATTGCCCCACCTGCCGGGGGTATATCGCTACTACGATGTGGCCGGCACGGTGCTGTACGTGGGCAAGGCGCGCGACCTGAAAAAGCGCGTATCGAGTTATTTCAACAAAACCCAGCTGTCGCCCCGCATCGCCCACATGGTAAGCCGCATCGTGCGGCTCGAGACGACCGTCACCCGCTCCGAAGCCGAAGCGCTGCTGCTCGAAAACAATCTGATCAAGGCGTTGCGCCCGCGTTACAACATTCTGTTCCGCGACGATAAGTCGTACCCCTATCTGAAAATCACCCAGCATGCGTTCCCGCGCATGGCATATTACCGCGGCGCGACCGATCGCAAGCATCAATATTTCGGGCCATTCCCGGGCGCCTGGGCGGTGCGCGAGAGCATGCAGATCCTGCAGAAAGTGTTTCAGTTGCGCACCTGTGAAGACTCGGTTTTCGCCAACCGCACGCGCCCCTGCCTGCTGCACCAGATTCACCGTTGCACCGCGCCGTGCGTGGGGGCCATCAGTGCCGAGGACTATGCCCGCGACGTCCGCAATGCCGCCGGCTTCCTGTCCGGGCGACAAAACGAAGTGCTCAAGGCGCTCGAGGCAAAGATGCTGGCATACGCCGCCGAGCTCAAATTCGAGCAGGCCGCCGCGGTGCGCAACCAGATGAGCGCATTGTCCGGCGTGCTGCAGCAGCAGTCCGTGGAGACCAGCGGTGACGTCGACGCCGACGTGCTCGCCGTAGCCTTCGAGGGCGGCCGGGCATGCGTGAATCTGGCGATGGTGCGCGGCGGCCGGCATCTGGGCGACAAGGCCCATTTCCCCGCGCACCTCGATACGGCGGCGCTCGATACCGGCACCGACACCGACGCCGAATCCACCCGCGCCGGCGAACTCGAGAGCGGTATCCTCGAAGCCTTCGTGGCACAGCACTACCTGGGGCAGACGATTCCGCCGTTGCTGATCGTCAGCCATGCATTGCGCGAACGGGAGCTGATCGACCTGCTGGCCGAGCAGGCCGGGCGCAAGGTCAGCGTCGTGCGCCAGCCGCAGGGGCGCCGCCGTGCCTGGCTCGACATGGCTCGGCAAAACGCCGGACTCGCGCTATCCCGTCTGCTGGCCGAGCAGGGCACGCAGCAGGCGCGCACTCGCCAACTGGCCGACACCCTCGGGCTCGATCTCGAGGATTTGGGCGACCTGCGTATCGAGTGCTTCGATATCAGCCATACGGCTGGCGAGGCCACCCAGGCGTCCTGCGTGGTGTTTCATCACCACAAAATGCAGAACGGCGAATACCGGCGCTACAACATCACCGGCATTACGCCCGGCGATGATTACGCTGCCATGCGCCAGGTCCTCACCCGCCGCTACGGCAAAATGATCGAAGCCGAAGCCGAGGCGGCCGACGAGGCTATCGAGGAAGCTTCGCACGAGACGCAAGCGCAAGACGCCGCGCAGGCCGAAACGCCATCCGCGGCCACCGCGCCTGCCGCTCCGGTGATGCCCAATCTGGTACTGATCGACGGCGGCAAGGGACAGGTCGAGGTCGCGCGGCAGGTCTTCGAGGAACTCGGCCTCGATGTCGGGCTGCTGGTTGGAGTGGCCAAAGGCGAGGGTCGCAAGGTCGGGCTGGAGACCCTGGTCTTCGCCGACGATCGTGCGCCGCAGGAGCTCGGGCGCGAGAGCGCGGCGCTCATGCTGATCGCCCAGATTCGCGATGAGGCCCACCGCTTTGCCATCACCGGCATGCGCGCCAAGCGCGCCAAGGCTCGCCAGGGCTCGCGCCTCGATGAAATCGAAGGCATCGGCGCCAAGCGGCGCCAGCGCCTGCTGGCGCGCTTCGGCGGCCTGCATGGCGTGAGCGCGGCCAGCATCGACGAGCTCGCCAGCGTCGAGGGCATTTCGCATGCGCTGGCCGAGCAGATCTACCGCCAACTGCATTGACGCGTGCGGCGCGGCACGCCGCTCCCGCGCATCGCCTCGCTTGCCGCGCAGGCACGCGAATTGCCAGGGCGGGCCATAATCGGCACAATGCAGCCTGACCCACTTACCTCGCCCCCGTCCCGACAGCAGATTGCCATGCCATTCAATGTCCCCATATTCTTGACCTGGCTGCGGATCGTCCTGATCCCGTTGGTGGTCGGCGTGTATTACCTGCCGCTGTACTGGCTCTCGCCGCAGCAAATGAACTGGGTGGCGTGCTTCATTTTCGTGCTGGCCGCCCTGACCGACTGGTTCGACGGCTTCCTGGCGCGGCGCCTGAACCAGACCTCGGCATTCGGCGCCTTCCTCGATCCGGTCGCCGACAAGCTGATGGTCGCCGCGGCGCTCCTGATGCTGCTCGAACTGGGCCGCGTCAGCGCGCCGGTCGCGCTGATCATCATCGGGCGTGAGATCACCATCTCAGCGCTGCGCGAGTGGATGGCCCATATCGGCGCCTCGCGCAATGTCGCCGTCAATTCGCTGGGCAAGATCAAAACCTTCGCGCAGATGACCGCGATACCGTTTTTGCTCTTCAATGGGGTGCTCAGCGGCGGCGCGCTGCATATCGATACCTTCGTGTGGGGCACCTGGCTGATTTACCTGGCGGCCGTGCTCACCATCTGGTCGATGCTCTACTATCTCAAGCTGGCGTGGCCGCAAATCCGCGAGCGGGCCGGCACCCACATTTAAGCCCCGGACGGGGTTGACACGGAAATCCCGTTTGCCCCATAATCTGCCTCTCGCCGCGTACCGGGTTTCCGCGCGTGGCGTTGATCGGCAGTCATCGCCATTGCGGGAGTAGCTCAGTTGGTAGAGCGCAACCTTGCCAAGGTTGAGGTCGCGAGTTCGAGACTCGTCTCCCGCTCCACTGGTATCGATGAATTTGCGAGCGGTGTCGGCGCGCATGGCTGCGGTAAAAAAATGCGGGAGTAGCTCAGTTGGTAGAGCGCAACCTTGCCAAGGTTGAGGTCGCGAGTTCGAGACTCGTCTCCCGCTCCAAGATCCCGAGGGAAGCCGAGCTTCCCTTTTTATTTGTGCCGCAGGTGGCCTGCTGCGAGTCAGCCCAGGCGTGCGGTTACAATGCGACAACGGTTGAAAAGCCGGCTGGCGAATTCGGGTGGGGCGACTACATCGCACACTCGCAAGCAACAGCCGCCATGGTCGTGCGGGAAGTTCCGGCACGGCCCCGAATGGTGCGGTAGCAAAGCGGTTATGCTCTGGCCTGCAAAGCCAGCTAGGCCGGTTCGACTCCGGCCCGCACCTCCAGACAACACCCTGAAAAACGCCCGCGCGCCGACCCGCCGGGCGTAATGAGATGGTCACCCCCACCCTACACGCGGGTTACGCTGTAGGGTGTTTTTCTTTCTGGAGGCCATTATGCAGAATGTTACGCTGGTTGGAATCGATCTAGGCAAGCACTCGTTTCACCTTCATGGTCAGGACCGGCACGGCAAGGCCGTGTTTCGCAAGAAGGTGAGCCGCAAGCAACTGGTCGAG
>NZ_SCSK01000032.1 GCF_004297875.1 Pandoraea sp. | reverse complement strand
GGTTCGATGAGCGGGATGTGGAAACGGAGCTATGGTGAGGTTCTTCGGGCACCGCCAGACGAAAGGGGCGGTAACAGACAAACCGGACCTACGGCCACCGCGCCACATCTCGACTCTACCTATCTCAATGCGCCCGTCCTCACAATAACGTGTGAGAGCGCGCCAGTGTGCCAGCGAGTACTTGATCGCCTTGGCCAAGCCAGACTTCACCGAGATTTGCCCAAGCGTGAGCTCAAGCCAGGGCTTCAGGCTGTCCAGCAGCGGCACCGCACGCTGCGTGCGCACCGATCGGCGCACCTGCGGTGAGCAGCCCCGGATTTCTCGCTCAATGCCATATAACGCCGCGATCCGGCTCAGCGCTTGCTCGGCGATCGGCGAGCGCTCCAGTTCATACTGGTCGTAGAACTTGCGCCGGGCGTGCGCCCAGCATGCGGCTTCGACTATCTTGCCTACAGCGGATATACCGCGTCATATCCGCTGTAGGCGTCCGCCTGCAGGATGCCGCTGTAGCCAGTCAGATGTGCTCGAGGCCGCTCGCTCTTGCGATCGGGCGAGTACTGATACCAGACTGCCGGTGGCGCCCGGCTACCGGCTGGCCGGTCATCCCGGACGTAGGTCCATAATCGCGCCGTGCGCGTCTTGCCGCGCCCTGGCTCCAGCACTGGCACCGGTGTGTCATCGGTATGAATCTTATGCGCCTGACGCACGTATCGCCCCACCGCGTCGGCCAACGGCTGTAGCAAGCTGCCGGCTTCACGCACCCAGGATGCGAGCGTGGCGCGCTCCAGTTCAATCCCGGCACGGCGGTAGATGCCCGCCTGTCTGTACAGCGGGGTGTGATCAGCGTATTTGGCGATGATTACCTGTGCCAGCAGCCCGGCGCCGGCCATGCCACGTGCTATGGGGCGCGACGGTGCCGCTTCCTGGCTCACCTTCGCGCACCGCCCACAGCTCAGTTTGGGGCGAACGTGGCGCAACACCTTGAAGTAGCCCGGCACGTAATCGAGCATCTCGGAGACGTCCTCGCCCAGCATCCGCATCCGAGCTCCGCACTCCGGACAGTCGCAATCCGCCGGCGCATGAACAATCGTCTCGCGCGGCAGATGCGCGGGGAACTCCCGCGACTTGCGGCGCAACGGAACCACCTTGGCTGTTTCCCCGATTTCTGGTGCGATGTCTTCGGCAGGTGCGACAGCCGCGCAGGTAAGCTTGGCTTCTTGCCCGGGCACGGGCGGATCGTCCAGTGCGAGTTGCAGCTGGCCCATCAGTTCGACCATGCGCTCCGATGAACGCCCATACTGCCAGCGCTTGAGGCGCGCGATCTCAGCTAAGAGCCGCTCAATCGTCTCCTCGCGCGAGGCGAGCATGCGTTTGAGCGTGGCGATATCGTCGGGGAGCGTACTGGCAGGCATGCCCGGCAGTGTAAAGCATACCCCTGGATTTGTGCATGCTTGTATGCGGCTTCACGCTGCGTGTGTCGGTTGCCAAGTGCGCTCGGGACGCCGCCGGTCGATGCCTTCGAGCAACATGGACAATTGTGCCGCCGATAGATGCACACTGCCCGAGGTAGCCTGTGGCCATATGAAACGCCCGCGCTCAAGACGCTTGGCATATAAATTCATGCCGTCGCCGCTCCACCACAGCAGCTTGATCAAATCACCACGGCGCCCGCGGAAGACAAAGATATGACCCGAGAACGGATCGTGCTCGAGAGTGGACTGGATAAGCGTGGCCAGGCCATCCATCCCGCGTCGCATATCCGTGACGCCAGCGGCCAGCCAGATGCGAGTACCGGTGGGAGGCACGATCATACCGGCATCAGACAACGCAAAACCAAGCGCAACTGGATGGGATCGACCGTTCCCGTGACCCGAACACGTGCGCCGTTCAATTCGATTTCAATACCAGAGGCAAGCGCCGAATTCCGGCCAAGCTCAGCAGCCGGCATTGCCGGTGCCCGCTGCGCGCGCACCTCGGTCGACAAATCGGACGGCAAAGCCACCGGCATCAAGACCGTCTGCTCATCCCCGTGCCCGTCAAGCAAGCCAGCTCGATATTGCCGCCGCCATTTGAAAACCATGTTGGCGTTGAGGCCGTGCGACTGAGCGAGTTTGGCCACCGAGATGTCCGGCTCACATGCCGCGATTGCCACCTGACGCTTGTATGCCAACGCGTAATTGGGCCGACCCTTGCGGTTCGAAACCCCTGTATTCGATGTAGACAAAGTAGTCCCCACCACTTGATTTGACGGGGACTACTTTGGACACTTCCACTACTGTTGTCGATACGGCCTACAAATTACGCTTACGCTATAGTCAGCACCATGTGGCGTTTGATGGACGATCGAGATCTCTATGCAGGGCCCATCCGCCTTCACGTGCTTTACTACGCCTCCAGGGAGAGGGTGTATGGCAAAGCGATGATCGAACAGCTGGCCGGGCACGGATATAAGGCGAGCTCTGGCTCGCTATTGACCTTGACGGACATCTTCTTGCTTGGCCCGCTGCTCGCACTTGCGGCTTTGCCTTACTGGTAGACACTTCGTGCCCGTTCATCGATGCGCGGCAACGCTTCGGGCGTGAACGTCGCTGTCGTCGCGCTTCCGACAACCGCCGTGTATTCGTGTTGCTTTCGGCGAATCGCAGGTGTCGCGGAAATCGCTTTGTGCTGAGAGGCCGAATTTCGGTTGGGCTGGTTCAGGGACGTGAAGAGCTATGGGATCGGCCGGGATGGGTTTCATCTGCCCGAAGCAGCACCCAAACCCCGGACGCGACCAGCAGAACCGCCGTGAACCAGAACGCCGGAACAATATCGCCACGCGACTGCGCAATCAAGCCGAGGGCGAGCGCACCGATTGCGTAACCGGTGTCTCGCCAGTATCGATAGGTGCCGAGCGCCGAACTCCGCCAGGTTGGATATGCGATGTCGGCGACCGAGGCGATCAGGTTCGGGTACAGCAGGGCCATGCCCACCCCCGCAATTGCCGCGCTCGCGATCCAAGCGCCGAAACCGTTGACGATTACCGCCGCAGCAACACCTGCGGCTAGCAACCACAAGCCGGCCACCACCGGAGTACGCCGGCCGATGCTGTCCGACAGCGGCCCGGTCACGAGTTGCGACGCGCCCCAGACCATGCCATATACGCCCGTGACCCATCCGGTCTGCACCAAGCTTAAACCTCGCTCGTGCAGATAGAGCGGGAACAATACCCATAGCAAGGTATCGGCCACCTTGTTGGCCACACCGGCCTGGCACAGCGCAGAGAACGTACGATTCTGGAACGACACGTACATGAACACCTGGCGTGAGCTCGGATATTCGGGCAAGCCGTCGGCGAAGTGCTGCTGCGGGCCGGCATGGGTGCCGCTCGTGTGTCGGTGACGCTCAGCGTGAGCCCAGGGAAGCGTCTCGCGCACGAACAGGAGCGCGGTGAGCAATGCCACCGTAACCACCGTGGCAGCAAAACCCAGCAATGCACTCCGCGGGCCATACAGAGCGGCCAGATAGGCGGTAACCACGCCCGCAAGGCCTACCGCAGCGTAACCCGCGAACTCGTTGATGCCGGTGGCAAGCCCGCGCTGATCGGCACGAGTGATATCCACCTTGCTGGTGACCGTCATGCTCCACGCGAAACCCTGATTGATCCCCAGAAAGACATTCGCTACAACGATCCACCACCACGATTGGGCATAAAAAATCAGCAGCGCCACAGGAATAGCCGCCACCCAACCGAGGATCAGCACACGCTTGCGCCCGATGTGTTCAGACAGTCGTCCGGCAACGAAATTGAGCGCGCCTTTGACCAACCCGAACGAAATCACAAAGGACAGCAGATACAGGAACGACGATCTGGGTACGCCGAAGTCCTGCGCTGCCACCACCGGCAGTACGGTGCGTTCCATACCGATAACGAGACCGACCAAGAATACTTGAACCGCTTGCCAGATGAACTGTTGCAGGTTGGCGCGGATGCCTTGAACGTATGTATCGCGTGACTGCATCCGCGGCGAACCGCTGGGGTCGATATCGATTTTCATGCGCAGACGTTGGCGGCAATGATGCTGTCCATGTCCGTCGGTCGCGGTGGCATGTTCGAGGTAAGCAGCTCGATGAAAGCCTCACGCGGAAGGTTGAGCATGGGATTGGACCGCCTCTCGAACGCCAGCGTCGACGAAGGCTTGCCCGACAGGCCCGCTCCACAGACGCTGCCTGCTTGATGGCCCGGGTAGATTTCAATCGCTGCAGGCAAAGGTAGCAGCTTGGTGTGAAGACTGTCGTAAAGTTGTCCAGCCATCTCGCGCTCGCGTCCAGCCAGATCCGGGCGACCCACGCCACCAACGAACAGGGTGTCTCCCGTTAGTGCGAACCAGGGCGTCTCGCCCCGGCGCCGGTCGGTGACCAGCAGGCAGACGCTGTCTGGGGTATGCCCTGGCGTATGCAGTACCTCGATACGCACATTGCCGATCTCGACCGATTGCCCACCCCGCAACGGTTCGAAATCAAAATGCACGAACTCGCGTGCCGCCTCGTGCAGGCAATATGGAGCGCCCGCTATCTCGGCGAGACGCCGCCCGCCGCTCAGATGATCTGCATGCACATGGGTGTCGATGACATGCGTGATGAGCGCTTCTGCCTGGGCCGCTTGCTCCACAAACCAGGATTCGTCGCCGGCGACCACATCGACGGCGACCGCCTTGCCGAAACCCCCGCAGCCTAACAGATACGAGAGGCTGGATTCCCTCGTGGCGAGCTGTTTAAAGAACATGATTATCGATCTCCGGCCGAGCAAACGGTGCGTCAGAAAACGAGTACCTTGCCTGCCTCGATGGTCCATTGAGCGAGTTGGGCCACCGTAGAACGCTTGCAGTTGGCAATCAGTTCATCGTCGCGCAACCCGCGTGCGTCCATGCAGGTGCCGCACAAGCTGATCTCCCCACGCAGAGCGACCTTGCCGAGCATCGTTTCCACGTTGTAGTAGCCGGCCGGAACTTTCTGCCCTGCCTTGGCCGCGAGCACGGCATCAGCTAGCAGGAATATGCGCACCTTTTGTTCCGGCTGAGCCGCCAGGGTGATGGCGAGCCGTAATGCGTTGTAGATCCGCTCGCTGCCATACGGTGCATCGTTGAGAATCAGCAGTATGTCACTCATGATAAGACTCCAGGGATCAGGCCGTAGCAACGTCCAGGGGCAAGCCAGCCGCGTGCCATTCCGCCACGCCCTCCGCGATCTTTCGCACTCGCAAGCCGTACCGGGCCAGTACCGTCACCGCCGTATCCGACATGATGCAAAACGGACCACGGCAGTAGGCGACGATTTCCTTGTCGGTCGGCATTTCCTTGATTCGCGCCTCAAGCTCGTCCAGGGGGACTGACCGTGCGCCAGGCAGATGCGCGGTGCGGAACTCCGACTCGGGGCGCACATCGATCAACACCACGTCGCCGGCGCGAACCCTCTCCAGCAGTGAGCGGCTGCTTTCCAGAGTGAGTCGTTCCGGGCCGGCAAACAGACGGTTCATGGCGACTTGCAGTTCGGCCAGACGGGATTCGGCCACGCTACGTAGCGCCACCCAAAGCGCAGAAACGTCTGCGCCCCCGAGCCGGTAAACGCGGCTCTTTCCTTCACGGCGAACATCGACAAGGCATGCCTCTCGCAGCACGCGCAAATGGGCGCTGGCCAACCGGACGTCGATCGCCGCTTCGCGCGCCAGGGTCTCCACGGTCTTCTGGCCTTGGGCAAGCAACTCAAGCAACTCCAGGCGTTTAGGGCTGGCCACGGCCGCACCGATTCGTGCAACTTGGTCGTAAAGGTGGTTCTTGATTTCACGCATGCTCATAGAAACATTCTAACGTATTTTAGAATATATGGAATAGCTAGTTGCACCCGGTTTTTTTGGACGTTCAGCGCTGTTTTCCTCGGGTTTAATTTTTTGAGACAGCGCATCCGATACCCATACCCATACCCATACCCATACCCACCAACACAATATTTTAATTGCCGGTCAATATGCTAGATTATCCCGAGCGCAGTTTTATCCGGGGAGGAACAAGCTTCTACCGACGCGCGAGCAGTATCTCTGGGGTTCGAACTCGGCATAAAGTTGATCACGCTCACAAGGACTGCAGGAACGCAAGCAGATCGCCCTTTGGCTTCCACGACTTTGCGTTCGCTGGCTCAATGCCGGCCTTCTTCCAGAACGCCTGCATGGCGTCGCTCTTCATCTGCAGGTTGATCGTGATGTAGCGGCCTGTCGTTGCGACGGTGGTATGGCCAAGGTAATCGCGGATCACCGTCACGTCGGTTCCGGACTGCAGCAACGCCACGGCGCAACTGTGGCGCAGGACGTGCGGCGTGATGTGCTTTCGCAGCAGCGCGGGGTTCTCGTGAGCCGCTGCGGTCGCGTACTTGGTCAGGACATAGGCGACGCCGTCGCGCGTCAGGGGTTGTCCGTGTCGATTGACGAATACGCACTGCCCGTCGGCGTCGTGTGACATACCGCGAAGGCGGTGCAACGCGTTGGCCGTCTCGGGCCAAAGCGGCAACAGGCGATCCTTTTTACCCTTGCCACGCAGGCGAACCTGCCTCGGTGCAGTCGGGGTGCCCTCAGGATTCGGACTTTTTCGTACTTTAAGGCACCGCGCTTCGTGGCGGCGCTATTCGAATTCCCAACGCCTCTCGCCCTGTCTGATGCCCGGTACTCTCGCAGCATCGGCCCCAATGGTCCGAAAACCCAATATCGCCCGCCCAGACGGCTGAGGCGGCGAAGGCGTACTAACAGGTTCGTCGGAGACTTCGGGGGGCGCGGCGTCAGGCGCTGCGCCCCCGCGGTCATCAGCTCGAGCGCGCCTTGCAGCTCCGCCGAACGCTGCGTGCGTTCGGGTCAAAGCGCCCCGCCTGGTCACACGCGCCTGAAAATCAAAAAAATTATTTGTAAAGTTGGCTACATTTGTGTAGTGTACTTTGCATGAGCACCTTAACCACTTGGGCTGTCCTGGTCCTGACGTTTCCCACCGAGAACGCCACCGCGCGCATGCGGGCCTGGCGGGCATTGAAAGCGAAGGGGTGCGCGGTCCTGCGTGACGGCATCTACCTGTTGCCGCATACCGCCGAGCGCGAGGACATGCTGCGCGACCTGGCTAACAGCATCGACGAAGCCGGCGGCACCGCACATCTGCTCCGGGCGCAAAGCCTGGACGTCTCGCAGGAAGCGGACTTTCGCGCACTGTTCGATCGGAACGATGACTACGCGGCGTTTGTCGCGTCACTCGGCGCCGCGCGGAAAACGCTGGGAGGACTGCCACCGGCTGAAGTCACCCGGCTGCTGCGTCGCCTGCGCAAGGACTATGACGCGATCCGGACGATCGACTACTTTCCGGGCACCGCGTCGACCGACGCCGAGGTTGCCTGGGAAGATTTTCTGGCGCTTGCAGATACGGTCCTGTCGCCTGGCGAGCCCCAGGCAGCCGAGCTGGTTATCCGGCCGCTACGGCGCGACGACTATCAGGCCCGGACGTGGGCGACCCGGCAACGGCTATGGGTCGATCGAGTGGCCAGCGCCTGGCTGATCCGTCGTTTTATCGATCCGCAAGCGCGCTTCCTCTGGCTGGTCTCTCCGGACGCCTGCCCGCCAGATGCGCTCGGT
>NZ_SCSK01000031.1 GCF_004297875.1 Pandoraea sp. | reverse complement strand
CAGGCGCGACTCTCATCGTGGCGCGGGGAGCGATCCCCACAACGACGCCGGATAGATTTACGCAAGCCAATCACAACGTCAAAAATCAGTGTTGCAAAAATGGGGGTGACCATAGATTTTCATGGGCCGCGCATTTGGCCGAACAAGCGGCAAATCGGACTCCTGTTCATCGGCTTGCCGCGTTGCCCGTTCCCGTATGCTCTGCACATCGGGGCACCGTGCCACCGCGGTGTCGTGCCGCGCGGCGACGGCAGCCTATTAAGCGACCAGGCAGGCCACCCATGAGCATCAACGAGATACCCCCGACACCGAACGCGGCAACTCCATTCACCTACCGGCTGCTGGGGCTGCCGGTGCTGCTTCGTGAAGCCACCGCCGGCGGCGATCTCACCCCGCTGGGCGCTCAACTGCTCGAATACGTGCGCAACCACGACGACCCCGACGCGCTGCTCGACCTGTCGTTGGTGTTGCAGCTCAAATACCAGAAGCCCGCGGCGCTCGCGGTGCAGGCCCAGGCCATACAACTGCGCCGGCATTATCGGCTCAAGCAGGCCAGCGCCGACCCCGCGCCGCTAAAAGTGCTGGCACTCAAGGCGCCGGGTGATCTGATGGCCAATACCCCCTTCGAATGTCTGCTGGAGCAAGCCGATCTGCAGATCGAAGCCTTCTACATCGACGACCAGCCACTGCGGCCGTCCGATCTGCCCGCGCACGACGTGATCCTGGTGGCGGCCTGCGCCTCCGATCAAAACGCCGAGGTACTGGTGCGCATCGCCACGCTCATTGCCGATATCGGGCCCGCCGCGCGCGTCTTGAATCGTCCGGGCTGCATCGGTCGAACCACGCGCGACGCGGCCTACGCGCTGCTGGGCGCGGAGCCCGGCATCTGCATGGCGCACACACTGCGCCTGCGCCGCGAACAGGTGCTCGATGCCGTCGCCGGTGGCTTCGACCTGCCCGCCGCACTGGGGCGGGATTTTCCGTTCATCATTCGTCCGGTCGGTTCTCACGCCGGACAGGGGCTCGTGAAGGTCGCCGATGCGGTGTCCCTGGCGCAATACCTGAATGAGTCCGACGCGGCCGAATATTACGTCGCGCCGTTTATCGACTACAGCGATGCCGACGGGCTATTCCGCAAATATCGCATCGTCATCATCGACGGCAAGCCGTTTGTCTGCCACATGGGGATCTCCTCCGAATGGATGGTGCACTACCCCTATGCGGAAATGATCGCGCACCCCGAGCGTCGCCAGGAGGAGGCCGATCTGATGGCGACCTTCGACACCGACTTCGCAGTGCGCCACCGCGACGCGCTGCAACGCATCGCCGATTTGACCGGGCTCGACTATGTCGGCTTCGACTGCGCGGAAACAAGCGACGGGCGATTGCTGATCTTCGAAATCGCCACCGGCATGGTTGTGCACGATATGGACGATAGCGCCACGTTTCCCTACAAGCTGCCACAAATACAACGCGTATTCGCGGCGTTCGAGGCCATGTTGCGGCGAGCCGCCGGGCGGCCCGCATGAGCGCGCGCGATGTCATCCCGATGAAAGCCAACGCACTCAATTTTTCCGGCGGACCCGGCGCCTTGCCTGCCGGCGTTCTGGAACAGACCCGTGAAGCCATCGTGGCGGTGCCGGAGACCGGCATCTCGGTGCTCGGCATGAGCCACCGCTCGGACTGGTTTCGCGCGATTCTCGACGAAGCCGAACAGAATCTGCGGGCGCTGATGAATATTTCGGATGACTATGCAGTCACCTTTCTGCAAGGTGGCAGCAGTCTGCAGTTCGCGATGATCCCGATGAATTTCGCCGCGCATCCGAGCATGCCGCCGGCCTATGTCGTCTCGGGCTACTGGAGCGGCAAAGCCGCGGCCGAAGCAGTCAAGGTCGTGCCCGGGCGCAGCGTTGCCTGGGACGGGCGCGACACCGGCTATCGGCAATTGCCGGAGCTCGATGAACTCGAAACAAGCCCAGGCGCGGCCTACTTGCATTACGTGTCGAACGAAACCGTCGAGGGCGTGCAGTTTCCCGATCGAGACGCGGCGCTGGCCGCACCGGTGATTGCCGACATGTCCTCCGATTTTCTCTCGAAGCCATGCCGTACCGATCTGTTCTCGATGATCTACGCGCATGCGCAGAAGAATCTCGGTCCGGCCGGCGTGACCGTCGCGCTAATTCGGCGCGCGCTGCTCGAGCGCGTTCCGGACGGTTTGCCGGCGATTCTCGATTACCGCACCCATGTCTCACACGGCTCGAACTACAACACGCCCCCGGTATTCGCGATTTATGTGCTGACCTTGATTACCCGCTGGCTGCGCTTCGAGATCGGCGGCCTGCAGGCGATGCAGCGCATCAACGCGAGAAAGGCGCAGCGCCTGTACGACACGCTCGATCGCCTCGGCGATGCGGTGCGCGTTCATGCGCGGCCACGCTGGCGCTCGCAGATGAACGTAGCGTTCAGCTTCGGCGATGCGCGCCTCGACAACGCATTCGTCGAGGCGGCGCGCGAGCGCGATATCGTCGGTCTCGAGGGGCACCGTTCGATCGGCGGGTTGCGCGCGTCGCTCTACAACGCGGTCACCGAGCCGGCAGTCGACACGCTGTGCGATGCGCTGTCCGAATTTTGCCGGCAGCGGGCCTGAGCCGCCACGCGAGCCGTTGCCTATCGCCCGGCAGCAATACCTAGCCGGCCCGCGCCGCGCTGCGCAGCAGGTCCGGTGCATAGCCAACCAGTTTCGACAGGTCGGCCGCGCCTTGCCTGACCGCCTGCTCGATCGATTCGCGCAGCGCGGCACTACCGCGCACCCGATCGGTCGGGCCGGCCACGCTGAGCGCGGCGATGGCCTGGCCGGCAGTGTCGAACACTGGCACCGCACACGAATCGATGCTCGACTCGAATCCGGAAAAACTCCACGCACAGCCACGAGCCCGATCGGCCGCAAGCATCTCGTCGAGTTGCGCGTAACTGCTCACGCTTTGTTCGGTTGCGGTCGGCAAGGGCTCGTCGCCGAGCAATGCGCGAACCTCGTCGGCAGACCGATACGCCAGCATGACGCGCCCTGGCGTGGTCAAATGTGCCGCGACGCGACTGCCGACGCGGATGTTGCTGACCAGTGGCGTCTGTGGCGTATGCGCGAGCAGGTATAGCACCTGGCCGCCGTCCAGCACGGTCAGATAACTCGACAGTTCGGTTTGCCGGGTGACCCGCGCCAGCACGCGCCGCGCCGCGCTCAGCATGTCATGCTCGCCCAGCGCGGTAGACGCCAGCGTCAGGAAGCCCAGCCCAAGGCGGTGCCCGCCTTGCGGCAATGCCTCGATAATGCCTTCGTGCTCCAGCGTTGCCAGCAGCCGCATGACGGTCACCCGGTTGATGTCCAGGCGCCGGCCGACGTCGCTCAAGTTGGCGCTCGACCCGCCTTCGGCCAAATACCGCAGCAGCTTGAAAGTCCGGATGACTGGCGAGACCAGTTGCTCCTGTTTGACGTCGCTGTCTTCCATACGTTTATCCGACGAAAAGTTGATTCCGGGCGAGGGCGGGGCGTGCTCGGCATTGCCCCGCGTCGCAGGCTCAGGCGAGCGGCACCTGCCAGGCGTCGTATGCATACACCCAGTCGGCGTTGCCGCCCGCCTTGAGCCAGTTATTGCCGCGCGAGCCGATCTGCACGCGTGCGGTGCGCTCGCGGCGCGATTGCTCGTAGCGCTGCAATGCCTGGCTGACCGATGCCTGCGTCGACAGATCGACCCCGCTCAAATGCCGCGACAGTACCACAGCATCCTCGATCGCCATACCCGCGCCCTGCGCCATGAACGGCATCATCGGATGACATGCATCGCCGAGCAGCGTCACGCGGCCCGTCGACCACACCGGCAGCGGGTCGCGCACATACAGGGCTGACTTCAGCACGCTGTCGCAGGCCTCGAGCAGCGCGCGCGCCTCGGGATGAAAATCGACATACGCCGCGCGCAACTCGTCGACG
Organism: Pandoraea sp.; assembly: GCF_004297875.1. GTDB lineage: Bacteria > Pseudomonadota > Gammaproteobacteria > Burkholderiales > Burkholderiaceae > Pandoraea. The sequence continues at coordinate 100,546 of NZ_SCSK01000031.1, read as the reverse complement.
CTGCCCGGCGTGGTCCACGACTCGTGACGCCAGCTGTCTTGCGGCGTCGTCGCAAAAATGAAGATATCGCGCCCCCGGTTCAACGGGAATGTCACGATCTGGCTCTCGGGTGCCGGTCCCCACCACTTGGTGAACGCGTCCAGGTTCGGCACGCCCGCCAGCCGCTGTGCGGGCACCACCGCACGATACGCGACCACCCCGGTGAAGTCCGGATGCTCCGGGCCGAACATCGCCGTGCGCACCGCCGAGTGAATGCCGTCGGCGCCGATCAGCACATCCACCTCGTGCGTGGTGCCGTCGGCAAACGCCAGCCCCACGCTGTCGCGGCCTTGCTCGACGGTGCTCACCTTGTTACCCAGATGCACCACGCCCGCGGGCAACGCGTTCTCCAGCGCCTGCATCAGGTCGGCGCGGTGCATCGTCAATTGCGGCGCGCCATAGCTTTCTTCGGCCGCGCGCGCCATCTCGAGCTTCGACGTGACTTCGCCGCTGTCCCACATGCGGCTGATGCGATAGGTCGGCTGCGCGGCCGTCTCGCGCAGCGCCTCGCCCACGCCCAGGCCATCCAGTGCGCGCACCGCGTTCGGCGTCAGGTTGATGTCGGCGCCTACGCGCGCGAATTGCGCGGCCTGCTCGAACACGGCCACCTCGAAGCCGAGCCGCCGCAATGCAATCGCCGCCGCCAGTCCGCCGATGCCAGCGCCGGTGATGCCAATCAATGGAGATGCCATGTGCCGTCCCTCTTGGAAAAATGATTCAAGCTGTTGGTTATTTGAACGATATGTTCAAATATGAACATATCGTTCAAATATTATCACTTTGGCTTGAGCAAATAACAAGACCCGGCTCAGACGGCCCGATTGGCATCAGGGCACGTCGCGCCACGCGTGGCACAAATTGATCACGCGCGCGAATTAACACAGACCGGGTTGACAGGCAATTCGTGCATGTCCCGCTCGCAAATTTGGGCCAGACGCCTAAGCTTTCATTGCGTTCCATATATAGCATATGGTTTCAAATATGGAACACGCGACACTCAGCCCCATGGCGGGGCTCATGATCTTTTCAAACGATACGACGGGAGAACGCGGATGAAACACGTGGTTACGGGGCTCACGCTTGCCTTGGCATGCGCCGGAGCGGCTTATGCCCAAAGCAATGTGACGTTGTACGGCAGCATGGACGCCGGTGTGGCCTACGTCAGCAACCAGGGCGGCAACAGCAAATGGATCGCGGAGCAGGGCGGCACGCAACCCGATCGCTGGGGCCTGCGGGGCGCCGAAGATCTCGGCGGCGGCCTCAAGGCGATCTTCCAGTTGGAAAATGGGTTTTCCACGCTCAACGGCATGACGCTGAGCAGCGGCTCCATGTTCAACCGCATGTCGATCGTCGGCCTGTCCTCGGACCGGCTCGGCACGCTCACGCTCGGCCACATGACGCCGTTCAACATGGACTGGCTGGGGCCGTTCAGCACGGCTTACCTGGGCGAGAACTGGTATATGTTCCACCCCGGCAACATCGACGAGTTGGCCAACACCACGGTGGTCCAGATGAACAACGCAGTGCGCTACGTGTCGCCTAGCTATAACGGCCTGAGCGTCGGCGCGATGTTCGCCTTCGGCAATACCACCAACTTCGCCACCGGGCGCAACTACAGCGTCGGGCTGCACTACGCGAATGGTCCGCTGAAAGCCGCGGCCGTGTACTCCAACGAAAACAACCGTACGCCGAACGTCGCCGGCCTCGGCGTGAGTACCTTCCAGGGCGTACCGGCGGCCAGGTATGCGGCCGACCACGTCGAGAACATGGGCGCGGGGGCTTCGTATGTCGTCGGGCCCTGGTTGCTGCACGCGCTCTACACGCGCGTCAAGCTCCAGTCGCTGGGCCAGTCCGACACCTACCAGTCGTATGACGCCGGGGCCGACTACGCTACCAATCCGGCCAATCGGGTCACGCTGGGCGCGGCGACCACCAGTCTCGCCGGAATGCATTGGACGCAATTCCAGGTCGGCGACGTATACGCCTTTTCCAAGCTCACGCAAATCTACGTCAGTGGCGTCTACCAGCACGCCACGGGCGGCGCGGTGGCGTCGATCAACACCGCCGGCGCGTCGTCCAACGGCAATCAGCTGGTGGTCATGACCGGCGTTCACCACTCGTTCTGAGCGGTGCGCCGGCTGCGTCCGCACGCTTTGCCCCGCGTCGTCTCCAGGCACGGGGCAAGGTCGTGCGGACGCTGAGTTTCATTGAGAAATCAATCTTTCGCGAGAAGTCGGTAAAAGCCCGGATTAGGGTTTTTACCGACGAAAAAAGCAAAGTCGGCCGTGTTTCTTCGTCCTATAATTGATTCATTGGTAAATTGATGTTCCAAATATGGAACGAAAAGCAAACGGAGCGCAACGCTATTTCCGCGCTCTGACCGGCGAATGCCGAATATTCCAGGGCTGATGGTGGAGTCTCATGTTCAGGTCAATCAAATTGCAAGAGTCAAGCGTGGGCAACAGTGAACTGTCGGTGCAGCGCGCTCAGAGTGGCGCGGCCGAGCCGCTTGCCTTCGCGATCGAATACCGAGGCGTGACGCGGCGCTTTCGCAACCGCCACGGCAAGGGCGAGATGACCGCCGTCACCAACGTGTCGCTGGGCATCAAGGCCGGTGAATTCGTCTCGCTGATCGGTCCCAGCGGCTGCGGCAAGAGCACGCTGCTCAATATGGGCGCGGGTCTGTACGCGCCCAGCGAAGGACAGGTCATGGTCGGCGGCAAGCCGGTGCGCGGCCCGAATCCGCATGTCGCCTTCATGCTGCAAAAAGATCTGCTGATGCCGTGGCGCACGATCCAGGCCAACATCGAACTGGGCATGCAGATTCGCGGCAAGTCCCGCGCCGAGCGCCAAAGCGTGGCGCGCAGCCTGCTCGAGCGCTGCCACCTCAAGGGGTTCGAGGCGCACTACCCGCATCAACTCTCCGGCGGCATGCGCCAGCGCGCGGCGCTGGCCCGCACGCTGGCCATCGAGCCCGACGTGCTGCTGATGGACGAGCCGTTCTCCGCGCTCGATGCGCAAACCAAGATGGTGCTGCAGCAAGACCTCGCGCAAATGCTTGCATCCGAAGGCAAGACCGCGCTGATGATCACCCACGACCTGACCGAAGCGATCGCGCTGTCGGACCGGGTGTTCGTGATGAGCGATCGGCCCGGCACCATCATCGAGGAAATTGCCGTAGACCTGCCCGAGCGCGACAGCCCGCTGCAGCGGCGCAAGCTCGCCCGCATGAACGATTACGTCGCGCATCTGATGGACCTGCTGCACGTCGGCCGCGAGGACCACCTCGGCTAAGTGCCGGCATCGGCTGCGACATTTCAAGACATTCCCGGAAACGCTCACATGAAAGCCCTGACCAAATCCCAACTCACCGCAGGCAGCATTTTGCTGCTGATCGCCTTCGCCGCGCTCTGGCAGTGGGGGCCGCAAATGCTGGGTGTACCGGCCTACGTGCTGCCTCGCCTGTCGGCCACGGTGAGCGAGGCAATCGACATGTTCCAGACCCAGAACCTGTGGATGAACATTGGCGTGACCGCGCTCGAAGTGGTGGCCGGCTTCGTCGTCGGGTCGCTGCTGGGCGTGGTGATCGGCGTCACGCTGGGCCTGTCGCCGTCGACCGAAGCGATGCTCTCGCCCTACATCCTGGCGCTGCAGATCGCGCCCAAGGTCGCGTTCGCGCCCCTGTTCGTGATGTGGATGGGCTACACCGTCTATCCGAAGATCCTGGTGGCCGTGCTGATCGTCTTCTTCCCGGTCATGATCAACGTGCTCAGTGCGGTGCGCTCGGTCGATCCCGACATGGTGAATCTGGTGCGCGCGCTCAGCGGACGTCGCTGGCAGGTGTTCCGCTTCGTCGAATTTCCGTCGGCCATGCAGGCGCTTTTCTCGGGCTTGCGCATTGCCTCCACGCTGGCCGTGATCGGTGTCACGGTGGGTGAGCTGGTCGGCGGCGATCGCGGCCTGGGCTATCTGCTGACCTACGGCGAAGGCCAGGGCAACACCGCGATGGTGTTTGTCTCGATCGCCGGCCTCACGCTCATCGGCATCGTTGCCTATGCCGCGGTGGTGCTGCTCGAACGCCGCGTGCTGCACTACGTGCCGCGCGCCGCGATGAACATGGTTTGAGACGCACGGAGCGCATCATGAGCCAACCCATTGCCGCATCGTCGCTGCACGGCCGCAAAGTCCTGATCACCGGCGCCGCGCGCGGCCTGGGCGAGAGCTTCGCGCGCGCCGCGGCAGCCGCCGGCGCGCACGTCACGATCGCCGACATTCTCGTCGAGCCGGGCCAGGCGCTGGCCCAGGCACTGCGTGCGCAAGGCGCAAGCGCGGAGTTCGTGCCGCTCGATCTGGCCGACCCGGCGTCGGTCGAGCGCGCCGCGCAAACCGCCGCCGAACGGATGGGCGGCATCGATGCGCTGATCAACAACGGCGCGATCACCAACTCCGGCGGCAAGCTGGCCACCGAATTGTCGCTCGATGCCTGGAACGCCGTGATGGATGTCAACGTGCGCGGCACCTGGCTGATGACCGTGGCGGCCTTGCCGAACCTGCGCCAGTCGTCCTGCGCCAGCGTCGTCAATATCGCCTCCGATACCGCCCTGTGGGGCGCGCCGCGCCTGCTCGCCTACGTCGCCAGCAAGGGAGCGGTGATCGCCATGACCCGCTCGCTGGCACGCGAGCTCGGCGAGCATGGCATCACCGTCAACGCCATCGCGCCCGGACTGGTCGAGGTCGAGGCCACCGCCTACGTGCCGGCGGCGCGCCATCAGCAATATCTGCAGGGACGTGCCCTGCAACGCGCGCAGGTGCCCGACGACGTGACCGGGCCAGTGATGTTTCTGCTCTCGGATGCGGCCCGCTTCGTCACGGGCCAGGTGCTGCCGGTCAACGGCGGCTTTGTCATGAACTGATCGCTTACCCGTTAAAGGAGTGCACTATGGCTGAAGCCGATTTCCCCACCCCGTCCACCGATCCCGCGGCCGCCAGCTGGGCGCCGGCGCCGGGCACCAGCTTCGAGCAATGGCTGGAGTCGCGCGTGGCGCGCCTCGAAACCCGCCGCTACGACTGGGACGCCCTGAAGTTCCAGGCCGACTTCGATCCCAAGTACCGGCGCGCCCAAATGCGCTATGTCGGCACTGGCGGCACGGGCGTGGCCAAGGACGTGAACACCGTGCCGGCCGGGCATTTCACCTTTTCGACCATGGTGATTCCGGCGGGCAACATCGGGCCGATGCACATCCATAACGATGTCGAGGAAATCTTCTTCGTGCTGCGCGGCAAGGTCAAAGTGATTTGCGAGAAAGACGGCCAGACCTGGGAAACCGTGCTCAAGGACCGCGACCTGATTTCAGTGCCGCCGGGTGTCTACCGCAGCGAAGTCAACATCGGCGACGAAGATGTGCTGATGTGCGTGATGCTGGGTTCGGCCAAGCCGGTCACGCCCACCTATCCGCCCGACTCGCCGCTGGCCAAGATCAAGCGCTAAGGCCAGGACCCGCCATGCATTCGAACGCCAACGACGCGCCCATGTCGCCGCCCCCGAGCGCCACGTCCGCCACGCCGGAGCTGCTGGCGAGCGCGCAGGCGGCCCTGCTCGAGCGGCTGGCCGGGTTCCCGGCGCGCCGCGTGAGCACGCGCGCCGGCCAGATCGGCTATCGCGAAGCCGGCGCGTCGACGGCGGGCACGCCGTTGGTGCTGCTGCACGGCATCGGGTCGGGCGCGCCGTCGTGGCTGGCCCAGCTCGAAGCGCTCGGCGCCACGCATCGCGTGCTGGCTTGGGACGCTCCCGGTTATGGCGAGTCGGCGCCGCTGGCCGCGCGCGAACCGGTCGCGGCCGACTATGCCGATGCGCTGGCGGCGTGGCTCGATGCGCTGGCGATCGAACGTGTGCTGCTGGTTGGACACTCGCTCGGCGCGGTGATGGCCGGTGCCTTCGCGCGCGTGGCGCCGCAGCGCGTAAGCGGTTTGCTGCTGTGTTCGCCCGCGGCCGGCTACGGCGCCGCCTCGGCCGAGCAACGCGCGGCCAAGCGCGACGCGCGCCTGGCTCTGCTCGAATCGCTCGGTCCGGCCGGCCTGGCGGCCCAGCGCAGCGCCAATCTGCTGGCGCCGCACGCCGAGCCCGGCGCACGCGCCTGGGTCCAATGGAACATGGCGCGCATCGTCCCCGACGGTTACCGGCAAGCCACGCATCTGCTCGCGCAAGCCGATCTGGCTGCCGATCTGGTGGACTACGCCGGACCGGTCGAGGTCGTCGTGGGCGCTGCCGATGCGATAACCCCGCCCGCCGCTTGCGAGCCGATCGCGGCGGCCGCGCGCGTGCCGCTGCAACGCATCGAGGGCGCGGGCCATGCCTGCTATATCGAAACACCGTCGTCGCTGAATGCATTGATCGAAGCGCTCAGCCGGCGGGCCAACGCAAGCGCCAGCGCTTCAAAGTCATGAACAGCCCAATGGACAATCAAGACAAGGCAGACGCCGCCGAGTCCCGTTACTCGGTGCCGGGGCTCGAGCGCGGACTGAAGATTCTCACCGAGTTCACCCCGCGCGAGCCGGTGCTGGGCGCGCCGGAGCTCTCGCGTCGTCTCGGCATTCCCCGCACGACCGTCTTCCGCCTGCTGCAGACGCTCGAGTCGATGGGCTTTCTCGAACGTGCCGGCGGCGACAAGAATTTCCGTCTGGGCGTGGCGGTGCTGCGCCTGGGCTTCGAATACCTGAGCTCGCTCGAGCTGACCGACCACGGCATTCCGGTGCTGGAGAAGCTGCGTGACGCGACCGGCTTCACCAGCCACATCGTGATCCGCGACGGACGCGACATCGTGTTTGTCGCCAAGGCGCAAAGCGTGGCGCCGGTGTTCAGCTCGATCAAGGTCAATGTCGGCACGCGGCTGCCGGCGCACGCCACCGTGCATGGTCACGTGCTGATGGGCGACCTGACACTCGACGAACTCACGCGGCTGTACCCGGAGGGACGCCTGGAGAAATTCACCGCGCAAACCCCGGCCACCGTGCACGACCTGTACGAGCGGGTGCGCGAGGATGCCGCACGCGGCTACGCGGTGAGTTCGTCGTCGTTCGAGCGCGGCATCTCGGTGGTCAGCGCACCGGTGCGCAGCGATCTCGGGCGCATTGTCGCGGCCGTGACGGTCACCATCCCGCGCGCCGAAATCGATCAACCGCTGCTCGACAGCGATTTGGTGGGGCAGGTCAGGCAAGCGGCCGCCGATCTGTCGCGTCGCCTGAACTACCGGCCGGCGCCAGCGGCTCAGGCACCGTCGCCGGCACGTGAATCAATGGAAATCAAATGATGAAGATAGACCTCAGCGGGCGGGTGGCCGTAGTCACGGGGGGCTCCTCCGGGATCGGGCTGGCCAGCGCCGAGATGTTTCTTGCGGCCGGCGCCTCGGTAGCCGTCTGCGGGCGCGACCCCGAGCGTCTGGCCACGGCCGAAGCGAGGTTGCGCGAGCGGCATCCGGATGCGCAGCTGCTTGCCGCGCGTTGCGACGTGCTCGCCGCCGATGACGTCGCGGCATTCGCCGGGCAGGTGCGGGAACGCTTCGGCCGGGTCGACATGCTGATCAACAACGCAGGTCAGGGCCGCGTCTCCAAATTCGCCGACACCACCGACGACGCATGGCGCGAAGAGCTCGAGCTCAAGTACTTCAGCATCATCCGGCCCACGCGCGCGTTCTTGCCGATGCTGCGCGCGGCCGCCCCGGCGACCATCGTCTGCGTCAATTCGCTGCTGGCGCTGCAGCCGGAGCCGCATATGGTGGCGACCTCCTCGGCGCGCGCCGGCGTGCAGAACCTGGTGCGTTCGATGGCCACCGAATTCGCGCCCGACGGGATTCGCGTCAACGCGATCCTGATCGGTCTGGTCGAGTCCGGCCAGTGGCGCCGGCGCTTTGCCGCGCAGGCCGCGCCAGGGCAAAGCTGGGAGGACTGGACGCAGGAGCTCGCGCACAAGAAAGGGATTCAGCTGGGTCGGCTCGGCCGCCCCGAAGAAGCCGCGTCGGCCATATTTTTTCTGGCAACCGCCTTGTCCTCGTACACGACGGGCAGCCATCTCGATGTTTCTGGAGGCTTAGCAAGACATGTCTAAACAAACCACCGTGGGCGAACTGATCGCGGCGTTTCTCGAGCAGTGCGGTGTGAAAACCGCGTTCGGCGTGATCTCGATCCACAACATGCCGATCCTCGACGCGATTGCCCGGCGCAATTGCATCCGCTATGTCGGTGCGCGTGGCGAAGCCGGCGCCGTCAACATGGCCGATGGCCTGGCGCGCGTCTCCGGCGGCCTCGGCGTGGCCTTTACCAGTACCGGCACGGCTGCGGGCAATGCCGCCGGCGCGATGGTCGAGGCCCTCACGGCTGGCACGCCGCTGCTGCATATCACCGGGCAAATCGAAACCGAATATCTCGACCGCGACCTGGCCTACATCCATGAAGCCCCGGACCAATTGACCATGCTCACCGCCGTGTCGAAGGCGGCATACCGCGTGCGTTCGGCCGACACCGTGCTGGCGACCCTGCGCGAGGCAGTGCGGGTTGCGCAAAGCGCGCCCAGCGGCCCGGTCAGCGTGGAGATCCCGATCGACATTCAGGCCGCCGCGATCGACTGGCCGGTGGACATTGCCGCGCCGCACGTCGGCATTGGCAGCCACGATGACGCGCGGGTCGCGCGCCTGGCCGATGCGCTGGCCGGCGCACGCCGTCCGCTGCTGTGGCTGGGCGGCGGTGCGCGCGGCGCCGGTGCCGCGGTACACCGCTTGCTCGACATGGGTTTTGGCGTGGTGACCAGCGTCCAGGGGCGCGGCATCGTGCCGGAAGACCATCGCGCCACGCTCGGCGCCTTCAACGTGCATCCGGCCGCCGAGGCCTTCTACAAGACCTGCGACGCGCTGCTGGTGGTGGGCTCGCGCCTGCGCGGCAACGAGACGCTCAAATACAAGCTCAAGTTGCCGAGCCCGCTGTACCGCATCGACGCCGATGCGCTGGCCGACAATCGCGGCTACCCGAACGAGCTGTTCGTCCATGGCGACGCCAGCGCGGTGCTCAATGCGCTGGCCGACAAGCTGGCCGGGCGCATCGCGATCGATCCGGCCTTCCTGCCCGACCTGGCCGCCACCCGCGAGCGTGCAGTCCAGCAGGTCGCCGAAGGGCTCGGGCCGTATCGTCATCTGGTCGAGGCGCTGCAGCGGGCGGTCGGGCGCGACTATAACTGGGTGCGCGACGTCACGATTTCCAACAGCACCTGGGGCAACCGCCTGCTCAAGATTTTCTCGCCGCGCGCCGGCGTTCACGCCTTGGGCGGCGGCATCGGCCAGGGCCTGCAGATGGGCATCGGCGCGGCGCTGGCCGGGGCCGCGCAAAAGACCGTCTGCCTGGTGGGCGACGGTGGCTTGATGGTCAATGTCGGTGAGCTGGCCACGGCGGTGCAGGAGCGCGCCAACCTGCTGGTGATTCTGATGAACGACAAATGCTACGGCGTGATCCGCAATATCCAGGACGCCCAATATGGCGGACGCCGCTGTTACGTCGATCTGCACCAACCGGAGTTTGCGGCATTCTGCGCGAGCCTGGGCATGCGCCACGAAAAGATCGATGCGATCGACCAGGCCGAAGCCGCCATCGCGCGCGGGCTGGCGCATGACGGCCCGGTGCTGCTCGAAGTCGACATGCTCTCGGTGGGCCAGTTCGCCGCGCAATTCGCCGGCCCGCCGGTACGGGAGCCGGCCCATGCGTGACGCCGCCGCTCACCCGGTCGATGTCGCGCTGATCGGCTTTGGCGCCATCGGCTCGATGGTCTATCACGAGTTCGAACACGATCAGACGCTGCATGTGGGGCACGTCATCGTGCCCGAGCGCGATGCCGAGCGGGTGCGCCACAGCGTGCAGCCCGGCGTCGAGGTGATCACCTCCACCGCGCAACTCGGCGGGCGGCCCGACTACGTGCTCGAATGCGCTGGCCACAGCGCGTTGGCCGGCCACGTGGTGCCGCTGCTCAAGGCCGGCGTCGATTGCGCGGTGGCCTCGATCGGCGCGCTGTCGGATGTCGCGTTGCTCGATGCGCTGGAACAGGCCGCGCGCGAAGGCGGCGCCACGGTTACGCTGCTGTCCGGCGCAATCGGCGGCATCGATGCGCTGGCCGCGGCCCGCCAGGGTGGACTCGACGAGGTCGTCTATACGGGCCGCAAGCCGCCGCTGGGCTGGCAGGGCACGCCTGCGGAGTCGGTGGTCGATCTCGCCTCGCTGCGCGATGCCACGGTGATTTTCGAAGGCAGCGCGCGCGACGCCGCGCGCCTGTACCCGAAGAACGCCAATGTGGCTGCCACGGTGGCGCTGGCCGGACTCGGGCTCGATCGCACCCGCGTGCGGCTGATCGCCGATCCGGCGGTCACCCGCAATGTGCACCACATCCATGCGCGCGGCGCGTTCGGCGACATGTCGCTGGAAATGGCGGGCAAGCCGTTGCCCGACAACCCCAAGACCTCAGCATTGACCGCGTTCAGCGCGATTCGCGCGCTGCGCAATCGCGTCGCGCGCTGCGTGATCTGAAAGTCGAAACGTCAGGCCTACATCATGAGTGCAAACGATTTGTTGAATAACTTCTCCAGCGACATTCTGGTCGGTGGCCAGTGGCGTGCCGGGCGCGGCGCGCGCTACGCCAGCCTGTATCCGGCCGACGAAAGCGTCAACGCCGAAATCGCCGCGGCCGACGCGAGCGACGCGGCCGAGGCGGTGGAGGCGGCCGATGCCGCGTGGCGCCGTGCCGACTGGTCGGGGCTCAAGCCGCATCAGCGCGCCGCGGTGCTGCACCGCATCGCCGACCTGATTCAGGCGCGCGCGGAGCCGCTCGCGCATTTGCAACGGCGCGACAACGGCAAGCCGATCAGCGAGACGCGCGCGCTGGTGGCCAGCGCGGCCGGCACGTTCCGCTATTTCGCGGCGTGTCTGGAGACGCTCGAAGAAAATCTCACGCCGCAGCGCGGCGACTACCTGAGCATGAGCGTGCACGAGCCGCTGGGGGTAGTCGCGGCGATCACGCCGTGGAATTCGCCGATCGCCTCCGACGCGCAAAAGCTGGCGCCCGCGCTGGCCGCCGGCAACGCGGTGGTGCTCAAGCCGGCTGAAGTCACGCCGCTGGTGTCGCTCGAACTCGGCCGCATTTGCCTGGAGGCCGGCGTGCCGCCGGGCGTGCTCAGCGTGCTGCCGGGCAAGGGTTCGATCATCGGCGACGCACTGGTGCGCCACCCCAAGGTCAAGAAGGTCGCATTCACCGGCGGCACCGAAGTCGGGCGCGGCATCGCGCGCCTGGCGGCCGACAAGCTCATGCCGGTGTCGCTCGAATTGGGCGGCAAGTCGCCCACCATGGTATTCGCCGACGCCGATCTCGATCATGCGGTGGCCGGCGTGCTGTACGGCATTTTCAGCTCGTCGGGCGAGTCGTGCATCGCCGGTTCGCGCCTGTTCGTTCATGCCTCGGTGCACGATGCGTTCGTCGAACGGCTGGTCGCCGGCGCGCGCGCGCTGCGCGTGGGCGACCCGCTGCGCGAGGATACCCAGATGGGGCCGCTGGTCACCGGGGCTCACCGCGCCTCGATCGAGCGCTACGTCGAGCTCGGCCTGGCCGAGGGCGGGCGCCTGCTGTGCGGCGGGGCGCGGCCGGCCGGCGAGGGGCGCGACAAGGGTTATTTCTATTTGCCGACGATTCTCGCGGGCCTGAACAACGAAGCGCGCATGTGCCGCGAGGAGATTTTCGGTCCGGTGCTGGCCGTGATGGCGTTCGACGACGAAGCCGATCTGCTGCGCCAGGCCAACGACAGCGTCTACGGCCTGGCCGCCGGCATCTGGACGCGCGACTACAAGCGCGCCTGGCGCGTGGCCCGTGCGCTCGAGACCGGTACCGTCTGGATCAATACGTACAAGCAGTTTTCGATTTCCACCCCTTTCGGCGGCTGGAAGGAAAGCGGGGTGGGGCGCGAAAAAGGCCGTCTGGGCCTGCTCGAATACACCCAGCAGAAAAGCCTGTATTGGGGCCTGAACGAGGCGCCGCTGCCTTGGGCCGCGGGCGCATGAATGCTGTTACCCACGGCGACGGGGGAGTCGCCAGGCAATTTCTCTTACCTTGAGCGAGGAGTCCATGTCTTCAAAATTCTCTGAATCCGTCCGGCATTTTTCCGCGCGCATGTCGCGCCGCCTGGCGATGGCCGGCGTGCTGGGCGCGGCCGCGCTGGCCGCCGCCGGCACCGCGCGCGCGCAAACGCAGCAGATCACGTTTTTGCTGCCGGCACCGGCCAATATGATCGCCTTCGCGCCGCTGATGCTGGCCGACAAGCAGGGCTATTATGCAAAAGAAGGCCTGTCGGTGCGCTTCATTACCGTGCAGGGCGGCGCCGAAGTCGGCAAGCAACTGGCCGCCGGCAATGGCGACCTGGGCGATGGCCTGGGGGATACCCCGATCATCCTGCGCCAGAACGGCATTCCGATCAAAGGCGTGGCGTTGTTGGGCGGCCGCACGCTGCACCAATTGGTCACCCGCGCCGATGCCAATATCAAGACGCCGGCCGATCTCAAGGGCAAGACGATTACCGTGCTCGCTTATCAGGACACCTCGTTCTACGCGACGCTCGCCGTGCTGGCCAGCGCCGGCCTGAGCCGCAATGACGTGCACATCCAGGCGGCCGGCCCGGCGGGCGTGTGGCAGCAGGTTGCCGCCGGCAAGGCGCAGGCATTGGTGGGCGTGCCCGAGTGGGGCTTCGACGTGCAAAATGCCGGGACCAAGGTCGTCATGACTTCGACCGACAAGTATTTCCCGGGCATGGCCCAGGCGATCCTGGCCTCCGACAAGACCATCGCCGAGCGCCCGGCGATGGTTGGCAAATTCGTGCATGCGACGCTGACGGCGTTGGCCGAGATCATGAAGGACCCGGCTGCCGCGGCAAAAGCCTATGTGGCCGCGGTGCCGTCCTACAAGGGGCACGAGGCCGAAGTGCAGAAGGTGTTGACCTACTACGCCACCGACGTCTATCCGGGTCAGGCGACGCTCGGCGCGTTCGATCCGGCGCGCGTCGAGAAGCTGCAGGACTTTTACGTCAAGGAAAAAGTCGTGAGCAAAAAGACCGATGTGAAAGACTTGTTTACCAATCAGTTCGTCAAATAAGCACGGAGCCCGCGCCATGGCAAGCGACCCCTCGACGATGCTGCTGACGGTTTTCCTGAAGCACGATCAGTCGAACAATCTCGACGCGTTTCAGTCGCGCCTGAAGGCCGCCGACTGGTGGGAGCGGTTTCCGCCCGAAGGCGCGCGCGTGGTGTCGTGGACCGTGGCGATGGGGTTTGGCCAGATCGTCACGCTGGAATTGCCGCCGGCCCTGCTGCCGGTGGTCAACCTCGAGCTGGAGCGCTCGGCCTGGGGCGTGTTTCGCACGGAATGTTATCCCACCTATGATTTTGTCCCGGTGCGCGAACGGATTCGCGAGCGGGTTCGCAATGGAGGTCAATGATGGAACGTTATCTCGAGCCGCATCAGGCGCGGCTGCGTCCGCCGACGCAATATGAAAGCCTGCTGGGCGATTCGATCGAGCGGGCATTTGCCCAGGGCATCGTCGAATTGCCTGGTCTGATCGCTTATCTGAATCAGGCCGGTCCCGGACCGCAGGTCGGCACCGCATGGACCGAGCAGAATTTTTGCCAGGAAATGGCCCGTCTGGGTCAATAGGCCGCCGCGGAGAGTTTCATGAAAACGAATCAACAGCAAGATGTGACCGATGCCGTCCTGGAACGCGGTCTGGTGAATTTGTGGTACCCGATCTGCCCGTCGAATTTGGTCGGTCATGAGCCGGTGTCGTTGCAGCGGCTGGGCCGCAAGATGGTCTTCTGGCGCGACCAGGAAGGCCAGGTTCGCGCGCTCGAGGACCATTGTCCGCATCGCGGCGCGCCGCTGTCCAAGGGCGTGGTGCTGGGCGATCGCATCCAGTGCGGCTATCACGGCGTGCAGGTGCGCTGCGATGGCGTGGTGACCAGCGTGCCGGGCAGTCCCGGTTGCAAGCTCGAAGGCTCGCGCGCGGGGCTCGGCTTTCACGTGCGGGAGCAGGCCGGCGTGATCTTTCTCTACAACGCCACCACGAATATCGATACGCCGCCGCCGCTGAATCTGCCCGAGGAGCTGACCGGCGACGCGTACTCGTCGTTCATCTGCTACACGGAGTGGAAGGGCGACTACCGCTACGTGCTCGACAATGTGATGGATCCGATGCACGGCACGTACCTGCACAAGCAGTCGCATTCGATGGCCGCAGGCCAGACCACTGCGAATTTCCGCATCCGCGACACCGAGCACGGCTTTATCTTCGAGAAAGAAGGGCAGCGCGACGTCAACTTCGACTGGACCGAGTGGGCCGACACCGGCATCCACTGGATGCGCCTGGAGATCCCCTATCCGAAGACCGGCGGCCCGGGCGGCAACTTCATCATCATCGGCAGCTATACGCCGATCGCCCCGAATCTGGCCGCGGTGTTCCATTGGCGTTGCCGCAAGGTCAGCGGCTGGCAGCGCGACGTGTGGCGCTTCCTGTATCGCAACCGCCTCGAAGCGCGCCATTGGGCGGTGCTCGAGCAGGACCGCGAGATTCTCGAGAACATGGAGCCCGACGCCAACCAGTACGAGCACCTGTATCAGCATGACATGGGGATCGTGCGCCTGCGGCGGCATCTGCGCAATCTGGCCAAGGCTGAACTCGAGCGGTCGGAAAAAGCATGAGCGCCAGTCACGATGCCGCGCGCGGCGCGGTGCGCATTCGTTGCGCGAGCGTGCCCGAGGCGCCCACGGCGACGTGGAGCAACGGCATCGTGGCGGGCAACGATATCGTGCTGTCGGGCATGACCGCTCATCCGGCTTCGCGCGATGCGGCGAGCCCATTGTCGGCGTATGAGCAAACGCTGCTGGTGCTCGGCAAAGTCAAGGCGCTGGTCGAGGCCGGCGGTGGCACGCTGGCCAACGTCTATCGCCTGGCGGTGTACGTCACCGACATCGCCGACAAGGACGAGGTGGGGCGGGCGCGGCAGGAATTTTTCGCCGACATCGTGGGGCGGGGTGGCGCCTACCCGTGCTCGACGCTGGTACAGGTCAGTGGCCTGGTGTTTCCGGAGCTGCGCGTGGAGATCGACGCATTCGCGCGCCGCGACATCGATATGACTCGGCTGGGCTGAGCGCGTCGCGCGGCCCGCAAGACGGTAGAAGGCAGGACGTAACATGAGCAGTGCAAATAATCTGTCGGCAATGATCCGCACGCTGCGCTACGAGGCGCGCGGCATCATGAGCGTGGAACTGGTGCCGACCGAAGGCGGCAGCTTCCCGCCGTTCGAGCCCGGCGCGCATATCGACCTGCACCTGTCGAGCGGGCTGGTGCGCAGCTATTCGCTGGTGAATTCACCCGGCGAGCGCGATCGTTACGTGCTGGGCATCCTGGCCGACCCGAAAAGCCGCGGCGGCTCGCGCTTCATTCACGATAATTTCCGCGTCGGCATGACCGTGCAGATCGCACCGCCGCGCAACAACTTCGCGCTGGTCGAGGACGCCCCGCACACCGTGCTGATCGCCGGCGGTATCGGCATCACGCCGATCCTTTGCATGTATCGCCGGCTGAGCGAACTCGGGCGCAGCGTGGAGATGCTCTATTGCGCGCGCCATGCCGCGCAGGCGGCGTTTGTCGACGAGCTGCATGCGCTCGGCGGCAAGCTGACCTGCCATTTCGACGAGGCGCATGGCGATCGTCCGGCCGATCTCGCCGCTTACCTGGCAGGCAAGCCGGCCGGCACGCATGCCTATTGCTGCGGCCCGGCGGTGATGCTGGGCGCATTCGAGCAGGCGTGCGAGGCCGCCGGCATCGCCCACGTACACCTCGAACGCTTCGCTCCGGCGCCCGATGCCGCGCCCCCCGCGGCGGCCGCCAGCGGCTACACGGTGGAACTCGCCAGGAGCGGCAAGAGCGTTCGCGTCGAGCCCGGCGCGACCCTGCTCGACAGCCTGCTTGCGGCGGGTGCCGACGTCCAGACCAGCTGCCTGGAAGGCATTTGCGGCACCTGCGAGACGCGCGTGCTCGAAGGTTGCCCCGATCACCGCGACTCGGTACTCAGTGCAGCGGAGCGCGCCACCAACAAAGTAATGATGATCTGCGTATCGGGCTGCAAGGGCGAGCGCCTGGTGCTCGACCTCTGACTGCCTGCCTGGAAATAACACAATGACGATTCTCGGTATTGAACAAATCACCTACGGCGTGACGGATCTCGACACCTGCTGCCGTTTCCTGCGCGACTGGGGCCTCAGGGAGCTCTCGCGCGACGCGCACGGCGCGCGCTTCGAGACGCTCAACGGTTGCCGCGTGGTGCTGGCCGCGCATGACGATCCGTCGTTGCCGCCGGCCATGGAAGAAGGCCCGACGCTGCGCGAAGTGACCTGGGGCGTGGCCGGCGCGGCCGAGCTCGACGATCTGCGGCCGCGCCTGGCGCAGCAACCGGGCTTCTATGCACGCGACGGCGCGCTCGGTTGCATCGATCCGAACGGCCTGGCGATCCGCATCGAGGCGAGCCGCAAGCGCGAACTCGACGTGAGGGGCTCGCCATCCAACGCATGGGGCCAGGCCGCGCGCATCGACCAGCCCAGCCCGATCTACGAGCGCGCCGAGCCGATCGAGGTCGGGCACGTGGTGTTCTTCACCAATGCGCTGGCCCAGACCGAGCGCTTCTACCGCGAGGCGCTGGGCTTCGAGCTGTCCGACCGTTATCCGGAGCGCGGCGCGTTCATGCGTTGCGCGCCGCACGGCGGGCACCACGACCTGTTCCTGCTGCAATTGCCCAACGGCAAGCGCGGCCTGAATCACGTCGCCTTCACGGTGCGCGACATCCACGAGGTATTCGGCGGCGGCCTGCACATCGACCGCTGCGGCTGGCAAACGCAGCTGGGGCCGGGGCGCCATCCGATCTCATCGGCTTACTTCTGGTATTTCAAGAATCCGTGCGGCGCGCTGATCGAGTATTACGCCGACGAAGACATCCTGACGCCGGCCTGGCAGCCGCGCGACTTCGAGCCGGGCCCGACCGTATTCGCCGAATGGGCGGTCGACGGCGGGCTCGACGGCGTGACGCGCCGGCAGAAGAACGCCGGGCAGGCGCCCGGCGGCAAATTCATGACCGATACCGACAAGCGCTGAATGGCCTGGCAGGCCGGCGGCGGTATCAGGCCGGCGCCTGCCGGTAATTGAGCTTGTAGGACAGTTCATTGGCCGCGGCAACGACCTGGCTGACCAGATCGTTGTCCTGCGCCCGGTCCTCGAGTTGCGGGCGCGGCACCGTGACGCTGATTGCCGCGACGATCTTGTTGCGGTGATCCCGCACCGGCGCGACCACCGTGGAAATGCCGTACTCGAAAAACGACTGGCTGGTCGCATAGCCGCGCGCCGCATACTCCTGCACGCGTGCGAAGAGCGCCTCGATGGTCTCGGGGGTATGGTCGGTGTAGCGCTTGAGCGGGCCTTGCGGATACAGCTTGTGCAATGCCGCCAGATCGCAATCGCCCAACAGCACCTGGCCGATCACCGTGGCATGCGCCGGCAGGCGGGTGCCGATGCTCACCGCGCTGAACACCGGATCGCGGCTGGCGGCCTTGGCGACGAAGACCGCGTCTTGCCGATCCAGAATGATGATGTGGCTCGAATAGCCGGTCGCGTCGCGCAATCTCTCGATGATCGGATTGCCCAGGTCGGTCAGCTCGAGCGAGTTCAGATATTCGAAGCCCAGCCGCAGCACCGAGACGCCCAGCCGGTAATTGCGATCGCCGCTGGCGGCGCGCTCGATGAAGCCGAGCGATTCGAGCGTCTGCAGCAGGCGGAATACCGTCGAGCGGGGCACGTCGAGCCGGCGCGACAACTCGGCGCCGTTGAGCACGGGCTCCTGTTTGGAAAATTCCATCAGGATCCTGAGCCCGCGTTCGAGGCCGGGTACCGCATATTTATTGTCTTCGCTCATGACATCACTGGGGTCTTGCTGACGTGAAGGTGGCGCCAGCCCTGCGAAGGGGCCGATCCTGCGCAGGGATTATGCCTTAAATCGGTGCGCGTCCGGCCGCACGGCGCACGCGGACGCTGCCGATCAATCCGGAAAGCGCGTGCGGCCGGCTTGCATCAGGCACGCCGCCAGATAGGCCGCGGCCGGCGTCAGCGGCACATCGGCGCGACGCACCAGACTGATCTCGGTGCTCAGGCTCGGCAGCCGCGCCGGCACGGCGACGATGCCGGTGCATTCGGGCAGCGCCAGCAAGGGTTCGGGAAACAGGCTCAGCAAATCGGTATTGCGCACCAGCGCGACCGCCGTGCTGTATGACTCGCACACGAGGATCCGCTCGGGCGGCGCGACGCCGCTGGTCGCGAACAGTTGCTGGATCAGCCCGCCGTGCCCCTCCTGCAGGCGGCTGCTCAGCGCCCATTCCTGCGCGGCCAGGGCAGCCGGCGCCGGATCGGCCAGCACCGGGTGGCCGGCCCGCGCGGCTATCGCCTGCTGGGCGTGGAAGCAGGACTCGGTGACGAAATCGTTGCCCAGAGACACATTGCTTTGCACCGTCATGGCGAAGTCGAGCGTGCCGTTGCGCACCCCCGGCACGACGATCGGCGCAAGGCCTTCGACCAGACGCAGCGCGACGTTGCGATAGCGCTGACGGAATGCCTTGAGCGCGTCCGGCAGCACCGTCAGGACAACCGCCGGTGTCAGACCGATTGCCACGCTGCCCGTATCGATGCCTTGCGACTGATTCAATTCATCGCGCGCCTGCTGCATTTGCCGCACGATCAGCCGGGCGCGCATCAGCAGCCGCTGCCCGTCCTCGGTCAGCTGGATGCCGCGTGCGTTGCGCGCGATCAGCGGCAAGCCGGCGTCGTCTTCCAGTTCGCGCAGCGCCTTGGTCACGGCGGCCTGCGACAGAAACAGCGCGCGCGCCGCGCCGCGGATGCTGCCGTGCTCGGCGGCGCTGACGAAGGCGCGCAACTGATGATATTTCATGCGGGCTCCTGGCCGTAATCGGGGGGTGCGCGGCGGCGCGGTTGGGTCGGTCGAATGACAACCAATGGTGTTCGGTGCCTGAAAATATTGTCTTCCGGTAGTCTCAGAGTCACTCTACCATCGTCTGATAAGACTTCCTATTCAGACTATTCCAGGAGACGCCGTTGGCCCTGCACGATCCCTCCCCATTGGATGCCATTGCCGCCTTTGCCGACGACATCGTTACGTTGCGGCACCGGATTCACCAGCACCCCGAACTCGGATTCGAGGAGTATCAGACCAGCGACCTGGTCGCCGAACGGCTGCTGTCGTGGGGCTACGAGCTCACGCGCGATATCGGCGGCACCGGGCTGGTGGCCACGCTGCGCGTGGGCGACGGCCGGCGTCGCCTGGGCCTGCGTGCCGACATGGATGCCTTGCCGATCCAGGAACAAACCGGGTTGCCGTACGCCAGCGTGCATGCCGGCAAGATGCACGCGTGCGGCCACGACGGACATACCGCGATGCTGTTGGGCGCGGCACGCTATCTGGCTGCCACCCGACGTTTCTCGGGTACGTTGAATCTGATTTTCCAGCCCGCCGAGGAAGGTTTGGCGGGCGCCAAGCGCATGCTCGACGACGGCCTGTTCGAGCGCTTTCCCTGCGACGCGATTTTCGCCATGCACAACATGCCCGGGTTCGCCGAGCGCAAGCTGGTGTTTCACGCCGGCGCATTCATGGCGTCGTCCGACCGGGCCAGCATCACGCTGCACGGCAAGGGCGGGCATGGCGCCGAGCCGCACAAGGCGATCGACCCGGTGGTGGCCGCCGCCAGCATCGTGCTCGGGCTGCAGACCATCGTCGCGCGCAACGTCGATGCGCAGCACCCGGCGGTCATCACGGTGGGATCGATCAAATCGGGCGAAGTCGCCAACGTGGTGCCGCAAAGCGCGCAGATGGAATTGAGCATCCGCGCCCTGGACGCCGGCGTGCGCGACTTGCTGGAGGCGCGCATTCGCGCGCTGGTCGAGGCCCAGGCGCAGAGTTTCGGGCTGCGTGCCGAGATCGATTACTGGCGGGGGTACCCGGTGCTGGTCAACGATGCCGGGCAAACCGAATTCGCGCGCCGCGTGGGCGAGGAACTGGTCGGCAGTGAAAACGTGATCGCCGATACCCGGCCGCTGATGGGCAGCGAAGACTTCGCCTACCTGCTGCAGCATTGCCCCGGCAGTTATTTGCTGATCGGCAATGGCGCGGGCGAGCAGGTATGCACGGTGCACAATCCGGGCTATGACTTCAACGATCGATGCATCGTCACTGGGGCCGCGTATTGGGCGCTGTTGACGGAGCGCTTCCTGGCCGCCTGACGGGCCAGTGCTCGCGCCGGCCGGCCGCGCAGGCCTGACAACCAGAATTCACAAAGAGGAGACACCATGGACATTTCGATCACGCCGCAGGCCGTGACGCAACCTCGCGCAATGTCGCGCGCCAAGGTCATTTTTGCCGTGACGCTGGGCAACGGCATGGAGTTTTTCGACTTCACCGTGTACAGCTTTTTCGCGGTGCTGATCGGCAAGCTGTTTTTCCCGGTACACGATCCGCTCGGGCAGTTGCTGCTCTCGGTGGGCACCTTCGGCGCGGGCTTCATCACGCGCCCGCTGGGCGGCGTGATGCTCGGCGCCTATGCCGACCGGGCCGGCCGCAAGGCGGCGATGACACTGACGATTTTCCTGATGGCGCTGAGCACGGGCCTGATCGGCCTGACGCCGACCTACGCGCAGATCGGCCTGGCCGCGCCCGCGCTGGTCGTGCTGGCGCGCCTGCTGCAGGGTTTTTCGGCGGGCGGCGAAGTCGGCGCGTCGACGACCTTGCTGGTGGAGTACGCGAGCGCCCGCACGCGCGGCTTCTATGGCAGTTGGCAACTGGCGAGCCAGGGTGCCGCGGCGCTGTTCGGCGCTTTGCTGGCGACGCTGCTGTCGGCGGCGCTGCCGGTCGAGTCGCTGGAGAGTTGGGGCTGGCGCCTGCCGTTCCTGCTGGGGATTCTGGTCGCGCCGCTGGGCGCCTTCATTCGTCGCCGCCTGGGCGAAACGCATACGCCGCATGCGGCCGATGCGCCGCACGGCTCGGTGCGTGAAGTGCTCGGCCGGCATCGCACCATCACGCTGCTGGGTATCGTGCTGACCGTCGGCGGCACGGTGGCCAATTACATCGTGCTGTTCTACATCCCGACTTATGCGATCCGCATCCTCGGCATGTCGATGAAAGTGGCGATGCTCGCCGGCGTGATGGCCGGTCTGATCACCTTCGTATCCTCACCGTTGTTCGGCGCATGGTCCGACCGCTGGGGGCGCAAGCCGCTGATTCTGTGGTCGCGCCTGGCGATCATCGTGTTGATCTATCCGGCCTTCTGGCTGCTGCACAGCTGGCCGAGCGTCGGCGTGCTGCTGGCGGTGGTCGCCGTGATGTCGCTGCTCAACGCGATGAGCGGGGTGCCGACCATCGTGATCATGCCGGAACTGTTTCCCAAAGCCGTACGCGCGACCGGCATGGCGATCGTCTACAGCGTCGGTGTTGCGCTATTCGGCGGTTTCGCGCAGTTCATCGTGACCTGGCTGATCAAGGTCACGGGCGATCCACTGTCGCCCTCGTGGTATGTGATCGGCTGCGGCGTCGCGTCACTGCTGGCGCTGTGGCCGATCCGCGAATTCGCCGGACGCGAACTCGATTGAGGCATTACGGCCGGTCGCGACGGCGAATCCGGCCGGCGAGCCGGTCAGCGCGGCAGGCGGTTGCAATCCGAGCCGGCTTTGTAGTTGCTGGCTACGATGTCATAGGTGCGCGCATGCGCCTCCCACATCTCTGCCAGCAGGCGGCCAAGCCGGGCCAAGAGCGAAGAAGAAGCGGTCATCGTTTGGGTGGTCATGGGAAAGCTCCTAAGGGTTTTCCCGAATGATACGTCCACCATTGTTGCGTCGCAACAGAGCGGCAACGAATTATGCGATTTCCGAGACAATATTGCTCAAAAGATGCACGCTGAAGCATCGCGCCGGGTCTTGCCATACGGCCTGGGGATGCCAGCCGGCCGAGGCGGCCAGAGCCTGGAATTCCGGCACTGAATACTTGTAGGAATTCTCGGTATGGATCGTCTCCTCGGGCTCGAAGGAGAAACGATGCCCGAGCAGATTGACGGTCTGTTTGCGCTGGCTGACCAGATGCATTTCGATGCGCCCCAGTTTGTCGTGGTAGCGCGCCTCGTGACGGAATGCGGTCACATCGAAATCAGCGCCCAGCTCCAGATTGATGCGACGCAGCAGATTCAGGTTGAACTCGGCTGTGATGCCACGGCTGTCGTTATAGGCGGGCACCAATATTGCGGCATCCTTGGTGGCATCGACGCCGACTACCATGCGCCGGTTACGCCCCAGGAGTCTGGCGGCGTGCTGCAAAAAGCGCACCGCCTCGGCCGGCGTGAAATTGCCGATGGTCGAGCCCGGAAAAAAGCCGAGGCGCGGGTGTGGCGTGTCACTCACCTGCGGCGGCAGGTGGAACGGCTGCGTAAAGTCGGCTACCACCGGCAATACCGTGAGTTTGGGGAAATTCGCGGCAAGCGCGCTGGCCGATGCGCGCAAAAAATCTTCCGCGATATCGACCGGCACATAGGCGTGCGGCTCGCGCAGCGCGCGCAGCAGCAGCGGCGTCTTGCGGCTCGATCCGCTACCCAGTTCGATGATCACCGTGCCGGGCGCGACTGCCTCGGCCAGCAATGGCGCGCAAGCCTGCAGAATGCCGATTTCGGTGCGGGTCTGATAGTACTCGTCGAGCCGGGTGATTTCCTCGAAAAGCTCCGAGCCGCGCTGGTCGTAGAGCCACGCGGACGGGATGAATTTTTGCGCGCGCCCGAGGCCCTCAAGCGCGGCGCGCGCAAAAGCGTCGCGCGGCAGGGACGGACAGGCATATGCGGATAACGGGTTCGATGACACTAGCGGTCCTCCGCCAGACGCAGACCGGTGAATTGCCAGCGCTGGTGTGGGTAGAAGAAATTCCGGTAGGTGGCGCGGATGTGACCGGCCGGCGTCGCGCAGGAGCCGCCGCGCAGCACGAACTGCCCGCACATGAACTTGCCGTTGTATTCCCCGACGGCGCCGGCGGCGGGACGAAAGCCGGGATACGAGACGTACGGGCTGGCGGTCCATTCCCAGACGTCGCCGAACATTTGGCGCAGCTCTGCGTTCGGCGCGACTGCATCCGGTAGCGGGTCGAGCCAGACGCTGTCGGCGAAATGCCCGTGCGGCAGGGCGTCGCGCGCGGCGATTTCCCATTCGAATTCGGTGGGCAGGCGCTTGCCGGCCCAGCGCGCGAACGCGTCCGCTTCGAAGTAGCTGATATGACTGACCGGCGCGTGCATATCGAGCTCGGCCATGCCGTGCAGCGTCATGCGCCACCATTGATCGTCCCGCCGCTCCCAGTAAAGGGGTGCGTCCCACGCCTCGCGCTGGACGGTTTGCCAGCCATCCGAGAGCCACAGCGCCGGATTGCGATAGCCGCCGTCGTCGATGAAAGCGTGCCACTGCGCGTTGGTGACCGGCAGCGTGGCCAGTGCGAAATCGCCCAGCAGGATGTCGTGGCTGGGTCCCTCGCAATCGAAGGCGAAGCCGTTGCGGTCATGGCCGACGGTGAAGCGCCCGCCGGCGATTGCCATCCAGTCGTGCTGCTCGCCAGGCGCCGCTGCCGCGGGCCGGGGCGGGTTGGCCGCACGGTAAGCCGGGCGCAGCGGATTTTGCGCGAACAGATGCAGCACATCGGTGAGCATCAACTCCTGATGCTGCTGTTCGTGGTGCAAGCCCAGCTCGATCAATTCAAGCGTCGCGGCGTCCTGGGCAGTCCCGATCAGGCGCGTCATGGCGTCGTCGACGTGCGCCCGATAAGCCAGCACCTCGGGCAGCGTCGGACGGGTCAGCAGACCGCGGCGCGGGCGAGGGTGCCGCGGGCCGGCCGCTTCGTAATACGAGTTGAAAAGAAAAGCGAAATCCGCGCAGAAGGCAGAATAGTTCGGATAGCGAGGAACCAGCAGGAAGGTTTCGAAAAACCATGTGGTGTGTGCCAGATGCCACTTGAGCGGGCTGGCATCGTCCATCGACTGCACCGTCATGTCCGCCTCTGTCAATCCGGCGCAGAGGTCGACCGAGGTGTGCCTGACGACGGCAAAACGTTGCGCCAACCTGGATGTTCGGGGAGCGGCGGCGTCCTGCAGTGCGGCGTGAACTGCGCTCATGGATTCTCCCGGGTTGCGATCGCGTTGATCGATACGTGGGGATTGCGACACGACGCCGGCCGAACCAGCATGAGCCGGCGTGTCGCGCAAGATTTATCTTAACGGCCTGACCGGGTAGGTACAAGCCACGTTGCGGCGCGCTCGGCGACACGCATGGTGACGTCCGTGCTCAAGACTGCCCATTGCCGGAACTCGCGTGCAGCTCCTGCTCGATGCGTACCACTTCCTGGGCCACCAGGCCAATCGCGTTGCGAATTTCCATCAGCGCCGTGTAAAGCTCCTGGGACGCTTCGGGAAAGCGCATGGCGACGCCACGCGCGGCAGACTCGATAGCATCCAGCGAATGAGCGATTCGGTCGAGATTTTCCAGCATCGTCAACTCTCCAGTAGAGATCGCGGGGCCATGCCTTCAGACATGATACACGCCCACCGTGACAGCCGCTGGCAGCGTATGCCGGCGCAATGTTAGAATGCGGTCCCCCGTGCCGGGGTGATGAAATTGGTAAACATAGCGGACTTAAACATTTGAGTGCCCGCCCGGAAACGGGCGGTGCAGAACCCTTCAAATTCGGTGAAACCCCTGGCCCCAGGGCCGAGGCAACGCCGAGCCAAGCCCTTCGCGCGAGCGACGGGAAGGTGTAGAGACTAGACGGGGGGCGCCTAAAGCACATGCCAAGGCGAAGGCATAGTCCAGCGCACGAACAGCCCAGCTGGCGTCGAAAGACGCAGTGTGAAGAAAATCCGCCGCCTTCGGGCTTGCCGGTTCGAGTCCGGTCCCCGGCACCATCCCTTGTTCGGCAAAGGACAAGAAAACCTGTAAAAGCGCGCGAACGTCCGGGTAAAAGTGGGGCTTGGCCGTGTCGGCGCGCTCCTGATTGTCTTCATGAACCCGCATATCTTCATTCCTGACGCGAGTTGCCGATGCGTCAACTCGTCTTGCGACGCCATCGCCAAACATGCCGAGCGTGCCGTATGACCCGTTCTGGCGACTTCACCGACTCGTGGCGCCCGTCGCGCCATAAGACGGGCATTGACGCGCACTGCCGTCGTGTCGGGCTTCGACCGGCCGGAATCGAACCGCGCACGCGCGCCTTTTTCGTTGCATGGAGAGGTGCCGCATGACAATCCGTTACGCGAGCAGATTACTCGAGCGAGTGCGGGAATCGGAGACGACCCCCTTGCTGATCGCCACCGGCGCGTTCCGCGCGACGCAGAACATGGCGCAGACCACGCTCTCGCTGCTGGGCGTGTCCCTGGGGCTCGGCAGCGCGGCGATCGGGGCGATTGCGGCCGGCGCCAACCTGGTTGCCGTGCTCACCATGCTGCTGATCACCGCGCATCTGAGCACCAGTGCCGCACAGCGGGCGGTCTATGTGGGCCTGCTCTTCATGACCGCCTCGATCGTGAGCTTTCTCATCCCGGCCCAGTTCATGCTCCTGGTCGGCGCGCTGCTTCTGGGTGTCGCCGGAGGCCTTGTGCTGCCGAGCGCGGCCACTGCAATCGGCCAGCGTGCGTCGAACCAGGGCGATCGAACCCACGCGACTCGCGGGCGCGCCTTTGCCACGTTGGCGCTGGTGCTCTCGATCAGTCTTACGCTTGGCCCGATCTACGAGTCTGTTGTCCTGTCAGCCGCGCATGAGCACCTGTTGGCGGCGTATCTGGCGTTTCTGCCGATCGCGTTGATCGGTGCCAGGGTGACCCGCCAAAGCCAGGCAACGACCGACGCGGCGCCTGCGGCGCCGGCCTCGTTCTGGGCATCGATGGCGGGCCTGGGGTCGCTGTTTCGCAACCAGAAGTGGTGCCTTGCCGTATGCGGCCAGGCGGTTTACATGGTTCCCTTCTCGCTGGTCGTCGTTTTCATCGGCCTGATCGGCAAGTCCCTGTATCACATCCCCGCTTCGACCACCGAGGTGGGCATTGCAATCTTCTTCACGGTCTCGTTCCTGTGCCGCGTTGCACTGACGCGTTGGCCTGCCGTCGGACATCGCTTGAGATTGTTCGGTGTGTGCGTCGCGGCCACGCTGTGCGGCATCGGTCTCCTGGCGTTCGGTCACGGCATCGGTCTTTTCATGTTTGCGCTGGCAATTCTCGGCGCGCCGCACGGATTGACCTACCCGGTCGCCCTCGCCCTGGTCGCGGACGCGGTGCCGATCGAGGAGCTGCCGCGTGCGAACGCGGGCTTTCAGGCCGTGAGCAACCTGATCACGGTGGCCGCACCGCTTGCCTTCGGCCTGGTGATCGACCAATTCGGCGATCGGGCGGTGCTGCTGTGCGCAGCCATTCCCATCCTGCCGCTGGCAGGCTTGCTGTGGGTGCTGCGCGATGCCGGCCGGGTCCACTGAATCGCCGCATCAAGATCGGCGGGGCGTTCTGCCACACCGCTCGGCACCGCCGGCGAGCCGGTCCGGGATGGCGGAGGGCAGTGCATCGACCCGCATGCGATTCGTTGCCGGCGCGCCCGTCTTCACTTCACTCGTGCGCGCCAAACTCACTTTCCTTCGCGATATGCGTAAATTCATCCAGCAGTCGCTGGGCAGGCACAGTCAGGCGCACATCGGCGCGTGCCACCGCGTGAATCGAGATGCGCGGCAGCGGATCCTCGATCGGTAGTTCGACCAGGCCCATACGGGGGCCGTAGCGCTGAAAAAAGCCGCGCGGCATGATGCCGACCACGTCGGTAGTAGGCATCAGACCGAGCAGCGTCGAGAATGACTCGCACTCGAGGTGCACGGCGGGCGTCTGCAAGCCCAGACTCTCGAAACCCAACTGGACCGGGTCGCCCGGGCCCCCGGCCGGACCAGTGAGGATCCAGCGCGCGTGCGCGAGCTCGGCCAGGCGGCGTGCCACCAATACCGTCATCTGAAGAACGATAAACACGGCTCATATACCCCGTTTGGCGGCGTGCCGGTTTCCAGCGGCGCGTATCGTCGGGTGCCGGACCGGCAAAGCCAGATTGGCTCGTTCGTCAGGTCGCACCAAGCCATAACGCGCCTTCGCGATGCGTTGCCTGCCTCGCGCGCCCAACGTGGCGCCATCATATGAATCCCTCACCCCTGCCTTCGAGCAGCGAAGCCTGAGCCGCTCGTCGCACTATGCGTGCCGGGCATCGGCAAGCGAAATATCTCCTGGTTTCCCCCAAGTTATTGATGCCTTATCTGGTAATAATCATGGCGTAAATGTAATTGGACTGGTAACAATGGGTTGCCTATAGTTGGACCTGACTTAGGCGCATAACCCTGAGTTTCTCAATTACCCATACGCAGGAGATTTCAATGAGTACAGGTCTGAATGAAATGCTGGCGCAAGCCTTTTCCCAAGCCACCGAGCTGTATCAGCAACGCGGGTTTCAGCGCCGCGTGGGCTTTGGCAAAAAGCCGGCGTTGATCAACGTGGATCTGGCCAATGCCTGGACGCGGCCCGGCAATCCGTTCACGTGCGAGCACATCGACGATCAGATCATTCCGGGCGTGCAGCGCCTGCTGGCCGCATGCCGCGAGCACGGGCACCCGGTGGTGCACGTGACGACTTGCTATCAAGTGACCGACCGCAACAATCCGAACACGGATATGGGCCTGTGGCATAACAAGATCCCGGTCGACGTCGTCGACCAGGCCGACGAAAACCTGTGGGCCATCGACTCGCGCATCGCCCCGATTCCGGGCGAGCAACTGCTGATCAAAAAACGCGCCAGTTCGTTCCATGGCACCTACCTGGCCGGCTTCCTGCGAGCGGCGGGGGTCGACACCATTCTCGTGACCGGCGTGACCGCATCCGCCTGCGTGCGCACCACGCTGTGCGACGGGCTGGCCGAGGGCTTCCGCACCATCGCCGTGCGCGAATGCATCGGCGATCGCGTGCCGGGCGCGGTCGAATGGAACCTGTTCGACATCGACGCCAAGTTCGCCGATGTCGAGTCGGTGGATCGCTGCGTCGAGTATCTGCGCACCGTGGCAGCATAGGTTAGTCGTTTGACGCCGGCCGCTGTCGGCCGGCCCCCAAAAAGATAAAGATCCGAGATATCCCTCAGGAGAGAGACATGACCACGAACGCGCTGGACCCGACGGCCATCCAGGCCCGATCAGCCGAATTCCCCGCGTCAGCCATCAATAGCACCTATCGGAAAGTGACTTTGCGGCTGATTCCATTTCTGTTCATCTGCTATGTCGCGGCCTATCTGGATCGCATCAACGTTGGCTTCGCCCAATTGCAGATGCAGAGTGCGCTGGGCTTTAGCGACGCCGTTTATGGACTTGGCGCCGGCATCTTCTTTGCCGGGTATTTTCTTTTCGAGGTGCCGAGCAATTTGCTCCTCGAAAAAATAGGAGCGCGCAAGACACTGGTGCGAATCATGATCCTGTGGGGCATGACGTCCGCATCGATGCTTTTCATCACGTCCCCCACCGTTTTTTATTTCCTGAGATTCATGCTTGGCGTATTCGAAGCGGGCTTTTTCCCGGGCATGATTTTTTACTTTACTTACTGGTATCCGGCCAATCGGCGTGCTCGGGTAATGGCGCTGTTCCTTACCGCCGTGGCCATGGCCGGCGTAGTGGGTGGGCCCGTATCCGGGTGGGCGATCGCCCGGCTCAGCGGCGTGGGCGGCCTGGCCGGATGGCAGTGGCTCTTCCTGATGGAGGGTTTGCCGTCATGCGTGCTTGGCGTCATCGCGTTTTTCTATCTGGACGATACGCCTGAATCGGCGAGCTGGCTGAGCGGCGATGAGAAGGCGATCATCCGCCAGCAATTGCATGCGGACGCCGCCAGTGGGCCGCTGTTTCGCGATCACTCGTTCGGCAAGGCGATGCGGGCGCCGCGGGTCTATGCGATGGCATTCTCGTGGTTCACCTTCATTTGCGGCGTCTATGCGATCAGTTTCTGGCTACCGGCCTTGATCAAAGGGGCTGGCGTAAGCGATCCCTTTGCCATCGGCATGTACTCGATGATCCCTTATGGCGCGGCGGTCGTGACCATGATTGTCATCAGCCGGCACTCCGACGCAACGAGCGAGCGTCGGTGGCACACGGCACTGTGCGCGCTGATCGGCGCCGGCGGATTGATTGCCATTCCTTTCACGGGCACGGATCTGAAATTGGCGCTGTTCGTATTGAGCGTCGGTACCGCGGTCATCTTTACGCTGCAGCCGCTTTTCTGGGCCATTGCGACCGATTATCTGGGCGGCACCCCCGCCGCTGCCGGTACCATAGCGTTGATCAACAGCCTGGGCCTGACCGGCGGCTTCGTCAGTCCGTCGATTCTTGGCTGGGTCAAAACAGCGACCGGCAGTCTGACCAATGGCCTGTATGTTATCGCTGCCTTGCTGGTTGTCGGGGCGATACTGACGTTGCGGTTCAGGCGTCAGTGAAAAGGCACCGTTTCGAAGCGCCACGGCTCGTGCCGTGGCGCTTTTTGTTATCGTTGCGATTTCCGGATTGATCGTGCCGGCACGCGGCGCGACGAGACGTTCATCATGCGCATCGACATTCATCACATTCGAGCTTTCCTGGCAGTGGCCGATACGCTGCAATTCCGGGCGGCCGCCGAGCGCCTGCATATGACCCAGCCGGCTTTGAGCCGAATTATCAAAGCGCTGGAAGAGGCCGTGGACGTCCAGTTGCTCTCACGCACAACCCGAAACGTTCAATTGACCAATGCCGGGCAGCTATTCGCCGAACACTGCCGGCTGGCGCTGACCCATATCGATCAGGGCATCTCGCTGGCGCGACGCGCGCAAGACGGGAGCATCGGAAACCTGCGCGTCGCGTATATGGATTTCGCGATCAATGGCGCGCTGCCGCACACCGTGAAGACGTTCGGCAAGCGGTACCCGCAGATCAGTATCGACCTGTGCCATATGCCGACTTCGATGCAGAAGCAGGCGCTGCTCGATGCCACGATCGACGTCGGTTTCATGATTGGCCCGTTTTCGGCGCCGAATGTGCGCAGCGTGCTGTTCGGCAGGGAGAAAATGGTGGTGCTGCTGCCGATTGCCCATCCGCTGGCCAAGCAGAAATCGCTGCAATTGAATCAGTTGATGCGCGAGCAGTTCATCCTCGGCGCCGAGCAATCCTGGGGCGCCTTCCGTCCGCATTTCTTTGCGATGTGCCACAAAGCAGGATTCTCGCCGGCCATTGCGCAGGAGGCGACCACCAGCGATGGAATTTTTGGTTTGGTGGCTGCCAATATCGGGCTCAGCATTTACCCGTCGTGCGCCCGCAATATCCAGCGCGCCGGCCTGGTCATCCGCCCCTTGCAGGATAAGGGCACCGAGCTCGATACCGTGCTGTGCTGGCGAAGCGATGCGCAGAACCCATCCACGGCGATTTTCGTGGATGAGGTTCTTTCGAAGTTGCCGGCCGCGCCCGGCAAGACAAAGCGTGTCCCGCCGGGCGTTGAAAAACGTAGCGAGCGGGTTTGAACCGGGGCAGCCCAGCGCGCGGTAGCCGGAGCATATGCGTCATATGTGGGGTGCCGAGAACTGCCCGCGCCCGGTCTGGCACGTGAGGTAGCTTCGCGACGTCCTGCTAGAAGACCACCGTCCGGTTGCCGTTGATGAACACCCGGCGCTCGATGAAGCATTTCACCGCACGCGCCAGGCTGGCGCACTCGGTGTCGCGCCCCACTGCGAGCAGCTGCTCGGGCGTGTAGGTGTGATCGACGCGCTCGACGACCTGCTCGATGATGGGCCCCTCGTCCAGGTCGTCGGTGACAAAATGCGCGGTGGCGCCAATCAACTTCACGCCTCGCGCATACGCCTGGTGGTAGGGGCGCGCCCCTTTGAAGCTGGGCAGGAACGAATGATGAATGTTGATCGCCCGGCCGGCCAGGCGCCGGCTGGTATCGGCCGAGAGCACTTGCATGTACCGGGCCAGTATCACCAGTTCGGCGCCGGTCGACTCGACCAGATCCAGCAGGCGCGCCTCCTGGGCCGATTTCGTCTCGGGGGTCACCGGCCAGTGGTGGTACGGGATACCGTGCGCATCGGCCAGCGGAGCCAGATCAGGGTGATTCGAGACAATCGCCGCGATGTCCATCTTGAGTTCGCTCATGCGCCAGCGGAACAGCAGATCCGCCAGGCAGTGATCGAGCCTGGAGACCATGATGATGACCTTGGGGCGGCGGGCGACGTCGTGAATTTGCCAGCTCATGTCGAATTGCCGCGCGACCGCAGTGAAGTCGCGCCGCAACTGCTCGATATCGAGGCTGGCGCCGCTGGCAATATGGAAATTGCAGCGCACGAAAAAGCGCGAGTTGCTCTTGTCGTCGAACACCGCCAACTCGTCGATATAGCCGCCGCGCTGATCGAGAAAGGCGACGATTGCGGCGACTTCGCCCGCCTCGCTCGGGCATGAGACGTTCAGGCAGAACTGCTCGGTTTGATCGGATGCGTTCATGGCAAGGACTCGGATTGCGGTTACGCGGCCGCTGCGCTCAGAAGCGGCGCGTCGGCATCGGAATAGACCGGGAAGCGCTCGCACAGCGCCAGCACCTGCTCGCGAACCTTTTGCGTCACGGCCGGGTTCTCGTGATCGTCGAGCACATCGCATACCAGATTCGCCACTGTCTGCGCCTCGAGCAGGCCGAAGCCGCGCGAGGTAATCGCAGGCGAGCCGATGCGGATGCCGCTGGTGACGAAAGGCGATTGCGGATCGTTGGGCACGGCATTCTTGTTGACCGTGATATGCGCTGCGCCCAACGCGGCATCGGCCTGCTTGCCGGTCAGCGGCTTGCCGATCAGATCGACCAGGAACAGGTGGTTGTCGGTGCCGCCCGACACGATGCGGTAGCCGCGCGACTGGAAGATCACCGCCATGGTGCGCGCGTTGTCCAGCACCTGCTGCTGGTAGCGCTTGAATTCGTCGCTGGACGCTTCCTTGAGCGCCACCGCCTTGGCGGCGATGACGTGCATCAGCGGCCCGCCCTGCGTGCCGGGGAACACCATCGAGGCGATCTTTTTCTCGATATCGGCGTTGGCGCGCCCCATGATCAGGCCGCCGCGCGGACCGCGCAGGGTCTTGTGCGTAGTGGTGGTCACGATGTCGGCGTGGGGCACCGGATTCGGGTAGAGGCCGGCGGCCACCAGCCCGGCCACGTGCGCCATATCGACGAACAGCCAGGCGCCGACGCGGTCGGCGATGGCGCGAAAGCGGGCGAAGTCGAGCCGGCGCGAATAGGCGGAGAAGCCGGCGACGATCAGGCGCGGCCGGTGTTCGAGCGCGAGCGCTTCGAGCGCGTCGTAGTCGATCAGGCCGTTGTCGTCGGTGCCATATTGCACGGCGTTGTAGAGCTTGCCCGAGAAATTGACCTTGGCGCCGTGAGTCAGGTGGCCGCCGTGCGCCAGGCTCATGCCGAGCACCGTGTCGCCCGGCTGCAGCAGCGCCTGGTACACCGCGGCGTTGGCTTGCGAGCCGGAGTGCGGCTGCACGTTGGCCCAGTCGGCGCCGAACAGCGACTTGGTGCGATCGATCGCGAGCTGCTCGACCACGTCGACGAATTCGCAGCCGCCGTAATAGCGCTTGCCGGGATACCCTTCGGCATATTTGTTGGTGAGCACGGATCCCTGCGCCGCAAGCACCCGTGGGCTGGTATAGTTTTCTGAGGCGATCAGTTCGAGATGCTCCTCCTGGCGGCGCGCTTCAGCACGCATCGCGTCCCATAGGGCGGGGTCGAAATCGTCGATTTTCATGCGAGTGGAAAACATGGCGAGGTCCGTTAAGATAGCGATTGTCGGGGCTCAGTCGATGCGCCCCATGTAAAGAGAACGAGCCTCAAGTACAACAGACGCGGTATCGGACGACTAGAACAGAATCGCCTCGGCCGCATGACAAGTGCGTCATGGTTGCGCGAGATCCACAGAACAGGCGCCAAGCCCATGAAACCCCCGATGACTCAGGAAACACCCGCGGTGCGCTTTGGCATCGTGCTGTTGCCGAATTTCACCCTGACCGCGTTTTCCGGTCTGGTCGACATGCTTCGTCTGGCCAGCGACGAGGGCGACAAAAGCCGGCCGCTGCGCTGCTCGTGGAAAATCGTCGGGGAATCGCTTGCGCCGGTGCGCGCCAGCTGCGGCATCCAGATCGCTCCGTGGGAGACGTTCGGCTCGCCGTCGCAGTTCGATTACATCGTCGTCGTCGGCGGACTGTTGCACTCGGGCCCGGAGCCCGGCAAGGCGACGCTGGATTTCATTCGCGCCGCGGGCCAGACCGAAGCGACGCTGGTCGGCGTGTGCACCGGCACGTTCGCGCTGACGCGCGCCGGCGTCATGAGCGGGCATCGAATCTGCGTGAGCTGGTTTCATTACTGGGATTTTCTCGACCAGTTCCCCACGACCGACCCCGATCTGCTGCTGGCCGACCGGCTCTACGTGATCGATCGCCGGCGCATCACCTGTTCTGGCGGGCGCGCCTCGATCGACGTCGGCGCGGCGATCCTGATGCGCCATATCGATCCGTCGATCGTGCAGAAGGCGCTGCGCATCCTGCAGGTCGACGAGCCGCACAAGGCCAACGCGCCGCAACCGCATCCGCCGGGGCTGGCGCCGTCCGCACATCCCAAGATCAAGCGCGCGATTTTGCTGATGGAGCAGCATCTGAGCGCTGCGTTGACCGTCGACGAACTCGCCGGCAAGCTCGATATGTCGGTGCGGCAGCTCGAGCGCCTGTTCAAGTCCGAAACCGGCAGCACTCCGCAGGCGTACGCAAAGGCGATGCGCATGCGCGTGGCGGCGTGGATGCTCACCCATTCCGACAAGACCGTATCGGCGATCGCCTCGAGCTGCGGGTTCTCCGACGCATCGCACATGGGCCGCGAATTTCGGCACGCCTTCGGCGTGTCGCCTGGGGCTTACCGCGCCGGCGGCGCGACCCAGGCTGCAGGGGCCGATTACAGCGAACTCTTTCCGAGCCGGACCGAATTTTACTGAGCGCGGCGCTCGCGCGCCGTCCCGGCAAATGGCATCCATGAGGCACATGGCGCGCCTGTCCTAATCGGACGGCGTTCCCGTTCTATCCCGCCGAGGGGGCGTTTTGGTGTACTAGCGCCACGTTATCGGCAGATAGGAAGGCGTTATGTCCATCAGTGTGTTTGACCTCTTCAAGGTCGGCATCGGTCCATCGAGTTCGCACACGGTGGGGCCGATGATCGCGGCTCACCGCTTCGTCAGCCGCTTGCAGGAAGCCGGCCAACTGAGGGCCACGTGTGCGGTGCGCGCCGAGTTATATGGCTCGCTGGGCGCGACCGGCAAGGGGCATGGCAGCGACAAGGCCGTGTTGCTCGGGCTCGAGGGCGAGCTGCCGGATCGGATCGATCCCGATCTCATCGCGCCGCGTCTGGCGGCGATTCGCGCCAATCGCGAACTGTGCCTGCTGGGCGTGCAGCCCATTTCCTTCATCGAAAAGGAGCATCTGCAGTTCTTTCGCCGCGAGGCATTGCCGCAGCATCCGAATGGCATGCGTTTCACGGCCCTGGATGCGCGCGGCGACCTGCTGATGAAGAAGGAGTATTACTCGGTGGGCGGCGGCTTCGTGGTCAATTGCGACGGTGTGCGCGTCAATGGCGCGCCCGATGGCGGCAGCGTGCCGTATCCGTTTCGCACTGGCGACGAATTGCTGCGCGTATGTGCCGAGACCCGTCTGTCGATTGCCGGGCTGATGTTCCAGAACGAGACGCACTGGCGCTCGGTCGAGGCCGTGCGCGAGGGTTTGCTGGCGATCTGGTCGGCCATGGCAGGGGCGGTGCGGCGTGGTTGCGCGACCGTCGGTGAGCTGCCGGGGCCGCTGCGCGTCAAGCGTCGCGCCGCGGTGCAATATGAACAGCTCAAGAATCGGCCGGAAGAATCGTTGCGCGATCCGCTCTCGATGCTCGACTGGGTCAATCTCTATGCGATGGCCGTCAACGAGGAGAACGCCGCGGGCGGGCGCATCGTGACGGCGCCGACCAACGGCGCGGCCGGGGTGATTCCGGCGGTCATGCACTACTACACGAAATTCGTACCGGGCGCCAATGACGACGGCGTCATCGCCTTCCTGCTGACGGCCGGGGCGATCGGCATGCTCTACAAGGAAAACGCTTCGATCTCCGGCGCCGAGGTGGGCTGCCAGGGCGAGGTCGGCGTGGCGTGCTCGATGGCTGCCGCGGGCCTTGCCGCCGTGCTCGGCGGCAGCAATGAGCAAATCGAGAACGCCGCCGAAATCGGCATGGAACACAACCTGGGCATGACATGCGACCCGGTGGGCGGGCTGGTGCAGATTCCCTGCATCGAGCGCAACGCAATGGGCGCGATCAAGGCCATCAACGCGGCGCGCATGGCGCTGCGCGGCGACGGCCAGCATTACGTCTCGCTCGACAAAGTGATCAAAACCATGATGCAGACCGGAGCGGATATGAAAACGAAATACAAGGAAACGTCGCGCGGCGGTTTGGCCGTGAACGTGATTGAGTGCTGAGGAAACCATGAGCCGATATTCGATATTTAGCCTGATCCGCAACGGATTCAGTTACCACCAGCATTGGGAACGCGCCTGGCGCAGCCCCGAGCCGAAGCGCGAATACGACGTCGTCATCGTCGGCGGCGGCGGGCATGGCCTGGCCACCGCGTATTACCTCGCCAAGGAGCACGGCCTGCGCAATATCGCGGTCGTCGAAAAGGGATGGATCGGCGGCGGCAACACGGCGCGCAATACCACCATCGTGCGCTCGAACTATCTGTGGGACGAATCGGCGCAGTTATACGAGAAGGCCATGAAGCTGTGGGAGGGCCTGTCGCAGGATCTCAACTACAACGTGATGTTCAGCCAGCGTGGCGTGATGAATCTGGCGCACACGCTGCAGGACGTGCGCGACACCCAGCGCCGCATCAATGCCAACCGCTACAACGGCGTCGATGCCGAATGGCTGTCGCCGCAGCAAATCCAGGAGATCGTGCCGATCATCAACCTCAATAGTCGATACCCGGTGCTGGGCGCTTCGTTCCAGCGCCGTGCCGGCGTGGCTCGCCACGACGCGGTGGCCTGGGGCTTCGCGCGGGGCGCCGACAAGTACGGCGTCGACATCATTCAAAACTGCCCGGTCACCGGCATCCGCCGTCAAAACGGCGCCGTGACCGGTGTGGAGACCGCCAAGGGATTCATCAAGGCCAAGAAAGTGGCGGTGGTCGCGGCAGGGCACTCGAGCGTGATCGCGGCGATGGCCGGCATCCGCCTGCCGGTCGAGAGCCATCCGCTGCAGGCGCTGGTGTCCGAGCCGATCAAGCCGATCATCGACACGGTCGTGATGTCGAACGCCGTGCACGCGTACATCAGCCAATCCGACAAAGGCGATCTGGTGATCGGCGCGGGGATCGACCAATACACCGGCTATGGCCAGCGCGGCAGCTTCCACATCATCGAGAGCACGCTGCAGGCGATTGTCGAGATGTTCCCGGTGCTCAGCCGCGTGCGCATGAATCGCCAGTGGGGCGGCATCGTCGACGTCTGCCCGGACGCCTGCCCGATCATTTCCAAGACCGACGTCAAAGGGCTGTATTTCAACTGTGGCTGGGGCACCGGCGGCTTCAAGGCCACGCCGGGCTCGGGCTGGGTGTTTGCGCACACCATTGCCAACGATGCGCCGCACCCGCTGAACGCGCCCTTCTCGCTGGACCGCTTCTATAGCGGTCACCTGATCGATGAACACGGCGCCGCCGCGGTTGCCCACTGAATCTGGAGTTCTGAAATGCTATTGCTGACTTGTCCCTGGTGCGGCCCGCGAGCCGAAAGCGAATTCAGCTGCGGCGGCGAGGCCGATATCGCCCGGCCGCTGCAGCCCGAAGCCCTGTCCGATCGGGAGTGGGGGGATTATGTGTTCATGCGCACCAATACCCGCGGCCGCCATCGCGAACAGTGGCATCACACGCACGGGTGCCGGCGCTGGTTCATTGCCGAGCGCGATACCGTGAGCTATGAGTTTCTCGGTTTTCAAAAATTCGAGGCAGCGCACAAGGAGACCGGAAAATGACGCAAAGTCATCGTTTGCCCAGCGGCGGGCGCATCGAGCGCGACGCACCGCTGACCTTTACTTTCAACGGCCGCGCCTATCAGGGCTATCGCGGCGATACGCTTGCCTCCGCGCTGCTCGCCAATGGCGTGAGTTTCGTGGCGCGCAGCTGGAAGTATCACCGCCCGCGCGGCATCGTCACGGCGGGCGTGGATGAACCCAATGCGATCGTGCAGCTCGAGAGCGGCGCGTACACCGTGCCCAACCCGCGCGCCACCGAAGTGATGTTGTATGAGGGGCTGGCGGCGAGCAGCGTGAATGCCCGGCCGAACATCGAAAACGACCGCATGGCGATCATGCAGAAGTTCGCGCGCTTTATTCCGGCGGGCTTTTACTACAAGACGTTCATGTGGCCCAAGAGCTGGTGGGGCAAGTACGAAACGCTGATCCGCGACGCCGCCGGCCTGGGCCGCGCGCCGGCGCAGCTCGATCGCGACCGCTACGAAAAAACCTTCGCCCATTGCGACGTGCTGGTGGTCGGCGCGGGCCCGGCCGGACTTGCCGCGGCCCGCGTGGCCGGCGCGTCCGGCGCGCGCGTGATCCTGGTCGACGATCAGGCGCTTGCCGGCGGCAGCCTGCTCGCCGGCCCGGCACTCATCGACGGCAAGCCGGCCGGCGCCTGGGTAGCAGACATCATGCGGGCGCTGCAGGCCATGCCGGAGGTCACGATCCTGCCATCGACCACCGCGTTCGGCTATCAGGATCACAATCTGGTGACCGCCTGCCAGCGCCTGACCGACCATTTGCCGGTGGCGCAACGGCGCGGCCCGCGAGAGCGTCTCTGGAAGATTCGCGCCAGGCAGGTCATCCTGGCGACCGGCGCGCATGAGCGGCCGATCGTGTTCGGCAATAATGATTTGCCGGGCATCATGATGGCCTCGGCGGTGTCGGCGTATATCCATCGATTCGGCGTCCTGCCGGGGCGCCGCGCGGTCATCTTCACCAACAACGACGACGGCTATCAGGCGGCGCTGGATCTGCGCGGCGCGGGCGCCGAGGTCACGGTGGTGGACCCCCGGCCGGCGAGCCATGGCACGTTGCCGCAGGCGGCGCGCAAAATGGGCATCGCGATTCACAACGAGGCGATCGTGATCGAGGCGAGCGGCAAGCGGCACGTCGAGTCGGTCAGTGTCGTCGCCTACCGCAACGGCAGGCCGGGGCGGCAGATCGGCCGCTTTGCCTGCGATCTGGTCGCCAGCTCGGGCGGCTGGAACCCGGTGCTGCATCTGTTCGCGCAATCGGGCGGCAAGGCGCAGTGGCATGAGCGCAAGGCGTGCTTCGTGCCGGGCGTGGCGGCGCAGGCCGAATGCAGCGTTGGCGCGGCCAACGGCGAATTCAGTCTGGCCGGCGCGTTGCGCGACGGCGCGCTGGCGGGCCGGGATGCAGCCAAAAAGGCCGGCTTCGAGGCCGGCGACGTGCCGACCTGGCAAACCCCGGCGGTGACCGAAGCGCCGCTCATGCCGCTTTGGCTGGCCGGCGAGCGCGAACGGGTCGGACGCGGTGCCAAGCAGTTCGTCGACTTCCAGAATGACGTCGCGGCAGCCGACATTCATCTGGCCGCGCGCGAGGGCTATCACTCCATCGAGCACGTCAAGCGCTACACCGCGCTGGGATTCGGCACCGATCAGGGCAAGCTGGGCAATATCAACGGCATGGCGATCCTGGCGGACGTGCTGGGCCAGACCATCCCGCAGACCGGCACCACGACCTTCCGGCCCAATTACACGCCGGTGACCTTCGGCACGCTGGCCGGGCGGGAACTGGGCGAGTTTCTCGATCCGGTGCGCAAGACCTGCATCCACGAATGGCATGTGGCTCAAGGCGCGCTGTTCGAGGACGTGGGCAACTGGAAGCGCCCCTGGTACTTCCCGCAGGCGGGCGAAGATCTGCATGCGGCGGTAGCACGCGAGTGCCGCGCGGTACGCAACGGCGTGGGCATTCTCGACGCCTCGACGCTCGGCAAGATCGACGTGCAGGGACCGGACGCCGCCACATTGCTGAACTGGATGTACACCAATCCGTGGAGCAAGCTGGAGATCGGCAAATGCCGCTATGGCCTGATGCTCGACGAGAACGGCATGGTGTTCGACGACGGCGTGACGGTTCGTCTGGCCGAGAATCATTTCCTGATGAGCACCACTACCGGCGGCGCGGCGCGCGTGCTCAACTGGATGGAGCGCTGGCTGCAGACCGAGTGGCCCCATCTGAAGGTGCGCCTGACGTCGGTGACCGATCACTTCGCTACCTTCGCCGTGGTCGGGCCGCACAGCCGCAAGGTGCTGCAACAGGTGTGCCAGGACGTCGATTTCTCGAACGCGGCCTTCCCCTTCATGAGTTTTCGCGAGGGGACCGTGGCCGGGGTGTTCGCCCGCATCATGCGCATCAGCTTCTCGGGCGAGCTGTCGTACGAAGTCAACGTGCCGGCCAATCTCGGCCAGCAGGTGTGGGACGCGATCATGGCGGCAGGCAAGGCGTACGGCATCACGCCGTATGGCACCGAAACCATGCACGTGTTGCGTGCCGAGAAGGGCTACATCATCGTCGGACAGGATACCGACGGCTCGATCACGCCCTACGACCTGGGCATGGGCGGGCTGGTCTCGAAGAACAAGGATTTCCTCGGCAAGCGTTCGCTGACGCGCTCGCATACCGCCGGCGAGCACCGCAAGCAGCTGGTTGGCCTGCTGGCGAAGGATCCGTCGGTCGTGCTGCCCGAAGGCAGTCAGCTGCTGCTCGAACCGAGCACTGCCGA
Source organism: Pandoraea sp. (assembly GCF_004297875.1). GTDB lineage: Bacteria > Pseudomonadota > Gammaproteobacteria > Burkholderiales > Burkholderiaceae > Pandoraea. The sequence goes on along the minus strand of NZ_SCSK01000031.1, from coordinate 60,425 downwards.
GATCGCGCCGATGGTCGGGCACATCACGTCGAGCTATATGAGCCCGACACTCAACCGTTCGATCGCGCTGGCAGTGGTCAAGGATGGTCACAACCGGATGGGCGAGGAAGTCGTCGTGGCGATGCCCGGCGGACGTTTCATGCCGGCCACCGTCAGCAGCCCGGTGTTCTATGATTTGGAAGGAGTGCGTCAACATGTGGAGTGAAGCCCGGCAGGAATCGCCATTGATTGGCTTGAAACAAGCGCAAAAAAGCGTGGCGGCGGCGCAGACGCAGGCCTTCGGCCTGATCGAGCGGCCATTTTTCGAAATGGTGAACGTGCGCGGCGAGATCGACGATCCGGCGTTTGCCCGGGTGCTGCGCGAGACCGCCGGCGTCGCGCCGCCGGTGGCGCCGAACACGGTCGCCCATGGCGAGCGTTACTCGCTGCTCTGGCTCGGCCCCGACGAATGGCTGCTCAAGTCGGCCGCGCCCTGCCGGCCGGTGATGGAAGCCACGCTGCGCCCGCTGCTGGCCGGGCAGTATGCGTCGGTGGTCGACGTCAGCAGCGGATACACCGTGCTGGAACTCTCCGGTACCCGTGTGCGCGACGTGCTGCAAAAGGGCTGCCCGCTCGATTTGCACCCGCGCCAGTTCCGGGTGGGGCAGTGTGCGCAGAGCCACTTCTTCAAGGCCGACGTGCTGCTGTGGCCGCTCGATGCCGGCACCTGGGCGGTGACGGTGCGGCGCAGCTTCGCCGACTATGCCGGGCGCATGCTGCTGGACGCCGCCGAGGAATTCCTCGCATGATCAACGAAAGCTGTGGCGAGCAACTGTGCCATGTGTTCGTCGAGGCGCTGAGCCTGCCGGTGCACATCGGCATCTACCCCGAAGAGAAGGGCGCGGCTCAGCCGGTGGTATTCGATCTCGATATCGGGTGCCGGGTCGAGCCGGGCGTGCGGGACGACGATACCGATGGCTACGTCGATTACGAAACCTATTGCGCGCTGCTGGCGGCCTTTCTCGAGGAGGAGCCCCATACGGGGCTGCTCGAGCAGCTGGTGGTGAAAATCGCGGCCTGGTCGTTCGCACGCATGCCGGCCATCGAGTCGATCCGGATCCGTGCGCACAAAGCCAAAGTCAGGCAACGCGCGGCGAGGATGGGCGTCGCATTTTACTGGACCCGTCTGGACTATGTGCGCTGGTGCGCGCGGCCCCGCGCCAGCGCCCTCCGTCAGGCGGCGTTGTGATAGCGGCGCCGGTCGGCGATCGGCGAAATGCCGAACTGGCGCTTATAGGCGTTCGAAAAACTGGTGGTCGACGCAAAGCCGGTATTGTTGCAGATCTCCGATAGCGACTGGCCGGTGCGATACAGCAACTGCCGGGCGCGCAACAGGCGGATTTCCTGATACGCCTGCACCGGCGTCTTGCCCATGCGCGCCTTGAACCAGCGCTCCAGCTGGCGGCTCGATACCCGCAGATAGTTGGCGATTTCCTCGACCGCCAGCGTCTCCTCCACATTGCTTTCCATCAAATGCAGCGCTTCCTCCAACCGCGTGTGCTCGGCGCCCCGATAGTGGCGCAGTGACATGCGCTGTTGCTGATCGTGGCCGCGCCGGTCGGCCAACAGCAACTCCAGCACGCGCGCGGCCAGCTCTTCGCTGCCGGGCGGCTGGCTGATCAGCCGGCTCATCAGATCGATCGGAGCGATACCGCCGCTGCAGGTGTAGCGCTGGCGGTCGATCTCGTAAATCCGGTTCGATAGCACCAATTGCGGGAAGTACTCGAGAATGACGTCCCGGTCTTCCCAGTGGATCGTACAGCGATGCCCGTTGAGCAGGCCGGCGCGTGCAAGGAAATAGCTGCCGGTATCCAGCCCGCCCAGTGCTACTCCCGCATTGGCCTGCCGCCGCAACCAGTCGAGGATGCCGCCGATGCCGCGAGTCGGGATCGGGTTCGGGCCGACCACGAAAATCGTATCGAAATGGATTTTATCGGCCAGCGCATGATTGACCGACAGTTGAATGCCGTCGCTCGACACCACCGGGCCGCCATCGACCGAGAGCAGCACGTAGCGGTAGACGGTTTGCCCGACCACCTGGTTTGCGATGCGCAGCGGGTCGACCGCCGCGCCCAGCGCGATCAGCGAAAAGTTATTCAACAGCAGGAAGCCAAAATGCTGAACGCGCAAGTCGTGAACCGGCTTGCGCGTGCTTGGTTTTTTGGCCGGAGCGGGCCGTGCTGGGCGGTCGTTCTCGGACATCGTGGAAAATCGTTGGCAAAGGCGCCAGGCCAGGCCTGGCGCCGGAGATTCAGGCGGACTAGTCGAGCGGCGCCTTGGCGGTCTCGCTGGCCAGCAACATGCCGACCAAAGCCACCGTGGCCGCGCCGACAAGATACCACGCCGGTGCCATCTTGCTGCCGCTCAAGCCGATCAACCAGGTCGCCACCAGCGGTGCGGTGCCGCCGAACAGTGCATTGGCGCTGTTGAAGCTGAAGGCAAAGCCGCTATAGCGAACATGGGTCGGAAAGATCTCCGACAGAAAGCACGGCAGCGTGCCGTCATTCATCGTCAGCAGGGCGCCGAACAGAATCTGGATCAGGACGATCTTGACAAAACCCGCGCCGCTCAGCGCGGCGAACAGCGGCACCGTGCATGCCATGAAGGCGAGCGACGCCAGTACCAGCATGGTTTTGCGGCCGAGCCGATCCGACAGCGAGCCCATCAGGAAAATCAGGCCGATATAGGTGATCAGCGAAATCGTTGCGGCGATCAGCGACTGGGTCTCGCTGACCCCCATCTCGGTCGACAGGTAGGTCGGCATATAGCTGAGCACCAGGTAAAACGCCACGGCATTCAGGCAGGTGACGGCAAAAGCGATGATGAGCTTGCCGCGGTGGTTTTCGAAGAGATGCCGCAGGGGAGTGCGATCGACATGGTGCGCCGCTTCGAGCGCCTTGAAGCGCGGCGTTTCCTCGAGCTTGATCCGGATGTAGCGCCCGATCAGGCCGAACGGCGCAGCCAGCAGGAACGGCAGCCGCCAGCCATAGGCATGCAGGCTCTCGGTGCTCATGAAAGCATGCATGAGCGCCACCAGTACCGAGCCGAACAGCAGGCCGGCCGCGGTGCTCGCTGGCACGATGCTGGTCAGGTAGCCGCGTTTGCCGGGCGGCGCGTATTCGGCGAGGAATGCCGAGGCGCCGGCGTATTCGCCGGACGCCGAGAAGCCTTGCACCAGGCGAATGACCAGCAGCAGGATCGGCGCGAGCACGCCGACTTGTTGATAGGTCGGCAGCAGGGCGATCAGAAAGGTCGAGGCCGACATGATCAAAATGGACAGCGACAGGGCGGCGCGCCGCCCGAACTTATCGCCCACATGGCCCCAGACGATGCCGCCGACCGGCCGAATGATGAACGAGATGGCGAAGATCGCATAGGCCGACAACAGGCCGGTGGTTTTGTCGCTGGCCGGGAAAAAAACGACCGCGATGATGGTGGCCAGGTAGCCATAGGCGGCGTAGTCGAACCATTCGACGAAGTTGCCGATGAAACTGGCGACCGCGGCGCGCCGCAGGATGGCCGGGTCGGCCACGCGGCCGGCCGCGGCCTGCGACCCGCCGCCGAAATTGCCCAATTGCGTGGGCGTGCGCAGAATTTCCTTACTGTTCATTGTCTCCACTCATCCATATCTTGGTAATGCCAGTGTTCGACCCGCACGCGCCGGCGTCCGGGGTTCGGGCCGTGCAACGGCCTCTTGTTCGATCTGCCCCGGCGTATTGGCGCGGGGCAGGGGGCTGCGGCTTATTGCAATGCGCGCTTAGCCGTGAATGATATTTTTCTCCGGCCCGTACGGAAAGCCGGTGATGTCCTCGGCACCGTCTTTGGTGACCACCAGGATGTCGTGCTCGCGATAGCCGCCGGCACCCGGCATGCCCTCGGGCAGCATGATCATCGGTTCGATCGACACGACCATGTTCGGCTCCAGCACCGTTTCGATATCCTCGCGCAGTTCCAGACCGGCTTCGCGGCCATAGTAATGCGACAATACACCGAACGAGTGCCCATAGCCGAAGGTGCGATACTCCAGCAGCCCATGCGCTTCGTAGATCTTGTTGAGCTCGTGCGCGATGTCGCAGCAGCGCACACCCGGCTTGACCATCGCCAGGCCAGCCTCATGGACCTCGACGTTGACCTTCCACAGCTTGAGGTGATCGTCTGAGCAGTGATCGAAGAACAGCGTCCGTTCGAGCGCCGTGTAGTAGCCCGAGATCATCGAAAAGCAATTCAGGCTCAGAATGTCGCCGCGCTGCACTCGGCGCGTGGTCACCGGGTTGTGGGCGCCATCCGTATTGATGCCGGATTGGAACCACGTCCAGGTGTCCATCAGTTCGGAGTCGGGGTAGCGCCTGGCGATTTCGCGCACCATCGCCTGCGTCGAAGCCAGCGCCACTTCATGTTCCGGCACGCCCTCCTTGATCGCCGCGACTAGCGCCGCGCCGCCGACGTCGCACACCTGGGCGCCTTGCTTGATCAGCGCGATCTCCTCGTCGGACTTGAGCATGCGCATGCGCATGGTCGCCACGCCGATGTCGACGAATTCGGCCTCGGGCAGGGCAGCCTTGAGCTTGCTGAGCATTTCGACGGCGAGATGGTCGAATTCCACCCCGATGCGCCGCTTGCCGTGCAGTTCTTCCTTGACTGCGCGATAGTAGTTGTCGCGCTGCCAGTCGGTGTAGACGACGTTGTAATCGCCCACCGTGCGTCGCCACGGCTGGCCGCCGTCGATGTTGGCGGAAATGGATACGACCTTCTCCTGCGTGATGGCCAGACCGTACTTGCGGCCAAACGAGCAATACAGAAAATCCGCGTAGTAGTTGATGTTGTGATAGGACGTGAACAGCACGCCGTCTATCTCGTTATCCGACATATACTTTCGCAGCTTGCGCTGACGGCCGAAGTATTCTTCGCGCGAAAAAGTATTGCGAACCTTCTCGCCATTTTCGATGCGAATCAGGCTGGGTAGTGTCATCTTTTTGCTCCTTTACGAGGTCGTTATCAATGTCCCGGTAAAGGAAATACTAAAAGTTCGACAGAAAAAAACATCTTCGAGGGCGAATATTGCTTATCGAAATACGACATCCCTGGCGAAGCGGGAGCGCGGTCACGCCCGACACACTGGTAAACCCTTATGAAAAAAGGAGGCCGGAGTGCGCCGGACGAGGGAAGCGATGTCGCAAGAAAATAGCTTTCTCCAAAAACGCCAATGGCGCGCCGTCGGGCGCGCCATTGGGTTTATTGTTGCCGGTAGGAGGTAATCGCCGGCCTGCTAGGCCTCCTGGATGCCGCGTAGCCGGACGCTGCGCTGACGCAGTTTTTCAAGGGTGAGCAGCATCAATACCGAGATGGTGATGAGCATCACCGCGACGGCGAGAATGGTGGGACTCAACTGCTCGCGCAATCCGACCCACATCTGTCGCGGGATGGTGCGCTGCTCCACGCCGCCCAGGAACAGCACGATAACCACTTCGTCGAACGACGTCGCAAACGCGAACAATGCGCCCGAGAGAATGCCGGGCCAGATGACCGGCAGGGTCACGCGCCAGAAAGCGCTCAGCGGCGAGGCGCCCAGATTGCGGGCGGCCCGTACCAGCGACTGGTCGAAGCCGACCATGGTGGCGGTCACGGTAATCACCACGAACGGCGTGCCCAGCGCTGCATGGGCCAGCATGATGCCGAGCAGCGTGTTGGCCAGCCCCAGGGTCGAGTAGAAAAAGTACATGCCGACCGCGGCAATGACCACTGGCACGATCATCGGCGAGACCAGCAAGGCCATGATCAGCGCCCGGCCGGGCAGGTTCGGGCGACTCAACCCCACGGCCGCCAGCGTGCCCAGGCTGGTCGAGATCAGCGTCGCGGCGGTACCGACCACGATGCTGTTGCGCAGCGATATTTGCCAAATCTGGTCATGGAAGAATGCCCAGAACCATTTCAGACTGACGGCATGGATCGGATAGGTGAAGAACGGATCCTTGTTGAATGCCAGCGGAATGACGGCCAGGATCGGTGCGATCAGATAGAACAGCACCGCCGCGCAGAATCCGACGAATACGTAATGCCACGCTTTTTGCGCCGCCGTGGTGTAGAGCGGAAATCTGGCGGCTTTACCCGAGTTTGACATTGGCGATCCCCACGAAGCGTTCGTACACGGAATACAGCAACAGCACGCTGGCCAGCAGGATGCCGCCGAGCGCGGCAGCCAGGCCCCAGTTCAGCGAGCGGCTCAGATTGTCGGCGATGAAGTAGCTGATCATCTGGTCGGCGGGACCGCCCACCAGCGCCGGCGTAATGTAATAGCCGATCGACAGAATGAACACCAGCAGCACGCCCGCGCTGATGCCAGGCATGCTTTGCGGGAAATACACTTGCCAGAAGGCTCGCCACGGCCCCGCGCCGAGCGAGCGCGCCGCGCGCGCGTACGACGGCGGTATGGCTTTCATCACGCTGAACAGCGGCAGCACCATGAACGGCAGCAGAATATGCGTCATGGTGACGACCACGCCGATGCGGTTGTAGACCAGGTTGAGCGGATGCTGGATGAGTCCGAGCCAGAGCAGGAATTTATTGATCACGCCGTCGGACTGCAGCAGGACGATCCAGGCCGTGGTGCGCACCAGCAGCGATGTCCAGAACGGCAGCAATACCATGATCATCAACAGATTGCCCTTCTTCGGGCTCAGGTTGGCCAGCAAGTAGGCGAGCGGGTAGCCCAGCAGCAGGCAGGCGCCGGTGACCAGCAGGCCGACCCACGCGGTGCGGCCGAAGACGCCGACGTACAGGCGTGACGACGACGGCTGCCGCTCCAGGCTGCCATTGACCTTGTATTTGAGATCGAGGGCTTGCGCGTAGTAGCCGGCGGTATAGACATGGCCAAGACGCTTGATGATGGCCCATGGCCGCGGTGTTGCCCAAGCCGGATCGAGCGCCATGAAGCGCTGCTTCCAGTCATGCGAGGCAGGCGCGGCCGCCGCCTCCTTCTTGACCATGCGCGCGGTGCGCATGAACAGCGACAGCATCCCGCCGGATTCGAAATTCAGGCGCGAGGCGATTTTCGGAATCGCATCATGATGCGCGGCGGCGACCATATCGGCAGCCAGCGCGTCGAACGCCGCGGCGTCGGGCACGGCCTGGCGGGTTGGATCCCAGCCGCGCAGCTGCGCGACCGTCTCGGGCAGGTGCCGGCTGATCACCGGGTCATACACGCTCTTGTAGAGCATCATGCCGATCGGCACGAGAAAGGTGACGGCGATAAATACAAAGAGCGGTGCGATCATCAGATAGGAACGCAAATGGTTCATTCTCTCGGCGCGCCGGAGTTTATTTTTCAGCTGACTGACTTCCTGCTGCGATGTCTTCACATCGAACTTCCAAATAGCCGCATCCATGGTCGGGTCCATTGAGTCTCCTCCGCGGCGCCATGCCCTCGACCCGCTGGTGCGAGGCATGGCGCCCTTGATTACTTTAAGCGGTCGTGCTCACTGCGCCAGCCACGTGGCGAAGCGCTGGTTGATCTGGTCGGCATGGTCGGCCCACCAGGCGGCGTCCGTCGTCATATGGCGGCCCGGGTGATCGTCGGTCGGCAGCCAGGGCAAGACTTTCTGATCGACGAACTTCATCGAGGATTTTCTCGCCGGTGCGTAGGGAATGTATTGGGTCTGACTCGCCAGCGGGCGCGAGCCCGTCGCGTAGCGAATGAAATCCATCGCTTCCTTGACATGCTTCGAGCCTTTGACCACGACGAAGAAATCAGGCACCTGAACCTGGCCGTCCCATACAATCTGGAAGTTCTTCCCGTCCTTGGTGTCGGCATCGTAGATGCGGCCGTGATACACGGTGGTCATCGCCACTTCCCCGCTGGCCAGTAGCTGCGCCGGCTGAGCGCCAGCCTGCCACCACACGATGTCTTTCTTGATGGTGTCGAGCTTCTTGAACGCGCGATCCAGCCCCGCCGGCGTGCTCAGCACCTTATAGACGTCTTCCGGCTTGACGCCATCGGCCATCAGCGCCATTTCCAGATTGACGTTCGGCTCCTTCTTCAGACCGCGCTTGCCAGGGAATTTCTTCAGATTGAAAAAGTCCTCCAGCGTTTGCGGGCCACCGCTCGGATATTTGGCTTTGTCATAGGCATAAACGTTCGCGTATGACACATTGCCCACCGCACAGTCGGTAACCCGGCCGGGCAGAAAATCCTTGTCGGCCGGCACGCCGTCGCTGCCCGGCGGCAACGACTTGGCATCGATGTGCTCGAACAGGCCGTCGTCGCAGCCGCGCAGCGCCTCGGCATACTCGACGTCGACCACATCCCATTTGACGTTGCCGGTTTGTACCTGAGCGCGAATTTCAGCCAGCCCGCCGTTGTAGTCTTCCTGCAGCACCTGATTGCCGGTGGCTTTTTCGTAAGGCTTGATCATCGCCTCGAGTTGGCTCTTCGAGTATGCGCCGCCCCATGACGTGAGCGTCATCGTCTCCGCGTGAAGCGGAAGCGAGAGACCCAGCAGCAACGACACCACGCCGCATGAAAATAATGCGCTCTTGTTTTGTTTCATGTGATCCTCCTGGTTCCAATGGATTTGCCCTGCGCGATTTATTAATAGTGATTCGGCGGCGTTGCGGTTACTGAACGTAATCGAGCGCCCGGCAATCGGCCGCCTGCCAGCCGACGCGGATCACTTGTTGCTCGCGTAATTGCGGATAGCCGCTGGCCGTGTTCGGCAGTTTGATGATGAAGCTATCGGTGCCGCAGGCCGTCGTTCTGACCCGCAAGTGGTCGCCCAGATAGACCAGCTCTTCTATGCGGGCCTCGACCACGTTGTCGTGGGTGGTTTGGGGCGGGTCGAGCACGACCCGCTCGGGACGCAGCGACAGCGTGGTGCGATTGCCTGAGCGCTGCACGTTGACGGGCAGGGCACGGATGATTTCACCGCCGCATTCGACCACACACTCGTTACTGCCCAGCGACTTCACGTCGCCCACGAGACGATTGTTTTCGCCGATGAAACGCGCGACGAACGCGTTGCCCGGGCGCTCATAAAGATCGACCGGCGTATCGAGCTGGATGATGCGGCCGTCCTGGAAGACCGCGACGCGGTCCGACATCGTCAAGGCTTCCGATTGGTCGTGCGTGACGTACACGACGGTGATGCCAAGTTCGCGGTGCAGTCGCTTGATCTCGAATTTCATCTGCTCGCGCAGTTGCTTGTCGAGTGCCGAGAGTGGTTCGTCCATCAACACCAGCTTGGGCTCGAACACCAGGGCGCGGGCCACCGCCACCCGCTGTTGCTGTCCACCCGACAGCTGGTTGGGGCGTCTCTGGCCAAACCCCTTGAGGCCGACCGTGTCCAGCGCATGTGCGACTTTTTGCTTGATTTCCTCGGCCGGCCTGCGGCGCACTTTCAGCGAGAATGCGATATTTTCCTCGACCGTCATGTGAGGAAAAAGCGCGTAGCTCTGGAACACCATGCCGATATTGCGCTTTTCCGGCGCGAGACGATTGATCGGTTGCCCGTCGAGATAGATTTCGCCGTGCGTGGCGGTCTCGAATCCGGCGAGCATCATCAGGGTCGTCGTCTTGCCCGAGCCGGATGGGCCAAGCAGCGTGAGAAACTCGCCTTGTTCAATATCGAGATTCAGGTCCTTGACGACCAGACTCTCGCCGTCATACGTCTTCTGGACCTGCGCAAAGCGAACAAATGGTTGAGGCATCTTTGTCTCCTGAGTACGGCAATTTCACGTGAGTGTCCTGCGCGTCACCATGGTCCTCGGCATCCCCGATCCTCTTGTGCACGGCGCGGCTGACCAAACCATCGGGTTGCCGCGGCGGTCGCCGGGGTGTTGCTGAAGACGTGTCTCCGGCAGTGTCGGCGTGGGTGACCGGCCTGCCATGTCAATTTTTTTACTATCCGATTTCGCCACACTCGCGCCTGGCCCGGCCGTGACCGGGAAATGCCTCGCGCGACGACTTCCGTTTTGCCTCGCGGGTGCTGCCAAATGCCGTCCTATAAGGGATTTCACCGATATATCCACCGGCGTTCGAGTTTCACCCTGCTGTTTGCATAGTACAAATTCGGTGTAAAAAAGACTTTTCTTTTCCGTCGTTTGATTATCGAAAAACGACATTTGCGTCGCAAAAATATTAAGCGTTTACTGCATTCGAACGTCTCCGTCGTATGTGGTCCGGTTGCGGATCGGTGCGACCGTGTTGCGAGGCGCTCGGGTTGGCCGGTCGCGTCGGATCCCAGCAATGGCGGAGCGGGTTTCCTGCGATGAAGGCAACCACCGCCCGATATCGGGCGCTCATTCGGCATTGACGATTTCCCGCCACGAGCTGGTCGGGCGAAATCCCAGCACCTCGCGAGCGAGGCTGCCGTCGAAAACAGAAGCATACGGATTGGCGGCGTAGCGCTCTGGGTCCCGGATTTCCGGGGAATTCCCCGAGTACATCGAAGCCTCCGGGATCTGCTTGCTCAAGCGGTGGCGGTTAACCGGATACTGCCGATGCGCTGCGCCGATCGGGTGATGCGCGGTGCGACAATCTCCGGGACGCAATCAGCAACACGCTGTTGCAGCGCCCCGCGGCTGTGTCATCATGACGGCATGTTGCTGCCGCCATCCATTCCGCTGTTTCCGTTGAGCAATGCGCTGTTTCCATCCGGCGTATTGCATTTGCGCATTTTCGAAGTGCGCTATCTCGATATGATCCGCCGATGCCTGGCTGAGGGAACGGAATTCGGCGTCGTGATTTTGCTCGAGGGCAGCGAGGTGCGCCAGGCGGGCAAGACGGAGCTGCTCGGGTCGGTCGGCACGATGGCGCGGATCGAGTCCTGCGAGGCGCCGATGCCGACACTCCTGGAGTTGACGTGCGTGGGCACGACGCGCTTCCGGCTGGCATCGTCCGAGCCTGGCAAATATGGCCTATGGCACGGGCAAGGCACTGCGCTGGCCGACGACGCGATAGTGCCGATTCCCCCGACACTGCAGGGCGGCGCCGATGCGCTGGGGCGGCTCATTGCGCGACTGCAGAAGCAGGGGGTGCCAGGTGAGCAGATGCCGATGGCTGCACCGTTTCGGCTCGACGAGTGTGGCTGGGTTGCCAATCGCTGGGCCGAGCTGCTGGCGCTGCCGCCGCACCTCAAACAGGCGCTGCTCGGCCAGGACGACCCGATGCTGCGCCTCGCGCAGGTGCAAGCCTTGCTGGCCGAGCGGGGCTTGCTCGATTGATCAGGGGCCGTGGCGATCGCAGCTGGTGTTCTAACGGCGCACGAGCGCCACGACATAAACGCAGGCGGCAGGACCGGGATTGAAGAAAGCGCAATCCGCCGGCGAGCCCAGTTGCAGGCAGTCGCCGGCCTCCAGGCGGTGGGTCTGCGACCCTTCCTCGAAAACCAGCGTGCCTTGGCGCACCCAGATCTGCTGGTGCTGAAACGCGAACGCCGTAGCGGGATAGGGAATCCTCACCTTTGCCGGCAAGACAACTTCCAGCAGTTCGAGCATGCCGCCGGTGGGCGGCGAGACGGCGCGGCGCGTGTAGCCGGTTTCCGGATCGTGCCAGACCGGCTGCTGCGCATGACGGCTGATTCGTTCGCCGCTTTGCTCGGCCAGCACCAGCAGCATCGACAGCGACAGGCCGAACGCCCCGGAGAGCCGGCCGAGCACCGTGGCCGTGGGGCTGGCCTCGCCGCGCTCGATTTTGCTGATCATCGCTTTGGACACGCCGGAGCGTTCGGCCAGATCGGCCAGCGACCAGCCGCGCGCCTCGCGCTCGATTTTGATGCGCGAGGCAATCGCGTGGGTCGGGTCGGAAGGCGAGCGATTTTGCATAGGCGCATCTTAGCTTAACCGCCGGGGCGGGCGGCACGCCGCCGTCGCGCGGCGTTTGACGACATAAATTATGTCTTTCATAGTGCCTAATTGTCCACTATAGTAAACGGCGTGCGTCAAGTATCCGATCATTTGTATTGTCCGAAACCGTTCGTTCCGAGGATTCGTCATGCCACGTGAAATTCACCTGAATGCTTTCGATATGAACTGCGTCGGCCATATCCAGCAGGGGCTGTGGACGCATCCGCGTGACCGCTCCAGCCGCTTTGGAGACCTGCAATATTGGGTCGACTTCGCACGGCAGCTGGAGGCCGGATTGTTCGACGGCATATTCTTCGCGGACGTGCTGGGCGTCTACGACGTCTATGCTGCAAGCGCCGACGCGGCGCTGCGCAACGCGGTGCAGGTGCCGGTCAACGATCCCACTCTGCTGATCCCGGCGATGGCGGCCGCGACACGCCACCTCGGGTTCGGCGTGACCTGCAATTTGATCTACGAGCAACCCTTTCTGTTTGCGCGACGCATGTCCACGCTGGACCATCTCACGGGCGGACGGGTGGGCTGGAATGTCGTCACCGGCTATCTCGACAGCGCGGCGCGGGCGATCGGCATGACCGGCCAAATGGCCCATGACGATCGATACGACCTGGCCGACGAATACATGTCGCTGGTCTACAAGCTTTGGGAAGGCAGCTGGGAGGACGATGCCGTGTTGCACGATCGGGAGCGCGGCATTTACGCCGACCCGGCCAAGGTGCATGCCGTGCATCACAGCGGTCCGCAATACAAGGTCGACGCGATGCACCTGTGCGCGCCGTCGCCGATCAGGCAGGCGCCTCGACGCGCGGCCGCCAGTTCGCCGCCACCCACGCCGAATGCATATTCGTCAACGGGCAGAGCAAGGCCGGCGTGAAAAGCATTGTCGATGATGTGCGTGCCAGGGCGCTAAGCCTGGGACGCGCGGCAGACGACGTCAAGGTGTTCCTGGGGGCGACGATCGTGACGGGGCGTACCGATCAGCAGGCACAGGAGAAGTACGCCGAATATCGTCGTTACGTCAGCTCCGAAGGCGCGCTGGTACATGCGGCTGCCTCGCTGGGGATCGATTTTTCGCGCTACGACCTCGACGAGCCCATCGAGACGGCACAGAGCCAGGCGATCGTCTCCAACGTCGAAGCCATGAACCGTACGGCCGGCCCGCAATGGACCAAGCGCAAGTTGCTCGAGCAGATGGTGCTGGGCAGCCGCCAGGCACCGCTGGTCGGCTCGGCGCAGCACGTCGCCGATACGCTGGTCGCCTGGAGCGAGGAGGCCGGCGTCGACGGCTTCAATCTCTCGCGCACCGTCACCCCGGAATGTTTCGAGGACTTCATCGGCCTGGTCGTGCCGATCCTGCAGGAGCGCGGCGTCTACAAGACGAGCTATCGCGAAGGCACGTACCGCGAGAAATTATTCGGGCACGCGCATTTGCCGGCGACGCACACCGCCGCGCAGTATCGCGTGCCGAGCGCCACGACGCCGGCGCGCTAGGCGTCGGGTCCGGTCCAGTTGCAGAGGATGCGCATGGTTGACAAGACGGCTTTTCGCGACGCAATGGCGGGCTTGGGCGCCGCCGTCAACATCATCACGACCGACGGGCCGGCGGGGCGTGCCGGCTGTACCGCTTCGGCGGTGTGCGGGGTGACCGACGAGCCGCCCATGCTGCTCGTATGCATTCACCGGGCCAGCCGCAACAACGCAGCGTTTCGCGCCAATGGCCGCCTGTGCGTGAATGTGTTGAGCGCCGAGCAGCGCGACGTGGCGGTGCGCTTTGCCACCAAAGGCATGTCGATCGATGCGCGTTTTGCCGGCCAGTCGTGGGACACGCTGGCCACCGGCGCCCCCGCGCTGCACGGCGCGGTGACGTCGCTCGATTGCGAGGTGGCGTCGGTGACCGAAGTCGGCACGCACACGGTGTTTTTCTGCACGATCCAGGCGGTGCGCACGCAGCGCGAGCGCGACGGACTGATCTATTTCGGGCGCGATTTCCATCGTGTTGGCCCGGCAACGCTGGCCGCGGCGCAATGATCCGATGAGCGACGATACGCTTTCCGAAAGCACGGCGCCGGCCGGGAGCGTTGCCCGCCAGGGGCCAGGCAAGGCGATCTCGCTGGCCATTTTGCTGCTGTGCGAAGTCGCCGCGATGAGCGTGTGGTTTTCCTCGGCGTCGGTGGTCGCGCTGATCCGTCACAGCGTTCCCGCCGCGCCGCGGCAAATTGCCTTGCTGACCAGCGCGGTGCAGGCCGGGTTCGTTGCCGGCACCGTGCTCAGCGCGCTGCTTTCCCTGGCCGATCGTTATGACCCGCGCCGTCTGTTCATGGCCTCGGCGCTGGTCGCCGGCGCGGCAACCGGGCTGTTGGCGTGCCTGCCGCCGGTGGGCATTGTGGTCGTATGCCTGCGTTTGCTGACCGGCATGTGCATGGCGGGAGTCTACCCGGTTGGCATGCGGCTCGCGGCGACCTGGGCCAAGGGCGATTTGGGTTTGCTCATCGGCTTGCTGGTGGGCGCGCTGACCTTGGGCTCGGCCAGCCCGCACTTGCTGGCGGCCGCCCAGGGACTCGATTGGCGGTTGATTTACGGCGTTGCGGCGTTATGTGCCGCAGCCTCGGGCGCACTGATTCTTTGCGCCGGCGTCGGGCCGAACCTGGTGCGGGCGCCGCGTATCGACTACGGCAAGGCGGCGCAGGCATGGCGACAGCCCGCGTTGCGACTCGTCAATCTCGGCTACCTGGGCCACATGTGGGAGCTCTACGCCATGTGGGCCTGGCTGGCGGTGTTTCTGCGGCAGAGCTTCGCGGCAACCGGCCTGCCCAATGCGCGCACCGCCGCCGAGGAGCTGACGTTTTGCGCGATCGCGGCGGGGGCGCTCGGGGCCTGGCTGGGTGGCTGGCTGGCGGACCGCCTCGGCCGCACGACGGTAACCACCGGGGCGATGGCAACCAGTGCCTGCTGCGCGGCCGCCATGGGGTGGCTGTTCGCAGCCCCTGTGCCGGTGCTCGTCGTGGTGGCGCTGCTCTGGGGGATCTCGGTGATCGCCGATTCCGCACAATTCTCGGCGAGCGTGGCCGAGCTGGCCGAGCCCGCATCGATCGGCACGCTGCTGACCGTGCAAACCTGCGCCGGCTTTTTGCTGACCACGGTAAGCATTCAACTCATGCCCGCAGTGGTGGGCAAGCTCGGCTGGCAAGGCGGCTTCGGCATGCTAGCCCTGGGGCCGGCGCTGGGGTGCATCGCGATGCAGCGCCTGCGCCGGCAACCACAGGCCATCAGACTCGCCGGCGGCAAGCGATAGCGTGCTGAAAGCTTGCGTGTCCCGTGGCGCGCTTCAATTGCCTTGCCCGACTCGCGCGGCGAGTCGGCATCGACCGGGTCTTCTGACTGAACCGAACCCCCGGTTGTTGCATCGTGCGTCAGTGCGCCGCCGGTGACGCCACAAACCTCGGCGTATCGGCTTCGCCCTGGCTGGCCGACTCGGTCATCTGCATTTGCGTGCCGCGCCGCTCGGGGCCGAACATGATCAGCACGCTGATGACTACCGCGACGATGCCCGCGACCAACGCCATCGCATAACCGTAGTCGCCGCCGTGATTGGCCGCGATGCCGGCCTGCAGCGTTGCGTTGGCGCACGCGAGGAAGTTGCCGAGCTGGTAAATGAGGCCCGGGAAAGTCGCGCGCACTTCGCCGGGCGAGAGTTCGTTCAGATGAGCCGGAATCACGCCCCAGGCGCCTTGCACCGAAATCTGCATCAGGAATGCGCCGATGCCGAGCGCCAGGCTGCCGGTCGAGAACGCCCACAGAGGCAGCACCGGCAGCGCGAGCAGGGCGGCGATCGCAATTGCCTTGCGCCGGCCGATGCGCTCCGAGAGCGCGCCGAACACGATGCCGCCGATGATCGCACCGATTGCCGAGGTCGCTGCCAGCAGCCCGACCATGTGCGCCGGCAACTTGTGCTGGACCGTCAGGAAAGTCGGGTACATGTCCTGCGTGCCGTGGCTGAAGAAATTGAAGGCGGTCATCAGCACAATGCCATACAGCGCCAGCTTCCATTCGCGTGCGAACACCGCGACGATGCTTGGACGGGGTTTGCCGGCGCCGCGCTGCCAGGTCGGCGACTCGGGCACGTTGCGGCGAATGAACAGCACTACCAGCGCGGGCGCGATGCCGATCATGAACATGCCGCGCCAGCCAATCGTGTCGTGCAGCAGGCCGAACACGCCCGAGGCCAGCAGATAGCCGGCCGGATAGCCGGCTTGCAGGATGCCCGACATGATGCCGCGCGATTTTGCCGGAATCGACTCCATGGTGAGCGCCGATCCCACGCCCCATTCGCCGCCCATGGCCACACCGAACAGGCAGCGCAGCACGAGCAGCATAGTGAGGCTCGTGGCGAAGCCGGAGGCCAGGTCGAGCACGGAAAAAAGCAGAATATTGGCCATCAGCACCGGGCGCCGGCCAAAGCGGTCGGCGAGCCGGCCGAAGATCAGCGCGCCGAGCGGGCGCAGCGCGAGGGTGAGCATGATCGCGATCGTCACGCTCGTGATCTCGACGTTGAACGCCTTGGCAATGTCCTTCAGTACGAAAACCATCAGAAAGAAGTCGAACGCATCGAGCGTCCAACCGAGAAAACTGGCGAGCGCAACGCTCTTTTGCTGCTTGGTCCAGGCCATGACGATTGTCTCCTTTGTAACTTCGGTGGCAGGTTTGAATGTCGCCGTTGAAGTTAGCAAGAGTCGGGCCAGCAGCGCGGCGGCGCGCAAGCCACGTTGGCTGGGCCTATCCACTGATGGGCATGGATCGCTTGTGCGAAAAATCGCACAAGCGCAGCCGCGCATGGCCGGAGAACGTCACAGGCCGCACCCTGCGTCGCCGCAAGCGGCGGCGCGAGCGCGTCGACGAACCGCTTCGCCGCGGGTAGCCCCGCGGCGACTGGTGTTCACACCCGCCCGAACCGGTCCTCGAACCTGACGATGTCGTCCTCGCCGAGATAGGCGCCGGATTGGACTTCGATGATTTCAAGCGGCGTCTTGCCCGGGTTTTCCAGTCGATGCGTGGTACCCAACGGGATGAAGGTCGACTGGTTCTCGGTCAACAGAAACGATTTCTCGCCGCACGTGACCTTGGCCGTGCCGCGCACCACCACCCAGTGTTCGGCGCGGTGGTAGTGCATCTGCAGCGACAGGCTCGCGCCCGGGTTGACGATAATCCGCTTGACCTGAAAGCGCTCGCCGTTATCGACCGAGTCATAGCAGCCCCACGGCCGGTGCACCTTGCGGTGGTCGCTGACCTCCGCGCCATGCTCCGACTTGAGCCGGCCGACCACGGCCTTGACCTGCTGCGCATATTGCTTGTCGGCCACCAGGACCGCATCGGCTGTCTCGATGACCACCACGCCGCGCAGTCCGATACAGGCGATCAAACGGCCCTCCGAGTGGGCCAGGCTATCGGTGCTCTGTTCGAACACGACCCTGCCGCGTGCGACGTTGCCCTCGTCGTCCTTTGGCATGATTTCCCAGATGGCGTCCCACGAGCCGATGTCCGACCAGCCGGCATCGAGCGGCACGACGACACCGGGAAAGCGCGCGTCCTCGTTGAGTCGCTCCATCACCGCATAGTCTATCGAGTCGGCCGGACACCGGTCGAACGCCGTCGCGTCGAGCCGAAAGAACGGCGCATCGCTCGTGCCGCCACGGTATGCGTCGGCACAAGCCTCGAAAATATCGGGCCGCAACGCCTTGATCGCGCCGAGCCACACGGAGGCGCGCATCACGAAAATGCCGCTGTTCCACCAGTACTCCTCGGAGCGCACGTACTGCTCGGCGAGTTCCCGATGCGGCTTTTCGACGAAGCGGTCGAGCACGTAGCCACCCTCGCGGCCGAGCGCCACGCCGACGCGAATGTAGCCGTAGCCGGTTTCCGCGCGATGCGGTATCACACCGAGCGCCACGATGGCGCCGTCCGAGGCATACGCGGCAGCCTTCGACAAGGCAAGCTGGAACGCCTCGTTATCGGTGACCGCATGATCGGCCGGCATGACCGCCAGGATCGGGTCCTGCTCGCCTTCGGTCGCGGCCAGCGCCGCGATGGTGAGCGCCGGAGCGGTATTGCGCGGATCCGGTTCGAGCACGATACGTGCTGCCCGGCCGCCGCGCTGCACCAGCTCCGCGCTCATGAAGCGATGGTTCTCGCCGCACACCAGAATCCATTCGTCGGCGATGGCAAATGCACCCGAAAAGCCGTCCAACCGTTGCACGGTCGATTCGAGGAGCGAATCATTAGTTAGCAATCCGACCATTTGCTTTGGATAGTGCTCGCGGGACAGCGGCCACAGGCGGGTGCCGGAGCCGCCGGCCAGTACCACAGGCTGGATGTGCCTGGCCAAAGCCGGTCGTTTTCCGGGCACGGCGGCCTGCTGTTCGGCGGATGGTGCCCGCGTGGCATGCGCAGTATTCATGACAGAGCTCCCAAAATGACGGCCACCTGCTCGGGCAGCTCACCCGCGCTCGAGACGGCCCGTTGTTGAAGCGACCCGCCGGTGATGGCGCGACGCCGCCGGCCGGTTGGGGTCGGCCGCCAGGTCATGGTCAGGAACGGCATGCCATAGTCGAGAAAGGGGCCGACCGCTTTTTTGAAACCGAACCGCTCGTACAGAGTTGCCTGATCCGCCGGGACATTGAGGTAAATCGGCTGCTCCGGCCACCTGGTGCGAGCGGCCACCAGCGCGTGCGCGACCAGATGGTCGCGCGTATCGTCATCGCGCCGATGCGATGCCGTGAGCAGGCGGTCGATGGTGATTTCCGGGTCTTGCTCGTCGCCCGGCTGCAGGCGTGCGTAGGCCGCTACCTGCGGCATGTCAGGCGTGGACTCGAGCGCGACGACGTGCAGCGCGCTCGCGTCCCTGTGGTCGATATCGAGATGAATGTGTGCGTATTCGACGACGAAAACTGCGTTGCGCACGCTCAGTATCGCGTACAGCTCGGGCGTGCTCAGTTGTGTGAACTCAGCGTATTTCCAATCCATGTTGATTCTCGCATCGTCAAATTTGATGTTCGTCTCCAGCGATCGCGCGCAAAAGAAATTGCCGATGCGTGCGCGCGGAAACGGGCGTCGAGGCGCTTCGAAGTTACGCCCTTAGCTGCAAAAGCTGTGTGCGCTAGCGCACGGTTGGCGTTTTGGACGCGACATACGATGCAAAAACCGAGTGGTTCGGCGGCGCTGGCGAAACCCGCTACCAGCTACCGCCGATGCGGCCGATGGATGCAGCGCGGGGCCGCGATCCTTCTATCTTCTGCGAGTGCGCCATGTGGAAAAAAGCCAATATCAATCAGACGATACGAAGCATTTTGTCAGAGCGCGTGCATCTGGAAATGCCTGTCGATCGCATGCGTGACGACGATGATCTCTACGCTGCCGGCCTGTCGTCGCTGGTGACCGTTCATATCCTGTTGGCCGTCGAGGACGAGTTCGGTATTGAGATCCCCGACGAGATGCTCACGCGGCAACTGTTCCAGAGCATCGGCAATCTGAGCCGAACCATCGCCGAGTTGGTACCGGCCGAAGCGATGGAGGGCGCCTCGGGTGTTGCGTGAGCGAAAGGAAAATTGTGTCGAGATGTTACATGCTCGATTTTCGAATCATATTAATGAAAGAGAACCGCGCATATCTACTATGTTGACGAGCGATCGCGCCGTGCCTTGTTTCAATCTGAAACAATTCTCCGTGCGTCGATACAACGGGTAGCGATTTCCCGATTGGCCGGATCAAAAGCCGGTCATAGAATCGCAGGTAACCTCCAGAGTGACGCGTCCTCGATGAAACATTGACGCGGTTCCCGGCCGATATGAGGCTTGCGCGATCGCTGAGGCTTGTCCTCAGCCGAGCACTTTCCTTTTGTGTCGCTTCAGGCCGGTTTGGAGCGTGTAGCAATAAAGATGGGACGGAAATAATTTTTATAAATAATCCGTTGTCCGGGGGATTCTTATCTCAATGAACCCAAGAGGTAGATCATGCCGGATGCAAGAGGTGATCCGCAGTCGATTCATCAAAACGGCCTGCTAAGCGCGCTGCCATTGGACGAGTGGCTCGCACTGGAGCCCAACCTGCGATTGGTGCGGCTCAAGGTGGGCCGCCTGCTCTCCGACGTCGGCGAGACATTCGATTCAGTGTATTTCCCTACCACGGCAATCGTTTCAATTCTTTATTTGC
The DNA here is from genome assembly GCF_004297875.1 of Pandoraea sp. GTDB lineage: Bacteria > Pseudomonadota > Gammaproteobacteria > Burkholderiales > Burkholderiaceae > Pandoraea. The sequence continues at coordinate 40,331 of NZ_SCSK01000031.1, read as the reverse complement.
AGGAAGACGGCTTGACCATGGAAGTCGCCTCGGTCGGATCCGAAGGCATGGTGGGCGTGTCGGTGGTCGCCGGCGAGGGCGCAACGCTCGATCGGGCGGAAGTACGTCACGCAGGTTATAGCTATGTGCTCAACGCACGCCTGTTCAAGCGCGAATTCGAGCGTGGCGGCTATCTCCAGCATCTCATGTTGCTTTATCTCCAGGCTCGCATGGCGCAGGTCGCGCAAAGTGCGTTATGCAACAGACGGCACTCGATAAAAGAGCGACTCTGCAGCTGGCTTTTGCTGACGCAGGATCGTCTGGCGTCGCCGGAAATCGATACGACGCAGGACATGATCGCCAACATGCTTGGCGTGCGTCGCGAGGGCGTGACCGCGGCTGTGAAAGTGCTGCAGGATGCCGGCCTGATCCAGGGGCGGCGCGGGCACATATCGATACTCGATCGGCCGGGGCTGGAGCGACAGGCCTGCGAGTGCTACGGCATCATCAAGAGGGAGTTCGCGCGATTGTTGCCCGACAGCCCGCCCCCTCAGGTGATGCAATCCGGTCAACTGCTGCAGCTGGTGCCGTCGCGTTAAGCGCGCCTGTTGGGCGGGCCGAACGCCGAAGCCCGGCTCCAGGCAGGATCTCAGGAGATACACGATGTCGATTTGGGGCATGACCGCACGTCTGACAGACATTTGTCTGGTCGTGCTGGGTGCGACGCTCGCGCACATGTTGCGCTTTCACGGCGCGTTCGATCTGGGCGATTTCGAGAAATCGATAACGGCCGTGCAGTGCGCGCTGCTGCTGGTGGTGTTCGCCAATGCCGGGGTGTATCGGTCATGGCGTGGCCAGCGGCTTGCGCGACTGGCCTGGCGCGTGCTCAGCGCCTGGCTCCTGGTGACGTTGGTGGGTGTCGTGTTTCTGTTCACGCTGCATCGCGCCGAGAGCATTTCACGCCTGTGGCTGGGCCTGGCAACGCTGATCTCGGCGTGCCTGCTGGTAGCGTCCCGGATTCTCGCGCACCTCGCGCTGCAGCGGCTCAGGCGTGTCGGTATCAATCACAAGGCCGTGGCAATCGTCGGACCGGAGAGTCACAGCCGCAGCATCATCGAGCACATGGGCACGGCCGGCGAGGCAGGCTTCACGCCGCTGTGCGTGTTCGACGAAAATGCCGTCCATGGCGCCAGCGTGGCCGGCGTTGCGGTGATGACGCGCTTCGACGATCTGGCCAGGCTGGTGCGTCAAAGAAGGATCGCGGAAATCTGGCTGGCGCTGCCGTTGTCGGAGGAGCACACCATCCAGCGGTTCATTCGGGAATTCCGGCACGACTTCGTCGATCTGCGCTTCCTGCCCGACGTACGCAGCGTTTCTCTTTTCAATCATGCCCTGACCGATCTCCTGGGCATGCCCGCCATCAACGTCGCCGCCAGTCCGATTCCGGAATTCCGGCTATGGCCGAAGCTCGTGTTCGATCGCTTGTTCGCGGCGCTCGTGCTGGTGCCCATGCTGCCGCTGTTTTGCGTGATCGCGATCCTGGTCAAGCTCTCGTCACCGGGGCCCGTGCTCTTCCGGCAAAAGCGCAAGGGTGTCGACGGTCAGCTTTTCGACATCCTGAAGTTCCGCACCATGAAAATCCACGGCGACTCCCCCGGGCGCGTCACGCAGGCAAGCCGCAACGATCCGCGCGTCACGCCCCTGGGCGCGTTTTTGCGTCGCACGAGCCTGGACGAGTTGCCGCAATTCATCAACGTGCTGATGGGACAGATGTCGGTGGTCGGGCCGCGCCCGCATGCCGTCGAGCATGACGACCTGTACAAGGACCTGGTCGACGGCTACATGTATCGCTACCGGATCAAGCCCGGCATTACCGGGTGGGCGCAAGTCAATGGCTATCGTGGCGAAACCAGGACCGTCGGAAAAATGGAAGCACGGGTGAAGTTCGACCTGTTCTATTTGCAGAACTGGTCGTTCTGGTTCGATATCAAGATCATCGTACTGACGATGATGAAGGGCTTTGTCGGGAAAAACGCCTTTTGATGCGACGCCCGCCCACTGGTTCGATTTCGATGAGCGCCTCGCGCCGCCGTCAACGGAGACGATGATGACGATCAAAACAACGCTGTTTTCACTAGGCCTGGTCGCCGCGCTGTCAGGGTGCTCGCTGGCGCCCGGCCCGCACCTGGATGCCTCGCGCATGCAGGACAATCTGAACGAGCCTACGGGCCACACCAGATACAAGGTGCACCTGATTACGCCGGCGGTCATCCTGGCCCAGGCCAAGGCCGCGGCGGCGGACACGCAAGCTGCCCCGAAAGCGGCCGGCGAGTCGCACCCCGGGTTGCAGGAGTACCGCATCGGCCCGATGGATATCGTCGGCGTGACGATCTGGGGCCATCCGGAACTCAGCGCAAGCGATGGCGCCTTGCCGCCCCAGCAGGCCACGACCAATGCCGCCACGGGCGATCAGACCAACGGTTCCGTATCCGGCCTGTCGGGCTCCGGCGGCAATGGCAACGGCGCCGGTATGGTGCGCGAGCGGGTCGCCGCCGACGGCACGATATTCTTTCCCACGCTCGGCCGGGTAGCCGTTGGCGGCAAGACGCCGGCCGACGCGGCGCGACTGCTGGCAAGCATGCTGAGCGATCACCTGAAGAATCCGCAGGTCGACGTCTCGATACTGCAGTATCGGAGCCAGCGCGTCGAAATCACCGGCGACATCAAGCGTCCCGGCACGTTGCCCATCACCGACAGCCCGCTGAGCCTGGTCGACGCGATCGCCCGCACCGGCGGCGCGCTGCCCGATGCCGACCTGCAGCGCGTGCGCGTCACGCGCGGCAACAAGGTATTCGTGCTCGACGTCAATGCCGTCATGCGCCACGGCGACGCATCGCAAAACATGATGTTGCGCAGCGGCGATATCGTCGATGTCCCCAATCACAACGACAGCCGCGTATTCGTGATCGGCGAAATCAACAAGCCGTCGGTGCTGTTCATGAACAATGGGCACATGGCGCTGGCCGATGCACTGGCCAGCGCCGGCAGTATCAATCCGACATCCGCGCAACCCCGGCAGGTCCTGGTGATTCGGCGTACCCCGAAAGACCCGACTCAACCGGAAATCTTCCGGCTCGACATGACGCAGGTCGACGCACTGCTGCTGTCCACCGAGTTCTCGCTCAAGCCGCTGGATGTCGTCTACGTCGGCACGGCCCCGCTGGTCTCGCTCAACCGTTTGCTCAATCAGGTACTGCCGTCGGTCGAGTCGCTGTACTTGATCAGCACCGTGCGCCCCTGACAGGATGAAAGGAATACCAATATGAGTGTGCGAAATATCGAATGGGGCGCGGTCCCGCTGCGCCGCGGCAGCGGTGCGGTCACGCCGCGCGAAGCGCTGCGGCTCGTCATGGACAAGGCGCGGGTGGTACTGCTGATTACCGCCATCCTGGTTGCCTTCAGCGCGCTCTACGCGTTTCTGGCGCAACCGATCTACTCGGCCAACGCGCTATTGCGGGTCAGCCCGCCAAACACCAACGAGTTGGGCATCGGCAATCGGCAAAAGCAAATGACGCTGCCGGAAAATCCCGATACCGCGACGGAAATCCAGCTTGTCACGAGCCGCGAGATACTGCTGCCGGCGATCAAGCAATTTCATCTGGATATCCATGTTGCGGCACAGCGCCTGCCGGTGATCGGCAGGATCGCCGAGAAATTCGCCAAGCCCGGCCAACCGGCTGCCCCGTGGTTCGGCCTGGACAATTACGCCTGGGGTGGCGAAGCGGTGAGCATCGGACAACTCCACGTGCCGCCCGAGCTGCAAAACAAGCCGTTGCAAATGCGCGTGCTGCCCGGGCAGCGGTTCAGCCTCTATGATCCGGCCGGCACCCTGCTGGTCACGGGGGAGGCAGGCGCGCCGGCCCAGGGAGCTGGCGTGAGCGTGCTGGTGAATCGTCTGACTGCGCGCGCCGGCACGCAATTCACCGTGACACGCTATGACGACATCACGGCGGTCAATCTCATGCTGCGCCACCTGCAGGTCGTCGAGCAGGGAAAAAACACCGGCGTAGTCAAGGTGTCATATGAGAACAGCGATCCCACGCTGGCCATGCAAGTGACCAACGCGGTGGTGCGCGGCTTCCTCGCCGCGAATGCCGCGAGCCATCAGGAAGAAGCCAACAAGATGCTCACCTTCGTGCAGGGCGAGCTGCCTCGCCTGCGCACCGAGCTCGACGACGCCGAGCGCAAGCTCAGCCAGTATCGAACGCACGCGGGGACCATGGAGCCGGATCGGGAAAGCCAATCCTATTTGCGCGGCGGTATCGATTTCGATCGGCAAATCGCCGCGCTCAAGCTGCAGCGCACACAGTTGCTTTCGCGTTTCACCACCAACAGTCCCGAGGTGCGCAACATCGACCAGCAGCTGGCCGAGCTCGAGGGTTACAAGCATTCTTTCACCGCGCGCTTCGATAATCTGCCGGCCTCGCAGCGGCGACTTGCCGAATTGACCCGCAACGAAAAGGTCGCCTCCGAAATCTACGTGGCGATGGTCAACCGGGCGCAGGAACTGTCGGTCACGCGCGCGAGCAATTTCGGCAACGTGCGTATTGTCGACACGGCCTTGGTGCCGCAAAAGCCGGTTCGGCCGCGGCGCGCCTTGATCGTGGCGGTCGCGACCCTGCTCGGCCTGCTGTTGGGCGCGCTGTATGTATTGCTGCGGCGGCAGCTTTCGTCACGCGTCGATGACCCGCTGCTGGTCGAGCAACGTCTGCGCTTGCCGGTGTTCGGCACGATCGCTTTCAGCCATCAGCAGAATCGGCTCGCCGGCGCCGCGCAGGGGCAACTGCTCGCCGCGCACGACGAGCGGCCGGGCGACCTCGAGCCGCGTTTGCGTCCCGCACTCGCGTTCACGCCTGCCGCGCAGGCATCGGCGCGCTCTCGCGCGCTCGAGCCCGCCGACCTCGGCGGCGGCGAGGAAATCCGCGCCCCGCGCGGCGTCATGGCGGTCAATCGTCCTCACGACGTGACGGTCGAGGCGCTGCGCGGCGTGCGTACCGCCCTGCAGTCGGGAGCCGCCAGCGCAACCAATAACATCCTGGTGGTGAGCGCGCCGACGCCCGAAACCGGCAAGAGTTTTGTCGCGGCCAATCTGGCAGTGCTGGAAGCCGAGACCGGCAAGCGGGTATTGCTGATCGACGGCGACATGCGCCGCGGGCGGCTGGCCACGCATTTCGGACACCCCGATGCGCCGGGGCTGTCCGAGTTGCTGATGGGGCGCGCGGAAACCGGCCAGGTGATTCAGTCCGCCGGGGTCGGCGGCATGTCGTTCCTGGCCGCCGGGCGCACGCCCGGGCACCCGGCCGAGTTGCTGTCGACGCGTCATATGGAGGCGCTGCTGAAGATGTTCAGCGAGCGCTTCGATCTGGTCGTGATCGATACGCCGCCGGTACTGGCGGTGGCCGACGCCTCGATTCTGGCACGGCATGCCGGCACGACGGTGCTCGTGCTGCGGCCCAACGCGCAGACCGAACGCGAGATCGAGGACAGCGTGATTTGGCTGGGGCGGGCGGGCGCGCGTGTGGCCGGAACGATCTTCAATGCGATGCCGCCACGGCGTGGCGAGAAGCGCAGCTACGTCTATGCTTACGCGAGCGCGCCGGATTCGGCGGGGTACTGAGCCGCGCGAGATCAGCGACCGCGATCCAGCGTTCTGTTCGCCGCGCCCATTGGGTTTGCGGCCCGGCGCGCCAGGGCCGCCAGATAGATCTGGTGGTATTCGCTGTAGACGTGCTCGACTCCGAGCGCGTCCAGGTTCTCTCGCGCACGCGTTTGCCAGTGCCGGCGCCAGGCTGCGTCGCGCAATAGCGGGACGATCGCCTCGGCCAGCGCGGTCGGATCGGAGGGCGGCACCATCAGGCCCGCCGCGCCATGCGCGAGGGTCTCCGGAATGCCGCCCACCGCGGTGGCGACGATCGCGCAACCGGCCACACGGGCTTCCATGATCGCCAGCGACGAAGACTCGCTGTGCGAGGGCAGCACGAAGACGTCGGCCTGCCGAAAGTAGGGGGCCGGATCCTTGACGTAACCGACGAAATGCGCCGCCTCCGCCAGCCCCAGCCGGCGCGCGAGCGCTTCGAGCCCCGGGCGGTCCGGCCCCTCGCCGACCAGATACAGGTGGGCGAGGGGTTGGTGCTCGCGCACGATCTGGAACGCATGCAGCAGATCGTGAATGCCTTTGCGCTTGTACAGGCCCGACACCGTCACCACGCTCGGGCGCTCGATGCCGGGCTCCGGCTGCGCGGCGACGGCGCCGTCGCCGTGCCCGTCCGGCTTGTCGTGCAGGAACCGCGGCGCGCCAATAATGCCATTGCGTACCACGCTCATGCGCTCGGCCGGAATGCCGCGCCGAATCATCGCCTGCGCAACCGCCTCGCTGACCGCGACCACTTGATCGCCGACCCGCATCAGGTCGGAGGCCCGCTGGAATTCGTTGTGCACGGTCGTGATCAGTGTGAAGGGCGCGCGAGCGCGCGCCATCCAGGCCAGCAGCGCGCCCGTCATCATGTGAGCGTGAACGATATCGGGCTGGAACTGGCCGGCAATGCCGCGAAATTGCCGCAGCATGGCCGGCACTCGCCAGGGGTGCTTGGTCTGCACCAGTCTCAGGTGTCGCACGCCGTAGCGGGCCAGCAATGGCTCGAAACTGCCTCCGGAGGAGGCCACCGCGACCTCATGGCCCGCTTGCGCCTGCAGGCAGGCGAGGTCGACCATGACATTGACGATGCCATTGCCGATTTTTTGCGCGTGATTGGCAAGATGCAATATCTTCATAGATCAATGAATTTATCGATGTGGCGCAACAGGCGCCCGCTCAGGGATTCTTGCGCAGGTTGAGCCGGCCAAAGAGGGTCTGCGCCATGATGCGCAGACTGGCCAGCCGGTAGAACGACAGCCCCACGTTGGCCGCCAGCATCACCAGGCCGACGGCGCCCAGCAGCGCGGGACTGTCCAGCGAGTCGGCAAGCAATACACTGGCGACCAGGAACGCGAAGTGCGTCAACATCGAGGGCACCAGGCGGCGCGCGCCCATGTGCGAGAGCCGCAGCAGGATGCCGTAATCGATCAGCCCGCGGATGACGACCACGATGCTCGCGCCGGTGATGCCGAAATTCGACGTGGCGAACCACAGGAGCGCACCGAAGAACGGCAGCTCGATCAGCCCCAGATGCGCCAGCGTGGCCGGATTCTTTTGCGCCTGGATGAGCACGCGCAACACATTCGATTGGCCTGATACCCAGATCGCGACGATCAGGATGCGCCCGACCGGCGAGGAAACGATCGACAGATCATGGCCGATCCACAGGCTCAGGAACGGGCCGATCGCAAAAATGCAGACGATCGCCAGCGGTGTGAACAGGGTAGTCAGAAATGTCATCGACGTGCGCACGATCTGGTCGGCATGCTCGCGTTCGCAGGCAACCAGGCGCGGAAACAGGGTTCGCGTGAGCGACAGCGCTACAAGGTTCAGGCGCGTCACCAGCTTTTGCGGCACGGTGTAATAGGTCACGAAGCGGGCGCCGAGCGTCATCCCCAGCATGACCGTGTCGAGTGTGTCGCCGATCATCGCGATGCCCGTGGTCAGCATGATCCAGCCGCCGTAGCCGAACAAGGCGCGGATGGTCCTGAATACCGGTGGCAGCACTTGCCGAATCTGCAGGATGCGCACTGCCGCGATTCCCAACGCCATCACCGTGCCGAGCCGCACCAGCGCAATGGAGGCGATCACCACCGGCAGATGGGCGCCCAGCAGGCAGATTGCCCCGAGCGGCAACAACTGTTCGATGAACGTGCCGATCGTCTGATTCATATTGAGCACGGTAAAGCGCTGCGCGCCCGAGATCGCGCCGGCGAATACCGCGCCGACATTGGCCACCGGGATCGAGCCAGCGAGCCAGGGCAGCGACTCCACCAGCTCGCGCCGCAATGGCGGCGGCGCGGTTGAAAAATGAGCGACGTAGAGCAGGCCGGCGAAGTACATGATCACGGCGCCGGCGATGCCGGTCACCAGATTGGCCCAGCACGCGCTCCAGAATACGCCGTCGATCGGCGCGTCGCTCGTGCCCAGTTGAATTCTGCAAACGCGGTTCTCCGTCGCGATACCCATGCCGAGATCGAGCATGCCGAAATAGGCGACGAACACCCCGGTCAGGGCCACGAAGCCATAGCGGTCGACGCCGAGCAGCCTGATATACAGCGGGACGGTGATCAGAGAGACGAATGTCGGCAGGATCTGACCCGTGAAGTTGATCGCGAAATTCCTGAAAATAGCCTTGTCCATCGTGTCTTCGGTCTCCGCAGAGGGGGGCGCGCGTTATTGCGCGCGGCAAGGCAAACCCGCGTTTGGCGCGAACGGCCCCAAATTGCATTGCTCATGTTAGTAGCTCCGAATCGCGGCCTGTGTGCGCTCGCGCACACAGGGACAAACAAAACGGCGGTACTGTGTTTTTCACAGAGGCGCCCGGCACACGGGCCGGGCCGGTCATGTTTCGTCCAACGCAGCGGATACTCGAATGAAACGCACCGTCGATCGTTACTTTTTCGTGTGGGCCCTGCTGGCGCCGGTGACCTCGGTATTGATCTTGCCGACCGTCCAGGGCACGGTGCCGGCATTCATGATGTGTTTCCTCTCGCTTTTCGTGGTGATTGTCGCGGGCGGGGAGGAGCGGCCGAGATATTTCGGCCTGCTCTTCACATGCGTGCTGATCTGGCTGCTGTTTTTCGCTTTGAGCCAATTTGCCGACCTGCTGGTGAATTACGTCGTGTCGTTCCATGACGTGGTTCTCAATCGCGTCACCGATCATTCATTCGTGATGCGCTCGAGCCTTTTCACGCAATCGCTGTATCTGGTTGCCGTCATGCTGTTCGGCGTGTTCGTGTACGTCTATTACGACGAGCGCTGGGACCGGGTGCTGATTGCCGGCGGGGTGCTGATGGCGCTGTTCGGTCTCTATGAATTCGCGTTCTTCAGCATCGTCGGGCACACGGGCGACTTCCTGACCAACCGTGGCTTTGGCACCGCGCTGGGAAAGGAAGCGGTGGCGCGGCTCGACAGCCAGCGCATCGTGCTTGCCGGCCATACGTTCGAGCGTCTGAGGAGCCTGACGGGCGAGCCCTCGATGTACGCTTTTTCGATCTTCCCCTATTGGATTTACGCGCGCGCGGCAAGCCGCTCGCGCTGGCCCTCGCTGCTCATTGGCGTCTCGCTGATTCTCACCGCTTCGACCACCGCCGCGGTCGGCCTGGTGTGCGCCTTGGCCGTGCGCGCGCTGCGCATGCGGGTCGATGTCGTGAAATGCCTGCTTGCCGTGTTGGCCCTGCTGGTGTTCGCCTACCTGTTCCGGCATACGCTGCTGGCGTTCTACCAGCACGGCATCCTCGACAAGATCGAGGGAAAGAACGCGTCGGGCCACGAGCGCTTCGGGTATTTTCTCGGCAGCGTGAAATTCTGGCTGTCGCTGCCGCTGCTCAATCAGTTCGTCGGTATCGGCTTTGGCTATGTCAGATCGACCGACATGGCTTCGACGCTGCTGGTCAATAACGGCATCCTCGGCGTTTTGCTGTTCACCTTCATCTTCCTTTATCCGGTGTTCCGGCTCGACTGGTCGGAGAAATCCATGGCGTTGCGCCAATGCCTGGTTTCGGTCTACGTGATGATGATGGTCTCGGTGCCCGAATTCTCTTATCTTGCCCCGTGGGCTTTCGTGGCGCTGGCCTACCATCGTCTGAGCCAGAGTGCTCGCGCGGCCAGCCCCTATGCCGCGGACCCGGCCGGTGCCAGCGCCGCGCTGCCGCTCACGCGCGGCTATGGGTCGTGAAATGCGGGCTCACCGTTCGAGGTGGCGCGCGGCGCTTGCCTGTCTCGGCGTCACCATGACGTTAGGCTGGTCCGGGGGTGCCGCGCTCGGCGTCGAGTCCGGCGTGAGCCTGAGCGTGCGCGATCCGGCGGCGTCGCTGCTCGCGCCCGGCGCGGGCGAGCGCACGCTGCATTTTGCCGCGGCCCCGGCGCCGGGTGCCGGCACGCGATTGTCGGTGCGCCTGCACGACTATCTGGCCAACGGCGAACCCAACCCCGCGACGCTCGCCTCGACGCAGGCGCCGCTGGCCGGCGCTGGCGCGACGAGCGGAGTGGGCGAGGCGACCGTGCGTTTGCAATTGCCCGGCATCGGCTTCTATTTGCTCGATGCGCGGCTGCTCGCCCCGGACGGCACCGTCATCGCGCGGCGTCGCATCAATCTGGCGGCGATTCCGCCGCGCAGCGTGCTGGGCCCGCCCGATTTCGGCGTCGGTGCGACTTTCGATCACGGGCCCTACGCGCCGAACGTGCTGCTGTCGATTATCCGGAACGCGGGCTTTTCCTGGATTCGTGGCGAAGTACCCTGGACCGAGGTCGAGAAGCGTCCTGGTGTTTTCCGCTTTCCGGCGCAATTCGGCAATGCACTCGATCTGGCCTCGCGCATGGGCATCAAGAGCCTGGTCCTGCTCGATTATGGTAATGCGCATGCGTATCCGTCCCTGTTCAAGGGCGATAACGCGTTCCCGATGACGGCTGCGGCCCGCGAGAAATTCGTGCAGTATGCCGCCGCCGTGGTCAAGCGCTACGGCGCACAGGTCGACGATTGGGAGATCTGGAACGAGCCTCATTTCAAAGAGATCGGCTACCACGCCTACGTGGCTTTGCTCAAGGACGTCTATCCGGTCATCAAGCGCCTCGCGCCGAGCTCCGGTGTCGTCTCTTGCGGCGGTGACTGGGGCGGCAACCCGGTCGATGCGTGTATCGACGCCATCATCAAACAGGGCGCGCTTAACGATCAGGACGGCTTCAGCATTCACCCCTACATGTTTCCGGCCGCGCCGGAGGTCGGTTATGCCGGCGTCGGTGTTCCTGTCGCGCCCGTCAATATCACCACGGTGTGGCCGTATCTCGGTCGCCTGATAGCGCGCAACCCGAGGTCGAACGGGCAGCCGCTGCAACTCTGGGTATCCGAAATCGGCTGGCCCAGCGCGCCGCGCTCGCCCGGGCAGAACACCGTGACGCAGGCGGCGTATCTGCTCAGAACCTATCTGCTGTCGCGGCGTTACGGGGTGGCCCGGGGCGTGTTCTGGTACGACCTGGTCGACAACGGCACGAACCCCGACGACAAGGAAAGCAACTTCGGCCTGCTGCGCGCCGACCTGTCGCCCAAGCCCGCATTCGCGGCCGCCGCGGTGCTGGCCTCGACGCTGGAGCGCCGCGCCTGGCGCGCGGCGCTGGTCGATACGCCGCAAACCAAGGTTTTCGAATACGGTACGAGCGAACCGGTGATCGCCGGATGGACCGTGGCCGGCGAGCGCGTGGTGCATCTGAGGCTGCCCGCCGGCGCCTATGTGGAGCGGGACTGGGATGGCCGGCAGCAGCCTGTGGCCGAGACCAACGGGCAAATCGACTGGAAGCTGGGCCCGCTTCCGCGCTACCTGTTGCCGGCGCCGACGCATTGACCACGGTGCGCGTCGCGAACGAGGCCGCTGGCCGCGCCAGGTTTTGTTGCCGATCGGCACGCAATGTGCGATATGCAACAGACAGCGCGGCGAGATCGGCAAAAACTGACGCAACGATCCTGCACTCAAGGAGTGATGTCGAAATGAATCGTCCGCTGCGGCGCTCAACTTCGCCCTCTACCCGCGCCGACGAGAGCGGCCCGGGCCGCTCGGCGCAACCTCTGGACGCGACGCCGCCGGGCTCGGGCGCGGGCGATCTCGTGATCAACGGGAAATTTACGTCGCAGCGCATCACCGGAGTGCAGCGCGTGGCGCGCGAGCTGACCGCGGCGCTGCAGCAATTGCTGGGCACCGACGAGCGGCTGCCGGTGATCGTGCCGCGCGACGCCTTGCCCGAGCGCGCGCGCCTGCGTGACGAGTCCGCTTCGCCATCGAGGCTTACCGGATCGCTCTGGGAACAGTTGGCGCTGCCGCTCGAGACGCACGACCGCATGCTGCTCAGCCTGTGCAACATGGGTCCGCTGCTCAAGCGACGCCAAATCGTGATGATCCACGATGCCGCGGTGTACGACGTCGCGCAAAACTACTCATGGAAGTTTCGCTGGTGGTATCGCCTGGCCTTTCGCGTGATGAAGCACCGCGCGGCCCATTTCGTGACGGTATCGGATTTTTCGAAGCGGCGCATCGTCGCGCATCTGGGCATCGACGAGGCGCGCGTTTCGGTCGTGCACAATGCCGCCGATCACTTTGACCGAATCGTCGCCGACCCGGATGTTCTCGCGCGCCTGGCGTTGCGCAAGGACAGCTACGGGCTGGTTGTCGGCAGCCTGTCGGCCGCCAAGAATCTCACGCGAGTGCTGGCCGCGCTCGGGCGCCTGGAGAGGCGCTCGGACGCCCGCTTCGTGATCGTCGGTGGCGGCAACCCACGCATCTTCGGCGCGGCGATCGTCGGCGACGGCAAGTTGCCCGGTAACGTGCTGATGGCCGGCGCTGTCACGGACGGCGAACTCAAGGCCCTGTACCAAAACGCCGCGTGCTTCATATTTCCTTCGCTATACGAAGGGTTTGGCTTGCCGCCGCTCGAAGCCATGCGTTGCGGCTGTCCGGTGATCGCTTCGCGCGAGGCGTCGTTGCCGGAAGTCTGCGCGGACGCCGCGCTGTATTGCGACGCTTATTCGATCGAGGACATCGCCGAGAAGATTGCTCTGATGATGAGCGAGCCCGCGTTGCGCGAGCGTTTTCGCGCGCGCGGGCTCGAACGCGCCAAAGAGTTCGACTGGGCCGTGGCGGCGCGCGAGTTGCTGGCCGTCGCGCAGCGTGTGGCGGGTCGCGGCAGGGACGGGGGTGGAAGAGACTATTTCGAGGTGATGCAATGACCGAGGCCTATCAAGGAGTTATGACTGAACGGAAAAACCCAAAAGGAGCGCGCTTGCCCGCGGCGCGGGCGGCGGACGCGTCGGCCGCCGGACAGAGCTATCTGCAGAGCCTGTTCGAGCAAGGCCTGCTGATCGACACCGGCCTCGAGGGTGTCTATGGCCGCAGCGAGACGTTCGAGGATGTGGTCGATAGCGTCAGCGCGCTGATCGGTGCGTGGGGGCTGTCGCATCAGGCCGAATTGCTGCGCTTTCCGCCCGCCATGGGCCGCGCGACGCTGGAGCAAAGCGGGTACCTGGCCAGTTTTCCGCAACTGGCCGGCGCGGTCTACAGCTTTTGCGGCGGCGAGGCCGAGCACCAGCGCGTGCTGCGCTGCCTGGACGGCGGCACCGATGCCGACGGCGATGCGTGGAGCGGCTCGCAGAGTCCGACCCGGCTCGCGATGACGCCGGTGGCATGCTACCCCGTGTATCCGGTGATGGCCAAGCGCGGGCCGCTGCCGCCCGAAGGACGCACCATCGATATCTTTTCCTACTGCTTCCGCCATGAGCCGTCACTGGCGCCGGAGCGGATGCAGCTGTTCCGCCAGCGCGAGTTCGTCCGCATGGACAAGCCCGCCGGGGTCGTGGCATTTCGCCAGGCATGGATGGCCCACGCCCTCGACATGTTCGCCGCGCTGGGACTGCCGGCTGAAATCGCGGTCGCTCACGACCCGTTTTTCGGGCGCGCAGGGCGGGTCATGGCCGACAGCCAGCGCAGCCAGCAACTCAAGTTCGAATTGCTGGTGCCGGGCGTCAATCCCGAGCGGCCTATCGCTTGCGGCAGCTTCAACTACCACATGGACCGCTTCAGCAGCATCTGGGGAATTCTCGACGCGGATGGGCAGATCGCTCATACCGGTTGTTGCGGCTTCGGCCTGGAGCGGGTCGCGCTGTCGCTGTTCAAGTGGCACGGGTTCGAGATCCGGCGCTGGCCGGCGTCGGTACGCAGGACGCTCAGAAATGCGCGGCGCCGGCGTGGCGCGTCGGCCCTGAATGAGCGCGCAGGCGCATGAACGGCGCGCACGGCACGAGGAGCGGCAGGCCATGACGATGATGACCCCCACGGTATTCGACGGACGCTTCGGCTGGCTTCATCCGGCGCCCGGCGCTTGCGGCGTGGTGATCTGCAATCCCTTCGGCCACGAGGCAATGTGGCTGCATCGCAGTCTGCGCCAACTGGCGCAACGGCTTGCCGAGCAGGGAATGCCGACACTGCGGTTCGACTATGCGGGCTGTGGCGACTCCGCCCCGGGCGAGGCAGATGCCATTTCAGGCGGCACGGCGGACATCGCCGCGGCCGCGCAACACCTGCGCGCGCTGGCCGGGGTCACGCGGGTCGTGCTGCTCGGCGTGCGCATGGGGGCCACGCTCGCGGCGCTGGCTGCGGCGCAAGTCGGTGCCGACGCGCTCGTCATGCTCGAGCCGGTGGTCTCCGGCAAGGCGTATTGGCGCGAGCAGGCCGTCATGCGGCAGGCCGCCGCCGGGCCGGCGCGCCAGGGCGACGCAACGGGTGCCGGCGCAGGCCATTGCCAGGTGCTCGGCTACGACGTCGATGCCGCGACCATCGAACAACTGCGCCTGCTCGACTTGCGAGCGGGCTCGCCGCATCCGGCGCCGCACGTATTGATTCTGGCCGCGGCCGGCAATGCCGCTGTCGACGTGCTTGCGCAAAGCTATCGTGCTGGCGGCGCCAGCGTCGAGACGCAGGCGTTTGCCGAGTTCGACGCGATGCTGCAACCGGCATGGCTGTCGCGCGCGCCGCGCGAGGCCTTCGAGAGCGTGCTGCGCTGGCTGGTTCGGCAGCCGGCGCATGTGATCCTCCCGAGTGTGGCGGGCCACGCCGGAGCGTGCTCGACGCCGGTGATCGCGCTCGATGGCGCGCGCGAACGTCCGGTCATGTTCGATGCGCGGGGCCTGTTCGGGATGCTGTGCGAGCCGCTCGGCAATCAGGTGGCGGGCCTGGCGATTCTGCTGCCCAATACGGGCTGCACCCCGCATGCGGGTGAGTCACGCTTCGCGGTGCGGTTTGCGCGCCGCATGGCCAGCGCCGGCATTGCGACCTTGCGTATCGATGTGAGCGGGCTGGGCGACAGCGAGGCCGCGGGCCGGTGGGACGACGCTCCGCTGCCGTTGGCCGGCGCCTGCACCGATACGGCGCGCGCCGCCGCCTGGCTGGCCGAGGGCGGCTACCGGCGCGTGATCGTCCTGGGCATCTGCACCGGAGCCTACCTTGCGTTGCGCGCGGCCAGCGGCGAACCATCCATAGCCGGCCTGATACTGGTCAATCTGCCGCGCTTCGCATTTCCGGCTGACTGCACGATCCAGGATGTGGGCTTCGCCAGGAAAGGCTCCACGCGCCGCCATTTCAAGTCGATGTTCGAACTCGGCAAATGGCGCGAGGTCGCGCGCGGACAGGTGAGCCTCGCGCCGGTGATCGCCACGATGCTGGGGTACGCCGCGCGCCGGTGCGCCGGCCTGCTCGGCGCGCCCATGCTCGCCAGGCGGCAGGGCGGCGCGGCCGGCTTGCTGCGCGATCTCGACGCGCGCGGGGTGCAGACGCGCCTGCTGTACAGCCCGGACGATGTCGGACTGGACGATTTCAGATTGAATTTCGGCGCCGGCGGCCGTCGCCTGAAGCGCCTGCCGAATGCCCGCGCGGCCGTCATCGACGAGCTCGATCACGAGCTGGCCAATCGCGCGGCGCAGGCACTCGTGACCGAACACTGCGTCGGCCTGCTGCGCGAGTGCTTCGGTGTCGGCGAAGCCCGCCTGGCCGACGAGGCAAAACAGCCGACGGTGCCGGAGCACGCCGGCGGCCTCCTGGCGGGCGCCGAGTGCGGCACCGCGCGGTACGGATAGGCGGGAATGCAATCCTTGACCGAGCAACCACAACATACACAAAAACGGCGGCCCTCATGCACGTGCTTATCGCAAACACGCTTTACTATCCCGATGTCGTCGGCGGCTCGGAGGTCTCCACGCAGATACTCGCCGAAGGATTGGTCGCCGCCGGCGTCAACGTCAGCGTCGTCTGTGTCACGGAGACCGGCGAAGACCGCATGTGCCGAATCAATGGCGTCAATGTGCATTACCTGCGCCTGGCCAATCTGTATTGGCCGTACACGACGCGCCGGCGCATGCTGTTCATGAAGGCCATCTGGCATGCCTTCGACGTGCAGAACGTTTTCATGGCGCGGCGCCTGCAGAAAATCGTCGAACGGGAAAAGCCGGATATCGTCAGCACCAGCAACCTGTCGTGCCTGTCGCTGGGTATCTGGGGCATCGCCCGGCGCGCGGGGCTGCCTATCGTGCACACCATTCGGGATTATTACCTGATGTGTCCGGCAGCGCTGATGTTCTCCAAGGGCAAGTCGTGCCGCAAGCAGTGCAGCACGTGCGCGCTATATGCCGCGCCGAGAAAGCTCAAATCGAGCCAGGTCGATGTGGTGATCGGCGTGAGCGATTTCATTCTGCGCCAGCATATGACGCGCGGATTCTTCCCGCGGGCCTCGGCCGCGCATGTCATCAACGATTGCTATTTGCCGCCGCATCCGGCCGAGATGCGGCTGCCGTCGCCACGCCTGCCGGGCTTCGGCGCGCACGACGCCAAGGTGGCCAGAATTGGCGTGCTCGGGCGCGTCTCGCCCGAGAAGGGCATCGAGATCGTCGCGCAGCAACTGTTGGCGCAGCGCACGCTGCCGCAATGGCGCCTCTATGTCGGCGGAACCGGAGCACCGGCATACGTTGATAAATTGCGCCGCAAATATGCCGACCCGCGCATCGAGTTCATGGGGCGCGTGGATCCCCGGGCGTTCTTCGCCGGCATCGATGTGCTGGTGGTCCCATCGATTTGGCGCGAACCCTTCGGGCGCGTCACGGTCGAGGCCTACGCGCAGGGCGTCCCGGTGGTCGGCGCCAACAGCGGTGCCATTCCGAGCGTGATCGAGCCGGAATCGGCGCTGGTGTTCGACATCGAGCAGCCATCCACACTGATCGCCAAGCTCGAAGCCGCGCTTGCGCTGCGCGCCAGCCCCGGCTTTCGCGAGAGACTGATGGCTCACGCGCAGGGGTTTCGCCCGGATCGGATGGTCGATGCCTACCTCGACATCTATCAGAAGGTATTGGCCGCCGCGCCGCTGGCCGCGCCGCTAGAGGGTTTGGGACAACAAATGTGAGAGCGCGGGGGCCGACTCGACGATCCATGTCTGGATCGGCGCGACGTGCCCGTAGCACACCAGGGCGAGCACCAGCGAGATCGAGACGAACAGCGCCGGGGCAGCCGGCGGCTCCTCGGCGTAGCGCGCCAGCGCGGCGAGCACCGCGCCGCTCACGAGCGAACCCAGCAGCCAGCCGGCGACGACTTCCGGCATCGAGTGCACGCCGATCATTACCCGCGAGACACCGATCGCCAGCGCCAGCAAAAAGCCGCCGGCGGCCCCCGTGGCGGCGCCCCATCGGCCCAGCGCGCGCAATGTCATGCATCCGAGTACCGGATACACCGCGGTGGAGAGCATGGTGTGGCCGCTGACCACCGTGAAATGCCATTGCCGAATCTGGATGTGCCAGCCGGCATAGGCGAACTTCGTCACGCCGACCAGCAGCGAGGCGAGCGCGAGAAAGATCGCCCACACCAGGACGATGCGCCGGCGATGCGAGGCGCCCAGCCACAGCAGCACCAGGCACGCCAGCGGCAAGGTCATGAACGGATCGCCCAGATTGGTCAGTCGGTCCCAGAATCTCATGGCGCGAGGTCGTAAGGTTGATCGGACGCCGCGGCGACTTGCACGATGGGCTCGCGCTTGGCGCTGTGGGGCGTGGCGAGCATGTCGGACTCGCCGAGGAAGCGGCGCCATTGCAGATCGACGAACGAGCCGAATTCGGCGGCGAAGCGCGCCGAGGAAAAGCGTTCGGCATTGGCGCGGCAGTGCTCTGGCGTATACAACTCGGCCGTGCCCTGGAAGCGGTCGATGGCATCGAGCAGCGACGCCACCGTTTGTTCGCCGAAGAACAGCCCGGTCGGACAGGGGTGGCGTCGATCGAGCACGGTTTCGAGGGCACCGCCCTTGCCGTAGGCGATGACCGGCGTGCCACAGGCCTGCGCCTCGAGCACCGAGATGCCGAAGTCCTCTTCCGCGGCAAACACGAATGCGCGGGCTCTTTGCAAATAGCGATGCAGGACGTCGAACGGCTGGTGGCCGAGCAACGCCACGTTGCGCCCGGCGCGCGCCGCGATCTTGCGCATCTCGGGGCCGTCGCCGATGACCACGAGCCGCCGCTGCGGGGTGCGCGTGAACGCCTCGACGATCAGATCGATCCGCTTGTACGGCACCATGCGCGACGCGGTGACGTAATAGTCTTCCTTGCGCTGCCGCAGCTGCAGTGCTTCGATGTCCACGGGCGGCGCGATGACCGTCGAGCTGCGCCGGTACACCTTGCGGATGCGGCGTGCGACGAAGCGTGAATTGGCAATCAGATGATCGACCCCGTTGGCCGAGCGGGCGTCCCAGTTGCGGATGTAGTGCAGCAGCGCGCGCGCGCCGGCCGATTTGAGCCCGGCGCTCAGGCCAGCCTCGCGCAGATACTGGTGCTGCAGATCCCAGGCGTAGCGGATCGGTGAATGCACGTAGGCGATATGCAACTGATCGGGCCCGGTCAGCACGCCCTTGGCGACCGCGTGCGAGCTCGAGATGACCAGATCGTAGCCCGACAGGTCGAACTGTTCGATGGCCAGCGGCATCAACGGCAGATAGGCGCGATAGCGGGTGCGCGCGGCCGGCAGTTTCTGGATGAACGAGGTGTGTACGGATTTGTCGCGCACGCACGTCCGGTCTTCGAGAAAGTCCACCAGGCTGAAGACATCGGCCTGGGGAAAGCAGGCGAGGATCTGTTCCAGCACGCGCTCTGCGCCGCCATGGACGACCAGCCAGTCATGGATCACCGCGACCTTCAGCCGATGCAGCGGTGTGATCCGCTCCTGGGCGCCCGGCGCGGCCATGCTGCTCAAGGTGTCCATAGCGCGTCCCGAACCGGTTGTGGCCATGCGTCGATGTCCAGGCCATGGTGCCAGAAGAGTGCCAGCGCGATGCGCTCCATGCCGAAGCCCACGCATGCGGAATGCGCGAGTGCATGGTCGCTCGAGCGCAGTTCCCAGCGCTGACTGAAGAAGTCCCGGTGCAGATTGAAGCTCAGGCAGGCCACGGCGTTGGCCGTGTCGGCCAGCGGGATGCGCAGCTCGAATTTCAGTGCTTCGGCGTATTGGTTCTGGGCAGCGATTTTCCCGGCGCGGCCGAAGAATGGGTCGCTGGCCAGCGCGATCTCGCACGGCAGACCCAGTCGGTCGACCATGCGCTTGCCGCGCTCGACCCATAGCTGGCGAAATTCGACGGCCTGCGCCGGGGTGCCGATGCGCACGTATTCGCGGATGCGGAACAACTGCATGCGGGTGGGCTCGGGCGACGGCTCATGACGAAAGCAGTACGAATAAACGTCGAAGGTCCTGCCGCCCGGCGGCAGCGGTCCGCGGCGCGCACTCAGCGGATAAACCGGATAGCACGCGGCGGGTGCCATGGCCAGGCCCGCCGGCTGCTGCAGATGCGACCAGTCCTGGCCATCGGCGATGCATTGCAGGGCGCGCCGATGCTCTTTTTCGCCGCCGCAGAAGCAGTGGATCGTGCCGCTCAGGTCCGGGCAACTGTTGAAGTATTCGCTGGTCTCGAAGTCGGCCTGCGAGAGCACCGGCGGAAAGCGCAGCACTTCCGCGTCGAGGTCTTGGCCGGCGGCGGTGATCATCGCGTCCAGGCCGTCGACCACCGCCTCGAAGCGCTGGCTGCGGCCATATAGGCCATCGATGCCGGTTTCAGTGAGTAACCCGGCCTCCAGCAGCCGCTGCCGATAGCCGGTATCCGAGCCGACGACTTCGTGGTGCATGGCGTCTGCGTCGGCGGGGGCTGCCACGTTGCATTGTGCATCCAGCAATATGTCCACGGCGTTTGCCTCATTGGTGTTCACCCGTCGAGGTGGGAAGCATCAGCGTGGCTCAGGACGCTGCGCCAGTCCGTGCGGTGTCGCACATTGGCGTTGCATTGGCGCAGCGCGTCTGGCGCCGGCATGCGTGCGGCGCGGCACGCGCCAGCATGGCCTGGGCCGGCTATGTCAGGTAATCCCAGCGCTGCGACCAGTCGGCGTCTTCCGCGACGATCTGTCGAAGAATGCGCAGGGCCGCATCGACGGCGGTGCCTGCCGCGGTGGGCAGGTAGACGAGGTAGATCGGATACGAGAATTCCGGCGCGTCCTTGACGCGTTCCATCACGCCACGATCCAGATAGAGGCTCACCACGCGCGTTCGAAAATATCCGGAGCCGCCGAACTGGAGAATGTATTGCAGTGCCAATGGCCCGAGGTTGAAATACAGCGGGCCGCGGGCGTGCTCGGGCAGCGCGGCGTCGTGCTGGCGGCGGAACTCAGGGCCCCAGTCGACATAGACGTAGGGCGAGGGACTGTGTACCGCGCAGATCTGAATCAGCTTTTCTTCGAGCACCTGCTCGACCTGGATGCCCGGTGCGTATTCGGGTTCGTACACCAGGGCCGCATCCAGTGCGCCGCTTCGCACTTTTTGCTGAAGCGCCGAGCCATCGCCCAATTCCGCGCGAATGCCGTAATTCGTCATGTCGCGCCGCATGCGCGCGGCCCAGTGCAGTACCAGCGGCGTCGCGAGACTGGCCTCCGCGCCGAAGGTGAACACATCGTCATGGCCGCTTGGCAGCGGAAGATTGCGGCGCGCCGCCTCCCAGGTTTGCACCAGCTGGCCGGCGTAACCCAGAAATTTTTCACCGTCGGCGGTCAACTTCGCGCCGGCCTTGTTGCGCTCGAAAAGACGGCATCCGAGCTGCGACTCGAGATTCTTGATACGGGCGGTGACGGCGGTCTGGGTTACGTGCAGACGCGCGGCGGCTGCCACCAGGCTGCCGGTTTTGACCACCTGCAAGAACGTGCGCGCGAGTTCAACGTCCATCGGTGCCCCAGGCAAAAGCCGCCGCAGGCGAAGTGATCGCCTGGCGCCTGTCGGTTAAATGCAATTATTTTGATATCAAATAGCAATAAGTTTAACTTGTTGCTTGCCAAGTGCAATGCTTAAATGAATTAGCGAAGCGTGGGGTGCATGGCCTCATGCCGCGACGCCGCCGCGCCATAGCGCGCGTTGTCGGACCGGCCCGGCAATTCGATGATGCTGGGTCGTTACCCCGAAATCGGCGCAAACCCTTGGATGCAACGAGTTTCAAATGAGCATTGCACAATTGATTGAGAACGCCCTGACGCTGCTGGCGGCTGGTGCGGCCGCCACGTTCCTGCTGGGAATCAGCCTTTCGGAAGATACGGTTCGGCGTGGCAGCGAGCATGGCCGATTCGGCGGCATGTCGCTCAGTGAGCGTAACAGCACACGTCGCTCGCGCTCCAATCGCGCATCGCGCAAGCCTACCCTTTAGGCGGCTGGCCGACTTCGATCCACTGGCGCACGCGGTGCGCCACTCCCGGTAGGTTCATTGCTCCGAGGGCATCGAGGGCGTTCGTTGCCGCCGGCCCTTGCCGGAGACTTCGCTTGCTCCATGGCGTACCCGCTGCCGTCGCGCGACGCTGTGCAAGCGCGCGCTCGCACGCGAGGCCTTATCGCCGATGGTGCGGCCGCCGGCACGGCTTTGCTGCACACGGCGCAGCAGGTACGCCCGCCGCGCCGGCCGCATCGGTCTCGCCATCTGCCCAGACGAACACCGGGCTCGCGCTGCCATGCTGCGCGACGGTCACGTTCCGTGTCTGTTCCGCACCCTTGTAACGGGCTCGGACCCGGTACGTCCCGGGCGGTACATTGACATACAGGAACGGCCCGGTCGTGGTGGTCGACAGAACCACGGTGCCGTCGGCCCGTTCGATCCTGACGCGGACGTCGGCCAGGTAGGCGCCGTCCGCCTGCGCGAAGGTCATACGCAGCGGGTATTGCGGCGCTGCGGCGCGCATGGCCTGGACTTCGTCCTCGCCGACGCCGCCGCTCAGATAAGTCGCGGCTCCCGCCCGGTGAGGTGACGGCTCGCCCGGCAGGGGTGCTTGCGCGGCGGCAGCGCCGGCCAGGACAAGCGACATGGCCAGTGCGGTCAACATGTTGTTTCTATAGGACATCGCAACTCCCGTAAAAGGCTGCCGGAAAATCATTTCGGCGCCCCGGCATCCTGTTGCCGCGCGGCATGTGCCGATATCAGGCATTGTGAACGTTCGTTTGCGCGGATCCTTGATGTGCGTCAAGGGGCAATCGGTCCGGCCGTCCACAATAAATATCAATTGACCCGGATGCCGAGGGAGGCATTATGGACCACCTGAGCGAACAAGCGATCGCGGCGCTGGCGAGGCATCTCGACGAGGCCGAGGCGCGCATTGGCAAGGAGTTGGAGACCGCCCAGCGCGCCTCGAGCGATCTGCCTGTCGGGGAGGTCGAAGACGAGGCCGACGTGGCGTTCGATACCGAAACCAAGGCGATGGGCGAGGCGATGCTGCAACGCCATCTGGCGCAACTGCGCGATATTGCCGCGGCGCGCGAGCGGATCAAAGCCGGCGTGTATGGCGTGTGTGCCGACTGCGGCAGCGAGATCGATTACGCGAGGCTCGAGGCCTATCCGACGGCCAAGCGCTGCACGGCGTGCCAGCGCCATCACGAACGTCTGTTCGCGCCCGAGGCGGCTGCCTAGGTTTGCCAGGGAGGCGATCGTGAGACGAGGCGAGTTTTTCATCCTTTTGGCGATCATTGCCGTGTTCGTGTCGCTCGGCGGGGTTGCAGTGGCGATCTATGGCCTGCTGCGCCAGGAGCGGCCGATCGTCAACGGCGGGATCACGACCATCGTGATCGGCGCATCTGCCGTGGTGCTGCTGCTCAATACGCCGTTCAGGAAGCGCCGCTGAACGGCCCCGCCCTGATACCGGCGATAAGGAGCCGGCATACTCAGGGCAAGACAAATCCGCTAGAATTTTCGCCACTGTGTTACGCTCCGGACGACGCCGGCGCGGGCATGACGTTCGACGGGTAAAATGCCGATCCGAGCTCCCGAGCCAGCAGGCGTGAGTCTCTGGTGTACGCGAGCGGCCTGCCGCCAGACGTCCACGATGGCGCAGACGCCCTTGCAGTCGTCCCCCACTCATTTGCAGGAGACCCGGCCGGTGGTCATGGCATTTTTCAGGAAATCGACGCGCCTGCTGTTGCTGTGCGCATTGCTTCTGGCAGGCTGCGGCAGCAAGCCTCAACAGTGGTCGCTGACCGACGTTACCGGGCATTTGCCGGATCTTCAGTTTTCCCTGACGTCCGATCAGGGGCGTGCGGTCAGCGCCAAGGACTATCGCGGCGACGTGGTGCTGCTGTATTTCGGCTACACGCACTGCCCCGACGTTTGCCCGACCACCATGGCGCACCTGGCCGCGGTCATGCAGAAACTGGGGCCGGCGGCCGACCACGTGCGCATTCTCTTCGTCAGCGTCGATCCGGCTCGCGACACCCCGGCGCTGCTGCATGAATATGTCACCGCCTTCACGCCGCGCGCGGTCGGCCTGACGGGTAGCGACAGCGAACTCGCCACGGTCGCCCGCCGCTATCGCGTGGCCTATGAGGCCGAAAAGCCAGGGGCCAACGGTAATTACGAGGTCACGCACAGTTCGGCCGTATATGTCTTCGATGCGGCCGGACGAGCCCGCCTGCTGGCCACGCCGAGCGACTCCATCGACGCGATGACGCACGATATCCGGCAGCTTCTGAGTTCCAACTCCTGATGCGAAACAGCATGAAAAAATTGAAATGTGTGTTGGCGGTCGTGGGGCTGACGATCGCTTTTGGCGCTTGCGCCGCCGGCAGCGCGTCGCTCGAAGTACGGCAAGGCTGGGTTCGCTGGCTGCCGGGCGGGTTGCCGGCCGCCGGCTATCTGACCATCGTCAACCACGGCGACAAGCCGGTGGCGCTCGTCAAGGCCAGCAGCCCCGATTATGGCGACGTGATGCTGCACCGAACTCTGTCCTCGGGCGGCACGACGCGCATGGAGGCAATCGACCGCATGACGGTGCCGGCTCACGGCCAGGCGGCGCTCTCGCCCGGGAACTACCATCTGATGCTGATGCAGGCGACGCGCCCGGTGGCGCCCGGTGACCAGGTGCCCGTGACTCTGCAATTCTCCGACGGCGCGCTGCTGCATACCCAATTGAAGGTTCGGCCTGCGAACCAAGTGAATTGATCGTGTCGCTGCTCGCATGGCTCGTGCCGTGGGAGCCGTCGCCGACGGTGGTGCTGTGCATCGCGACGAGCGCGGTTCTCTATCTGCGGGGCTGCCGCGTGCGGCGCACCTCCGTGCCGCGCCAGATCGCCTTCTGGAGCGGACTGGCGCTGCTGTATATCGCGCTGCACACGCGGCTCGATTACTATGCCGAGCACGCCTTCTTCGTGCATCGCATCCAGCACCTGATGCTGCACCACCTGGGGCCTTTCCTGATCGTTTTGAGCTACCCCGGCACGACCCTGTACGCCGGCGTGCCGCTTGCCTGGCGCCGGCGCTGGCTGCGGCCCGCGCTCGATTGGGCGCCGGTGCGCAAGACGCTCGACGTGCTGCTGCATCCGGCGGTCGCCGCTTTTCTGTTCGTCGGGCTGATTTATTTCTGGCTGATTCCGGCCGTGCATTTCGACGCAATGCTCGACGTGCGGCTGTACCGCATCATGAACTGGGGCATGGCGCTCGACGGCCTGATGTTCTGGTGGCTGGTGCTCGACCATCGGCCCGCGCCGCCGGCGCGCCTGGCGCCGGGCGTGCGCATTCTCCTGACGGTCGGCGTGATTCCGCCGCAGATCGTACTGGGCGCGGTGATCGGCCTGTCGTCGCACGATTTCTATACCGTCTACTCGGTCTGCGGGCGAGCCTTCACCAATATCAGCCCGATCATGGATCAGCACCTGGGCGGCCTGATTCTCTGGATTCCGGGCTCGATGATGAGCGTGATCGGCGCGCTGGTGGCGTTGCGCCACTGGATGCGCAATGACAGCCGGCCCGGCAGGCGAGCGCCGCGCGCGCCGCGCCGCGTGGCCCACGGCAAGTAGCCCGGCCCAGGCGCATTCAAATGTATAATGCCGCGGCCGCCGATCCGATGCGGCGTTCTCCAACATTGGGCGGGCGATCACGATGGCGCAGACGCTGAATCCATCGAACCATACTTTCGACTTTCACTGCCGTGGCGTCGGCGTGCCGCAGGCCGCGCGCAACAGCATGCTGGCCCACCTCGATGCGCTCGGCCTGCGCGACGATGTGCGTGTGACGGATGCCTCGGGCGCGCAGCTGGTCGTCGCGCTCAGCGAAGAGCGTGCTGCTGCCTGGGCGCCATTTGGCGACACCACGTCGCTGGCGCGCAAGCTCGGCCTGGATCCCATCGGCAAGCCCGAGGACCTGGAGCGCGAGACCCTGCTGGCGATGCTGGCCGCGCCGCGCGTGTGCGGTTTCAACTACCCCAGTTTCGAGGAATTTCTCGCCGCCGTGCGGGTGCGTTGCCATATCGCCAGCGCGGCGCGTCGCACGCAACTGGCGTTCGACACAGTGGAAGCCGAGCGTCCGGCCGATTGCTGGGCCTACGACGAGGAACGCGGTTTCACCATCCTGCCCGGCAAATCGCTGATCACGTCGTTGCAAAAAGCGACGCAACCGGATGTTTCGGGCAAGCTGTATTCGTTCTCCTGCTATCGCGCCACCGAGTATGTGATCCTGCTCGGCATCGCCCAGACGCTGGCCGAGATCAATCCGCCGTTGCTCGACCGGCTGCAGCGCCAGTGGCAGGCCAAGGCCGTCATGTCGGGCCCATTCCACGATGTTTTCCTGGTCGAATTCGGTGCCATGAACGATCCGCTGCCGCCGGGTTACTACGTGCCGGGCGACCGCCTGTGGTTCCGCAATCCCGACGAGCCGTCGTCCAACGTGCCCGGGTACGAGGGGTCGTGGGTGTTCTATCTGGGCGGCGGGGAGTTCTCGAATTTCTGGAAGCGCGACCAGCATTACACGCTGACCACCAAATGCGTCGAGATCTATCATTGGCGGCACGGCGCCTACCGCGACGCGGCCGGGCAATGGCAAATGGACGAGAGCGTCGTCGAGGCGCGCATGCGCGAGACGCTCGCCGATCCTGACGAAGTCGAGCGGGTGCTGCAGCAGGTGTTCCGCCTGCGCGACCCGCAGGGCGTGTATGCCGAGGGCGGCTGCATCGACTCCTCGCGCGAGTGCCCGCGCCGGCTGTGTCCGGCAACCTCCGATATCGTGTTGCCCGACGTCGCGTGATGTGAATCGAGGTGGATCGACGCGTAGCGATGCGGCTACGGCGCGCATGCCGTGCGCCGCATGTCTAGCGAATCAGCGTCGATTTGCCGAACAGGCTCTCGATCAAATCCACCACCAGCACGGCGGTTTCGTTGCGGATGTCGCATGCCGGGTTCAATTCCATGATGTCGAGCGAGGCCAGGCGCCCCGTATCGGCAATCATCTCCATGCAGAGTTGGGTTTCCCGGTAGGTCGGGCCGCCGCGTACCGCGGTGCCGACCCCGGGCGCGATGGCCGGGTCGAGAAAATCGATGTCGAAACTCACGTGCAGATGCGTATGCCCGTCGATGCCGGCGAGTGCCTGCTCCATGGTTTGGCGCATGCCGTTCTCGTCGATGTGGCGCATGTCGAACACGGTCAGGCGCAGGTCCTGCAGGTGGAGCTTTTCGCCCGCGTCGACGCTGCGAATGCCGATTTGCCGGATCGCCGCCGGATCGAGCGCAGGGCTCGCGCCGCTCAACCCGGTGAGCGCCGCCGGGCCGCGCCCGCACAGGCAGGCCACCGGCATGCCGTGGAGATTGCCGCTCGGTGTGATCTGACGGGTATTGGCGTCGGCGTGCGCGTCCAGCCACAGCACCACGAGCCGCTTGCCCTGGGCGCGGCAATGCTGCGCTACCGCGCTGATCGAGCCGATCGCCAGGCAGTGATCGCCGCCGAGCAGCACCGGCAACTGTTCGGCGCGCAGGCACTCAAGCGTGGCCCGGTGAACGGCGCGGCACCATTCGGTGACTTCGGCCAGGTGCCGGAAGCCGTCGACCGGCGGCAGCCACGGATTGGCCGGCCCGCTCAGATTACCGGCGTCCAGCACGTCCAGCCCGTGCCGCTGCAGGATACCGGGCAGATCGGCCACACGCAGTGCCTCCGGGCCCATCGAGGCGCCGCGCAGGCTGGCGCCGATATCGGTCGGCGCGCCGATCAGGCGAATCGTCTTGGTCATCGTGCGACAAACCTCCTCGCCGTCAGGCATTGGCGCGTGCCGCGCGCGGCACGGAAGCGATCGTCGACCTGCCCAGCGCGATGCGGTACAGATCCTTGGCATCGGCCGGCGCCGGAATCAAGTCGATCGATTGATGAAAGCCGTGTCCCAAATGCGCATCAAGATAGCGCAACGCGGAGAAATCTTCCAGCGCGAACCCGACCGAATCGAACAGGGTGATCTCCTGCGCCGAGGTGCGCCCGGGCGCGGCGCCGGTGAGCACCGACCACAGTTCGGTGACGGGAAAATCGGCCGGCATTTGCTGTACTTCGCCCTCGATGCGCGATTGCGCTTCGAACTCCACCACCACGCGGGCCGCGTCCAGCACGGCCGGGGCCAGTTCGGTTTTGCCGGGACAGTCGCCGCCGACCGCGTTCAGGTGCATACCCGGCTCGACCATGGCGGCGTCCAGCACCACCGAGCGGCGCTTGTCGGCCGTCACGGTGGTGACGATGTCGGCCCCGCGCACCGCCTCGCCCACGCTGCCCGCCCTGATCACGCGCAGCCCCGGATAGGCGGCGAGATTGCGGCACAGCTTCGCGCTGGCGCGCGGGTCGACGTCGAAAACCCGCAATTCGTCGATGCCCAGCAGCGCATGAAAGGCAATCGCCTGGAACTCGCTTTGCGCGCCATTGCCGATCAGCGCCATCGCGCGGCTGTCGGGGCGCGCAAGATAGCGTGCGGCCAGCACCGAAGTTGCCGCGGTGCGCAGCGCCGTGCTCAGCGTCAGCTCGCTGAGCAGGCGCGGGTAGCCGGTGTCGACGTCGGCCAGTACGCCGAACGCGGTGACCGTGAGCAGCCCCTGGCCGGTGTTGCGCGGATGTCCGTTGACATACTTGAACGCATACAGCGTGCCGTCGGAAATCGGCATCAGCTCGATCACGCCGAGCGTCGAATGGGCGGCCAGCCGCGCGGTTTTCTCGAACTGGGGCCAGCGCCGGTAGTCGGCCTCGATGTAGGCGGATAGCTCGCCGATGACCTGCTCGAGCGGATGCCGCGCCAGATATTGCTGTAGTTCCTGAGTGCCGATGTATTTGAGCATGATGCACGACCGGGGATTGAGAGAATTTCGTGAACTTTCTTAATGTTCGTCCTATAGGAAATTGTAGATTTTTGACGTCGAAATTTGCTTTCCTTTTGTTATTCGATATGGCATTTTGGTGAAATTAAATTTCATATTAATGGGAGCGATCCATGGACACGTTCGACGTCAAGATTCTCGATTGCCTGCAGCACAGCGGCCGCATGAGCAATGTCGAGGTGGCCGAGAGCATTCACCTGTCACCGCCGCAATGCCTGCGGCGAGTGCGGGCCCTGGAAGAAAAAGGCGTGATTCGCCGCTATGCCGCGCTGGTGTCGCCGCCGCAGGTGGGGCTCAATGTCATGGCGTTCGTTGCGCTGTCGCTCGATCGCGATCAGTTCCGCCGGGTGCGCGAAGTGGAGAAAGTCATCATGTCGTTTCCCGAAATCATCGAGTGCTTCACGATTTCGGGCGACTTCGACTATCTCTTGAAAGTCGTCGGCCGCGACCTGAAGAGCCTGTCGCAGTTTCTCACCGACCGCCTGATGCAAGTGCCGGGCGTGGCCGGTGTGCGCTCGATGATCTGCCTGGAGGAAGTCAAGCCGCTGGCGCCGCTGCCGGTCGATCTGGACAATCTCTAGCACGGGCGTGCATGTGGGCCGGGCACTCCCGCCCTTGGGCGTCGAGCGCTAATCGATTGCCACGTGAAGCGTCTCGTCGCCGCTGGCCTGTGGCGACTTTTTGGTGCTGATGAACAACAGCAGCGGCATCACCAGCAATGTCATGATCATCATGAACTTGAAGTCGTCGTTGTAGGCGATCATGGCAGCCTGCCGCGTGACTTCCTGGTTCAGCAGCGCCAGCCCGGTGGGGTTGTGCGGGTCGAGCAAAGTTTGCGCGGCGCTGCCCAGCGAAGTGAACGGCGTGATGTATTCGGCCAGCGAGGCGTGCGCGATCTGGGTATTCTGCGTGAGCAGCGTTTGCACGATGGAGATGCCGATACTGCTGCCGATGTTGCGCGACAGGCTATAGATCGCCGTGCCGTCGGCGCGCAATGAGGGCGCCAGCGTCGCGAAGGTGATGGTGGTCAGCGGCACGAACACGAAGCCGAGGCCGAAGCCCTGAATGACACCGGGCCAGACGATGTCGCTGGGGCTGAGCACGGTTGTGTAACCGCTCATCTGATACAGCGAGTAAGCCGTCAGGGCGAAGCCGAAACCCAGCAGCAGCCGCACGTCGACCCGTCCGACCATGCGGCCCACGAACAGCATCGCCAGCATCGTGCCGGCGCCGCTGGGCGCGGTGACCAGCCCGGTGAGCAAGGCCGGGTAGCCCAGCACGGTTTGCAGCAGCGGCGGCAGCAGCGCGCGGGTCGCATACAGGATCAGGCCAACCACGAAAATATAGATGACGCCGGTGTTGAAATTGCGGTCCTTGATCAGCGATCGATTGAAGAACGAGTGCTCGTCGGCAGTCCAGGTGTGCACCAGGAAATACGCGAAACTGATGATCGCGCCAAGCGCCTCGAGCCAGATTTCAGTGGAACTGAACCAGTCCTTTTGTTCGCCCCGGTCGAGCAGCATCTGCAGCAGGCCGATGGCCAGGCTCAGCGTGGCAAAACCGAAGAAGTCGAACTTCTGCGCCGTTTGCAGCGCGGTCTCCCGCATATAGGTAGCGATGCCGAAAAAGGCGATCAGGCCGATCGGCAGATTGATGTAGAACACCCAGCGCCAGTTGTAGCTGTCGGTCAGCCAGCCGCCCAGCGTCGGGCCCAGGATCGGCCCGACCATCACCCCCATGCCGAACATCGCCATCGCGCTGCCGTGCTTGTGCGGCGGGTTGATGTCGAGCAGCACCGCTTGCGAGAGCGGCACCAGTGCCGCGCCGCACACGCCCTGGAACAGCCGCGCCAGCACGATTTCGGACAGCGATCCGGCAATACCGCACAGGGCCGAGGCCAGCGTGAAGCCGGCCACCGACAGCAGAAAGATGCGCTTGCGTCCGAAGCGCGCGCTGAACCAGCCGGTCAGCGGCGTGGCGATGGCCGCCGCGACGATGTACGAGGTCAGCACCCAGGTGATTTGATCCTGCGTGGCCGACAGGCCGCCGGCCATGTGCGGCAGGGCGACGTTGGCGATCGTGCTGTCGAGCGTCTGCAATACGGTGGCCAGCATCACCGAGATCGAAATCAACCCGCGATGCTTCGGCTCGCCGTCCAGGGCAGGGGAATGGGCAGAGGTCATGAAAGGGTCCGCGGGCCGCGCCGGCGTGGTTCAGTGCGCATTGCCATCGGCGCGCTGGGCCGCGGCGGTTTCGCTGGCGGTCAGATTGTTCAGCACCTTGCGCAGCAGGCGCTCGAGCTCGGCTTTTTCGGTGGCGCTGATCTGCTGCAACGCCTCGGTTTCGATGACATTGCTGAAAGCCACGATCGCGTCGATCTTGTCTTCGCCTTGTTGATTCAGATGCAATTGGAATGCTCGCTTGTCGCAGGGGTCGGGCACGCGGCGCAGCAGGTGTTTCTCTTCGAGTCGGTCGACCAGTCGCACCAGGGCCATCGGCGTGAGTTCCATGCGCTCGGCCAGCGCTTTCTGGCTCAT
This sequence comes from Pandoraea sp., assembly GCF_004297875.1. Lineage (GTDB taxonomy): Bacteria > Pseudomonadota > Gammaproteobacteria > Burkholderiales > Burkholderiaceae > Pandoraea. The sequence goes on along the minus strand of NZ_SCSK01000031.1, from coordinate 9,438 downwards.
CACGCCGTAGCGGTCGAGCATCACCAGCACCCGGCATTGCGCGCGCGTCAGATCGAAATGGTCGCGCGCCTGGCGATCGAACGAGCGCGAGTACACGCGGGCCACATCGTGAACCAGAACGCCGAAGCGGGAAGACCAGTCGATTCTGCGCATGATACGGGAAATAATAAACGTGTTTATTATTTTCTCAGAAAACCCATATCATTTGCAAGCGTGTGTCGCGCCCGCCACATCGAATGCCAGTTGGCGGGGCGTGGGCGGATTTGTGCCGGAAACCGGGCATGGTTACGGCCGGGAGCGCGGCACCTACGTAATCCCGTGGTTGGCGGGCCATGACATATTGCTGTCATCGCCGTTGCAGATGCTGTGCGCGATCTTCACAAAAACGTGTGGAACGCCATGACATTTCCTATCGACGGCGGCTTGCTGGCCGATCGGCCTGCCGAGCCGTTTGCCGGGTCGGCGATGATGCCGGCCCTGGCTGCCGGGACACCGGCGAAGCCGGTCGTCAAGCCTGCGTCAACACCGCGGCAGACGCCAAAGCCGGGGCCGATCCCAACGCCTGGACAGCTTGCCGCGGGCACCTGCCTGTCGGCGGGGCAGAGCGTGCTGTCGGCCAACGGGCGCTTCGAGCTGAGGATGCAGAGCGACGGCAATCTGGTCGAAATCGACCGCACCACCAATGTAGTCGTCTGGACCAGTCATACCGCAGGCTCCGGTGCGACGCTCGCGCTGATGCAGCCGGACGGCAATCTGGCCTTGTATCGCGGCGCGGGAGGCGGCGCCGCGGTTTGGGCCAGCGGCACGGCCTCGCATGCCGGCGCCTGGCTGGCGGTGCAGGACGACGGTAACCTGGTGATCTATCCGTCGGGCCGCGCGCAGCCGGGGCACGACCTGTGGGCCAGCGGCGTGCCGCTGGCCGAGGTGCCTGGCACGCTACCGCCGCTGCCGACCCAGTCGAGCACGCCGGACAGTCAGCTCATGCCTTCAAACAGTGTCGGGCTGTTCGCGCCGGGCGCGCCGGAGCTGGGTATCGAGCAAACACCGCTCGCGCCGGGCATGTCGCCTTACCAGGTGCTGCAGCAGCAAAACATTTTCGCCCAGCCCAGGCTCGTCGACGATACCGCGCTGCTCAACGCCAATCTGGCCGCGACGCCGACGCTGGATCGCTCGGCGTTCGGCACGCGGCCGGCCAATCCGCTCGGTACCGTGTATTCGCTGCCGATCGGTACTTCGGTGACGGTGCTCGACCCGACCCGCCTGGCGTTGCTCGAGCAGCAGCGCACCGAGTTGCATGCAGCGGAAGCCGCACCCGCATCGCAATACAAATCGAGCGTGGCGACACTGTCCGCGACGATTTACCAGGAACTCGAGTACGCCGGCACACGTCAGTCGGTGCCCGATGCCAAGGCGCTGGCGGCCACCATCCGCGCGCGCGCACCGGGCGACGCGACCTTCCAGAAAGCCGTCGACGATGCGCTCAAGATGTATCAAGGCACGCTCGATGCGCAGGGCCGCAACAGCGGGCAACTCGGCAAGATCGATGCGGCCGCGGCTGCCGGCGACTGGGCCCAGGTGCGCACGCTCGCCGCCCAGCAGATCGCCGCCACGACCGGCACCGATCAGGGCGCCGCCGCGCTGGGCGATATCACCGCGCGGGGCAGCGTCTACCTGACCTATGCCGGCGGCGATCCTCGCTTCGCCCAGGCGATCAAGGCTGGCATCGCCGACGCGCGCCAGGCGGTGCTGATCGATAAGCCGGTCAACGGCGTGCTGGCGGCGTATCACAGCGGCGGTGCGGTTGCGGCGATGAAGGCGCTGGCGGCCGCCACCGATCCGCAGACCGCGACGCCCGCGCAAGTCGCGCAAATTCTGGCCGACCCTCGTATCCAGCAACTCGTCAAACAGGTGGTGCACGGCTTGACGAGCTACGACGGCATGAGCGACCCGCCCATCACGATCATTGGCTACCTTGCGGCGGCCTGCCAGCATGGCACGGAGAGCGACCAGGGGAAGGCAGGGCTGGGCAAGCAGGCGGTTGACCGCATCGCCGTGGATTTCGTCGCCGAGGCCGACGGCATGCCGCCCGACAAGGGGCTCGATGTCTTTCAAAACCCGCGTTTGATGAGCCAGATATTCGCCGACGCGACCGGGCAGGGCAATGCCTCGCTCGGGCTCGCGGTTGCCGCTCAGGCGCAGCGCTATCTGAATCCGATCTTTGCCAGCGCCGCGCTCGACGGGGTGCGGGTCGGGCTCGACACGCTCAAGGGCTCGGTCGACGCGCTCGACAAACAGACCACGGACGACGCGGCGTTTCTCACCGTGCCGCTCAAGGACTGGGGCGCCGACAGCACGCCCGCGCAACAGCAGCAATTGATCAAGACGCTGCTCGCCGATAATCCCGCCGATGCCAAAAAGCTCAATGACGATGGCGCCCAGATCGCGCAGATGCAAGAGACGACCGACAGCGTGCGCATGGCTGTGGCGGCATATAGCGGCGAGCTGCACGGCGTCACCGGCTTCGACGTCGACGCACCGATGAATTTTCGCAGCGGGCAGTACAACTGGTCGGTGGCAAACACGCCCAGCGTCACCAAGGCGCTCGCTGCGCTGCCCACGCTGGTGGGCGCCGGCAAGCCGGGCAGCGCCGCACCGGTCGAACCGTCGACCAACACGGTATGGCTGCAGCGCTCGCTGCGCAAAGTGGTCGAGCAAATGGGCACGAAGCTGATTGCCAATCTGGCCAGCGCGGGGCCCGGCCAGGTTCTGACTCCGGGCGGCGCCAAGCTGGCGCAAACCGCATGGAAGCGCGCGAACAAGACGCTGGGCGCGGTGCTGTACTTCCAGAATGGCGCGTATTCGCTCAGCGAAGCGGCCGACGGCGGACTCTCGGTGCTGCTGACCGATGGCGCCTCTGGCATCCGGCAGGATCTGGCGGGCGTATCGTACGCAATGTCCGCGACAATTCCGAGCGACGTGCTTGGTTCGATTCGTCCAGGCTCGGGCGTGACGCCGCTCGCACGCGGCTATGAAAAAATCGCCGCCCAGCTCGATGAGCTTGGGCTGCCCAAGCTGGCCAGCTCGGGGCTCAAGATATCGATTCACCTGGCCATGCAGGACACCTCGGATCTCGCATCGTCGATTCTCGGCGCGGTCGAGGCGGCACAGGAGTTTGCGGACGGAGAGAACTGGAAAGGCGTGGGCAACGTGCTGAACGCCACCGGCTATGCGGCGTTACTCACCGGCCCGGGCATCGATGCGTCAGAGCTGCCGGCAGGAGCCACCGTGCTGGGGCTGGACGCGGCCGGCTGGACCGGCATCGGCGCGCTGCTGGTGCTTGCCGGCGCGGCCATCTACACCGCCGCCGATGGGTACTCACGCTCGCATGCCTACGACGGCAACGACAAGCAGTTGCTCGTGGCGATGGGCGTACAGCCTGATATTGCCGCGCAGCTCGCCAAGCACGCGACGGCGTTCTCCGGTTCGCCGCCTAGCGCCGGACCGTTCCTCGGCGCGTACTTCAAGCACGGTTACCAATCCGAACAGCAGATGGTCGCCTGGCTCAATAGCCTGACACCGCATCAGGCCGACGTGATTGCCAGTGCGATCAAATCGTTTCCCGACAATTGGCAGAGCGTGCCGATGACGCAGCTCGCGCAGGCATTCGACGATGCGCTGCTGAAGTATGGCGTGATGCCGCCGATTCAGCTCATCTGAGCGGCGAGACCGGCCTGGGCGGCTTGGCGCGGGCATCGCCGCTGTCAACAACTCAGGAAAGAGGCCGATCAGCGGTGCAGCAGGAAGTACGGCAGTCCGATATTTGCCGCTGGCGGCACCAGCCTGGGTGGGGCCCGTACCTCGAACACTGCGTTCCTGTCGATCGCAACGAGCATCGGAATGAGGCGGAAACGGCGGCCGACGGCGATGACGGCAGCGCTCGGCAAGGGCCGTAACTTGACGGCCTCCCGCATGTTTGCCTGCTACCCGATACCACGGTAACGGGCCGTGTGGCCCGCGCGGAATCACACCAGACCGAGCCGCCCGGCGGCATAGGCCAATTCGGTGCGATTGGACGCCGCATACCGCTTGCGCAAAAAGCGCAGGTGATAGTCGACGTTATGCGTGGTGGTGTGCAGCCGCTGAGCAATTTCCTTGTCGCTCATGCCGCTGGCCAAACACGCGAGGATGCGCTGCTGCATCGACGACAGCGATGCATCGTCTTCGCGCAGCGCAAGACGTACGCTGGTGCAGATGCTTTGGTGCAGCGCACAGGCGAGCATCAGCGCCTGGCCGAAGACCGCATCGGTCATCCATTCCCGATCGCGATGAGGCGCCGCAAAACTGATCAGCACCTGCAGCGGCGCATTGGCGATCGGCACGCGCAGCATGAACCCGCTGTGGGCCACGGCGCCATGCAGGCTCGACAGAAAATCGCGCACCCGCTGGGTGGGCAACAGGCCGCGCAAGTTCGCGCAGAGATGGTCGATATCCCACACCACCGGCATGCCGCTGTCGGCCATGGTCTGCAGACGCGGGTCGATCAGGTAGTGCCCCTGCGAGAAATAGGCGTCGTCCAGATGAGCGGGAGCCGCGCTGTCGAGAAACGTGGCGCGCGAGATCCGCTCGCCGCTGGCATGCAGCGTCACGTAGCTCAAGTGGGTGAACCCGATGATGCGCAACATGCCATGAATCAGCCGCATGCGCTCGCCAAGATCGCGCGCCGCGACCAGTTCGCCCGCGATCGACGAACAGCCGCGGGCGGGCACGGTCAACCATTCGCTCGGCGCAGGTTGAAACGGCAATTGATGAACCTGGAGGTGATCGATTTCCGGCATTTGCATGGGGGCCATGGACTGCTGAGTGCGCGGCGTTAGCAAAGTCAGGCCCGGCCAGGGCGGCATGCGGGTGCTTGCACGAGGGGTGAGATGGGCAGATGTCACGGTGCTGTCTCCTAAAACGCCGCCCGGCGAGCCGCTGGTGCGAGCGTCGCGGGAGAGCGGTGTTGGGGCGGTTGCTGTGTTCGCGTCGACGGGTTGAACGGCGATCCGCAAATGCTCTTTCGTAGTAATTGGGTAAATTGTTGATAAATTGTAGATGATATGTCAATATAAATTTAAAGTTTTCATGAACGGGACGTCGCCAATAGCCAAAGCCGGACAGTCCCGCCGGGTATGACAAGGAGATGACATGTTCTCGATCTGCGCGTGTGCTGCCGTTGCCGGCACCATATCCACCGATTCCGATTGCCTGCACGATTCATAACGACCACCCAATCGCCGCGCGACATCTGTCGAATGCGGATTTTTGCCGGGACCTATCCATGACAACGCTCAACTCATCTCGCCTTGCGCCTGCCTCCGCCAAGCCTGCCGATCGCTGGCAATTCTGGATTGACCGGGGCGGCACGTTCACCGATATCGTGGCGCGCCGCCCGGACGGCTCGCTGGTCACGCATAAATTGCTCTCGGAAAACCCGGAGCGCTACGCCGACTCGGCGGTGCAGGGCATTCGCGAATTGCTCGGGGTGCGCCCCGGTGGCGAGATTCCGGTCGATCAGATCGAGGTGGTGCGCATCGGCACCACGGTGGCCACCAATGCGCTGCTCGAGCGCAATGGCGAGCCGACCGTGCTGGCCATCACGCGCGGCTTTGGCGACGCGCTGCGCATCGCATATCAACACCGTCCGAAATTGTTCGTGCGGCGCATCGAGCTGCCCTCGCTGCTCTATGAGCATGTGGTCGAGATCGACGAGCGCATCGATGCCCACGGCGACGTGACCCGTCCGCTGGATCTGCAGGCGGCCGAGCGCGACCTGCGCGTGGCCTACGAGCGCGGCATCCGTGCCTGCGCCGTGGTGCTGATGCACGGCTATCGCTTCACGCGCCATGAGGAGGCGGTGGCGGCGCTGGCCCGGCGCATCGGCTTCACACAAGTATCGGTGAGCCACGAAGTGAGTCCGCTGATGAAGCTGGTCTCGCGCGGCGATACCACGGTGGTCGATGCTTACCTCTCGCCGATCCTGCGCCGCTATGTCGCGCAGGTGCAGGGCCAGCTCGGCGGCGTGCGCCTGCAGTTCATGCAAAGCAGCGGCGGGCTGACCGACGCCCACAAATTCCACGGCAAGGATGCGATTCTCTCCGGCCCGGCCGGCGGCATCGTCGGCGCGGTGCAGGTCTCGAAATTGGCCGGATTCGACAAGATCATCGGCTTCGACATGGGCGGCACCTCGACCGACGTCACGCATTACGCCGGCCAGTACGAGCGCGAGTTCGTCACCGAAGTCGCCGGCGTGCGCCTGCGCGCGCCGATGATGAAAATTCATACGGTCGCCGCCGGCGGCGGCTCCATCTGCACGTTCGACGGCAGCCGCTTCCGGGTCGGACCGGAAAGCGCCGGCGCCAATCCCGGGCCGGCCTGCTACCGGCGCGGCGGCCCGCTGACGGTGACCGATTGCAACGTGATGGTCGGCAAGCTCGACGCCGCGTTCTTTCCGAAAGTATTCGGCCCGCACGGCGACATGCCGCTCGATACCGAAGTCGTGCGCCGCAAGTTCGAAGCCGTGGCGGAGGAAGTCGAGCGCGCCACCGGCGTGAAGCAGACGCCCGAACAGGTGGCCGAGGGCTTCCTCAAGATCGCGATCGAGAACATGGCCAACGCGATCAAGCAGATTTCCGTGCAGCGCGGCTACGACGTCACCCGCTATACGCTGTGCAGCTTCGGCGGCGCGGGTGGGCAGCATGCCTGCCTGGTGGCCGATGCGCTCGGCATGGAAAAAGTCTTCATTCATCCGCTCGCGGGGGTGATGTCGGCCTACGGCATGGGCCTGGCCGACGTGCGCGCGCTGCGCCAGCAGGCGGTCGAGGCGCGCCTGAGCGACGCCGAACTGGGTCGGTGCGAGCCGAGCTATCAGGCGCTCGAAGACGTTGCCATGGGCGAGGTGGCCGAACAGGGTATCGAGGCCGGCCAGATCAGCGCCCAGCGCACGCTCTACGTCAAATACGAAGGCACCGACACCACCCTCGAAATACCGTTCGCGCGCGATGGCTCATCGGTGACGGCCGTATTCGAGCGTATCTATCGGGAGCGCTATGGCTTCCTGATGCCGGGCAAGCCGCTGGTGATCGAAGCGATCGCTGTCGAGGCCATCGGCCGCGGGCAGGACGTCGAAACCGAAATGCTGGTCGACGAAGACAAAACGGCGAGCGCCGACCCGGTGGCGCGGGCGCGCGTCTATGCCGGCGGCGAATACCTCGAAGCACCGGTCTACAAGCGCGAGCATTTGCGCCCCGGCGTGCGGCTCCAGGGGCCGGCAATCGTCATCGAGAAAAACGCCACTACCGTGATCGAGGCCGGCTGGAGCGCGCGCCTGACCGGCCGCGATCATCTGGTGCTCGAGCGGACCACCGCACTGGCGCGCACCTACGCGGCCGGCACGCATGCCGATCCGGTGCTGCTCGAAGTGTTCAATAATCTGTTCATGTCGATCGCCGAGCAGATGGGCGTGACGCTGGCCAATACCTCGTCGTCGGTCAATATCAAGGAGCGCCTGGATTTCTCATGCGCGATTTTCGACGGCGACGGCAACCTGATCGCCAACGCGCCGCATATGCCGGTGCATCTGGGCTCGATGGGCGAGAGCGTGCAAACCGTTCTCACGCGCCGCGCCGGCTCCATGAAGCCGGGCGACGTGTTCGTGCTCAATGCCCCCTACGCCGGCGGCACCCATTTGCCCGACGTCACGGTGGTCACGCCGATGTTCATCGCCGGGCACGCACAGCCGCTGTTCTATCTCGCCGCGCGCGGGCACCATGCCGACATCGGCGGCATTACGCCGGGCTCGATGCCTGCCAATTCGTGCCATGTCGACCAGGAAGGGGTGCTGCTTGACAACGTGCAACTGGTCGCCGAAGGCACGTTCCTGGAGAGCCGCATGCGCGAATTGCTCTGCTCGGGACCGCATCCGGTACGCAATGTCGAGCAGAATCTGGCCGATCTGCGCGCCCAGGTCGCCGCGTGCGCCAAGGGCGTCGAAGAACTCGACAAGATGGTCGGTCAGTTCGGCCTCGAGGTCGTGCGCGCCTATATGCAGCACGTGCAGGACAACGCCGAGGAGATGGTGCGCCGCGTCCTGACGGTGCTCAAGGACGGGCAGTTCGAATACGAGATGGATCATGGCGCGAAAATCGCCGTGCGCATTACGATCGACAAGGCCGAGCGTAGCGCCGTGATCGACTTCAGCGGCACCAGCGCGCAGCGCCAGGACAACTACAACGCACCGGCCGCCGTCTGCAAGGCAGCGGTGCTGTATGTGTTCCGCACTTTGGTCGACGACGACATTCCGATGAATGCGGGTTGCCTCAAGCCGCTGCGCATCGTCATCCCGGAAGGATCGATGCTCAATCCGCGCTACCCGGCTGCAGTGGTCGCGGGCAACGTCGAAACCTCGCAATGCATCACCGATACGCTATACGGAGCGCTCGGTGTGATGGCCGCCGCGCAGGGAACGATGAACAACTTCACGTTCGGCAACGAGCGCTTCCAATACTACGAAACGATCTGCGGCGGCGCCGGCGCCGGTCCCGACTTCGACGGCTGCGACGCGGTCCAGACCCACATGACCAACTCGCGCCTGACCGATCCGGAGGTGCTCGAGTGGCGTTTCCCGGTTCGCCTGGAAGACTTCCGCATCCGGCAGGGCAGCGGCGGCGCTGGCCTGCGGCGCGGTGGCAACGGTACCGAGCGGCGCATTCGCTTTCTCGAGCCGATGACGGCGGTGATTCTCGCCAATCACCGTCGCGTGGCGCCGTTCGGCCTGCAAGGCGGCGGCAGCGGCGCGCCCGGGCGCAACTGGGTCGAACGCGCCACGCGGGTCAACGGTCATTCGGCACGCGAAGAATTTGGCGCCACGCACGAGGTGCAGATGGCCGCCGGCGACCTGTTCGTGATCCAGACGCCTGGCGGCGGCGGTTTCGGGCCGACCCAAGTCTGAGCCCGCTGCGGGACAGCGGTAACAGCCAACGACGCGCCTCGTTCCGAGGCGCGTTTTTTTATCGCTACGAATTTTCTGGAAAATGCCTCGCAAACCACCTCGCAAACTACGAATAGGTCGAATTGAGTACGGCGGGGACGTCGACCAAAATGCTGCCATCAACCGATAGAAAGATCCCGAAACTCTCCTCTGTCAGTGTCTTTGTGCCGGCTTGGCTGAATTGTTTTCAGTTTTCTCAACGCCGACTTAATTAATATATTCAGTACTACGACGATAGTAGCGATTGGCTCGATCTCGTTCGGCAGATCGCGAAAGGCGAAGCGGAGTGTGTGAGCGATGTTGATCATGCCGGCGGATGGAGGCGGACCAGTCGAGTTACCGGCGCACCCGGCGAGCACGAGCACGAGCGGGAGCGGGAGCGCGCCCAAGCCTGGGGCGACGGGCGGCAG
>NZ_SCSK01000030.1 GCF_004297875.1 Pandoraea sp. | reverse complement strand
GGGCAAACTGCCTGCGCGGGCTGGTCGGCGCATCTGGATTTCAGCGGAAAATCGCACGCAAAACACTCCTGAACATTGCTTCGCTCTTCGTGACGAGGCGCTTTTCAACAGCCTGCTAGGGGGCGCGACGCCGGCACACCGGTAGCCCCACACGCACACGAACGACGCGCTGGGACTAGCGTTCGTGGTCGCCACCGCAGAAACCGGCGATCCCCGCTTCGGAGTCTTCACTAAGGGGTTCGGGGAGCAACGGAACAGCCAACCCACTTAAGCCGGAACCGCCGAAAATTCCGACCACCGAGTAAGCCGGAATCCCAGATTTTTACGGCCAGAGGGAGTAGCCCCAACAGTCGTGTCACCCGCCGCCATCCGGTGGCAGGCGTTAGCCGAAAAGCTCGCTGTGCGAGCCAAGCCGCGCCAACCGCAGGGTGTCGCCATCGGACTTGCGATAGACCAGCAACAGGTCGGGCTTGACGTGGCATTCGCGGTAGCCCGCCCACTCGCCGGAAAGGTCGTGATCGCGGTAACGCGCATCGAGGGGCTGATCGGTCGCCAGCGCAACCAGCACCGGCTTGGGCGTGCCATCGAGCGTGGCGCGGTGCTGGCCCTTGGCCTCATGCTTGTAGTCGCGTTTGAAGGCGGACGAGCGGTCAATCGTCCGCCTGCAAATCCGCCATCAGGTCGTCAACGCTGGCGAACTTCTTGCCCTTGCCCGCTTCCAGTTCGGCGATGGCCTTCTTCGTCGTGGCGTTGGGCACCTTCACATCGAAGGGCAAACGGTGTTCGTCCGCGATGCGCAGCATCAGCAGGCGGATGGCGTCGGAAATCGACAGGCCCATTGCTTCGAGCGCACTAGCAGCGCGTTCCTTGGTGTTGGTGTCGATACGGGCACGGACATAGGTGTCGGCGGTAGTGCTCATTTCATTCTCCGGGAGCGGTTCAGACATCCACATTGTGGTCGCAATGAGACTACAATCCAAGTTCTGAAAACTCACTCGTGATGCAAGCGGGCGGACTTTGATTGTCGAGACGTGTTTTTCGTACCGGATAAGCCGCGACTCTTGCCCATAGCCAAGGCAAAGCGAGCGAGTTCGATCAAACCTTCGTTTTGTCGAACCGGGCTTAAGTGGGGTGGCTGTTCCGTTGCTCGCCGAACCCCAGTAAGAGCCCACAGGCCACTGCGCACTTCAAAATGGGGGATCGGCCGCAAGGAGCCTGACGCTCTCTTTCAACTCGAAAACCGGCAAATAAACCGGCATTTCATCCCCTCTAATCGTCCTATTTTTATCAAAAATACCATTGATTTAAATAGAAAAAAGTCTTTTCCCATCCGGCGCTCTATCCGGTACACTTTGGTCATGAATACGACAAGCATGGAGCCGTTGGGCTTCTGATACCGTCATCCCGCCGAACTTGGATTTCCAGTTGTAGTACGTCGCGTCGCTGATGCCGTGCTTCCGGCACACCTCGGCCACTTTCATACCGGCTTCGGCTTCCTTGAGTACGCCAATAATTTGTTCTTCGGTAAATCGCTTTTTCATGCTGCCTCCGTGTTGAGCGGCTCCCAGTAAACAGTGCCATGATGTAAGCGAGTTTTCGGCGGACTTTTTCATTATGAAAGGAGCCGTACGATGAAACGCAAGCGCTTCAGTGTTGAGCAGATTGTGGCAGTGTTGAAACAGGCCGAAGCAGGCATGCCGGTAGCGGAACTGATTCGTCACGTGGGCATTTCGGAGCAAACCTTCTATCGCTGGAAGAAGGTATATGCCGGTTTGCAGACGGACCAGGTGCGGCAGCTCAAGCAGCTTCAAGACGAGAACGCGCAACTGAAGAAGGTGGTCGCGGAGCTGACGTTGGACAAGGCGATGCTGACCGACGTATTGAAAAAAAAGTGGTGATGTCCTCGCCAAGGCGCCACGTCGTGGATTATCTAAAGTCTGCCTATGGAATAGCAGAGCGGCGTGCTTGCCGCCTGGCGGCCATATCGCGCTCGGTGTACCAGTATCGCAGTCACCGAGACCCGCAGACTGCATTGCGGCAGCGCATGTGTGAAATCGCGGCGACGCGGGTGCGCTATGGTTATCGCAAGATACGCGTGCTGCTGCTACGGGAGGGCTATCAGGTCAGCAAGAATCGGCTGTACCGTTTGTATCGTGAGGAAGGGCTGTCGCTGCGCTACAGATCAAATCGCAAGCGACGTGCACAGATGAGCCGCCCGGCACGTGCAAAGTCGACGGCGGCAAATCAGGCGTGGAGTTTGGACTTCGTCGCCGACCAGCTTTCGAACGGCCAGAGGTTCCGCGCGCTGACCATCATCGACGTCTTTACGCGCGAAGCACTAGCCATCGATGTTGGCCAGCGGCTGAGCGCTTCAGATGTCGTGCGTGCACTGGAAGAATTGAGGAGCAAACGCGGAGCGCCCCGCACGCTGTTTTGTGACAACGGCTCGGAATTTACGAGTCAGGTGATGGACCTGTGGGCTTACCATCACAAGGTCGAGATTGCCTTCAGCCGACCCGGCAAGCCAACGGATAACGCATTCGTGGAGTCGTTCAACGGCACGCTACGCGATGAATGCCTGAACGTGCACTGGTTCACGACGCTGACTGACGCCAGGGAGCAGATTGAGCGATGGCGGGTCGAATACAACGAGAGTCGGCCTCACAGGGCTCTCGGTGAAGTGCCGCCTGCCGAATACGTCCGTCAGTTGGGCCTGCAGGCCCAACTGACGGACCAACAGAACGCCGAAGACTAACATTGCCTTTGGCACTGAAAACCGGGACCGTTCAGTGTGAGGCAGACTCTACATCATTGCCGTACTAATCTCGGGGAGCAGGTCAAGGGCACATAAATCTTCAGCCCCGTCCTAACCGCGACTTCTATAGGTGCGGACAAGCTCCGCGGACACCATGACACCAGACCCAATTGCAGCAAGTGGATCAGGAACGACGATGACCGAACTCCAATCGTTCGAAGCTGACCTCGCGGCCCTCATCGGCGAGGCGACGAACCTACGGCCCTTCGTTTGCGACGGAAATCCACTGCTTTGCGACGTTTTTATTGTGGGTGCCAATCCCGCGTCCGAAATGGCCACGGGGTTCTGGGACTTCTGGGACACGGCGACCGGCTTCAACAAGGCGCAATGGTGCGTATTTCGGTGATGGTGATCAGACGTTTCGGTGAACGTGATCGGTCTGGAAGGTGGTGTTGCGCGGTCAGAGAATTATAGCGAAGGTGATCACGATGCGGCAGTAGCGGATGGTTTTGCGTTGGTCTTTCGCATCGATTCACCCTTCAAAGGCAGTTTGTGCGCCTGATGGACCAGGCGATCGAGAATCGCGTCGGCGAGCGTGGGATCCTGCAGCCAAGCGTGCCAGTGTTCGAGGGGTAACTGACTGGTAATGATCGTCGAACGCGTGCCGACGCGATCATCGAGGACTTCGAGTAGATCGTTGCGTGCGCCCTGATCGAGATCCTGCAGTCCCCAGTCGTCGATTAATGTTGCGCGCAACATTAATCGACTTATGTGCAGCGAGCGGTTATGTGGAGCTTCCCTCTGGGCGCTGCTTCGGCGTTGAGTTGTGGCAGGAGTTCGTCAACATAACTTCGTCGTGGGAGTAGTGTAGTTCCTCCGATCACCGTATTCGGAGGGCACCATGCTTCAGGAATTGTTTCCGAAGGTACATCGCCGCTATGAGGGATCCCGGTTCGCCGCCGATCTTGAGGGTTTCGCTGACTGGCTGCGTCGGAACGGATATTCTCGCAACAGTACCTGCGATCATTTGTTTCGGGCAAAGCAAACACTTGAACAGATGGACGGCGCCGAGCCCGGAGGGCAGTTTGCCACAGAGCATCTATACGCTGCATTCACGTCATCGCACTTCCCGGCGCTATATCGAGGCACGCAGCGGGCATTCGAGCGCTTCCTGTCTTCGCGCGGCAGATTGATTCGGGTTGAGCCAAACGACTCGTTCGCAGCCTTGCGCGGTCACTATCTACAGCACCTTCGTGAGCTACGTGGGTTTGCCGTCTCGACCGCCGCTCAGCATGACTCGACTCTCAAGGACTTCCTGGGTCGGGCGATGTTACCTGATCGAACGCTGCGGACATTGGGCGCTACGGACGTCGAGAATTACATCCGGCTCAAGAGCCGGGAGGTTACCCGTCAGACGCTGCAGCATGTCATTGCGCATCTGAGGGCGTTCTTGCGCTATTGCGAAGACCGTGGCGATATCACGCCCGGACTGCATTGCATTGATACGCCACGGACTTATCGTTCCGAGTTGCCTCCGCGCGCACTCGACTGGAAGCTGGTGCCGAAGCTGGTTAATTCGGTGGACCGTCACAGCCGCACTGGCTGGCGGGACCACGCGGTCCTGCATTTGATGGCGTACTACGGTCTACGAGCGTCAGACGTTGCCGCACTCACGCTGAGTTCTATCAACTGGGAATCGCGAACGCTTCACGTTCAGCAGCGCAAGACCCGTTCGGTCCTGGTATTGCCGTTGGCGGACAGGACCATAAATCTGCTACGGCGCTATCTGGTCGGCGACAATCATTTTGGCCGGTATAGCGGCGAAGGTTTTGGCCGTTGGGGGGAGTCGTAGGCGGCGTAGCCGCCGGAGGCTCCTCCCAACGGCGGTGCCAAGTCGGCCGGGGCCT
>NZ_SCSK01000003.1 GCF_004297875.1 Pandoraea sp. | reverse complement strand
CGTTCAGAACTCAACCGAATGACTCCGGCGTCGAATCCTGGCGTCCCCTAGGGGATTCGAACCCCTGTACTCACCGTGAAAGGGTGATGTCCTAGGCCTCTAGACGAAGGGGACAAAATCTTGGCTGATTTCGCCTCTATTTCAGCGAAGGCGCACATTATATATGCTTTTACTTCGCTTGCGAAGTTTCGCTTGATCTGATCACGCGAAACAGTTCTGTGGTGGAGGTAAGCGGGATCGAACCGCTGACCTCTTGCATGCCATGCAAGCGCTCTCCCAGCTGAGCTATACCCCCTAACAGAGAAATGAGATTTTATAGATGATCCAAAATCTTGTAAATACCTAGCCCTGCTTTTTTACCGCATTTAGGCAAAAAAAAGCGAGCCTAAGCTCGCTCTTTACGTCGCGATCACCGAGCCGTCGACAGCCCGGTATCGATCACCTCGCTTACTGTGCTTGCGCCTCGGATTCCGACGAGCGCTTGACCAGCGGTGTTCCCTGCTCTTCCGGCGTCAATGCCTTGACGGACAGACGCAGGCGACCCTTGTCGTCATGCTGGATCACCTTGACGCGCACCGCCTGGCCTTCCTTGAGCCATTCATTGATGTCCTTGATTCGCTCGTTGGCAATTTCGGAGATGTGCAGCAAACCATCCTTACCCGGCAGCACGCTGACGATCGCACCGAACTCTAGCAGCTTCAACACGGTACCGTCATAGACCTGCCCCACTTCGACTTCAGCCGTGATGGCTTCGATGCGTCGCTTGGCCTCGGCCATCCCTTCCGAGTTGGTGCTGGCGATAGTCACCACGCCGTCGTCGGAGATATCGATGCTGGTGCCGGTTTCCTCGGTCAGCGCACGAATCACCGAGCCGCCTTTGCCGATTACATCGCGAATCTTCTCCGGATTGATCTTGAGCGACACCATGCGCGGCGCAAACTCCGACAGCTCCGTACGAGCGCCCGATACGGCGCCCTGCATCTTGCCGAGGATGTGCATGCGGCCTTCCTTGGCTTGCGCCAGCGCGACTTGCATGATTTCCTTGGTGATGCCCTGAATCTTGATATCCATCTGCAGCGCGGTCACGCCATCGGCAGTACCGGCCACCTTGAAATCCATATCGCCGAGGTGATCTTCGTCGCCCAGAATATCGGTCAGGACGGCGAACTTGTTGCCGTCGAGGATCAGACCCATGGCAATGCCGGCGACGTGCGCCTTCATCGGCACGCCAGCATCCATCAGCGCCAGGCAACCGCCGCACACCGAGGCCATCGAAGACGAGCCATTCGACTCGGTGATTTCCGATACCACTCGAATTGAATACCCGAATTCCTGTTCGCTAGGCAAGCAGGCCAACAGCGCACGCTTGGCCAGACGACCATGGCCGATCTCGCGGCGCTTGGGCGAACCGACACGCCCTGTTTCGCCAGTGGCAAACGGCGGCATATTGTAGTGAAGCATGAAGCGATCGCGGTACTCGCCCTGCAGCGCGTCGATAATCTGCTCGTCACCCTTGGTCCCCAGGGTCGCGACGACCAGCGCTTGCGTCTCGCCGCGCGTGAACAGCGCCGACCCATGAGTACGCGGCAACACGCCGGTGCGAATGCTGATGGGACGTACCGTGCGGGTATCGCGACCATCGATACGCGGCTCGCCATTGAGTATCTGGCTGCGCACGATGCGCGCCTCGAGATCGAACAGAATGTTGTCGACTTCGACGTCGTCAGGAGCGGCCGCGCCGTTCGCAGCGGCTTGCTCGGCCAGTTTGGCTTTGACTTGAGCATACACACCGCGAACCTGCTGAGTGCGAGCCTGCTTTTCGCGCACTTGATAGGCAGCGCGCAAATCCTGCTCGGCCAGCGCCAACACATTCGCGATCAGCGGCTCGTTCTTTGCGGGTGGCGTCCAGTCCCATTCCGGCTTACCACCTTCGCGCACCAGATCATGAATCGCGTTGATGGCTGTCTGCATTTGTTCGTGGCCGAACACGACGGCGCCGAGCATGATGTCTTCCGGCAATTGGTCGGCTTCCGATTCGACCATCAATACCGCCCGCTCGGTACCTGCGACCACCAGGTCGAGTCGCGACGACGCGATTTGCGTGCGGGTCGGGTTCAGGACGTACTGGTTGTCGATGTAGGCTACCCGTGCCGCGCCAACCGGTCCGTTGAACGGCAGGCCGGAGACGGCCAGCGCCGCCGAGGCACCGATCAGCGCCGGAATATCGGTCGGCACTTCCGGGTTGATCGACAAAACGTGAATGACGACCTGGACTTCGTTGTAGAAGCCTTCCGGAAACAACGGGCGAATCGGGCGATCGATCAGACGGGAAGTCAGCGTCTCGTTCTCGGACGGACGGCCTTCGCGCTTGAAGAAGCCGCCGGGGATCTTGCCGGCCGAGTAGGTTTTCTCGATGTAGTCAACGGTCAGCGGGAAAAAATCCTGGCCCGGTTTCGCATTCTTGGCCCCCACCACGGTAGCCAACACGACGGTCTCATCGACGTCCACCAGAACAGCGCCACTGGCCTGACGAGCGATTTCGCCCGTTTCCAGACGTACCGTGTGCTGTCCCCACTGGAAGGTTTTCACGATTTTATTGAACATTTGCACTCCTGTGTCGAGTCGCGCTCATTGGTGCAGCGGCGCGACAACGCTGCCGGGCAAACCCGACGAATCGTAGGGGGAGTGTTATGCCATTCCAACAACCGCCGCACCGTTTCAGTGCTGGTCTGGCTCGCTGCTGGAATGACACAAAGCCTACTTGCCGCGGGGTCCCGAGAATCCAGGCAAAACACTGTACCAGCGCCTTGCCGCTAAAAAGCAAAATGCCTGCATCAGCGTGCTGATACAGGCATCTTCAATCAATTCCTCCGGCTTACTTGCGCAGCCCGAGCTTTTCGATCAACGAACGATAACGGTCAGCGTCTTTACCCTTCAGGTAGTCGAGCAGCTTGCGACGGCGGCTCACCATGCGCAGCAAACCGCGACGGCTGTGGTGATCCTTCATGTGCGCCTTGAAATGCGGCGTCAGTTCGTTGATGCGTGCCGTCAAGAGAGCAACCTGAACTTCAGGCGAACCGGTATCCTTGGCGCCTCGCGCGTACTGCGCAACGACGTCCGACTTTTTGATGTCTGCAACTGACATTGATTTTCCTTAAGTGAACAAGCGGTCACGGAAGAAAGGCCGTGCCGTGGATTTACAAAAACCGCGTCCGGTGCCAAGCAAAAAACGCGATTCAACTGCAAGTGCAGGATTATATGGCAAAAATCCCCCGATTGCCAGCAGAACTCGCCCCGAAAATCCCGGCAGCCATATCGCGTTGTCACCATTGCCAACTCAGGCGGCGCATAATGAGGGCCAAGACGACCGAGGAGGAAACATGGCATTCCTGTGGCGCATCGTCCGCCTCGCTCTGGCCCGTAGAGTGTCGCTGGCCGCGTTGCTGGTGGCCGGTTGCGTCGCGGGTTGTACGCCGATTTGGCGGACCATTCCCGCGGGCGTATCCCGCGCGGACGTCGAGACCCGCCTCGGCATGCCGCGCGAGGTATATCAATGGCCAGACGGCGTCACGCGCTGGCTCTACCCGACCCGCCCATACGGCCAGCACACGATCGCCGTCGATTTCGACGCGCATGGCCGGGTGCTGCACGTGCAGGATGTCATGACCAGCCACGCGTTCGACCAGGCCCAGATCGGCAAATGGACCGAGGACGACGTCCGGCGGCATTTCGGCATTCCGGTCGAAACGGCCTATTTCCCGCTCATGAAACGCGAAGTCTGGACTTATCGCTTCAAGCAATATGGCGCCTGGGACATGCTGATGCATTTCTATTTCAGCCCCGACGGCATCCTGCGCATGACCCAGACCACGCCTGATCCGCTGCACGACCCCGATCGGCGGTTTCTGTTCTGACGATCCGCCTCGCCGCAACGCAAACGGCGCCCTCCCCGGGGCGCCGCTTCCATACCGGGGAGCATGAAACTCCCGCCCCGATTATCAGGGCGTCAGTTGCGGATTCAATTTTTCCGCTTTCGAGTACAGCTTGTTCAGCGCCGACAGGTACGCCTTGGCCGATGCTGCGACGATATCGGGGTCGGTGCCGACACCGTTGACGATACGGCCGGCCTTGGACAGACGCACAGTCACCTCGCCCTGCGACTGCGTGCCGGTGGTGATCGCGTTGACTGAATACAGCACCAGTTCAGCGCCGCTCTTGACTTGGCCCTCGATCGCGTTGAGTGTGGCATCGACCGGCCCGTTGCCGTCGGACTCGCCGGTCTGTTCGGATCCGGCCGCCTGGAATACCACGCGCGCGTGAGGACGCTCGCCAGTCTCCGAATGCTGCGACAGGGAAACGAATTCGAAGTGCTCGCCGCTGCCGGTCTGCGCTTCGTTCGACACGATCGCCAGAATGTCCTCGTCGAAAATTTCGGCCTTCTGGTCGGCAAGCTCCTTGAAGCGAGCAAACGCACTGTTCACCTCGCCTTCCGAATCCAACGAGATGCCCAGCTCCTGAAGGCGCTGCTTGAAGGCGTTGCGGCCAGACAGTTTGCCCAGCACGATTTTATTGGTGCTCCAGCCCACGTCCTCGGCCCGCATGATTTCATACGTGTCGCGCGCCTTGAGCACGCCGTCCTGGTGAATTCCCGAAGCGTGAGCAAATGCATTGGCGCCGACCACCGCCTTGTTGGGCTGCACCACGAATCCGGTGATCTGGGAAACGAGCTTGGAGGCGGGCACGATTTGCGTCGTGTCGATGCCGAGGTCGAGCCCAAAGTAGTCCCGGCGCGTCTTGACTGCCATCACGATCTCTTCGAGCGACGTATTGCCGGCGCGCTCGCCCAGGCCGTTGATGGTGCATTCGACCTGCCGCGCACCGCCGATTTTCACGCCGGCCAACGAATTCGCAACCGCCATGCCCAAATCGTTGTGGCAATGTACCGACCATACCGCTTTGTCCGAATTCGGTACGCGCTCGCGCAGCGTGCGAATCAATTGTCCGTACAGTTCCGGTACGCCGTAGCCGACTGTGTCGGTCACATTGATGGTGGTGGCACCTTCGCTGATCACCGTCTCCAGCACCCGGCACAGGAAATCCATCTCGGAACGGCTGCCGTCCTCGGGCGAAAACTCGATGTTGTCGGTAAAGCGGCGCGCGAAGCGAACTGCCAGCCTCGCCTGCTCCAGCACCTGCTCCGGCGTCATGCGCAGCTTCTTTTCCATGTGCAGCGGCGAGGTCGCGATGAAAGTGTGGATTCGCGCGGAGTTGGCGTCCTTGAGCGCCTCAGCGGCACGTCCGATATCCCGGTCATTGGCGCGCGCCAGGCTGCATACCGTGCTGTCCTTGATCAACCCGGCAATGGCCTTGATGGCATCAAAATCACCATTGGAACTGGCGGCAAAACCAGCCTCGATAACGTCGACTTTCAGGCGTTCGAGCTGACGGGCGATGCGAATTTTTTCTTCCTTTGTCATCGATGCGCCGGGCGACTGTTCGCCATCGCGCAACGTCGTATCGAACACAATCAGCTTGTCAGCCATGTTTATTCTCCTGTGGGGATCGTCGGTGCTTTGGATTCAGGGTGCTTCCAGCCAGGGCCAGACAAAAACTCGTGCTTGGGTTATGCCGGAGGCGAAGTGCGAGAGCGGCAACAGCGTGTTCAGCAGCGCGCCGAACGCAATAGCCAACCTGGCTCTGCCAGATGTAGCGGGCTGGCTGGCAAATGCGAGGCGAAAGGACTGGCCGCAGACCGGGCCGAACGAAAGTTCATGGCGCAAATATAGACGCAAATAGGGTTTTCCGCAACGACGCTCGCCCCGGACGAGCGGCTGATTTTCAACCGTTTTCGGCAGCGATGGCGGTTGCCGCAGCCACCGCGGAGGCCCAGGCCCACTGAAAATTGTAGCCGCCCAGCCAACCGGTCACATCGACCACTTCGCCAATGAAATACAGGCCTCGCACGGCATTGGCCTGCATCGATGCCGACGACAACACGCGTGTGTCGACACCGCCGCGCGTGACTTCTGCCTTGCGCCACCCTTCAGAGCCGCACGGCCTGAGCGTCCAATGGTTCAATGCTGCCGCCATGCGTCGCAGCGCTTTATCCGGCAACTCATTGATGCGCGATTGCGCAGGCAGCCTCTGGTGACGAATCCAGACATCGGCCAGACGCGCCGGCAGCCATTGCGCCAGGAGATTCGACAGGTGCTTGCGCGACGCGGCCTTGCTCTCGAGCAGCATCGACTCGGCCGAAGCGGCCGGCAGCAGGTCGAGCTCAATGAGCTCCCCCGGTTGCCAGTAACTCGAGATTTGCAGGATGGCGGGCCCGGAAAGACCGCGATGGGTAAATAACAGGTCTTCGACAAAGCTGCCGCGCGAGCGTGCGGCCCCGGTCTCGACCCGCACTTCCAGCGAAACGCCCGCCAGCTCGGCAAACGGCTCCCAGGTGGCGGCATCGAACGTCAGCGGCACCAGCGCCGGGCGAGGCTCGACCACCGGCAGGCCGAACTGCCTGGCAAGACGGTATCCCCAATCGGTCGCTCCGATTTTGGGGATCGATAGTCCGCCGGTGGCCACCACCAGATGCCTGGCGAGCAACTCGCCGCCGTCAGCGGCAATCCGGAATGTGTCGCCACTGCGCGCCACCTCGTTGACGCGGCAGGGCATGCGCCAATGCACACGTCCGGCGTCGCACTCGCGCCGCAACATGGCGATGATATCCTCGCTCGATTCGTCGCAGAACAGTTGCCCCTTGTGCTTTTCGTGCCAGCGGATCCGATGACGCTGCAGGAGGTCGAGGAAATCCTGGGGCGTGTATCGAGCCAGTGCCGAGCGGCAAAAATGTGGATTTTCCGACAGGAAATTGGCCGGGCCGGCGTGAAGGTTAGTGAAATTGCAGCGCCCGCCGCCAGAGATACGGATTTTCTCGGCCAATTTCTCCGCATGGTCGATGATGACCACGCGCAATCCTGCCTGCCCGACCCTCGCCGCGCACATCATGCCGGCTGCTCCGGCCCCCACCACTGCTACATCGAACTTGTCCATGGCGCGCATTGTACCTGCGGGCGCGGCCAGGACGGCGCTGCTATACTGAACGACTGATCCACTGACCTTCCTCTTCTGATTGGCCGTAGCTATGCTGGTGTTGGGTATCGAGAGTTCCTGCGACGAGACCGGGCTTGCCTTGTACGACACTGAGGCGGGGCTGCTCTCCCACGCCCTGCACTCACAGATTGCCATGCACCAGGAATATGGCGGCGTTGTGCCGGAACTCGCCTCGCGCGACCACATCCGCCGCGCCTTGCCGCTACTCGATCAGGTATTACTGGAGGCAGCCAAGACGCGCCAGGACATCGACGCCATCGCTTATACACAAGGCCCCGGCCTGGCTGGCGCCTTGCTCGTTGGCGCCAGCCTGGCCAATGCGCTGGCTTTTGCACTGGATATCCCCGTGGTTCCCGTCCATCACCTGGAGGGCCACTTGCTCTCGCCGCTGCTGTCGGCCGACCCACCGGCTTTTCCATTTGTCGCGCTGCTGGTCTCGGGCGGCCATACCCAGTTGATGGAAGTCGACGGCTTCGCCCATTACAGGATTCTCGGCGAGACGCTCGACGACGCTGCAGGCGAGGCGTTCGACAAAACCGCCAAACTGCTGGGACTGAGCTATCCCGGCGGGCCGGCCATCTCGCGCATGGCGGAATTCGGCATCCCAGGGCAATACAAACTGCCCCGCCCCATGCTGCACTCGGGCAACCTCGACTTCAGCTTCAGCGGTCTGAAGACTGCCGTACTGACCCAGGTGCGCAACGCCGGCACCAATATTTGTGATCAATACAAGGCCGATCTGGCGCGCGCGTTTGTCGACGCCATCGTCGAGGTGCTGGTGGCGAAGTCGCTGGCGGCCCTGAAGCAAACGCACTTGAAGACGCTGGTCGTGGCCGGCGGCGTGGGCGCCAATAGCCAGCTGCGCGAGGCGCTGAACAGCGCTGCCCGACAACGAGGCTATCGCGTGCATTATCCCGAACTGGCGTTTTGCACCGACAATGGTGCGATGATTGCCTTTGCCGGTGCCATGCGGCTCAAACACTGGCCCCAAACCGCCGACACGCGCTACGAGTACACCGTGCGCCCTCGCTGGGATCTGGCCGACGTCATGCTGACGTGAGGCTGTCGGCCTCACGCCAAACCGTCTTGCGCCCACAAAAAAACCGCCTCTCGACGAGGCGGTTTTTCATGTGATGGCGACCCTGCCGGTCAACAGGATCATGCGTCAATACGCTTGTCCCGCTCGATGACTGCATAGGCGCTATGGTTGTGGATCGACTCGAAGTTCTCGGCTTCAAGCACGTACGCCACGATGCGCGGCTCGTCGTTCAGGCGGCGCGCCACGTCGCGCACCAGATCCTCGACAAACTTCGGATTATCGTAAGCGCGTTCGGTGACAAACTTCTCGTCCGGACGTTTGAGCAATCCCCACAATTCGCACGATGCTTCTTCCTCGGCCATGCGCACGATTTCCTCGACGCTGATGTCACCCGCCAGTTCGGCGGTAATCGTCACATGCGAGCGCTGATTGTGCGCGCCGTAGTCGGAAATCTTCTTCGAGCACGGGCACAGACTGGTGACCGGCACCAGCACTTTCAGCCAGCAGCGTGCAACCCCGTCACGCAATTCGCCGACCAGCGCCACCTCGTAATCCATCAGGCTTTGCACGCCGGAAATCGGCGCCGTCTTGGTGATGAAATACGGAAAAATGACTTCGATACGCCCTGCCGTCGCTTCCAGTTTCTCCAGCATGCCAGCCAGCATGCTGCGGAAACCGGCGAGGTCGAGCGGTGTTTTGCGCTCCTCGAGCAACGCCACGAAGCGCGACATATGTGTACCTTTTTGCTCGGCCGGCAGATGAACGTCCATATTGAACACGCCGACGGTCGTTTGCGCCTGACCGTCCGGCGTTCTGAGCGTAAGCGGATGACGCACCGCGCGCACGCCGACTCGTTGGATCGGGATCTGGCGCGTATCGACGCTGCTTTGCACGTCGGGCATCACGAAAGCGGGGTTCATCTGATTCATCTGTATTTTTCCTTTAGCACACGGATTGCCTTGCCAGACAAATGCCGCGGGCTAAAAACCTTCTGGCTTAAACAAGCAATGGCGACAATACGAGCCTCGGCTCAGTCGGCGACAGACTCGTCAAGCCACCAACTTGGTCACGCCGTCCGTCTTTTCAAGCGGCTTCACGCCGGTCAGTTTGAAACGCGCAACGATTGACTGGGTGATACCGGCGGCGTTCAGCCCGCACATGGCGAGCAATTGCGCCGGATCCCCGTGATCGATGAACTTATCAGGCAGGCCCAATTGTAGTATGGGACGATTAACCCCATCCTCAAGCAGGGATTCCGCGCAGGCCGACCCAGCCCCGCCCATGACGCACCCCTCTTCGACCGTGACCAGATAGTCGTGCTCGTCGGCCAGACGCCGCACCAGTTCGGCGTCGATGGGTTTCACAAAGCGCATATTCGCCACTGTCGCGTCGAGCGCCTCGGCAGCCGCCAGCGCCGGCGCCAGCATGCTGCCGAACGCCATGATCGCCACTCGCCGTCCCTTGGGCGCCGACGAGGTGCGGCGAACTTCTCCCTTGCCGAGCGGCACGGCAGTCATTTCCTGGGCGACGGCCACTCCGATCCCAGCTCCACGCGGATAGCGCACGGCCGCGGGTCCGTCCTGCAGGAAAGCGGTGTACAACATCTGCCGGCATTCGTTTTCGTCGGACGGAGTCATCACGACCATGTTCGGGATGCAGCGCAGATACGCGATATCGTAGGCGCCCGCATGCGTGGCACCGTCCGCGCCAACCAGGCCAGCGCGATCAAGCGCGAAAACAACCGGTAAATTTTGCAATGCGATATCGTGAATCAACTGATCGTATGCGCGCTGCAGGAAGGTCGAGTAAATCGCGACAACGGGCTTCATGCCCTCCGTCGCCAAGCCACCGGCAAAAGTAACCGCATGTTGCTCGGCGATGCCGACGTCGAAATAGCGATCCGGAAAACGCCGTTCGAACTCAACCATGCCCGAGCCTTCACGCATTGCCGGCGTGATGCCCATCAGACGCTCATCCTTGGCAGCCATGTCGCACAGCCAGTCGCCGAACACCTGCGTATAGGTCTTCTTGCCGCCGGTCGAAGGCTTGATGCCTTCGGCCGGATTGAATTTACCCGGGCCGTGGTACAACACCGGATCGGCCTCGGCCAGCTTGTAACCGTACCCCTTGCGCGTCACGACGTGCAGGAATTGCGGGCCTTTCAGGTGTTTGATGTTTTGCAGCGTTGGAATCAGCGAATCCAGATCGTGTCCGTCGATCGGACCGATGTAATTGAAGCCGAATTCCTCGAACAGGGTGGCCGGCACCATCAATCCCTTGGCGTGCTCCTCGAGTTTGCGCGCCAATTCGAGTACCGGCGGCGCCACGCTCAAGACCCGCTCCACGCCCTTTTTTGCCGCGGCGTAGAACTGGCCGGACATCAGCCGCGCCAGATAGCGGTTGAGTGCCCCGACCGGCGGAGAAATCGACATATCGTTATCGTTCAGGATCACGATCAACGGCAAATCGTCGTAGACGCCGGCATTGTTCATGGCCTCGAACACCATACCGGCGGTCATTGCACCGTCACCGATCACCGCGATGCTGAAATTCGACTTGCCCTGAGCCTTGGAGCCGAGCGCCATACCGAGTGCCGCCGAAATCGACGTGCTGGAGTGCGCGGTGCCGAACGTGTCGTAGACCGACTCGCTGCGGCGCGGAAATCCCGAGATGCCGTCGAGCTGGCGCAGCGTTTTCATGCCCTCGCGGCGTCCGGTCAGAATCTTGTGCGGGTAGCTCTGATGCCCAACGTCCCAAACGATGCGGTCTTCCGGCGTGTTGAACACATAATGCAAGGCGATCGTCAACTCCACCGTGCCAAGATTGGACGACAGGTGCCCGCCCGTGCGCGACACGCTCTCCAGCACGAAAGCGCGCAACTCCTCGGCCAGGGGAGCGAGTTGGCGGCGCTCGAGCTGGCGCAGCGCTACCGGATCATCAATGGTTTTCAGTAGTTCGTACATCGTCGTTCCATATTGAGCGGGTTGCCAACACCTCGCCGATTCTGTCGGGCATGATCAGTTGATCCGATCAACCACCAGGTCAGCCAGCGACCGCAGGCGGGCCGCCGCGGAACCGAATCCGCGTATTGCGGCATGAGCATCACGCCGCAAATCTTCGGCGAGCACCCTGGCATCGGCCAGCCCCAACAGCGACACATAAGTCGGCTTGTCGTTGGCCGCATCTTTGCCCGCGGTCTTGCCCAGCGTGGCTGAATCGGTGGTTGCGTCGAGGATGTCGTCGACCACCTGAAAGGCCAGGCCGATGGCGCTGGCGTAGGCGTCGAGCGCCACCGCCTCGTCGTCGACCAGCGCGCGGCCGCAGCCCGCGCCCATACGCACCGAGGCGCGCAGCAGCGCGCCGGTCTTCATCCGATGCATCATCTCGAGCTGATCTCGCGTGAGCCGCTTTCCAACGCTCTCCAGATCGATTGCCTGGCCGCCGGCCATACCCAGCGAACCGCTCGCCAACGCCAGCTCGTGAACCAGCGCGGCAGTCTGCCCCGCGGCCAATGCCGGCACCGGCTCGCTCAGCAGGATGAACGCCTGGGTCAGCAATGCGTCGCCCACCAGCAATGCGGTCGCCTCGTCATACTGCACATGCACTGTGGGCTTGCCGCGGCGTAACGCATCGTCGTCCATGCAGGGCAAATCATCGTGCACCAGCGAATACGCGTGCACCATCTCGAGTGAGCAAGCCGCGCGATCGAGCACTTCAGGCAACGCCTGCATCAGCTCGCCGGCCGCATGGCAGAGCAGCGGCCTGACACGCTTGCCGCCGCCCAGCACGGCATAGCGCATCGCTTCGTGCAGGCGAGTGGGGTGCATTCCTGCCGAGGGCAACCACCGATCGAGCGCGGCTTCGGTACGCGCCTGGACCGCCTTGGTCCAGGCGGAAAAATCATCTGTTGACGTCATTGATCTGTTCTATTCATCCGCCGGCGCGGTATCGAGCGGTTCGAGAGTATCGTTTTCGAGGACTTTCACCTGCTGCTCGACGCGTGCCAGCATTCCCTGACAGTATTTCACCAGTTCCGCGCCGCGCCGATACGCCGTCAGGGAGGCCTCCAGCCCCAACTCGCCGCTTTCCATGCGCCCCACCAGTTGCTCGAGCTCGGCCAGAGCCGCCTCATAACTGGGGGGAGCCTCGGACGGCTGTGCTTCCGTCGATGTCACGGTCTTCGCCATGGATCTAAAAATTCGGATCGAATATTCCATTTTACGGCAAAGCGGCGGCAACCGCAGACCAGTTTGACATATGTCACTCAATCCGCAAAGACCGATCACCAGCACGGTTTTACCGAACCAGGGCGTTTGCGCCTGCCACGCATCGCTTTACCGGCAAGCGTCAGCGGGTTGGACCATCGTCGCCGGGGTACCACGGCGGCGCTGCTCAACACATTAGAAGAGAACATCTTCAATATATGTAATACCAGGCGCCGGCATCTGTGCCTCGGCGCGCCAGCCGCGCCAGAGCTGAACGCTCGCGAGACTCTGTAGCCGAAGACCACGATTTTCCGCCTTTTTTCTCACGACAAACGCGGGTTTCCACTCGATCGACGCCCCGGCAGCCGGATTTCTCGCAACCGAACTGTCGTCAGGCGCGGCAATGTGCGATCTGAGTCGCGCACCGCAACGCAAAGCCCGCCCACATTTGCGGCGACCGGCCCTTCAGTCGTGGCGCGCAAGCGACGCCAGGACTGGGGGCCGGCGGCAAAACGCAGCAGAAACCGACGAATTTCCGTATCAATGCACGATTTTCCGTATATCTGCCGGTATAATTACGGGTTTCCCTAAATCGATTCTTCGATGGTTGGGTTGTTCACTGCTTTCAAGCTTTCGACGGGAGTGGGAATGTCCAATCTGAGCAGCGCGTTGCAATTCAAGCCCGCGCACAGTCAGTTACCGGTATATAGCTATTTCGACGAAGCGCTTCTGGCGCGCGAGGTCGAAATGTTGTTTAAACGCGGTCCGCGTTACGTCGGACACGAATTGATGGTGCCGGAAACCGGCAATTACTTCGCTCTTCCCGCAGAACAGGAAGGGCGTTTGCTCGTGCGTAACGATCGGGGGATCGAGCTGCTCTCCAACGTATGCCGCCATCGCCAGGCGCTGATGCTTAACGGCCGGGGCACCGCCCGTAACATCGTTTGCCCGCTGCATCGCTGGACGTACGATACCCGGGGTGAGCTGCTGGGGGCTCCGCATTTCCCGGAAAACCCCTGCCTTAACCTCAACAAATTCCCGTTACAGCGCTGGAACGGATTGCTGTTCGAGGCCGAAGGCCGGAACGTGCAATCCGATCTGGCCAGGCTGGGCGTTGCACACCACCTCGACTTCACGGACTATATGTTCGATCACGTCGAGATGCACGAATGCAATTACAACTGGAAAACCTTCATCGAGGTCTATCTCGAGGATTACCACGTCGTGCCATTCCATCCCGGTCTGGGCAGCTTTGTATCGTGCGACGACCTGCGCTGGGAGTTTGGCGATTGGTACAGCGTGCAAACCGTGGGCGTGCATCAGGGGCTAACCAAGCCCGGCAGTCCGATTTATCGCCAGTGGCACGACATGCTGCTGCGTTATCGCGAGGGCAAAGCTCCGGATTTCGGGGCGATCTGGATGGTCTACTATCCGAACCTGATGATCGAATGGTATCCCCACGTCCTCGTGGTATCGTGGCTCATTCCGCGCGGGCCGCAAAAAACCACGAATGTCGTCGAGTTCTACTATCCGGAGGAAATCACACTGTTCGAGCGTGAGTTCGTCGAGGCAGAACGCGCCGCCTACATGGAGACGGCGCGCGAAGACGACGAAATCGCCGAGCGCATGGACGCCGGTCGCCGTATTCTGCTCGATCGCGGCGTGTCCGAGACAGGCCCCTACCAGAGCCCCATGGAAGACGGCATGCAGCATTTTCACGAATTTCTGCGCCGCCAGCTCGGCGATTTATAGCCGCCCGATCTCACGTACAAACCCACAGAACGCGGCGGACTTCGGTCCGCCGTTTTGCTTTTGCCGTTCGCGTCGCCGCCGCCGGTCGGTCAGCCCATCCCACGAATGCCTTTTCACAATATCGGGCGGAATCTTCGCTACACTAGGAAGCGGGGTGGCTGCAGGCAATCGATGCGCAGTGCTCGACCGGCCGATGCAGCAGTCACGCCATTGAACGGCATGACCGGGTCGCGCCAATCGGCGCCGGCCGTTTGGTCATGCGCTCCCGGAGACATCATGGTCCATACACATTTCACCACGCTCATCAGCGCGCAAAATCTCGACGCACTGATCAACGCGGCCGATGCCGGCCCAACGCTCACCGTGTTCGATTGCCGTTTCGATCTGGCCAATCCGGCGGCAGGCGAAGCAGCCTATGTCGACGGTCATATCTTCGGCGCCTTCTACATGCACCTCGAGCGCGACATGTCCGGCAAGGTGACCGGCAAGAATGGAAGACATCCATTGCCGGACCGCGACACGTTGGTCCGTCATCTGGCCGATTGCGGCGTCTCGCGAGGCCAGCAGGTCGTCGCCTACGATGCTCAGGGCGGCGCATATGCGGCACGTCTTTGGTGGCTACTGCGCTGGCTGGGCCATGAATCGGTCGCCGTGCTCGACGGCGGCCTGCAAGCGTGGGAAGCCGCAGGGCTGCCGCTCTCAGCCGACCCACCGGAACCACCGCCGCCCGGGGATTTCACTCCTGGCGATCCGCTCGCGACCACGGCGGACGTCGAGGCCGTCGAACGCAACCTCGCCACGCATGAAAGACTGGTTGTCGATGCCCGTGCACCGGACCGCTATCGCGGTGAGAATGAAACGCTCGATCCTGTCGGTGGCCATATACCCGGTGCGCTCAATCGGTTCTTCAAGGATAACCTCGGTACCGATGGCCGTTTCAAATCGGCTGCGACGCTGCGCGCGGAATTTGCTCTGGTGCTGAACGACACCCTGCCCGAACGCGTCATCCTGCAATGTGGATCAGGCGTCACCGCCTGCCACAACGCACTGGCGATGGAAGTTGCCGGGCTGCATGGCGCAAGCGTCTATCCCGGCTCGTGGAGCGAATGGTGCGCCAACCGATCGCGCCCGGTGGCCACGGGGCCGAAACCCTGACCAGGCTGGGCGGGCCGGCGATTTCGCCGGCCCGCCCAGCCGTTGCCGCGGTCAATGCAGCTTGACGCGCGGCAGCGTCGTGCGCCGCAGGCGGTGCGCGATCGTATCGAGCACCATGCGCGACCATCCGTGCAATGCCATTACGTGCATCCGATACAGTGACGTGTACATCAACCGGGCCATCAGCCCTTCGATAAACATGCTCCCGCCAATCAGGCCGCCCATCAAATTGCCGACCGCGCTGAAGCGGCCCAGGGAGACCAACGAGCCGAAATCGCGGTAATGGAACGCCGGCAATGGCTGGCCCGCCAGGCGACGTTGCAGCGCCCCGAACAGGAAACTGGCTTGCTGGTGGGCTGCCTGAGCGCGCGGCGGCACCACGCTGCCGCGCTCGGGCCAGGCGCAGCTCGCGCAATCGCCGAAAGCGAAAATGTCGGGGTCCGTCGCACTTTGCAGCGTTGCGCCCACCTGGATCTGATTTTGGCGATTAACCGACAAGCCACCAAGTTCGGCCAGAATCTGCGGGGCCTTGATGCCGGCCGCCCAGACCGTCAGGTCGGCCGGGATGACGCGCCCGCTGGCGGTGACCACCTGATCGGTTCGAACCTGGCTAACCGGATCGCCGGCCGAGATCTCTACATTGAGCTTGCCCAGCAACCCGGCCGTGACCGTGGCCACGCGCTCCGACAGGGCCGGCAGAATGCGTGGCCCTGCCTCGATCAAGGTAATCCGGATATCGTTGTGCGGATCCAGTCGGTGCAACCCATAGCTGCTCAGGACCTGCGCGGTATTGCGCAATTCGGCGGAGAGTTCGACCCCGGTCGCGCCGGCGCCGACGATGGCAATGTGCACCTGCCGAGGCGCCGGCTCGGGCTGGCCAGCGCTCGCAGCCGCTGGATCAGACTCGACGCAATGCTGCGCGCGCATGCAGGCCGCGATCAGCCTGCGGCGAAATCTCTCCGCCTGCTCGGCGGTGTCAAGTGCAATGGCGTGCTCCTGCGCGCCCGGCACGCCGAAAAAGTGCGTGGTACTGCCGATTGCCAACACCAGCGTGTCGTATCCGATCGCGCGTTGCGGCAGCAAATCGCCAATGCCGTCGTCCTTGCCGGCCGGAAGGGCGGCCAACGTGATGGTTTTCGCCAAGCGGTCGAGCCCGATCAGTTCCCCCTGCTGAAACTCGAAGCCATGCCAACGCGCCTGCGCGGCGTACTCCAGCTGATGGGCGAATGGGTCCATGCTGCCGGCCGCCACCTCGTGCAGCAACGGCTTCCAGATATGGGTCGGATACCGGTCGACCAGAATAATGCGCGCCTTGCCCGAGCGTCCGAGCTTGTTGCCCAGGCGAGTCACCAACTCCAGGCCCCCGGCGCCGCCACCCACGACAACGATACGATGCAGGCTCACATAGCCTCCCCAGCTATAGTATGTGCATAAATGTTGTATGCTGCGCGCAAATTACCGCAAGTCGGACGCAGCGACATACCGGCGGGCGCATAACCCTTATCGGGTTCATCGACCCAACCGCTTCAATGAGCCTCTTCCCAGTTGCGGCCCACGCCGACTTCGGCGACCAGCGGGACCTTGAGTTTCGCCACGGAGCACATGAGCTCCGGTAATTTTTTGCGCACCACGGCCAATTCCGTATCGGGGACTTCCAACACCAGTTCGTCGTGAACCTGCATGATCATCAGCGTCGCCAGTCGGTCGCGTTCGAGCCAGTCCTGCACGGCAATCATCGATAGCTTGATCAGGTCCGCCGCGGTGCCCTGCATCGGCGCGTTGATCGCCGCGCGCTCCGCCGCCTGCCGGCGCGGGCCGTTACCGCCGTTGATCTCCGGCAACCACAGGCGGCGTCCAAAGACGGTTTCCACATAGCCATGCTCTTTGGCGCTCTTGCGGGTCTGCTCCATATAGTTGGCAACACCGGGGTAGCGCATGAAATAGCGATCGATGTAATGCTTGGCGGCGTCGCGCTCGATACCCAGGCTGGCCGCCAGGCCAAACGCGCTCATGCCGTAGATCAGGCCGAAATTGACGACCTTGGCATGGCGGCGCTGCTCGCTCGATACATCCTGCGGGCTCACGCCAAAAATTTCCGCCGCAGTGGCCCGGTGAATATCCTCGCCGTCGGTGAACGCACGTGTCAGACGCTCGTCGCCCGAAATATGCGCCATGATGCGCAACTCGATTTGCGAGTAATCCGCCGACACGATGCTGCGCCCGGGCGGCGCGATAAAGGCCTCGCGAATTCTGCGGCCCTCGCCGGTGCGTACCGGAATGTTCTGCAGGTTCGGGTCGTTCGACGCCAGGCGGCCGGTCACCGCCACGGCCTGCGCATAATTGGTGTGGACGCGGCCGGTTGCCGGATTCACCATCTTGGGCAATTTGTCCGTGTACGTCGACTTCAGCTTGGACAGGCCGCGATAATCGAGCAGCACTTTGGGCAACGGATAATCTTCCGCCAGCTTTTGCAGCACTTCTTCGTCGGTCGATGGCGCACCGCTGGCGGTTTTTTTCACTACCGGCAACTTGAGTTGCTGGAAGAAAATCTCGCCGATCTGCTTGGGTGAGTTCAAGTTGAACGGTTGTCCGGCGAGCTTGTGCGCTTCGGCTTCGAGCTCGATCATCCGGTTACCAAGTTCATGGCTTTGCTTGACGAGCAGCGCGCTGTCGATCAGCACGCCGTTGCGCTCGATGACGCCCAGCACACGCGCCACCGGCAGCTCGATCTTCTCGTAGACATAGTGCAGGCCCGGCGCACGCTCGATATCTGGATAGAGCACGTAATGCAGGCGCAGCGTGATATCGGCGTCCTCGGCCGCGTATTCGGTCGCGCGCTCGATGGGCACCTCGTCGAAGCCGATTTGCCCCGCGCCCTTGCCACACACGTCTTCGTATTTGATCGTCTTGACGCCCAGGTGCCGCTCGGCCAGGCTGTCCATATCGTGCGAGCGATGCGACTCCAGCACGTAGGATTCGAGCAGCGTGTCGTGCGCCACGCCACGCAGCGTAATGCCCTGATTGGCCAGAACATGCGTGTCGTACTTCAAATGCTGTCCTACCTTTTTGTGCGCGTCGCTCTCCAGCCAGGGCTTTAGCCGGGCCAACACCTGGTCTCGCGGCAACTGCGCTTCCCCCCCGGGCGCACGGTGTGCGAGCGGTACGTAAGCAGCGTGCCCCGGCGCCACGGATACCGACAGTCCGACGATTTTCGCCTGCAAGGCATCCAGTGACGTCGTCTCGGTATCGAACGCGGTCAGCTCTGCGGTTTCGATTTTTTTCAGCCAGGCATCGAAAGTCGGCCAATCGACCACCGCCTCGTAATCGCGCGGCAGTTCCCCCCGCCCCTCGCTCGGACTCGCGCCGACGACATCCGCGTCACCGTCGCCGGCATCGCCGTCACCCGCCTCGACTTCGCGCAACCAGGTTTTGAAGCCGTGGCGCTTGAAAAATGATCGCAACTGGTCACGTTGCTCGGGCTGCGCCGGCAGCGAGGCTTCA
Source organism: Pandoraea sp. (assembly GCF_004297875.1). Classification (GTDB taxonomy): domain Bacteria; phylum Pseudomonadota; class Gammaproteobacteria; order Burkholderiales; family Burkholderiaceae; genus Pandoraea. Next base: position 127,182 of record NZ_SCSK01000003.1, on the reverse strand, counting down.
ATGGATTCCACATGCGGGTTCAGATCGCAGTCCGTCACCACGGTGACCAGCTTGCGCCCCGTCGGCAGCCACGACAGTGCCTCCCGAAGATTGTTGCCGACCGCCCCCTTGATCTCCTCCGCATGAGCGATCAGGTTATCCAGCGTGCCATATTGGGCGAGCCACTTGGCGGCTGTCTTAGGTCCGACTTTCGACACACCGGGCACGTTGTCCACGGTATCGCCCATCAGCGTCAGATAATCGACGATGAGCTCTGGCGGCACGCCGAATTTGGCGGTCACGGCAGCCGGGTCGAGCGTTTCGTTGCTCATTGTGTTGACCAGCGTGACCTGATCGTCGACCAGTTGGGCCAAGTCCTTGTCGCCGGTGGAAATCACCACGCGCATGCCAGCGGCGGCGGCCCGCCGAGCCAACGTGCCGATCACGTCGTCGGCCTCTACGCCATCGATCATCAACAGCGGCCACCCGAGGGCGCGCACGGCCTCGTGGATTGGTTCGATCTGGCGGGCCAGATCCTCGGGCATCGATGGGCGGTTGGCCTTGTACTGCGGATACCAGTCATCCCGGAAAGTCTTGCCCTTGGCGTCGAACACACAAGCGCTATACTCTGCATGAACGTCCTTGCGTAAGCGCCGCAGCATATTCACGATGCCGTAGACGGCGCCGGTCGGCTCCCCGGTCGGGCCTCGCAAATCGGGAAGGGCGTGGTAGGCTCGGTAGAGATAACTCGAACCATCGACCAATAAAAGAGTCTTACCCTTCAAGTAGTTTTGTTCCGACATATGACCAAGAGAAGAAAAGTAATCCCGAGTCTGCGCATGCTCGCAGACCATGAGCGGGCCACAGCAAAGAAGGCTCGCGCATCGTGGCAGATGTTCACGATTATGGCAGAGTTCATCGAGGCGGCCGAATACCTATCCGAGATTCGGCCAGCGGTGAGCATCTATGGCAGCGCCCGCATCAAAGCGAAGTCGCCCTACTACAAATTGACCATGTCGATCGCCCGCAAATTCTCCGATGCGGGCTTCGCCGTGATCTCCGGCGGTGGCCCTGGCATCATGGAAGCGGCGAACAAGGGCGCGCACGGCGGCGCCTCGCCCACGGTTGGACTGAATATCGAATTGCCGCACGAGCAAAAAGGCAACCAATACCAGGACATTTCCCTGCGTTTTCGTCACTTTTTCACACGCAAGGTCACCTTCGTCAAGAATTCGGACGCCTTCATCATCATGCCCGGCGGCTTTGGCACGCTCGACGAACTCTCGGAAGTGATGACGCTGATCCAAACGCAAAAATCGCGGCACGTACCGATCATCCTGGTGGGCAGCGAATTCTGGCAAGGCCTGCTCGACTGGTGTCGCAGCACGATGCTGCCGATGGGCCTGATCGGGCCGCACGATCTGGATCTCGTTACGGTACTCGACGATCCCGACGCCATTCTTCGGGCGGTTTTCGATTTTTACGACGACCACACGGAAGCCGAGCCGCAAGCCAGCGACAAAATGTTCTACCTATAAACGGCTCCCCACCCGCCCCGCGCCTTGCGCAATGCTCCCGAAGGCGCGGAGAACCGGCGTCAATGCCCCTGCCCGAACCGGCGCCGACGTAGCGCCACGGCAGGTTTCGCCGCGCTGCATTTGCTAGAATACTCAGCATAAACCCGGAGAAAAAACATGAAACCGCTCTTTGTGTCGATCGGCCTCGGCGCGCTGGCCCTCGCCGCGCTGCCTGCCCTTGCTCAACCTCACATCACAGAGGCTCAACGGGTGCAGCAAGCCACCGCGGCGGCGTCCAGCCATGCCACCGTCGACTTGAATCAGGATCGCAAGCCGAGCTTTTATACCCGGGACAAGGACGGCACGAGCGTCACCGAATACCGCGATCGCGGCAAACTGCCGGAAATCGACGTTCACTCCGGCTTCGGCACCAACTATCATATGGCCCAACCGCTGGACAGCTCGCCCAAGATCCGCGACAACAACTCACAGGATCAGCGTCTGCCATCCGTCGGATTGAAATTCTGACCGCGCTCCTTCCGCTGGCCTGGTCCAGCAGGCCGCGACCCACCCGGGGCAGCATGGCGCGTCGCGCCGGCCTCGGAATGCTTGTTTGACCTCGACATTGCTTGCATGGCCGTCTTTACTTCCGTCACTCGCGACCAACTCAACAACTGGCTGCAAAACTATGCGCTGGGGCAGGTTCTGGATTTTCGCGGCATCTCCTCCGGGATCGAAAACACCAACTACTTTCTCACCACCGAACGGGGCGAGTTTGTTCTCACGCTGTTCGAGAACCTGACGGCTGAGCAATTACCTTTTTATCTCAACCTGATGCAGCACCTCGCCGGTCATGGCATTCCTGTGCCCGACCCTGTGCCCGATGAGCGCGGCAAACTGCTCGGCGAACTGTGCGGCAAGCCGGCAGCCATCGTCACCAAATTGGCCGGCCGCTCGCACCTGCAGCCAACAGAGCTGCACTGCGCGCAGGTTGGCGACATGCTGGCGCGTTTGCACCTGGCCGGCCAGGACTACGCATACTTTCAGCCGAATTTGCGCAGCTTGCCGTGGTGGCGCCAGGCGGTGCCGGCGGTGTTGCCGTTCCTGAGCGAGCAGGAAAGCGTGCTGCTGCGTACGGAAATGGACTACCAGGAGCAGGTCTTTGCCTCGGCTGACTACCTCGGCTTACCGCAAGGCCCGTGCCATTGCGATCTGTTCCGCGACAACGTGCTGTTCGTCGACGGCGATCCGAAAAACGGAACGACCGATCGCCTGGGCGGATTTTTCGATTTCTACTTCGCCGGCTGCGACAAGTGGCTGTTCGATATTGCCGTCACCGTCAACGATTGGTGCAGCGAACCGGCATCCGGCCAGATCGATGCCACGCGCTGCCTGGCGCTGCTCGAGGCTTATCACGCGGTGCGCCCCCTGGGCCCGGCCGAAGCCACGTGCTGGCGGGCGATGCTGCGCGCCGGAGCGCTGCGCTTCTGGCTCTCACGCCTGTATGATTACCACCTGCCGCGTGCTGCGGAAATGCTAAAACCCCACGATCCGGGCCACTTTGAGCGAATTCTGCGCCAGCGCATTGGCGCACCGGCCGTGCCTTGGCCGCAATAACCCTTTCCTCGATCTATGCAACTGCTAGAAGTCTCGCCCAAAACCGGTTACGTGTGGCTGCGCCAAGGCCTTTGGCTCTTTCGCAAAAGCCCTCTCACGTTCCTGACGCTGCTGTTCGCCTACTTGTTCGCCATGATGGCCATTTCGCTGCTCCCGTTCGTGGGGGCGGTGCTGCCGTTGCTGTTCATTCCCGGCCTGTCGGTGGGTTTCATGGCAGCTTGCCGCGACGTCATCAAGAACAAGCCCGCTTACCCGACTATCCTGCTTGCCGGATTTCGCTCACACGGCCGTTCGGTAGCGCGGCGGCTGATTGCGCTGGGCGTCTGCTACATCGTGGCGGTGGCCCTCGTATTCGCGGTCTCGGCAATCATGGACGGCGGCGAACTTTTCAAGTTCATGCTCTTCGGCGGCCGTCTCGACGATAGCGCCTTCGAGACCACCAATCTGTCGGGAGCGATGCTGATCGCGGCCATCGCTTATATTCCCGTCGCCATGGTGTTCTGGTTCGCCCCCGTGCTGGTCGCCTGGCACGATCTGCCGCCGGTCAAGGCGCTGTTCTTCAGTTGGGTCGCATGCTGGCGCAATCGGGGGGCGTTCATTACCTATGCCTTGTTGACCGGCACGATCGCCACACTCGTGCCGCTGGCCATGGTGTTGCTGTTCACCGCGCTGGGCATCGGAAAATTCGCCAGCATCATCCTGATGCCGTTCTCGATCCTGCTCACGGCCGTGCTGTATTGCTCGTTTTACGCGACCTATCGGGGATGTTTCGGCGTCCAGGAAATCGGCGCGATCGACGAGAAGAACGTCACCCCGCCTACCATCGGCTTATAAGCCACGCTGGCGCTCGAGCCATCCCGGCCCGCGCCCGGATCATTCAATCGCCTGCAGCTTGGCCACCGAGAGGGCCAACCATTTCGTGCCGTGGCGCCCGAACTTGACCTGGGCTCGCGCATCGGCGCCGCTGCCCTCCAGCCCGACGATAATGCCTTCGCCGAACTTGGTGTGGAATACGCCTTGCCCCACCCGAAAGCCGGCCTCGGCCGCGCGCGAGCGCTGCGCCAGTGCCACGTCGCCCGGAGTCGCGGCCCACGCCTCGGGCTGCGCCGGTGCTTGCGGCCTGGCAAACCAGTTGCGGCCCCAGGCAGTGTCGTTGCCGGTCCAGCGCGAGCCTGCGGCGACCCGCGGCGTCAGCCACTTCAATACGCCCTCCGGCAACTCCTCGAAAAAGCGCGAGCGCACGTTGTAGCGAGTCTGGCCGTGCAGCATGCGGCTTTGCGTAAACGACAGATAGAGTCGTTCCTTCGCACGGGTGATGGCCACATACATCAGGCGGCGCTCCTCTTCGAGCCCGTCCTGCTCCATCGCACTGTTTTCGTGCGGAAAAAGCCCTTCCTCCAGGCCGGTAACAAACACGGCGGCGAACTCGAGCCCCTTGGCCGAATGCACCGTCATCAACTGAACTGCGTCCTGGCCGGCTTCGGCCTGATTGTCGCCCGCCTCGAGCGACGCATGCGAGAGAAAGCCCGCCAACGGCGTCATTTCAATCGGCGTATCGGCATCGACCACAGTGCCGCCCCCCTCGCCATCCGCTCCGGGCAGTGCCTGCGCCGCGCTGCGTACGGCGAGCACGCGCGCCGGCGCGTCCAGGCCGTAGCCCTCCTCACTGACGAAGGCCGCCGCCGCGTGCACCAGTTCCTGCAGGTTTTCCAGCCGATCCTGCCCCTCCCGCTCGGTCTGGTAGTGGGTATTGAGCCCGCTGCCATCAATAACGTATTCGACGGTCTCGGGCAACGTCAATTGCCGGGTCTCAGCACGCATTTGCTCGATCAACTTTACAAAGGCACCCAGGTTGCTGCCGGCCTTGCCCGTCATGTAGGGTACCGCCTCGAACATCGCGCAGTTATACAGGCGAGCGGCATCCGCGAGCTGCTCCAGAGAGCGGGCGCCGATTCCGCGCGCCGGGAAATTGACCACGCGGGCGAACGCCGTGTCGTCCCGCGGATTTTCCATCAGTCGCAAGTAGGCCAACGCGTGCTTGACCTCCTGCCGCTCGAAAAAGCGCAACCCGCCATACACCCGATAAGGAATGCCGGCGCCGACCAGCGCATGCTCGAGCACGCGCGACTGGGCGTTGCTCCGATATAGCACGGCCACATCCTGGCGCGCCGCGCCCTGATTGATCAGCGCCTTGATCTCCTCGACCAGCCAGTTGGCTTCCTGGAGGTCGGTCGCGGCTTCAAAGACGCGCACCGGCTCGCCGTGACCGGCGTCGGTACGCAAATTCTTGCCGAGGCGATGTGCGTTGTGGGCGATCAGCGCATTGGCCGCATCGAGAATATTGCCGTGCGAGCGATAGTTCTGTTCGAGCTTGATCAAATGCCGCACGTGAAATTCGCGCTCGAAATCGGCCATATTGCCGACGTTCGCGCCACGAAACGCATAGATGCTCTGATCGTCGTCGCCGACCGCGAAAATCGCATTGTGCTGCCCGGCCAGCAGCTTCAGCCATGCGTACTGCAGGCGATTGGTGTCCTGGAATTCATCGACCAGGATGTGCCTGAAACGCGCCTGGTAATGCGCGCGCAGCGGCTCGTTATGCTGCAGCAACTCGTAGCAGCGCAGCAGCAATTCGGCGAAGTCGACCACCCCCTCACGCAGGCACTGCGCTTCGTAAGCGGCATAGAGCTCGACGAACTTGCGGTTGAACGCGTCGTTGGCCTCCACCTGCCCGGAGCGCAAACCCTGTTCTTTCGCGTTGTTGATGAAATACTGCAGGTTCTTGGGTGGATATTTCTCGTCGTCGACATTCAACGCCTTGAGCAGGCGCTTGATGGCCGACAACTGGTCCTGGGAATCGAGAATTTGAAACGTCTGGGGCAGCCCGGCGTCGTGATAATGCGCCCGCAGCAAGCGGTTGCACAGACCGTGAAAAGTGCCGATCCACATGCCGCGGGTATTGATCGGCAGCAGCGCGGACAGGCGCGCCTGCATTTCCTTGGCCGCCTTGTTGGTAAACGTCACTGCCAGCACGCCGGCCGGACTCACGCGCCCGTTCTGCAGCAGCCAGGCGATGCGGGTGGTCAGGACACGGGTCTTGCCGCTGCCCGCCCCCGCCAGGATCAGGGCTGGCTCGTCGGGCAACGTCACGGCGGCCAGTTGTTCGGGGTTCAGGTTGGCAAGCAGATCGGGCATGAGGGTCGGCAGGGGAAAAGGACGGAGTAAAACACATCAGGCACGATTATAAAGCGCTGCCGCACTGGCTATCTCTTATAATTATTTGTTTACCGCACAAATCCCCGACTTCTACCCATGAGCGACACCACGCTAGCCAAAAGCTTCGAACCACACGACATCGAGGCCCATTGGGGCCCCATCTGGGAACAGCGCGGGTATGCCCACCCGACGCTCGACGCGGGCAAGGAAGATTTCAGCATCCAGCTGCCACCGCCAAACGTCACCGGCACCCTGCATATGGGCCACGCCTTCAACCAGACCATCATGGACGGCCTGGCCCGCTATTACCGGATGAAAGGCGCCAATACCCTGTGGGTACCCGGCACCGATCATGCCGGGATCGCCACCCAGATCGTGGTGGAGCGCCAACTGGACGCACAGGGCGTGTCGCGCCACGACTTGGGGCGCGAAAAGTTCGTCGAGCGCGTCTGGGCCTGGAAAGAACAGTCGGGCTCGTCGATCACGCGCCAGATTCGACGCCTGGGCGCCTCGATCGACTGGAGCCGCGAATATTTCACGATGGACGACAAAATGTCCCGCGCGGTGCGGGAGGTGTTCGTCCGGCTGTACGAGCAGGGCCTGATCTACCGCGGCAAACGGCTGGTCAACTGGGATCCGAAACTGCTCACCGCCGTGTCCGACCTGGAAGTCGTCAGCGAGGAGGAAGAAGGCCATATGTGGCACATCCGCTACCCGCTGGCCAGCGGCGCGGGCCATCTCACGGTGGCGACGACCCGCCCCGAGACCATGCTCGGCGACTCCGCCGTCATGGTGCATCCGGACGACGAGCGTTACCGGCATCTGATCGGCCAGTCCGTGGTGTTGCCGCTGTGCGGACGCGAGATCCCGATCATCGCCGACGACTACGTCGACCGTGAATTCGGCACCGGCTGCGTGAAAGTTACCCCAGCCCACGATTTCAACGACTACGCGGTTGGCCAGCGCCACCATCTGCCGCTGATCAGCATCCTCACGCTGGACGCCAAAATCAACGAACATGCGCCGGAGAAATACCGCGGCATGGATCGCTACGAAGCGCGCAAGCAGATCGTCGCCGATCTCGACGCGGCCGGCCTGCTGGCTTCGGTCAACAAGCACAAACTCATGGTGCCGCGCGGCGACCGCACCGGCGCGGTGATCGAGCCGATGCTCACCGATCAATGGTTCGTCGCCATGAGCAAGCCCGCGCCGGCCGGGACCTTCACGCCCGGCAAGTCGATCGCCGAGACCGCGCTCGACGTGGTACGCGACGGCCAGATCAAATTCGTGCCGGAAAACTGGACCACCACCTATTACCAATGGCTGGAAAACATCCAGGACTGGTGTATCTCCCGCCAACTCTGGTGGGGCCACCAGATTCCCGCCTGGTATGGCGACGACGGGCAAATCTTTGTCGCCCGCAGCGAGGAGGAGGCCCGTGACCAGGCCAAAGCCAGTGGCTACAACGGCGCGCTCACGCGAGATGCCGATGTGCTCGATACCTGGTTCTCTTCAGCGCTGGTGCCGTTCTCTTCGCTAGGCTGGCCCGAGCAAACGCCGGAAATGCGGCATTTCCTGCCGTCGTCGGTGCTCGTCACCGGTTTCGACATCATCTTCTTCTGGGTCGCGCGCATGGTCATGATGACCACGCACTTCACCGGCCAGGTGCCGTTCCATACGGTCTACGTGCACGGCCTGGTGCGTGACGCCGAAGGCCAGAAGATGTCCAAATCCAAGGGCAACACGCTCGATCCTATCGACCTCGTCGACGGCATCGATCTAGACGCCCTGGTCGCCAAGCGCACCACCGGCCTGATGAATCCCAAGCAGGCCGCCACCATCGAGAAGAAAACCCGCAAGGAATTCCCCGCCGGCATCGGCGCGTTCGGCACCGATGCGCTGCGCTTCACGTTCGCCTCGATGGCCACGCTCGGCCGCAACATCAATTTCGACCTCGCGCGCTGCGAAGGCTACCGAAATTTCTGCAACAAGTTGTGGAATGCCACGCGCTTCGTGCTGATGAACTGCGAAGGCCACGATTGCGGGCTGGCGCCGTGCAACCACGACTGCGGCCCCGAGGGTCAACTCGACTTCTCGCGCGCCGACCGCTGGATCGTATCGCTGCTACAGCGAGTCGAAATGGACGTGGCCAAAGGGTTCGCCGACTATCGCTTCGACAACATCGCCAGCGCCATCTATAAATTCGTCTGGGACGAATACTGCGACTGGTATGTCGAACTGGCCAAATGGCAACTGCAGCACGGCACGCCCGCACAGCAACGTGCGACCCGCCGAACCCTGCTGCGCGTGCTGGAAACCACGCTGCGCCTGGCCCATCCGATCATCCCGTTCATTACTGAAGCGCTCTGGCAAAAGGTTGCTCCGCTGGCCGGACGCTACCCGTCCGAGGCGGCGCCGGGCGAGGCCAGCATCATGGTGCAGCCATTCCCGATCGCCGAGCCGGGCAAGATCGACGAAGCCGACGAGGCATGGATGCAGCAACTCAAGGCGGTCGTCGACGCATGCCGCAATCTGCGTGGCGAGATGAGTCTGTCGCCCGCTCAGCGCGTGCCGTTGCTGGCCGCCGGCGATACCGCGTTCCTGATTTCGATCGCGCCGTATCTGCAAACGCTGGCCAAACTCTCCGAAGTCCAGGTGCTGGCCGATGACAGCACGCTCGACGCCCAGGCGCCGGGCGCGCCGATCGCCATCGTCGGCAGCAACAGGCTGGCGCTCAAGGTGGAAATCGACGTCGGCGCCGAGCGTGCGCGCCTTGGCAAGGAAATCAAGCGTTTGAGCGATGAAGTCGCCAAGTGTCAGGGCAAGCTCGGCAACGAGAGCTTCGTCGCCAAGGCGCCCGAGGCGGTCATTTCGCTCGAGCGCCAGCGCCTGCAGGATTTCGAGGCGACGCTGCTCAAATTGCAGGCCCAGCTGGCGCGCCTGCCGGCTTGAATCGACGCGCGGGTCATTGCAAAATGAACGCGCCTCGCGCCGCCGCGGTGCCCGCGGCACTGCGGCATGGTTTAGACGCCGCACGAAATTTTTGCGGCTGACCAGGAGAATATGTCAATGCAAGTCACCAAAGCCGTCTTTCCGGTCGCCGGTCTGGGCACCCGCTTTCTGCCGGCCACCAAGGCGAGCCCGAAGGAAATGCTGCCGATCGTCGATAAACCCCTGATCCAGTATGCCGTCGAGGAAGCCGTGGCGGCCGGTATCACGGAAATGATCTTCGTCACCGGCCGCAACAAGCGCGCCATCGAGGATCATTTCGACAAAGCCTACGAACTCGAGGCCGAACTCGAGGCAAAGCACAAGCTGGCGCTGCTCAATGTCGTGCGCTCGATCAAGCCGGCCAATGTCGACTGCTTCTACGTGCGCCAACCCGAAGCGCTCGGTCTGGGCCATGCCGTCCTGTGCGCGCAGAAACTGGTCGGCGACGAGCCGTTCGCGGTCATTCTGGCCGACGACCTGCTCGACGGCGACCCGCCGGTGCTCAAGCAAATGGTCGATGTGTTCAATCACTTCCACAGCTCGGTGCTGGGAGTCGAGGAAATCCCGCGCGAACAGAGCCGCTCGTACGGCGTGATCGAAGGCAAGGAGTGGGAAGACCATCTCTACATGCTCTCGGGCATCGTCGAGAAGCCCGCTCCCGAGGACGCGCCGTCCAATCTGGGCGTGGTCGGCCGCTATGTGCTGCGTCCCGCGATCTTCAAGCACATCCGCAATCTGAAGCCGGGTGCGGGAGGCGAGATTCAATTGACCGACGCGATTCAGTCGCTGTTGCAGGAAGAGCAGGTGTTGGCATACCGCTATCACGGCACGCGTTACGATTGCGGCAGCAAGCTGGGCTATCTCAAGGCGACTGTCGAATTCGCGCTGCGCCACGAGGAAGTCAAGGATGAATTCACTGCGTATTTGAAGCAAGTGCAACTCAAATAACGCGGCGCGCCCCGCATGAAAAAGCCGGCACTCGATGGCGCCGGCTTTTTTTACGCGCTTGCCCGGGCTATCGCCGGCGCATCAGGAAGTAAAACGTCTTGTCTTCCTCGCGCGACTCCACCAGCTCATTGCCGGTCTGCTTGGCAAACGCGGCGAAATCGCGCGCGGAACCCGGGTCGGTTGCCATCACCCGCAGTATTTCTCCGCTCTGCATGTCGGCCAGCGCCTTCTTGGCGCGCAAAATCGGCAACGGGCAATTCAAGCCCCGTGCGTCGACTTCTCGTTGAAACTCCATGGTACGGTCCCATTCATGCGGCCGCGTGATGCGCGACCCGATCCACCAGATATTACTCCAGCCACGCCACACTACGCCTCGGCAGCCGGCAGGCGCGGCGAATCCACGTATTCGAACGGCAAGCCGCGGCGCCGCATCCACTCGGCCACCGCGTGTCCGGTACCCGCTCGCCATGGGCGCAGGCGGTGCGGCGCGATCAGGCGATAATCGGCCAACTCCTCGGATAGCGCGACCTGGCCCTCGCAACGCGCATGATAGGCAATGATCAGCTCATTCTTGCGCATGAATTCATACACGCCCAGCAGCGTCAACGCATTCACCTCGAGGTTGGTCTCTTCCCTGATTTCGCGCCGGATGCCGTCCTCCGGCGTCTCGTCGCGCTCTAGAAAGCCGGTGATCAGCGCGAACATGTCTTCCGGCCAAGCCGCGTTGCGCGCCAGCAGCACGCGGTCTTCGTACTCGATGAGCGCGGCGACCACCGGCAGTGGATTATCCCAGTGTACATAGCCACAGGTCTTGTCCGGACAGGCACGGCGCCGCCGGCCGGCGACCTCCTGATCGGCCAGGGCTGTGGCGCATTGCGGGCAGTATTTCAACAAACTCATGGTTATCGGGCTCGATACAAATGGCGGAACCGACGGGGCAGGCGTCGTACGCCGCTATAATGCACAAAATTTGGTTCTCTCGTCTTCATGTTGTTTCGCTCCCGCCAACTCTCCAGTCCAGCCCTACGCCACCTGCAGCGGCTATGGTTCAACTACGGCGTCTTTTGGCTTGGCGCCATCCTGGTCGGCCTGGTAGCCGTGTTTTACGCCAAGCTGATCGACTGGACCTTCGAAGGCTTCCAGGCGCTCGAGCACCGGGCCTTCTGGTTGCCCTTGATCGTCACGCCGCTGGGTTCGGCGCTGGCCATCTGGCTCACGCAAAAGTACTTTCGCGGCTCGGAGGGCAGTGGCATCCCGCAGGTCATCGCAACTCTCGAGGAAAGCAAGCTCGGCCCGACGCTGCTATCGCTTCGCATCATGTTCGGCAAGATCGCCATTTCGCTGCTGGGTATCCTGTGCGGCTTCACCATCGGCCGCGAGGGCCCGACCGTGCAGATCGGCGCATCGTTGATGTACGCGATGCGACGCACCTACCGACGCAGCAGCATCCAGATCGAGCGCCAATTGACGCTGGCCGGCGCCGCGGCTGGCCTGTCCGCCGCTTTCAACACGCCGCTGGCCGGGGTCGTGTTCGCGATCGAAGAGTTAAGCCGCTCGTTCGAGCAACGCGCCAGCGGCACGTTGATCACCGCAATCATCTTTTCCGGGATCGTGACGCTCGGCATTCAAGGCAATTATCTGTACTTCGGCCGCATCCAGGCGACCGGCGCCTTCAGCTCGACGGTAATCCTGGCCGTCGTCGTGGTCAGCATCGTCACCGGTCTGATGGGCGGCCTGTTCAGTTGGCTGCTGCTCAATATTCCGCGCTGGATTCCGTCGCCCCTGCTGACCCTGCGTCACAGCCGCCCGGTTCAATTCGCGCTGGTGTGCGGCGTGCTGATTGCCGTGCTGGGTATCGTCTCCGGCGGCGCCAGTTATGGCAGCGGCTATCCGGAAGCGCGCGCCCTGCTGGAGAGCCACCATCTTCTCTCGCCGTTCTACACGTTTCTGAAATTTGCCGCGCTGGTCGTGTCGTACATCAGCGGCATTCCGGGCGGAATCTTCTCGCCGTCGCTATCGATTGGCGCCGGCCTCGGGCAATTGATGTCTTACCTCTTCTCGAGCATGCCGATGCCGTTCCTGATTGCGCTGTGCATGGGCGGCTATCTGGCTGCCGTGACGCAATCTCCCATCACGGCGTTCGTGATCGTGGTGGAAATGATCGACGGCCACCAGATGGTGATTCCGCTCATGGCCTCGGCCCTGCTGGCCAGCCGGGTCTCACGCCTGTTCTCGCCGCCGCTGTATCACACCATCTCGCACCGTTTCCTGCAGCCCACGGTACCGGCCCCCGAGCGCGCCTGAGCCGCGCAAGCGCCTCTTGGGCTCACGCCGCGCAAAGCGCGGCAATGTCAGCGGCGATCTGCTCGACCGTCTCTGGCTGCGTGTCCCACGCGCACATCAGGCGACACCCGCCGGCACCGATAAACGTGTAGAAACGCCAGCGGCGTGCCCGCAGTTGCTCGATCACGTGCAGCGGCAATTCGGCAAACACCGCGTTGGCCTGCGGCTCGAACATGATCCGCACGCCGGGGATCACGCGCAAGCGCTCGTGCAGCAACCGGGCCATGGCATTCGCATGGCGCGCGTTGCGCAGCCACACGTCGTCGTCCAGCAGGCCCAGCCAGGGCGCCGAGATAAAGCGCATCTTCGATGCCAGTTGCCCCGCCTGCTTGACCCGGTAAGCGAAATCCTCGGCCAGCGCGCGATCGAAGAACACTACCGCCTCGCCTACCGGCAAGCCGTTCTTGGTGCCGCCGAAACACAGCACGTCGACCCCGGCACGCCACGTGATCTCCGATGGATGCACGCCCAGCGACGCGACCGCGTTGGCAAAGCGCGCGCCATCCATATGCACGCGCAGATCCCGGCGCTTGGCGATCGCGGCGATCGCCCGCACCTCCTCGACCGTATAGACGGTGCCGACTTCGGTCGATTGCGTGAGAGTCACCACCTTGGGCTTCGGATAGTGGATATCGGCGCGGCGCATGACCACCGACTCGATCGCATCGGGCGTCAATTTGCCGTTCTCGAGCCCGCCCTTGGCCACCAACAGCTTGGATCCGTTGGAAAAGAACTCGGGGCCGCCGCACTCGTCGGTCTCCACATGCGCCAGCTCGTGGCAGATCACGGAGTGGTACGACTGACACAGCGACGCCAGCGCCAGTGAATTGGCCGCCGTGCCGTTAAAAACGAAAAACACCTCGCAATCGGTCTGGAACAGATCGCGCAGGCGGTCGCAAACACGCTGCGTCCAGGAATCGTCCCCGTACGCCACCTCATGGCCACTGCCATTGGCTTCGACGATATATTTGAGCGCCTCCGGGCAAATCCCGGCATAGTTGTCGGAGGCGAAATGCTGACTTGGCGTGGAGCTCGACATGACTTGGCCCGCGCTCAATCGTCCGACCACAACTTGCCGGCGGTCGCCCAATTCTCGCGCTTGACGTCAGCGATGATGATGTCGACCGACTCCGGAGCGCAGCCGAGCACCTCGCAGGTCGTTCGGGTAATGGCCTCGACGAATTGACGCTTCTGCTCGACCGTGCGGCCCTCGAACATCTCGACGTGGAAAGTGGGCATGGCAATCGCTCCTGATCATTTTCGATAAGTGGGGTCTATTTTATCCAGTTTGCGCAGCAGCGCCGGCCACTCCAGCTCCCCTTCGACCGCGCCGCCGTCCTCCAGCTGCTCCGCGGTCCTGGCCCGCACCGCCGGTGATGGCAATACCGGCGCCGCGCCGCCGCACAGTGCCTGCAACTGAATCTCGCACGCCTTGATCAGCGTTGCCATCAACACATAGGCTTCGGCCACCGTGCGCCCCAGCGTGAGCGTGCCGTGGTTGCGCAGCAGCATGGCGGGATGCCCGCCCAGCGAGGCCACCAGGCGTTCTCCCTCGGCCGGTGAAAACGCCAACCCCTCGTACTCGTGATAACCCAGCCGCTCGTGAAAGCGCAGCGCGTGCTGCGAGATCGGCAACAGGCCGTGCGGCTGGATCGAAACCGCGATACCGGCCGTGTTGTGCAGATGCATCACGCACATCGCGTCGGCGCGCGCGGCGTGTACTGCGCCGTGCAGGGCAAAGCCGGTCACGTTGACCACATGCGTGGCATCGCCGATGATCGCGCCCTGCAGGTCGATCTTCACCAGATTCGACGCGCACACCTCGTCGAAGGCGAGTCCGAACGGATTGATCAGGAAATGGCCCGGCTCGCCCGGCACGCTCGCCGAAATATGTGAGTAGATCAGGTCGTCCCAGCCATGAAGTGCGGCCAGCCGGTAGGCGGCGGCAAGATCGACGCGCGCGCGCTGTTCCGCCTCGCTGACGGGCCCGCTCGCCGCGACGCTCTGTGGGCGCAAGGAAAATGACATCGAATGATCTCCCGAATAGACTGAACCGCCTGGCCGGGGCAACGCCGGTCAGGCGTCGCGCCGCATGGCGCGGCGCCAAACCATGACATAGCCGGCCGCACCAATGAGCAGCGTGGCGGCTGCGAGCAGCAGCGCAAGAATAAAGCTGCCGGTATGCGCGACCAGCGGCGCGGTAACCAGCGGGCCGGCGATCTGGCCGATGCCATACACCGCGGTCATCAGGCCCATCAGGCTCGAGGCGCTGTTGCCGCGAATGCGCCGCGCCTCGCGCATCGCGAACAACACCAGCGCCGTGAACGGCACGCCCACCAGCACGCTGCCCAGCGCGAACCCGGCGACGGTTGGCCACACGACGCCGATAATGACGCCCAGCGCCTGCATCACATACAACCCGGCCAGCAACAGGCGGTTATCCAGACGCGTGCGCACCGATGCAGCCAGCACGGAACCGGGAATCACCGCCAGCCCCAGGAGCGGCCAGAAGAGATCGGGCCAAGGCGAGCCGGGCAGCGCCTCGCGCGCGATGACCGGCAAGAACGTCGCGGTGACGATGTAGCCGAACCCGGCCAGGCCGTAGAGCACCACCAGCCAGGCCTCCTCGCCGCGCTCGCCGGGCGCTTGCGCCATCGCTGCGGAGGCGCTTGGGCGCCCGCCCGCCGCCAGCGCGGGCGCCTCGTCGGAAAACACCCGCCAGATCAGCGCCGACAGCAAGACGGCCAATACGCCGCACACCAGCCAGCCGGCTTGCGCACCGCCGCCGACGGCGGTGGTCGCGCTGCCGGCCAGGCCGGTCACGACGATGCCAACGCCCGGACCCGCAAAGATATAGCCGGCCAGTGCCGGCCGCTGCAATTCGGCCAGACGCTGCAGCCCCCAACTGGCCGAGAACACCATGACCCAGGCGCTGCCGATACCGGCCGCGGCGCGCAACACGGCCCACACCGTGTAATCGTGCAGCAGCCCCATGCCGAGCGTGAGCACCACCGTCGCCGCCAGCCCCAGGCGAATCATGCGAGGCGACGACGCGCGCACGACCATGCATGACAGCGCGCCGACAAAGTAACCGGCGTAATTGAGCGAGGCCAGCCAGCTGCCGCCCTTGATCGTCACCCAATGGTCGCGCAGCATCATCGGCAGCAACGGGGTGAAGGCAAAGCGGCCGATCCCCATGGCCACCGCCAGCGCCAGCATGCACGCCAGCGCCGCCCGCCAGGCCGCACGGTCGACGGAGAAGCCGGGGCGCTCGGAAGCGATACTGGACATAATCGGATGCGTTATTTGTTATCGAGCAGATACTTTACATCGAAACATTCATATTCGCGGGCATTCGCCCTGCAAGCGTCGCGGTCAAGCCGGCCGGGCGGATTGCTCAGGACACCTCACAAGAATCGATAAAAAAAGCGCGCAGTAACCCGCGCGCTTTTTCGCCCAACGCAGACGCCGTCACGCTTTCTGAGCGACCCAAGCCGTCACGCTCGCCAATGCGCCCGGCAGTTTCGCAGGCTCGGTGCCGCCAGCCTGCGCCATGTCCGCCCGGCCACCGCCTTTGCCGCCGACCTGCAGCGCAACGAAATTGACCAGTTCGCCCGCCTTGACCTTGCCCGTGGCATCGGCCGTGACACCGGCAATCAGGCTCACCTTGCCGCCGTCGACCGCCGCCAGCACGATCGCGGCGCTCTTGAGCTTGTCCTTGAGCTTGTCCATCGTCTCGCGCAAGGTTTTGACGTCGGCGCCATCGAGCTGGGCCGCCAGCACCTTCAGACCATTGACGTCGACCGCCTGCGCCGCCAGCTCGTCGCCCTGGCTCGACGCCATGCGCGACTTGAGTTGCGCCAATTCCTTCTCCAGCGACTTGAGCTGATCCTGCACTTGTCCGATCCGTTGCGTGAGCTCGGCAGGCTGCGCCTTGAGCGCGGCCGCGGCCTGATGGATCTGCCGGTCGAGCGACTGCACGAAACGCAGCGCGTTATCGCCGGTTATCGCCTCGATCCGGCGAATGCCGGCGGCCACACCGCCCTCCATCACGATCTTGAACAAGCCGATATCGCCGGTGCGCGCCACATGCGTGCCGCCGCACAACTCGCGCGAGAAACCGATGTCCAGCACGCGCACGCTCTCGCCATACTTCTCGCCGAACAGCGCCATCGCGCCACCCTTGACGGCATCGTCAAACGCCATCACCTGCGCCTGCGCGGCAACGTTCCTGAGCACCTCCGCGTTGACGATGTCCTCGACGCGGCGGATCTCGTCATCGCTCAATGGCGCGTTGTGCGCAAAGTCGAAACGCGTCTTGTCGGCGTCGACCAGCGAGCCCTTTTGCTGCACATGGCTGCCCAGCACTTCGCGCAGCGCCTTGTGCATCAGGTGAGTCGCCGAGTGATTGCGCACGGTGCGGGCACGGCGCACCGTGTCGACCTGCGCGTTCAGCGCGTCTCCCACCTTCAGGCTGCCCTGCTCCAGCGTGCCATAGTGACCGAATACGTCGGGCTGAATCTTTTGGGTGTCGGTCACCGCAAAGCGCGCGGCGTCGCCGGCCAGCACGCCCTGGTCGCCGACCTGCCCGCCGGACTCCGCATAGAACGGTGTCTTGTCGAGCACCACGATACCCGACTGGCCCGCGCGCAGTTCCGCCACGCTGGTGCCGTCGGCATAAAGCGCCGTGACCTTGGCGCGCTCGAGCGACAGCACGTCATAGCCGCGAAAATCCGTCTTGGCGCCGCTGTACTCGAGCGCCTGGGCCATCTTGAACTTGCCCGCCGCGCGCGCCTGCTCGCGCTGGCGCGCCATGGCGGCGTCGAACGCCGCTTCGTCGACCGTCATCTGGCGCTCGCGGCACACATCGGCGGTCAAGTCGAGCGGAAAGCCATAGGTGTCGTGCAGCTTGAAGGCCAGTTCACCGTCGAGTTCGGTCTTGCCCTGCTGCTGCAACTCGGCCAGCGCGCCGTCGAGAATCTCCATGCCGTTGGCGATGGTCTCGAAAAAGCGCTCTTCCTCCTGCCGCAGCACATCGGTCACGCGCGGCTGCGCCTCGGTCAACTCCGGATAGGCCGCGCCCATCTCGGCGACCAGATCGGGCACCAGCTTATGGAAGAACGGCTCCTTGCGGCCCAGTTTGTAGCCATGGCGGATCGCACGCCGGATGATCCGGCGCAGCACGTAGCCGCGACCTTCATTGCCCGGGATCACGCCGTCGACGATCAGGAACGAGCAGGCACGAATGTGATCGGCGATCACCTTGAGAGAATTCGCGTGCAGATCGGCGCAGCCGGTCTCGCGCGCCGCGGCCTTGATCAAATGCTGGAACAGATCGATCTCGTAATTGCTGTGCACATGCTGCAGCACCGCGGCAATGCGTTCGAGCCCCATGCCGGTATCGACGCACGGCTTGGGCAGGCGCGGCATGTTGCCCTGCTCGTCGCGATTGAACTGCATGAACACCAGGTTCCAGATCTCGATATAGCGGTCGCCGTCTTCCTCGGGCGATCCGGGCGGGCCACCCCATACCTCCGGACCATGGTCATAGAAAATCTCGGAGCACGGGCCGCACGGGCCGGTGTCGGCCATTTGCCAGAAGTTGTCGGACGCATAGCGGGCGCCCTTGTTATCGCCGATGCGCACGATGCGCTCGGCAGGCACACCGATCTCGTTGGCCCAGATCCCGTAGGCTTCGTCGTCTTCCTGGTAGACGGTGACCCACAGCTTTTCCTTCGGCAACCGGTAGACCTCGGTCAGCAGCTCCCACGCATAATGGATCGCCTCGCGCTTGAAGTAGTCGCCGAACGAGAAGTTGCCCAGCATCTCGAAAAACGTGTGGTGGCGCGCCGTGTAACCGACGTTCTCCAGATCGTTGTGCTTGCCGCCGGCGCGCACGCTGCGCTGCGCCGTGGTGGCACGCGTGTATGGGCGGCTCTCCTGACCGAGAAAGACGTCCTTGAATTGCACCATCCCCGAGTTCGTGAACAGCAACGTGGGATCATTGGCCGGTACCAGGCTCGACGAGCGAACGATGGTGTGCCCCTTGGACTCGAAGAATTTGAGGAATTTTTCGCGGATTTCAGCGGCTTTCATAGCGTGCGGAGCGTCGTTCAGGCGGCGCTTGAGGTGAGTTTGATTAAACGTTTGATTATACGGGAAATCCCCTCACCCCCAGTATCGTACCAGCGGCACTCGGGCGCGCAGGCCGCGCCGGCGCCCGCTGTGCGGAACGGCGCTTTGACCCGCACGGCAAAGCTCTTACACTCGGGGGCATTCATTTCCCCGCTGGAAAGATCGTCATGGGCGCGCTCAGCCACCTCCGCATACTCGACCTGTCCCGCGTGCTGGCAGGGCCTTGGTGCACACAGAATCTGGCCGACTTCGGCGCCGATGTGATCAAGATCGAGCGTCCCGGCAGCGGCGACGATACGCGCCGCTGGGGGCCGCCCTACCTGCGCGATGGAGCCGGCAACGACACCGCCGAAGCCGCCTATTACCTGGCCGCCAACCGCAACAAGCGCTCGCTCACCATCGACATCGCCAGCCCCGCCGGGCAGGCCGTCGTGCGCGAACTGGCCGCGCAAAGCGATGTCGTGGTGGAAAACTACAAGGTCGGTCAACTCAGGAAATACGGCCTGGACTATGACTCGCTCAAGGCCATCAAACCCGATCTCGTCTACTGCTCGATCACCGGCTTCGGGCAGACCGGCCCTTACGCGCCGCGCGCCGGCTATGACTTCATCGTGCAGGGCATGGGCGGCTTCATGAGCATCACCGGCGAGCGCGACACGCTGCCCGGCGGCGGCCCGCAAAAGGCCGGCGTGGCCATTGCCGACCTGATGACCGGCATGTACGCGACGGTTGCCATCCTCGCTGCCCTGGCGCACCGCGACCGCACCGGCGAAGGCCAATACATCGACATGGCGCTGCTCGACGTGCAGGTGGCCATGCTGGCCAACATGAATACCAACTTCCTGGCCAGCGAGCGCGCGCCGGTGCGCTGGGGCAACGCTCATCCGAACATCGTGCCCTACCAGACGTTCGAAACCTCGGACGGCTGGATCATCGTCGCGGTCGGCAACGACGGGCAGTTCCGCAAATTCGTCGAGGCCGGGCAACGCCCCGAACTCGCCGACGACCCGCGCTTTGCCACCAACCCGGAAAGGGTCAGGCGGCGCGACGTGCTGGTGCCGATCCTGGCCGACATGGTGCGGCAAAAAAGCAAGGCGCAATGGATCGACCAACTCGAGGCGGCGGGCGTGCCGTGCGGGCCGATCAACACCCTGCCCGAAGTCTTCGACAACCCGCAGGTCCAGGCCCGCGGCCTGCGCGTCGACCTGCCGCATCCCAGCGGCGGGCAGGCCCGTCTGGTGAACAATCCGATCAAGATGAGCGCCACGCCACCGCAAGCCGAGTCGGCCCCGCCCACGCTCGGGCAGCACACCGAGGCCATTCTGCGCGAACGGCTGGCCTATGACGACGCACGCATTGCCGCGCTGCGCGCGGCAGGGATTATCTGACCCTCCCCCGAATCTCCTGACTCGCCCCGATAGCATACGTTCTACCTGAACCGCGCGCGAATAGCGCACGCGCGGCCGACCTCGTCCTTCCGATAGATTCTCGCCATCACAGGCAACAACCCAAAAAGCGGCGAGAAAAAAACGATGAATAAATTAAATATCTTTATTTATCATATATTTATAATATAAATTTTTGTTAACAAAATTGAAAATTACTTTTAAAACATTTTGTTTTCAAATTTGTTGACAAATTTGCTATCACTACCTAATCTGCACGCATGGATCACTACTTCGGCCAGCCATGACCAAAAAAAGCGCACCTGCAACGTCCGCAACAACCCAAAAGCGAGCGACCCCGGCCAAGTCGGAGAAGCCACAATCCGGCAAGGTGGCGAAGTCGCCTGACGTATTTGCGCTGCTGCGCGAGCGCATCGTGAGCCACGAAATAGCACCAGGCAGTCGATTGCGCGAGCAGGAATTGGCCGACGAATACGGCGCGCCACGTGCCAAGGTGCGGGAAGCCCTCATGGCATTACAAGAGCGCGGTCTCGTTGAACGCATCCCGAATCGCGGCGCCATCGTCGTCAAGCTCGACCTCGATCAGGTGTTCGAGATTTACCAGGTGCGCGAAGTGCTGGAAGGTCTGACTGCACGCCTGGCCACCGAAAACACCGATCCGGCTTCGTGGCAAGACCTCGTAGAACTGTTCGACGGCCCGATGCAAGAGCATGTCGAGAAAGGCGACTACGAGGCCTTCGTCGCGGGTTACGCGCTATTCCGGCGCCGCATCATCGAGGCGGCCGCCAATCCAGTGTTGACCGCCATGATCGACAGCATCTATGAGAAAACCCAGGTCCTCATTCGCCGCATCATCGTCTTGCCCGGTCGTGGCGAGCAGGGGCTCAAAGAGCATCGCGCCGTATTGGCCGCGATGCGGCGCGGCGACGCCGAGGAAGCTGAGCGCTGCCGACGCGAGAACATGCGAAGCGCGCGCGAATTCATCACCCGTTACAAAAATTTCATCTTTTAAGCGTTGGCAAAGACGCACGCTCTCTCTGGAGGAGACATGGCGGTAGCGCAGCAAAATAACGAAGCGACACGGAGCGGACCGCTCGCCGGATACCGCGTGCTGGAAATGGGTTCGACCGTCGCGGGGCCTTTTTGCGGGAGGCTTCTGGCGGACTTTGGCGCGGAAGTGATCAAGGTCGAACCGATCGAGGGCGATCCGGTGCGCACGATGGGCAAGCGTTACGCCGGCAAATCCCTTTACGCGGCCAGCATCCTGCGCAACAAATCCCTCATCGCCGTCGACCTGCGCTCGTCAGAAGGACAGGCGTTGGTAAGAAAGCTCGTCGCGCAATGCGACGTAGTCGTTGAGAATTTTCGTCCTGGCGGACTCGAAAAATGGGGCCTCGGTTACGACGATCTTGCGAAGCTGAACCCCGGTCTCGTCATGGTGCGCATTAGCGGTTTTGGTCAAACCGGCCCTTACAGGGAGCGCGCGGGTTATGGCGTGATTGGCGAAGCGATCAGCGGGTTGCGGCATATCACCGGCGACCCCGACCGGCCGCCCGCACGCGCCGCCGTATCGTTGACCGACTACTTCACCGGGCTCTACGCGGCGTTCGGCGCGACCATGGCGCTGTTGTCTCGGCATGCCACCGGCAGAGGACAATGTGTCGACGCCGCGCTCTACGAATGCGCCTTCAGCTTCATGGAGCCGCATATTCCGGCATACGAAAAACTCGGTTACGTCGCCAATCGCGCAGGCTCTCGCTTGCCGGACAGCACGCCGAATAATCTATATCCGACTCGCGACCATAGCTTCATCCACATCACAGCCATGGGCGATGCTGTCTTCAAGCGCCTTGCCGCCGTGATGCAACGACCGGGCCTGGCCGACGACGCCCGCTTCGCCTCAAATCTGGCGCGCTCCGAGCATAGTGAGGCGCTCGACGCGCTCATTGGGACTTGGACACTGACGCACAATCTGAGCGAACTAGAACAGGTGCTGGCTGCGGCCAATGTCCCGGCCACGCGCATCTTCACGATGCGGGATATTTTTTCCGATCCGCATTTCAAGGCGCGCGACATGCTCGTCGATGTACCGGACGAACAGTTGGGTAAGGTGACGATGGCTGGCGTCGTACCCCGCCTTTCGGACACACCTGGGGTATTGCGCACGTCCGGCGGGGAAATTGGTCGCGACACCCGACAAGTACTAACCGATCTTGCCGGCCTATCAGCAGAGGAAATTGAGCAACTGCGCGATCGCGGCGTTATTCATCTGCCGCCCGTCAACGCCGGCGCGGCAATCGCCGCAATTTGATAGCGCATGCAAGCGACCCGCATCTTTTCTTGACAGGAGCCATATCCAGTGGAAACCTCGGAGACACCCGACATACGGGCGGAACTTTGTCGCGACTATGAAAAACGGCGTGCGCATGCGCTGGCCATGGGCGGCGCCCAAAAAATCGAAGCGCGTCGGCTGCAAGGAATACTCAATGCTCGCGAGCGGATCGACAGTCTGGTGGACGCGGGCAGTTTCATCGAATCTGGCCTGTTCGCTACCTCGTCGGTTATAGAGGCCGACCGCGCTCGCACGCCCGCCGACGGCAAGATTGTCGGGTACGCGAAAGTGGATGGTCGGGAAATCGCAGTCGTCTCGAACGATTTCACTGTCATGGGCGCTTCGAGCAGCGCCACCAACGGCAAGAAGATCGCTCAAATGAAACGCGTCGCGACCCAACGCGGCCTTCCCTTGGTGTTCCTGGGCGAGTCATCGGGCGCGCGCATGCCCGACACCATGGGTTCGCGCGGCATGGGCAGCATGCTGGGCAATGATCCCACGCAATATCAGCGCATGCGCGAAACCCCTTGGGCAGGCGCGGTATTGGGATACTGCTATGGCTCGTCAACCTGGTACACCGGCTTTTCCGATTTCAGCGTAATGCGCAAAGGCGCGATCATGGCGGTGTCAAGCCCACGTCTGGTCTCGCTCGCCGTCAAGGAAGCCATCGACCCCGAAGCAATCGGCGGGTGGCGCCTGCATGCCGAAGTCACCGGGTTGATCGACATGGTCGTCGACACCGACGAGGAGGCACTGCAGGCGATACGTCAGTTCCTAAGCTACATGCCGAGCCACCACAACGAACCGCCGCCAGCGCATCCGGTGACGCCCGGGTCAGGCGACGGCATGGCAGGCATCTTCGACCTGCTGCCGACCAATCGCACGCAGGTCTACGACGTACGCAAGATTCTGAAGACCATCGTCGATAACGACAGTTTTTTTGAACTCAAGCCGCGCTTCGGCAAGGTCGCGGTGACCGCGTTGGCGCGCCTGGACGGACACACGGTCGGCATCATCGCCAACAACCCCCTGCACAAGGGCGGCGCACTGGACACCGAGGCCTGCGAGAAAATCACCGGTTTCATCGTGATGTGCGATTCATTCAACATCCCGCTCGTGATGTTCGTCGACACTCCAGGTTTCATCATCGGACTAGACGCCGAGCGCAAACGCGCGCCAGGCAAGATCATGAATTTCATGGGCGCCTTGTCGCTGGTCACCGTGCCGAAGATTTCGGTAATCCTGCGCAAGAGTTACGGGCAAGCCTATTTGAATATGGGTGGTGGCCGCAATTCCGACGAGGTCGTCGCGTGGCCAACTGCCGAAATCAGCTTTATGAATCCGCACTTCGCCGTCGAGATCGTCCACGGACTCAAACCGGGCGACGACGGGTTCGACGCAGCGCTGGAGGAAATGGAGCGCGACAGCAGCGTCTATGGCATCGCGGCAAATTACGGCGTGCAAGGCGTCATCCTCCCGCACGAAACGCGTTCATATCTGATCCGAATACTGGAAGTCCATCGACTACGACTGCACAACGGCGTCGGTCAACACTTGATGCGGACCTGGCCGACCACCTATTGAATTCGAGAGAGTTTTCCATGTTCCATAAAATTGTCGTTGCCAACCGCGGGGCCGTAGCGGCCCGCGTGCTACGCGCCCTCGGAAACCTGAACATACGTTCGGTTGCGGTGTATTCGGAGGCTGACGCCGATGCGCCTTATCTCGCCAATGCGGATGAGGCCTATTGCATCGGCCCGGCACCCGCCCGCGAGAGCTACCTGAATCAAGACAAGTTGCTGCAAGTCGTGCGCGATTCGCATGCCGATGGCTTGCATCCGGGCTACGGATTCCTCTCTGAAAACGCCGAATTCGCGCGCAAGGTCAATGCGCTTGGCGCGTGCTTCGTCGGCCCCTCCGCCCAGTGGATCGATGCGATGGGCCACAAGACGCGCGCCCGCGACCTCGCTGCGCAGCACGGCTTGCCGGTGGGGCGGGGCTCTCCGGTACTCTCGGACGATCAGTACGAGATGATGCGTCATGCGCAACACATCGGCTTTCCGCTGCTCGTCAAACCCGCCGGCGGCGGTGGCGGCATCGGCATGCTGGTTGCCAACGACGCGTCAGAGCTTCCCAGTGCGGTCGAACGGGCCCGTTCGATGGCTCAGCGCGGTTTCGCCAATCCGGAAGTGTATTTGGAGAAATACTTGGCACGGCCGCGTCATATCGAATTCCAATTGCTCGGTGATCGTCACGGCAACGTGCGCCATCTGTTCGATCGCGACTGTTCGATGCAGCGCCGCCACCAGAAAGTCGTCGAAGAAGCCAGTGCGCCGCTGGTAGACCGGACCAGGGTTGACGAGCTGGCGCAGCAGATTGCCAATACGTTTGCCAAGATGGGCTACGACAACATCGGCACCGTTGAAATGCTGATGGGCGCCGACGGCACGTTCAGTTTCCTGGAGATGAACACGCGCCTGCAAGTCGAGCACGGCGTGACCGAGGCCATCACAGGCGTCGATCTGGTGGCCGCGCAAATCCGCTCGGCGGCCGGGCTGCGACTCGACGACATTCTGCCGCCCACCCTGCACGCCGACGGTCACGCCATCGAGGCACGCGTATATGCCGAGGACTCCAAGCGCTTTCTGCCATCGCCGGGACGCCTGACGACCTTCCGCCCCCCCGAAGGCTCGGGAATTCGCGTCGAAACCGGCTATGCCGAAGGCCGCGCAGTCACGATGCATTACGACCCGCTGTTGGCCAAGGTTATCGCGCACGGCCCGTCTCGCGCCGCGGCAATCCAGACGCTGCGCGAAGCCCTGCGCAACTTCTCGGTGGCCGGTGTGAAAACCAATCTGGCCGCTCTGGACATCATTCTCGGCTCGAGCCAATTTCGCGACGGTGAGGTCCATACCGGACTGCTGTCGCAACTGATCGCCTGATACCCACAAACTTACGAGGAGACGCAATGCAGCGCTATGAAGCAAAGTCGGAAATAACCGGATCGGTCTGGAAAATCCTCAAGTCCGTTGGCGATACTGCCGAGGAGGGCGAAACGCTAATGATTTTCGAGTCGATGAAGATGGAAATCCCGTTAATCGCGGAAGAGAGCGGCACGATTACCGAAGTGCGTGTCACCGAGGGCTCCCCCGTCGCGGATGGTGACACCGTGATGGTCATCGAATCCTGAGATATCCGGGCGCTGCCGGGCTCGCCCGACCAGTCGCCGTGTTTCCTGCATCGATTGACAGACGCATCACAAGTTTCAAGAACCCACGCATTCGACCGGCGCATAGCACCGCGGCAATCGACGCTAATAGATGGGTATTGCGCTTCGTATGACCTGCATTCGAAGCGTGCAATCAAACGACATTAGTTTGGATAAAACAAGGAGACATGTCATGAGCGCAGCAGATTACAGTACCCAGGTCGTCGGTGCGAAGCAGCGCAATCGCTGGACCGTCGCGTGGCTTTTATTTGCCATCACCGTCATCAACTATGCCGACCGCGGCGTGCTCGGCGTAGTTGCACCAGTGCTGATCAAAACCTTCGGGCTCAGCATCAAGCAATTCGGCATCATTGCCTCGGGTTTCGGCTGGGGATACGTGCTCATGGTATTTCTGGGCGGCGGCGTCGTCTCGCTACTGGGCCCCAAAAAAACTTTCATCTACTCGTCGGTCCTGTGGTCTTTTGCCATCATGCTCGTCGGCGCAGCTAGCGGTTTTGCAAGCCTGCTCGGGTTGCGGATCCTGTTTGGTGCGAGTGAGGGCGTCGCATTTCCGAGCGGATCACAATTAATCGGCAATTGGTTTCCTGATAAGGAGCATGGCCGCGCGGCCTGTTTGATGGGCGCGGGCATTCCCCTTGGTTCGCTGATCATCATCCCGATCGCAGTGTGGCTGACCAGCGCCTACGGGTGGCAGGCCCCATTTATCCTTCTGGGCGTGGTTGGACTATTTTGGGCGATCCTGTGCAAAGTCTTTATCTCGAATAAGCCTGCGGGCGTGTCGCCACAGAGCATCGACGCCAGCGCAGCAAACACGACGCGTGCCCCCTGGGGTCGAATCCTGGGCAGTAAAACGCTATGGCTGACCGGACTGGCCTTTTTCTCATCGGCCTATGTACTTTACTTCCTATTGAATTTCCTGCCCACCTATCTGGTCAGGGAGAGGCACATGGAGTTCTCTCATATCGCCTATTTCGGCTCGCTGCCATGGATATTCATGACCATCGGGGCATTACTCTCCGGTCCGATTTCCGACTTCGTGTACAAAAAAACCGGTAGTCTGCGGTGGGGCAGAAGCTACCTCGCCGGCATTTGTCTGGTGTTGACGGGGTTGATCATCAGTTTGACCTTGTTTGTCACGAATACGTACCTTATCGTCATTCTGATCAGCATAGCCAGCCTGATCAATTTCACAGCCAACCCAATTTTTTTCGCCATCCCGATCGACGCCTGTCCCGAAAGCGGCGGCGCGGCCTCCAGCCTGACAACCGGTATCGGTTCTCTGGCCGGCATATTTGCCCCTTTGCTGACTGGATTTATCGTGAACGCGACCGGCACCTTCTATCTCGCGTTCATGCTCGTATCAGTGCTGCCCATCGTTTTCGGGGTGTTGTTGATCGTTGCTTGCGATCCAAGAAAGTTGTAGGCGGCGGCATTGACAGGCAATACTGATTTAACGATTCGATGATTGGACGATTTGATGAAATGGGATAGACCGATCAGGTCATCCGCACGAGGATAGCGAAGATGAGTGATACATGGCAGGCCGAAGTCGACGAAATCGAGCTGCGCCGAAACTGGGCCAGGGAATTGGGCGGCGCCGAGGCAGTGGCAAAACATCATGCACAGGGAAGATTGACCATCCGGGAACGGATTGGTCATCTGCTGGATACCCATTCGTTCCGGGAGGTTGGCATGCTGGCCGGCAATGGCAGTTATGTCGACGGACAGGTTCGGCATGTATCGCCAGCCCCCTATGTTTGCGGCCTTGGCCGCGTCGACAATCGTACCGTTGCCGTCGGGGGGGAAGACTTCACCGTGCGTGGCGGGACCAGTTGGGGTGGCGACCGGCGTAAAGGCGGTCAAGGCGGGTTCGTGGAGGACTTGGCTTTTCAATACCGCATTCCACTGATCAATTTGATCGACGGCGCGGGCGGCACGGTCACATCGGCCAAGCGACGAGGACACACGGTCTTCCCTGGGGTACACGGCTTTGAACGCTCCGTGCAGTTGCTAGGGACCGTGCCGGTCATCAGCGCCGTCATGGGCACGGCCGCGGGCGGCCCGGCTGGCCGCGCAATTCTGTCGCACTGGTCGATCATGATCAAGGATTCCAGTCAGATCTTTGCCGCTGGTCCGCCTGTGGTGGAGCGATCGCTGGGGCAAAAAGTCACAAAAGAGGAACTGGGTGGCGCGCATATGGCCGTTGATGTCGCCGGCACGGTGGACAACGTGGCTCAGAGCGAAGAAGAATGCTTCGAAATGATCCGCCGCTTTCTAAGCTATCTGCCGCAAAATGTCTACGAACTGCCGCCGGTCATACCATGCGACGACCCGGTCGAGCGCGCCGAAGAGCGTCTGTTGAGCATTGTGCCTCGCGACCGCCGGCGCCCCTACAACATGCGGCACCTGATCGAGATGGTGGTCGACAAAGGCTCCATCTTTGAAATTCAGCCCACCTTCGGTAAAGCGCTCATTACGTCGTTCGCGCGCCTGAATGGCAAAAGCGTGGGTATTATCGCCAACAACCCGATGATTGCGGGCGGCGCGATGGACGTCAAAGCCGCGCGCAAGCAAATCCATTTCATCGAACTGTGCGACACGTTCCACATCCCGCTGGTTTTTCTGGTGGACGTCCCTGGCTTCATGGTTGGCATGCAGGCCGAAGCCGCCGCCACGCTGCGCGAAGGCATGCGTGCAGTCTACGTAGGCCTGCAGGCCACGGTACCGATCCTCACGGTCGTGATCCGCAAATGCTATGGCATGGCCGGGATGGGCACGACAGACAAGAACGGTCTGGACATGAAAGTCGCTTGGCCCTCCGCCGAATGGGGCTCCTTACCCGTCGAAGGTGGCGTGGCGGCAGCCTTCAAGCGCGAGATCCAGAGCGCGGCCAATCCGGCTGCGCGACAACGGGAGCTCGAAGAAGAATTGCGCGCGCTGGCCTCGCCCTTCAGAACCGCCGAAGCTTTCGGCGTCGAAGACATTATCGATCCGCGCGAGACGCGCGCCCATTTATGCCGCTTCATCGACGCGGCGCAGGGCCGACTGAAGACCGATGTCGGCCCTAAGTTGAAGGCGGGAGTGCGGCCATGAGTCGAGATCGTCGCAAGACCGCTACTCGAGTGCCATCGCCTGCGGCGGCTCGCCGCCCCCGGATACATCCGTCGCCAACCACCAACCCGCCACCGGAGAGCGCATGAAACCCATCGCCATCGTCCCGCGTGACGCAATGCGCGCCGAAGCGGCGCAAGTGCGGTCCGCTTCGCCCAGCCGAACCGATCAGTCGCAGCGCTGGTCCGTCGAGGCAATCGAAAATGTCTACGCCCTGCCCCTGATGGACCTACTGTTTCGCGCCCAGACGGTGCACCGGCAGAATTTCAACGCCAACGAGGTGCAACTCTCGACGCTCCTGTCGATCAAGACCGGCGGATGTGCCGAGGACTGCGGCTATTGCCCACAATCCGCGCATTTTGAAACAGGTGTCGAAGCGACCAAGTTAATGCCGCTCGAGGACGTGCTGGCCGCCGCTGAGGCAGCCAAGGCCCAGGGGGCGACGCGCTTTTGCATGGGTGCGGCCTGGCGAAGCCCAAAGCCACGCGACATGGAGCGCGTCACCGCCATGGTGCGCGCTGTCAAAACCTTGGGCCTGGAAACCTGCGTCACGCTGGGTATGCTCGACGGCGAGCAGGCTCAGGCCCTCAAGAGCGCGGGACTGGACTACTACAATCACAATCTCGACACTGCTCCGGAATTCTACGGTCGCATCATCAGCACGCGCACGTATCGGGATCGCTTGGACACTCTCGCCCATGTGCGCGAGGCTGGCATCCATATCTGCTGCGGCGGCATTATCGGACTGGGCGAGTCACGCCATGAACGCGCCGGCCTGATCGCACAACTCGCCAATCTGGATCCGTACCCCGAGTCGGTACCGATCAATCACCTGGTCGCCGTCGAAGGCACGCCGCTGGCGCATACCGAACCGCTCGACCCGTTCGAATTCGTGCGCACCATCGCGGTGGCCCGGATCACGATGCCGCGCACCATGGTCCGCCTGTCCGCCGGGCGCGAAACCATGGATGACGCCGTGCAAGCCCTGTGCTTCCTGGCTGGCGCCAACTCGATCTTCTACGGTGACAAGCTGCTCACGACCGCCAATCCTCAGTCGCAACGCGACCGCGCCCTGTTCGATCGCCTGGGCGTGCGAGCGCAAGCCGGGTCCGCATGAGCGCCGTACCCGCTGCACGCCACTCGCTGATTGATGCGGCCTTCTTGCAAGACCCGTACCCAACCTATCGGGCGTTGCGGGGGGCAGGGCCGATCCACTGGAGCGAGGAACTCTTTGGCGGGGCGTGGCTATTGACCCGTCACGCCGACGTCGAGGCGCTGTTGCGCGACTCGCGCTACTCCGCACGGCGCACCGGCGGCTGGGTCATGAACGGCCAGACCGCGGAGCGCGCCGAACTCTGCCCGTTTCAACGGCTGTTCAGCAGAGCAATGCTGTTTCTCGATGCCCCCGAGCATCACCGACTGCGCCAGGTAATCAACGCCGGCTTTCGCCCGGCCGCATTGCTGGCACTGCGCCCATACATCGAACAATGTGTGACCGACTTGCTCGATCGACTGGCGCATACAGCCGAGTTCGACTTCATGCAAGCCGTCGCCAAACCGCTGCCTGCGCGAGTCATCGCCAAGCTGCTCGGGATGGGTGCGAACCCTCGATCGGAATTCATTGCGTGGTCGGACGACCTCGCCGATTTCATCGGCGCCGCCCAGCCCACGCACGAACTGACGCGGCGTGCGCAAATCAGCCTGCTGAAAATGAGCGCCTGCTTTGAGACCCTGCTGGCCGAACGCCGGCGCAGCGAAGCGAAAGACGATTTGATCGGCCTGTTGCTGCGCGCGCAGCGCGACGGACACATTGAAGCTGGCGCCGAACTGCTCGCGCAATGCGCCATGCTGCTCTTTGCCGGGCATGAAACGACCCGCAATTTGTTGGGCAATGGCCTCCACGCACTGCTGTCGCACCCCACGCAATGGCAACGCCTGCTGGAAGATCCAGGACTCCTGCCGCAGGCGCTTCGCGAATTGCTACGCTATGACAGTCCGGTGCAATACACCGGCCGCCGCGTCGCGGCCGACCATGTGTTGCATGGAAAGCTTTTGCGGCGCGGGCAATTGGTGATCGGCCTGATTGGCGCGGCAAACCGCGACCCGGCGCGCTATGGCATGCCCGACCGGTTGGACATTACCCGCCGAGAGGGTTCGCACCTTTCGTTCGGGCACGGTCCCCACGTCTGCATCGGCGCCGCACTGACGATGATGGAGGGTGAAATTGCCTTTCGGGCACTGCTCGCACGCCTGCCCACGCTTCAGTTGGCCAATCCGCAAGACGCTCCGCAATGGCTGCACAACCCGGTCTATCGAGGCTTAGCCAAGCTGCCCGTACGCGTTAGCAGCATGGCCGGCGCCCACCAGTAGCGTCAATCGAACCGTTACCTACCGATTTGCCCCAATGATCCCGCCGACCGCCGCGCCGCCGACGATACCCAGTGCGCTGTCGGTCAGCACCGCGCCGGCCACGCCACCCAGCACCGTGCCGACGGCCACGCTCTTTTGCCGCGACGACAGCCGCATCGACGAACAGGCCGCCAGGGAAAATACCAGCGCGACGCCAATCAATAATTTAACGACTCGCATCGTTCGACTCCTTTCTCGCTTAATTGCCGCAGAAATTAGCGATTCTCGTAGTCGCTCGCCATCCCTTTTACCGGATGTTACAAACGCCCGTGAACGCAGGCACCGCCGGCGCCCCGGTGCGGCCGCCGCGGCCCTGTGGGACAGTCGCGGCACACTTGCCCGCACCGGCATACGCCCGGCTCGGGCCGCTCTGCGCGTCGCGTCCGAGCAGGTAGGCCCACAGCAGCGCGGCCTGACCCGGTTCGAGAATGCGTCGCGCCACGGCCTCGTGGAGATCTTGTTTGTCGAGTGTCATCATTTGCATCAGTTCGCTTGCAGTCAAAGACGCGCATGTTAGCGAGAGGCCTGGTCTCGCCAACAGAGCAAACAGCCCGCGCAACATCAGGAGTTTTACCGGCTCCGGGCAAGAAGTTTCCCCCACGGATCAACCGAATCGGTGCGCCGCGCCGCCGCCGGTACGGTAAAATGCCGCGTTAACCTTGAAATTCAGGACAGGCATGAGCAACGAGTCGACGGCGGCATCGAACTTTATCCGCACCATCATCGAAGACGACAACCGCTCCGGCAAATGGGGGGGGCGCGTGGAAACGCGCTTTCCGCCGGAACCCAACGGCTACCTGCACATTGGCCACGCCAAGAGCATTTGCCTGAATTTCGGCGTGGCCGGCGATTACGGCGGCGTGTGCCACCTGCGCTTCGATGACACCAATCCGGAAAAGGAAGAAACCGAATACGTCGGGGCAATCATCGACGTGGTGCGTTGGCTGGGCTTTGCATGGGAAAAGGATGGACGCCAGCACGAGTACTACGCCAGCGACTATTTCGAGCAACTGTACCGCTACGCGCAGATTCTGATCGAGCGCGGCAAGGCCTATGTCGACAGCCAAAGCGCCGACGAAATGCGCGTCAACCGCGGCACGCTGACCGAACCGGGCAAGGATTCACCGTTCCGCACCCGCAGCGTCGAGGAAAACCTCGATCTGTTCCGCCGCATGCGCGCCGGTGAATTCCCCGATGGCACGCACGTGCTGCGCGCCAGGATCGACATGGCCTCGCCCAACATCAATCTGCGCGACCCGGTGATCTACCGGATCCGCCATGCGCATCACCACCGCACCGGCGATGCATGGTGCGTCTATCCGCTCTATACCTATGCCCATCCGCTCGAGGACGCGATCGAGAACATCACGCACAGCCTGTGCACGCTCGAGTTCCAGGACCAGCGGCCCTTTTACGACTGGGTGCTCGGACAATTGGCCGACGCCGGCGTGTTCAAGCGTCCGCTGCCGCAGCAAATCGAATTCGCCCGGCTCAAGGTGACCTACGCCATCACCAGCAAGCGCAAGCTGCTGCAACTGGTCAATGAAGGGCACGTCGACGGCTGGGACGATCCGCGCATGCCGACTCTGGTGGGGTTGCGCCGGCGCGGCTTCACGCCCAGCAGCATCCGGCTGTTCTGCGACCGGGTCGGCGTGGCCAAGGCCGACTCCTGGATCGACATGGGCACGCTCGAACAAGCGCTGCGCGACGATCTCGATCCCGCTGCGCCGCGCGCGATCGCCGTGCTCGACCCGCTCAAGCTGATCATCGACAACTACCCGGCCGATCAGCAGGAAGATTGCACCGCGCCGATTCATCCGCATCACCCGGAGCAGGGCCTGCGGCACTTCCCGTTCTCCCGCGAGCTCTGGATCGAGCGCGAAGATTTCAACGAGCAGCCGCCCAAGGGATATTTCCGCCTGTTCCCAGGCAATCGCGTGCGGCTGCGCTATGGTTTCGTGGTCGAATGCACCGGCGCCGACAAGGACGCCGACGGCAACGTCACGGCGGTGCACTGCCAGTACTTCCCCGACAGCAAATCCGGCACCGAGGGGTCGAATAACTACAAGGTCAAGGGCAATATCCACTGGGTCAGCGCGGCG
Source organism: Pandoraea sp. (assembly GCF_004297875.1). Classification (GTDB taxonomy): domain Bacteria; phylum Pseudomonadota; class Gammaproteobacteria; order Burkholderiales; family Burkholderiaceae; genus Pandoraea. Next base: position 93,847 of record NZ_SCSK01000003.1, on the reverse strand, counting down.
GCCGCCGTGCCGGCCGAGGTGCGCCTGTACGACCGCCTGTTTGCCGACCCGTACCCCGATTCGGGCGACAAGAATTTCCTCGAGGCGATCAATCCGAACGCCAAGCGGGTAGTGCAGGCCTACCTCGAACCCAGCACCGCGCAGGCCCAGCCCGAAGATCACTTCCAGTTCGAGCGGCATGGCTATTTCGTGGCCGATCGGGTCGACTCCCAGCCAGGCAAGCCGGTGTTCAATCGCATCGTCTCGCTGCGCGACAGCTGGGGTGGCGCCAAACCCGCCCGGTAGGCTGCCGGACGGCTCGGCATGCGCGCGATGCGTACTCTCGGCATCTCCTGGCCCACCCTCGTGCGCGGCAATGCATTCCTGCGCGCGTGCTGGCGCGGGCTGGCGCAAATTTATTTCCAGCCCAGTGTATTCACCGGCATGGCGTTCTTCGCCATTCTGGTCCTGGCCGACCCACCCGCCGCGCTCGGCGGCGCGCTGGGCAGCGTCGTCGCCACGGCCACCGCCTGGTCGCTGCGCCTGCCGCGCAAGCCTCTCCATGCGGGCTTATACAGTTACAACGGCGCCCTCACAGGCATTGCGCTGGCCGCGCTGTTCCAGGCCACCAGCGTATTGGCCGCCTGGCTGGTGCTCGCCGCCATGCTCGGCGTGGCCTTGACTCACCTGCTTGCCGCGCGGCGAGTGCCGGCGCTGACCGGGCCGTTCGTCGCGATCATGCTGCTCACCATGGCATGGGCGCCCGCCCTGGGTCTCGCCCACCGCCACTCACTTGCCACGGGTTGTCAGCCCGGCGATCTTGGTTTCGTGTTTTGCTCGATCGGTCAAGTGGTATTCGTCGCGCCGCTGGCCCTGGGCTTGCTGCTGAGCTACGTACTGGCCGTGCGCGATACACGCGCCACGGCCTGGGCCATGCTCGGCGCGCTGCTCGTATGGGCCTGCGCCGCGGCGCTCGGTCCGGTCTGGCCCCCATTGGCGGCGCAAACCGGCGGCATCGGCGTCAACAGCTTCCTCGCCGCACTCGGCCTGGGAATGTTCGGTTTCGGTGTGCCGGCCCGCCTCGCCGGCGCGTTTGCGGCGAGCCTGCTGTGTTTGCTGTTCGGCGCGCTGTCATGGCCGTATTTCACCCTGCCGTTCAATCTCGCCGTGTGGAGCATCTGGTTGTTGCGCGAGCAATCGCGCCGCGCAGCCCGGTAATTTCCCTAATCGGGCAAGCACCAATTGGCCCGGCGGCTCGGGCGCTGGATAATCCTTTCACCCTCTTACGTCCTTTTGAGGGTACTGCGACAACGTCATTAGCCCGCCTCTGGCGGGCCTTTTCTTTTATACGCCTGGCCTCAAAACAATCCGGGCAATACACGATAGCGAACCTGTTGCCGATAAGCCCGGTATTGCTCGTCGTCCGACAACAATCGCTCCTCACGCCAGATCCGGCCCGCCTGAAGCGCGAACTGCGCGCCGTACACGATGCAATTGCGCACATCGAAATTCACCAGCAGAAAACCGATATCGGTCATGAAATAGCCCAGATACATCGGGTGCCGCATGAACCGATAGGGCCCGCTGGACACCACGCCGCGATTGGCCGGCAAAATGCCGAATGCGCGGCGCAGCGAAGCCTTGGCGAACAATTGCCAGGCCAGTCCAAGCACTTGCAGCGTAGCGCCAGCCCACTCCGGCACCAGGTGCACGCCGGGCGCCAGTTGCACGGCCAGAAAATAGTAAGTGCCGCCCACCGAGCATACAAATGCCATGGGCGTCCAATCGCGCTTCGCCGGCACCTTGGAGAACAGCGAGAGCCCGACGGTGACGCACGCCGTCACGACCAGCAGTACGAGGGTAATGCGCGCCGGCGCAGCCAGCCACTGCCGAATCGCGCCGTACGCAAAGATACCCAGCAGCGTCGCGGATGCGCTGCGGCACGCCAGCTCGGTAAGAAATTCTCGCGCTCCCGGCGACGGGGGCGCGCTGCTGTGGGGCGCCTCGACGGGCGCCGGAGGTATCGCAACGGGTGCAGCTTCATTTTCCAGCATCACGGACTCCTTCTCGGACCGCCCCGGGGCCTGGCCGGCGCATTATCGAAGCCTTGCGGTCGTCGTCATGCTTCTTCGGTATTTTCGGCGTCCTCGAGCATGCCACTGTCGAGAATATCGAGCAATCCGGACAGGTACTTCCTGACGCACTCGAATTCGTCTTCGGCCAGCGCGGCATCGAAGCTGTCGAGCCGCTCGTTGATAACCTGGTAACACGCGTTGAGCAGCGCGACCCGAGCCGGGACGAAGCGCAGCAGAATCCGTCGCCGGTCGGTCGGATCGATTTCGCGCCGAATCAGGCCGCTCTTTTCCAGGCGCTTGAGCGAGACCGTCACGCTGGCGGGCGACAGACCGATCAATCTTGCCAGGCGGCCAGGCGTGATCGGCTGCATCTCGTCGTGATAGGCCACTTCCAGGCACTTCAGATCGGTCACGCTCAACCCCAGGCGGTTCGCCACGAAATGATTGAACGCAGTCAGCTTCAGGCCGAGCATGAACCGCAGCTTGACAATGTCCGTCTGCCTGCCGCCTTTGGCCTTGATTGGCGTGCGCTTGGCGGGCCGGCTCATAACGGCCCCACGCCAGCGCCATGCGCGGTCAGGGTCGGCACCAGCACGCGCATCACCTGGATCACGGCGGGGCCGAGCAAGACCAGCATCAGTGTCGGGAAAATGCAGAATATCAGCGGAAACAGCAACTTGACGCCGATCTTTCCGGCGGTTTCCTCGGCCCGCAGGCGGCGCTTGAGCCTGAGGTTCTCCGAGTGAACCCGCAATGATTCACCGACGCTGGTGCCAAAGCGCTCGGCCTGGATCAGCATCGCAACCAGCACGTCGATGTCTTCCACCCCGGTGCGCAATGCCAGGTTCCGTAGCGCGACTTCCTTGCTCAGTCCGGCACGCATTTCCAGCAACACCAGCTGCAGCTCCTCGCTCAGTGCCTGGCTCTTGATATGCATTTCGTCGGCCACTCGCGTGAGCGCCGCGTCCATGCCAAGCCCCGCCTCGACGCAGACCGTAAGCAAATCCAGCGCATCCGGAAAGTCCTCGAAAATGGTCTGCTGCCGCCTCCGCACCTGCCGCGACAGCACGCCGTTGGGCAGGTAATAGCCCACTGCGGCCAGCACCAGCAAAACGAGCAGGAAGCGCCGTCCGTTGCCGCTGCTCAGATACGGCCCGGCCACCGCCAGGCACACCAGCGGCAAGCCGATCGCGAGGATCGTTTTGGCAGCGAAGTAAATCGCCGGCGCCGATGCCTCGCGCCAGCCGGCATTGATGAATTTCGTGCGCAGCGGCGAGTTCTCCCATCCTTCCTTGGGAATCGAGAGCTTGCCAAACGGCTTCGATATCTGCACCACCGTCTCCACCCAGGGCGCGCGTTCGGTTTGGCCGGCATCCGGTGATCCGCCGTCGACCACCTGGGTCATGCGCCGCCGCACGGTGTCGGGCGTCAGCAATTTGATGACGGCCAGCACCGACACCGCAACGATCCCGAAGATCGCGGCCAGCAATAGGATTTGATCGATTCTCATGACGACGTGGGGAATCCCCCTCCTGCGAAAATTGAGCGCTAAAGCCGCGTATCACACATGGATGCGAATGATTTTTCTCATCCATAGGAGCCCGAACAACATCATCACCATCGCGGCGCCTACCATCTTGATCCCCAGGGGATCGGTCCACAGAATGCGCAAGAACTTGGGATTGACGATCGAAATGATCAGCGCCATGGCGAACGGCAGGATCCCCAGAATCCAGGCCGACAGGCGCCCCTCGGACGAGAGCACCCGGACCTTGCCCAGCAGGGCAAGCCGGCTGCGAATGATCTGGCTGATATTGCCCAGAATCTCCGCCAGATTGCCGCCGCTCTCGCGCTGGATCAATACCGCGATCACGAAGTAACGCAGGTCGCTGATCGGCGAGCGCGTAGCCAGTCCGAGCAGCGCATCGTTGAGCGGCACGCCGAAATTGATCTCATCGAAGGCGATGCGAAACTCATTACCGATCGGCGCGGGCATCTCGTCGGCAACGATACTCAGCGCGGTGGAGAACGAATGTCCCGCCCGCAACGCGCGGCTGATCATGTCGGCAGCCTCGGGCAACTGCTCTTCGATCTGGCGCAGGCGCCTGGCCTTGGCGCGCATCACGCGAAACGGCATCACCAGGGCGGCGACCGCCATCAAACTCAACACCGCCAGCCCGGGTATCGGTACCAGCGAGCTGATCATCCAGATGCCAAGCGGCGGCACCACCACATAAAACAGCAAGCCGCCGACCGTCAGATTCAGGCCGGATTGCACCAATTGCCGATCCAGCACATGAATCCGCGGGATCTGCATCAGCATTTTGGTGAGTGTCGGCGAGCGGCTCAACTCCCGCTGCTTGAGAATCGATAGCGTCTTGGCGTTGCCGTGCGCGCCGGCCGACATCATGCGGATGCGGCTCTCGACCCGCTTGACGGCGCTGCTATGGTGGCCTTGCCACCAGAGATAGACGGCCTCGGCCGTCAGAATGCAGGCAAGGAACACCAAGACGATAAAACCATAGAACGCAAGATTCATGGCCATGCCCCTTCAAGTTGCCGACCGCTTCGCACGACGCTAAACCGGAAATTGTTTGGTCGGGTCATACAGCGCGTCTGGCACTGCCACGCCGAAAGCCGCCAGGCGCTCGGAAAATTTGGGCCGCACACCCGTCGCACAAAAATAGCCGGTCACCTTGCCGTCGCGGTCGAGCCCGACGCGCTTGAACGTAAAGATCTCCTGCAGATTGATCACATCGCCCTCCATGCCGGTGATCTCCTGGATGCTGACGATCTTGCGACGCCCATCGGTCAGGCGCGCGACCTGGACGATCACCCCGATGGCCGAACTGATCTGGTGGCGCGTTCCCTTGGTGGTCAGATTCAATCCGGCCATGCCGATCATGTTCTCGAGCCGTGTCAGCGCATCGCGAGGCGTATTGGCGTGCACCGTGGCCAGCGATCCCTCGTGGCCGGTATTCATTGCCTGCAGCATGTCGAACGCCTCGGCGCCGCGCACCTCGCCAAGAATGATGCGATCCGGGCGCATGCGCAGCGCGTTGCGCACCAGCGAGCGCTGCGTGATCTCGCCCTTGCCCTCGATATTGGGAGGGCGCGTCTCCAGGCGCAGCACGTGCTCCTGGCGCAGTTGCAGTTCGGCCGCATCCTCGATGGTGACGATGCGCTCGTCGGCTGGAATGAAGCCGGAGAGAATGTTCAGCAGCGTCGTTTTGCCGCTGCCTGTGCCGCCCGAAATCAACACGTTGACCTTGGCCGCCGACAATGCCTCGAGCACCTGAGCCATCGGCGGCGTCAGGCTCTGGTAATCGACCAGATTCTGCACCGTCAGTGGATTGACCGCGAAGCGGCGAATCGACAGCAGCGGTCCGTCAATAGCCGACGGCGGGATGATCGCATTCATGCGCGAGCCGTCCGGCAACCGCGCATCGACCATCGGCGTGGACTCGTCGATACGGCGTCCGACGCGCGAGACGATCTTTTCGATCACCTTCATCAAATGCGCGTCGTCGTAAAACGTCACATCGGTGAGCTCGAGCTTGCCGCGCCGCTCCACGTACACATGCTTGGACGTGTTGACCAGAATGTCGGAGATGGTCGGGTCGGCCAGTAGCGGCTCGAGCGGGCCGAAGCCGAGCATTTCGTCACGGACGTCCCGCACCAGGTGGCGCCGCTCGACCTCGTTAATGGGGATGCCTTCCTCGTCGATGATCAACTCGACCAGGCGGGCCAATTCCTGCTGGATCTGGTCGTTCGACAGGCGCTGCAGCTTTTCCAGTTCGACCCGATCGATAATTGCCTGATGAACGTCCTTTTTCAGTTGCTGGTAGGCGTTTCTCGCCATGCGCTGTTTGCTCGGGCTCTGTCCGTACTCGGGGGAATCCGTCGGCAAGAGAAATTGCTCACGTAGCGTCATCACGTTCTCCATGGTCATGGCTCCTGCTCACTCAAGCCTTGCTCAACACCGGCTTGGCGAATAATTTTCCAAAAATGCCGCTGCGCGGCGTGGCCTGCGGCGACAACCCGCCGAGGATCTGGTCGATGCTGCGCGCCACCGCGCTGGTCTTGGCCAGGCGCTGCACCGGTACGCCCTGATTGATCGAGTCGGCCACCGTCGCGGCGTCCTCCGGGATCAGGCTGGCCACCGGAACCCCCAGCGCCTCCTGCCAGGCGGTCAACCCGATCGGCCCTTTCTTGTCGTAGCGATTGACCAGCACGCGGATCTTGTCGTTGCGGTAGCCCAGCGAGCGGAAGATTTCCAGCATGCGGCGGCCGTTTCGCAAATACGGCAGCGTCAGTTGCAGCACCGCGAAGATCGTGCTGCTCTGATCCAGCGCGGCGATCGATACGCTGCCGATGCTCTGTCCGACATCGAACACGATGAGGTCGTACTGATGGCGCACCAGGTTCAGGATGCGCTGCACATGCTCCGGCTTGATCTCCTTGGCCTTGGCCGGATCTGACGCGCCCGCCAGCACATCGAAGTCCTTGCTCACGCGCAGCACGCAGGCGTCGAAGAACGCCGCGTCGAGCCGCTCGATCTGGGCGCATATGTCGGCCAGCGTGGCCGGCGGGGTCTGCTCCGAGACCAAAAACGCGGCCTCGCCGAACTGCTGATTCAAATCGAACAGGAGGGTGCGCCGGCCCGCCATGGACGCATCGAACGCGACGTTGGCGGCAAGGAACGAGGTGCCGCTGCCGCCCTTGCACGACACGAACGACACCACCTGCCCCTCGCGCCGGTTGCCGGCGACTTTTTGCGCGACGCGCCGGATCGCCTGGCGCATGCCGTCGGACTCGATCGGCCAGGGCTGCACGTCGCGCACGCCGGCGCGCATCGCGCGCATCAGCAGGTCGGCCGACGGCGCGAGCGCGATCAGCATGCACGCCATATCGGAGCGCAGCGCGGCAATCGCGCCCAGCGAATCAAGATCTTCCGGCGTCATGCGGGTACCGTCGAAAATCAGCAAATCCGTCTGCGCCAGGCTCTGCGGATGATTCAATACGGCGGCCAGACCGGTGGATGCGGTTCTCAGGCGATGGTGCGCATCGTCGGCCGCGACGATTTTCTCGATCTCCGTGACGTGCTCCGGATCGGACGAAATCACGAGAATGTCGATCATGTCTTTCTGCTCGCTCAAATGGCTTCAGACCTAGCTGCAGGTCGGGTTGGTCCCGTTGACGCTATCCAGGCTCTCGCGGGGCAGCGTGGTCGAAAAAGGGGGCATGGCAATGTCGATCGGCACGAACGGGATCAGCGTGTCGACCGTCACGTTGACGATGCTCACCGTGACATCGGTGCAGCTCGTCACGTCGCACCCCGGCGGCGAATACGTCACGTCGATGTTGCCGTCCTGCAGAATCGACAGCATGGTTTCCATCTTTGTCTTGATCGCCGGGGAATCGATGTCACACACCACCGCGACGCGTGCGCCCAGGCGCGTGGCCTCGGCGGCCGTGTTCCAGTAGAACATCACGCGCCCCATTTCCATGATGCCGATCAGCAGCGAAAAGAAAGCTACCGAGATCAACGCGAACTCGAGCGCGGCCGTGCCGCGCTGGCGCGCCGCAGTGGCCATGCCTTGACGGTGACGGAGCCGGGAATTCATGACACTTGCCTCATGACGCAACTGATGTCGCCAAAGACCAGATTGCTGATCTGGAAGAAACCGACCAGTTGCGTAAAGGCAAATCCGGTGATCTTCACCTGCACCAGATTGATGGTGTCGCCACTGGGGTCGGTTTGAACGTTCTGGTAAGTCCCGGCGCAACCGCTGGTGTTGACCGGGTCGCACACGACCACCATGGCCGTCGTCAGGCCCGGGGCGAGCGGCGAACCGGTGCAGCTGCCGTTGCCGTAGACCGCATAGCATTTGGCGGCGGCCAGCGGATAATCGCTGGAAGTCGGACTGTAGGTCGACAACAGGCGGACCGCGTCGCGGGTCGATTTGGCCAGCGTGTTGTACTGAAAGAAGGCATAACCGAAGTCGACGATCCCGCTGAGCAACAGTGCCATGGGAATCGCGACCAGGGCGAACTCGACGGCGGCCACGCCGCGCATGCGCCGAATTCGTGCGAGCCGATTGCGCATGATGGGTCTCCTATTGCACCAGCACGGGCACCAGCGGCCCGATGCCGGCGGTATTGCTGCCGGGAATGCCCTGGGTCGCGCAAGGCGAACTCGGATCGGACGCGTCGCCCCGGTACTCGAGATAGACGTTGCCATTGAGCGCGCCGTTGATGTTCTTCTCCATCGGATGCAGCATCAGCACGCAGGCCCACGATTGCACCGGTGCCTTTTGGTTGTTCAGCAAACTCGGGCAACTGATCACCGGCACCAGCGCCAGGCGGCGATCGGTGCCGCTGCTGTAATAGCTGGCCGGCGGGGCGTTGGCGCCGCCTTGCACATTGAGACCCGTCACCGAGTTGCCTTGATAGGGTGCGTGTTGCAGCCGCCTCGTGACGAAATCGCTGTAAGCGTTCGACTGCGGCCCGGGCGTCACCGGCGAGTAGGCGTAACCCGTGGAATCCGGCACGCCGGTCGGGTCAGGCGGCGGATTATATGGGTTCTGATAAACGCCGAAGCGCGTATTCCAGGCCGCCGCCAGGCTCTGGATGTTGCCGGTCTTGCCCACCTCCGTGCCCAGGGTCGGCAGATTGCACTCGCCCGCGCCGGTCAGGAGCGCTCGCATGTCCGGCACGGTCGGGTTGTCCGGATAGGCGACCCACATGAAGTTGCCGGTAAGCTGATTGTTCGAGCCTACCTTGCTGGCCACCCACTGGCCGACCGTATAGGGGGTCGAGCTGGGCGCCTGGCAGATCCCCACCGGCAACGCGCAGGTGGTTTGCGATTGCGTAGTCGAGGCAACCGCCGTGGACGATACGCTCGAGGCTCCGAGGGCGGCATCGAGCACCTGGATGAACCAGTTCGTGATGCCGGTGCGACTGGCCGAACATCTGACGTATTTGACCTTGGGCAAATCGGCGGTGGTGAAATTGCCCTTGGTCAGATAGGGTCCGGTAAACGATTCGCTGAAGGTGACGTTATCGTCCGGCAACAGCGACACTGCCTCGCTCTGGAACAGCACCCGATTGCTCGTGCCGGTGGTAATGCCGGCCGCCTCCGCGGTGGCCAGCGGCTGAGCGGTGGTGAGGTCTCGCGCGGCGGCCAGCGCGCACGCGTCGGCCGCATTGGCCAGTTCGGTTTTGGCAATGTACAGCTTGCCCAGATCCAGCGACAGCCCGGCAAAGCCGATCAACACCGCCAGCGTGAGCCCGACCACAATTGCGACCGCACCGCCCTGCCTGCGGCGGCGCGCGAGGCGACGGGCAGAATAGCGTGGCATCGGTGCGCGCATGATGCTTCTCCTAACGCGAGCCCGTGCTTGCCCCGCCCACGCCGATCGTGAAAGCGTTGGCGTCTTGTCGCGGGTGCACGAACGATTTCTGGTACTCGTCGATCGCGTGCTTGGCCGATACGCCATCGATGCCCACGACCGGCGCCTGATCCTGCCACGCCCCGGGGTTAAGGGTCTGGCGCGCCGTGGCTTCGGTCACCGCATGGCCGAACTGCCGGTCCCATTGCGGCGTGGAGGTATAGCACCCGGCCAGGGCGCCGCCGAGGCACGCGCAGGTGCCAGCGCGTATCAATATCGACAGAATTTTCATTGGATCCCCCGCAACTCATCGATGTGAAATCAATCGTTTGTTCGCGCGCGCCCGCGGCGCTCGCATTCCGGCATCCCGCCTACGGCAGCGACCGGGCATCGCTCGGTCCCACCGCGCCCGGCGGTCGGCCCGCCTGGGCGATGTCCTGCCTGGCGGCCGTGCGCGAAATCGTCGTCGCGGCCGTGCCGGGCGGCAATCCCTGCTGAGTCGATGCCGGCGGCATGCCCGGCGCCGGCAGTAGCGGCACAATCTGCGTCGGAGGTTCGGGCGGCACCGCTGCCGGCGTCGCGGGGACGGTTGCCGGGGTCGCCGGCGTACCCGGTGCGGGCCCCTGGGCAGGGACCGGCGCAGGCGCGACAGCCGGCGCCTTCTTGCCCTCCATATCACCCATCAACAACACGCCCGGCGTATTGGTCTGACCGAAGGTATCCGTCGGCAACCGGTAGTTGGCGCCCAGCGGCTTGGCCAAATGCGGCGTGACCACGAACATCAGCTCGGTCTTGTCCTGCTGAAAGTTCGTGCTGCGAAACAACGCACCCAATACCGGCACTTCGCCCAACCCCGGCAAGCCGTTGACATTGCTCGTCACATTGTTTTTGATCAGGCCGCCGATCGCGAAGCTCTGGCCATCGCGCAGTTGCACCGTCGTCGACGCCCGGCGCGTGGTGATCAGCGGCAGGATCGTGCTACCGTTGATATTGGGCGCGGTGAGCGTCACGCCGGTCGACGACAGCTCGGAGACCTCGGGCGCGACCTGCAGATTGATGCGCCCGCCGGCGAGCACGGTCGGCGTGAATTTAAGAGCGACGCCGAATTGCTCTTCCTGCAAGGTGATGGTCGAGCCGCCGGTGCCGTTGCTTTGCGGCACCGGAATGAACACCTTGCCGCCGGCCAGGAAACTGGCGGTTTGCCCGCTGATCGCCATCAGGTTCGGCTCGGCCAGGATCTTGACCAGACCGTCGCGTTTCTCGGCATCGAGATTCAGGTTCAACGGCAAATGATTGTTCTTGGTGGCGGAAATCAGGCTGGTCGCGCCGCTCAGGAAGTCAGCCAGCAGGCCGAAATTCCAGCTGCCGATCGCCCCATTGATATTGGCCGATGCACCCAGCTGGTCGATCAACGTCTTGGAGACCTCGGCCACCTTGACTTCCAGCAGCACCTGCTGCGGCGCGCCGATGCTGAGCATGTTGACGATGCGGACATTGTCTCCGTTGGGTGACGGTGCTGCCGCCACCTTTTCGTCTGGTGTCGACATGCAATTACCCAATTGTTTGCAGCTAGCCGTCGGTACGTCTTTTGCAGTTTCGCGTCGCACAAACGCGCTGGCAATTTCCACGACACGTTGTGCAGCGAGCGCATCCGACACGGTGCCGGCCAGCACCAGGCTGTCGGCAGCGGCCGACACATGGATATCCTTTTCTTCCGGCATCAGCCTGGCCAGCGCCGCCTGCACGCCCGCCGGATCAGCGCCGACTTCGACATCGATCACCGAACAGGCGCCGCTGCGGCCCTGCACGATCATATTGGTCGAGCCGAGGCTCATGCCGAGCAAATAGAGTTCGCGCGGCGACACCAGCATGGCCTGAAGAATGTTCGGATTGCCCACCGTGCGATTGCGCACCGCCTCGGGCAGGGTCACGATGGTCGATTTTCCGACCGGCACCGACACCTGCGTGTGCTCGCGCAAGTCGCCCACGCAATTCGGGCCCTTCAGGCTTACCGGGCGCTCCGGCGCGCGCGGCAAGCCCACGGTTACCTGCACTTGGCCCGGGCGCACGACTTCCGTGCGTTGCGACGGCTCGGCAGCGGCCATCGCCAGGGTTTGCGCGGCAGCCTGCGTCGCCGCGAGCCCGGCGCACAGCGCCATGCATGCCGCCGCCCGCCAGCCGAAGCGCCGCTCGCCGTGCCGACCGTTGGCGTGGCTGCTCCAACGAAGATGATCAATGCGGTCCATTTTGTTCCCCCGGTAAATTGCTGCCGTCCGGCATCGCGGCGACGCGCTCAGAAGCACTCTTTGCTGCTATTGACGCCGTCGATCACGCCCACACAGTCGCCGCGCTGCGCGGCGACACGTCTGAGCGCGACCCTCGGCGCCTTCTTGTCGGCCGGTGCCGCAGCCGGTACCGGCTTCTCGCCCAGCAGCATGTCCTTGGTGACCCCCACCGGCGCGACCGGATTCGGATCGGTTTGATTGCGCAATACCAGCGACAGGGTGCCGACGCTGCGCGCCAGATCGAGCTTCTCGGCCTGTTCCGGCGTGACCTCCAGCGTCACCGCGTTGACCACCTTGGGTTTGGTTTCGTCGCGATTGACCTCCTGCGCGACGGCCAGCACCAGGATTTTTTCGAGGACAATCTTGGAGATGCTGGCGTCCTTATTGGCGTTGTTGTTGCCGTCTTTTTGCGTGTTGACGATGATGTCGACATAGTTGCCGGGCAAGGCGAAACCGGCTACCCCGATCACATCGTTGACGCGTACGGTGATCGCGCGCCGGCCGTCCGGGATCACCGCCGAGAGGCCGCCCTTGGTGCCGATCGGCGTCAGCTTGCCGGCCAGGATCGGTTCGCCGCGCAGCATGCTGCTGCGCAGCACCCGGCCATCGAGTTTCGCCGCGTCGGTAAAGGCCCCCGGCGGCATGCTGCCGGAGGGCCAGGCGACCATCTTGATGAACTCGGGGTTGAGCCGCTGCCCCAAATTGATATCGACCGCGGCAACCGCGATCTGGGTCGTCATGGCCGACGATTTCTCCAGCAGCCAACGCGAAGCCATCGCCACGGCCGCCAGACCGGCCAGTGCCGCGATCAGCAGCGTCACCAACGCGCGTACGTTTTTCATGATGCTTTCCCCTTGTCGATCCCGCCAGGCGCCCTGCCGCTCACCGTTTTTGGCCGTCTAGCCGGCCACGAGCTTTTTTGCCGGCCACTCCGTTGCGCCATGCGGCGGCGGCAGATTGTCGTTATCGCCGACCACGGCGAAATAGCTGTTCCATGCCCGCAGCAGGCTGCCCCGGTCGGCCAGTGCGGGCTGCTCCAGATAGCGCGCGCTGGCCAGCACGATGCGCAGCAGGTCGCCGGGATAGCAGGCGAGCAGCGGCCGCCCGGCAGGCATGTGCAGGTGATGAATCAGGAACTGGAAGGCATCGTCGCTGGAGTCCACGCCGAGCTCCGCGCAGCGCTGGTCGTAGACCTGGCGATATGCCTCGATATCGAGCGCGCCCACATAGAGTTTGCTGCCGAGCCGCCGAAAGAAAGCCTCGTCGCCAAGCTCGTCGGGCGAGAAGTTGCTGGAAAAGGCCACCCACACATCGAACGGCATCGAAAAACGCGTGCCCGTATGCAGCGTGAGCATGTCGCGGCCGCGATCGAACGGCGCGATCCAGCGGTTGAGCAGATCGGCCGGCGCCACGCGCTGGCGCCCGAGGTCGTCGACCACGTACAGGCCGCCGTTGGCCTTGACGTGCGGCGGCGCCTGATAAAAGCCGCTCGACGGGTCATAACGCAGTTCGAGCATTTCGAGCGTCAGTTCGCCACCCGAAATAACCGCCGGGCGGCGGCAGCGCTGCCAGCGCGTATCGAGCGGGGCATCGGCCGCGCCCGGCGCCTCTTCGGGCGGCGCAGGCTGATGAATCAGGGGGTCGAAAATCTGCACGACCTCGTTATCGACAGCAAGCGCATAGGGCACGGCGATCGAACCGGGCAGCAATTTGCCCAGGCGCTCGGCCAGCGAGGTCTTGCCGCTGCCGGCCGGGCCGAAAAAGATCACCGGTTTGCCGCTGTTGACGGCACCGCCAATGTCGTCGAGCAATTCGCTCTTGACGACCAGGCCGGCAAACGCCGCGCGCAGGGCCGGCCGGGTGACGAACCGGTGGCTGACCGACTGCCGGCGAATGACCTCCTCATACGTCGCCAGCGAAACCGGCGCGGGGCCGGCATAGCGGCAGCGGGCCATGAATTCGGCGGCCCGGACCCGGCCGTTGTCGGTCAATTGCAACTCGACGTCGATGTCGTTGGCGCCGCGCCGGACGATTTCCAGCAGGCGCTCGCGCACCGCGAAAGCGACCACCGCATCGAGCACGCCAATGCCCAGCTTGAGGCGTTGAACCAGTTGGGTGAGCGAGGTCTTGCCGCCCAGCAGCGCGCTCTTGGCGACCAGCTCGAACAGGAAATTCTGCGTCAGGCCGGTCTCGGCGATGGTCTTGGGCGCGCGCCCGAGCGGACCGGATTCGGCATCCACGCCCTTGAATCTGGCCCGGCTAACATCTTGCAGATGGCTGACGTCGGCCGAGCCGCCCGGCACTGGCTTCAGGATGTCTGACATGTTCATTCCCCCGGTTGTCCGCGCCGTGCGCGGCCATGCTCTTACTGCCTGTGCCTCTCTGCAGGAGGCTCACTTCACCGCACTGCTTGCCCGCGGCGTCGCGCCGTCAAAGCACGTGGCCGGCGGCATGCAGGAACATCACTCCCACGGTGCCCAGCGCAATGGCCACGGCATAGGGCAGCGTTCCCATCGACGCATTGGCGTGGGCGCTCGCCGGCGCCGCGTGCCAGCGCGCTCGGCTGGTTCCGCTCAGAAAAATGGCCAGCAGGCTGCTGCCCGAGGCGCGAAACGCCCGCTCGCGCACGATGGCGCCAAGCGCCAGCACACCGCCGATCGCCCAGGTGCCCAGCACGATTTCCAACGCCATGGCAGGCCCCACGAAAGCGCCCACGGCGGCCATCAATTTCACGTCGCCGGCACTCATGCCGCGCAGCAGATAAATCGGCATAAACAGGCCGAAGCCCACCGCCAGGCCGCCGAGCCATTGCCCAATACCCGCGCTCGCTCCACGCAAACCCCATTGCACGGCGAGCGCCACGACCAGCCCGAGCAACACCAGCCAATTCGGGATACGCCGCGCGTGTAGATCCCAGGCAGCCGCCAGGCCCACCAGACCCAGCACGCAAGCCCCGACAGGAAATTCGAAGGCATTCATGGCATCCCCTCTTTGCTCAGATTGCGAGGTGTCCGCGTGGGCCCGGTGTACAGCCGGACCCACGACCACTCGCTGGGCTCAATTCTGTTAGCCCTGCGGCAACAAACCGGCGATATAGTTGAACATGCCGGCCAAATTGGTGCCGACAAGCCCCGCGGCAGCGATGATCGCCACCGCGATCAACGCGGCCAGCAAGCCGTATTCGATGGCGGTTACGCCCTCTTCGTCGCGTGCAAAGTCGCGGACCAGGTCAAGAGTTTTTTGCATTTGAAGCTCCTTGATTGCGAAAGAAGTTGTTGACTCAAGTACAAAACACATGCCCGCTGCGGGACCGAGCACTGCGATAGGGCCGTTGCCGCATGGCCCCCAGGCTTGGCGAGCGGTCCAGCCGGACCACCCGCCCGCGCCTGCGTTTGGCTTCGCACACCGTGCCAGCGGTGCGCGCAGCCCCGGCCTTCGATACCCGCGAACCGGCATGGCCGGCTCTGCGAGGCATCAAAGTTTTCCGGCGTCAAAGCACTGATTCCCCGACAGCAGTCCTGTGACTCCGGAAGCCGGCGCGCCGTTGGTTACCCAGCCGACACGCCGCCGTTGCCCATATCCGATGCGAAGACCGTGCCAGCGCACGGAAATCGTTGTGATTACTGAATAATTGAAAAAATAAAAGGCCTGCCAATCAGCCAATAGCGCGAAAACGTTTCATTTTTGATAACGAAAGACGTGGAATCGATTGAGATGTGGCGCAGTGGCTCGCCGACGCGTTGGCCTCGCATCAGAAAAAAAGCCGCTAAACCTATCCCGACGGCCGTCTGTTTTGCACAACAACTCGATGCCCAGCAACAGGCTTGAGGCAAGCGCCCGCACCGACCGAGACTGTCTTGCAAGCAGTAAAAAAGACCGGCACGCCAACGGAGAGCGCGATTTCCGGCAAAGTCAATCGAGAGTTAACCGTTTGCCGTCGCCGGCCAGGAAAATACCGCTGACGGTGAGCGACAGCCGGGCCAATAACACGCAGTCGAGCGCGTTCGGATACCGGGCGCGCGGCAGAAACAAAACGTTACAAAATGTTACGTAATTGATACAACCCCCGCTTACCGGCCTTTTTGAGTGGGTATGCCACGAAAAAAAGCTCGCTTATTGAGGAATACTCATGGTTCGGCAGGCTGCCGAACCGCCCGCCAGGCCTTATTTGGCGGGCATTGCAGCGATCGCGGCGCATCTGAAGCGGCATCATTTCAGTTTTGATACGTTTTGTGCGAAGCGCACCAGGCGCGGCGACATCCATCGGGCGCGACCTCAACAGGCATCCGGGTTGGCACGCCGTGGCATGTTTCATGCTTGATTTTGAGCATCAAAATCAAGCGGTCATTGCCGTCAACCGACCGTACCAAGTCAGCCTGAGTCATGAGTCAACCGGGGGAAGTGATGCGCGATACCATCTGGCGCCGTCTGGCGCGATTTCCATCATTTCTGCCATGCTCGCCACGCCCGCTCGGCGGGCCTGCGCGATCGTGCGCGACAGCGGCTCTTGCCGCCCGCGTGGCCTTTCGCGGCGACTAGGCCGCCGCGGCGCACCAGTACGGCATCGCGGGGAAATCGATGCGCACTCATTCGATCGGCGAGCGTGCCCACATACGCCAACACGCCTCGGCAGGCGTGCTGAGCGCGCTTATGGCGGCAGTGCTGCTGAGCGCTGGGGTGCTGGCGATCGATTTCGGCAAGTTCTGGGCGCTGCACGGCGAATTGCAGAACGCCGCCGACGCGGCCGCCCTGGCCGGAGCCGGCGCGCTCGAGCCCGGATATCCGCGACCCGACTGGTCACGCGCGCGCACCCTCGCCACACTCGCCGTTTCGCTCAACAGCGCGGCGACGCCGAGACTGGCCGTCGAACGAATCCAGACGGGCTACTGGAACCTCAACCAGCCCCGGGCCAGCCTGCGGCCGACCGGCATCACGCCCGGCGCCAACGACCGCCCGGCGGTCATGGTCACGGTCGGTCACGCGCCCGCTCGTCAGCCGGACGCGTCCGGGCGGCTGCTGGCCTCGTTGCTGGCGATGGCGCATATCCCCGTCAGCGCGACGGCCGTCGCGGTCATCGCGGTCGCGGACCATGCGGCCGCCGGGACCGTGTTCCCGCTGGCGATTCCCGCCTGCCTGTACGACGCGTATTGGGACAGCGCCAATGCCAGACCGAGAAACGACCCCATCACGGGCCGGCCATTCATCCTGAAAATCGGCGCGACGTATCGCGACGGCGCATGCCCGTCGGGGCGGTGGACCTCGTTCGAGAACGACGCGCCCGGCGCGGCGCCGCTCGGCAGGCTGATCGCCCACGGCAACCCGACCGGCATCAGCACCGGCGACAGCATATGGACTCAGCCTGGCGCAACAGGCCCGGGCAACGCGGCGGTGAGCGCGCCGGCGGACGTCCTGCTGCCGGTCGTGGCCGGATTCGGCGAGCATCGCGCCGTGCCGATCGTGGCGTTCGCGCCATTTCGCATCACCGTTGCGGCAACGCATGGCGGCCGCTATATCGAGGGTCATTTCATTGCCGACGATGCGGCCCGTCAGCGGGCCAGCGCCGGCGCCGTCGCCAGTCCGACGCTGGTGCGATGAGACGGCAGGGCGCGCGGCCTGGATTGTTTCAATGTTTAAAAAGGGGCGGAAACCATCGCGCAAACGAATCCACCGAATCTTTTAATCGAGCAAATCGATCGCATGCCCGGGCAACCTGCCGCCTCTTGTCTTGACGCGTATGACGGGAAAACCACGACTCAGCGTATCTCTCTATGGCCGTCCGCCACCGCGCGCGCGACCATTCCTGCCAGGCAGCCGCGCATCGCAGGGACTTGCGAAAGCTCGCCTCGGCCCGCGATAAAACCATCGCATGTTTGGCACATACGACAAGGGGGATTGCACCAATGAGCCTGCCTCGCCTGGCCGCGACAGCGGCCGCAAGCGCATTATTGGTCGCCTGCGCGGCGTCGAGTACCACCGCCGGGGGACCAACGACCGCCATGACTCGTTCGGCATCGCCGGCCGCCGCCCAGCCCAAACTGGTGCGCGCCTATGACTATGGGTCCAGCATCGTTCTGGAATTCACCGCTGCGCCGTCGTCGCTATCGGTGACCGATGCGAGCGGCGCACCAGTCGGACTCGCACGCGAAGGCTCGAATTTTCGCCTTGCCCGCAAGATCTACGATTTCACCATCCACACCGCGGCAGGCGCGAGGCGAATTCATTTGCAGCGCCCAGCGCCAGTCGCCGCCAGCGTGCCGCCCGCGTCGACCGCAGTGGCGGTTGGCGCTGCGGTTGCCGCTGCGCCGGCGCCCGCGCCAGCCGCCGCCAACGCGGCCAGTTCCGCTCGCGCGCCGGCACGTGCGAGCGACAACGATGTAGCGACCTTGATCGAGGCGGCCGCGAGCCAGCTTGCCGCCGCCCGGGCCGTCGTCGAGCACGGCTCCCCCGACGAGCGCACGCTGCATGCGCTCAATCGCCGCCTGGATCACATCCAGCACGTGCTGGAGGCGGCGTCGGCTGCCATGCTGATGGCGCACTTCGACGCCTATCAGACGGCCTTCCGGCCCAGCCCGGCGTTCTCGCAGTTATTGGTGTCGGCCGCGCGATCAGCCGATCGGATCACGCTGCGCGGCCGGACCGATTCGACGATACCCGGTCCGCTCGACCCCAAAATCGCCCGGCAGCGCGCCTTGTCGGTCAGGCAATTCCTGCTCGACCACGGCATCGCGTCCGCGAAGATACAAGTGTTTTCGCTACCGGCCGGCGACTTCATCGCGCCGGACACGACCCCCGCGGGCCGCGCCCTGAATCGCCGCGTCATGATCGAGGTCGTCAATCGCCGCATCGCCGAATTGGCGCGCCACGACCGGCTACTGGCGCAACGCTCGGCATACCGCCGGCGCTAGCGCGCCGCGCCGCCCCGGCGCCGCGGCCCACGGCGCGCGAGACGCGAGTGCTTCATAATACGCACACCGTTTGCGCGATCGGTGCCGGCGCCATTTTGAAACCCGAGATTCCCCCCAGCGTTCCCAACAAGATCATTCATTGCGATTGCGACTGCTTTTACGCGGCGATCGAGATGCGTGACGACCCCTCACTGCGCGGCATCCCGCTGGCGGTCGGCGGCCAGCCTTCGCAGCGCGGCGTGATCGCTACCTGCAATTACGAAGCGCGGGCCTTCGGAGTGCGCTCGGCGATGCCGTCCTCGCAGGCCCTCAAGCTCTGCCCTGCCCTGTTGATTCTGCCGCCGTCGATGGAGCGTTATCGCATCGCGTCGCGCCAGATCATGGCGATCTACCGCGACTACACGGCCCTGGTGGAGCCGCTCTCGCTCGACGAAGCCTATCTCGACGTGACCGGCGTCGAACATTGCCAGGGCAGCGGCACGCTGATCGCGCGCGAAATCCGCGCGCGCGTGGCGCGCGATGTCGGCATCACCGTGTCGGCCGGCGTCGCGCCGAATAAATTTCTCGCCAAGATCGCCAGCGACTGGCGCAAGCCGGATGGCCTGTTCGTGATTCATCCGCGCGAGGCCGACGCCTTCGTCGCGGCGCTGCCGGTCGAGAAGCTGTTCGGCGTCGGCAAAGTGACGGCCGCCCGGCTGCATGAGTTGGGCGTCAAGACCTGCGGCGAGTTGCGCGGCTGGTCCAAGCTCGATCTGCACCGGCAATTCGGCAGCTTCGGCCAGCGCCTGTTCGATCTGTGCCGTGGCGTCGACACCCGGCGCGTCAATCCTGACCAGGAGCGAAAGTCGATCAGCGTCGAAACCACTTACGTGCACGACTTGCGCACGCTGGACGATTGCCGGCGCGAGCTCGGCGTATTGATCGAGCAATTGGCGCGGCGGATCGAACGCAACGACGCAGGCGCGTGGATACATAAATTGTTCGTCAAGCTGCGTTTCGACGACTTCAGCCGCACCACGGCCGAGTGCGTCAGCGCAACGCTCGATGCAGCACAATGCCTGCAATTGCTGGCCACCGGCTTCAAGCGCCACAGCCGCCCGGTCCGGCTGCTGGGGGTTGGCGTGCGGCTGGCCGACGATGCTGCGATGCGGCAATTCAAATTGTTCGATGATTGATCGCCCCCCAGTTGCAGTTGTCAAACTTTCGGGAAGCAGGCGGCTCTCATAAAATATCAGTAGAACTCGCGGAGGTTCCATCATGAAAAAATTGACTCGGCTGTTGGCCGTGACAACGCTCGCGGCGTCGATGGCAGGCTGCGCCAGCATGAGCCATCAGCAAAAAGGAGCGGCGATCGGCGCGGTGGCCGGTGGCGTGCTGGGTAACGTCCTGACCGGCAATGCGCTCGGCACCGTCGGCGGAGCCGCGGTGGGCGGCGTGATCGGCGCGGGCGTCAGCAAGTAGTTAAGCCGGCGCCGCCGGCACCGATCACTGGACCTGTCCTGGGTTGAATAACGGATGCGCGAGCGCCTCCTCCAGGCGCAAGACAGGACTCACGCAGCAATCGGCCGGATCGAACAGCGCGCACCACGCTGCCTGGGTACGGGTAGCGAAAATCGCATCCAGCTCGGCCTTGAGCGCGCGGGCGGCATCGCTGCCCGGCGCTTGCCCCAGGCTCCAGTGCAGTGTTCGCCATTGCGGCTTGCCGATCACCTCGCACAATGCCTGCCAGAATTTCAGTTCGAGCGCGCCAACGGCCATCCAGCGGTCGTCGCGCGTGCGGTACACGTTGTAGCACGGCACCCCGCCATTGAGCAGGTCCTGGCCGCTGCGGCGCGTCGCGCCGTGATCGCGCACGGCCACCGCCGGCAGCAGGTTGCTGCGCTGCACCGCATGCGTCATCGAGATATCGAGCGCGCGGCCTTGTCCGGTGCGCCCGACTGCGTACAGGGCGGCGAGGATTTCCTGCACGGCGCTCTGCGCGCCGCCGAACAGGTCGCCGATCTGGAAGTTCGGCACGATGGGTGCATCGTCGGGTGCGGCCAACTGGTCGAGCACCCCGGCGTAACCGATGTAGTTGATGTCGTGGCCGGCGCGCTGCGCCATCGGTCCGTGCTGTCCGTAGCCACTGATCGCGCAGTACACCAGGCGCGGATTGAGCGTGCGCAGCGTATCGTAGCCAAGCCCCAGGCGCGCCATCACGCCAGGGCGAAACCCTTCGACCAGCACATCGCACTGCGCCACCAGCCCGAGCAGGCGCGCATGCCCGGCCGGGCTTTTCAGGTCGAGCCGCTCGATCGTCTTGCCCCGATTAAGCAGGGTGTAGAACGTGCCCGGCTCGCCAGCCGCGCACTGCGATTCTGTTCGCAGCATTGCGCGCGCGGTGTCGCCAGCGCCAGGGTCCTCCACTTTGGTGACCTGCGCGCCCATTTCCTGCAGCCGCAGCGTGGCCAGCGGACCGGGCAGCAGCCGCGACAGGTCGAGCACGCGCACACCGCTCAGGGGAAGATCGGCCATCTTGCTGTTCCTTTGCTCAAAACCGCCACACTATCGGCTTCAATGGCGCGCCGCAAGCGCGTAGCGAGTGCCTATTCGGCGGGGGTGCCGACGATGCCGCGCGCGACCCATTGCGCGATCTGATCGTCGTGGTACCCCAATTCGCGCAGGATAGCCTGCGTATGCTCGCCGATGCGCGGCAACGGCATGCGAATCGGCAGATGCTGGCCGCGCATGGTGATCGGCAGCAACGGCACGCGGGTGAGCTGGCCGTCGTCGGTATGCAGCTCGCCGAGCGCGCCGCTGGCATTGAGGTGCTCGTCGTCGAACAACGTCTCCGGGCGCACGATCGGCGCGTAAGGCAGGCCGTGCCGCTCGAACGCCTGCTGCAAATAGGCCGCGTCGTAGCCGGCGATCACCTCGCGCAGCGCCGGCAGGAACCATTCGCGGGCGCGCACGCGATCGTTATTGGTCGCCAGCCGGGCATCGTCGGCCCAGGCCGTCAGGCCGAACACGTCGCAGAAGGTACGCCACTGCCCGTCGCTGACCACCGCCAGGAAAATCTGCGTGCCGTCGCGCGTTGCAAATACATCGTAAATACCCCATGACGAGATGCGCGACGGCATCGGTGCGGGTGCCTGGCCGGTCACCGCGAATTGCTGCATATGCTGGGCGCTGAGCAGCACGCAGTTTTCGAACAGCGCACTTTGCACCTCCTGTCCTCGCCCGCTGTGCTGGCGCTCGAACAACGCGGCCAGCACGCCCAGCGCGCCGAACATGCCGCCCATGATGTCGTTGACCGAAGCGCCGGCGCGCAGCGGCCTGCCCTCCGGCCCGGTCATGTAGGCCAGCCCGCCCATCATCTGCACGACTTCGTCGAGCGCGGTGCGATGCTCGTACGGCCCCGGCAGAAAGCCCTTGAGCGAGACATAGACGAGGCGCGGATTAAGGCGCGCCAGGGTCGCGTAGTCAAGCCCGGCCTGCTTCATCTTGCCCGGCTTGAAATTTTCGCTGACCACATCGGCCGTCGCGATCAGGCGCAACAGGATTTCGCGTCCCTCGGGCTGCAGCAGATCGATCGCCAGGCTTTGCTTGTTGCGGTTGAATGCCCGGAAGAAGCCGGCTCCCGCGCCCAGCAGGCGCCGCGTGCCGTCGCCCGCGAGCGGCTCGATCTTGATCACTTCGGCCCCCAGATCGCCGAGAATCATGCCGCACGTGGGCCCCATCACCATATGCGAAAACTCCACCATGCGGATACCCGCCAGCGGCAATGCTTGTTGTTCTGCCATGCGTCGAATCTCTCTTTTTCGTTTTGTCAGGATCGCTCCTGCAATGCTTGTTCGGCCGCCTGCCCGAGCGCTTGCCGCAACCCGGCGAAGCTCACGATGCGGCCGGCCAGCGCGCTGGCCGCGACCGTCGCCGGGCTCGCCAGCCACATCTGGCCAGGCCCCGAGCGCCCAGGGAAATTGCGGTTCTGCGCGCTGATGACGACCTCGCCGGCGCGCCGCGACGCGCCCGGCCCGGCGTTGACGCAAGCGCCGCAGCTCGGGGCCACCAGCGCCACGCCGGCAGCTTCGAAGGTTTCCATGAACCCCTGCGACTCGCAGTAGGCGCGTACGTCTTCGCTGCCGAACTGCAGGTAGAACTTGACGTGATCGGCGACCTTCATGCCATGCGCCAGCCCCCAGGCCAGCACCTCGTGGTAGCGGCGCAAATCTTCCCGCTTGCCGCCGGTGCACGAGCCGCCATAGGCGATATCGATGCGCACTGCCTCGCGCAGCGCCGAGACCGGCAGGCCGTTGCCCGGATCCCCGGGCATTGCCAGCATCGGCTCGAGAACCGCGCAGTCGACTTCGATGACATGCGCATAGCTGGCGTCGGCGTCGCCCCTCATCCATGGTTCGAGGGCGACATCGACGCCGCGCCGCTCGCGCAGGAAACGCTGTGTCTCGCGGTCCGGCGCGATCAACCCGGTCATGCCGCCGATTTCGGCCGCCATATTGGTCAGGGTCGCGCGCTCGTCGATCGACAGGCCGGCCACGGCCGGTCCCGCGTATTCGATGATCTGCCCGATCGCCCGGCCGTCGCGGATGTACGGCAGGTGCAGCAAATGCAGCACCAGATCCTTGGCGCTGACGCCGGGACGCAGTTGTCCGTGCAACTGGATCAGACAGGTGGTGGGCACGCTCAGGCGCACATCGCCGGTGAGCCACGCATTGGCCATATCGGTGGTCCCCACCCCAAAGGCCAGCGCGCCCAGGGCGCCGCAGTGGGTGGTGTGCGAGTCGGTGCCTGCGACGATCTGGCCCGGCAGCACGTAGCGTTCGGCCATCAGCGCATGGCAGATTCCCTCCGAGCCGCCCGCAGGGCTGCGCCCGTGCAGCCGGATGCCCTGGCGGGCGCAGAAGTCTCGCTGCACCTGAGCCATTTGTCCGGCCGCGTCGAGCAGGCCAAGCGCTCGTTTCTTTTCGTCGATCACCTCGGCCAGCAAGCTGAGATGGTCCTCGAAGCACAGGATCGAAGCCGGATCGTGCAATGCGATGTGCTGCGCCTGCGCGGCCGGCGAGCCCAGGTGACGGGACAGAAAGCTGACCGCCATGGGCGTCACGTATTCATGGGAGAAGCGCCAATCGGTCTTGACGAAAACGCCGTCGCCCGGGCGCACGCGCGCGATGCCCAGGGCCCGCGCCAGCAACTTCTCGCCGTAGGTCATCGGGCCTGCCGGATGGTCCGGCAACGGCACGCTCACCGCCCCGGCCAGGCGGCGCTGATTGAAACCGAACAGGCCGCCGCAACGCACGATCTGCTCGCTGAGCGCGTCGCAATCTTCCAGAAAAGCCTCGATCGGAATCGTCTCGCCGGCGCGAATACGCTCGATCAGGCCGAAATCGGTCGAGGTCAGCAGTCCGAGATTTTGGCAGTTTTGCTGATAGATCCGCTCGAAGCTCTCGGCGATCACCAGGCGGATGCCGGCCGACAGTTCGGCAAACGGGCTGGCCTCGCGCGAGGAGCCTTTGCCGCGCCGCGCGCCGGCCACGCTGACGCTGAAGCCGCCCTGCCTGATCGCCCCCACCCGGATCGGGAATTCGCCGCCGCCCGGCGCGCCATCGAGCGGCAGGCACTTGAGGCCGAGATAAACATAGTCGCCGAGCTTTTCGTCGTAATGAAAACACACCCAGGCGGGCGTGATTTCGTCGGTGGAGAGCTGGTCGCGCAGCGGCAGTGCCGACTCGAGCGCGAGATCCTCGCCTGCCATTTGACGGGCCATCGCCTCGCCTGCTTCGGCGAGGAACAAAATCCTGCCGTCGAAACGCACTGCCTCAAGCATGTCGGCCCCTTCTGTCGGATGGCCCAGCCCCGCTTGCGCGGCGGCGGTCCGTCCGGATTGCAGATAACGTCGGTCTTGCGCGGCTCGCCCATGCGCCGGGCGCCGGCTTTTGTCGGCCGCTTCTGGGCGGCACGGTGTTTTCGATAGGATTACCAATGGCAGGGAATCGGGCAAGTCGCGATTCGCCATCGCTGCCATCGCGAATCACGACGAATCGACGCGCAGATGATCGACCAGCAGGCGCGCCGGCACCGGCAAGGCCTCGTAGTCCCGCACGCAGATCACCTGCTGGCGCACTGCCCAGGGATCGCTCAGGCGAATCTGGTGCAGTCCGAACAGAGTGCGGTAGAGCGTCACGGCCTCTTCCGGCACGATCGCCATGGCGAGATTGGCGCGCACCATGCGGCAGGCCGACTCGAACGTCGAGACGTGGATGCGAAAGCGCAGCGTCTTGCCGAGTTGTGCGGCCAGCGGGCGCAGCGTGGCGTACATCATGCTGTCCGGATGCAGGCCGATCTGGTCATGATCGAGCGTGTCGGCAAAAGCCAGCGTTGGGCGCGACGCCAGCGGATGTCCCGGGTGCATGACGGCCACCAGATGATCGGTTCGGTAGGGAAACACCTGCAGTTCGCGGGTATCGGCCTGCGCCCAGCAAATACCGATATCGGTGCTGCCTTCGGCGACCGCGCGCACCACCTGGCTGCTGACATGCTCCTCCAGATCGATCTTGACGTTTTCGTGATGGGCCAAAAAGGTGCCGATGTCCTCGGACAGTGTCTCGACCATCGACGAAATATTCGCGAACAGGCGGATATAGCCGCGCACGCCGCTGACGTATTCGCTCAGTTCACCCTGCATTTTTTCGAGGCTGCGCAGCACGTTGCGCGCGTGATGGAGCATCGCCTCGCCGGCCGGGGTGGGACTGACGCCCCATTTGTGGCGCTGCAGCAATGCCGCGCCGACCAGGGTCTCGAGGTCATTGATGCGCTTGCTGATGGCCGAGGCCGCGATGAATTCGCGCTCGGCAGCACGCGCGATACCGCCTTCTTCGCATACGGCCACGAACAAACGCAGGGATACCAGGTCGATACGCCACATAGCACCGTTATCCGCCAGGACAGTCGTGCCGCGATTGTGGACTGTATCGTTGAAAAAATCCACGGCCGATGCCCGATCGGGCGGCCGAATTGGATTGGCCCCGGTATTTTTTGATTCTGCCGGTTCAATCCGTGTAGCTTACCGAGGTGGTCAGCGGATTCGCCGTGCCACCGTCATACCCGATGATTGCCTGGGGCGGGATGGCGGCGACGGCAAGCGCTAGCCAGCACTTGCAAAGGACGATCGCAATCATTGCGTTGATCCCCGTAAAGGCGTTCATTCCCAGTGCACGCCCTGATTTCAATATAGACGATTGTGCGCGCGCCGCCAGCCGGGCGCATCACGGGCGCGCACAAGTCGTGCGCGAGATCAAAAAAACGGGGATTAGCCCGACGGCCACCAGCGTCAGGGCGGGCAATGCCGCCTCGCCAAGACGTTCATCTGCCGCGAACTGGCTGGCCACGACGGCCAGCGTGTCCATGTTGAAAGGCCGCAACGCCAGGGTCGCTGGCAACTCCTTCATCACGTCGACGAACACTAGCAACGCCGCGCTCAGCACGCTGCGCCGAAGCAGCGGTGCATGCACCGCGCGCAGCATGGCCCATCCGGACACCCCCAGGCTGCGGGCGCTGGACTCCAGGCTGGGGGATATTTTCGCCAGGCCTGCTTCGATCGTTTGCACCCCGGCGGCCATAAAGCGCACCAGATAGGCGTAGATCAGCATGCCCATGCTGCCGCTCAGCACCAGGCCCTGGGCACCCATCAGGCCGGCCAGCCAGGCGTCGAGCCGGGTCATTGGCGTGAGCAATCCTACCGCGATGACCGCGCCAGGAATCGCGTAGCCCGCGCCGACCATCCGCGCGGCCCAGCGCGGCAGCCGGCCGGGCGAGTGCCGCTGCGCATAGGCCAGCACAGTCGCCAGCAGGACCGCCAGGCCGGCCGTGAGCCCGGCGAGCACCAGCGTGTTCCAGACCCATCCCGCGTAGCGCGCCCACGCCACCGCCTCCGCCTCGAGCCAGGCCAGGCGCAGCATGATGAGCGCGGGCAGACCGAAACCCAGCAGCAGCGGCACGCCGCACAGCGCGGTGGCCGCCCAGCCGGCCACCCCGTGCAGCGGCGCCGGCGCGATGCGGCGTGTGCGCGGGCCGGCTGAATGGAAGCGCAGGCTGGCGCGGCTGCGGGTCTCGAGGGCGAGCAATACGAGCACGAAAAGCAACAGCAGCGAGGCCAGTTGCGCGGCCGCCAGGCGGTCGCCCATCGACAGCCAGGCGCGATAGATGCCGGTCGTGAAGGTGGGCACGCCAAAATAGGCCACCGCGCCGTAGTCGGCCAAGGTCTCCATCAGCACCAGGGCGACACCCGCGACTACCGCCGGGCGCGCGAGCGGCAACGCCACCAGCCCGAAGCGGCGCCATGGCCCGCAGCCGAGCGTGCGGGCCGCTTCGTCCAGACGGGGATTTCGCTCCACGAAGGCAGTGCGCGCCAACAGGTACACGTAGGGATAAAAGGCACTCACGAACACCAGCGAGGCGCCATACCAGGAACGTATTTCCGGAAACCACGCAAGCCGTGGGACCCCCAGCCACTTGCGCAACGCGCCTTGCAGAGGCCCGGAAAACTGCAGGAAATCGGTATAGGCGTATGCCATGACATAGGCCGGCATCGCCAGCGGCAGGATCAGCGCCCAGGCAAAGAATCGGCAGCCGGGAAACTCATGCGCGGCCACCACCCAGGCCGTCGATACGCCAACCAGGGTAACGCCGAGCGCGACCGACAGCCCAATCACCATGGAATTCCTGACGTAGCCGGGCAGCACGGTCGCCATCAGGTGCGCCAAAATGTCGCGCGAGGCGGCGTCGCCCTGTGCCCACGCCGCAACGATGCCCAACACGGGCAACAGCATGGCCAGCGCCAGTGCCGCGGCGAGGCTGTCCCAACCCCTGCCGGGGCGCCAAAACCAGCGAAGCGCAAGCGTGCGAATGGCGCCTGAAGCGCGCGAGATCAATGGCATGCGAAGCGGTAACACCGGTTAAAACCGGATGTATTGGAGATAAATCGGAGATAAATCGCGAAACGGCAGGGGGAACCGCGCGAGGCCTGGAACGACAAACCAGCTTGGAATTATACCCGGCCCGCGCACGGTCCCCATCTGCCGCATGAACCCAGATCATCTCTTCGTTGAAGACATTCACGTCGCTTACCTTGCCGGCGCCGACCGGCTTGCGGTGGTGCGCGGCCTTTCACTGACGCTCGAGCGCGGCGCGATCGGCTGCCTGCTGGGCCCCTCGGGCTGTGGCAAAACCACCGTGCTGCGCGCGCTCGCCGGATTCGAGCCGCTGCTCGACGGGCGCATCGTGCTGGGTGGCCGGCAAATCGCCTCTGCCTGCCGGGCGCTCGCGCCCGAGGCCCGGCGTATCGGCGTGGTCTTTCAGGAACATGCGTTGTTCCCTCATCTCAATGTGGCGGACAACATCGGTTTCGGCTTGCGCCTCGCACCGGCGCGGCAGCGGCGTGAGCGTGTGGCCGCACTGGCGGCGCTGGTCGGGCTGTCGGCCAGCCTGCGGCGCTTCCCGCACGAGCTGTCGGGCGGCCAGCAGCAACGTGTGGCGATTGCCCGTGCACTCGCGCCGGCCCCCGACCTGCTGCTGCTCGACGAACCGTTTTCCAGCCTCGATCAGGAACTGCGGGAGCGGCTCGCGCTCGAGGTGCGGGATCTGCTGGTGGAAAGCGGCACCACCGCGCTGCTGGTCACCCACGATCAGCACGAGGCCTTCGTGATGGCCGACCGGGTCGGCGTGATGGACGGCGGCACGCTCGTCCAATGGGACACGCCACAGCGCCTTTACCACGCGCCGGCCACGCATTTCGTCGCCGATTTCATCGGGCGCGGCGCGGTACTGCCCGGCCAGTGCGACGGCGCTGCGGTGCGCCTCGAACTGGGCGAGCTGCCGCTACCGCCCGGTGTCGCGACTCGCCAGCGCGCGCTCGATGTACTGCTGCGCGCCGAGCATATCGTGCTCGACGACACCAGCCCGCATCGCGTCGAGGTCGTGCGGCGGGCCTTTCGCGGCGCCGACACTTTGCTTACGCTGCGACTGGCTTCCGGCCGGCAGATTTTCGCGCATGCGCCGGGCGATCGCCAGTTCGCGCCGGGCGATGCGATCGGCGTTCGCCTGGCGGCGCGGCATGCCGTGACGCTGGAGCGCACGGGCGATGGATACGCCGTTGGGCTGGTAGAATCGTCGGCTTGACGCTCCGTCCCGGAGCGTGGCGTTGCCCGAATCGCGCTGCGAGCCTGCCCGATGAAACAATATCTCGACTTCATGCGCCATGTGTACGAGCATGGCACCGAAAAAACCGACCGCACGGGAACCGGCACACGCTCGGTCTTCGGTTACCAGATGCGCTTCGACCTGCAGGAAGGCTTTCCGCTGGTCACCACCAAGAAGCTGCACCTGAAATCGATCATCTACGAACTGCTGTGGTTCCTGCAAGGCAGCACCAACGTGC
Source organism: Pandoraea sp. (assembly GCF_004297875.1). GTDB lineage: Bacteria > Pseudomonadota > Gammaproteobacteria > Burkholderiales > Burkholderiaceae > Pandoraea. The sequence goes on along the minus strand of NZ_SCSK01000003.1, from coordinate 64,780 downwards.
GCTGGCTCCAGGAACACGGCGTATCGATCTGGGACGAATGGGCCGATGCCGATGGCGAGCTGGGCCCGGTCTACGGCTCGCAATGGCGCTCGTGGCCCACGCCCGACGGCCGGCACATCGACCAGATCAGCGAAGTGCTCAAGCAGATCCGCGCCAATCCGGATTCGCGCCGCCTGATCGTCTCGGCCTGGAATGTGGGCGAGATCCCGCGCATGAAGCTGCCGCCGTGCCACGCGTTTTTCCAGTTCTACGTGGCCGACGGAAAACTGTCCTGCCAGTTGTACCAGCGCAGCGCCGACATCTTTCTTGGCGTGCCCTTCAACATCGCCAGCTACGCGCTACTCACGCATATGGTCGCGCAACAGACCGGCCTGGCGCCGGGCGAGTTCATCTGGACCGGGGGCGACTGCCATATCTACAGCAACCATTTCGAGCAGGTGCAAACGCAACTGGCGCGCACGCCGTATCCGTTGCCGCGTCTGGAGATTGCCCGCAAGCCCGCGTCGCTGTTCGATTACCGCTTCGAGGACTTCGCCATCGTTGGCTACGAGGCACACCCGCACATCAAAGCGCCGGTCGCCGTCTGAGCGGCGCGGCCACGCACAACCCTTACGCTGTTTTCAGAGCACTCGATGACGATCCTCACGCTTATCGTGGCCCGCGCCGCCAACGGCACGATCGGCCGCAACAATCAGCTGCCCTGGCGCTTGCCGGAGGACCTGGCGCATTTCAAGCGTGCCACGCTCGGCAAGCCGATCGTGATGGGTCGCAAAACGTTCGAGTCGATCGGCCGGCCCCTGCCGGGGCGTCGCAATATCGTGGTCTCGCGCAATCCGGAGTTGCACATCGAGGGCTGCGAGGTCGCCAGCTCGCTGATCGACGCCCTGCGCCTGTGCGTGGGCGCCGAGGAAGTCTGCCTGATCGGCGGCGCTCAGCTCTATGCCGAGGCATTGCCTTCGGCCGACAAGCTGATCGTCACCGAGATTGCCCGGGAGTTCGACGGGGATGCATTCTTTCCGGCCCCCGACCCGGCGGTGTGGCGTGTGGTTGACGCCGAGCGGCATCATGCGCCGGCGCCCAACGATTTCGACTACGCGTTCGTGACCTACCGGCGGCGCGACTGAACTCCGCATGAAAAATGGCCGGTACGCTACCGGCCATTGCCAACGCATATCGAACCCGCAGGCTCAGGCGCCCAGATAAGCCTCGAGCACGCGCGGATGGCCCAGCAGCGCGCGGCCGGTGTCGGCCAGCACGATCTCCCCGGTTTCCAGCACATAGCCGTGATGGGCAATTTTCAGCGCCTGCCGCACGTTCTGCTCGACCAGGAAGATGGTCAACCCATCCCGATTGATATCGCGCAAGGTGCGGAAAATTTCCTGCACGATGATCGGCGCCAGGCCCATCGACGGCTCGTCGAGCAGCAGCAGGCGCGGCTTGGCCATCAGCGCGCGGCCGATCGCCAGCATCTGCTGTTCGCCGCCCGAGAGGTTGCCGGCCATGCCGTCGATGCGCTCCTTCAGGCGCGGGAACAGATGAAAGACCCGTTCCAGATCGCTGCCGACGGCCTGGCGATCCTTGCGGGTGTAAGCACCCAGTTCGAGGTTCTCGCGTACCGTCATGGTGGTCAGGATCGCGCGGCCCTCGGCCACTTGCACGACACCGCGCGCAACGATCTGATGCGGCGCCAGGCGGGAAATATCTTGCCCGTCGAAACGCACGGTACCGCCGTTTTTCCTGACCAGTCCGGACAACGCCAGCAGCGTGGTCGACTTGCCCGCGCCGTTGGCGCCCACCAGTGTGGTGATCTCGCCCTCGCGCAAGCTCAGATCGATGCCCTTGACCGCCTGGATGTGACCGTAAGCGACCTGCAGTCCCTGTACTTCCAATAATGCGCTCATGCCGTCACCCCCGCGCCCGTCGCCGCGTTGCCGGGCGGTTCGTCACCGTCGTCGCCGTCATCGTCGCTGCCCAGGTAGGCTTCGATGACTTGCGGGTTATTCTTGATTTCGTCGGGCTTGCCTTCGGCGATGATGCGGCCGAAATTGAGCACCGCGATGCGCTCGCACAACCCCATCACGAAACGCATATCGTGCTCGATCATGAAGATCGTATAGCCGCGCGCACGGATGTTTTCGATTTCGCCCATCAGGTCGACTTTCTCGCCGGTGTTCATGCCCGCCACCGGCTCGTCAAGCAGCAGCAGCTTGGGCTCGGTCGCCAGGGCGCGCGCCAGTTCGAGCTTGCGCTGATCGCCATATGAGAGGTTGTCGGCCGTTTCGTGCGCCTTGTGATCCAGACGCACCCACGACAGCAGTTCGAGCGCCCGCTCGCGGGCGCGTTTTTCCTGGCGTCGATATCCCGGCAGCGACAGCAGCAACCCGGCCGGGCCGTAGTCGAAGTGACGGTGCATGCCGACCACCACGTTGTCGAGCAGCGACATCTCCCTGAAGATGCGGATGTTCTGGAAAGTGCGCGCAATCCCGCGCTGGGTGATCCGGTGCGGTTTATGGCCCAGCAGGCTCGCGCCGTCGAAGGTGATGTCGCCGCCGCTGGGCGCGAGCAGGCCGGTGATGAGATTGAATACGGTTGTCTTGCCGGCGCCGTTGGGGCCGATCAGGCCGAAAATGGTCCCTTGCGGAACCTCGATGTTGACGTCCTGCAGCACGTGCAGGCCGCCGAAGCTTTTCGAGACGGATGAAAGTGTCAGCATGGCGCGCTCCTCAGGCTTTCTTGAACCAGCGGCGCATGCGCGCGGGGTCCCAAATGCCCTTGGGCAGGAACAGCACGATGAGCACCAGAATCAGGCCGTTGGCTATGAGCCGGAAGTTGTCGAAGGAGCGCAGCACTTCCGGCAGCAGCGTCAGGATCACGCCACCCAGTACCGGGCCGACCAGCCCGCCGATGCCGCCCAGAATCGCCATGGTCAGGATTTCCACGCCGCGCCCGAAGCCGTATTCGTTGGGACCGATGAAGAAGGTCAAATGAGCGTCGAGCCCGCCGGCGAGCCCGGCGATCGCCGCGCCCAGCACGAACGCCAGCATCTTGTAGCCGTCCACGTGAATCCCCATCAGGCCGGCTGCCGTTTCGTCTTCCTTGATGGCCTCGAAAGCCCGCCCGACCTTGGAGCGACGCAGCCGGTACAGCACGGCGAGCGTGAGCACCACGGCCAGCGCCACGTGCCACCATTGGGTGAGCTGCGGTATGCCGTTCAGGCCGAGCGCGCCGCCAGTGAGCGAGTCGGTGTTGAGCACGATCACGCGCACCACTTCGCCGAAGCTCAGGGTGGCAATGGCCAGATACACGCCCGACAGGCGCAGCGTGGGCTTGCCGATGATGAATGCGGCCAGCGCCGGCATCAGCATGCCGCCGGCCAGCGAGACCGGGAACGGCATGTTGTAGTTCATCGTCAGCAGCGCCGCGGTATAGGCGCCGATGCCCATGAAGGCGGCATTGGCCATCGCCAGCATGCCGCACGACAAGGTCAGATAGATCGACAGCGCCAGCAGCGCGTTGGTGCCAAGCGATAGCACCAGGTTGCTGTACACCGCCCAGAAATTACTCAACCAATCCATGGTTTCCCCGCAGAAAACGGTATCGTTGCGACGCACTCAGCCACCGGCGAGACGTCTTGGGCAAACGCGCGAGCCCGTGCCCGCCGTGGTGCGTGAAGGTCTCATGCCTTGCGTTCCAGCACTTTGCCGAACAGGCCCTGGGGCCGCACCAGCAGGATGAGGAACAACAGGCCGAAGGCCACCGCGTCGCGCATGGTCGAGCCGACGTAGGCCACCGACAGCACCTCTGCGAACCCGAGGAACAGGCCGCCGAGCATCGCGCCGCGAATGTCGCCCATGCCGCCCAGAATGATGACGGCGATGCCCTTTTCCAGCATCGGCTGACCCATCAGCGGAAAAATGGCGTTCGAGTACAGACTGATCATGACCCCCGAGACGCCACCGAGCGCGGCCGCGGCAAACGAGGTCAGCAGAAACAGGCCCTCGACGTTGATGCCAAGCAGGCTCGCCGCCTTGGGGGATTCGGCGATCGCGCGCAGCGCGCGCCCCAGTTGGGTTTTGCGAATCAGGACCATCAGCACCATCATCAGGGCGAACGACAGGAAGACGATGCCGAGTTCGAGCGTCGTCACGCGCAGCCCGGCCAGCGAAAGCGTGGTGTCGGAAATGGTGCCGTACGGATACCGCATGTTCTGCGCGCCGAAAATGCCTTGCGCGCCGTTGTTGATGATGATTGCCACGCCGATGGTGGCGATCATTGGCACCAGGTGCGGCACATTGCGCTTGCGCAATGGCTTGAGCACCAGCACGTCGATGATCATGCCGACCACGCCGCCGACGAAAAAGGCGAATATCAGCGCGCCCCACAGCGGCAGATGAAGATGCACGATCGCCTGCAGCGCGGCATAGGAGCCGACCATGAAGACGGCGCCGTGCGACAGGTTGATCACCCCGAGGATGCCGAACACAAGCGTGAAGCCGAGCGCAAACAGTGCGTACACACAGCCCAGCGCCAGCGCGTTGACAAGTTGCTGATCCAGCATGGTCTATTTTCCAGCTTGAAATGAAAGCAGCGCGAACTCATGGCTCGCGCTGCCGGATACATCGCGGGCGCGGGATCGCCCGCGCCCGCGTGTCGCGCGGCGGCTATGCCGTCGCGCGTGCCGCAGTATGACGAAGCCTTATTTCTCGATGGTGTAGTGGCCGTCCTTGGTCACGCTGATGATCGGCTTTTGCAGCGCGTCATAGCCGGCCGGCTTGCCGCCGCGCCCCATCGCCTCGCGGAACGCGAACGGTCCGGTGGCGCCGGTCCATTTGACCGCAGGCAGCGCATTGCGCAAGGCGGTACGCTCGGCCGCCAGGTTGCCGTTGAACTTGACCTGCTTCATGGCCTGCACGGCGATATGCATCGCGTCGTAGGCTTGCGCGGCGAACTGGTCAGGCGCCATCTTGAACTTGGCCTTGTAGGCGGCGATAAACTGCTGGTTCTCCGGCGTCTGGTTGTCGATCGACCATGGGCTGCCGACCCACAGGTTGTCGGAATTGCCCTTGGCCAGATCGAATACCTTGACCGAATTCATGCCGTTGCCGCCGATGAACGGCACGTTCAATCCGACCTGCCGCGCCTGCACCATGATCGGCGCACCCTCGGCGATCAGCGCGGAGAGCACCAGCGCGTCCGGATGCGTGGCCTTGATCTTGGTCAGTTGCGCCTTGAAGTCGACGTCGCCCTTGGAGAACGTTTCGGTGGCGGTCACCGGAATCTTCAGGTCGGCCAGCGCCTTCTTGAAGTTGTCGTAGCCGCTCTTGGTGAAGACGTCGTCGTTGCCGTACATGATGGCGACTTTCTTGAGCCCGGTATGCTTGGCCGCCACCTTGATGGTCTCAGGCAACACGTCGGCCTCGGTCACCGAGTTGCGGAACACGTAGTTGCCGATCGAGGTGATGCCGTCGGCGGTGTTGGACGTGCCGAACGCCACGGTCTTGGCGGCCTGGGCGATCGGGTCGGCCGCCTGGGCGGAATTCGACAGGGTCGGGCCGAACACCATCAGCACCTTGTCTTCGAAAATCAGTTTCTTGAAGACGTTGATGGCTTCATCCTTCTTGCCTTGCTCGTCCTCGATCACGAGTTGGAGCTTGTTGCCGTTGACGCCGCCCGCCGCGTTGATCTGCTCGGCCGCCAACTCGAACCCGTTGCGAATCGCGATGCCATACTGCGCCGCGCCGCCGGTGAGCGCCTCGGCCACGCCGATCTTGATATCGGCCGCCTGCGCTGTGGCAACCACCCCCGCGGCGGCGAGCGCCACCAACACTTTATTCATGGTGCTTTTTTTCATCGTTGTCTTTCCTCCAGACATCAAGTCGTACATGCCGTACATGCGATACGGCGACCCCCCGCGGATCGCCGCCAATTTATTAAGAAAGCTCCCAAGGATAGCGCAAAACGCGCCGGCCCCGCTCGGGAAATACCTCGCTTACAGGGAAACCCGAATACCCATCAATGGCCGGCAATCGTCATTTGGTCGATCAGAACCGAGCCGGTTTCCTTGGTGCCGCGCACAATCACGTCGTTGCCGATCGCCACGATCTGGCGAAACATGTCGCGCAGGTTGCCGGCCAGGGTGATTTCCTCGACCGGATACTGGATTTCGCCGTTTTCGACCCAGAATCCGGCCGCCCCGCGTGAATAGTCGCCGGTCACGTAATTGACGCCCTGCCCCATCAGCTCCGTCACCAGCAGCCCGGTGCCGAGCTTGCCGAGCATTGCGCGGAAATCGTCGCTGTCCTGGGCCGCGTTGCTGTAGAGGCGCAGGTTGTGCGAGCCGCCGGCGTTGCCGGTGGTCTGCATGCCGAGCTTGCGAGCCGAGTAAGTCGAGAGGAAATAGCCCTCGAGCACGCCGCCGCACACCACGTCGCGCGCCTGGGTGCGCACTCCCTCCTCGTCGAACGGCGCGCTGCCCATCGCGCGCGGCTCGTGCGGATTCTCTCTGATGCCCACGTGCGGCGCGAAAACCGGCTTGCCCAGACTATCGACCAGGAACGTCGCCTTGCGGTAGAGCGATCCACCGCTCACGGCCTGCACGAAGGCGCCGAGCAAACCGGTGGCCAGCGGCGCCTCGAACAGCACCGGGCATTTGCGAGTGGAGAGCTTGCGCCCGCGCAAGCGCGCCAGGGTCCGCTGCGCAGCATACCGGCCAATCGCCTCGGGCGCGGCCAGATCGGCCGCGGCGCGCTTGGAGCTGTACCAGTCGTCGCGCTGCATGTCGCGGCCCGATCCGGCGATCGGCGAGCAGGAGATGTAATGGCGCGAATACGGGTAGCCGGCCAGGAAGCCGCGGGTGGTGGCCAGCACGAACTGGGAATGCTGCGCCGACACGCCGGCACCTTCGGAGTTGCGAATCAGCGGACTGGTATCGAAAGCGGCCTGTTCTGCACGCCGGGCCAGTTCGACGGCCTCGTCGGGGGTCAGCGCCCAATGGTGGAACAGCGACAGGTCTTGCGGATCGGTCTCGAGCAATTCCGCCTCGGCCAGACCCGCGCAGTCGTCCTCGGCGGTAAAGCGCGCAATGTTGTATGCCGCGGCGACCGTGTCGCGCAGCGCCTGGGGCGAAAAATCCGAGGTGCTGGCGTTACCGCGCCGCTGGCCGATGAATACCGTTACGCCGACCAGTTTGTCGCGATTGTGTTCAATGGTTTCGACTTTGCCGCGGCGCACCGAGACCGACAGTCCATCGCCTTCGGAGATTTCGGTCGCCGCATCGGTCGCGCCGAGTGCCTTCGCTTGCCGCAGAACGTCCGAGGCGATTTCCTTCAATTGATCCTGGGAATGGGGGAAATACTGAATCGAAGATGACATGAGTGGCTGGGCGCAAAGCAGAGGGAACCGCAATCTTAACAATTCCTGGCCCATCCCGTTCCATGTTCTGTCGCGCGGCGCGGCCGCCCGATCCTGCTGGAAATCCTGCCGGCGCGCTACAATACGCGCCATGACGCACCAACAACGATTCGATCAAATCGCGCACAGCCAGTTGCCCGACCCGGATGCGCGGCCGAGCAAATCGCAGCTCAAGCGCGAAATGCACGCCCTGCAGGAGATCGGCGAGGAACTTGTCGCGCTCTCGAAAGAAGCGCTCGGCCGGCTCGATCTGCCCGAGCGCCTGCATGACGCGGTGCGCGAGGCGCGCAACATCACCAGCCACGAAGGCAAGCGGCGCCAGCTCCAGTACGTCGGCAAGATCATGCGCTCGCTGCATGAGAGCGAGGTCGCGGCGATCCGCCGCGCGCTCGACGCCATCAAGGGTGTCAGCAAGGCCGAAACCGCCCGCCTGCATACGCTCGAGCGCTGGCGCGAGCGGCTGCTGGCCGACGATGACGCACTGACGCAATTATTGGCGGCCCATCCGCAGGCCGACGCCCAGCAGTTGCGCACGCTGATCCGCAATGCGCGACGCGAGCAACAGCAGCAGCGCCCGCCCAAGGCGTTCCGCGAGTTGTTCCAGGTGTTGCGCGAATTGCTCGAGACGCCCGATGCCGCTGGCAGCGCGACCGTCCCTGAAGATGGCCGCGGCGAGGAGTATCCAGAATGAAAGCGCGTCATCATCCCGACGAACTGCTGGTCGGCCTGGTGTCGGTCAGTGACCGAGCGAGCCAGGGCACCTACCAGGATCAGGGCATTCCGGCCCTGCAGGCCTGGCTGGGTCAGGCGCTCGCCAGCCCCTGGCAGGCCGAAACCCGTCTGATTCCGGACGAGCACCAGACGATCGTGCGCACACTGATCGAACTGGTCGATGAAGCCGGTTGCGATCTAGTGCTGACTACCGGCGGCACCGGGCCGGCACGACGCGACGTCACGCCCGAGGCCACGCTGGCTGCCGGCACCAGGGAAATGCCCGGTTTCGGCGAGCAGATGCGGCAAATCAGCCTGAACTTCGTGCCCACCGCGATTCTGTCGCGCCAAGTGGCGGTGATCCGAGAGACGCCGGCGCATGCGGCGCTGATCATCAATTTGCCCGGCCAGCCGAAATCTATCCAGGAAACCCTGGAGGGTCTCAAGGATGCCCAGGGCAACACGTTGGTGCACGGTATCTTTGCCGCCGTCCCCTATTGCATCGACCTGATCGGCGGGCCCTATATCGACACGCACGACGGCGTGTGCAAGGCATTCCGGCCCAAAAGCGCAGTGCGTCAGCGGCCCTGACGGGGCGCGCCTGGCCTGCGACTCAAGCGCGGCTCGGACTGCCCTTCCGAAAGACCAGACTGAAATTGTTGGCCGGCATCGGCACCGCCTCGATCAACGGGAAGCCGTGGCTGCTGGCCAGTTGCGTCACCACTTCCATGTCGCGCACGCCCCAGGCCGGATTGCGGGACCGCAATTGCGCATCGAACGCCGCGTTGCCCGGCGAGGTATGCTCGCCGCCGCGCTTGTACGGCCCATAGAGAAACAGCGTGCCATCGGGGCTCAGCACCTCTGCGGCGCCGGCGAACAGATGTTCGGCTGCCGCCCACGGCGCAATGTGGATCATATTGATGCATACCAGCGCCTGCGCGACATCGATCGGCCATGGCTGGCCACACACGTCAAGCGCCAGCGGCGCGCGCAGATTCGCCAGCCCGGCGTGAGCGCGCCAGGCCGCGATCGAGTCGCGTGCGGCGGCATCGGCGTCGCTGGGCTGCCAGGTCAGGTTCGGCAACGCCGCGGCGAAATACACCGCATGCTGGCCGGTACCGCTGGCGATTTCCAGCACGGTGCCGGTGCCCGGCAGGACGCGCCGCAGCACCGTCAGAATGGCGTCGCGATTGCGCTCGGCCGCTGGCGCGACGGCGCGCGCATCGGAAGTTCCAGGATCGGTCACGCTTGAATATCTCCTCGCGCCAGGCGCGGCCTATTCGGTCACGCCGTTTTCGCGCAGCAGTCGCTCGCACTCGTCGAGCAAATCGAATGCGATGTCGGAGCGATGGTTCGGATCGAGCGCCTCCATCATGGCGTGCGCCGTGTAGAGCCCGGCTTCGCGCGAGAGCGTGCCGGCCAACTCACGAGCCATTTGGTCGCTCAGGTCCGATAGCAGGCGGCGCTCTGCCAGCGCCAGCTGGAGTTTCGAGCGCGAGAGCCATTGCGCCGCCAGGGTCGCGCCCTGCGGCCCGGTCATCCACTGTCCATATTCGTAAAAGGCCGAAAGCCGCTCGGCGGTCAGGGCAAACAGTAGTGCTTTGCGCGTATCGAAGTCGATGGCGCGCGGCGCGCTCATGCCCCGGCCTCGCTCACGAGATACTCGTATTTCTCGGTATTCAGGCGCGAAATGCGCCACTCGACCGGCTGGTCGTGATATGAAAACGCAATCCGGCGCAACTCGATGACCGGCGTGCCGCTCGGCACACCCAGCAGGCGAGCCGAGTCGCCCTCGGCAAGCCCCGCCCGCAGGCGCTCGTCGGTGCGAATCACATTGAGACCGAAGACATCCTGGTAAAGGTTGTACAACGTGGTCGGGCGATCCCGCAGATCGGCCTCGGTCAGGCCGGCGAACAGCGCTTCGGGCAGCGTGATTTCGTCGAGCATCACGATGTCGTCGTCGAGCATCAACCGGTTGGTGAACTGAAATACCTTCGCCCCCGTGCCCAGACCCAGCTTCTCGCAGGCTTCGCGGCTGGCCTTGGCCTTGCGAAAACGCTCAAGCACGACCGTGGGATAGGTTTTGTAACCATCTTGCCGGACCACCCGGAAGAACCGGAAATAGTGATGGTCGCGCGCATGCGTGGCAACGAAGGTGCCGCGCCCCTGGTGGCGGATCAGAATATTTTCGGCCACCAGCTCGTCAATCGCCTTGCGCAGCGTCCCGATCGATACGCCGAAGCGCTCGCCCAGCTTGCGCTCGGCCGGGATCGCCTCGCCCGCCTTCCATTCCCCGCCGGCCAGTGCCGCCAGGATGCCGCGCTTGACCTCTTTATACAGAGTACTGCCGATCATCGCGGTGTGCGGCATTGCAATATCGTTGTTCATAGTGAAATCAGTCTCCTGCGGATGCGGCTATTCTAGCATTCGGGACAATTCAATCAACTCATATAGATCACTTAGTTGACATTGATCTCACTTGTGCATACTATGCAACTCACCAGGACGACCCATCGGCGCCGACTGCCTGGGCGAGGACGCCATTCAAAGCGAGGAGATAATCATGATTCATGCGGTACTGCACGAAGCCAAGGACACGGTTGCCGTGGCGGTGGTGGAAGGAATTCAGGCGGGCACCGAGCTCAATGCCTGGATCATGGACGAAGACAAGATCATTCAGGTCAAGGCACGTCAGGACATTCCGATCGGGCACAAGGTCGCGCTGAGCGACATGCAGGTCGGCGACACGGTCTACAAATATGGCGTGGACATCGGCAAGGTCGTCGCCCCGATCAAGGCGGGCGATCACGCCCACGTGCACAACATCAAGACCAAGCGCTGGTAAGTCGCGCATCGTCCACCCTGCTCAATTTCCTATCGAGGATTCCATCATGGCTGTCATAGACAAAAACACTACCTTCTGGGGCTACCGGCGCGAGAACGGGCGCGTCGGCGTGCGCAACCACGTCATCATTCTGCCCGTGGACGATCTGTCCAATGCCGCGGCCGAAGCGGTTGCCAACAATATCAAGGGCACCATGGCGATCCCGCACCCCTATGGCCGGCTGCAGTTCGGCGCCGATCTGGAGTTGCATTTCCGCACGCTGATCGGCACCGGCAGCAACCCGAACGTCGCGGCGGTGATCGTCATCGGCATCGAGGAAGGCTGGACCAAACGGGTGGTCGACGGCATTGCCAAGACAGGCAAGCCGGTGGTCGGCTTCGGCATCGAATTGCACGGCGATCACGACACCATCATGCGCGCCTCGAAGAAGGCCAAGGAGTTCGTCCACCACGCGACGGCGCTGCATCGCACCGAATGCCCGATCGGCGAGTTGTGGGTCTCGACCAAGTGCGGCGAATCCGACACGACCTCCGGCTGCGGCTCGAATCCTACCGTGGGCAACGCCTTCGACAAGCTCTATCCGCTGGGCAACACGCTGGTGTTCGGCGAAACCTCGGAGATCACCGGCGGCGAGCAGATCGTCGCGGCACGCTGCGCCAACGACGCCGTGCGCGAGAAATTCATGTTCATGTTCAATCGCTACCAGGACATGATCAACCGCTGGAAAACCGACGACCTCTCAGAGTCCCAGCCGACCAAAGGCAATATCGCCGGCGGTTTGACCACGATCGAGGAAAAGGCGCTGGGCAATATTCAGAAGATCGGCAAGGTGTGCAAGGTCGACGGCGTGCTCGACAAGGCCGAGACGCCCACCGGCCCCGGGCTGTGGTTCATGGATTCGTCGTCGGCCGCCGCCGAGATGGTCACGCTGTGCGCCGCGGCAGGCTATGTCGTGCACTTTTTCCCGACCGGCCAGGGCAATGTGATCGGCAATCCGATCCTGCCGGTCATCAAGCTGTGCGCCAACCCGCGCACCGTGCGGACGATGTCCGAGCATATCGACGTCGATTGCTCCGGCTTGCTGCAACGCGAACTCAATCTCGATCAGACCGGCGACAAGCTGCTCGAGTGCATGCTGGCCACCGCCAACGGGCGCTTCACCTCGGCCGAGGCGCTCGGTCATCGCGAGTTCGTACTCACGCGGCTGTTCGAAAGCGCCTGACGCAACGGGCGCGCCGCGCCCTGCACCGGCCGGGCCGCTTCGCCGGCTCGGCCGCCCGCCTTCCCCCCGGGTCGAGGAACCATGCCGAAGATCGTCATTTCCGAATTCATGGACGACGCCGCCGTTGCGTGGCTGAGTGAGCGCTTTACCGTGCACTACGATCCCGCCCTGGTGGAGCAGCCCGCCGCACTGACCTCGCTGCTGAGCGACGCCGACGCGCTGATCGTACGCAATCGCACGCAGGTTACCGAACCCCTGCTCGCCGGCGCCCCGTTTCTGCGCGTGGTCGGGCGGCTTGGCGTGGGGCTCGACAATCTCGATTTGCCCGCCTGCGCGGCGCGGCGCGTCGAGGTGGCGCCCGCAACCGGCGCCAACGCGCGCGCGGTGGCAGAGTATGTGATCGCCAGCGCGCTGCTCTTGTTGCGCGGCACCTACCGGGCCACCGAGCAGGTCGCGCAGGGTGCCTGGCCGCGCACAGCGTTGTCCGGGGGGCGGGAGATCGCGGGCAAGACGCTGGGCGTTGTAGGTTTCGGCGGTATCGGGCAACTGAGCGCGCGCCTGGCGCACGCGCTTGGCATGAACGTGCTCGCATGCGACGCCGTGCTGCCGCCGGACGCCGCCTGCTGGCAGGAAAACGGGACCACGCGCGCCACGCTCGACGATATTCTGGCGCAAGCCGACGTCGTGACACTGCACGTGCCGCTGACCCCGCAGACCCGCCATCTGATCGATGCGGCCCGGCTCGGCGCGATGAAGCCCGGTGCGATTCTCATCAACACCGCCCGCGGCGGCGTGGTCGATGAAACGGCGCTGGCCGCGGCCCTGCGCGCCGGCCGCCTCGGCGGCGCGGCGCTCGACGTGTTCGAGGACGAGCCGCTGGCCGCGCGCAGCGCGCTGGCCGGCGCGCCCAACTTGCTGCTCACGCCGCATATCGCCGGTCTCTCGCACGAGGCCAACCAGCGTGTGAGCACGATGGTGGCGCAGCGCGTGGCCGCCGTGCTCGAAAACACAACACCTTCGAAAGCAACCTAGCCCTCAGGACCATGGCCCAATTCACTGTCACCGAACTCACCGAGCTGGCCGAACGCGTCCTGCGCCGCGCCGGCGCGAGCGACGCCGCGGCCGGCACGACCGCGCGGGCGCTCGTCTACGCCGAGCTGTGCGGCTTGCCGTCGCACGGCATGGCACGCCTGCCGATGTATCTGGAGCACGCTCGCCACCAGCGCGTCGATCTGAAGGCAGAGCCGCGGCTGGCCGCCGGTCGCGACGCCGCATTGCTGGTCGACGCCGCCGATGGCCTGGCCTACCCGGCCTGCCGGTTGGCGATCGACACCGCCATCGAGCGGGCGCGCCGGCATGGCACCGCCGTGGCCGGCATCACGCGCAGTCACCATTTCGGCATGGCCGCCTATCACCTCGAAGCGGTCGCCGAGGCTGGCATGGTGGGACTCGCATTCAGCAATTCTCCGGCCGCGATTCCTGCCTGGCAGGGCCGCCGTGCGCTATTCGGCACCAACCCGATCGGCGCGGTGTTCCCGCGTGCGAGTGGCCGCCCGCTGCTGATCGATATGTCGCTCTCGGAGGTCGCGCGCGGCAAGATCATGATCGCCGCCAAGGAAGGCAAGCCGATCCCCCCGAACTGGGCGCTCGATGTCGACGGCCAGCCAACCACCGATGCGAAGGCCGCGCTGGCGGGCATGATGCTGCCGTTCGGCGGCGTCAAGGGCGCCATGCTGGCGCTGATGGTGGAACTGCTGTGCGTCGCGCTCACCGGTTCGCAGTTCGGCTTCGAGGCCGATTCCTTTTTCGAAGGGGCGGGCAACCGGCCCTGCCTGGGGCAGTTGTTCTGGCTGGTCGATCCCGGCGCACTGGCGGGCAACGCCGCCTATGCGCAGCGCGTCGAGGATCTGATCGCTGCGATGCAATTGGACGATGCAGTGCGCTTGCCCGGCGCGCGCCGCGACAAGCTGCGCGCCGACGCGCAACAGCAAGGCATCACGCTGCCCGAGGGTCTGGCCGGACAATTGCGAGACCTGGCCGGAGAAAGCGCCGCGTAGTCGCCGCCATGTCGGCGCAGCAGTTGCGGCGCATGGGGCGTTGGCCTATACTGCAACACATACATATGATTTAAATAACAACAATAAAAACACCGACAGGAGACACGATGTCAGCGATGCTTGCCGTCGATGTATGGCGTGGTGATGTTGCGGGTGGTCATCTGCAACGCTTCACCGTGCCTCGCCTGACCAGCCAGACGGTGCTGGATGTGGTGACCGAAATCCAGCGCACGCAAGACCCCACCCTGTCCTATCGCTTCGCGTGCCGGGTCGGCATGTGCGGCTCCTGCGCGATGATGGTCAACGGCCGCCCGCGCTGGACCTGCCGCACGCATGTGGCCGACGTCATGCAAGGCGATACGCTGGAATTGCGCCCGCTGCGCAACCTGCCGGTGATTCGCGATCTGGTCGCCGACATGTCGGTTTTTTTCGACAAGCTGACACAGGCGCATGGACGCTTCCAGGGCGCCCGCACACGACATGACGAGGTGGCGCCGGTGCAGCCCGCGAGCAAGGCGCGCCGCGCGGCCGACGCCAGCATCGAATGCATCGGCTGCGGCGTTTGCTATGCCTCATGCGACGTGGTTGCGCAACGGCCCGACTATCTCGGCCCGGCGGCGCTGAATCGAGCCTGGAGTCTGGTCAACGACGAGCGCGACATTGGCAATGCAGCACGCCTGGACGCGGTGCTCGACGCCGCCGGCGCGCCGTCATGCCACACACAAATGAATTGCACGGCCAACTGTCCGAAGCATCTGCCATTGACCGGGGCCATTGCCGAGTTGAAGAAAGCTGGCGTGCAGGCATGGCTGCGAGGTCAATCATGACGCCTGCCCGCCGCGCCGAAATGCAGCGCTTTATCGCGCAGCGTGCGACGGCGATGGTGCTGGCATGCTGCGTGGCCGTCCATCTGGCCACCTTGATATTTGCCGTGCGTCATGGGCTGAGCGCTGCGGCGATTCTGGGCCGCACGCGGGCCAGCCTGCCATGGACGATGTTTTACGGCACCTTCGTGATAGCGGTGGCGATTCACGCACCGCTCGGCCTGCGCAACATCTTGCTGGAATGGACCCGTTGGCGCGGGCGCGGCCTCGATCTGGCCTGCCTGCTCTACGGCGCCGCGCTCGCCGCACTGGGACTGCGCGCGGTATATGCCGTGTGTTGGGGGGGCGCATGAGCGCGCATACGAAATCTCTGCAACGTCCCGGGTCGTGGCGGCTCTATCTGGCGCATCGCTTATCCGGGCTGGCGCTGGCGTTCTTTCTACCGCTGCATTTTCTGGTGCTGGGTCAGGCATTGACGGGTGCCGCGCCACTACAGACACTGCTCGACGTCACGCGCACGCCTGCAGTGAGAGTCCTGGAGTGGGCCGTGGTGGTTGCATTGGCCGCACATTTGGCCGCTGGCATACGCGTTTTATGCATTGAATTCCTCGCCTGGCACGCCTTGCAAAAAACCCTATCGACTCTTGCTATCGCTTTTACGACGCTGTTTGGCTTGGCTTATCTGTTGGTCCTGATCCGCTGATCACGCATCGGCGGTATGACGCGGCATCTGTCCGCAACTCGGAGGAAAGAACCATGAAAGTGTGTCGTTCCCTATTGGCTGGCTTGCTTATTGTCGCCTGCGCCGCCGCGCATGCCGAAATGAGCGAAATCAAGATCGCGCAGGAGTATGGCGTCAGTTACTTGCCGCTGATGATCATGCAAGACCAGAAGTTAATGGAAAAACAGGCGGCTGCCGAAGGCATACCCGACCTGAAGGTTTCCTGGGTGAAGTTCGCTGGCGGCAACGTCATGAACGATGCACTGCTCTCCGGTTCGTTGCAGATCGCCTCGGGCGGGGTGGGACCGATGGTCATGATGTGGGCCAAGACGGCGAATACGCCGCTCGAAGTGCGGGCGCTGTCGTCGATCAATTCGATGCCGCTGCTGCTCAACACCAGCAACCCCGCCGTCAAGACCATCAAGGATTTCACCGACAAGGACAAGATCGCCCTGCCCGCGGCCAAGGTGTCGATCCAGGCCATCACATTGCAAATGGCCGCGCTGCAGGCGTTCGGGCCCGGCAAGCAGAACGTGCTCGATCATTTGACGGTATCGCTCTCGCACCCCGACGCCCAGCAGGCACTGATGTCGGGCGCCAGCGAAATCGACGCGCATTTCGGCTCGCCGCCATTCCAGGAGCAGGAACTGCAAAAGCCCGGCATTCACACGGTGCTCAATTCCTACGACGTGCTGGGCGGCAAGTCGACTTTCAATCTGGTGTGGTGCACCAAGGCTTTTTATCAGCAGAACCCCAAGCTGATCAAGGCATTCATGAGCGCGCTGCAACAATCGATCGACATGATCAACCATGACAAGAAGTGGGCCGCCGAGACTTACCTGCGCCTTAGCAAGCAAAAAGGCGACCCCGCCGAGATCGAGAAGATGATCGACAACCCTGATGTGTCGTTCACCACGGTGCCGCAGAACGTGATGAAGTATGCAACGTTCATGAAAAGCACGGGTTTGATCGGCAAGCAGCCCGCCAGTTGGAAAGATATGTTTTTCCCGACGATCCAGAACGCCAACGGCAGCTGACATTTCACCCACGAGGATTCACCGCATGAGTCATTCGCAAGCGTTGCTCGATGTGGCGGGCGTCACACTGCAATATAAAACGCCACGTCATTTGGTGATGGCGACCTACCGCGTCAGTTTCCAGGTGTTCAAGGGAGATCGCTTCATTCTGCTCGGCCCGTCCGGCTGCGGGAAGTCGACGCTGCTCAAGGCGGTGGGCGGCTATCTCACGCCCACCGAGGGGGAGATGCGACTGAAGGGGCAGTTGATCCGCAAGCCCGGTCCCGATCGCATGATGGTGTTCCAGGAGTTCGATCAGTTGTTGCCCTGGAAAACGGTGCGCGAAAACGTGCTGTTTCCGCTCGAATCGACCCAGCGCCTGGATCGCCACGCAATGCGCGAGCGCGCCATGCACTACATCGACAAGGTGGGGCTGACGAAGTTTGCCGACAACTATCCGCATACGCTGTCGGGCGGCATGAAGCAACGCGTGGCGATCGCGCGCGGCATGGCCATGGAGCCCGACATCCTGCTGATGGACGAGCCGTTTGCCGCACTCGACGCGCTAACGCGTCGCAAGATGCAGGACGAGTTGCTGGCGCTGTGGGAGGACACACGGTTCACGGTGCTGTTCGTCACCCATTCGATCCCGGAGGCCATCAAGATCGGCAGCCGGATTCTGCTGCTCTCGCCCCACCCCGGACAGGTGCGGGCCGAGCTCAACACCGCGACCGACAGTGCATCGGCGTTGGCGCTGGAACAGCGCATTCAGCAGATGCTGTTCGCCGAAACCATCAAGGAGACCGAGAATGTCTGATGGCACCTTGAATTCAAGTCGCGTCTCGCTGGGGGTGCCAGTCCCGCGCGATGAAATCGTGCGCCAGGAAGCCGAAGCCAAGCAGTTCAGCGTGGTGGAAAAGCCTTTGTCGGGTTTCGAGAAGCTGTACAACCAGGGCTGGCTGCGCAAGCTGTTCATCCTGCTGGTGCTGGCATTGATCTGGGAGGGTTACGGCCGCGCGCTCAACAATTCTCTGCTCTTGCCCACCCTGAGCGCGACTTTCGAAGCGTTTTTCAAGGGCATGCTCAGCGGCGAACTGCTGCATCGCTCATGGGCGTCCATCCACGTGCTGCTGATCGGCTACGCGGCGGGCGTCGTGCTGGCGGGGCTGCTCACCGCGCTGGCCATTTCGTCGCGCATCGGCACGGACTTTCTGGAGACCATGACCTCGATGCTCAACCCGCTGCCGGCCATCGCCCTGCTGCCGCTGGCGCTGATCTGGTTCGGACTCGGCACCGGCAGCATCGTGTTCGTGCTGATCCACTCGGTGACCTGGTCGGTTGCGCTCAATACGCACTCGGGATTTTCGTCGGTCAGCACCACGCTGAAGATGGTGGGGCGCAACTACGGTTTGCGTGGGCCAGCCTATATCACGAAGATCCTCATGCCAGCGGCGTTCCCCAGCATCCTGACCGGGCTCAAGATCGGTTGGGCCTTTGCCTGGCGCACGCTGATCGCCGCTGAACTGGTGTTCGGCGTGAGTTCGGGCTCCGGCGGGCTGGGCTGGTTTATCTATGAAAACAAGAATCTGCTGGATATTGCCAACGTCTTTGCCGGCCTGCTCACGGTGATCCTGATTGGCCTGGCGATCGAGAATCTGATCTTCCGCGTGATCGAACGGCACACCGTGCAGCGCTGGGGCATGCAATCCTGATGGAGGAGTTCTCCCGATGAAAGTCGATCCAGCGGCGGTGGAAGAAGCCGCCCGCCTGCTTTATATTCGCGCGCTGAAAATCCTGCCCGACGACATCAAGGCGGGCTTCAGCCGCCTGCAGGCGAACGAGCGCAGCGCCACCGGGCGCCGCGTGCTCGACACCATGGTGCGTAATATCGCGGTGGCCGAGCAAACCGATAATCTGCTGTGTCAGGACACCGGCATTCCGATATACAACGTGGTCGTCGGCCGCGGCGTCGAGTTCGACGGCTGGGCTCTGAAGGAAGCGATTGCCAGCGGAGTGGCGCGCGCCACGCGCGAGCATCCGCTACGCTCATCGGTCGTGCACCCGCTGACCCGGCAGAATCTGCACACGTCGTGCGGCACGCGCATCCCGGTCATTCATATCGATTTTTGCGAGGCGCCCGACTGCCTGACGCTGGAGATGATCCCGAAAGGCAGCGGCTCGGAGAACAATTCCTGGCTGAAGATGGCGCTGCCCGCCGAGGGCGTCGATGCCATCAAGACGTTTGTCGTCGATTGCGTGCTGTCGGCCGGCGGCAAGACCTGCCCGCCGACCATCGTCGGCGTCGGCGTCGGCGGCACCGCCGATCTCTGCGTGCATCTGGCCAAAATCGCCGCGACCCGTCCGCTCGGCTCGCATTGCGAGGATCCGGAGGGACGCGCGCTCGAGACGCAACTGTCGAACGTGGTCAACACGCTGGGCGTCGGCGCCCAGGGGCTGGGCGGAGACGCCACCGCGTTTGCCGTGCATGTCGAGGTGGCCCACACGCACATCACGCTCAACCCGGTCGCGGTCAATATGCAATGCCACTCGGCGCGACGCGCGCTCGCGCGCTTTACGCCGGCCGGCGTGGCTTACGAATAACGTCGTCTGCATTGAGGAGGCGCCATGGCGCATCACGACATTACGCTGCCGATCGACGAAGCCGCCGTGCGCTCGCTGCGCGCGGGCGACACGGTCACGCTCAACGGCACGCTGTTCGGCATTCGCGATGCCAACCAGATTGCGATGTTCGATCATGGCCGCACGACCCGCTTCGACATGCGCGGCGGCGCGGCGATCCACACCGCGCCCAACGTGCGGCGCGTGCCGCCGTCACCGCAGTATCCAGCCGGCTACGCGCCGGTGTGCATCGGCACGACCACCAGCGCGCGCATGGAGCGTTTCACACGGCCATTGATGACGCAGTTGGGCGTGCGCCTGATCATCGGCAAAGGGGGCCTGGGCAGCGACTCGCTCGACGCCTTCGCGGAATTGGGCGGCGCTTATCTGGCGATCGTGGGGGGGGCTGCCGCGCTCGAGACGACGTGGATCGAAGCGATCGAGGACGTCGATCTCGACGACCTCAATCCGGAGTCGCTGTGGCGGTTCCGCATCCGCGATTTCGGCCCGTTGCTGGTGGGCATGGACAGTCACGGCGGCAGTCTTTATGCCGACGTGGCGGCTCAGGCCCAGGCGCGGCGCGCCGATGCGCTGGCGGCCCTCGGAGTACGCTCATGAGCCTGCCGCTGCGTCGTATCCAGACCGATATCCTGATTCTCGGCGCGGGCGGCGCGGGGCTGTTTGCCGCGCTGCATGCCAAGCGCGCCGCGCCGGCGCTACGCGTGACGATCGCCGTCAAGGGACTGCTTGGCAAATGCGGCTGCACCCGCATGGTCCAGGGCGGCTATAACGTGGCGCTGGCCGAGGGCGACTCGATCGAGCGGCATTTCATGGACACCATCGAGGGCGGCAAGTGGCTGCCCAATCAGGAACTGGCCTGGACGCTGGTCAACGGCGCGGTCGAGCGCGTACACGAACTCGAGAACGAAATCGGCTGCTTTTTCGATCGCAACCCGGACGGTACCCTGCATCAAAAGGCGTTCGCCGGCCAGACGTTCGATCGCACGGTTCACAAGGGCGACCTGACCGGCATCGAGATCATCGGCCGGCTGGCCGAGCAGGTTTGGGCGGCCGGCATCGACCGGCTGGAGGAGCATCGCGCCATCGCGCTGATCCGTTCGAGCGATGGCACGTCACTGGCCGGCGTACTGATGATCGACGTGCGCAGCGGCGCCTACGTTTTCGTGCAGGCACGCGCGGTGCTGCTCGCCACCGGGGGCGGTCCGACGATGTACAAGTACCACACCCCCAGCGGCGACAAGAGTTGCGACGGCCTGGCGATGGCGCTGCAAAGCGGGCTGCCGTTGCGTGACCTGGAAATGGTGCAGTTCCATCCGACCGGCCTGTTGGCCGGGCAGCACACCCGCATGACCGGCACGGTGCTCGAGGAGGGCCTGCGCGGCGCTGGCGGATATTTGCTCAACGGCGCCGGCGAGCGCTTCATGGCGCGCTATGACGCCCGCGCCGAGCGCGCCACGCGCGACATCGTGTCGCGCTCGATTTATCGCGAAATGCTCGCGGGCCAGGTGAGCCCGAATGGCGGCGTGTACATCAGCATGGCGCACCTGGGGCCGGAGAATGTGCGCCGCCAATTCAAGGGCATGGTGGAACGTTGTGCCGATTGCGGTTTCGATCTGGCCGGTGGGCGGGTCGAGGTGGTGCCCACCGCGCACTACATGATGGGCGGCGTGATGTTCGAGACCGACGGCGCGACCGAACTCCCCGGCCTGTTCGCGGCGGGTGAAGACACCGGCGGCGTGCATGGCGCCAATCGCCTCGGCGGCAACGGCGTGGCCAACTCCACTGTATTCGGCGGTATCGCCGGCGACGCCATGGCGGCGTGGATCGGCCACAGCGATTGGCGCGCGCCGGACGAGGACGCCATTGTCCGCACGATCGCGCGCAGCGAGCACCCGTTCCGTCAACCGGCGGGGCAACTGCAGGCGATTCGCGATGCGCTGTATGAAACCATGTGGCAGGACGCCGGCATCATTCGCACCGCTGCGGGCCTGACGCGCGCCGGGGATACGCTGGCCGAGCTGGCCGCGCGGCTGGATCGTTGCGGCATCGACGACGGGGCGCGCACGTTTCATCTGACCTGGCACGACTGGCTCAACCTCGACAATCTGATTGCCGTGAGCCGCGCAATTGTCGCCGCGGCGCTGGCGCGCAAGGATTCCCGCGGCGCGCATTTCCGCGACGATCACCCCGAGGCGGGCGATCTCGCGACCTCGACCTATACGGTCGTGCGCGCGCGTGAAGCCGCACGCGCCGGAGACGATTTGAGCGTATCGCACGAACCGGTCAAGTTCACGCGCGTGCAGCCTGGACAATCGCTGCTGGCCGCATGAGCCAGACCGCCGTCCTGGTGCTGATCGGCTCGGCCGTCGGCGGCTTCATTTCCGGCCTGGCGGGATTTGCTTTCGGACTAGTGGCCATGGTGTTCTGGGCCTGGACCATCAAGCCGCAACTCATCGGCCCCATGCTGGTCGTGGGGTCGCTGTCGGGGCAGTTGCTGACGATCCGCACCGTGCGGCATAGTATTCGCCCCTCGATGGTGTGGCCGTTTATCGCGGGCGGCGTAATTGGCGTGCCGGTGGGCGCGAGCCTGCTGCCATATCTGGACCCGCTGTGGCTACGCATGACAGTGGGCGCGTTGCTTTTCGTGTACTGCCCGCTGATGCTCTGGTCCGCCAGTTTGCCCGGCATTCGCTGGGGCGGACGCAAGGCCGACGGCGCGATCGGCGCCGTGGCCGGGGTGCTCGGCGGAATCGCCGGGCTAATCGGCCCGGTGCCGACCTTGTGGTGCATCCTGCGCAATTGGCCCAAGGACGTGCAGCGCGCGGTGTGTCAGAGCTTCTTCATTGCGATGCAGTCACTGACGCTGGTCGTCTATCTCTTCAACGGCTTGCTGACCGGCGAAGTGCTGCGGCTGTTCGCGCTGCTGTTGCCGACGGCGTTGATCAGCGCCGGCCTGGGCGCGCGGCTGTATGTACGGCTAAGCGACCTGGCGTTTCGCCGCGTGCTGCTGATTATTTTGTTTTTTACCGGCACCCTGCTGCTGGCGTCGGCGCTCTGGCAGTGGTGGCACACCACGTGAGCGCCGCACCGTGTCTCAGGATTGGCTGACGGCAACCGCGCCAGGCTGGCCGATGAAGTGCTCGCGATAGTATTTCAGCTCGTCGATCGATTCGTGGATATCGGCCAGCGCGGTGTGCATGCCGCGCTTGTTGAACCCTTTGGCGATCTGCGGCTGCCAGCGCCGGCAGAGTTCCTTGACCGTGCTGACGTCGAGATTGCGGTAATGGAAAAACGCTTCCAGGCGCGGCATGTAGCGCGCCATGAAGCGGCGGTCCTGGCAGATCGAATTGCCGCACATCGGCGATTTGCCGGCCGGCACGTACTGCGCGAGAAACGCCAGCAGCAGGTCTTCGGCCTGCGGCTCGCCGATGCCCGAGGCCTTGACGCGATCGATCAGCCCGGAGCGGCCATGGGTGGTCTTGTTCCAGTTGTCCATGCCGTCGAGCACGGCGTCGGACTGATGGATCGCCAACACCGGGCCTTCGGCCAGCAAGTTCAGCTCCGAATCTGTCACCACCACGGCGACCTCGATGATGCGGTCCTGCTCGGGCTGCAGGCCGGTCATTTCCATATCGACCCAGATAAGGTGAAACTCATTCTTGACAATGGCGGGCTGCGCGTCCGGCGAAGTCGCGGGCGTGGCGGCCGCGGGTGTGGTTGGCGTGTCTGACATGGGGCTCTGAAAAATAGTCGGATTGGATCCGCCGCAGGCATAGGCCTGGCGGGTCGGAACAGGCTGCCATTTTGCCCGAATACGCGCGTTTTGGCGCGCTTTACCGATTTCACGGCGGGCAAGCCGGAGAGCAGCGGCGAAAGAATCTATAATTCGAGCATTCCTCCTCGACGAGTCAGCAAATCCGGATGTTTACTTACCTTTTTGTGTTTTTCCTGCTGGCGATGGTGATTGCGAAGCTCTGGCTGGCCGTGCGGCAAGTACGCTATGTGGCGCAGCATCGCGGCGCCGTGCCGGCTCAGTTCGCGGCAACCATCGCACTGAGCGATCACCAGCGCGCGGCCGACTACACGATAGCCCGCACCCGGCTCGGCGTGTGGGAGACACTGGCGCAGGGCGTTCTGTTGCTGGCCTGGACCCTGCTGGGCGGGTTGCAATGGTTGCATGTGGGGGTCATCGAATGGCTGGGACAGGGCATCCTGGCGCAGGTCGTGCTGGTTGGCGCCGTGCTGGTGATCTCCGGCATCGTCGATTTGCCGTTCGCCTATATTCGTCAGTTTGTCATCGAGCAGCGCTTCGGTTTCAATCGCATGACGCTTGGCCTGTTCATTGCCGACCTGCTGAAGTCGGCCCTGGTCGGCGTCATCCTGGGCGTGCCCCTGTTGCTGGCCGTGCTGTGGCTGATGACGCAGGCTGGCCAGTGGTGGTGGCTTTATGCCTGGGCCGTGTGGGTGGCGTTCAATCTCGTGGTGCTGGTGCTGTACCCGACTGTGATCGCGCCGCTTTTCAATAAATTCGAGCCGCTCAATGATGAAGCGCTGAAGGCCCGTATCGAGGCGCTGATGAAACGGTGCGGCTTTGCCGCCAAAGGGCTGTTCGTGATGGATGGCAGCCGCCGCTCGGCGCATGGCAATGCCTACTTCACCGGCTTTGGCGCGGCCAAGCGGATCGTGTTTTTCGATACGCTGCTCAGTCGGCTCTCGCCTACCGAAGTCGAAGCGGTGCTCGCGCACGAGCTGGGGCATTTCAAGCATCGCCACGTGCTCAAGCGAATCGTCGTGACCTTCGCGCTGAGCCTGGTGTTTCTGGCGCTGCTCGGCTGGCTGTCGGGCCGCACCTGGTTCTATATCCAACTGGGCGTCATGCCATCGTTGACCGGCAGCAACGCTGGCCTGGCGCTGGTATTGTTTTTCCTGGTGCTGCCCGTGTTCGGTTTTTTCTTCAGCCCGCTGGGCAGCCTGTCGTCGCGGCGGCACGAATTCCAGGCCGATGCGTTCGCCGCCCAGCAGACGGGCGCCACCGATCTCGTCAACGCATTGGTCAAGCTATATCAGGATAACGCGTCGACCTTGACGCCCGATCCGCTCTACACAGCGTTCTATTATTCTCATCCGCCTGCCTCGCAACGCATCGACCGGCTGCTCTCGCACGCATGAAGCGCGCGTCCGCTCCCCGGGGAAAATCCGCCGCGGCGCCGGTCGCCGCGTTGGCGGGCCGAGTCGTGGCCGCGCATGGCCGGCACTATGCGGTGGAGCTCGATGACACTAGCGAGACGCTGCTGTGCTTTCCGCGCGGCAAGAAGAGCGCCGTCGCGGTGGGCGATCGGGTCGCACTGCAGCGCACCGCCGCCGACCAGGGTGTGATCGAGGACATTTTGCCGCGCCGCAACCTGCTGTATCGCTCGGATCAGTTCAAGAGCAAGCTCTTCGCCGCCAATATCGATCGCCTGCTGATCATGCTCGCCACGCAGCCCTCGTTCAGCGAGGATCTGCTCGGACGCGCGCTGGTCGCGGCGGAGGCTCACGAACTCGCGCCGCTGATCGTGCTCAACAAGACCGACGTGGCCGGCGCGCTACCGGCCGCGCGCGAGCGCCTGGCGCCATATCAGGCGCTGGGTTATGAGGTCGTCGAAGTCTCGATCAAGCAGGCGCCGCAGGAGGCACAGGCCCGCCTGCTGCCGGCTTTGGCCGATCGCGCCACGCTGCTGCTGGGACAGTCGGGCATGGGCAAGTCGTCGCTGGTCAATCTGCTGGTGCCGGATGCGGAAGCGGCAACGCGCGAAATTTCGCACGTGCTCAACTCAGGGCGCCACACCACGACCTTCACGCGGCTGTTTCATTTGCCGGGCGGGGGCGCGCTGATCGATTCCCCGGGTTTTCAGGAGTTCGGCCTGCATCATTTGAGCGAGGGGCAGCTGGAGCGGGCCTTTCCAGAGTTTCGTCTGCTGCTCACGGGATGCCGGTTCTACAACTGTCACCACACCAAGGAGCCCGGCTGCGCGATCCTGGCAGCACTGGCCGACGGCCGCATCACCCTTCGGCGTCACGCACTCTATGCACAACTGCTGCACGAATCCGAACAACAGTTGCCATGGTAGAGCGCCGTATGAAATCAGCCGAACCAGACGGCAATCGTCAGCATCATTAACAGCAGCATCCATAGCAGCACCGCACGCCAGACCAGGCCCACCGCCGCCTGCAGGGTTCGCGGCGTGCAGTCGCTGCCAACCGGCAACGGCGCCTCGTGATCACCGTCCAGCGTGTCGACGCTCGACGGCTCGGCCAGCGGGCCAACCAGCCGGGCGCCGAGCGCGCCGCTGCCGGCCGCGAGCAGAATGCCGTCATTGCCGTCGGGCCATTGCCTGGCATAGGTGCGCCACGCATAGATCGCATCCTCGAAGTTGCCGACGATCGCGAAGCCGATCGAGGTCAAGCGTGCGGGAATCCAGTCGATCACATAGAAAGCGCGCCGGGCAAACTGGCTGAATTCAGGACTGCGATCCGGGCCGGGTTCGGACCAGTGGCGCGCCAGATACTCCGAGATGCGATAGAGCACGGCTCCGGCCGGCCCGATCGGCATCAGGAACCAGAAAAAGACCCCAAAAACATGACGATGCGAGGCAACGACCGCATGCACGAGTGTGTTTCTCACGACTTCCTGCACCGGCATGTCGACCGTGTCGATACCGATCCACTGTCGCAGGATTTCGCGGGCCCGGTTGGGGTCGTCGTTGTTCAGGGCGAGGTGGATGTCGGTGAAGTAATGGCTGAACTGGCGAAAACCCAGCGTGAGGTAGACGATCAGCACGTTCCACGCGAAGCCGAGCAATATATTGATGCGCATCAGCACGTAGTAGACGACGGCCACGACCAGCACGAACGGCACCACTACCACCAGCCAGGCGAGCAGGCCGTGCTTGGCCCTGCCGGCATCGAAGCCTTGCGCGGTATGCTCCGCGTGCGAGCGCACGAGGTTATAGATCGGATTGTGTGTGGACAGCGCGCGGACCTGTTCGATAATCAGGGCCAGCAAAACCGAGAAGAATGTCATGCGATCGGATTATCGAATGGAATGACGTAAAGATAGCACAGGTCGGCGCCGCGCCGATCGCCGCGCAATGCCTTGCGCACCAGGTAACACGGCGTCAGGCACTGAGGAAATGATAGAAATTGCGGAGCATCGCGGCAGTCGCGCCCCAGATGAAAAACTCACCCCCGCCCGGACGCGGATAGGGCATGGCATAGAAATGGCGCTCCCCGACCAGCCACTTGAAAAGGCGCACCTGATGATTGTTGGGGTTCATCAGGAAATGCAGTGGCACTTCGAAAATCTCGTCGACCTCCTGACGATCGGCCTGCAATGCGAAAGGCGGCGCAACCAGCCCAACCACCGGCGCGATGCGAAAGCCCGTACCGGTAACGTAGTCGGGCAGCGTCCCGATAACTTCGACGTGCTCGGTCTTCAAGCCGATCTCTTCGCGCGTCTCGCGCAACGCGGTGGCGACCGGGTTCGGATCTTCCGGCTCGCGACTCCCGCCGGGGAAGCTGATTTGCCCCGCGTGCGCACTCAGGTGCGCAGTGCGGCGGGTCAACAATACCGTCAACCCCTCGCCACGCTCGACCAGCGGCACCAGCACAGCCGCCTGACGGGGCAGGACGGCTTGGCCAAGCCGGGCAAGGCCGTGTTCGGCAGCGATCTCGGGTTGCCATTCAGGCGGATTGGCAAAGCGATCGCGCAAGGCGGTCGGCAGCAGGCGCTCGGCCGGCACCGGCGGCTCGCCCTCGCGGGTCGCGATGACCGGCAGGTGCTCTGGGTGAGAAATAAGGGGGGAAGCCACGATGTTATTCGAATGAACGTGTCGTCTATTCTACTAGCCTCCGGATGATTGCGACGGCCAAGAAAAAAGCACCCGAAGGTGCCTTTTTCGTGGTGCTGCCGATGCTTTAGGCTTCTGCCGCCGTGTTTTTGTTCTTGAACGCCAGCTTTTCCTTGATGCGAGCCGATTTGCCCGAGCGATCGCGCAAATAGTACAGCTTCGCACGGCGGACGTCGCCGCGACGCTTGACTTCGATGCTGGCCAACAGCGGCGAGTACGTTTGGAACGTACGTTCCACGCCTTCACCCGAAGAAATCTTGCGCACGATGAACGAGGAATTCAGACCACGGTTGCGCTTGGCGATCACCACGCCTTCGTAAGCCTGAACGCGCTTGCGGTTTCCTTCAACGACGTTGACGTTAACCACCACGGTGTCTCCAGGAGCAAACTCGGGAATGCTCTTGTTGGCGGTCAGGCGGACGATCTCTTCCTTTTCGAGTTGTTCGATCAGGTTCATTGCTTACTCCATAGCCATCATATCGACGTTTCATACCACCCCAACGGGGCCGGTCTCGACAGAGGATGGGTTTTTTTAATCGGCGCCGATTCAACGACGCCACCCTCCGGCAAGCGGGCCACTAATTCGGCTCGTTTGCCAGTTTTGCCAGCACAGCCTCGTCGGCCTTGCTGAGCAATCCATTGCGACGCGCCGCCTCGATCAGATCGGGCCGCTTGCGCCATGTGTTGGCCACTGCCTGTTGGCGTCGCCATTTTTCGATTTCCGCATGGTGCCCCCCCAACAGTACGTCCGGGACACGCACGCCTTGATACTCTTCCGGCCGGGTGTAATGCGGGCAATCGAGCAGGCCGTTCACGAAACTGTCCTGCTGCGCCGACTGCGCGTCGTTCAATACACCGGGCAATTGCCGGACTACCGCGTCCATCAAGGCCATTGCCGGCAACTCCCCACCCGACAGCACGAAATCACCCAGGCTGATTTCTTCGTCGACGCAGCGATCGATCAGGCGCTGGTCGATCGCCTCGTAGCGGCCACACAACAACACGAGCCCTTCCTCCGCCGCGAAGCGCATGACATGACCGTGGCTCAGCGGCGCGCCTTGCGGCGACAGCGCCACCACATGCGGCCTATGCACCCCCGCCTGACGTTGCGCCGCTCGCGCGGCGTCGATCGCATCCTCGAGCGGTTTGGCCAACATCACCATACCGGGCCCGCCGCCATAAGGACGATCGTCGACCGTGCGATAGTTGTTGCTGGTGAAATCGCGCGGATTCCACAAGCGCATTCCGAACTGCCCCTGCTTCAGGGCGCGACTGGTGATTCCCCATTCGCTAATCGCCTGGAACATTTCAGGAAAGAGCGTGATGACGTCGAACTGCACCGCTCCTCCTCATGTATCCCCAAAGGCCATCGAGCCTCGCCGGTGTGCGCTAATAGTCCAGCCCCCAGTCGACCACGATACGCCCGCTTGCCGTATCGACTTCGTGCACGTACTGGCCGACGAACGGAATCAACCGCTCAGCATCCTGCGCCGCGCCATGCCGGTCGATCGCCGGGTAAGTCACGCGCAGAACCGCATGCGCCCCGTTGTCAAGCAGGCCTCTGACCTTGCCGAGCGTCTCGCCCTGCAGGTTGGTCACCTGGGCGCCGATCAAATCGACCCAGTAAAATTCATTTTCCTGCGGCGCCGGAAAGGCGCTGCGGGGCACCCAAACCTGAAAACCCTTGAGGGCTTCGGCAGCATCGCGACCGTCGATGCCTTTCGGTTGAGCGACAATCGAGCCACTGTGCTCGCGACTGCGGGCGATTTCGATGACATAGGCATCACATTCGCCGGGCCACCGCAACCACCAGCGGCGAGTCCCCAGGAGCACTGCGCCATCGGCGGAGTGCGGCTGTATCTTCAACCAGCCACGAATGCCATGCGCTTCCGCGACATAGCCCAACTCCACTAAATCGTCCGGCAGATCGCCAGCCGTCACAGGCGTGCAAGCCGACGGCAAGTCCCCCTGCCGCGTCGCCTGACGGCGGATCAGTGATTCACCGTTGCGCATGTGATTCGGCGCACCGTATTGAAATACCCAACCCGTCAGGCATGTACGATATCAATCAGGCCGTCTTTTGTGCGACTTGCTGCTTGAGCAGGCGCGTGACGGTCGGCGACAGCTGTGCGCCAACGCCTTGCCAATAGGTCAGGCGGTCTTGGGCAATACGCAGACCCTCTTCCTTGTCCGACGCGACCGGGTTGTAGAACCCAATGCGCTCGATGAAACGGCCATCGCGGCGATTACGGGAATCCGTTGCCACGATGTTGTAAAACGGGCGCTTTTTCGCGCCGCCGCGAGCCAGGCGGATAACGACCATAGTAATTCCTTGAGAAACCTAAACGGGTTTGAGCACAGAAAGCGCGTGATTATAGCGCAAAAACATCGTCAAAACAAACACTTCGAGCAGCCCCAACAGCTCGCCACGCCAAGCGTGCGCACGGCGTCGGCCCGGGCCAGGCGCGCCGCAGGGGGTTTTGTGGCGCGCCGCTTTCCATCCGGTGTCGACCGGAATATCCTGAGGATGAGGTGATGGCGGCAAAAAATATGCGATACGCAGCCGCAAGGAACCGACCGGCTCAGCCGAGAGTCAATCGGCTCAGACATCCAACGCTTTGCAGCACCACGGATCACAAAAATGACCAAAAAGAATGCCTTCACGAGAGCTGCCCGGTTGCTGGCCGCATCCTCGATCGTGCTGGGTTCCTTTGTCGGATGCGCGGCAACGCCGATTTCGCCGCATGCCAACGGGGCCATCGAGCAGTCCGCGAACGCCACCGACAGGCTGGCCGGTCGATGGGTCTTGTTGAGCTGGACCGGGCAGCACGCTTCAGTGCCCTCCGCAGCGCGCGACGTTACCCTGGCGCTCGAGAAAGACGGTGCCTATAGCGGCTCGGGCGGCTGCAACCGGATTTTCGGGCAATATCACGTCGGTCCGGCAACCCAGCAGATCAGCCTGAACACGCCATCGACCACCCGCATGAGCTGTCCGGTCGACGTGATGGCGTTCGAATCGCGGTTTCTCGCCACCCTCGCGCACGTCGACCGGTTCGAACTGACCGGCGACACGCTGGTCCTTTTCGTACACGACACGGATCGTCTGACCTTTGCCCGTCAGGTCATTCCCAGGCAAGGGTCGCTGGCCGATAACACGCCGGGCAAATCGATAGCATCGGGCCGAGCGCCAGCGTAGAATAAGCGCCGCACTGACCGGGCGTGGGCCTGCGGCATCCGGCGCACCTGCCGGCATGGCCAACTGGCGCGTCGTCTCTGGGCAGGCGCGATCGAAAGACAACTGGCCGCATCTCCCTACTGACGCCCCATGGCTTATAAATCCAAGACCGTGGCCGCCCTGCTTGCCTCTGTACTCGGCACGCTTGGCGGTCATCGCTTTTATCTGTACGGGCCGCGCGACACATTCGGTTGGCTGCATGTGCTTGGCACCCTGCTCGGCCTCAGCGGCTGGCACCTGCTGATGCGCAGCCAACTGATGTCGCCGCTGGGCTGGGGGCTCGCGATCTGTGGCGCCGTTTCGCTGTTTTCCAGCTTGCTGGCCGCGATCGTCTACGGACTGCGCCCTGACGATGCCTGGAATGGCCGCTTCAATAGCCGGAACTCACGCAAATCCAGTTCCGGCTGGAGCGTCATTCTGATCGTGAGCCTTTCCCTTTTCGTGGGCGCCGGGCTCTTGATGTTCGGTCTCGTCGTCGGCTTCCAGACGTACTTCGAGGCACATCTGCCACCCAATTCGCTGTCACAATGACAAAAACGACCGTATCACCGCGCTGACCTGCACGGGCCGGCCACCGGGTAACGGCTGAATCCAAAGGAGACAAAGATGCTGACCAGGCAAACCACTTATGCCGAACTCGTTGCCGGGTTTTCGTGGCATGTCCCGCCACGCTTCAATATCGGCGTCGACACCTGCGACAAATGGGCCGACGGCAGCGGCCGCCTTGCGCTCATCTATGAAAAGAACGACGGCACGCAAGCACGCTATACCTTCGACGACATCAAGGCGCGCTCCAATCAACTCGCCAATAGCCTGCGCCGGCGCGGCATCGAGCGCGGCGAGCGCATCGGCATCTTTCTTCCGCAAACGCCGGAAACGGCTCTGGCCCATGTCGCCGCCTACAAACTGGGAGCGGTGGCCGTGCCGCTGTTCGCGTTGTTCGGCGTTGAGGCACTCCAGTACCGCTTGTCAAACTGCGGCGCAGCCGCGCTGATCACCGATCGTCTGGGCTTGGAGAAGATTCGCTCGATTCGCGACACATTGCCCGATCTGACGACGATCTATTGCATCGACGCGACAGCTTCCGATACCGATGCCTGCGATTTCTGGCAACATCTTCAGGCAGAATCCGATGCGTTCGAGCCAGTCGACACGTCAGCGGACGACCCCGCCGTCATCATCTACACTTCCGGCACGACCGGCAAACCCAAAGGCGCGCTGCATGCGCACCGCGTGCTGCTGGGGCATCTGCCCGGCGTCGAGATGTCGCACGAGTTTTTCCCCGAGCATGCGCGGCTGATGTGGACTCCGGCCGATTGGGCCTGGATCGGCGGACTGCTCGATGTGCTGTTGCCGGCCTGGCACCATGGCGTGGCCGTGCTTGCCCGTCGCTTCGAGAAATTCGACGGCGAGGCGGCATTCGATCTGATGGCGCGCCATGGCGTCACCCATACCTTCCTGCCGCCGACCGCCCTCAAGATGATGCGTTCGGTCAAGAATCCGCAACGCTGGCGCCTTTCGCTGCGCGCTGTCGCCAGCGGCGGCGAGTCCCTTGGCGAAGAGTTGATCGAGTGGGGGCAGGCCGCGCTGGGCGTCACCATCAACGAGTTCTACGGACAGACCGAATGCAATGTGGTGCTGTCGTCGTGCTCGTCGCTGTTTCCCCCCAGAATCGGCTCGATCGGCAAAGCAGCACCAGGACACGAGGTGCGGATCGTCAACGATGCCGGCGAAGTATTGCCGGTTGGCACCGAGGGCAATATCGCCGTGCGCGCTCCCGATCCGGTGATGTTCCTCGGCTACTGGGGCAATCCCGACGCTACTCGCGCAAAGTACGCCGGCGACTATTTGATTACTGGCGATCTTGGCGTAGAGGACGTCGATGGTTTCGTGCGGTTCATCGGACGCAACGACGACGTTATCACCAGCGCCGGCTACCGCATCGGTCCGGGACCGATCGAAGACTGCCTGCTCGGTCATCCCGCCGTGCGCATGGCGGCCGTGATCGGCGTTCCCGATCGTGAACGCACCGAGATCGTCAAGGCGTTCGTGGTGCTCAACGCCGACTACAAGCCCAGCGACGCGCTGGTCAAGGAAATCCAAACGCACGTCAAGACGCGCCTGGCCGCGCATGAGTACCCGCGCGAGGTCAGTTTCGTCGATGCGTTGCCGATGACGACCACCGGCAAGATCATTCGCAAGGCGTTGCGCGAAGTCGCCGGCGGCGAAAAAACGTAGCGCGCTGAGGTCGTCACTCAGAACAGGTTCAGTTGCGGGCCATGCGCGCCGGGCCGACGAAACTGCGTCGTGTCCAACGGCCGGCGCGTCAAATTCAAGCCATGCCGGCGGCACGCCAGTTCGAAACGCCGGCGGACCAGTTCGGCGTATTGGCCAGTGCCGCGCATGCGACTGCCAAAGTTTGCGTCGTTGTGACGGCCGTCCCGGACTTGCTCGATGAGGCTCATCACATGTGCCGCGCGTGACGGGAAGTGAGCGTGCAGCCATTCGACAAACAGATCGCGAACCTCGAGCGGCAGGCGCAGCATTACGTAGCCGGCGCCCTCCGCGCCAGCCTGGGCCGACGCCTCGAGCACACGCTCGATGTCATAGTCGTTCAGGGCCGGTATGATCGGCGCGACGATGACGCCGGCAGGCACGCCCGCCTCGGCGAGCCGACGGATGGCTTCTACGCGCCGCCCCGGCGTATTGGCGCGCGGCTCCAGCAACCGCGCAAGATCGGCGTCCAGCGTGCACACCGATAGAAACACGCGCACCAAGCCCTTGCACGCCATGCGAGAGAGAATGTCGAGGTCACGCACCACCAGCGCCGACTTGGTGGTGATGCCGACCGGATGATTGAAGTCCTCCAGCACCTCGAGTATGGAGCGCGTAATGGCAAGCCCGCGCTCGATCGGCTGGTAGGGATCGGTGTTGGCGCCGAGGGCGAGTACCGCCGGCCGATAGCTCGCCTTGGTCAATTCCGCGCGCAGCAGCTCCGCGGCGTTACGCTTGGCATATAACTCCGTCTCGAAGTCGAGGCCCGGCGAGAGTCCGAGATAGGCGTGCGTCGGTCGAGCAAAACAGTAGATGCAGCCGTGTTCGCAGCCTCGATAGGGATTGATCGACCGGTCGAACGGCACGTCCGGCGAATTGTTGCGGGAAATGATGCGACGCGCGATTTCGTCGGTGACGTGTGTCCTGAATTGCACCACGTGCTCATGAGCCGCGTTGGCGAATTCGACCGCCTCGTCGGGCTCGCGTGACCAGGCACTGAATCGTTCGACCTGATTGGACGTGGCGCCCCGCCCCTTGAGCACGGCGCCAGGCTGACCGGAGGAAGGCATGGCGATCCCTCAATAACTATATATTTGTACAGTATATCGTCTCTTCCGCCATTTGCCAGAATCTCGGCGATTTTGCTGCTACGCGCGGCTCCACTCATTCGTTCACGTCGATCACGAGCGTCTCCTTGATTTCTTCCATCACCACATAGCTCTTGGACTGCACGGCACCGGGCAGCTGCAGCAGGATGTCGCCCAGCAGCTTGCGGTATTCCGACATCTCCCGGATGCGCGCCTTGATCAGGTAGTCGAAATCGCCTGAGACCAGATGACACTCGAGCACCTCGGGAATGCGCAGCACCTCGCGGCGAAACTGCTCGAACATATTGCCCGATTTGTGATCCAGCGTGATTTCGACGAACACCAGCAGCGTGGCGCCCAGCGCCACCGGATCGACCCGCGCGTAATAGCCGGTGATCACGCCGTCACGCTCCATGCGCTTGACCCGCTCGATACACGGCGTGATCGACAGACCGACCTGCTCGGCGAGGTCCTTCATCGAGATGCGGCCCTCACGCTGCAGGATCGTCAGGATGCGTCGATCCAGTTTGTCGAGCGTGCGCACGGACTGCTGCTGGATTCTCATTATTTCTTCTCGAAAATCTGAAATATATATGAACAATTACTACTTAATAGTTAATAGTATAGCGATTATTAATACATATCTTTAAATTTACAGCATCGGAGAACACTATGCGGGTGGTCATTCTCGGTAGCGGCGTCATTGGTACTGCCAGCGCCTTCTATCTCGCACGGGCCGGCCATCAGGTCACCGTCCTCGACCGCCAGCCCGGCCCCGCGCTGGAGACCAGTTTCGGCAATGCCGGACAGATCTCTCCGGGTTATGCTTCACCGTGGGCGGCCCCAGGCATCCCGCTCAAAGCCGTCAAATGGCTGTTCCAGACCCACGCGCCGTTGGCCATTCGCGCCGACGGCTCGCTGTTCCAGTTGCGCTGGCTCTACCATATGCTGCGCAACTGCACTGCCAGTCGCTACGCGGTCAACAAGGAGCGCATGGTGCGCTTGGCCGAGTACAGCCGCGATTGCTTCCGTGCCTTGCGCGCAGAAACCGGCATCGAATACGAGGGGCGCCAGCAAGGCACGTTGCAGTTGTTCCGTACGCAAGCGCAACTCGATAACGCAGCGCGCGACATCGCCGTGCTCGAGCAAGCGGGTGTGCCCTTCGAACTGCTCTCGCCCGCCGAACTGGCACGGGTCGAGCCGGCGCTGGCGGCCGTCAGCCACAAGCTGACGGGTGGCCTGCGCTTGCCCAATGACGAGACCGGCGACTGCCAGTTGTTCACGACGCGCCTGGCCGCGATGGCCGAGAGTCTGGGCGTGCAATTTCGCTACGACACACCGATCGACGGGCTGTTGACGAACGGCGATGAAATCAGCGGTGTCCGCTCGGGCGAGCAAATCATTACCGCCGATGCCTACGTGGTCGCGCTCGGTTCGTATTCGACCCCGTTCCTGCGCGGCATCGTCGATATTCCGGTGTATCCGCTCAAGGGATATTCGATCACCGTACCCATCGCCGACGAACGCGCTGCCCCCGTGTCGACCGTGCTGGATGAAACCTACAAGATTGCGATCACACGTTTCGACAATCGCATCCGCGTCGGCGGCATGGCCGAGGTCGTCGGCTACGACAACCGCCTCAAGACACAACGGCGCGCCACGCTGGAGATGGTCGTCAATGATCTGTATCCCGGTGCAGGCGACACCGCCGAGGCCAGTTTCTGGACAGGTTTGCGGCCAATGACGCCGGACGGCACGCCGATCGTCGGCGCCACGCCAGTCAACAATCTATTCCTGAACACGGGGCACGGCACGCTTGGCTGGACCATGTCGTGCGGCTCGGGCCAACTGCTGGCCGACTTGATCTCCGGCCGTCGGCCAGCCATCGCCGCGGACGACTTATCGGTAGCCCGTTACCTGGGCGAACCCGTCGGTGTGCGGCAACCGGCTTATGCCTGATACGCGAGCGGCGCTCTCGAGCGCCTTTTTTTTATTCCACCACTGCATCAGAGCACAGCATGACAGGAGACAGCCATGAAAATCGGCGTACCCAAGGAAATCAAGAACAATGAGTTTCGCGTCGGCATGACGCCCGGCGCCGTGCGCGAAGTGGTCGCGCACGGCCACGAAGTCTGGATCGAGAGCCGTGCCGGCGAAGGCATCGGCATGGACGATCAGACCTATGTTGCCGCCGGCGCCCATATTGCAACTAGCGCGGCGGAAGTTTTCGAGCGTGCCGAACTGATCGTCAAAGTCAAGGAGCCCCAAGCCGTCGAGCGAGCGCGGTTGCGGCCCGAGCAAACGCTTTTCACGTACTTGCACTTGGCGCCGGACCCCGAGCA
This sequence comes from Pandoraea sp., assembly GCF_004297875.1. Lineage (GTDB taxonomy): Bacteria > Pseudomonadota > Gammaproteobacteria > Burkholderiales > Burkholderiaceae > Pandoraea. The sequence continues at coordinate 28,506 of NZ_SCSK01000003.1, read as the reverse complement.
GACGGCTGATCTGGTCAAGAGCGGCGCGACCTGCATTGCTTATGAAACCGTGACCTCGTCCCAGGGGGGGCTGCCTCTGCTGGCACCGATGTCCGAAGTCGCTGGCCGCATGGCGATTCAAGCGGGCGCCAGCGCCCTGGAGAAATCGCATGGCGGCCTGGGGCTGCTGCTCTCGGGGGTACCGGGCGTCGAACCCGGCAAAATCGTGATTCTCGGTGGCGGCGTGGTTGGCTCCAATGCCGCCACCATCGCCTGCGGGATGGGTGCCGAAGTGATAGTGATCGACCGCTCGGTGGACGTTCTGCGCCGGCTATCGGCCCAGTTCGGCGGCCGCATCAAGACCGTTTATTCGACCCGCCACGCGATCGAACAGCATTTGCGTGACGCCGATCTGGTGGTCGGCGGCGTGCTGATTCCGGGGGCGGCGGCACCCAAGCTGATTACGCGCGATATGCTGGGTCTGATGCAGCGTGGCGCGGTGATTGTCGACGTGGCGATCGATCAGGGTGGTTGCTGTGAAACCTCGCGCGCGACCACGCATGCCGACCCTGTGTACGTCGTCGACGACATTGTGCATTACTGCGTCGCCAATATGCCGGGCGGCGTGCCGCGGACATCCACAAAGGCGCTCAACAATGTGACACTGCCATTCATTCTTCAACTCGCCGAACAAGGCGTGCGCGGCGCCCTCGAGGCAAACCCGCATCTGCTCAACGGTCTGAACGTCGCCAATGGCGAAGTGACAAACGCCGAAGTCGCGCAGGCGTTGAACTATCGGTATCAAGCCCCTTCGAGCGCCATCGCTCATTTACCTGGGCGAGCCTGAGCGAGCGCGAGCCCCGCTGGCAAGGTCGCGGTAGTTGCCGCGACCTCTTGCATTGCTCGTGATAACAATCAGAACTGCGCTTCGGTCAACGCCAGCACCCCCTCGCCACCTTCGATGATGGCGGTAGCCAGGCCTGGCGCCTGCGTCAGCACATGATCGGCGAAAAAGCGCGCGGTGACTTGCTTCGCGCCATAAAATGCCTTGTCCTCGTCGAATCGACGCTGCGCCGCGAGGAAAGCGCGACCCAATTGCCAGCCGGCCAATACAATACCGGCGAGTTTCAAGTACGGCACGCTGCCGGCAAAGACGGCATTGGGCTGCGACTTGGTCTGGGTGACCACGAAGTCGACCACGCGCAGCAATGCCTGCCGCCCCGCCGCCAGACGCCGGCCGATGGCCGCGCCGGCCTCGCCCTGGGCCGTCAATTGTGCCTCGGTCGCTTCAATTTCGGCACATAGCGCCCTGGCCGCAGCGCCACCGTCGCGCACCGTCTTGCGCCCCACCAGGTCATTGGCCTGGATGGCCGTGGTGCCCTCGTAAATCGTCAGGATCCTTGCGTCGCGGTAGTATTGCGCCGCACCGGTTTCTTCGATGAATCCCATGCCACCATGCACTTGCACGCCCAGGCTGGTGACCTCCAGCGACATCTCGGTACTCCATCCCTTGACGATCGGCACGAGATATTCATAGATCGCCGCATTGTCGCGCCGCACCTGAGCATCGGGGTGATGGTGCGCGATGTCGCACGCGCCAGCCGCCGCATAAGCCAACGCCCGTGCGCCCTCGGTCTGGGCACGCATGGTCATCAGCATGCGCCTGACGTCTGGGTGGTGGACGATGGTGACCGCCTGGCGCGCCGAGCCGTCGACTGGCCGGCTTTGCACCCGCTCGCGGGCGTATGCCACCGCCTTCTGGTAAGCGCGATCGGCAATCGACACACCCTGCATGCCGACAGCAAACCGGGCGGCGTTCATCATGATGAACATATACTCGAGGCCGTGATTGAGTTCGCCGACCAAGTAGCCAGTCGCTCCGCCATGGTCGCCGAATTGCAACACAGCCGTCGGGCTCGCCTTGATGCCCAATTTATGCTCGATCGATACGCAATGCACGTCATTGCGCGCCCCGAGCGTGCCATCGTCGTTGACCAGGAACTTGGGCACGATAAACAGCGAGATGCCTTTTACTCCCTCGGGGGCATCGGGGGTTCGCGCCAGCACCAGATGGACGATATTCTCGGCCATGTCGTGCTCGCCATAGGTGATGTATATCTTGGTGCCGAATAGCTTGTAGCTACCGTCGGCCTGTGGTTCGGCACGCGTGCGCACCAGTGCCAGGTCGGACCCTGCCTGCGGCTCGGTCAGGTTCATCGTGCCAGTCCATTGCCCCGACAGCAGGCGCGGCACATAAAGCTGCTGTTGCGCCGGGTTGCCGGCGGTCAACAAGGCCTCGACGGCGCCATCGGTGAGCAGCGGACAGAGGGCAAACGAGAGATTCGCGGCATTGAGCATCTCGTTGCAGGCGGTCGCTACCAGTTTCGGCAACCCTTGCCCTCCGTACGCCTGCGGGTGCAGCACCCCCTGCCAGCCAGCTTCGCCGAATTGGCGAAATGCCTCCTTGAAACCGGGAGTCGTGTGAACGTTGCCGTCCTGCCAGGTGCTGGGGTACTTGTCACCGGTGACGTTCAACGGCGCGACCACCTCCTGATTGAACTTGGCGGCCTCCTCCAGCACCGCCTGCACCGTTTCCGGCGTGGCATCCTCGAAGCCCGGCAATGCCGCCACTTGCGCCAGTCCGGCCAATTCGTTCATGACAAACAACATTTCCTTGACAGGCGCTTGATAGCTCATGGCCGTCTCCTTTGACATTAAAAAAATGTGTTGTTCCGCGGGATGCACGCCGCGCGAGACCGAGAAAAAGGGCGCAGGAAATTGCCATGCGCCCTTGCTTTTTGCTTCACCTGCCGGGTGTTCTCGCGTGGCTCAGCCCAACGCGCCAATCAGCTCCGGCACCACGGTGAACAGATCGCCCACCAGGCCGTAGTCCGCCACCGAGAAGATCGGCGCCTCCGGATCCTTGTTGATCGCCACGATCACCTTCGAATCCTTCATGCCGGCCAAATGCTGGATCGCGCCCGAGATGCCCACCGCGATGTACAACTGGGGCGCGACGATCTTGCCGGTCTGCCCGACCTGATAATCGTTGGGCACGTAGCCTGCGTCGACCGCCGCGCGCGAAGCGCCCAGCGCCGCGTTCAGCTTGTCCGCCAACGGCTCGAGCACCTTCGTGTAGTTTTCGCCCGAACCCAGCCCGCGACCGCCCGAGACGATGATCTTGGCCGAGGTCAGCTCCGGCCGGTCCAGCTTGGTGACCTCGCGCCCCACGAAGCGCGACAGGCCTGCGTCGGCTGCCGCCGTCACGTTCTCGATGGCCGCGCTGCCGCCTTCGGCCGCCGCCGCGTCGAACCCCGTGCTGCGCACCGTGATGACCTTCACCGCGTCTGCGCTTTGCACCACCGCCAGCGCGTTGCCCGCATAGATCGGCCGCTCGAACGTGTCTGCGCTCTCCACGCGGGTGATGTCGGAGAGCTGCGCGACGTCCAGCAGCGCCGCCACGCGCGGCGCGATGTTCTTGCCGTACGCCGTGGCCGGCGCGAGGATATGGCTGTAACCCTGGGCGATCGCCAGCACTTGGGCAGCGACGTTCTCCGCCAGCCCGTCGGCCAGATGCGGCGCATCGGCGACCAGCACCTTGCTCACCCCGGCGATCTTGGCCGCCTGCTGGGCCGCGCCGCTGCAATTGGCGCCCGCCACCAGCACGTGCACGTCGCTGCCGCACTGCGCCGCTGCGCTCACGGTGTTCAGCGTGGCGGCCTTGATGCTCTGATTGTCGTGTTCTGCAATTACAAGAATGCTCATGACGGCTTCCCTCACAATACCTTGGCTTCGTTCTTCAGCTTGTCGACCAGCGTGGCCACGTCGGGCACCTTGACCCCGGCGCTGCGCTTGGCCGGCTCGCTCACCTTGAGGGTTTTCAGACGCGGCGCGACGTCCACCCCGAGCGCCTCGGGCGTGACCGTCTCCAGCGGCTTTTTCTTGGCCTTCATGATGTTGGGCAGCGTCACGTAGCGCGGCTCGTTCAGGCGCAGATCGGTGGTGACCACCGCCGGCAGATTCAGCGCCAGCGTCTCGAGCCCGCCATCGACCTCGCGCGTGACTTGCGCCTGGCCGTCGGCCACCACTACCTTGGAGGCGAAAGTCGCCTGCGGCAGGCCGGCGAGCGCGGCCAGCATCTGGCCGGTCTGGTTGCTGTCGTCATCGATCGCCTGCTTGCCCAGGATCACCAGTTGCGGCTGCTCCTTGTCGACCAGCGCCTTGAGCAGCTTGGCTACGGCCAACGGCTGCAGTTCCTCGCCAGACTCGACCAGGATCGCGCGGTCCGCGCCGATCGCCAGCGCCGTGCGCAGCGTCTCCTGGCATTGCGTGGCGCCGCACGACACGGCGATCACTTCGGTTGCCACGCCCGCTTCCTTGAGCCGCACCGCCTCTTCCACCGCGATTTCGTCGAACGGGTTCATCGACATCTTCACATTGGCAATGTCCACGCCGCTGCCATCGCTCTTGACGCGGACCTTGACGTTGTAATCCACCACCCGCTTGACCGGTACCAGAATTTTCATCAACTTCCTCCACAATGGTATTCACATCATTCCAGCGCCATTATAACCACAGGCATCATGATGCAAATTGCGGTGTTTTTTGCGCTTTTGATGAGTTTGATGCGATAAACTCGCTTCGAACGATCGTGCTATTTTAATTGAAAACCAGCGAATTCCCACTTTGATTTTGGGATTTTTCCTCTAGTGCCGCCCTCGCGCCCGAGGTAGCGACTATGATCGAATAGCGGCTTTAATGCTCGGCCGCGCCCATCATGCCCCATACCGCTTACGAATTGCACGGCAGCGACGGTCTGCCCTTGTTCGCCCAATCGTGGCAAGCGCCCGATGGCGCGCCGCGAGGGGCTATCGCACTGGTGCATGGCATGGGCGAGCATAGCGGCCGATACGCCAAACTTGCGGAATACCTCGGCCAGCATGGCTTCGCCACCTACGCTTACGATTTGCGCGGTCACGGGCGCTCCGGCGGCCCGCGAGTGTATGTCGACAAGTTCGACGAATATCTGAGCGATACCGATGTGTTTCTGACGGACCTGCGACGACGTTGCGGTCCGACACCCGTGTTTCTGGTAGGCCACAGCATGGGAGGCACGATCGCTGCGTTATATGCAATCACCCGCCAACCGGCAGTACGCGGACTGGTCCTGAGCAGCCCAGCCATTCAACTCGGCGCGGACATTCCCAAAGCGCTGATTGTGGTCGGACGCTGGCTGGCCCGCGCGTTGCCTCGCCTGCCAGTGCGCAAGATTGACACTCGCCTGATATCGCGTGATCTTGCCGTCATTGCTCAGGCGGCAAGCGACCCGCTCAACTGTTACGGCGGCACACCGGCGCGCACGGGCGCGGAATTGCTCAACGCCATGTCCAGGGTGCTGGCTGCTTGCGGCACGTTGCGCATGCCGCTGTATATCTTCCACGGCACCGAGGATCGCCTGACCTCGCCTTCCGGCAGTCAGGCGTTGTATGCCGGCTCGGCCTCGCTCGACAAGACGCTGCGCCTGTATCCCGGCAGTTACCATGAAACCATGAACGACCTCGACCGGGAGCAGGTTTTGCAGGAATTGGCCGGCTGGCTGCTGGCCCATTCGCAAAGTGCTGCGTCGGCGGCGTAACCCACAAGACCCTTTGCCCTTAACGGCTTTCCGGCTAAAGCTCGCTGGCACGGCGTGCGGACTATACTTCAAGCATGACTATTGGAGCCGGTCTCATGAGTGATTCGGAGAAATTTTCTGCGCAACGCATCACACAGATTAAATTCTGGACGCCGAATTTGTTTACTTTCAAAACGACGCGCCCGGCCGGCCTGCGTTTTACCGCGGGGCAGTTCGTCAGATTGGGGTTGCACAAGGAAGATGGCAGCGAAGTCTGGCGCGCATACTCGTTCGTCTGCGCCCCTGATGAAGAAAATTTGGAGTTCTATTCGATAGTCGCACCCAATGGCGAGTTCAGTCCGCGTTTGGCCAAAATGCAGCCAGGCGACGAATTGCTGGTAGCGCATACCGCCCATGGCTTCCTGACGCTCGATCGCTTCGAGGACGGCCGCGATCTCTGGCTGCTTGCGACCGGCACCGGGCTCGCGCCATATATCTCTATGCTACGAATTCCGGAACCCTGGCATCGATTCGAGCGAATCTTCCTGGTGCACAGTGTGCGCTTGGCCGCGGATTTGACTTACCGTGACGAGATCGAGGATTTCGCGCTTCGCAATGGACCAGAGACTCACACCGCCAGATTGCGCTATCTGGCAACAGTCACGCGGGAGAACGCACCCGACACGCTTGATGGGCGTATCACGCAACTTATCGAAAACGGCGCGCTGGAACAGGCAGCAAAGGCCACGCTCTCACCGCAGCATTCACGCATCATGGTGTGCGGCAACCCCGAAATGGTGCGTGATACGCGCAAACTGCTCACAGATATGGGCTATGCGGTGAGCCGCTCGGCGACACCCGGCCCGCTCGCGCTCGAAAACCAGTGGTGAGCGCTCGCGCACCGATCAGCCGTTGGACCACTGCGGCGGGCGCTTTTCGATGAAGGCTTGAACGCCTTCGAGGGCATCGCCGGCCATCATATTGCAGGCCATCGTCTGCCCCGCCAGCTGGTATGCGGCTTCGATACCAGTCTCCAGTTGGCGATAAAACAGGCCCTTGCCGGCAGCCACGGCGACCGCCGGTTTGGCGCAGATCGTGCGGGCCAGCGCCCCCAGGTCGTCGTCGAGTTTGTCCAACGGCACGACGCGATTGACGAGGCCTCGCTCACGCGCGGTATTGGCATCGATGAACTCGCCGGTCAGCAGCATCTCCATCGCCTGCTTGCGCGACACGTTCCGGCTCAGCGCCACACCGGGTGTGGCGCAAAACAGGCCGTAGTTGATGCCGGAGACCGCAAATCGCGCGACGTCGGCCGCTACGGCGAGGTCGCACATGGCGACCAACTGGCATCCGGCAGCGGTTGCCAGGCCATGCACGCGGGCGATTACCGGCTGGGGAAGACGCTGAATCGTCAGCATCAGGCGACTGCATTGGGCAAACAGCGCCTGATAATAAGCCAGCGACGGTGCGGCGCGCATCTCCTTGAGGTCGTGTCCGGCGCAAAATGCCGGCCCCGCACCGCCGATAATCACCACCCGCACCGATTCATCGACCGCGATAGCTTCCAAAGCCCGCTGCAGCGCATCCAGCATCGCCTCGGACAAGGCGTTGAATTGGCGTGGCCGATTCAAGGTCAGCGTTACGACACCCTGGGCATCGCGTGTTTGCAACAGCAGGGGAGCATCCGGCTGGGCTTCCTGGTTCATTGCTCAACTCCTCGTTGTGAGACTGGCGAATTGTCCGGCTACAGGTCGGCAAGCACCCTCAAATGCGCGACGACACTGCGACCAAGCGCCGACAGGTTATATCCCCCCTCCAGACAGCTGACGATGCGTCCATGAGCATGGCGCTGCGCAACCGCCTTGACCTGCGCGGTGATCCAGCTGAAATCCGCCTCGGTCAAGGCAAGGCCGCCGAGGTCGTCGTCGCGGTGCGCATCGAAACCCGCCGAGATGAAGATCATTTGAGGCTTGAACTCTTCCAGGCGCGGCAGCCAGGTCAGGTCGATCATTTCGCGCACCTCCATCCCGCCGGTGCGCGCGGGCACCGGCACGTTAACCATGTTGGCCGCTGGGTTTTCGGTGCCGCTGTATGGGTAAAACGGATGCTGGAAAATGCTGCACATCAGCACGCGGGACTCTCCCGCGAACGCGGCTTCGGTGCCGTTGCCGTGATGCACGTCGAAATCGATGACGGCGACCCGCTGCAAGCCATGGACATCGAGCGCATGACGCACTGCAACAGCAATATTATTCAGCAGACAAAACCCCATGGCGGTGCCGGGAGTCGCATGGTGTCCGGGCGGACGGATACTGCAAAAGGCATTCTCCAGCTCGCCGGCCAGCACCGCGTCGGTCGCGGCAACCGCCGCGCCAGCCGCTCGTTGGGCAGCCCTCAGGGAGTAAGAGTTGAGAACCGTATCGCCGTCGATCGCGAAGTAGCCGCTTTTGGGCGCGTTGGCCAACAGGAAATCCCAGTGGGCGCGCGTATGCGCGCGCAAAATATCCGCTTCCGCCACCAACGGCGCTTCGCGCCGCTCCAGCAGGCCATCGATGCGCCCGGCGATCAACTGGTCTTCAATGGCCTGCAGGCGGGCAGGGCATTCCGGATGCCATTCGCCCATTTCATGGAGCACACAGTCCGGGTGCGTGTAAAAGCCGGTCGCCATACAAAATCTTTGTCTCGATCTATTCAAATCGCTGCGTGGCCAGTCTCCAGGCTCCGCCGCCTCTATTACTATTATCCGCCTGTTCGCATCACGGCTGGCAACTGGGGGAAATCGCGAATTAAGGTATCACAGGTTCACTCGGTTATACTGCGTGGATTGCTTTTCTCCTGCCCGACTCTCGCCTGACCGTATGAAAAATCCGCTAAGGACTCCTCACGTGGACAAGCTGGTGCGCATTGTTGCCAAAGTCTCATTTTCGTTCTTGATTGCCGTCGTCGCTGTCGTCCTGGCCCCTGTCCACGCGCATGCGACCCCGAGAAACGATCGGACAAACAACGCGCTGGAGGAGGAAATCGAGCCCCAGCATTATGCCAACAATCCGGATGTCGACGCGTTCATTGCCGATCTGGTGGCGCGTGACGGATTCGACGGCACGGCGTTGAAACGGTTGTTTTCGCAAGTCGATTACTCTCAAACGGCGGCGCGTCTGGTCGCACCGCCGCCAATCCCAGCGCCAAAGAACTGGACCGCATATCAATCGCGCATGGTCGACTCCATCCGCATCAACGACGGTGTCCAGTTCTGGCAGGACAACGATGCTGCCTTGAAACGAGCCTCCAACCAGTTCGGCGTGCCCGCGAGCATCATAGTTGCCATCATCGGCGTCGAGACGGTCTACGGCCGGCACATGGGCAACTTCCGTACCATCGACGCTTTGACGACCCTGGCCTTCGACTATCCGCAGACGAAGAATCGGGACGACCGCATGACCATGTTTCGCAAGCAGCTGGAAAATTTCTTGATCTGGACCCGCGAGCGCAATGTCGATCCGCTGTCGGTCTATGGGTCCTATGCGGGCGCCATCGGCATCCCTCAATTCATGCCGACCAGCCTGATCAACTACGCGATCGATTACGACGGCGACGGCAAGATCGATCTGGCGCACAGCGCCGCGGACGCCATCGGCAGCGTGGGCAATTTCCTGATGCAGCATGGCTGGGAGCGTGATCGGCCGGTCATCTGGCATATCGGAAGCGACCCTGGCAGCCAAGGGCTGGCGCAGGCTGGCGCGGACGGGCAGGCCAATCCGCATTGGACGCTGGGCAATTTCCTGAAGGCGGGCATCGAGATGAACGAACCCGGATTGAATTTGGCCGCGCAGAGCAACACACCGGTGTTGGTGGTCGATTTGCCGACTCCCGATCAACCCACCCAATACTTCCTCGGGCTACAGAATTTCTACGTTCTCACTCGCTATAACCGCAGCTTTTTCTATGCGATGGCGGTGTATGACCTCGCCCAGGCGATCAAGGCGGCCAAAGCCCCCTGAGTCTGAACGGTATAAACCGAGACGCGCGATAAACAAAACTCGGGTGCCCGCGGAAATCCACCGCCCAGCAGTGGTATGCGACCGATACGGGGCTCAGGCCGGGAATACGCCGGTCGACAGATAGCGATCGCCGCGATCGCAGACCACGAAAACGATCGTAGCGTTCTCGACTTCCCGTGCGATGCGCAACGAAATCGCGCATGCTCCAGCTGCCGAAATGCCGCAGAAAATACCTTCCTCAGCCGCGAGGCGTCGTGCCATGACCTCTGCTTCGGCTTGGGTGACGGACTCGGTACGATCGACCCGGTTCTTGTCGAAAATTTTCGGCAAGTAGGCTTCCGGCCATTTGCGAATGCCGGGAATCCGCGATCCCTCCGCAGGTTCGGCGCCAACGATTTGAATTGCTGCGTTTTGTTCTTTCAGATACTGCGATACGCCCATGATCGTGCCGGTCGTGCCCATGGCCGAGATGAAGTGCGTGATCCTCCCGCCCGTGTCGCGCCAGATTTCCGGGCCCGTCGTTTCGTAGTGGGCCAGCGGATTGTCCGGGTTGGCGAACTGATCGAGAATCACCCCTTTGCCGTCTTTTTCCATTTGATTCGCCAGGTCGCGGGCGTACTCCATGCCGCCCTTGACCGGCGTCAAAATGATTTGCGCACCATAGGCTGCCATGCTCTGGCGGCGCTCGATTGACAAGTCTTCCGGCATGACGAGGATCATTTTGTACCCGCGTATGGCAGCCGCCATCGCCAGCGCGATACCGGTATTGCCGCTGGTCGCCTCGATCAGCGTATCACCCGGCTTGATCCGGCCGCGGGCTTGTGCATGCTTGATCATCGACAACGCCGGGCGGTCTTTGACCGACCCCGCCGGATTATTGCCTTCAAGCTTGCCCAGAACCACGTTGTTGCGACGACGCGCCTCTTCGTCCGGCAAGCGCACCAGTTGCACCAGGGGGGTATTGCCGATCGTGTCTTCAATGGTTTTGTAAGTCATTGCAAAAAGCTCGCGAGCATAGAGAGTGCTTGCATTCTAAACCAGGGCAGAGCGCGACGCTTCGGATCGGCTCGGACAGTCGCCCAACCGGTCATGGGGAAAAGAAAAAACCGCCGAAGGCGGAGGCCAGGGGCGGTTCATTGAAGAAACGACGGATCGCTACTTTTGCGCGGAATGGCCGGCAGGCGAGCTCGCTGCGCCCTGATTCGTGGCGCTTTTCTTGACTGGCTTGTCGGCCGTATGGGCACTGCCTTTCGCGTCACGATGCTTGCTTGATGTCACTGGAGCGGCCGTCTTGCCACCGAACGTCAATCCCTCCGCCTCGAGTTTGGCAACGGATTTGCTCCCAAGGCCCTTGACTCGCCTGGCGAGGTCCTCGGCGCTTTTGAACGGGCCATTCTTGGCGCGTTCTTCCACGATCGCCTTTGATTTGGCGGCGCCAATACCCTTGAGCGTTTCCAATTGAGCCTGGCTGGCCGTATTGACGTCAACGGCGGCCGCAGCCATACCAGAGAAAACAAAAAAAGCGACAACTGCCAGCAGTACTTTCTTCAACATAATGCGGTCCTTATCGAGATTGACCACTTTTAAAATGGGCATACGACGATGCCGTTGCCCTCCCTGTGTCAACACCCCGCACCCTCGCCATCGGTGGAGAACCGACAGCAACGAGCGCGTGGCGCAAACGCTTCCAGCTCTCGAAGGCTGTTACAGAACTATTTTGAAAGTAGCCAATGGCAATACCGCTCAACGCCTTGAGCGACACTCAGGAACGGGGCGTCATAGCCCGCCGCCCTCAATTGAGCGATATCGGCTTGCGTGAAGCATTGATACTTGCCGCGCAATGCGTCCGGGAACGGGATATATTCAATCAATCCGTCACGCACCAACGCGTCCAGCGGCATTGCCGGCATGCCCTGCACACCGCGAAGCGTATTGACTACCGCCATTGCAACGTCATTGAACGGCTGGGCACGGCCAGATCCCAGGTTGTAAATACCGCTTTGTTCCGGGTGGTCGAAGAAATGCAGATTGACCTTTACGACATCCTCGACCGATACGAAATCACGGCTTTGCTGACCGGCGGCATACCCGCCATATTCGCCGAACAGCTTGACCTTGCCTTCGCTGCGGAACTGGTTGAAATTGTGAAAGGCAACCGACGCCATGCGCTCTTTGTGCGCCTCGCGCGGACCATAAACATTGAAATAGCGAAACCCCACGACCTGGCTCGGCAGTTTTCCGCCGGCATTCCGAGTCAGCCGCCGTATAACCTGATCGAAAAGAAACTTCGAATACCCATAGACGTTGAGCGGCCGCTCATGTTCACGCGACTCGACGAAAGTGTCAGAGCCGCCATAGACCGCAGCCGAAGACGCGTACAGCAATGGCACTGCTTGCGTCAGGCAACTGTCGAGCAGCGCGCGCGTGTAGCGGAAATTGTTTTCCATCATGTAGCGGCCGTCGGTTTCCATCGTGTCGGAACATGCACCCTCGTGGAATACCGCGCGTACTTTACCGAACTCGCGCCGCGCCATGCGCTCGATGAAATCGGTTTTATCGAGGTAATCGCTGATCTCGCAATCAACCAAATTGCGAAACTTGTCGGCACGAGTCAGATTATCGACCGCCACGATGTCGGTCTCGCCGCGCTCATTGAGTGCCTTGACAAGGTTGGCGCCGATAAAGCCTGCGGCGCCGGTGACGATAATAGTCATGTCAGTTGCCCGGGAAAAGTTCTGTGTAATCGACGGTCGCCGTGCCGAGCTTGCCGACGACGATACTGCCCGCCCGGTTCGCGTGCCGCACCGCATCAGCCAGAGGCACGCCCGCCCCGACCAGCGAGGCCAGCGTCGCGATCACGGTGTCGCCCGCGCCGGAGACATCGTACACTTCGCGTGCTTGAGCAGGCACGTTCAGCACATCATCTGCAGTGAACAGCGTCATGCCTTCCTCGGAACGAGTCAGCAGTAGCGCGTCGAGCGCCAGATCGCTGCGAAGCTTTTGCGCGCGCGCCACCAAATCCCCCTCCGAGTGCCACTGCCCAACGACTTGCTGCAATTCCGAACGATTGGGGGTAAGTACGGTGGCGCCCCGGTATCTCGCGTATTCGCTGCCCTTGGGGTCGACCAGAACCGGCACACCAGCGGCCCTGGCCGCCTCGATCATGGGCTGAACATGGGTCAGACCGCCCTTGGCATAGTCAGACAATAAAACGACGTTGTGCGCTGGCAGCAGCTTGCGATATCGATCTAGAACGCCGAGCAGAATTTCGTGAGCCGGCTGATTTTCGAAATCGATCCGCAGTAATTGTTGTTGGCGCGACACGATTCTCAGCTTGATCGTTGTCGATAATTCCGCATCGCGGTGGATGTGCGATGCCACGGCACTCGCCGCCAACATGTCCGCGATGCGGTCACCGGGTTCGTCCTGCCCAATCACGCAGAGCAGATCGGCTTTTGCCCCGAGTGCGGCGGCGTTGAGGGCGACGTTGGCGGCGCCGCCCAGGCGCTCTTCGTTGCGTTTTACATGCACGACGGGTACCGGCGCTTCGGGTGATATACGGTTGACATCGCCAAACCAGTACCGGTCCAGCATCACATCGCCGACGACCAACACGTGTGCCGCAGCGAGTCGCGCGCGCGTAATGGTGTCTGAATCAGTCATCGTCGTGCTCATGAACGTTGCGGCGCGGCAGAGCGCCCAATGGCGTAATATTCGATGCCCAGTTCGCTCATCGCGTCCGGAGCGTAAAGATTACGACCGTCGAATACCAGCGGCGCCCTCATGGCTGCCTTGACGCGCTCGAAGTCGGGACTACGGAAAGCCTTCCATTCCGTGACGATGACCAGCGCGTCGGCGTCTTCGAGTGCATCATTCTGTGATTTGGCAAAGGTGATGTGAGCCAGTAACTCCTCTTGTCCCGCGAAATCGAGCGCCAGCACTCGGCGGGCCTCATCCATGGCGACGGGGTCATAAATCCGCACGGAAGCGCCACGCGCCAGCAGTGCGGCAATGATGCGCCGGCTCGGCGCTTCGCGCATGTCATCGGTATTGGGCTTGAACGCCAACCCCCAGATAGCAAATGTCTTGCCGTCCAGGCGTTCACCCAAGCGCGCCAGGATCTTGGCGATCAACACTTCCTTTTGCCGTTCGTTGACTGCCTCGACCGACGCCAAAATCTGCAGCGGCAGACCGTTCTCGTTCGCGGTTCGCATCAACGCCTGGACGTCCTTGGGGAAACACGACCCGCCGTAGCCACATCCGGCGTAGAGGAAGTCATAGCCGATACGCGGATCCGAACCAATGCCCAAACGCACGTGCTCGATATCGGCACCGACGCGATCGGCCAGGTTGGCGAGTTCGTTCATGAAGGAAATGCGCGTCGCCAGCATCGCGTTAGCGGCATATTTGGTGAACTCCGCAGAGTGCACATCCATAAAAAAAGTCCGTTCATGGTTGCGATTGAACGGCGCATATAGCGCTTTCATCAGCGCCTTGGCTTTCTGCCCGGCAACGTCGTCACGGCAGCCCAGCACAATGCGATCGGGGCGCATGAAATCTTCTACCGCGGCGCCTTCCTTGAGGAACTCCGGATTCGACACCACAGCGAATTCGGTATCGGCGCCGCGCGCCGCCAGTTCCCGGGCAATCACTTCGGTCACCCTGTCCGCCGTTCCGACCGGGACCGTCGATTTATCGACAACAACCTTGTACTCCGTCATGTAACGTCCGATGTTCCGAGCCGCTGCCAGCACATACTGCAAATCTGCCGAGCCGTCTTCGTCCGGTGGCGTGCCCACAGCAATGAACTGAATCTGCCCATGCGCCACACTGGCGGCGATGTCGGTCGAGAACACCATACGCCCGCTGGCACGGTTACGGTCGATGATCTCCTGCAAGCCAGGTTCATGGATCGGCACGCCGCCACCATTCAGAATGTCGATCTTGCGTTGGTCGATGTCCAGGCAAAAAACGTCGTTGCCAAGCTCGGCCAGACAGGCTCCCGTGACAAGTCCAACATAACCGGTGCCGATGATAGTAACTTTCATAGCTGCTCGATACAAATAGGATCAGGATGAAGCTGGCATGTCGGCGCGGCGGGGCACGTAGGTTTCCCAGCCACCGCACCCTGGGCATTGCCAGTAAAAAAAGCGGGCCCGAAAGCCGCACTGTTCGCAGACGTAGCGTGGCAAATTCCTGGTACGCTGCAGTAGCCACTCTCGCACCATCGCCAAATCGGCCTGTTGCGATTCACTGGCGTGTTCATGATGCGCTGTCAGCAGTTTGACGGCGGACTGCACGCTGGGTGCACGTTTCATTTCGTCACGCACTACGGCATAGGCCGCGTCGGGTCCATCCTGCGCCATGACTTTGTCAAACACGACTTCGGCGAGATCATCCGAAGGATGGCGCGAAAGCATGTCGCGCAGATGAACGATACCCTCGGCCGTCCGCCCCAGCGACTCATAAGCGCGCATCAGGCGGCCCGCGGCAAAGCCCACGTAGGTTGGATTCTGTCGGGGCACCTCACTCAGGATTGCCAGCGCACCCGCCGCATCGCCATTGTGCAGCAGCATATCGCCGCGCAGCAGCATTGCCCGCACATTCGCCGGGTTGACGCGCAATGCCGCCTCGATTTCGGCCGAGGCGGCTGCAGCGTCTTTTCGCTGCAATGCTTCCTGCGCCAGTTCGCAATGAAATTGGGAGATTTCCTTTTGGTAGGAAGAACCATCGTCGGCTGCCAGGCGGTCGGCGCACTCGAGCGCCTTGTGCCACTCTTTTTCGATTTGGTAGATTGCCAGCACACTGTGCTGGGCCTGCTTTGCGAAGCTGCCAGTTTGCAGTCGCTGAAAGGCTTCTTCCGCGCGATCCAGTAAGCCTGCTTTCAGGAAATCCTGCCCGAGATCGAAAAGCGCATGCTCCTGCTCGCTCAGCGGCAAATCGTCGCGACTCAGCAAGTTCTGGTGAACCCGGATGGCGCGCTCAGTTTCGCCCCGCCGGCGAAACAGGCTGCCGAGCGCAAAATGCAGCTCCGTTGTCTCAGGATCGAGCTTGGCAACCTCGATGAAAGCGTCGATCGCCTTATCGGGTTGCTCGTTCAGCAGAAAATTGAGCCCACGAAAATAAGATCGCGGTAAGTTGCTGCTCTCGGAAAGCAGGCTTTTGACGTCGAACCGGGATGCGGCCCAACCCAGCCCAAAGATCACTGGGATCGCCAGCAACCACCAGACCTCGAATTCCATTGTGGTATTTCTTTTGATAGTGTCGGGTTAAACGCCGTCAAACTGGCGTTGGGGCATTCAGACGGGCGGCAGGATGGGCGGTTGCTGTTGTGCCCCGCCCGCGTCTCGTTGAGCCTGGTCGAGCGCCCGGCGCGCGCGGCGCAGATCGAAGCGCTGACGCACGAGACTCGGCAACGTCGCCAGCACACCCATCAGCATTCCCACCACGAAGAACGCAAGGCCGATCAGAATCAGGGGCGCAGTCCATGTGTGCCCAAGAAACAGATGCAGCGGGACCTCATCGGTATTGGCCAGCGCGAGCAGCAAAAGCACCAGGAAAATCACCAGCCGTACGATCCAAACAATTAATTTCATGTCGAAATGCTCCTGCGGCAGGTTTGAAATACATGACAACCCGCCTTCGGGCCTGCGCCATGCAGTGTCGCCGTATTGTACCGGAAAGCCCTCGTGCATCGCCGCACGACAGGCGAGCGAAAGAAAACGTCCCGCGCAGAAACAAAAAAAGCGTCAGAAGACGCTTTTTTTGCTTGGGAAACGAATTGCTAGTTTTGCTCGGCCTTGTGGTCGACTCGCTCGCGCAATTCCTTGCCTGGCTTGAAGTGTGGCACGAACTTCTCCGGCACCAGCACCTTCTCCCCTGATTTGGGATTACGCCCAACCCGCGGCGGCCTCCGGTTGAGCCCAAAGCTGCCGAAGCCGCGAATCTCGATGCGGTGACCGCATGCCAAGGCATCGGCCATCGCATCAAGTATCGCCTTGACGGCGAAATCGGCGTCTTTGAGCACCAGTTGCGGAAACCGCGCCGCGAGCTGGTTGACCAATTCGGATTTGGTCATAAGGCTCGAACCTTATTGATTCTGGCTATCGAGCTTGGCTTTGAGTAGCGCCCCCAGATTGGTGGTGCCACTGGCAGCCGAGCTGTCTGACTGCGACTGCAGTTTCTGGATGGCTTCCTGTTGCTCGGCGGAATCCTTCGCTTTGATCGACAGGTTGATGTTGCGCGACTTGCGATCGATGTTCACGATCATCGCGTTCACCGTATCGCCTTCTTTGAGGACGTTACGTGCATCTTCCACTCGATCGTGGGTAATCTCGGAGGCACGCAGATACCCTTCGACATCATCGCCCAAGCTGACGACCGCGCCCTTCGCGTCAACCGACTTGATGACACCGTTGACCAGCGCACCCTTGTCGTTCATCGCCACGAAATTGTTGAACGGATCGCCTTCGAGTTGCTTGATACCGAGCGAAATGCGCTCTTTCTCGACATCGATGCCCAGCACGACGGCTTCGACCTCGTCGCCCTTCTTGTACTTGCGCACGGCTTCTTCGCCAGTTTCGCTCCAGGACAGATCCGACAGATGCACCAACCCATCGATACCGCCAGGCAAGCCGATGAACACGCCAAAATCGGTAATCGATTTGATCGCGCCCGTCAGTTTGTCGCCCTTCTTGAAGTTGCGGCTGAAATCGTCCCAAGGATTGGGTTTGCACTGCTTCATGCCGAGACTGATACGCCGGCGGTCTTCATCGATCTCGAGGACCATGACTTCGACTTCGTCGCCCAACTGAACGACTTTGGACGGAGCCACGTTCTTGTTGGTCCAGTCCATTTCGGACACGTGCACCAAACCCTCGATACCGGATTCGACTTCAACGAACGAACCGTAGTCGGTGATGTTCGTGACCTTGCCGAACAGGCGGGTGCCTTGCGGGTAACGGCGTGCGATGCCTTCCCACGGATCTTCGCCAAGCTGCTTCACGCCCAGGGAAACTCGACCCTTTTCCTGATCGAACTTCAGAATCTTGGCGGTCACTTCCTGACCAACGGACAGCACTTCGCTCGGATGACGAACGCGACGCCAGGCGATATCGGTGATATGCAACAGGCCATCGATGCCACCCAGATCAACGAACGCACCATAGTCGGTGATGTTTTTAACCACGCCCTTGACGATCGCGCCTTCCTTGAGCGTTTCCATCAGCTTGGCGCGCTCTTCACCTTGGGTCGCCTCGATGACGGCACGACGCGACAACACCACGTTATTGCGCTTGCGATCGAGCTTGATGACCTTGAATTCGAGAGTCTTGCCTTCGTACGGCGTGGTGTCCTTGACCGGACGGGTATCCACCAGCGAACCGGGCAGGAAAGCGCGAATGCCGTTGACCATGACGGTCAGGCCGCCCTTGACCTTGCCGGTGATCGTGCCTGTGACGAGCTCGCCCGATTCCAGAGCTTTTTCGAGCGACAGCCACGAAGCCAGGCGCTTGGCCTTGTCACGCGACAGGACCGTGTCGCCATAGCCGTTTTCCAGGGCGTCGATTGCCACGGAAACGAAATCGCCGGCCTGAACCTCGACCTCGCCCTGATCGTTCAGGAATTCTTCAATGGGAATATAAGCTTCGGACTTGAGTCCCGCGTTGACAACCACGAAATTGTGGTCGACACGCACCACTTCTGCGCTGATAACTTCGCCAGCGCGCATGTCTTGGCGGGAGAGCGACTCTTCGAACAGGGCCGCGAAAGATTCGTTTGTCGAGGTTTGCAGGTCGGACATAAAAATGAAAAATACCGTGAGACACGCATGTGGAGCCGCGCCACAACGGGGGGTTAAAAGTTAAAAACACACCTTGAACACAGGTTCAGGCACCTTGCGGGTACTGCGCCTGCGAGAACCATTCGAGCACCTGCGCAACCGCCTGATCGGCAGTCATGCCAGAAGTATCGAGGACTCTCGCTCCTTCCGCCGGTCGCAACGGCGCTTCGGCACGGGTGCGATCCCGCGCGTCGCGCTCCTGCAAATCCAGTAAAAGACTATCTATATTAGCAGAAAAACCTTTTCCTATCAATTGCTTATATCGCCTCTGCGCGCGAGCCTGAACGCTCGCGGTCAGAAACACCTTCAAAACCGCATCAGGGAAGACGACTGTGCCCATGTCGCGGCCATCGGCAACCAGTCCCGGCGCCTTCCTGAAGCCGTGCTGAAGCGCCAGCAGAGCGTGCCTGACCGCGCCATGGACGGCAATTGCCGATGCCCGGTTACCGATCGCCTCGGCACGAATCGCGTCTGTGACGTCCTCACCGGAGAGCCATATTCGCTGCCCGCTGAAGCGAACATCCAGGGTCTCGGCCAGTACCGACAGGGCGTCGGCGTCGTCCGGCGCGATACCGTGGCGAGCACTGGCCAGCGCGGTCAAGCGGTATAGCGCGCCGCTGTCCAGATAATGAAACTCCAGCGCATCGGCAACCCGATGCGCTACGGTTCCTTTCCCCGAGGCCGTCGGCCCATCAACGGTAATCACTGGTATCGCGTTATCGTCGCGCTCAAAGGCATCCATGAGATAGCAAAATCCCCGCTTGGTTATGATATTTTCAGACACCGAGACCCGGCACCGTGGGGAGCAAAGAGAGCGGGCCCGCACCCCCACGTTACGGCACGATCCCCGCCCGTCAACCTCCGAATCTCTTCGCGAGACATTGCCCTGTTACCGGATTCAGTATAGTCGGGGCATTCGCAATCGGACGAATGGAGCCTCCCGGAGGGTATCGCTCTAATCGACAATCCGGCCAAATTCAGCAAAATAATCGGGGAATGTTTTTGCCACGCAACCCGGATCGTTGATGCGCACGGGCACGCCCCCCAGACTGGCGAGCGAAAAGCACATCGCCATACGGTGATCATCGTAGGTATCGATGGCCGCATTGCCGCAAAATATTGACGGCGGCGTAATGCACAGGAAGTCGGCACCTTCCTCGACATCGGCGCCAAGTTTGCGCAATTCGGTCGCCATGGCGGCCAGACGATCGGTCTCCTTGACCCGCCAACTGCCGATATTACGCAGGCAACTGGTGCCATCGGCAAACAATGCCGCGACGGCAATCGTCATCGTCGCATCGGGAATGTGATTGAAATCCATGTCTATCGCGCGCAACTTGCCATGCTTGGTCGAGACGCCGTGCGCAACGATCGAATGTTCACCCAGCGTAATATTGGCGCCCATCTGTTCGAGGGCGTCGACAAACCGGATATCCCCCTGAATACTGTCGCGCCCGACCCCCTCGACAGTGACCGGCCCGCCGCCGATGGCGCCTGCCGCGATAAAGTAGGATGCTGACGACGCATCGCCCTCGACATGAATCGCCCCGGGGCTTCGGTACCCGTTGCCTTGCGCGGCACCCGGCACCATGAATCGCTGCCACCCGTCGCGCTGCACTTGCACACCAAAGCGGCTCATCAATCGCAACGTGATATCGATGTACGGCTTGGAAATCAGTTCACCGTCGACAAGAATCTCGACCCCGTCGCCGGACGCCCTCAGTAGCGGGGCGGCCATCAACAGTGCGGTCAGGAACTGGCTGGAAACATCACCTCGCACCCGAATCGGCGCCTGATTCAGTTGCGCATCAGCCGGATGGATATGCAGCGGCGGAAAGCCGGGCTGTCCCGTGTAGTCGATGCGGGCGCCAATCTGCCGCAGGCCGTCCACCAGGTCGCCGATCGGCCGCTCATGCATGCGTGGCACGCCGGAAACATGATAATCGCCTCGATTGAGCGCCAAGGCGGCTGTCAGTGGTCGAATTGCGGTCCCCGCGTTGCCCATGAAAAGGGTCGCTTGCTTGACCGGAAAATTGCCGCCAACGCCATGTACTATCGTGCTGCCGTCACCGGGTTGTTCCCACTGAACGCCCAGTGTGCGCAACGCTTCGAGCATCACATGAGTGTCGTCCGACGCCAGCAGGTCGTGCACTACGGTCACGCCCTGACTCAACGCAGCCAGAAGCAGCACACGATTGGAAATGCTTTTCGAGCCAGGCAACTTGATCGTGCCGGAAGCCCTCGAGAATGGACCAAGATCGAGGAAGTTCATCATTTTCCTTGCAGCTTTCCCCAGTCGAGTCGCGCCCGACTGGCGCGCGAAAATACGCGCTCGAGCGCGGCGCCGTCTGCGGCCGCAAGCATGCGCCGAATATCTTGCAACATTGCCATGTAACCGTCGATTTCACCCAGCAGGGCCGCCCCATTGGCCAAACAAATATCACGCCACATTTCAGGATTCGATGCCGCGATTCGTGTGAAATCACGGAATCCAGCGCCCGCGTTGTCCAGTTTCAGATCTGCGTATGAGCTGTCCAGGATTTGCGCGACCATCGCATACGAGAGAATGTGCGGCAGATGGCTGACTGCCGCGAACACGGCATCGTGCTGCTCGGGCGTCATATGCTTGACCAGCGCGCCGGCAGCGCGCCACATCTGCTCGATACGGGCGACGTCGGTCAGACGATTTTCCGGCAACGGACATACTATCGCCCGCTTGCCGCGATACAGGTCAGCCTGAGCCGCATCGACACCGCTCAATTCCCCGCCGGCTATCGGGTGCGCCGGCACGAAACGCCAGGCATCGGGACCCAGCGCGGCGTGCGCCGCAACGACCGCATCCCTCTTGGTGCTGCCGGCGTCGGTCACGATCGTGTCGCCGCGCAGGTACGGCGCCATGGCGCCCAACAAGGCCGGCGTCTGGGCCACAGGAGCGGCCAGGACGACGATATCCGCGCCCGCCAGGGCCGACTCGATCGACTCGGCGATGTCATCGATAACGCCGAGCCTCAGTGCATGCTGCAAGCTGCTGCGATTGCGTCCGATACCGACGATTTGCCCGACGACGCCCGCCTGCCTGAGCGCCAGCGCAAGCGATCCTCCAATCAAGCCGACGCCAGCGATGACAAGTTTTTGAATGGACATGAGAAAAGGAGACGTCAAGCGGCTCAGCGAGCCTGAGGATACGAGCCGAGCACTTTACAATACGCGGCGCGTTCCTCAAGCTCCGCCAGCGCGCCGGCAATTTTCGGGTCGGCGCGATGACCCTCGATATCGACGTAGAAATAATATTCCCACGCACCGCTCTTGGCCGGACGGGATTCGAAGCGAGTCATTGAAACACCGTGCCGCGCCAGGGGCTCGAGCAAACCAAACACGGCTCCCGCACGGTTGGCCACGGAGAGAATCAGCGAAGTTTGATCATGCCCGCTCGGCGCTGTGTCAAGCGTGCCGATCACAACGAAGCGGGTTCTGTTGTGTGGATCATCCTGAATATGCGCTTGTGCGACCTGCAAACCATATTGCACCGCTGCCGCGTCCCCCGCAATGGCCGCCACCGTCGCATCGACGCTGGCCAGCCGTGCCCCCTCAGCATTGCTGGATACCGAGCGCCGCTCCAGTTGCGGCGCATTGGCGCTCAGCCAGTGCTGGCATTGCGCCAGCGCCTGAGGATGGGCACAGACGGTAGTCACGCCTGTCAACTTGCCGCTGAGCGTCAGAAGATTATGATGAATCGGCAGCGCCACTTCACCGCTGATCGTCAGCGGCGACTGGAGCAGCAAGTCGAGCGTGCGCGAAACGGCGCCTTCGGTGGAATTTTCTACCGGCACGACGCCGAAATCGGCAGCTCCGGCTTCGACGGCGCGGAATACATCATCGATCGAAGCACAGGGCTGCTCTTGAACACTGCGCCCAAAGTAACCGAATGCAGCCTGCTCGCTGTAGGTTCCGGACGGCCCCAAGTAAGCAACCGCCAGCGGCTTTTCGAGCGCGCGGCTAGCCGACATGATTTCGCGCCAGATCGCCGACAGGCTGTCATTGCCAAGCGGTCCACCATTCGCGTCCTGCAAGCGGGCGATCACTTGCAACTCGCGCTCAGGCCGGAAAACCGGAGCGCCCAGGCGTTTCTTGACTTCACCGACCTCGAGCGCGACCGCCGCGCGCTGGTTCAGCAATCGGAGCAACTGTTCGTCGATCGCGTCGATTTTCGCGCGCAGCGGCGCCAGTAATGCGGAGAGTTCGTCTGCCATCAATCTGTCTTTGTTCAGCGAATGTGATCGGTCCTGCGCCCGGGAAAGAGCTCATGAGCATAGGGCGCTGGTGCCGTTAGCCGTGGCTGCGCTCAAATTCCTTTAGATAATCGACCAGTGCCTGCACGCCCTCGAGCGGCATCGCATTGTAGATCGACGCCCGCATGCCGCCCACGAGCTTGTGCCCCTTGAGTTGCAGCAGACCACGTTCGCGCGCGCCATTCAGGAACAACTCGTTCATCTGCTCATCGGGCAGGAAAAACGGTACGTTCATGCGCGACCTGCAGGCCGGGGCAACTTGGGTACGATAGAAATCGCTCTCATCCAGACATTGATAGAGCATCTCGGCCTTTGCCTTGTTGCGCCGCTCCATGACAGCCAGGCCGCCTTGCCGCTTGATCCACTGGAACACCAACCCGGCAATGTAGATCGCATAGGTCGGCGGCGTGTTATACATGGAATGGGCTTCGGCGACGGTTTTCCAGTCGAAGGCTGACGGACAAACCGGCAATGCTCGTCCCAACAACGTTTCACGCACGATCACCAGCGTCAGACCAGCCGGCCCGATGTTCTTCTGTGCGCCACCATACATGACATCGAATTTCGAAACGTCCATCGGTCGAGACAGGATGTGCGACGACACGTCGGCCACCAGCGGGACATCGTGCAACCCGGCCGACCTCAAGTCCGGAACCCAGAAATATTCGACGCCGTGAATCGTTTCGTTGGTGCAGATATGCACATAAGCCGGATCCTTGGACAAACGCCAGGTCTCCTGCGGCGGGATCGCCTTGAATCCGTCCGCCTCGCTGCTGGCGGCAATGTTCACCGAACAATACTTGCCCGCTTCCTTTTGGGATTTGATCGACCATGCGCCAGTGACGATGTAATCGGCTTCGCGCCTGTTGCCCAGCAGATTCATCGGCACGATGGCGTTCTCGGCCAGCGCCCCGCCTTGCATGAACAGGATTCGGTAGTCGCGCGGCACCGCCAGCAACTCACGCAGATCAGCCTCGGCCTGCTCGATGATCGATGTGAACTCCTTGCCGCGATGGCTCATTTCCATCACGCTCATGCCCGAGCCATGCCAGTCGAGCATTTCAGCGGCGGCCTGCGCGAGCACTTCGGGGGGCAGCACCGCAGGACCAGCCGAAAAATTGTAGGGGCGTGTCATTGCTGTTCAAGGGAAAAGTTGAAACGCAAAAGGATGCGCAGCAACAAGTCTGCGTCGCCTCTTGCGTTTCAACTCTGGTATGGGGCGCACTGGGCGCCGCCAAAACAACAATGGCCGCCAGCAGTTACCCGCGAACGGCCATTATCGGTCAAACGGAAAAGAAAATCACTTCGCCGGCTTGACGGCAGCGACGTCCTTTTCGGCCAAGGTGCGCGTCGCCTGGATGGCTTGCGGCATGTATTTGCGCATCAGGCCGCCAACGACATCCTGACCGACCTGATCCTGCACCTTGATGTACTTCTGGCCGGTGGGGCTCTTGTAGAACTTGGTCAGGTCCTTGATTTCGTCGGTCGTATAGTACTTGGCATAGGCTTCGTATTGCGCCTGGATCGCGTCGTTCTTGAAGTTGTCGGACGTGAATACCTTGCCGGCCTGATCAACCAATTTCGGAATCGAGTCTTTCTGCAAGGTAGGGACGGCCGCCCGCTTTTGCGCTTCCGTCAACGATTTGTTCTGCACCAGCGCCTGCTCGAGAATCGCCGGCACCATTTGCTTCGATTGTTCCTGAGCGCCTTCGCCGATCGCCTGAACCAACTTGTCGGCATCGATCGCATTGAGCAAGTCCTTGATCGCGGCACGCTTGCCGGCATCGATCGAGGTGCTTTGCTGAGCCATCGCCATCGCAGGCACAACCAGCAACAACCACATCCACTTCTTGACGTTAATGAATCGCATTATTTTGGTAACTCCATTACATAATTCGCAGGCAAATCGCCTGACATGTTGAGATGCGTTCTCGTTCGAGATTTCGCTTGCCAGTACAATCGACCGTCACGATTTGAGGTCGGCTTCATCCACCTCACCATCGGTCTCAGCAATCGGCTGCAGCCCCGACAGTTTGGTGCCCTCGTCCAGACTGATCAGCGTCACACCTTGGGTGGCGCGCCCCATTTCCCGGATTTCAGCCACCCGGGTCCGGATCAGCACGCCGCCCGTCGTGATCAGCATGATCTCGTCGTCGGCCTCCACCAGTGTAGCAGCTACCACCTTGCCGTTTCGCTCGCTGGTCTGGATAGCAATCATACCCTTTGTGCCGCGGCCGTGGCGCGTATATTCAACAATCGACGTGCGCTTTCCGTAACCGTTTTCGGTGGCGGTCAGCACCGACTGCTGCTCGTTCTCCGCCACCAGCAGTGCAATGACCTGCTGGCCGTCTTCCAGTTGCATGCCGCGCACGCCGCGCGCCTCCCGCCCCATCGGGCGTACGTCGTTTTCGTCGAAGCGCACCGCCTTGCCGGCGTCGGAGAACAACATGACATCGTGCGCTCCATCCGTGATCGCGGCCCCGATCAGGATGTCTCCACCGTCGAGATTGACGGCGATGATGCCGCGCTTCATCGGGCGGCTAAATGCCTCCAGCGGCGTCTTTTTGACCGTCCCCAGACTGGTCGCCATGAAGACATACCGATCATCCGAGAACTCCTTGACCGGCAGCACCACGTTGATCTTCTCGCCATCCGTCAACGGGAACATGTTGACGATTGGCTTGCCGCGCGAGTTGCGCGAACCCTGGGGCACCTCGTACACTTTCAGCCAGTAGACGCGCCCGCGATTGGAGAAGCAAAGTATCGTGTCGTGCGTATTGGCGATGAACAGCGTGTCGATCCAGTCGTCTTCCTTGGTCGCCGTTGCCTGCTTGCCGCGCCCTCCGCGCTTTTGCGCCCGGTATTCGGACAGCGGCTGAGACTTGATGTATCCGGCATGGGACAGCGTCACGACCATGTCCTGCGGCGTGATCAAATCTTCCGTGAAAAGCTCGGTCGCATTCAGTTCGATCCGCGAGCGGCGCGCATCGCCGAACTCGGATCGCGCTGCACTCAGCTCCTGCGCAATGATCGTAGTGATGCGCTCCGGCGACGCAAGAATATCGAGCAAATCGGCGATCTGCGCCATGACTTCCTTGTATTCCGCGACGATCTTGTCCTGCTCGAGCCCGGTCAGGCGCTGCAGCCGCATTTGCAGAATTTCCTGCGCTTGCGTATCCGACAGGCGATACAGCCCGTCGCTCTGCATCCCGACCAGCGGATCGAGGCCATCGGGCCGGAATGCGGCCAGCCCGCCCGGCGTATCGGCCTGGGCGCGACCGAGCATCTCGCGAACCACCGCGGAATCCCAGGCATGCGCCATCAACTCCTGTTTCGCAACCGGCGGCGTCGGCGCCGCCTTGATGATCGCGATGAATTCATCGATATTGGCCAGCGCGACCGCCAAGCCTTCGAGTACGTGACCACGCTCGCGCGCCTTGCGCAACTCGAAAATGGTGCGGCGCGTGATGACTTCGCGGCGATGCGACAGGAAATGCACCAGCATTTCACGCAGATTCAGCAGCTTCGGCTGGCCATCGACCAGCGCCACCATGTTCATGCCGAAGGTGTCCTGCAACTGCGTATTCTTATACAGGTTATTGAGGACAACCTCCGGCACCTCGCCGCGCTTGAGCTCGATCACGACGCGCATGCCGCTCTTGTCGGATTCGTCGCGGATATCGGAGATGCCCTCCAGGCGCTTCTCATTGACCAGCTCGGCAATGCGCTCGAGTAACGAGCGCTTGTTCACCTGATAAGGAAGTTCGTCGACGATGATCGCCGTGCGCTGCCCTCTGTCGATTTCTTCGAAATGCGTGGTGGCGCGCATCACCACACGACCGCGGCCGGTGCGGTAACCGTCGCGAACGCCGGCAATGCCGTAGATGACCCCGGCGGTCGGAAAGTCCGGCGCCGGAATGATCTCGATCAGCTCGTCGACCGTCGCCTCCGGGTGTTTGAGCACGTGCAGACAGGCATCAACCACTTCGTTGAAATTATGCGGTGGAATATTGGTGGCCATCCCGACGGCGATCCCGGACGATCCGTTGATCAGCAAGTTGGGAATCCTGGCGGGCAGGATGAGAGGCTCCCTCTCGCTGCCGTCGTAATTCGGACCGAAATCGACGGTTTCCTTGTCGATATCGGCCAGCAACTCGTGGCCGATCTTCGCCATGCGGATTTCGGTATAGCGCATTGCCGCCGCATTATCGCCGTCGACCGAACCGAAATTGCCCTGACCGTCCACCAACATGTAACGCAGCGAGAAATCCTGCGCCATCCGAACAATCGTGTCGTACACCGCCGAATCGCCATGCGGATGGTATTTACCGATCACGTCCCCGACGATACGCGCGGACTTCTTGTACGCCCGATTCCAGTCGTTGTTCAGTTCGTGCATCGCAAACAAAACGCGCCGATGCACCGGTTTGAGGCCGTCCCGAACGTCCGGCAGGGCTCGCCCCACGATCACGCTCATGGCGTAATCAAGATACGAGCGGCGCATCTCTTCTTCTAGCGATATCGGGAGCGTTTCTTTGGCGAACTGATCCATTATTGGTTTCTATCAAGCGTTTATCGCGATAGGAAGCTGCGCGCGATATTATCCAAACATTCTAACATGCGCGACCATCGGCTCCGGGTTCGCCACAGTCCTTATCGGGAAGCTCTCACGGGTCGGAAAATAAAATCCGTAAAGTTAGGAGTCGCCCTATTGAAAATACCAACATCGAACTGTTGCTCTCAAACCACAATCCCGCGCAGAAGGTTTGGCAACCGGGGTTTTTTTTAGCGTCGGAGAAAAGCTCTATGGCAAAATGCCGGTGCATAAGTTAGACATTACTCGAAGTGTACGTAGCGGCTCGCGCCGGTTCGGCGATGCTATACTTCGAGCGATGTAAGACTTGTTCCGTCGTCTAGGCTCGCAGTAAACCTGCGGTAATCTCATTTCGAGAGGAGAAATATGAATAAATTCGCAAAGCTCGCGATTGTTGCAGCTACCGCAGTGATGGCTGCATCCGCAATGGCTGAAAGCTACGTCCAGACCGCACCGGGTCCGATCGCGGCTTCGAAGCAAGCCGTCAACAGCAACTGGGTCAACGGTAGCGGCCAGTGGGTGTGGAAGAACGGTTCCGACGAACTGTGCTGGCGCGATGCTTTCTGGACTCCGGCGACTGCCAACGCGAAATGCGACGGCTCGATCATTGCACAAGCCCCGGCTCCGGCTCCGGCACCTGCTCCGGCACCGGCTCCGGTCAGCCAAAAAGTCACCTTCCAGGCTGACGCGCTGTTCGACTTCGACAAGGCTGTCCTGAAACCCGAAGGCAAAGAAAAGCTGACCAACCTGGCCGCTCAGATCAAGGACGTGAACCTCGAAGTCGTGGTTGCCACCGGCTACACCGACCGCATCGGTTCCGACCGTTACAACGATCGCCTGTCCGTGCGTCGCGCCGAAGCTGTCAAGGCATTCCTGGTCAGCCAAGGCATCGAAGCCAACCGCATCTACACGGAAGGCAAAGGCAAGCGTGATCCGGTCAAGACCGATTGCCACCAACGTAACCGCAAGGCGCTGATCGCCTGCCTGGCACCGAACCGTCGCGTGCAAGTCGAAGTCGTCGGCACCAAGAAGTAAGCACTCTGACTTCGAAAAGCCCTGCTTAGGCAGGGCTTTTTTTTGGTTCATCGCGGGATACCGGGGAAGGCGGCGCGGATCTTGAGGAAGAAATATTCCTCGTCGCGGTACCCGTAAGCCCGACGCTTGATGACCTTGATGGTGTTGTTGATGCCCTC
>NZ_SCSK01000029.1 GCF_004297875.1 Pandoraea sp. | reverse complement strand
GAGGGCATCAACAACACCATCAAGGTCATCAAGCGTCGGGCTTACGGGTACCGCGACGAGGAATATTTCTTCCTCAAGATCCGCGCCGCCTTCCCCGGTATCCCGCGATGAACCAAAAAAGCCGGTGACTGTCATGCAGCACCGGCTTTTTTCTTTTCCATGAGCGCGCTTAGCCGCCCAGTCGGCTCAGCACCGCCTGGCGTCCGAGCAGCGCCAGCACCGCGTCGATCGACGGCGTCTGCGTCTGTCCCACGGTCAGCAGGCGCACCGGCATTGCCAGTTGGGGCATCTTGAGGCCATGGCGGGCCAGTACGCTCTTGAACGCGGCGCCGATTGCTTCCCTGCTCCACTCGACCTCGCGCAGCGCGGCGGCCAGATCGACCAGCGCGGGCTTGACCTGCTCGGTCAGATGCTGGGCCAGCGCGTCGGGCGCCGGCTGCGGCACACGGTAAAACATCGCCGCATTCTCGGCGATTTCCTTGACGGTATTGGCGCGATCCTTGAGCAGACCGACCACGCCGGCCAGCGCCGGCCCGCCGTCGGTCGACAATCCCTGCTGGGCGAGAAACGGCTGAGCCAGGCCCGCGAGCCGGTCATTGTCGGCCTGCTTGATGTAGTGGTTGTTCAACCAGGCCAGCTTTTCCGGATTATGCTGCGCCGGCGACTTGCCCAGGTGCGCGAGGTCGAACCATGCGACAAACTGCTCGCGCGAAAAAATCTCCGCATCGCCGTGTGCCCAACCCAATCGGGCGAGATAGTTCAATACCGCTTCGGGCAAATAGCCTTCGTCACGGTATTGCATCACGCTCATGGCGCCATTGCGCTTGGACATTTTTTCGCCCTGGTCATTGAGCACCGTGGGCAAATGCGCGTAGACCGGGGGCTCCTTGCCCAGCGCCCGGAAAATATTGATCTGGCGCGGCGTGTTGTTGACGTGATCGTCACCGCGAATCACGTGCGTAATGGCCATGTCCATGTCGTCGACCACTACGCAGAAATTGTAGGTCGGCGTGCCGTCGGGCCGGGCGATCACCAGGTCGTCCAGTTCCTCGTTGGAGATCTCGATGCGCCCCTTCACAGCGTCGTCCCAGACGACCGAACCGCTCAGCGGATTCTTGAACCGCAGCACCGGCGCGACACCCGGCGGCGGACTCGGCAGCGTCTTGCCCGGCTCGGGCCGCCACCGACCGTCGTAGCGCGGCTTCTCTCCTTTGGCCCGCTGTTGCTCGCGCAGGGCGTCGAGCTCTTCGGGCGTCGTGTAGCACTGGTACACCTGCCCGGCTGCCAGCAACTGCTGCAGCACCTCACGATAGCGGTCCATGCGCTGCATTTGATAGAACGGCCCTTCATCGAAATCCAGTTCGAGCCACGCCATGCCGTCCAGGATCGCCTGCACCGCGGCCGGCGTCGAGCGCTCCAGGTCGGTGTCTTCGATACGCAGAATGAAGTCGCCGTGATTGTGGCGCGCGAACGCCCATGGATACAGTGCGGAACGAATATTGCCCAAATGGATAAAGCCGGTCGGGCTGGGGGCGAAACGTGTACGGATTTTGCTCATGATAGGCCTGAAGAATTGCGGCGGGCCAAACAAAAAGCCCGCGATTGGCGCGCAGGCTGATTGTCGAGGGCTGCCCTGAAGCGGCTTGAAAGCTGAAGCCGCCATTATACAGCCGGGCTTGTGTCGCGGATCGGGCATATACTTGGATCTCCCGTCATCAGCGGACCGCGCGCGTCCTATGTCCCACTCACCGAGCCACGTCGCTCCTGCTGCCGTACTGGAAGTCCGGCACTACGAACCGCTTCAGAGCAGTGATCTGCACGAGCACCACCAGGTGGTCATCGGCCTGGCCGGTCGCATGGAAATCGCGCTGCCGGGCGGCGCCGGCGAAATCACCGCGCGGCGCGGCTGCGTGATTCCGGCCAGCGTGCGCCACGACTACCGCGGCGAGCGGCGAAACCGCCAGTTGGTGCTGGATTTACCAGTGTCGCGACATACCGACGGACCGTTATTCGACGATGCGAGATTCTTTACGCTGGACCGGGATTTGGTGCATCTGGTGCATTTCATCGCGGAAAACACACAACGACATCCGCAACGCCAGGCGCTGCGCCTGCGTGGCTGCCATTTGCTGCTCGATGCGCTGAACGAACGCCTGGGCCCGCAACGCACCGACGCCCAGCGCCTGGACATCGCGAGGATCGACCACTTCATGCGCAGCCGCCTCGATGAACCGATGACCACTGCGCAGCTGGCCGGGCTCACGGGCCTGAGTCCGCGCCGCTTTCACGATTGCTTCGTGGCGGCTGCCGGCACCACGCCATACCGCTATCTGCTGCGGCTGCGGCTGGAGCACGCCGCGGCGCTGCTGCGGCAAAACACCCTGCCGCTGAGCGACATTGCGCTGGCGGTCGGCTTCAACGATCAGAGCGCATTCACGCACGCCTTTCGCGCAGCTTTCGGCATGCCGCCCGCGCAGTGGCGCAAACAGGCCGTGGCCTAGCGCGAGCGGGTTGTCCGGTCCCCAGCGTCCTTTCGCGCCAGGCAACTCGACTGCGTCACGCCACCACGTCAGCCAGGGCGTCGGTCAGCGCGGCGCACTCCTCTTCAGTGCCGACCGAGATGCGCAGGAATTGCGCGATGCGCGGCTTGGCAAAGTGGCGCACCACGATGTGTCTTGCCCGCAGGGCGGCGGCAAGCGCCGCAGCGTCGTGCGCCGGATGACGCGCGAAGACGAAGTTGGCGCTCGACGGCAATACTTCGAAACCCAGCGCGCTCAACCGTTGCGTGAGCTCATCCCGGCTCGCCATGACGGCCTGGCAGGTACGCTCGAAATGATCGCGGTCTTCGAAAGCGGCAATCGCGCCCGCCTGAGCCAGCCGGTCCAGCGGGTAGGAGTTGAAGCTGTTCTTGACGCGCTCCAAGCCGGCAATCAAATCTGCGTGACCCATTGCAAAACCGACGCGCAATCCGGCCAGGGAGCGCGATTTGGAGAGCGTCTGAACCACCAGCAGATTCGGATACCGGTCGATCAGCGTCACGGCCGAAGCGCCGCCAAAGTCGACATATGCCTCATCGATAACGACAACGGAGTCCGGATTGCCGCGCAGGATCGCTTCGATGTCCTGCAATGGCATCAGGCACCCCGTCGGCGCATTGGGATTGGGGAAGATGATGCCGCCGTTCGGGCGCACGTAATCGGCCGCCCGGATCGTGAATCGGTCAGTCAGCGGCACGCTCTCATAGGCGATCTCGTACAGGCCGCAATAGACCGGGTAAAAGCTATACGTGATATCGGGAAAAAGAATCGGTCGCTCATGCTTGAGCAGCGCCTGAAACACCAGCGCCAGCACTTCATCTGACCCATTACCCACGAACACCTGCGTCGCGCTCAGCGCGTGATAGCCGGCAATGGTTGCCTTCAGGCGTGCGGCGTCCGGGTCGGGATAGCGCCGCAGGCCGTCGCCGTCGGCCCCCAGCGCGTCGCGCACGGCCTGCAGCACGCGTGGCGACGGACCATAGGGATTCTCATTGGTATTGAGCTTGATCAGTCGCTCAAGCTGCGGTTGCT
This sequence comes from Pandoraea sp., assembly GCF_004297875.1. GTDB lineage: Bacteria > Pseudomonadota > Gammaproteobacteria > Burkholderiales > Burkholderiaceae > Pandoraea. Next base: position 86,159 of record NZ_SCSK01000029.1, on the reverse strand, counting down.
CACCGGGCACATAGGGTGTCAGGCGCGCAACGACGGGGTTCCAGTAGCGGCTCATGGCAGTGGCGAAGAAGGTCAGATATCCAGTCCGCGCGCCAGATCGGCGCGGATGTCGGCCGCGTTTTCCAGTCCCACGGCAAGGCGGATCAGCCCCTCGGTAATGCCCGCCGCTGCTCGCGCTTCCGGCGTAATGCGGCCGTGCGTGGTGCTCGCGGGGTGGGTAATGGTGGTACGGGTGTCGCCCAGATTGCCCGTGATCGAGCAGATCCGCGTGTGATCGATCACGCGCCAGGCATTGGCGCGTTGCTGTTCAGGCGTGTCGCCTTTGACCTCGAATGCGACGATCGCCCCGCCGCTGCTTTGCTGGCGCATTGCCAGCGCGTGTTGCGGGTGCGACGGCAGGCCAGGGTAGTAGACACGGGCGATGCCGGGATGCGCTTCGAGCCATTGGGCGATCACCAGCGCATTGGCCGATTGCTGCTGCATGCGCAGTTTGAGCGTCTCCATGCCCTTGAGCAGCACCCAGGCGTTGAAGGCCGACAGGGTCGGACCGGCGCTGCGCACAAACGGAAATATTTTTCCCATGATGTACTCGCGCGTGCCGACCACCGCGCCGCCCAGCACGCGTCCCTGGCCATCGAGGTATTTGGTCGCGGAGTGCACGACCACATCGGCTCCGAGCTTGATCGGCAGTTGCAGGGCCGGCGAGCAAAAACAGTTATCGACCACGAACAGCGCACCGGCTTGCCTGGCGATACTGCCGATGGCAGCGATATCAGCGACTTCAGTCAGCGGGTTGGACGGCGTTTCCAGAAAAAACATTTTTGTGTCGGGCTCGACTGCCGCGCGCCACGCGTCAAGGTCGCTTGGGTCGACGAACGTCGTTCGGATACCGAAGCGACTGAAAATCGCGCTGAACATTTGCAGTGTCGAGCCAAAGATGCTTTGCGAACTGACCAGATGGTCGCCCGCGCTGAGCGTGCTCATGACCACCGACATGATCGCACTCATGCCTGAGGCCGTTGCCATGCAGGCCTCGGCGCCCTCCAGGGCCGCGAGCCGGTCCTGGAACATCGATACGGTCGGATTGGTGAAGCGGGAGTAGACGAAACCTTCCTCAGATTTGGCAAAGCGCTCGGCGGCCTCGGCCGCGCTCTTGAAGCAAAAGCTGGAGGTCAGGAAAAGCGCTTCGGAATGCTCGTTGAAGTTGGTGCGCTCGGTGCCGGCGCGCACCGCCAGCGTATCGAAATCGAAGGCGTCCATGGATGTATCCCTTATCAATAAAAAAGCCCGTTTCGCTGGTCAGCAAAACGGGCTTGAAATTCCATCTATCTAGGCCTCGCTTTAGCTGTTTTGGGGCCAGGTGCCCCGCGTCCGCAAGCTGAAATCAAATCGACGCCTTTTAAGTGTACCACCCTGTGCCGCAACCTGCCATCATAGACTCAGGTGGGAGGCGCCCTCGTCGTCCGTGCCGCCGTCAGTGCCGTCGCGGTCGCGCTGCGCGCGCGGCGACAGGCGCGCCTGCTCGAGCCGGTCGAGATAGGCAGGGGTGACGTCGCCGGTAATGTAGTTGCCGTCGAAGCAGGATGCGTCGAAATTGGCCAGCGCCGGATTGATGTCCATCACGGCACGCTTCATGTCCTCGACGTCCTGGTACACCAGGGCATCGGCGCCGATGATGCGGGCCACCTCCTCGTCCGAGCGGCCGTGAGCGACCAGTTCGCTGCTGGTCGGCATATCGATACCGTAGACATTTGGAAATTTCACCGGCGGCGCGGCGGAGGCGAAGATCACTTTGCGGGCCCCCGCGTCACGCGCCATCTGGACGATTTCCTGGCTGGTCGTGCCGCGCACGATCGAATCGTCGACAATCAGCACGCATTTGTCCTTGAATTCGACACGCATCGCATTGAGCTTCTGGCGCACCGATTTCTTGCGTACCGCCTGGCCCGGCATGATGAAGGTGCGTCCTACGTAGCGATTCTTGAAGAAACCCTCGCGATAGTTGACATTGAGCTGCTTGGCGACCTGCATGGCGGCCGGGCGGCTCGAGTCGGGAATCGGCATCACCACGTCGATTTCATCGATCGGCAAGGTTCGCTTGATCTTTTCGGCCAGGTAATCCCCCATGCGCAGTCGGGCGTCGTAGACCGGAACGCCATCCAGGCACGAGTCCGGCCGGGCCAGATAAACGAGCTCGAAAATGCAGGGGTTCAGACTCGGCGCGTCGGCACATTGCTGCGTGTGCAAATTGCCGTCGAGGTCGATGATGACGGCTTCCCCCGGCGCGACATCCCGCACGAAGGTAAACCCCATGCCCTCGAGCGCGACCGATTCGGAGGCAACCATCCATTCAGTGCCGTTCGGGCCTTCATGGCGGCCAAAGCACAGCGGGCGGATACCGAACGGATCACGACATGCCAGCAGACCGAAGCCGGCAATCAACGCGACAATCGCATAGGAACCGCGCACGCGGCGATGCATGCCCGAGACGGCGCGGAACAGCCCCTCACGCGACAGTGAAATATCGGTGCTGGCGGTTTGCAGCTCATGCGCCAGCACGTTGAGCAGCACTTCCGAGTCGGAACTGGTGTTGATGTGACGCCGGTCGACGCGGAACATCTCATCCTTGAGCTGTTCCCAGTTGGTCAGGTTGCCGTTGTGCGCCATGATGATGCCGTATGGCGCGCTGACATAAAACGGCTGCGCCTCTTCAGCGCTGCTGGCCGATCCGGCCGTCGGATAACGCACCTGGCCGATGCCGATGTTGCCTGGCAGGCTGCGCATGTTGCGCGTGCGAAATACGTCGCGCACCATGCCGTTGCCCTTGTGCATATGAAACGAGTTGCCGTTCGCGGTCGCGATACCGGCGGCGTCCTGCCCACGATGCTGCAACAACAGCAGACTATCGTAAATGAACTGATTGACAGGCGATTTGGAAACTACCCCTACGATGCCGCACATGGCATGAGTCCTTCAAAAAAACATCGAAATCTTGACGTGACGCCAGCCGATACGCGCTCACGTCGGCACGTACTGCGCCAAGGCGTCCGGCAGGAACGGCCTGAGCGCCTGCAACCCCTGTTCGACATAGGGCCGCAGCAGCGATTGTTGCCAGAACGGTTGCTGCGGCGCGTCGGTCAAGCGGGCGGCGCAAACCAGAATCATCAGGATCACCACGCCGCGCACAATGCCGAACAACATGCCCAGGCCACGATCGGCGGGCCGCAGGCCGGAAATCTCCGCCAGCTTACCCAGCAGGGTGTTGACGATACCGGCCAGAAACACCACCGCCACGAACACCAGCACAAACGCCAGCAAACCTTGTGTGACCTCGCGCCCGGGCAGGTCGCCGGGCAGCCAGTGGGCGATCGTGGGGGCCAGGGCCCGCGCCACGAAAAACGCCACCACCCAGCCGATCAGGGCGAATACTTCCCGCAGGAATCCACGCCACATCCCCAGCAGCATCGACCCGGCCACGATCACCAGCGCGAGATAATCGACACTGGTCAGAATGGCACCATGAGTCGCGCCGACCAACTCAGGAGACCTCGGCTATCTGAGCCTGCAGGCCAATGCGGCGCACCTGGCGCGCGGCATCCTCGGCGCCGGCTTTGTCCTTGAACGGCCCCGCCCGCAACAGGAACAGCGTGCGGCCATTGATTTTGCGTTGTTCGACGTAGCTCGGCACTTTGGCGGCTTTCAGTTTGCTCAGCCAGTTCATGGCGCGCTGATGATCGGCAAACGCGCCAATGCGAATGACGAAATGGCCGGCCTTGTCTGTGGTGGCCGTAGTGGCCGGCGCTGGCTTGCTCGTCTGCGGTTCGGCTTGCGCCGGTGCCGGTTTGTCCGTCACGACCGGCGCCACGGCACGCGGCGCCGCGCTGGGCGCGGTCTTGTTCGTTTTGTCGGCCGGCGCATCGGCTGGCGGATTGGCTGGCGTACCGGATTTGGCGGCGTCCGGCACGACGCTCTCGCCCTTGTCCAGACTTTGCTGGGTCGCGGGGACCGTCACGGGCGGCATGGCCTGGTTCTGGTTCGGGATTTCGATTGCGATATCGCCAGTCGCCGGCTTCGGCTTGGAATCGAGCACCATCGGCAGCACGATGACGGCTGCCAGCACGAGTGCCAGTGCGCCCACCAGGCGGCGGCGCGCACGTTGCTTTTCGGGCAACAAGGGGTCGACCTGCGGGTGCGCGCTATATTCGCCCACTGCCGCAGTGCGCGGCGTACGGGCGCGACTGCCGCGCTTGGGAGTCACAGATTCGACTTCTTTTTTGCGGAAGGAGAACAATCCCATGGCGAGGCTCAGGTCGTAGCGGAAAAACCGGCATTAGCCGTCATGCGCCCAATTCCAGTGTGTCGGTCATTCAATGGCGCTCCAACTTGCGTTGGGCAATTACGCCTGCAACGGTATAGAACGATCCGAAAACCACGATTCTATCATTGTCGCGAGCCACTTTTCGTGCCTCGAGATAAGCCTGCCCGGGCGATGCGAAGCGCTGCACTGAATGATCGGCATCCGCACGGAAACCGGCCGCCAGGAGCTTTTGCTCCAATACCTCGGGCGTGGCCGCGCGCGTCGTCGGCAGCGCGCTCAGGTACCAGTGATCGACCTTGTCCACCAGATGCTTGAGGATGCCGTCGATATCCTTGTCCTGCATGGCCCCGAATACCACGTGCGTGTAAGGGAAGTAACCCATGCTGTCGAGATTCTGCCCCAGCACGGCTGCAGCATGCGGGTTGTGGGCAACATCCAGCACGACGGCCGGCTGGCCCGGCAGCACCTGGAAGCGCCCCGGCAATTCGGCCGCCGCCAGGCCGCGCCGCATGTCCTGCGCGCTGACTGGCAGACGGTCCCGCATCGCCTCCAACGCGGCCAGCGCCGCGGCCGCGTTCAGCAGTTGATTGGCGCCGCGCAGGGCCGGATAGGCGAGCGCCGCCCGGCGCAGACTGCGTCCGCCATAACTCCATTGCTGCTTGTCACCCTGGTAATTGAAATCGCGGCCAAACAGCCAGAGGTCGGCGTCGATCTCCTGCGCATGGTCGATCAACGATTGCGGCGGCACGGGATCGCTGCAAATCGCCGGCCGGCCAGTGCGGAAGATGCCGGCCTTCTCGAAGCCGATTTTTTCCCGGGTGTCCCCCAGATAGCTGGCGTGATCGATGTCGATGCTGGTGACGATGGCGCAGTCCGTGTCGATGATATTGACCGCGTCGAGTCGCCCGCCCAGGCCGACCTCCAGGATCACGGCGTCCAGGCCGCTGGCGGCGAACAGATGCATGATCGCCAGCGTGGTGAATTCGAAATAGGTCAGCGATACCGGCTCGGGGAAACTGCATCTGGCCGACTCGACTGCTTCGAAATGCGGCAGCAACTGTTCGTCGCTGGCAATCTCGCCATTGATGCGCGCCCGCTCGTTGAATGCCAGCAAGTGCGGCGACGTATGGCAGCCGACCTTATAACCGGCGGCCAGCAGCATCGCTTCGAGCAGCGCACAGGTCGAGCCCTTGCCGTTGGTGCCGCCCACGGTAAACACCGGGCAGGCGAAGCTCAGCCCCAAGGCCTGCTTGACCTTGCCGATACGGGCGAGTCCCATGTCGATACCCACCGGATGGGCAGTTTCCAGATATTCAAGCCAAGGGGAAAGCGTTGGAAAAGTCGGCATGGGACAGGCAAAAAAACAAAGCGCGGACGCCGCCGCGCTGGAGACTGAATTTTACGCTGGATTCGAACTGCGCTCAGGCCACGGCATCGGCGGGTTGGCGCTCCATCAGGGCGATCAGCCGGGCGATTTCCTCACGCAACTTGCGACGGTCGACAATCATGTCGATCGCGCCCTTTTGCAGCAAAAATTCGGCGCGCTGAAATCCTTCCGGCAACGTTTCCCGCACGGTCTGCTCGATCACGCGCGGGCCGGCAAATCCAACCAACGCCCGGGGTTCGGCAATCACGACGTCGCCCAAAAAGGCGAAACTGGCCGACACGCCGCCCATGGTCGGATCAGTCAGCACGGAAATGAAGGGCAACTTTGCTTCCGACAACTTGGTCAGCATGGCGGTGGTTTTGGCCATCTGCATCAGGGAAAGCAGGCTCTCCTGCATGCGTGCGCCGCCGGAGGCAGTGATGCAAATGAACGGCACGCCCTGCTCGATGGCATTTTGTGCGCCACGCGTGAAGCGCTCGCCGACCACCGAACCCATCGAGCCGCCCATGAAACCAAATTCGAAGCAGGCGACGACCACCGGTAGCGTATGGATCGCTCCGCCCATGACCACCATGGCATCGGTCTCACCGGTGTCTTCCATGGCTTCCTTGATGCGCTCCGGATACTTGCGGCTATCCTTGAATTTCAGCGCATCGACCGGAACGATTTCCTGGCCGATCTCATAGCGCCCTTCCGGATCGAGCAGGCTGTCCAGGCGCTCGCGCGCATTGATGCGCATATGGTGGTCGCATTTGGGGCAAACGTGCAGGTTTGCCTCGACGTCATTGCGATACAGCACGGCCTCGCACGACGGGCACTTGACCCACAGCCCCTCGGGAATGCTCTTGTTGCGTTGAGCCGGATCGGTTTGCTTGATCTTCGGCGGCAACAGTTTATCGAGCCAACTCATCGTCTCTCCTTGGCCGTTATTTACGGGTTGCAGCCGTTTCATCCAGTGCAACACGAATCCCGGCAATGAATTCAGCCAGCGATTTTACCGCTTTCGCGGCACTTTGGTCGTCCTGATCGCGCGTGGCGTCTTCGAGCAGTTGAATGATCCTGCTGCCGATCACCACGGCGTCGGCCACTTGTCCAATCGCGGCGGCCGTCTGGGCATCGCGGATGCCGAAGCCGACGCCGACCGGCACGTTGACGTGCCGCTTGATCTGCGGAATCTTGCCGGCCACGCTGTCGAGATCCAGATGCGCGGCGCCTGTCACCCCTTTGAGCGACACGTAGTAGACGTAGCCGCTGGCCAGTTTGGCGACTGCCGCGATCCGCTCGTCGGTCGAGGTCGGCGCCAGCAGGAAAATCGGGTCGAGTTCATGCGCCCGCATCTGCGCGGCAAACGCGCCACTCTCCTCGGGCGGGTAATCGACGACCAGCACGCCGTCGACCCCGGCTGCCTGGGCGCGCTGCGCGAACGCCTCGAGCCCCATGCGCTCGATCGGATTGGCGTACCCCATCAGCACGACTGGCGTGTGTGAATTCTTGCGTCGAAACGCCGCCACATTGTCGAGTACCTGTGCCAGGCTGACGCCCTTGGCCAGGGCGCGCTCCGAGGCGCGCTGAATCACCGGCCCGTCGGCCATCGGATCGGAAAATGGCACACCGAGTTCGATCACGTCGGCGCCGTTGTCGGCCAGTGCGTGCATCAGGTCGACGGTCCACGCCGGTTCGGGGTCGCCGGCCGTCATAAAGGGGATCAGTCCTTTTTTACCCTGCGCTTGCAGTGCCTGAAAGGTCGCTTGTATGCGGGACATGGTTTTCCAGTTGTTGAATGCGTTGATGGGCGAGTGCGCAGTATTGCGGGTTGATTTCGTAGCCGATGAAGCGGCGCCCGTGGCGCGCGCACGCGACCGCGGTCGTGCCGCTGCCCATGAAAGGGTCGAGCGCCAGTCCGTCCGGCGGGCAGGTGGCCAGCACCATGCGCTCGATAATGTCGAGCGGCTTTTGGGTCGGATGATCCACGCGCTCCAGATCCTGCCGGTGCAAGCGCGAGACCGACCACAAATCTTTCGGGTTGTAGCCGAGCTCGAGCCATTTGCTGCCCTCGAATATGCGTCGGCTGCGCGCTTTCTTGGTGATCGGATCGTAGGGGATGCGCACCGCATCGAGATTGAAATAATAGTCTTTCGAGACCGCGAAAAAACCAATGTTGTCATGCACCGAGCTGAAGCGGCGCGTGGTGCCCCCCATGCTCGGGACGCGCCGATCCCAGATGATTTCGTTGATCATCAGCATGCGCCGCTTGAGAAATACGAACAGCTCGGGCGCGTACTGCCAGGTGCAGAAAATGTAGAGGGAACCGGACGCCCTGAGCTTGGGGATCGCCAGGTCGAGCCAGCCATACGTCCAGGCGAGAAAATCGTCGCCGGAGCGCATGTCCGAATCGTTGCCGTAATCCTTGCCAAGACCGTAGGGAGGGTCGGCCAGAATCAGGTCGACCGAGCCATCGGCGACCTCCGCGGCGCTGGCAAGAAAATCGGCGTTGCGAATCGACACCGACGCACCGATGAGCGGCGGAGCAGCCGGCTCGCTGGCAAGACTATCGGAGCGCGTCATGGCGTGTCGATGCTCACTGTCGTCACGGAGGTCGGTCGCACTATGGCGTTTCCTTGCCCGCGACGGCCATCACCGTATGCATGTCCTTATCGCCGCGCCCGGACAGGTTGACCAGCACCTGCTTGTCCTTGGGCAGCTTCGGCGCCAGCTTGCAGGCATAGGCCAGCGCGTGGCTCGACTCCAGCGCCGGGATGATGCCCTCGATGCGGCAGCAATCGTGAAACGCTTGCAGCGCCTCGGTGTCGGTGACCGCGACATATTCCGCGCGATGGCTGTCTTTGAGCCAGGCATGCTCGGGGCCCACACCAGGATAGTCCAGCCCGGCCGAGATCGAATGCGTCTCCAGGATCTGGCCGTTGGCGTCTTGCAGCAAATAGGTGCGATTGCCGTGCAGCACGCCTGGCGTGCCCCCCACCAGCGCCGCCGCATGATGGCCGGTGGCAATGCCCTCGCCGGCGGCTTCCACGCCGATCAGCTTGACATCTGCATGGTCGAGGTAGGGGTAGAAGATCCCCATCGCATTGGAACCGCCGCCGACGCAGGCCAGCACGTAATCGGGCTGGCGGCCGGTCAATTCGGGCATTTGCAGTTTGCACTCCTCGCCAATGACGCTCTGAAAATCGCGCACCAGCATCGGGTAAGGATGGGGCCCGGCCACCGTGCCGATGATGTAGAAAGTGTTTTCGACGTTGGTCACCCAGTCGCGCATCGCCTCGTTGAGCGCGTCCTTGAGTGTTTTCGACCCGGATTCGACCGGCACCACCCGCGCGCCCAGCAATTGCATGCGGTAGACGTTGGCGGCCTGCCGCTTGACGTCTTCCGAGCCCATGTACACGACGCACTCCATGCCGAAGCGCGCGGCGATGGTGGCAGTGGCCACGCCGTGCTGTCCGGCGCCGGTCTCCGCGATCACGCGCGGCTTGCCCATGCGGCGGGCCAGTAGTGCTTGGCCGATCACGTTATTGATCTTGTGCGCGCCGGTGTGATTGAGATCTTCGCGCTTGAGGTAAATCTGCGCGCCGCCAAGCTCCTGACTCCAGCGCTTGGCATGATAGATGGGGGATGGGCGACCGACGTAATGCTTCAGTTCGTAATGAAATTCTTCCTGGAATGCCGGATCGCGCTGGCACTTCTGATAGGCATCGCGCAATTCGTCGAGCGCGTGGATCAGCGTTTCTGAGACGAAAACGCCGCCGTATGGGCCGAAATGGCCTCGAGCATCGGGGAAATCGTACATAGTGTCACTCACCGCAAGGGGGCCGCAGGCATTGCCGCCAACGGCTTTGATTATCGGGCGTCCGCAGCGCGAACCGCGCGCACGAAGGCCGCCATACGGGCGTGATCTTTCACGCCACGCGCGGACTCCACGCCGCTTGAGACATCCACGGCATAGGGCCGCACACGCGCAATGGCGTCAGCGACATTGTGCGCGTTCAAGCCACCACTTAAAACGGCCCGACGCGCGAGTTCTTTTGGAATAAGTGACCAATCGAAGACCTTCCCCCCGCCGCCGTATCCTTCGACCAGAGCATCGAGCAAAATGCCCTTCCCGGCAGCGTAATCATTGGCAGATTGTAGCAAATCCGCGGCACTTTTCGTGTCGGGGCCAACCCGCAACGCGCGCAGCCACGGACGCCCGCCCGCGGCCTGGGCTCCCGCGACGCATTGCTCGGCCGATTCGTCGCCGTGAAACTGCAACAGGCCCAGCGGTACCCGCGCGACGGTGCGGCTGATTTCATCCGGCGTAGCGTTGACGAACAGCCCGACGACGGTGACGAACGGCGGCACCCGGCTCGCCAGCGCGGCAGCCTGTTCGATCGAGACGTGGCGCGGGCTCGGCGGATAAAAGACCAGGCCGATCGCATCGACACCCAGCGCCACGGCGTGGTCGATGTCCGCCGCTTGGGAAAGACCGCAAATTTTGATCCGGGTGCGTGTTGTCATGTTGGCCACGGCATCGAGTAAGGCCACGCCGCCCAGTTGGGCGGCGGCAGTCGAAATTGGTCAGGATAGCCGACATGCGCAAGATACAGCCCGTCCGGCATGAACGTCGGCGCCGCGCGACGGCGGTCACCGCTTGCCAGCACCTCCGCCATCCAGCCCGGCGGCTGGCGGCCCTTGCCGATGCTGACCAGGCATCCCATCAAATTGCGCACCATATGGTGCAGGAATGCGTTGGCCCGGAAGCGGAATCCGTAAAAATTCCCTTGCTGGCCGATGTCGATCGCATACATGTGCTTGATGGGCGTCTTGGCCTGGCATTCCGATGAACGGAACGCGGAAAAGTCATGCTCGCCGATCAGGCATTCTACCGCCGCCCGCATCGCCGCAACATCGAGCGGCGTGTGCAGCCATCCGCACTTGCCTTCCAGCAATGGCGCGCGCACCGGATGGACATAGAGCATATAAAAATAGGTGCGCTCGAAAGCGGCAAAGCGTGCGTGGAATTCCTCCGACACCGGTGTCGCCCACTGGATCGCGACCGTTTTCGGCAAAAAGGCATTGGCCCCGCGAACCCAGGCGAAATCGGCCCTCTCGAGCGGAGTGTCGAAGTGAACCACCTGCCCCAGCGCGTGCACTCCCGCGTCGGTTCGCCCGGCCACATGGGTTTGCACCGGCATACCCGCGAACGCGGCCAGGGCGCGCTCGAGCGCGTCCTGTACGGTGTTGCCATGCGGCTGGGCCTGCCAGCCGGAGAAGGCCAAACCGTCGTACTGTATTCCAAGCGCAATTCGCATAAGGCGCCGCGGCATCGTGCCGCGCGGGTTTCATTAGATCAAAAGAAAAGGCGCCAACGACAATCCGGCGCCCAAAGCTACGGTCAATCGGTACGCGTATTATCCCAGTGTGACCATCCGCTTGCGCGCCTCGGATTGTGCGGCCGCGTCGCCATCCCTGAGCACCTCTTCGAGCAGCTCGCGCGCGCCGGCCTTGTCGCCGATCGCCAAGTAGGCGTTGGCCAACTCAAGCTTGGTTTGGATCGTGTCAGCCAGCGGGGCGTGCGCCGGCCCCGCCTGTATCGCATCGCTCTCACTCGCCCCCTTCAGGTCGAGGTCGAACCCCGACAGATCGAAAGACAACGGCTTGAGCGACTGAGCCTCCTCGTGTTCCGGCCCTGCAAAAGGCGTCGCCGGCTCATCGCGCAATGCGTGCGCATCGTCGGGAGAAACCGGCGACGGCGGGGCTGCGGCAGCATCCCCAGCGGGCGCCATCGTGAAATTAACCGTTCCCCACGGCGCTTCATCGGGACTGACGATCGGCTTGTCGGTGTGCGCTTCGGTACGTACCGACTCATCGGCATGACCCGGCAGTGACAGATCGATATCGCCAACCAACTGCGCTACGCCATTGACCTGCACGCTCGGCGGCGCCGGTCTCGGCGCCTTTTCGGTTTCCGCCACCAGCCGCTCCAGCGCGGCCCCGGCGCTGAGCGCCCCGGCCGCCAGCGCAACCTTGCTCTCGCTGGATACGCTTTCCATGCGCTGCGTTATTCGTTCGTTCATCGTCTTGTGTGTATCGCCATCGGCGACCGCATCCGCGTGCGCCGCGTGGCTGTCGTCGCCGCCCGCATCATATGGCCCTTCCTGGCCGACCGGTGCTTGTGGTTGCGCTCGGCGGCGCGTCATGAACCAGAGGATGGCCAGCAGCAGTACCAGTAGCGCCGCACCGGGCCACAAATAAGGATTGCGCTTGAGGGCGTACCACGGCAATGCGGGCGCGCCCTTCTTCTCACGGGCCGCGACGACCGACGCCGGCGCTTGCGAGGCGGCCGCCGGTACCGCTGTCGACAGCGAAGCGGCGGGCTGCGAAGCCATCGCGCTGCTGGCTGCCGCCCCACCGGCAGCAGCGGCCGAAGCGCCAGACTGCGCGTCGGCCTGCTCCGCCGCCTGCTTCTTTTTCAGGGCCAGCAGCTTTTGAAGTTCACCGACGTTCTTTTCCAGCGCCTGGACGCGCCCCTTCGCTTCGTCAATCGCCTTTTCGCGGGCAATACGGTCTTCCGGCGTATTGCCCGCCTTGAGGCCGTGCTCAGGACGGGACAGGGTCAGCTCATCGCCCGAAGCGGTCGGTGCTACGGCCGGCGCCTGCTTTTCGATCGTCCCGCCCGCACTGCGGCCGGCGGCTTGAGTGTGTTGCTTGGCTGCACTTTCGGCCAAACGCGCGCGGTAGGCCTGGAACTGGGCTCGACTCTCGGCCACGAAGCGGCTGGCGGCCTGCGGCGAAACCGCCTGCACCGCACCATCCGGTGGCAGTTGCAATGCGGCGCCGGCCTTGAGAAGGTTTGAGTTGCCGCCGATGAAGGCGCCACGGTTGGCGTTATAGAGGGCCGCCATCATTTGTGCCGACGTCACGCCCGGCACTTCGCTGGCAAATTTGGCGGCCAGATCCGATAGCGTATCGCCGCGCTCGACGACATAACGCTTGCCCGCCTGCCGCGCGGTTGCAGCCGATGAGCCAGCGCTCTGGGCCACCGCTCCCGTCTCGGACGGTGCCGTCGGTGCGACGATCGCAGCGCCGCGTCCGCGAGACTGCTCGGCAGACTTGTTGATCAGCAACGTGTAGGGGCTCGTCTGCCGGCCCGAGCGCCAATCGAGCACAATCACGAGATCAAGAAAGGGGCTCGCGACCGGCTGGCTGGTGCTGACGTGAATCACATAGTGACCCGGCCCGGTTTGGGTCAGGCCGAGCTTCAGGTCAGCGAGCGCGGGCGCGTAGTTCACGCCGGTAAGGTTGAAAACCTCCCGTGGCGCCAGGCTGACGCTCAATCCGCTGGCTTCGGCCGGGGTCACGTCGGTGACCTGAATATCAGCCTGCAACGGTTGGCCGGCACCGGAACGAACGGTCTGGTTGCCCAGCGTCATCGCGTTCGCACTCAGCAGGCCAGCGCCCCACAGGAGCGCGGCCAGGGCCGTCATGCGCAATGCATTGCGTTGTTTGACCATCTTGCTATTTCGCACCTGTGCCCCTTTGTGTTCCGTTCCGCTGCTCCAGTTCAAACACCCGGATCGGCTCCCTCCCGTGGCCTCACCGTACACCGCCGCACAGGACTCGCGTCAAGCGTCGAGCAGGATGCGCAAGGTCCGGCGCAGCGGCTCGGCCGCTCCCCACAGGAGTTGATCGCCGACCGTGAAAGCCGACAGGTATTGATCGCCCATCGCCATCTTGCGCAAGCGTCCCACCGGAATCGCCAGGGTGCCGGTCACCGCCGCTGGAGTCAAATCGGCCATGCTTGCCTCACGCGTATTGGGCACGACCTTGACCCAGTCGTTGGCCTGCCCGATGATATCGTTCAGCTCGTCGAGCGGCACGTCCTTGCGCAACTTGATGGTAAGCGCCTGGCTATGGCAGCGCATCGCGCCGATGCGCACGCACAGTCCGTCGACCGGGATCGCCGCCACGCTGAAGCCCTCGCCACGACCGAGAATCTTGTTGGTCTCGGCGCCTCCCTTCCATTCTTCGCGCGACACGCCGTTGCCAAGATCCTTGTCGATCCATGGAATCAGGTTGCCGCCAAGCGGCACTCCAAACTGCCGGGTTTCAGCCTCCGTCAACGCATGCTGCTTGGCCAGCACCTTGCGGTCGATCTCGAGAATCGCCGAGGCGGGGTCATCGAGCAGCGCCTTGACTTCGCCATGCAGGCTGCCGAACTGGGTCAGCAGTTCCCGCATGTGTTGCGCGCCGCCGCCGGACGCCGCCTGATAGGTCATGGAGGTCATCCACTCGACCAAATCATGCTGGAACAGACCGCCCAGGCCCATCAGCATGCAACTGACGGTACAGTTGCCGCCAATGTAATTCTTTACGCCGCTGCCCAGCGCCGTCTTGATGACATCGAGATTGACCGGATCGAGCACGATCACGGCATCATTTTTCATGCGCAACGTCGATGCCGCGTCGACCCAGAATCCGTTCCAGCCCGCAGCGCGCAGCTTCGGGAAAATGTCGGTGGTGTAATCGCCGCCCTGGCAGGTGATGATGATGTCGCACTTTTTCAGCTCGTCGACATTATTGGCGTCTTTTAGCACCGCTTCGTTTTTCGCTTGCGCAGGTGCTTTGCCCCCTGCGTTGCTGGTGCTGAAGAACACCGGCTCGATCAAGGAAAAATCGTCTTCCTGCTGCATCCGCTGCATCAGGACCGAACCGACCATGCCACGCCAACCTACCAGTCCAACGGTTTTCATCTTCCACTCTCTCAATTGAACCTGCGACAACACCATCGCGGTGTCGCCGCAGACGATCCATCACGCCCGCAGCGCAGCTACCACCGCCTCGCCCATCTCGCGCGTGCCCACCTTGGTGGCGCCGTCCTGCCAGATATCTGGCGTGCGCAGTCCCTGGGCCAGCACTCGCTTGACGGCGCTTTCGATGCGCTCGGCCTGTTCCACCTTGCCGAACGTGTAGCGCAGCATCATCGCGGCCGACAGGATCGTTGCCAGCGGGTTGGCGATACCTTTGCCGGCGATATCGGGTGCGGACCCGTGAGACGGTTCGTACAGGCCCTTGTTATTCGCGTCGAGCGATGCCGACGGGAGCATCCCGATCGATCCGGTGAGCATCGCCGCCTCGTCGGAAAGAATATCGCCAAACATGTTGCCGGTGACGATCACGTCGAAGTTCTTCGGCGCTTTCACGAGTTGCATCGCGGCATTGTCGACATACATGTGCGACAGCTCCACGTCAGCGTATTCCTTGGCCACGTCGAGCATGACGTCCTTCCAGAGCTGCGACGTCTCCAGCACATTGGCCTTGTCGACCGAGCACAGCCGCTTGTCACGCTTGCGCGCGGCCTGGAATGCCACATGGGCGATGCGGCGCACTTCCGGCTCGCTGTAGCGCATGGTGTCGAAACCCTCCCGGCTGCCGGCAAAAAGGCCGTCGGGCGCGCTGCGAATACCGCGCGGCTGGCCAAAATAGATGTCTCCGTTCAGTTCGCGGATGATCAGGATATCGAGGCCGGCGACGATTTCCGGCTTCAGGCTGGACGCGCTGGCCAATTCGTCGTAAAGGATTGCCGGGCGGAAATTGGCAAACAGTTGCAGATGCTTGCGCAAGCCGAGAATGGCTTGCTCGGGGCGCAGCTCGCGCGCCAGGGCGTCATATTTCCAATCACCCACTGCGCCGAACAGGATCGCGTCGGCGGCCTTGGCCAGCGCCAGGGTTGCCTCCGGCAATGGATGTCCGTGCGCTTCGTAGCCCGCTCCGCCGACCGGCGCCTGTTCCAGCTCGAGTTTTTCATCCAGCGCGTTGAGCACTTTCACGGCTTCGGCGACGATCTCCGGCCCAATGCCATCACCCGGCAATACAGCGATCTTCATTGCGTATTCCTCATTTAGGTTCGAATCAGCCCGGCAGGCGGTGGTTCAGCCATGGCTGGGTCGCCAAACGCCGTGCCTCGAATTCCTTGATTTTATCGGCATGCTGCAGGGTCAATCCGATATCGTCGAAACCATTGAGCAGGCAATGCTTGCGAAACGGCTCAACGTCGAAGGCGAACTCGCGTCCGTCGGGTGCGATCACCATTTGCTTCTGCAGATCGATGGTCAGCTTGTAGCCCACGAATGCAACCGTTTCGTTGAAGAGGTGATCGACTTGCGACTCCGAGAGGACGATCGGCAGCAGACCATTCTTGAAGCAGTTATTGAAAAAAATATCCGCGAAGCTCGGGGCAATGATCGCGCGAAAACCGTACTGCTGAAGCGCCCAGGGGGCGTGTTCACGCGAGCTGCCACAGCCGAAATTCTTGCGCGCGAGCAGCACGCTTGCGCCCTGATAGCGTGCCTGATTGAGCACGAAATCCGGATTGAGCGGGCGGCGCGAGCAGTCTTGTCCAGGCTGCCCCGCGTCCAGGTAGCGCCACTCATCGAACAGGTTCTGACCAAAGCCGGTGCGCTTGATCGACTTGAGAAATTGTTTCGGAATGATCGCGTCTGTGTCGACGTTTTCTCGGTCAAGCGGGGCAACGAGGCCGCTGTGGACGACAAATTTTTCCATGTTCAATTAACCTGCAACGGAAACATAAAGGCGATCCGTTCGGGAGCGGACAGCCACAAGGCGTGCGATTTACTTCTGGGCCGCGTTTTCAATGGCATGTCCGGCCGCCGCCGTATCTTTACCGAGGCCAGCCACCGTATTGCACCCCGCCAGCATCACGCTCATCAACGCCATTGCCAGCAAAAAAAACTTTTTCATGATTTCTCCTTGTAGGGTAGGCGTCGCCAAACGCAACGCCGAGCGGCATTCGGTCAAACCAGGCGGCGAATATCGACGAAATGCCCTTCGATGGCCGCTGCGGCAGCCATCGCTGGGCTCACCAAATGAGTGCGCCCGCCGGCTCCCTGCCGTCCCTCGAAATTCCGGTTGGACGTGGAGGCGCAGCGCTCACCCGGCTCGAGGCGGTCAGCGTTCATGGCCAGGCACATCGAGCATCCCGCTTCGCGCCACTCGAACCCCGCCGCCTTGAAGATCTGGTCGAGCCCCTCATGCTCGGCCTGCTCCTTGACGAGCCCCGAGCCCGGCACGACCAGGGCGAGACGCACATTCGCCGCGACACGCTTGCCGAGCTTCTTCACGACCCAGGCAGCGGCCCGGATGTCTTCAATGCGTGAATTGGTGCACGAGCCGATAAAAACCTTATCGATCGCGACGTCTTGCAGCGGCGTATTCGGTTCGAGCCCCATGTACGTCAGGGCGCGCTCCATTGCGCTGCGCTTGGCGGCGTCTTTCTCGCGCTCGGGATCGGGAACGCGATCCTCGATGCTGACGACCATCTCGGGAGAGGTGCCCCAGGTGACTTGCGGGCGAATCTGGGCAGCATCGATTTCGACGACATGATCGAAATGCGCCCCCGGATCGGAATGCAGGGTACGCCAGTAAGCTTGCGCCTGTCCGAATTCCGGTCCCTGCGGCGCAAACGGCCGCCCCTTCACATAGGCCACGGTCGTGTCGTCGACGGCGACCAGGCCGGCACGGGCTCCCGCCTCGATCGCCATATTGCAAACCGTCATGCGGCCTTCCATCGACAGGGCGCGAATCGCCGAGCCAGCGAATTCGATGGTGTGTCCGGTGCCGCCGGCCGTACCGATGCGGCCGATGACCGCCAGCACGATGTCCTTGGCTGAGCAACCTCGCGGCAACTGTCCCTCGACCTTGACCAGCATGTTCTTGCTCTTCTTCATCAGCAAGGTTTGGGTCGCCAGGACATGCTCGACTTCGGAAGTTCCGATGCCAAATGCCAGTGCGCCGAATGCGCCGTGAGTCGACGTATGGGAATCGCCGCATACGACTGTCATGCCCGGCAGAGTGGCGCCCTGCTCCGGTCCGATGACATGAACGATGCCCTGGCGCAGATCGTTCATCTTGAACTGCGTGATGCCATAGTCGTCGCAATTGTGATCGAGCGTCTCGACCTGTAGCCGCGAGACAGGGTCCGCAATACCATCGGAGCGATCGGTGGTGGGCACGTTATGATCCGACACCGCCAGATTCGCACTGATGCGCCAAACCGGCCGGCCGGCCAGCTTCAGCCCTTTGAAAGCTTGCGGGCTGGTGACCTCATGCAGCAATTGACGATCGATATAAAGCAAGGCGGTGCCATCCTCTTCGGTATGGACCACATGAGCATCCCACAATTTGTCGTACAGCGTCTTAGCCATGATCGCAGAGCCGGGCAAAATCGTTTTATGAACTTTTCATTATGCCATAGCGCAAAAGCGGTTGCGGCATAAAAAACCCCCGGCGCCAGCGCGCATTTGCACCAGCCACCGGGGGTTCGGAGCGCTCGGGCGGACCCTGTCGGGCCGCTCCGAACGCTGCTCAGCGCTTGTCGATCGCGGGCACGTCGCGTTTGGTCGCGCCGACGAACAATTGACGCGGACGGCCGATCTTCTGGTCCGTTTCCGAAATCATCTCGTTCCATTGGGCGATCCAGCCTACCGTGCGGGCCATCGCGAAAATGCAGGTGAACATCGAGGTCGGAATGCCCAGCGCGCGCTGCACGATACCCGAGTAGAAATCGACGTTCGGGTACAGTTTGCGCGATACGAAGTATTCGTCCTCGAGAGCAATTTTCTCAAGCTGCATGGCAAGCTTGAACAACGGGTCGTCGTGCAGGCCGAGCTCTTCGAGCACTTCGTGGCAGGTTTCGCGCATCAACTTGGCACGCGGGTCGTAATTCTTGTAGACACGATGGCCGAATCCCATCAGCTTGACGCCCGAATTCTTGTCCTTCACTTGCTTGATGAAGTCGGGAATCTTGTCGGGCGAACCGATCTGCTCGAGCATGTTCAGCGCAGCCTCGTTCGCGCCGCCGTGAGCGGGGCCCCACAGGCAGGCAATGCCTGCAGCGATACAGGCGAACGGGTTGGCACCCGACGAACCCGACAGACGCACCGTCGAGGTCGATGCATTCTGCTCGTGATCGGCGTGCAAAATCAGGATGCGGTCAAGAGCGCGCACCAGGACGTCGTTGACTTTGTAGTCTTCGCACGGATTGGCGAACATCATCCGCATGAAGTTGGCGCTGTATGACAGATCGTTGCGCGGATAGGCGAATGGCTGCCCCACGCTGTACTTGTAGGCCATCGCCACCAGCGTCGGCAGCTTGGCGATCAGGCGAATGGCCGAAACTTCACGATGGTTGGGATTGTTGATATCCAGCGAGTCGTGATAGAACGCCGACAACGCACCGACAGCGGCCACGAGAATGGCCATCGGATGCGCATCACGACGGAAGCCGCGGAAAAAGAACTGCATCTGTTCATGCACCAACGTGTGACGCGTGACCGTATTGACGAACTCCTTTTTCTGGGCGACGTTCGGCAGCTCGCCCTTGAGCAGCAGGTAGGAGGTCTCCAGGAAATCGCACGTCTGCGCAAGTTGCTCGATCGGGTAGCCGCGATACAGCAATTCGCCCTTGTCGCCGTCGATATAGGTGATTTCGGAATTGCAAGCCGCCGTCGACATGAACCCCGGGTCATAAGTGAACTTGCCTGTCTGGCCGTACAGCTTGCGGATATCGATGACATCCGGGCCCATCGTACCCTGATAGATCGGCATTTCGACGCTCGGCGAGCCGTCGGAGAATGATAGGGTGGCTTTAACTTCAGACGGAGTCATATCGTATCCTCAAAAATAAGTCGAAATCCTATACGGAGCGCAGCAGCGCCAGCACATGGCGCACATCCGGCCCATCCAGATCGGCATCCGGCTCCTTGCGGGCCAACAGCAGATCCATCAGATCGTTGTCGCTCAAATCGAACAGCTTGGTCAAAGCGCCAACGTCCTGGTCCGAGAGCGACGCTTCGTGCTTGGCGAAGAAACGCTCCAGAATCAGATCGTTTTCTAGCAGGCCGCGGCGCGCCCGCCACCGCAGGCGCGCGCGTTTGATCGGATCGGCCTGATGGGTGTTGGCTTCCATATCAGATCGTGCGACGCACCATCAGCTCTTTGATCTTGCCGATGGCCTTGGTGGGGTTCAGTCCCTTCGGGCAAACGTCCACGCAGTTCATGATCGTATGGCAACGGAACAGGCGATACGGGTCTTCAAGGTTGTCCAGCCGTTCACCCGTGGCGCGATCGCGGCTGTCGGCAATGAAGCGGTAGGCCTGCAGCAACCCGGCCGGACCGACGAATTTGTCGGGATTCCACCAGAAGCTCGGGCACGACGTCGAACAGCTCGCGCACAGAATGCATTCGTACAGGCCGTCGAGCTCATCGCGCTCCTGCGGCGACTGCAAACGCTCCTTCTCGGGCGGCGGCTCGTCGTTGACAAGGTACGGCTTGATCGAATGATACTGATTGAAGAAGTGCGTCATATCAACGATGAGATCGCGGATCACCGGCAGCCCAGGCAGCGGCTTGAGCACGATTTTCTGCGGCAGATCGTTCATGTTGGTCTGGCAGGCCAAGCCGTTCTTGCCGTTGATGTTCATCGCGTCGGAGCCACACACGCCTTCACGGCACGAACGGCGAAACGCGATACCCTCGTCAATCTTCTTCAGTTTGCCCAGGGCATCGAGCAGCATGCGTTCATGGCCATCCAGCTCGACCTCGTAGGTCTGCATGTAAGGCGCTGCATCCTTATCCGGATCGTATCGGTAAATCTCGAAAGTACGTTTGCTCATATTGCGAGTCCCTATTCCTTAGAACGTCCGAGCCTTCGGCGGCACGGAGTCGACCGTCAGCGGCTTCATCTGCACCGGCTTGTATTCGAGTCGGTTGTCATCGCTGTACCACAGCGAGTGACGCAGCCAGTTCTCGTCGTCGCGGTCGGGATAATCACGGTGCGCGTGGGCGCCGCGACTTTCCTTGCGCGCCTCCGCTGCGACCATGGTGGCCTTGGCGACCTCGATCAGGTTGGCCACTTCGAGCGCTTCCATCCGCGCGGTGTTGAACACCTTCGACTTATCCTTCAGATGAATGTGCTGCACGCGCTCGGCCACGTCCTTGATCTGCTGCACGCCCTCGGCAAGCAGCTCCGAGGTGCGGAACACGCCAGCGTGAGTTTGCATGGTCTTGCGGATATCGTTCGCGACGTCCTGCGCATATTCGCCGGAGGAAGAAGCGTCGAGTCTTGCCAGCCGCTCCAGGGCACGGTCGGCGGCGTCGGCCGGCAGCGGCTTGTGCTCGCCGGCGCTCTTGACGAAGTCGATAATGTGATCGCCCGCGGAACGGCCAAACACCACCAGATCAAGCAGCGAATTGGTGCCCAGGCGATTGGCGCCGTGCACCGACACGCAGGAGCATTCGCCCACTGCATAAAAACCGTTGATCGGCGCACTCGTTCCGTTTGCGGTGCCAACCACCTGCCCGTGGTAGTTGGTCGGAATGCCGCCCATTTGATAGTGGATCGTCGGCACCACCGGAATCGGCTCCTTGATGCAGTCGACGTTGGCGAACTTAAGGGAAATTTCACGAATCGACGGCAGGCGCTTCAGAATGGTTTCCGCGCCGATGTGCGACAGGTCCAGCAGCACGTAGTCGCCATTCGGACCACAGCCACGGCCTTCCTTGATTTCCTGATCCATCGAGCGCGACACGAAGTCACGCGGGGCCAGATCCTTCAGGGTCGGCGCATAACGCTCCATGAAACGCTCGCCGTTGGAGTTGCGCAGAATGCCGCCTTCGCCGCGCACACCCTCGGTGATCAGCACGCCGGCGCCAGCCACGCCGGTGGGGTGGAACTGCCAGAACTCCATGTCTTCGAGCGGCACCCCGGCGCGCGCAGCCATCCCAAGGCCGTCGCCGGTATTGATATAGGCATTGGTCGAAGCGGCGTAGACGCGCCCGGCGCCGCCGGTCGCGAACAGCGTGCACTTGGCTTCGAGAATATGCACTTCGCCGGTTTCAAGTTCGAGCGCCGAAACACCCAGCACATCGCCGTGCTGGTCGCGAATCAGGTCGAGCGCCATCCACTCGACGAAGAAATGCGTCTTGGCGCGGACATTTTGCTGGTACAACGTATGCAGCAAAGCGTGGCCGGTACGGTCGGCCGCAGCGCAGGCGCGCTGCACCGGCTTTTCGCCGTAGTTCGCGGTGTGCCCGCCGAAGGGGCGCTGATAGATCGTGCCGTCGGGGTTACGGTCGAACGGCATACCGAAATGTTCCAGTTCGTAGACGGCGTGCGGCGCTTCACGGCACATGAACTCGATCGCGTCCTGGTCGCCCAGCCAATCGGAGCCCTTGATGGTGTCGTAGAAATGGAAGTGCCAGTTGTCTTCGCTCATGTTCCCCAGCGACGCACCGATACCACCTTGCGCGGCCACCGTGTGCGAGCGTGTCGGGAACACCTTGGACAACACCGCAACCGACAGGCCGGCCTTGGCCAACTGCAGCGATGCGCGCATGCCGGAGCCGCCGGCGCCGACGATGACGACGTCAAAACGGCGGCGCGGCAGGGAATTTTTTATTGCAACCATGCTTTTAAACTCTCCAGAGAATCTGTGCGGCATAGCCGGCACACGCCAGCAACCAGACAATCGTCAGCACTTGCAGAACCAGGCGCACACCGACCGGTTTGACGTAATCCATCCAGATGTCGCGCACGCCGACCCAAGCGTGGTAGAACAAGGAAAGCAACGTGACGAAGGTCGCCAGTTTCATCCACTGGTTGGCGAAAATGCCGGCCCAGCCATCGTACGAAAAGTCCTTCGCGGTAAAGAACCACACCAGAAGAATTACCGTGTAGATGGCCATGACGCATGCCGTCACGCGCTGCGCAAGCCAATCGCGAAGGCCGTAATGCGCCCCCACCACCAAACGCTTGGAACCGATATTGTTGTTGGCCATCAGAACGCTCCAAACAGTTTGAGGGCGATTGCCGCGGTGAGCAGCAACGAAAGCACGAGCACCACCAGAGCCGAGCTGCGACCGCGTTCCTTGGTCACGAGGTCGTGATTCGTGTCCATGCGCAAGTGGCGCACGCCGGCCAGCAAGTGATGCAGGAAACCCCAGGAGAGAACAATGAGAACAAGTTTGACAAATCCATTTGAGACGACGGATTTGAAGGTCAGGAAACTGATTTCCGACGTGAGACTTTGCTCAAACAGATAGAGGACAAACGGTAAGAGAAGAAACATCAACGCACCGCTGATGCGATGCAGAATGGACACGATGCCAGCCGGCGGAAGTCGATAAGACACAATCTGCCCAATACCGATATTCCGATAAACTGGCCTCTCTTTTTTTACGACTTCAGCCATACTAGACCCCATGTAGTTACGTCAGCCCAAGATTCTAGCGCTGTTTTTAGTGCGTTGCACCAACGCACCCCGGCACAGCCCTGCCGGTATAGCGCCGCCCAGCACGATGAGCTGGCGTCAGGAACACCGCCTCAACTCAATTCGTTCTCATAATAGTGCCGCGTGGTGACATACCATCCGCGACGCACTTCCACCGGCCGGTCTCCATAAGTGTAGGAAACCCTCTCGACATTCAACAGGGGAAATCCGACCGGCACCTTCAGCAACGCCGCCGTGGCCTCATCTGCGGCCACCGCCCGGATTTTCTCAACTGCGCGGATCATGCGTGTCCCGAATTCGGTTTCGAACAATCCGTACATCGGGCCCTTGTAATCGTTCAGGCGCTCTGCCGTGAGCCCGCGAAACAGCACTCCGGGCAACCAGATTTCGTCGAGCACGGTTGGCGCATCCGAAAAATCGAGCGCACGGCGAATGAGGATCACGCTGTCGCCAGCGCGCAAATTGAGTTGTCGGGCGATCTCGGCGGGAGCGCGCAATCGGCGGCACTCGATCAGGCGGCTGGGCGGATGCTCCTGCTCGCCACTGTCCGGCACCAGGCGCAGGAAGCGGAACTGTACGACGTCCTCATGGTGCGTAGCAACAAACGTGCCTCGCCCCTGCCGCCGAACCAGCAAATTCTCCGCAGCCAGATCATCGATGGCCTTGCGCACAGTCCCCTGGCTCACCTTGAAGCGGCTTGCCAACTCGATCTCGCTGGGAATGATTTCACCCGGGCGCCACTCGCCGGTTTGCAGGCTCTGCGTGATCAGTGCCTTGATTTGCTGGTATAACGGACTGAATGTCGGCGAGGAGCCCTCGCGCGTCAACTCCTGCCGTTGCTCGGCATCGCTGGCGGCGCCTTGATTCGTGTCCCTGGCATTCGCGTTCATGCCCGAATTTGACCACAAAACGACGGGTCGCGTCTATTCAAAAACAGCAATAATCTTATGTCTTATATAAGACATAAGATATTGTTGACATTCCTCTGCCCCACTCCTACACTGGCGCGGGCAAAAGGGGCTGGAAGCGCGGCCGCATACGGAGTATCGTGTCGCAAGCGCACTTTCAGAGGTGTGCCACCCCGTCATTCCAACCCCATTTTCACGGAGTGTGGCTGCCAGCCAGGAGCCGCGAGGCTTGCCACCGCTGGCGCATGACACGACTTCGCAGGTATTTCGTTACGTCTGGAGAATTCTCATGGCAAAACCCGCAATGCGCGTTGCCGTTACCGGCGCCGCCGGTCAAATCGGCTATTCCCTTCTGTTCCGCATCGCCAATGGCGACATGCTGGGCAAGGATCAGCCCGTCATCCTGCAATTGCTCGACTTGCCGCAGGCACAAGCCGCTGTCAAGGGTGTCGTCATGGAGCTGGAAGACTGCGCGTTTCCGTTGCTGCAAGGCGTGGTCGTGACCGACGATCCCAAAGTCGCCTTCAAGGATATCGACGTGGCATTGCTGGTCGGCGCCCGCCCCCGCAGCAAGGGCATGGAGCGCAAGGACCTGTTGACGGCCAACGCGGAAATCTTCACGGTGCAGGGCCGCGCCCTCAACGAGGTCGCCAAGCGCAGCGTCAAGATCCTGGTAGTCGGCAATCCGGCCAACACCAACGCCTATATCGCGATGAAATCGGCGCCCAACCTGCCGAAGGAAAATTTCACCGCGATGCTGCGCCTGGATCACAACCGCGCCCTGTCGCAAATCGCCGCCAAAACGGGCAAGGCGGTCGCCGACATCGAAAAGCTCGCGGTCTGGGGCAACCACTCCCCGACCATGTACCCCGACTACCGTTTTGCCACGATTGGCGGCCAAAGCGTGAAGGCCATGATCAACGACGACGCCTGGAACCGCGACGTGTTCATTCCGACCGTGGGCAAGCGTGGCGCAGCCATCATCGAAGCGCGCGGCCTCTCGTCGGCGGCATCGGCGGCCAATGCCGCCATCGACCACGTGCATGACTGGGTGCTGGGCAGCAACGGCAAATGGGTCACGATGGGCATTCCGTCCGACGGCTCCTACGGCATCCCGGAAGACGTCATCTACGGCGTGCCGGTGATTTGCGCCAATGGCCAATACACTCGCGTGAGCGGCCTGGAAATCGACGCATTCTCGCGCGAGAAGATGGATGGCACGCTTCAGGAATTGCTCGAAGAACGCGAGGGCGTCAAGCACCTGCTGCCGTAATTCATTGTGACGACACGCCGGCGCCCGGATTGGCGCGTCGGCGCCGCCGGTGCGTCAGGCACCGGCGTTTTATCGAGTCCTTTTGGCAAAAAGCAAGTGAACACGAAATCGCCGTTTCCGCATGGCGCTGTTGGCAAAAGTTATTTGGCTTTTTGCCCAAAGGATTGGCTCTCCCTTTCGCGATACGCTGCGCCGGGTCACCAAAAGTGAAATATTTTGTATTCAACCACCGGTGCGCGCACAGTTCATACGATAATTTGCGCGTTGCGTTCCCTGACACTTGGAGAGTTGAAATGAAGAAGTTGTGCATGTCGGCCATACTGGCGATGTTCTCGGTTTCCGCGCTGCAGATCGCGCAGGCAGCGACGAGCAACACGACGTCCCACCACCCCCTTAGCCCCTATCACCACTATAAGAAAAAGGTCTACCGCAAAGCCAAGAAAGTCGCCGTCGCCCCTGCAGCGCAGCCGATTCCCGAGGGAGCCGAAACCTGGCAATGCGCGGACCATCAAACGATGTACATTGCCGGCAACATGAAGCGCGACGCGGTGCTGACGATGCACTGGGACGGCAAGAACTACAAGTTGCCGCGCCAGCAAACCACCACCGGCGCCGATCGGTTCCACGATGTCGCCAGCGGCATGGATCTGGTTGTCATCCCTGACAAGGGCATGCTTTTCAGCGACAAATCCGGCGAGCGCATTGCCGATGATTGCAAGACCAGCGCGATGGCCCACGAAAACATCGCTGCGCCCACGCAGTCCAGCATCCTGCTCAAGGCAGGCAAGTAACTGACGGCCACCTCGCCCCATGTACGCTCCTGCCGCGCTGCCGCCCCGCTTCGTCGCCCCCGGTGGGCCTCTGGTGCGACCGGCCCGCGCGTCAAGCCGGGGCGTTATCGGGCGACCGGCCGGCGCAGACGTGCGGCAAGACAGACTGACGAGACGAATGTTCTGCCGGCGGGGTCGACCTGGTCTTCGAGGGCTTGCGGAGACTGGCTGGCGATGTCGCCGGCCCATCGATTGAACGATTCATTAAACCACTACACTTTAAAACCGCTTCGTTTTTCTGGTTCATTCAAGGAAAGATCATGGCCCATAACCTCCACAAAACACTCAAAGAGTTCGATATCGGCGGCAAGAAGAAAGGTCAGTTTTATTCTCTGCCGCAGCTGGGCAAGGCCCTGGGCGTCGACGTCTCGCGCCTGCCGGTGTCCATCCGTATCGTGCTGGAGTCGGTGTTGCGCAACTGTGACGGCAAAAAGGTGACCGAAGAACACGTCAAGCAGCTTGCCAACTGGAAGCCGACGGCCAATCGGGTCGACGAAATTCCGTTCGTGGTGGCGCGCGTGGTGCTGCAGGACTTCACCGGCGTGCCGCTGCTGGCCGACCTCGCCGCCATGCGCAACGTGGCCGATCGCATGGGCAAGAACCCGAAGCGGATCGAACCTCTGGTGCCCGTGGACCTGGTGGTCGATCACTCCGTGCAAATCGATCATTTCCGCGAGAAAAAAGCGCTCGATCTGAACATGAAGATCGAATTCCAGCGCAATAACGAGCGTTACCAATTCATGAAGTGGGGCATGCAGGCGTTCGACACGTTCGGCGTCGTGCAACCCGGTTTCGGTATCGTCCACCAGGTCAACCTTGAATACCTGGCACGTGGCGTGCACAAAAAGGACGGCGTCTACTACCCCGACACGCTGGTGGGCACCGATAGTCACACCACCATGATCAATGGCATCGGCGTGGTCGGCTGGGGCGTGGGCGGTATCGAAGCCGAGGCCGGCATGCTGGGCCAACCGGTCTACTTCCTGACGCCCGACGTCGTCGGCGTCGAACTCAAAGGCCGGCTGCGCGAAGGCGTGACCGCCACCGACCTGGTGCTGACGATCACCGAGATGCTGCGTCGCGAGAAAGTCGTCGGTAAATTCGTCGAATTCTTCGGCGAAGGCACGGCCAGCCTCGCGCTGCCCGACCGCGCCACGATCGGCAATATGGCGCCCGAATACGGTGCGACGATGGGCTTCTTCCCGGTCGACGAGAAAACCATCGAATACTTCGAGGGTACCGGCCGCACCAAAGCCGAGATCGCCGCCTTCGAAGCCTATTTCAAGGCCCAGAAGCTGTTCGGTATTCCCAAGGCGGGCCAAATCGATTACACCAAGGTGGTCACACTCGACCTCGGCACGGTCGCACCGTCGCTGGCCGGCCCGAAACGTCCGCAAGACCGCATCGAGATCACCAACGTCAAGCAGACGTTCACCGACCTGTTCAGCAAGCCGGTCGCCGAAAACGGCTTCAACAAAAACCCGGCCGACCTCGCGCAAACCTATAAGGCGGCCAACGGCATCGACCTGAAGAGCGGCGATGTGCTGATCGCCGCCATCACGTCCTGCACCAACACATCGAATCCGAGCGTGTTGCTGGCCGCCGGCCTGCTGGCCAAGAAAGCGGTCGAAGCCGGCTTGAAAGTCGCGCCGCACATCAAGACCTCGCTCGCCCCCGGCAGCCGCGTGGTGACGAAATACCTGGAAGCAGCCGGCCTGTTGCCGTACCTGGAGAAACTCGGCTTTGGCGTCACCGCGTACGGCTGCACGACCTGTATCGGCAACGCGGGCGATCTGCTGCCCGAATTCAACGAGGCGATCACGAAGAACGACATCGTTGCCGCTGCGGTGCTCTCCGGCAACCGCAACTTCGAGGCGCGCATCCACCCGAACATTCGCGCCAACTTCCTGGCCTCGCCACCGCTGGTGGTGGCCTACGCGATCGCCGGCAACGTCACTCGCGACCTGATGACCGAGCCGGTCGGCAAGGGCAAGGGCGGCAAGGATATCTATCTGGGCGACATTTGGCCGACCAGCGATGAAGTCCACAAGCTGCTCAAGTTCGCCATGAATGCCAAAACGTTCAAGACGAACTACGAGGAAGTCAAGAAGCCGAGCCCGTTGTGGGCCAAGATCAAGGGCTCGAGCGGCCAGGTTTACGATTGGCCGAGTTCGACCTACATCGCCGAGCCGCCGTTCTTCGAAGGCTTCGAGATGGAGCCGAGCGACGATATCGCGCCGATCAAGGGCGCGCGTGCGCTGGGCGTGTTCGGTGACTCCGTGACGACCGACCACATCAGCCCGGCCGGCTCCATCAAGGAAACGTCCCCCGCCGGCAAGTGGCTGCTGGAGAACGGCGTGTTGAAAACCGACTTCAACAGCTATGGTTCGCGCCGCGGCAATCACGAAGTCATGATGCGCGGCACGTTCGCCAACGTGCGCATCAAGAACCTGATGATCCCGCCGACCGCAGACGGTTCGCGCGTCGAGGGCGGTCTGACGATCCACCAGCCCAGCGGCGAGCAGATGTCGATTTACGACGCCGCGATGAAATACGTCGGCAGCAATACACCGACCGTCATCTTCGGCGGCGAGGAATACGGCACCGGCAGTTCTCGTGACTGGGCCGCCAAGGGCACGCAGTTGCTCGGCGTTAAGGCCGTGGTGGCACGCAGCTTCGAGCGGATTCATCGCTCCAACCTGGTTGGCATGGGCGTGCTGCCGCTGCAGTTCAAGGGCGACGACAGCGTCGATTCGCTTGGCATCACTGGTACCGAGACCTATGACATCGAAGGGCTCAGCAGCGACCTCAAGCCGCAACAGGACGTGACGCTGGTCATCCATCGCAAGAACGGAGAAACCCACCGCGTTGCGCTGCTGCTGCGCATCGACACGCCGATCGAAGTCGATTACTACAAGCACGGCGGCATCCTGCCGTTCGTTCTGCGTCAGTTGCTGGTGGCCTGAGTCCGCCCCGATAAATCTGCTCCGCATGACCCAAAGGGCCAGCCGTAACAAGGCTGGCCCTTGTTCCTTTTCGGGCCTGGGGGCCCGAATATCATGTCCGAATCCGGCTAGAAATGGGCTGGCGAGCGGCGTACAGTGTTTCCATGAAACTCGATCGGGCCACTTGTTACAAAGCCGTCGCCGCACATGATCGCCGCTTCGACGGCTGGTTCTTCGTTGGCGTCTCCTCGACGGGCATCTATTGCCGTCCCGTTTGCGCGGTGCGCACCCCTCAATTCGAAAATTGCCACTTCTTTCCCAGCGCCGCGGCGGCGGAAAAAAGCGGCTTTCGGCCGTGTTTGCGATGCCGCCCCGAATTGGCGCCTGGTCATGGCATCTTCGATGCAGCAAGTCGCCTCGCGCAGGCCGCGGCACTGCTGATCGACGATGGCTTTCTCAACCAGGCCTGCATACCGCAACTCGCCAGTCGGATCGGGATCACCGAGCGCCATTTGCGGCGCATCTTCAACGCCGAGTTCGGCGTCTCCCCAATCGAATACGCCCAAACACAGCGACGATTGCTGGCCAAGCGCCTGCTCAGCGACACCGCGTTGCCGGTGACGGAAGTTGCTCTGGCGGCCGGGTTCGGCAGCATTCGCCGCTTCAACAGCCTATTCAAGCAACACTACGGCTTCGCGCCCAGCCGTCTGCGCCAGCGCAGCACGGCGACCGTCCAATCCGATACCATGACATTCGAATTGGCCTATCGTCCGCCGTTCGCCTGGGACGCCCTGCTGGACTTTCTGGCGGCCCGCGCCATCGCTCCGATCGAGTGCGTCGACCAGCGAATCTACCGCCGCACGCTGGCGCTCACGGTCGGGGAACAGCACTATTGCGGCTGGCTTGCAGTCGAAAACTCCCCTCGCCGCCACGCGCTCAAAGTAACGCTGCCGGCCACGCTCGCCGGTGCCGTGCCGCAGGCGCTCGGCAAGATCCGGCGTCTGTTCGATCTCGCCTGTCGGCCCGACGTGATCGATCGCCATCTGGGCCCGATATCGCAGCGCCTGCCCGGCATGCGCGTGCCGGGTACGGTCGATGGTTTCGAGATCGCGCTGCGCGCGATTATCGGCCAGCAGATTTCCGTGGCAGGCGCGCGCTGCCTGCTAACCCGTTTGGTCGAACGCTTCGGCGAGCCGCTCGCGGCGGCGCCAGCCGGCCTGACGCACCTGTTCCCGAGCGCTGCCGCACTGTTGGCGGCACCAGACAACGAGATCCAGGCCATCGGCCTGACCCAGGCGCGTACGGCCACCGTCATGGCGGTGACGCAGGCCGTCGCTACCGGCGCCTTGCGCATCGAACCGCTGGCGCCGCTCGACGAGACAGTAGCCGCATTGCGATCCATTCGCGGCATCGGCGACTGGACCGCACAGTACATCGCGATGCGCGGACTGGGTTGGCCCGATGCCTTTCCGGCGGGCGACCTCGTCCTGCAAAGGCATTTTGGCCTGGCCAACGCCAAAGCTCTTGGCATCCACGCCGAACAATGGGCACCCTGGCGCGCCTATGCCGCCCTGCATGCCTGGCAACAACACCAGGAAGAGACCACGGCGGTATGATCTATTGCGCGTCCACTCCCACGCCCCTTGGCGATATGCTGCTCGTGTCCGACGAAAGCCATTTGTGCGGCGCCTACTTTATGGATCAAAAGTACATCCCGCGGGTCGCTCCGCACTGGCGCACGGATGCCGACCTGCCGGTCATGCGACAGGCGCGAGAAGAACTCGATGAGTTTTTTCGAGGCCAGCGACGCCGTTTCACTGTCCCGGTCAACCCGCGCGGCACTGCCTTCCAACGCCGCGTATGGCAATTGCTGGCGGCGATTCCGTATGGTGTGACTGTCTCCTATGGAGACCTTGCCCGGCAATTGGGCAGTGCTCGCCACGCCCGGGCCGTGGGTAGCGCCACCGGCCGCAACCCCCTATCCGTGATCGTGCCTTGCCATCGCGTGCTGGGTGCCGGCGGCAGCCTCACCGGTTACGCGGGCGGGCTGCAGCGCAAGCGCGCACTGCTGTGCCTGGAGGGGATTCATCAGGCATAGTTCGTTTGACGGCAAAGGCATACCGGGACGCAGATGGACTACAATGAAAAGTTTTCCATCTTTGGACCGCTCGACCTATGCGCTCTCGTAACGCCAAACGCCTGACTCCCGACGCCGAAAAGCTGGTGGGCTTTTCCCTGGCGCTCGCCGCCTCGGGAAGCCGCATGGAGGACCGCTTTTGGGAGGGACAACTCGACGAGTTGCTCACCCGCCTGCTGCGCACCGGCAATCAAAACGCGCTCGACGCTGCGCTCGATCATCTGCAGCAGAATCACAGCGATGCCTACGGCGCGCTTGCCGATTTGCTCGAATCTCAGAGCGAGTCCGCTCACTTGACAACGGACTCCGGCGCGCCCGACGCCGCCTCGCGGTGGGATGCCCTGCTGATCGCCATACCAGTGCTGGCCTGGACGCGCTATGTGATACCTTCCGGCCCGATCAAGGAGGATGTGCTTGACACCTTGAAGGCGCATCTGCAGGCCCATGTACTGGCAGGCGAGACGCGTGTGGCGCTCGCTCCATACATCTACAGCATCGACCAGTTGCCCCGCACTCACTGCGAGACCTGGCGTCTGACGCAATTGCTCTCGCAAGCGGCGCTGCAAGGGGACCCGCCGCGCCTTAATCTGGGCGAGCTGCCGGAGACCGCTCCCATCCTCGCCGACCCCCGCTTCCTGCTGGCCGCCGTCGCCGTGCCGGCGGGCACGGCGACGTTCCGCTGGCAGGAAGACGGCGGTCATCGTGCCGAGCGCGGTCAGTGCCAGGAAATGTGGGCACAGCAAGGCGGCCCCAATCTGGCGGCGCTGCTGCCCGCCTGCGAATTCGAATGCCTGCTGCCGGACGCTTACTATGCGAGTTGCCGCGAAGCTGACGAACGCATCCGCCCGCATACGATTCGTACCGCGCTGCGCTATCTGGAGGACGTGCTCTCGCTCACGCCTGCCGAGCTGCGCGCGGTCGTCGCAGGTTTCGGCGAGGAGCGGATCGACGAGTACCGCATCGGCTTTACCACGCGCGGCAGCAACGATGTGATCTACGGCGTGGTGTGGCCGCTCTATGGCCGCGAGAGCGGCGAGGCCGAAAACGGCCTGCTCGACGAGGTGTTGAATTTGCTCAAGGAATGCGGCATTACCGACATCCGCAAGCATCCGGGCTGCTTCGATCCCGAATATTGCGACGATTGCGGTGTACCGCTCTATCCGGACCCGCTTGGCGAGATCGTGCATGCCGAGATGCCCGACGACGCCGAGCCGACCCCACCGCAATTCCACTGAGCGCCGTGCCGCTGCGCGTCAGACGCCGCTGTCGACGCAGCGATGCAATGCGTGCCCGGAGGCCAGGTACTTGCGCTCGAATGGCGTGATCGGTGACGACGGCCGCCAGAGCTCGATCACCGGCGTGCGCCCATTGAGCAACTGCAGCGCGAACGCGAACTCCTCGATATACACCGACCAGTTGCTGCGACACTCCAGCACGCCCCCCAAAGCGGCAACGGTCGGGAACACCGCATGACCATGCCAGCGTCGCGCGAGTTGCCCGAGCTTCGGCCACGGGTTCGGGTACAGGATATAGTGGCGCGCCAGCGGCACCTGCGCCAGTGCCAATTGCCGCCAAAAATCAACCAGATCGGCTCGTATCCATATAAAATTTTCGGGCCAGGGATCGCGCCACCAATCTTTACCGCGCTGTAGTCGATGCGCCGATTGATCGACGCCGACGACGAAATGGTCCGGATAGCGTGTTGCCAGATGCAGGGTACTCTCACCGACGCCGCACCCGGCGTCGAGAATCAGTGCGGGTTCGCCGGCACCACGCCAGGCCTGCATCGCCTGCTCGAATGCCATTACGCTGTATGACGCCAGCGGTTTGCGGAACACCGCGCGTCGATGACGCTCCAACAGCGTGACAAGCCGCTCGTGCGCCCCCACTTGTTCACTGCTGACCGGGCGCGAATTTGCAAACATCGACGACCTTACCTTTGAGATAAAAATGGGCTGTATTTTAGAACCGACACGCACCGGCTAGCCGGAAAAACGATCCATCCATGGCCCGCAATGCCCCGGGCAGCTCAGTTCGGGTAAGATGCACGGACTGCAACGGGGCTTGCCAGCCTTCGCAATTTCCCTCGCCGAAGAATACCGATGTCATCCCGAATTCTGTCAAGATCCCTGAAGAGCTTGATTCGATGGGCCTATGCCGGGCTCGTCCTGCCGCTTGCTATTGCGCCCATGAGCGCGCATGCCGATCAACTCATCGACCAACACGACCAGCTCGTGAAGCAGTTCGAAACCGAACGCCACGCCAACCCATTGATCGCCGATTGCGCCGCCCACGCCAGCTTCGTGGTGTCCACCGCACCGGGCTACGACAGCGTGGTCTATCCGCCCGCCGCGCTCGACACCGATCATGCGCACATCGAGCCGTGGCAAAAACCGTTCGACGATCGCAAACAGCGCATCAACGTATCGACGGTGGTCACCATTGACGCGCTGGGCCACCGCCCCTCCGGCAAGGAAGATCCGATTCACATTCGCTGCGGTTACAACGAAGGCCAGCTAATGGCGTTCACATACAAGGCGCCGCTGCCGCAGGTCGAGCCGGTACATCATTACCGCCACAAGCCGGTCTATCACCGCCGGTACGCGCATCACCGCGTGGTCCACCATCGGGCCACGAAGAAAGTCACTCACGCCAAAACGACTCACCGAAAAGCGAGCACCACGCACACGACCCGGCGCACCACTTCGAGCAAGCACCATGCGCCGCCCGCTCACAAGTCCGGCACCAACTGAGCGCCGCAGGCACGGGCTCAATCCCGCACGGCCATGACCTGACGGCAAATCGCCTCGAGCATCGCAGCGCCGAGCGCGGCGCTGCGCGCGCCGCTCCAGCCGACCCGCGCATCAGGCAGATTGGCGTTGTCCTTGAACGGCATTTCCAGCGTCAGCGAGAGGCAACCGAATCGGTGCGACATATATTTGGAGGCCAGCTTGAGCGCCTCTTCCTGGTATTTGCCTGCCGCATAACCGTACTGATCCTGAAAATCCGGGCTGGCCTGCTTGAAGTGCTCGATGAACGATCGCTGCGCCGCTTCCTGCGTCGGCGTAAATCCAGGCAACATTTCGTTGCCGGCGACGAAGACATAGGGCAACGCCTCGTCGCCGTGGATATCGAAGAACATATCGCAGCCGGCTGCATGGATCGCCTCACGCACATGCCACACTTCGGGGCTGCGCACCGGGTCGGGAGCCAGCCACTCGCGATTGAGATTGGCGCCAGCGGCATTGGTCCGCAGATTGCCCCGCGCCGCGCCGTCGGGGTTCATATTCGGCACCACGTGGAATACGGCATGCTCGAGCAATGCGCGAGCGACCGAATCGCCGGCCCAATCGCCGGCGCCGATCAGGCGGCGCAGCATGCCCTCGACGAACCACTCGGCCATCGTCTCGCCCGGATGCTGTCGCGCAATCACCCAGATTTTCTGCTTCGCCGGACCGGCTGTGCCAATCGTCAATAGGCTGATATCCCGGCCATCGACCGAATTGCCGAGATCGGTCACCCGCACCAGCGGCGAATTTTGCGCAGTACCGACCAGCGCCAGATGGCGTTCCTCGCTGTACGGCTCGAAATAGGCGTAATACACGCTATCGTGCGCCGGGCAGTGTTCGATCACCATCACCTGCCCATCGAACGTCGTCGGCACGCGAAACCAATTGACCCGGTCATACGACGCGACTGCACGATAATCGCGCCAACCCTCTGCAAAAGTGCATTGTGCGGCGTTATCGAAGTGAATACGACAGACCTGCCCTACAGCACCCTGCAAGCGAAAATAGAACCATTGGGCAAACGTCGCGTGCGAGTCCTTGCGAATGCGCACGTGAATATCGTCGGCTTGCCGGCAGGTAATGACTTCGATCGCGCCCGCGTCGAAGTGCTGGCTGATTTTCAGTGTCATGTCAGGTCATTCCCACGATTGCGCGCGAGGCCCGCGCTTTACGCCAGCTTACGCCGAAATACCCAGATCGCGTCGGTTGATGCGTCTTCTGCAAAAGCGTACCCCTCGCTGTCGAACTGCCTCAGGCGCTGCACGTCGCGCACGCCATGCTTGACGGCATAGCGCGCCATCAGGCCGCGCGCGCGCTTGGCGTAGAAGCTGATGATCTTGTATTTGCCGTTCTTCCAATCCTCGAACACCGGCGTAATGATCGGCGCCTGCACCAGGCGGCGCCTGACGGATTTGAAGTACTCTTCCGACGCCAAATTCACCAGCACACGACTTTTGACCGGCTCTTCGGCCAACTGTGCGTTGAGCGCCTGGGTAATCTGTTCGTCCCAATACGCATACAGGTCACGGCCTTTGGCATTGTGCAGACGCGTACCCATTTCCAGGCGATACGGCTGCAGCAAATCGAGCGGGCGCAGCAGACCATATAGTCCGGACAGAATTCGCACATGTCGCTGCGCGAATTCGATCTGCTTGTCCGTCATCGACTTCGCGTCGAGCCCCTCATACACATCGCCATTGAATGCCAGGATCGCCTGCTTGGCGTTTTGCGGACTGAATTGCGGCGACCAGTCGGCATAACGCTGGACGTTGAGGGCTGCCAGCGGATCCGAAATATTCATCAGTTTCGCCACTTGAGCCGGCCCAAGCGTGCGCAGCGTTTCGATCAATTCGTGTGCCTGGGGGATGAATTGCGGCAGTGTGTGGCGGGCGGTGTGAGGCGGCGTGTCGAAATCCAGCGACTTGGCCGGCGATAGAACGATTATCATGGGAGCGAATTTTTCTCGTTTCTGTTGCTTGACTGCGCAATGCCACGGCAGCACGGTTTATGTGGAGCCACCGCGGCAACGCCGTTCATTTCCGACCCGCATTTTAGCCAATGCCCATGATCTTTGCTCCGCCCATGCCGGCGGAATTATTGCGTCTGCAGGAATACGCCCGCACACTGCCCGCCCGTGCACGCTGCGTGATCGATTCGAACGTCTGGATCGATATTCTCGTATTCGACGACCAGGATAGCCGCGCGATTCGCGACGCCTTGCTGGGTGGCGCGCTTGATGCCATCATCAGCACACCTTGCCGCGACGAACTCGCGCATGTGCTCGCCTATCCGCAATTCGCCGCTCGCGCTGTCGACATTGCACAGGCGCTCGCCTGGGTGGATCGTCACACGCGACTGCTCGACGCGCCGGCGGACGGCGCCGCACCCCGCGTTTTGCCGCAGTGCCGCGACCCGGACGATCAGAAATTCCTCGAACTCGCCCGCGACGGCACAGCCCACTGGTTGATCAGCAAAGACAAGGCACTGCTCAGGCTCAAGCCGCGCATTGCCCGCGACTTCGGTTTCCAGATCGTGACCGCGGCAACTTTCTCACGGCTCTCGGCGCCGCCCACGTCACCGCACGGGCCAGAGTAAAATAGCCCGAAGTTCGCGCCGCCGACTCGACGGCGCTCATTGCCCATCGACCGCTTACGTCCTGCCGCCCGTGACCATGAACGCCGCCCTTGACCTGCCTCAAATTGCTTCGCGCCTGCCCAACGTCGGCACCACGATCTTCACCGTGATGTCGGCGTTGGCAACGGAACGGGGCGCGGTCAATCTGGGGCAGGGATTCCCCGATTTCGACTGCGATAGCCGCCTTCCGGACGCAGTCGCGGACGCCATGCGAGAAGGCCACAACCAGTATCCACCGATGGCTGGGGTCCCCGCCCTGCGTCAAGCCATCGCCGCCAAGATTCAGGCTCTGTATGGCGCTCAACTTGATTGGGGGCAGGAAATCACCATTACCGCCGGCGCCACGCAGGCGCTGTTCACGGCAATTCTTTGTTCCGTGCATCCCGGCGACGAGGTGATCGTTTTCGAACCCACCTATGACAGCTACGTCCCGTCGATCGAGCTCGCTGGCGGCAAGCCGGTTTTCATCACGCTCGATGCGCCCGGCTACCGCATTCCGTTCGATCGCCTTGCGGCAGCCATCACGCCGCGCACCCGACTCATTTTGCTCAATACGCCGCATAACCCGAGCGGCACCGTCTGGCATGCCGGCGACATGCAACAGCTCGCCGATCTGGTGCGCGACACCGACATCCTCCTGTTGTCCGATGAGGTCTACGAACACATGGTCTACGACGGGCAACGTCACGAGAGCGTGCTGCGTCATCCCGAGCTGGCCCGGCGCAGCTTTGTCGTGTCGAGCTTCGGCAAGACCTATCACGTGACCGGCTGGAAAGTTGGCTACGTTGCGGCGCCGGTGCCATTGAGCGCCGAATTCCGCAAAGTCCATCAGTTCAATGTATTTACGGTGAACACGCCGATGCAGCACGGTCTGGCGCGTTACATGGAAGACCCCGCCCCCTACATCGACCTGCCGGCCTTTTACCAGAGAAAGCGGGACCTGTTTCGTGCGGGTCTGGCCAACACGCGCTTCAAGCTGCTGCCGTGCGAAGGCACTTATTTCCAGTGCGTCGACTACAGCGCGATCAGCAGTCAGACCGAGGCCGAATTCGCCGCGTGGCTGACTACCGAAATCGGTGTCGCCGCCATTCCGGTGTCGGCGTTCCACCATGCGCCGCACGAATCCGGCGTGGTCCGCTTCTGTTTCGCCAAGCAGGACGCCACACTCGAGCAAGCGCTGGCCCGGCTCGCCAGGATCTAGTGCTTGGCGTGCTGCGCAAGATAAGCCTTGCGATCAGCTGTCACGCGCTGGGCCGAGGGCCGCTCGCCGATCAACTTGACGTACCCCTTCCAGTCGATGCCGTGATCGATCAGCATATCGCTGCCGTAGATCTGCTGGGTTGCCAAGCCAATCACGGGCAAATGCACGAATGCCGCGCAGTCGGCCGCGCTGAATTCTTCCCCCGCCAAATACGGGTCGAATCTGGCTACCTGGCGGAAGGCGCTGATGTGGCGTTCGAGGCGCTTGTGCACGCGTGCCTGGGCGCTCTCGCTCAGCGTGCCGCCAAAGAACGCCTGCGGATAAAGCTCGCGTGCCACCAGCTCCAAATGAAGTTCGAGAAAGACAATCAGCTCGCGCTGCTTGCCGGCAGCAAAGGCGTCGCGCGAATACATCGGCGGCTCCGGGTGGAGCGCCTCAAGATATTCGATCATCGGCTGGGATTCGCATAGCGTGCCGTGCGCCGTCTCGAAAAACGGCACCTTGCCAAGCGGCGAGCGGGCCAGGAATGCCTCATCCTGACTCGGATAGGCAAATGACTCTTCGAATGGCACACCCTTCTCGAGCAGCACCATCTTCACTTTGTTGTAGTAGTTGCTCAGGGCAAAGCCGCACAGTTTAAGCATGTTGTCTCCAGGAGAAAGGCGCAGGCCGTTCCGCAGGGTGGAAACACCGACCACGGGCCGAGCCAGCCACGATAGAATCAAACAATTGACCGATTCTAACCTCCTCCGCAGTCGCATATCATGAGTTCTCCCTCTACAGCCATTCAAACGCTGGGGCTCGTCGGCACCGGCGCCATGGGGCGCGGTATTGCCCAAATCGCCGCGCAAGCCGGGCTCACCGTGAAGCTTTACGACGCCAATCCGGCAGCCGTCGACGCTGCCCTGGGCGCCCTGCGAGACACCCTGGACAAGCTGGCCACCAAGGGCAAAGTGAGCCCCGAACAGGCCAAGGCCGCGCTCGAGCGCCTGCATCCATGCACCCAACTGGCCGATCTCGCCAGTTGCCAACTGGTCATCGAGGCCATCGTCGAGCGACTTGACGTCAAGCGCGAACTGTTCAAGCAACTGGAGAGCATTGTTGCGCCGGACTGCATCCTTGCCTCCAATACGTCGTCGTTGTCGATTACGGCGATTGCCGCCGCGTGCGCCAAGCCTGAACGAGTCGCGGGCTACCACTTCTTCAACCCCGTGCCGCTGATGAAAGTCGTGGAAGTCATCGATGGCCTTCGCACCGGGCGCGCCGTCGGCGACGCCCTGATGACGCTTACCCGGACGCTTGGCCATACGCCCGTGCGTGCCAAGGATATGCCCGGATTCATCGTCAACCACGCCGGCCGCGGCATGAATACCGAGGGGCTGCGCGTGGCCAGCGAGGGCATTGCGGACTTCGCCACGGTCGACCGCATCATGCGTGAGCAGGCGGGCTTCCGGCTCGGCCCGTTCGAGCTGCTCGACCTCACGGCACTTGATGTTTCTCATCCGGTGATGGAGTCCATCTATCATCAATTTTATGAGGAAGCGCGCTTCCGTCCGTCGCCGATCACCGCGGTACGGCTCGCTGGCGGCCTGGTCGGACGCAAGGCGGGCGAAGGCTTCTACCGCTATGTCGACGGCAAACAGCAAGTGCCGGCGGAGGCGCCGGCCCCCGTCACACAGCCGGCACGCGTTTGGGTCAGTCGCGCCGATACGCGCGCTCACGAGGCAACGATGCAGTTGCTGACCAAGCTTGGCGCCATCATTGACCAAGGCGAGCGGCCTGCGGACGATGCGCTTATCATCGTCACGCCGCTGGGCCAGGATGCCACCACCTGTGCGGTCGAACAGCAACTGGATGCGCAGCGAACCGTCGCGCTCGACACGCTGTTTCCATTGCTGGACGCCAAACGCCGCACGCTGATGACGACGCCGGTTACGCGCCCCGACGTGCGCGACGCCGCCCACGCGCTGCTGGCCAAAGACGGCGTGCCGGTCAGCGTGATTCGCGATTCGGCTGGATTCGTCGTGCAACGCATGGTGGCGACGATCGTCAACATCGGTTGCGATATCGCTCAACAACAGATTGCGTCGGCACAGGATATCGATCGGGCCGTCACGCTTGGGCTCGGCTATCCGCGCGGTCCGTTGACGCTTGGCGACGCACTTGGCGCCCGCGAAATCGTGACGATCCTGCGCAATATGCAAAGTTTCTATGGCGACCCGCGTTATCGTCCGTCGCCCTGGTTGACCCGCCGCGCGCAGCTCGGCGTTTCGCTACTGACCGAAGAGAGCTGATATGAGCGCCGAACTGCTGGCTGAACGGGTCGATCAGACCCTGGTCCTGACGCTGTCCAACCCTGGAGCGCGCAATGCCCTGCATCCCAGCATGTATGCGGCCGGCATCGAAGCGATCGTCACCGCCGAGCGCGACGCGTCGGTGCGAGCCATCGTATTGACCGGGGCCGATAATTTCTTTTGCGCGGGCGGCAACCTGAACCGCCTGCTGGAAAATCGCGCCAAGGACAAGTCGGTGCAGGCCGAAAGCATCAATCGGCTGGCCGAATGGGTCGAGGCCATCCGCACCTGCCCCAAGCCGGTGATCTGCGCGGTCGAAGGCGCCGCCGCGGGTGCCGGCTTTTCGCTGGCGCTGGCCTGCGATTTGCTGGTTGCCGCCGACAACGCGAAATTCGTCATGGCTTACGCCAAGGTTGCGCTGACGCCTGACGGCGGGGGCTCCTGGTTTCTCAGCACTGCGCTGCCGCGCCAATTGGCTACCGAGATCCTGCTCGAGGGCAAGGCGATCGATGCACAACGGCTTGCCAACGCCGGGTTGGTCAATCGTGTGGTCAAAGCGGGTGAGGCGCGTGATGCAGCGCTGGCGTGGGCCGAACAGTTAAGCCAACTGTCACCGCATGCGCTTGGCCGCATCAAGGCGCTGATCGAGGCGGGGCCCGCCAACACCCTGCGCCAGCAGTTGCAGCTCGAGCGCGACAATTTTATCGAGGCGCTGCATCATCGCGACGGTCTGGAGGGAATCAGCGCGTTCCTGGAAAAGCGCCGGGCGCAATACAAATGACGAACACGCCACTGACGAATCCGGGCGCGCCACTCAGTGCCGATGCGTACGCGCCACCCAAGCGTCGCCGCATTTATCTAATGCGGCACGGCGCTGTCACTTATTTTGACGACAGCGGCAAACCCATCGTGCCCGAGAGCGTTCCACTCAATGCCGCTGGCCGCGCGCAGGCCCGCGCAGCGGGAGAGTTGTTTGCCACGCAGGCGATTCGCTTCGACCGCGTCATCGTCAGTGGATTGCCTCGCACGATCGAAACGGCCCAACACGTGCTTGCCGAAATCGGCCAGGACATCGCGCTCGAATCCTGGCCGGAATGGCAGGAAATCCGCGGCGGCCGGCTATCCGAGATTGCCCCGCAGGATATTCATGCGGCGTTCGTCGGCGCGTTCGATGGTGTTGCCTCGGAGGATCGCCGCTTCCTGGGCGGCGAAACGGTCGGCCAACTGCTGGATCGGATTTTGCCGTCGATCGCCAAGCTGCGCTCCGATCCA
The DNA here is from genome assembly GCF_004297875.1 of Pandoraea sp. Taxonomy (GTDB): domain Bacteria; phylum Pseudomonadota; class Gammaproteobacteria; order Burkholderiales; family Burkholderiaceae; genus Pandoraea. The sequence goes on along the minus strand of NZ_SCSK01000029.1, from coordinate 44,871 downwards.
GGCTGGGATACCGTACTGCTCGTGCTGCACGGCGGCGTCAATCGCGCGATCCTCTCGCATGCGATTCATCCGACGCAACGTCTGTTCATTGGTCAATTGGCACAGGCGGCCGGTTGCATCAATGCGCTGGACGTGGGCGATGCACCCCACGACTGGGTCGTGCGAATGCTGAATTTTTCGCCGCCGGCGCCGCTGCATCGCGAAATGCGGCAGACCATCATGGAGACCATGTTCCAGGAATATCTGCGCCATCGCACACGGTGAGCTCGCAGCGAACCCTCCTCATTGATCATCCTTGCGCCCCGCATTGACGGGAACGCGCACTCGGCGCGCTCCTCAGCGCGCTTCCTATTTCTGTGGTGTAATTTTTCGCACACGGCGCATTCGCATCCGTGACTGTCTTGCGCATGGCCAAGGCGCCACGCCTGGGTCAAATGCACGCCCCGACGCCGAAAAATTCAAGGAGAATCAATTGATTGAGCTCTATTCGTGGGCCACGCCCAATGGTCACAAAGTGCATATCATGCTGGAGGAGTGCGGCTTGCCCTACCGTGTGCATGGGATCGATATTGGTGCCGGCGATCAATTCAAGCCGGAGTTTCTGGCAATTTCGCCCAACAACAAAATTCCCGCCATCGTCGATCCGGATGGCCCGGACGGCAAACCGATCTCGATTTTCGAATCCGGTGCCATTTTGCTGTACCTCGCTGGCAAAACGGGAAAATTTCTGCCCGCCGACGTGCGTGGCAAATATGAAACGCTGCAGTGGCTGATGTTCCAAATGGGGGGTGTCGGGCCAATGTTGGGACAGGCCCACCACTTCCGGATCTATGCTCCGGAAAAGATCGACTACGCGGTCAATCGCTACACCAATGAGGCCAAGCGCCTCTACGGCGTGCTCGATAAGCGCCTGGGAGAAGTACCCTATGTGGCGGGCGACACCTACACGATTGCCGATATGGCCATCTGGCCATGGCTGCGCTCCTGGAAAAACCAGGGCGTGGAGTTGGAGGATTTCGCCAACGTCAAGCGATGGTTCGACGTCATCGATGCCCGCCCTGCAGTACAGCGCGGCGTCAAGGTACTCGCCGAAGCGCGCAAGGCCTTGCAAGACGACAAAGCGCGGGAAATCTTGTTTGGCGCCACGCAATACGCACGCCGCTAAGCAGCGCCCACACGGCTTGCAACTGTTGGCGATGCCTTACAAAAGGAAACATTTTAGCCGCCTGCCGCACAGATGCCGATGCTAAGCTGGGGACTTGTTTTCGCAGCCCCCAGCAACCGAGCGGCCTGGGATTTGACGATTCACAGACGGACTTATGTCGGGAACCTTCGAACTCAGACGCACCGCCAACGGCGATTTCACATTCCGCCTGGTATCTGGCCAGGGACAGATCATCGTATCGAGCGCGAACTATAAAGCACGGGCATCGGCGCGCAACGGCATTGCATCGGTGCGCAAAAATGCTTTGGAAAGCGGCCGTTACGAACGCAGGATCTCCACGGCCGGGCGGCACTACTTTATTCTGAAAGCGCGCAATGGCGAACCCATTGCACAAAGCCCGATGCTGGCATCCGATCAGGACGTGCAAGCCGCAATCGACTTACTGAAACAAACCGTAACGGAAGCCGATGTCACGGACGTCTCGTTATGACGCGTGAGCCCGGGACGGAGTCAGCCTGCGCCCGGATAATAACGAACAATCAGTTCTGCTACGCAGACGGATTTCGTGGCGCCCTGCGCTTCGAATTCGGCGCGCCAGACAACCTGGAAAGTTCTTTCTGGCGCTTCGATGGCTTCGACTGACTGCAGGTGCAAATGAACCCGGATGCGGCTGTCGACAAGCACTGGCGCTGGAAAGCGAACCCGATTCAGACCATAGTTGACCGTCATTCGAGCATCGCGGATGGAGACCAGTTGGTCAAGCTGTGCAGGAAGCAGCGCAAGCGTCAGAAACCCGTGCGCGATCGTGCTGCCAAATGGCGACTCGCGTCGCGCTCGCGCCGGATCGACATGAATCCATTGGCGATCGCCGGTGACCTCGGCAAAGGCATCAATCAACGCTTGGGTCACGGTGAGCCAATCGCTGACTGCAATCTCCTGACCAACCATTTGCGCCAGGGAATGTAATTCGATTTGCCGCTGGGCCACTGAATCACTCCGAAGGGGATGAAGACCCGATTACTGTAGCCGATCTTTGAAATCGGCGGGCAGCGGCAACGGCAAGACTTCGATGCCTTCTTCGATGAGTTCAGCGGCTTCCTCGGGCGAAGCAACGCCGTGAATATTGCGCTCCGGCGTCTCTTGATAATGGATACGCCGCGCTTCTTCGGCAAAGCGCTCGCCGACATCCTCGCTGTTGGCGATGACGTGCCGCACCGCGCGAAGCCATAGTTGCTGCAGTTGCTGATGAATCTGCTGCGCATCACCCGCTCCTCGCGCAGCACCAGCCGGTCGCGCGAGCGTCTGTGCGTCGCGTTGCGTCGACAGATTCAGGCGCGGCGCCGACGGCAGGCGCGAGACGACCTCGTCGCCACACATCGGGCATGTAATAAGATGACGCGCCTGCTGGTCGACGAAGTCCTCCTCCGAGGCAAACCAGCCTTCGAAGGTATGGCCGTGCGTGCAGCGCAAATCGAGAACCTTCATGCTCGCATCGTGGGATCAAAGCTACATTATCACCGAAATGTCATTTTAGGGTGGTCGCTCCCGTCGAACCAGAGGATCGTCGGCGGCCGCCCCCAACGACGCAACGTCATCCGGCTTCCGGCTCGACCGACCAGCGGCCATCAAGAATTTTCTCAAGCCAGAACGCCCCAATGACCGTTTTCACGTCGCTGACCTGCCCACAGCGAACCCAGTCGAGCAATTGGGTGGCCGGCATCGTGAAAGTCTCGAGAAACTCACCATCGTCCAGTTGCCGCTGGCCTGCGCTGAGGCCTCGCGCGAGGTAGATATCGATGAATTCGGTGGAGTAGGAAATCACCGGGTGGATGCGGGTAATGCGCTGCCAGCGACTGGCGCGATAGCCGGTTTCTTCAAGCAGTTCGCGCTGGGCGCAGAATAGCGGCGACTCGTCGGCATCGAGCTTGCCGGCAGGAAACTCACACATGACCCGGCGCAGCGGATACCGGAACTGCCGCTCCATCAACACCTGTCCATCGTCGAACAGCGGAATGACCATCACCGCGCCGGGATGTTCGAGAAACTCCCGCGTAGCCTCCTTGCCATCCGGCAGGCGTACGCGATCCCGCTTGAGCGTCAGAAAGGCTCCATCAAAGAGGGTTTCGCCATCGATGCGGGTTTCGATTAGCCCGCGTTCATGGGAGTGGATATCGGGCATGATCGTCTCGTCACAGTAAGGAGCGTCGAGTCTAAGTTACCGGTGTCGCCAGAGATAGCGATAAACGAAGCCGGGAAACGCGAGGACCAAAAACATGCTTGCCGTGACCGCATAGAACTGCCAGCCCTGATGAAACACATTGCCGATACGCGCTTCGATCATCCAGGCCAACAGGCCAACGACAAAATAGATGACGATCAGCTCAAGAAGCCGCAGCCAAGCACTTTTCGCAACGCCGCCCAGCGGTATCAACGCAAACAGGCGCTGATTGATGAACGGCAGGTTGGCCCCGACCAGGGCCAACAAAATGACCAACCACCCGCCCGCCGATAGACTCACGTTGGCCCCGGGATTCAGGAAATCAACGTGAGGTGAATGGTTCTCAGGCACCATTCCATCAGAGAGCCCGGCAGCAGCCCGAACCACAGCATCGCCAAGCCGTTGATCGACAGCAGCAGTCGCATCGATCCGGTGCTCTGCAGGGCTTCGGTGTCGGTGGGTGCGTCGAAGTACATCAACTTGACCACGCGCAGATAGTAGAAGGCCCCGACCAGCGAAGCGAGCACCGCGACCACGGCCAGCCAGACCATGCCGGCATTGACGACGGCCTGCAGCACGGCGAGCTTGGCATAGAAACCCGCCATCGGCGGCACGCCAGCCAACGAGAACATCAGTATCAGCATCATGAAGGCGAACCACGGGCTGCGCTGGTTCAACCCCTTGAGGTCATCGAGCTCACCACCCTCGAAACCTCGGCGGGACAGCAGCATGATGATGCCGAACGTACCCAGCGTGGTCAGGACATAAATGATGCTGTAATACATCGCCGAGCCGTAGGCGCTCGCTACGCCGTCGCTTTTGCCGTTGACCACCCCCGAGAGCAGGCCGAGCAGTACGAACCCCATGTGGGAGATCGTCGAATAGGCAAGCATACGCTTCAAGCTGGTCTGCACAATCGCGGTGAGGTTGCCGACCACGAGGGACAATACGGCGAGGATCACCAGCATTTGCTGCCAGTCGATGGCCAACGGCAACATGCCCTCGACCAACAGGCGCAACAGCAAGGCAAAGGCGCCGAGCTTCGGTGCCGCAGCGACCAGCAACGTAACCGGCGTCGGGGCCCCATCGTATACGTCGGGAATCCACATGTGGAAAGGTGCCGCGCCAATCTTGAAAGCCAGGCCCGCGACAATGAATACCAGGCCGAACACCAGCACGATTTTGTTGACCGCCCCCGAGGCGATGACCTCGAAGACCTTCGACAATTCAAGCGACCCGGTGGCGCCGTACATCATCGACATGCCATACAGCAGGAAACCCGATGCCAAAGCACCCAGCACGTAATATTTCATGCCGGCCTCGGTCGCGCGCGGCGACGTCCGCCAAAGGGCCACCAGCGCATACAGCGATAACGACATGAGTTCCAGCCCGAGATACAAGGTCAGGAAGTTGTTGCCGGAGATCATGACCGTCAAGCCGAGCAGTGAGAAAAGACTCAGGACGAAAAAATCCCCGCGGAACAATTGCCGCGCCTCGAGATAACGGCGTGCGTAGACGAAGGTGAACAGGGTCGCCAGACTACTCAGCGACTTGAGCAGGTTCGACATCGGATCGGCAACGAACAGGTTGCTGAACAGATAGTGCGAATTGGGATCACCGTTGTTCAAGCCGTACCAAACGGTCAGCACGGCAGTCGTCGCGACGGAAAGGCCATAGGTAATGCCGCGACGGGCGTCGGAGATGAAGATGTCGAGCATCATGATCAAAAAGATCATGAGCAGCAGGAAAAACTCCGGCAAGATCGGCGCCAAATTCAGGTTTTGCATGATCGTTCTCTCCCCCTCTTTTATGGCAGTTTCGATTGCGCCACGTGGGCGAGGAGGTTAACCACGGAAGATTGCATCGTATCGGTGAAAGGCTTTGGATATATCCCCATGAACAACACCAGCACTGCCAGTACCGCCAATATGAGGAATTCACGAGCGCCGATATCTTTCATGGCGGCGACCCGCTCATTGGCCACCGCACCGAACACCACGCGCTTGTACATCCACAGCGAGTAGGCGGCGCCGGTAATCAACGTCGTTGCCGCCAGCAATCCGATCCAGAAATTCAACTTGACGGCGCCCAGGATCACCAGGAATTCGCCCACGAATCCCGAGGTCGCCGGCAGACCGCTGTTGGCCATCGCGAACAGCATGAACAGCATCGCAAACTTCGGCATGGTATTGACGACACCGCCGTAATCCGCGATTTGGCGGCTGTGCAAGCGGTCGTACATTACGCCGATGCACAGGAACATCGCGCCGGAGACGAAGCCGTGGGAAATCATCTGAACGATCGCGCCTTGCATGCCGATCTCGCTGAACATGAAAAAGCCGAGCGTGACGAAGCCCATGTGGGCGATCGACGAATACGCCACCAGTTTCTTCATGTCGGCCTGCACCAGCGCTACCAGGCCGATGTAGACGATCGCGATCAACGAAATGGCAATGATGAAACCCGACAGATAGTGGCTCGCGTCAGGCGTGATCGGCAACGAGAAGCGCAGGAAACCGTACGTCCCCAGCTTGAGCATGATCGCCGCCAGCACGACCGAGCCGCCCGTCGGCGCTTCCACGTGGGCGTCAGGCAACCACGTATGCACTGGCCACATCGGCACCTTGACGGCGAAGGCGAGGAAGAATGCGATGAACAGCAATATCTGTACGTTCATCGGCAGCGGCAGCTTGTACCACGTCGCCAGATCGAAAGTGCCGGACTGGTTGTACAGGTAAATCAAGGCCACCAGCATCAGCAGCGAACCCATCAGCGTGTACAGGAAGAACTTGAACGCCGCATATACGCGGTTCGGGCCGCCCCAGATACCGATGATGATGTACATCGGTATCAGCGTGGCTTCGAAGAAGACGTAGAACAGCAGGCCGTCCATTGCGCAAAACACGCCGATCATCAGGCCGGAGAGAATCAGGAACGACGCCATGTACTGGGCAACGCGTTCCGTGATGACTTCCCACCCGGCGACCACCACCAGTACGGTAATCAACGCGGTCAGCACCACCATCCACAGCGAAATACCGTCGATGCCGAGATGATAGGTAATGTGAAAGCGATCAATCCAGGCGGTCTGTTCGACGAACTGCATCGCGGGGGTCGACGGATCGTACCCCGAAATCAACGGCAGCGTGACCAGGAAACTCACCACGGCGCCCAGCAGCGCAAGCGTTCGGACCGTGCCCGGATTACGGTCGGACCCGACAACGAGGACTGCGACGCCGAACAGGATAGGCAGCCAAATGGCCAGACTCAGAAGCGGTAGCGATTGCATTTGTTATTGCTCCCCCTTATTTGCTCAGAGTGACAAACAAGGTCAGGAGTCCTAGCATGCCGATAATCATGGCGAAAGCGTAGTGATAGATATACCCGGACTGCATGAAGCGGATGACACCGGCAAACCAGCCGATCAGCCGGGCACTGCCGTTGACGAGTACGCCATCGATCACCCCTTGGTCGCCGCCGCGCCATAGGCCGCGACCGATCTTGAGCGCGCCCTTGGCGAACACCACTTCGTTGATCTTATCCATGTAGTACTTGTTATCCAGCAGCTTGTACAGGCCAGAGAAGCGTTGCGCGAGGGCCTCCGGAATATCGGGCCGCTTCAGATAGAAGAACCAGGTCACGACGACACCGGCAATCGACAGCCAGACGGGCAGCGTGGTGAACGAGTGCAGCGCCATCGGCACCCAACCGTGAAAATCTTCCGTAATGGCCGCCATTGCCGGATGGTTCGACGCAATGAAAATGACGTCCTTGAACGCCACGCCGTGCTGGAACAAGTCGGAGAACAGCATGGGTTTGATGGCAATTGCACCGAGCACCACCGACGGAATCGCCAACAGGATCAGCGGCAGAGTTATCACCCAGGGCGTCTCGTGCGGCTCGTGTCCGCCATGGTGCGCGTCATCGCCATGATGTGCGTGATCGTCATGGTGATGGGCAATCTTGCGAAAGCGCTCCTCGCCATGAAATACCAGGAAGTACAGGCGGAATGAATAGAACGCGGTGACGAACACGCTGGCCACGACCGCGAAATAAGCAAAGCCCGAGCCGGGCAAATGCGAGGCAGCAACTGCCTCGATGATCGAGTCCTTCGAATAAAACCCGGCGAAGAACGGCGTGCCAATCAGCGCCAGGGAACCAATCAGCGACGTGATCCACGTAATGGGCATGTACTTATAGAGCCCGCCCATGTGACGAATGTCCTGATCGTGATGCATGCCAATGATGACTGACCCGGCGCCCAGGAACAACAACGCCTTGAAGAAAGCGTGCGTCATCAGGTGAAACATTGCCACCGGATAGGCCGAAGCACCCAGCGCCACGGTCATGTACCCGAGCTGCGACAGCGTCGAGTAAGCGATCACGCGCTTGATGTCGTTCTGGATCATGCCGAGGAAGCCCATGAACAGCGTGGTGATCGCGCCGATGACGAGGATCAGCGACAGCGCAGTATCGGAGAGCTCGAACAGCGGCGACATGCGGCTGACCATGAAGATACCCGCGGTCACCATGGTGGCCGCATGGATCAGAGCGGAAATCGGGGTCGGACCTTCCATCGAGTCAGGCAGCCAGACGTGCAGCGGAAATTGCGCCGACTTGCCCATCGCGCCGATAAACAGGCAAATGCAGGTCACGGTGATCAGGTGCCAGTCGGTACCGGGAAACGATAGCGCCGCCAGATCGTTGGCCTTGGCGAAAACTTCGCTGTAGTTCAACGAGCCGGTAAAGGCGAGCACCAGACCGATCCCCAGCAGGAAACCAAGGTCACCGACACGGTTGACCAGAAAGGCTTTCAGGTTGGCGTAAATCGCCGTGGGACGCGTATACCAGAAACCGATCAGCAGATAGGAGACAAGACCCACCGCTTCCCAGCCGAAAAACAGCTGAAGGAAGTTGTTGCTCATCACCAGCATTAGCATCGAGAAGGTGAACAGCGAGATATAAGCGAAGAAACGCTGATAGCCGGGGTCGTCCGACATGTAACCCACGGTGTAGATATGCACCATGAGTGACACGAAGCTGACCACACACATCATGATCACGGTGAGAATGTCGACCAGGAAACCGACCTCGAACTTGATTGATCCGATCCGCGCCCATTCGTAAATGGTGCCGTTGAAACTGGCGCCATTGAGCACGTCGACAAAGGTTATCGCCGATAGGATGAAAGCGACCAGCACGCCAAGGATGGTGACAGTGTGGGCTCCGGAGCGGCCGATTTGCTTGCCGAACAGACCGGCCAACACCGCCCCTGCCAGCGGCGCCAGCGGAATCGCGAGCAACAGGTTGGGATTGAGTGTAGTTGCCATAACAGCGTTCGCTTTTTATTAACCTTTGAGCTGGTCGAGATCTTCGACGTTGATCGTATCGAGCTTACGGAACATAGTGACCAGGATGGCCAGCCCGATGGCGGCTTCCGCCGCCGCGACCGTAAGAATGAAGAACACAAATACCTGCCCCGCCATGTCACCGAGATAGTGAGAAAACGCGATGAAATTGAGGTTGACCGAGAGCAGCATCAATTCGATGGCCATCAGCAACACAATCACATTCTTCCGGTTCAGGAAAATACCGACGATGCTGATGGCGAACAGAATCGCGCCAAGCACCAGATAATGCGCAAGCGACAACGACAACATGAGGCCTCCTTATTCCGATGCCGGCGTGTCGCCGGTAGCTTGCCGCGCTTCGGCCGGCATCGACACCAGCCGCACGCGGTCCTGGCGGCGTACCTTCACCTGACGGCTCGGGTCGGTCTGTTTGTGATCCTTGCGCGCGCGCATCGTCAGGGCAAGGGCCGCCACGATGGCAACCAGCAGCACCAGGCCCGCGACCTCGAAGGCGAAAATATAGTTGGTGTAGAGCAGACGTCCCAACGCCTGCGTATTCGGCACGTCGGAATTTGCCATGGCGTGCACCGGCGCATGGGTCGCGCCATAGCCGCGCATCAGCACCAAGGCGGACTCGACGATGATGATCGCGCCGACCAGACTGGCCATCGGCACGAAGCGCCGGAAGTCGCGGCGTAGCGCGTCGATGTTGATGTCGATCATCATCACCACGAACAGGAACAGCACCATGACCGCGCCGACGTACACGACGACCAGCATGATCGACAGAAACTCGGCCTGCAGCAGCATCCAGATGGCGGCCGCGTTGAAGAACGACAGCACCAGAAAAAGTGCTGACTGAACCGGATTGCGCGCGGTCACGACCTTGAGGGCCGAGATCACCAGAATCAGCGCAAACACATAGAAGAGAAAGGTTGTGAATTCCATAATCACCGGACTTTCACCGAACTTAGCCTACGGAGTACCATGGCGAGACGCATTGCATCTCAACGGTACGGAGCATCGGCCGTTCTGGCCGCCGCGATTTCTTTTTCATACCGGTCGCCGACGGCGAGCAGCATCTCCTTGGTGAAATACAGATCGCCCCGCTTCTCGCCGTGATATTCGAGAATGTGGGTCTCGACAATGGAATCCACCGGACAGCTTTCCTCGCAAAAGCCGCAGAAAATGCATTTGGTCAGATCGATGTCATAACGCGTCGTGCGGCGCGTGCCGTCGGCCCGCACATCGGACTCGATGGTAATGGCCACGGCCGGACACACCGCTTCGCACAGCTTGCAGGCGATGCAGCGCTCTTCCCCATTGGGGTAGCGGCGCAGCGCATGCAGTCCGCGAAAACGCGGCGACAGCGGTGTTTTTTCTTCCGGAAACTGAACGGTGATCTTACGCGCGAACGCGTAACGCCCGGTCAGGGCCAGCCCCTTGAACAGCTCGGCCAGCAAGAAGCTGCCAAAAAAATTCTTGATTGCGCTCAGCATCGCATTCCCCCAGTTTTTCCCATCACTTCCAGATATTCCACGGCGACATGATCCAGAAGCCGACCACGAGCAGCCAGAACATCGTCAGGGGTAAAAACACTTTCCAGCCGAGGCGCATGATTTGGTCATAGCGATAGCGCGGAAACGTTGCGCGCACCCAAATGAACACCGACAGCAACAGAAAGACCTTGAAGGCCAACCAGAAGATACCCGGGATAAATGACAGGAAGCCGAACGGCGCGCTCCACCCCCCCAGAAACAGTACCGAGGCGAGCGCCGAAATAACAATCATGTTGATATATTCGGCGAGGAAGAACAGCGCAAAACCCATCCCCGAATATTCGATCATATGACCCGCGACGATTTCCGACTCGCCCTCGACCACGTCGAACGGATGGCGGTTGGTTTCCGCAATGCCGGAGACGAAATACACGACGAACATCGGCAGCAGCGGCAGCCAGTTCCAGGACAGCAGATTCAGGCCCATACCAGCGAAAATGCCGCGCTCCTGCGAATGGACGATATCCGACAAGTTCAGCGTGCCGGATGTCATCAACACGGTCACCAGCGCAAAACCCATGGCGATTTCATAGGAAATCATCTGAGCCGAAGCGCGCATTGCACCGATAAATGCGTACTTCGAGTTCGATGACCAGCCGGCCAGAATCACGCCGTAAACACCCAACGAGGAGATCGCGAGCACGTACAGCAGTCCGGCGTTGATGTTGGCCAACACCATTTTCGATTGAAATGGAATGACTGCCCAGATCGCGAAAGCCGGCATCACGGCCATGACCGGCGCGATGGCATAAATCCATTTGGTCGCCTGGGTCGGCGTAATGACTTCCTTGAGCAACAACTTCAGCACGTCGGCGATCGGCTGCAGCAGACCTCGCGGGCCAACCCGGTTCGGCCCGATCCGCACGTGCATCCAGCCGATCAGCTTGCGTTCCCACAGAATCAGATAGGCGACGCACAGCAGCAATACGACCGAAACCACCAGAATACGCACCAGTGCCCACACCGTCGGCCAGGCTGCGCCGAGCCAAGCCTGACCATGCGATGTAATGATGTCAACCAGACTCATTGCGCCTTCTCCACCTTGATTTGGCCAAACATCGGGCCCAGTGCCGCCGAGGCCGGCGTCGCGCACGGCAACCGTACCGTGTTGGGGGGCAATGCCGCATCACGTGCTGCGGGCAGCGTCGTCACGCACTCGCCTTGGCGTACCGTGACGGCATCCCCTTCATGCAAGCCCAGGCTGTCGAACAACTCACCGGGCAACGAAGCAACCATCGCGCGTCGCGCGTCGTTCGTCAGGTGCAACGAGGGTGCCCGCCGCACCAACGGATCGGCGTGATAGATCGGCACATCGGCGATGCGCTCGAGGCCATTGGATTCGGCAGCAGTTGCCACGACCGGTGCGGTCGTGGCGTTGTTCAGCGCGGCGCTCATGTCGATAGCCGCCAGCACTTCGTCTCGCACCTGCTCCGGGGTTTCATATTCGAAGCCAGGCAGTTTCAGGAGATTCCCCAGCACGCGCAATACTTTCCACGCCGGACGCGTCTCACCCAAAGGGCGAACGACACCGTTGAAGCTCTGCGCCGTTCCTTCGCAATTGACGAACGTGCCCGCCGTCTCGGTGAACGGCGCCACCGGCAACAGGACATCGGCGTAGTCAAGAGCCGCAGTATTTTTATACGGCGACAGCACCGCAACCATTTTGGCACCACGTAACGCGCTCAATACGGCCGCAGGATCGGCGCTATCGAATTCGGGCTCGGCATGCAGCAGCAGGTATGCCTGGCGGGGCTTCTCAACCAGTTCTTTCGTGCCCAGCGGACTGACCGCGCGCGTGAGATAACCGCCCACCGTATTGGCCGCTTCTGTGAGAAACCCGAATTTGGCGCCGGTAGCGTCGGCAATCCATTGCGCAAGTGCATGCAATTGCGCGAACTGCGGATGTTGTACCGCACTGTTGCCGAGCAACACGGCACGACGCTCGCCGCTGAGCAGCGCTTCGGCAATTTGACGCGCACGCTGGCTGGGCTCGGCATCGCTGAGCGCCGACGGCAGCGCGACGTCCTTGGCCGCGGCGACGGCCGCCGCGACGCCGGCCAGCTCACTCGTCCATGCCCCCGGAGCCGCGATGATCTTGCCGGTCAGCGGAATCAAAGGATCGTCGTCGCAAGCGTGGAGCACGCTCAGTTTGCCGCCATTTTTAACCGCGTGACGCAGGCGAGCAGCGAGCAGTGGATGGTCCTTGCGCAAGAAGGAACCGATCACGAAAGCTGCGTCAAGCCGCTCGACATCTGCAATCGCCATGCCGAGCCACGGTGCGCCCTTGAGTTGATTGGAAAAATCGCTCTGCCGCAGTCTGAAATCGACGTTGCTGCTGCCAAGGCCGCGCACCAGCTTCTGCAGCAGGTAGAGTTCTTCAAGTGTGGCGTGGGGCGTCGCCAGTGCCGCGATACCGTCGCTGCCATGTTCGCGCTGGATATCGGCCAGCCCGTGACCGAGATACTCGAGCGCAGTCTGCCAGTCGACCTCGTGCCACTGCCCGCCCTGCTTGAGCATCGGCTTGGTCAAGCGCTCGTCGCTGTTGAGCCCTTCGTAGGAGAAGCGGTCCTTGTCCGAGATCCAGCATTCGTTGATAGCTTCGTTCTCGAGCGGTACGACGCGCATCACCTTGTTGTTCTTGACCTGCACCGTCAGGTTCGCCCCAAGTCCGTCATGCGGGCTGACCGACTTGCGGCGAGACAACTCCCACGTCCGCGCACTGTAGCGAAACGGTTTGGATGTAAGCGCGCCGACCGGGCACAGATCGATCACGTTGCCGGACAACTCGGAATCGACCGTCTTGCCGACAAATGAAGTGATCTCGGAATGCTCACCGCGTCCCAGCATGCCAAACTCCATGACGCCGGCGATTTCCTGGCCAAAACGTACGCAGCGGGTGCAGTGGATGCAGCGGGTCATCTCCTCCATCGAGATCAGCGGCCCGACGTTCTTGTGGAACACCACGCGCTTCTCTTCCTGGTATCGGGAGGCGGACTTGCCATAGCCGACGGCGAGATCCTGCAACTGACATTCGCCACCCTGATCGCAAATCGGGCAATCCAGGGGGTGGTTGATCAGGAGGAATTCCATCACCGACTGCTGCGCCTTGATGGCCTTTTCCGACTTGGTACGCACGATCATGCCAGCGGCAACAGGCGTAGCGCAGGCAGGCACGGCCTTGGGCGCTTTCTCGATGTCGACCAGACACATGCGACAGTTGGCTGCGATCGACAACTTCTTGTGATAGCAGAAATGCGGGATATAAGTGCCGACTTTCTTGGCTGCCTGGATCACCATGCTGCCCTCGGACACTTCGACCTTTTGGCCGTCTATTTCGATTTCAACCATAGCGGTTCAGAGCCACGCCTTGTCAAAGAGAATGGGATGCGCCGACCATGCAACGCTTGTGCTCGACGTGGTACGCGAATTCGTCCCAGTAATGTTTGAGCATGCCGCGTACGGGCATCGCGGCGGCGTCACCCAACGCGCAGATGGTGCGTCCCATGATGTTTTCAGCCACCGAGTTCAGGAGATCGAGGTCTTCCTGACGCCCCTTTCCATGTTCGATGCGATTGACCACGCGCCACAGCCAGCCGGTACCTTCGCGACAAGGCGTGCACTGACCGCACGATTCCTCGTAGTAGAAGTACGACAGGCGCAATAGCGAACGCACCATGCAGCGGGTTTCGTCCATCACGATCACCGCGCCGGAACCGAGCATCGACCCGGCTTTGGCGATCGAATCGTAGTCCATGTCGGTCTGCATCATCACGTCGCCGGGCACGACGGGCGCCGACGACCCGCCGGGAATGACCGCCTTGATCTTCTTCCCGCCACGCATCCCGCCACACAATTCCATCAGCTTGGAGAATGGGGTGCCCATGGGAATCTCATAGTTGCCGGGGCGCTCGACGTCGCCCGACACGGAGAAAATCTTGGTGCCGCCGTTGTTCGGCTTGCCCATCTCCAGGTACTTTTGCGGGCCGACGGCCAGAATGAAAGGCACCGCGGCGAATGTTTCGGTGTTATTGATCGTGGTCGGTTTGCCGTAGAGCCCAAAGCTCGCCGGGAACGGCGGCTTGAAGCGCGGCTGGCCTTTCTTCCCTTCGAGCGATTCGAGCAGTGCGGTTTCCTCGCCACAAATGTAGGCACCGTATCCGTGGTGAGCGTGCAGTTGGAACGAGAATCCTGAGCCGAAGAGATTATCGCCAAGGTATCCTGCGGCACGGGCTTCTTCGAGCGCACGCTCGAAGAGTTCGTAGGTATCCCAAATTTCGCCGTGGATATAGTTGTAGCCGACCGAGATGCCCATTGCGTAAGCGCCAATGGCCATCCCCTCGATCAGGGAATGCGGGTTATAGCGCAGGATGTCGCGATCCTTGAACGTGCCGGGCTCGCCTTCGTCAGAGTTGCAAACCAGGTACTTCTGGCCGGGAAACTGGCGCGGCATGAAGCTCCACTTCAAGCCAGTCGGGAAGCCTGCGCCACCGCGGCCGCGCAAGCCGGATGCCTTGATATCGGCAATCACCTGCTCCGGCGGGACCTTCTCGGTGAGAATACGCCGCAACTGTGCATAGCCACCGCGCGCGACGTAATCTTCCAAATGCCAGTTCTCGCCGTTCAATCCGGCCAAAATAAGCGGTTCGATATGGCGATCGTGCAAACTCGTCATGCCTTTTCTCCTCGATCCGCGGCCTTCAGCTCAGCAATCAGTGCATCGAGCTTTTCGTCGCTCATGAAACTGCACATGCGCTTGTTGTTCACCAGCATCACCGGCGCGTCGCCGCAAGCGCCCATGCATTCGCCCTCCTTCAGCGTGAACAGGCCGTCGGCCGTGGTCTCGTTGAAGTCGATGCCGAGCTTTTGCTTGAGATAATCGGCCGCATGATCGCCGCGCGACAGTGCGCACGGCAGATTCGTGCAAACGGTCAGCTTGAATTTGCCAACCGGCGCGGTGTCGAACATGCCGTAGAAGGTCGCCACCTCTTCCACCGCGATCGGCGGCATTTGAAGGTAATTGGCGACGAACTGCATGACTTCCGGCGACAGCCAGCCCTTTTCGTCCTGTGCGACCGCAAGTGCGGCCATCACCGCAGATTGCTTCTGCTCCGCCGGATACTTGGCGATGGCATGGTCGATTTTCTTTAGCGCTTCGGGAGAAAGCATTTCCGATCCGACTTGGTCTCTACTTAACGATTGCTCCGGCCGCAACGAAGCCGGCAATTGCGCTTTCGCGCGATTCCTGCCTCATCGCTAATTGCTGGAACGGCATTGTTACGTCTTAGATACAACCGGGGGGGCGATTCCATCGCCCACGCCCGCATTACTATCGGTCAATTTCACCGAACACGATGTCCTGCGTACCGATGATCGCCACCGCGTCGGCGATCATGTGTCCCCTGGCCATTTCGTCGAGCGCAGCCAAGTGCACGAATCCAGGCGCACGAATCTTCAGGCGATACGGCTTGTTGGCGCCGTCTGAAACCAAATAGATGCCGAACTCGCCCTTCGGATGCTCGATCGAGGCGTAGGCTTCGCCTTCCGGCACGTGGAAGCCCTCGGTGAAGAGCTTGAAGTGGTGAATCAGCTCTTCCATGTTCGACTTCATATTGACCCGTTTGGGTGGCGCGACCTTATGATTGTCGATCATCACCGGACCGGGATTTTTGCGCAGCCATTCGATGCACTGCTTGATAATGCGATTGGATTGCCGCATTTCTTCGACGCGCACCAGATAACGGTCGTAGCAGTCACCTTCTGAACCCACCGGCACTTCGAATTCCATCCGATCGTAGACTTCGTAGGGCTGCTTCTTGCGCAGGTCCCAGGCAATCCCGGAACCGCGAAGCATTGCGCCGGTGAAGCCGAGTTGCAACGCGCGTTCGGGGCTGACGACACCGATACCGACCAGACGCTGCTTCCAGATGCGGTTGTCAGTCAGCAGTGTCTCGTACTCGTCAACATACTTGGGAAAGCGATTGGTGAAGTCCTCGATGAAATCGAGCAGGGAACCTTGGCGGTTCTCGTTCATTTTGCCAATCGCACGGGCATTATGCTGTTTCGATGCACGGTATTGCGGCATGGCATCCGGCAAATCGCGATATACACCGCCTGGCCGGTAGTAGGCCGCGTGCATACGAGCGCCCGAGACCGCCTCGTACATGTCGAACAGATCTTCGCGCTCGCGGAAAGCGTAAAGAAAAATCGCCATCGCACCGACGTCCAGGCCGTGCGATCCGATCCACATCAGGTGATTCATCAGTCGCGTGATTTCATCGAACATCACACGGATGTATTGAGCGCGGATCGGCACTTCGATGTTGAGCAACTTCTCGATCGCCATCACGTAGGCGTGCTCGTTGCACATCATCGAAACGTAATCGAGCCGGTCCATGTAGGGCACCGACTGGATGAATGTCTTCGACTCGGCCAGTTTTTCGGTCGCGCGATGCAGCAAACCGATGTGCGGGTCGGCACGTTGAATCACCTCGCCGTCGAGTTCCAGCACGAGCCGCAGCACACCATGCGCCGCAGGGTGTTGCGGACCAAAATTCAGCGTGTAGTTCTTGATATCTGCCACGAGCGCACCTTAATGTTTCAACCCGCCGTATTCTTCCTCGCGGATCACGCGTGGCGTGATTTCGCGCGGCTCGATCGTCACCGGCTGGTAGATCACCCGCTGCTGCTCGGGGTCGTACCGCATTTCCACGTAGCCGGACAACGGAAAATCCTTGCGGAAAGGATGGCCGATGAAACCGTAGTCGGTCAGAATGCGGCGCAAATCCGGATGGCCCTCGTAGACGATGCCCAGCAAATCGAACGATTCGCGCTCGAACCAGTTGGCAGAACTCCAGATATCGACCATCGATGCCACGACGGGCAGATCGTCGTCCGGTGCGAAAACACGCACTCGAACCCGCCAGTTGTGGGTAATGGAAAGCAACTGAACGACCGTGGCAAAGCGCGGGCCACTCCAGGCGCCATCGCCGAAGGCGGAGTAATCCATTCCACACAAATCGATGAGTTGCTCGAACTTCAGACTGGGATCGTCTCGCAGCTTGAGCGCGACTTCGCGGTAGTCCGCCGCTTTGACGATCAGCGTCAACTGCCCCATTGACTCAGTCAGATTCTGAATCGCGCCGCCCAATACGTTTTGCAGATTGCTTTTTAGTGTTTCGAGTTTCGACATGCGCGTCCCCGGTTATTTGCGCGCGATGGTGCTGGTACGCTTGATCTTGGATTGCAGCTGGATGATTCCATAGACCAGCGCTTCGGCCGTCGGCGGGCATCCCGGCACATAGACATCCACCGGCACGATGCGATCGCAGCCACGCACGACCGAGTAAGAATAATGATAGTAGCCGCCGCCGTTGGCACACGACCCCATCGAAATTACCCAGCGCGGCTCCGCCATCTGGTCGTAAACCTTGCGCAACGCGGGCGCCATCTTGTTGCATAGCGTGCCGGCCACGATCATCACGTCGGACTGACGAGGGCTTGGGCGAAACACCACGCCAAAACGATCCAGATCATAGCGGGACGCGCCGGCGTGCATCATTTCGACAGCACAGCAGGCCAACCCGAACGTCATGGGCCATAGCGACCCGGTGCGCGTCCAATTGATAAGCTTGTCAGCCGTGGTGGTGACAAACCCTTCGCGCAATACCCCTTCGATACTCATATGCTTTTCCAGATTTCCGCTGAAACGCCATTGCCTTACAGGCTACGCGCTCACTCCCAATCGAGTGCGCCACGCTTCCAGAGATAGATGAAACCGATCAGCAACTCGACCAGAAATACCACCATGGAAATGAAACCAGGCCAACCGATGTCACGCAACGCTGCGCCCCAGGGGAAAAGGAAGGCCGTTTCCAGGTCAAACAAGATGAACAGAATGGCGACGAGATAGTAGCGCACATCGAATTTCATGCGCGCATCTTCGAAAGCTTCGAAGCCGCATTCGTAGGGAGAGAGTTTTTCGCTGCCTGGATTGTTAGGCCCGAGGAATTTGCCCAAGCCAACCAGCGCAACACCTAGGCCGGTACCTACCAGAATAAAAAGCAGGACGGGAAAATAGGCTCCGAGGTTCAATGCAACCCTCTATCGGTTAGTTCACAAACCGCCTTACCTGGCCTGGGGACCGGCCGGTAGCGCGGGACGGACAAAAGCACAAAATAAAATGCCAGCCGGAGCGCATAAGCAAGGCTGGCATCGTAGAACTGTGGTGCCGACGATGAGACTCGAACTCATACGGCTTTCGCCACTACCCCCTCAAGATAGCGTGTCTACCAATTTCACCACGTCGGCATTCATAGTCTGCAATCCGCAACCTCGAATCGCTTCAAGACCGCCATTGTAACGCCAATGCTTTTTTTGTTCAACGCACAATGCGGCGTACATGAACATAAATAGTATCGTTGTCTTATTGCAAAATCTTACTTTGGTACGTCTTGCGAATTAGTTGTCGATGCCGCTGCCGGCGCCCCGACTCCCGACGCTGCCCCGCCAACTGCGGAGGCCGCCGAAGCCGCGGCCGGAGCCGTCGTCACCGGCACGCTGCCCAACACGCCGGCGGACAGATTCGGCTTGTACGACCCCATATAAGTCAGCGAGAGCGTGACGACGAAAAAAATGGTTGCAAGCACTGCCGTTGTGCGGGACAAAAAATTTGCCGATCCGGAGGCTCCGAACAGACTGCCTGAGGATCCGCTACCGAACGCCGCTCCCATGTCGGCACCCTTGCCATGCTGAAGCAAAACCAAACCGATGATCCCCAGTGCCGATAGCACCTGAACCACGACCAACACTGTTTTCAATAACCCCATCTCATCACCTATTCCAAAAATTCATGTGCCGCCCCTGCGTGGGCGGGTTGAGCGGCAACTTCATGCCGCGCCGCAAATCGCGAGGAAATCCTCGGCCTTGAGCGACGCGCCACCAATCAGTCCGCCATCGATGTCAGGCATCGCAAACAATTCGGCGGCGTTATCGGGTTTGACACTGCCGCCATAAAGAATCCTTACCGCAGCCACCTCGCCCCCTTTAGCCGCCAGTTGAGCGCGCAAGCGTTCATGCACCGCTTGCGCCTGCTCGCGTGTCGCCGTCTTGCCGGTGCCAATCGCCCAGACCGGCTCGTAAGCGACAACCATGCGCGCGGCCTGGGACGCGTCTAGCTCGGCGAGCACCGCTCCCAACTGCCGCCCGACGACTGCGTCGGTCTGCCCGGCCTCCCGCTGAGCCAGCGTCTCGCCAACGCAAACGATCGGCGTCATTCCCGCTGCCAGCACCCGCCCAGCCTTGGCAGCGACCTGCGCATCGGTCTCGCCGTGATACGCGCGGCGCTCCGAATGACCAACGAGCACGTAGGTCGAGCCGAATTCACCGATCATCGGCGCCGAGACCTCGCCGGTGTAAGCCCCATGCAGCTCAGCCGAAACATCTTGCGCGCCCCAGGCCAGCGGGCTGCCGGCGAGCAATTGCAGGCACTGCGCCAAATAGGGGAACGGCACGCATACGGCAGTGGCGACCGTCCCCTGCCCCAGGACTGGCGATGCCAGCAGCCGCGTCAACAATTCCGCGTTGGCAGCCAAGCTGCCATGCAACTTCCAGTTGCCGACGACCAGTTTTGCCGCCGCCTTGTTCGCCTTCGCGCTTGCGGAATCCACGCCCTTTCACCCCATCAATAAGCAAAAAACTCTCTATTTTAATTCCCACCGGCCCAAAGGGTCAATTTAAGATCTGACAGACAGATATCAGGGCCACGTTAATACGATTTTGCCGATGTGCTCGCTGCTCTCCATCAACGCGTGTGCCTGTGACGCGTCGGCAGCCGCAAAGGTCCGATAAATCACCGGCCGAATGGTCCCGCTCGAAAGCAGCGGCCAGACACGCTCCTTGAGCTGGGCGGCGATTTTTGCCTTGAATGCGACCGAGCGAGGCCGCAGCGTCGACCCGGTGATGGTCAGGCGACGGCGCAGCACCTGCCCCAAATCGAGCGGCGCCTTTGCGCCCCCAAGCAAAGCAATCACGGCGATGCGTCCGTCGGTGGCAAGGCAATCGATCTCGCGCGGCAGATAGGCGCCGCCGACCATGTCCAGTATGACGTCGACGCCACGCCCGCCGCTCAGCTCCTTCACGACCTGCGCAAAGTCCTCGCTCTTGTAGTTGATGCCGCGCTCAGCCCCCAATTGCTCGCAGACGCGGCACTTATCGTCTGATCCGGCAGTCGCGAAGACCCGGTGGCCGAGCGCCGTCGCCAATTGAATGGCCGTCACGCCAATACCGCTCGTGCCGCCCTGCACCAGCAGACTCTCCGGCGTGCCATCCTCGGTGGCGCCGAGGTGAGCGCGATCGAAGACGTTGCTCCAAACGGTGAAAAACGTCTCCGGCAGCGAAGCGGCCTCCACGTCCGACAGCCCGTCCGGCACCGGCAGGCACTGCGCCAGCGGCGCGGTGCAGTATTGCGCGTAGCCACCGCCCTGTACCAGTGCGCAAACCCGATCCCCAACCCGCAGCCCCCAGCGGTTATCCGGGCCACCCAACTGCCCCTCGACGATCTCGCCAGCGACCTCCAGGCCCGGCAGGTCGGAGGCGCCCGGCGGCACCGGATAATTGCCTTGCCGCTGGAACACGTCAGGCCGGTTGATGCCCGCTGCCGCCACTTTGATCAACACCTCACCCGGCTTGGGTTGCGGCATCGGCCGTTCGACCAATTGCAATACCTCTGGCCCGCCATACTTGGTAATTTCAATCGCTTGCATCACACATTCCTCGTCATTAATGAGCATTCCGCATCAACGCCGTCGGGACGACGCCACGACCGCTACGATAGCATTGACCGGCGGCTTTGCCCTGCCGCCGTGCCGCGATTACTTGCGCTTGGCGTTGAGCACTCCGCCGACGCCGCCCAATTGCGCCAATGCACGCTGCAATTGGCCGGCGTCGCGCACCTCGACCGTAAATTGCATATACGCGCGCGCAGTGCGTGACTGCGTATTCACGCTCGTCACATTGATTTTCTCTCGCGAAAATATTTCAGAGATGTCGCGCAGCAACCCCTGCCTATCCGTCGCTTCGATCTGAATATCGACCGGATACGCCGCCTCCCCACGGCCTTCGAGCACCTCGTTCGACCAGGCCGCCTGCAGCACACGCTCAGGGGCGCGGCGCCGCATCGCGACAAAATTCCGGCAATCGCAGCGATGCACGGAGATACCCTTGCCGTGCGTGACGAAACCCACGATGTCGTCGGGCGGCGCAGGTTTGCAGCACTTGGCCAGTTGCGTGAGCAATGCCCCCACGCCAAGCACCAGCACGCCGCTGGACGCACCCTGCGCCACGCTGCTTTCGAGGCTCTTCTTGGCGACCAGCGCCTCGTCGCTGCGGACCTCCGGCGAAGGCGTTCCCGAGAGCGCCATTTCGACGTGCCTGAGACTGAGCTCTTCCTTGGCAACCGATGCGTAGAGCTCGTCGGCATTCCTGAACCCAAGGCGCGCGGCCAGTTCGTCCAGATTGGTCGATGTCTTGCCCTCGCGCTGCAATGTTTTGTCGATAATCGCGCGGCCGTGGGCGATGGTTTCCTGCAGTTCAACTGCGTTGAACCACGCCCTCACCTTGTTCCGGGCGCGCTGACTGTGCAGATAGCCGAGCTGGCTGTTGAGCCAATCGCGCGACGGCCCGCCTTGCTTGACCGCCACGATCTCGACAGTCTGGCCGTTGCGCAACGGCGTATTGAGCGGCACCATCGCGCCGTCGACCCGGGCGCCGCGGCAGCGATGGCCCAATTCGGTGTGCAGGTAATAGGCAAAATCGACGGGTGTGGCGCCTTGCGGCAAAGCAATCACGCGCGCCTGCGGCGTCATGACATAAATATGATCGTCGATGTTGGCATGCTTCAACTGCTCCCACGGAGCGACGTCGTCGTGCTCAACGCGATCCGCGACGTCGTCTTTCCAGGCCAGCAATTGCCTGAGCCAGGCGATCTTCTCATCGTAGCTTTCATTGGCCACGACCTGCCCGGCATAGCCACGCTGTCCGGCCTCCTTGTAGCGCCAATGCGCGGCCACGCCGTACTCGGCGAAATGATGCATCTCGTGGGTACGAATCTGCACCTCGAAGGCACGTCCCTGCTCATCGATGACAACGGTATGCAGTGATTTGTAGCCGTTTGGCTTGGGCCGCGAGATGTAATCGTCGAACTCTTTCGGAATCGGCTGCCACAGGTTATGAACGATGCCAAGCACCGTATAGCAATCTTTAACGTCGTCGACGATGACGCGAAACGCGCGCACGTCGTAGAGCTCGGCAAAGTCCAGATCCTTGCCGCGCATCTTGCGCCAGATGCTGTAGATATGCTTGGGTCGACCCGACACCTCCGCTTTCACGCCGGCCGCGGTCAGCTCATGCTGCAGGCGCTCGATCGCCCCGCGGATAAACTGCTCCCGCTCGACGCGCTTCTCGTCGAGCAGGCGAGCGATACGCTTATAGGTATCGGGATGCTCGAACCGGAAGGCCAGATCCTCGAGCTCCCATTTCAATTGCCAAATGCCCAAGCGATTGGCCAGCGGCGCATAGATTTCCAGTACTTCGTGCGCCAGTTCGGGCGGCGGTGTGAGCTTCTGCCCGGCATACCAGCGCAGCGTCTGCACCCGAGACGCCAGGCGAATCAACACCCCCCGAATATCCTGCGCAAACGCCAGCAGCATTTTGCGCAACGCTTCGACCTGCGCCTTGCGCGCCGCTTCGGCGTCCCTGCCTGCGGCCGGCGCACGGGCAGTCACGCGCGTGCTCACACCGCCCAGCAGTTGCAGCTTTCGCACATTGACCACCAGCGTGGCAATTTCAGCGCCGAAGCGTTGCGTCAGCGTCTCTTGCGCATCCGAGATTCGCTCGACCACGCCGAACAGCGCGGCAGCCTTGCGGGTCACATCGTCCACCCTCAGCGTATCGAGGATCGACAGCATACCCCGGGCGTGCGTCATCACCGGCTCGCCGGAACTCAGCGCGACGTCGCCGCAGCGCTCGTCGGCAAAGGCCAGTGCGTCCTCCAATGTCGATTCGATAACAGGCGTTGTCTCGGAATTGTTCATACTGCTTTCAAGCAGAAGCGCCGCAGGATCGTATCCACTCGTCAGCCACCGCGTTGGGCAGCGATCACCACGACCTCGATCAGCAATTCGGGGCGCGCCAGACGCGCCTGCACCGTCGCCCGCGGCGGCGCATTGCCCGGGATGGCGGCCACCCAGGCATCCCAAACACGATTCATTGCTTCGAAATTCGCCATATCCGACAAATAAATCTGACAGGAGAGAATCAGCGACTTATCGCTGCCCGCCTCGGTCAGCAGGCGATCGACATGACCGAGTACTTCCCGCGCCTGCCCATCGATACCCTGGGTCGTGTCGTCCGCGACCTGCCCGGCCAGATAAACCGTGCCGTTATGGACCGCGATGTCCGACCAGCGGGATTCCACATGAAACCGTCGTACCGTCATAATGCAATCGTCCTTGATAAATGCTGACAAATCATTTGACGAAGAACTCGCGCGCCACGCGAATCTGATCGTCGTGCACAAAAGTCGGCGCGTGACCAACGCCAGGAATCTCAACGCTGCTGACCTGGCGGCCGCGCATTTTCATCTCCGCTACCGTCTCGCGCGAGAGCAAATCCGACTGCTCGCCCCGCGCCACCAGCACCGGCCCGTCGAAAGCCTCGAGCGCTGCCCACAGCGCCATCTCGCCGGCCATCGCCAGTTGCGGCGTCACCGCGGCAAACGGCACGGCAATCGCGGGATCATAACGCAGTACGAAATAGTCATTTTCCTGCCGAATCAGCGGCAAACTGAGCGCGCGCCACTCTGCCGCCGTGTGCGGACCGAACGGCAAAGAGGTCATGCGCAGATAGTCGATGCAGGCGTCGAGCGTTGGAAAGCGAGGTGCCTGCCCCAGATAATCGCCGATGCGGGTCAGTGCCGGGGCGTTGATGCGCGGCCCGACATCGTTGAGCAGCATTTTCCGAATCGGCGTGTCCGGCACACCGGCCAACCCCATGCCGATCAGCCCGCCCATCGAGGTGCCGAACCAATCGACGTGCGTTGCCCCGAGCCGGGCAATCAGCGTCACCATATCACTTACATATTGCGGCACCGCATACCCGGCAGGGTTCTTCAACCAATCGGATGCGCCGCGGCCGACGACGTCAGGGCACACGACGCGGTAGACGTCGCTGAGCGCTTGCGCCAGCACGTCAAAATCTCGTCCGCAACGCGTCAGGCCATGCACACAAACCAGCACGCGAGGGTTGGCCGGATCGCCCCATTCCGTGTACGCCATGTGATGCAATCCTGAGGGGCTCAGGCACTGTACCGTGGCCAAGCGCGGTTGTGATATCGACATGGTTCTCTCATCTGCGGGGACGAAGGGCAATGTCGATTCTACCGCGCTTGATCGCTTTGAGGCTCGCCAGACGACGTCGCACCGTCGCTGAATAAAAAAAGGCGAGACGGATTGTCTCGCCCCAGAGTTCAGGCCGTGCGGCCTGCTTCGGTCAAACCGCGCTCACATCGAGCGGCGCGCCCGTCTTTTGCTGGATTTCCTCTTTGCTGACCCCAGGCGCAAGTTCCACGACCTTCAGGCCATCCGGCGTCACATCGATCACGCCCAGGTCGGTAATGATCTGGTCGACCACGCCCACGCCCGTCAGCGGCAATGTGCATTCCTTAAGAATCTTGTGCGCGTCGCCCTTGGCCACATGCTCCATCAGCACCAGCACCCGACCCACGCCGGCCACCAGGTCCATCGCGCCCCCCATGCCTTTGATCATCTTGCCGGGGATCATCCAGTTCGCCAGATCGCCATGCTCGCTGACCTGCATGGCTCCCAGGATTGCCAGATTGATATGCCCGCCTCGGATCATCGCGAACGAATCGGCCGACGAGAAAATCGACGAACCCGGCAGGGTCGTCACCGTCTGCTTGCCGGCGTTGATGAGATCGGCGTCGACCGCATCCTCGGTCGGGAATGGGCCGATGCCCAGCAGACCGTTCTCCGATTGCAGCCAAACCTCCATATTGGCCGGCACGTGATTGGCCACCAGCGTGGGCAAACCGATGCCGAGGTTCACATAAAAGCCATCCTGCAGTTCACGCGCCGCGCGCGCTGCCATTTCATCGCGATTCCATGCCATGTCTATCTCCTCGTCGGTCCGTTACTTGGCACGTACCGTGCGCTGTTCGATGCGTTTTTCCGGGTGTTTGTTGTGGACGATGCGCTGTACGAAAATGCCCGGTGTGTGGATCTCGTCCGGATCCAGCTCGCCGGTTTCGACCAGAATCTCGACCTCGGCCACCGTCACCTTGCCGGCCATCGCACATACCGGATTGAAATTGCGCGCAGTGCGCCGGAAGACCAGATTGCCAGCCTTATCCGCCTTCCAGGCCTTGACCAGCGCCACGTCGGCGCGCAGCGTGCGCTCCATGACGTATTGCTGTCCATCGAATTCGCGGATTTCCTTGCCTTCGGCGACTACCGTGCCGACCCCGGTCTTGGTGAAGAACGCCGGAATGCCGGCGCCGCCCGCACGCAGCTTCTCGGCCAGCGTGCCCTGCGGCGTGAATTCCAGTTCGAGTTCGCCGGCCAGATATTGCCGCTCGAACTCCTTGTTCTCGCCTACGTAGGAAGAAATCATTTTGCGGATCTGGCGGGTCTCCAGTAACAGCCCCAGGCCGAAGCCGTCGACACCCGCGTTATTGCTGATGCAGGTCAATTGCTTGACACCGGATTCGCGCAACGCGGCAATCAGCGCTTCCGGAATGCCACACAGCCCGAACCCGCCCACGGCGATGGTCTGCCCGTCTTGCACGACCCCCGCAAGGGCCTCTTTGGCACTGGCGTATACCTTGTTCATCGGTTGTCCCTTTTTCCTCGGTGGATGATTCAACTCAGTCGAACGACAAAAATCTGCGTTAAATCTTGTTGTTAGCGGATTAGCTTACGCCCGGGCGGCGATCGGGCACAATACGTGAAATTACATATCGGCAGCAAACGTTGCCGACCCGATGCTCCCCGTATGACGACACTCGATTACCGTACCGCCTTCCATCTCGCTCCGATCGGCCTGGTCATCTCCCGACAGCGCGTCATCGAGGATTGCAACGCGCAAGTCAGCATGATTTTCGGCTACCCGCGCGATGCCCTCATCGGGCAGTCATTCGAGGTGCTTTACCCGTCTTCCGACGAATTCGAACGTACCGGCGAGCGCATCCCGCCTATTATGGTCACCCAGGGCAGCTACTCCGACGAACGCATTATGCGACGCGCCGGCGGTGAACTGTTCTGGTGCCATGTGACGGGCCGCTCGCTCGACTTGAGCGCGCCACACGCAGCAGGCATCTGGACATTCGAGGATATGTCGGCGACCCGCCGCGTAGCGGTCGCGCTTACCGCGCGCGAACGGGAAATCGCCGCCCAGTTGGTGCAAGGCAAGACCAGCAAGCAAATTGGCAAGACGCTGGCCATCAGCCCGCGCACTGTCGACATCTACCGCGGCCGCCTGATGCAGAAATACGCGGCGGGCACGGCCACCGAGCTGGTGCAGCGCCTGCTCGGCGCGTGAACTGCGGGACTGCCACCGGCGCCCCGACTCAGCGCTCGGCGCGCTTTTGAGCAGACACATCGCGCCGGGCCGCCAGCGCCACCTCCCTTTCGGCCTGGGTAACCAGGTCACGCCCGATCAGCATTTTCCATTTCGAATAAACGGGGCGGGTCGCGTCGATAAAGCGCTGACGTTCAGCCGGCGTCAGTCGGATCACCTTGACGCCTCGCTTGGCCATTGCCTGCCAAACGGTCTGACCGGAATCGAGCGTGTCATCGCGTTCCAGCGAGACTTCCAGATGCGCCGCGTCGACCGCCGCCTCCCGTACGATCTCCTGATCGCGGACAGTCCAACTGTCCCAAACCTGGCGATTGACCACAAATACCAGCGGGTCGGCCATGTAATCCCAAAGCGTCACATAGCGCTGGCCGAAATTGAACAGTTTGGCGCTGCAATAAATGGAAATGGGGTTTTCCTGTCCATCGATCTCGCGTGACTTAAGCGCGGGCAGCACCTGGGACCAATTCATTTGAGTCGGATACGCGCCCAGCGCCGTGAAAATATCATTGAACAACAATGAGCCGACCACGCGAAAGCGCAAGCCGCGCATGTCCTCGGGCGTGCGAATGGGATGACGGGAATTGCTCAGTTCGCGAAAGCCGTTTTCGCCCCACGCCAGGGGCACCACCCCTTGTTCCTCGATGCGGGCAAACAGCTCTCGCCCCACCTCGCCTTGCGTGATGGCGTCCATCGAGTGCGCATTGCGCAACAAAAACGGTAGCGAAAACAGGTTGAATTCGGGAATCTGCGGCGACCAGTTGATAGTAGAGCCCACCGCCATGTCGATGACTCCCTGGCGCAAGGCGGCGAATTCTCGTGTCTGGTCCCCGCCAACCAGCGACGCTCCGGTGTAGAGCTTGATTTTGATGCGGCCCTTGGTCCGCTGGCGCACCAGGTCGGCCCAGATCTGCGCGCCACGCCCCCAGGGCGATGTCGCGTCCGGCATGACGGACAAACGATATTCGGGTTTATAGTCCTGCGCCCTGGCCGGCCCTCCCGCCACGCTCAAAAGAAATGCCGCGGCCGCCAGCAGCAACCGCCAGCGGTGCCTTTGCATGCTGACCTCAAGAAAATTTTAATCGACACCCCATCCACTCGGGATCGGCGGTGCCCGCTTTACGCTAACCAAACGACATTATGCCCGTCGTTAGCGCCGTCGCGTGCCCGGAAAATCCCGTAGGAGTGCAATCATGCGGCGCTCATGCCATCGTCGGCGGTCATGATGGCGCCATTGATGAAATGCGACTCGTCGGACGCCAGCAGCAGCAGCAAACCGTCAAGATCGGCCGCCGTGCCCACGCGCTTGCGCGGCAGCATATCGATGAGCTTGCGTCCGGCCTCGGTTTCCCAGTGGTGATGATTGATCTCCGTATCGATATACCCGGGGCAAATCGCGTTGACGTTGATTCCGTAGCGCCCCCATTCGACCGCCATGGACCGCGTCATGTGGATCACGGCCGCCTTGCTCATGCAGTACACGCCGATCTGCGGCAATGCACGCAAACCGGCGATCGAGGCGATATTGATAACGCGGTGTTGCTGCCCTGGCTGGCCCTTGGCGCGCAAAATCATGCGCTTGCCCACTTCCTGGGCCATGAAGAAAGCGCCGCGCACGTTGGTATCGAAAACGAAGTCGTAGCCCTGTGGCGTCACGTCCACCAGCCGTTCCGTAGTCGACACGCCCGAATTGTTGACCAAAATGTCGATCGCCCCCGCCTCGGTTTCCGCGTGCGCGACAGCCGCCCGAATACTGTCGTGGTCGGTCACGTCGACGCGCACCACGTGCGCCTCGCCGCCGGCGGCCTCGATCTCGGCGCGCAGCTCCTTGAGTCGCTCGACTCGCCGGCTGGCCAGCACGACCTTGGCGCCAGCTTGCGCCAGCACCTGCGAGAACCGCATGCCCAGACCGCTCGACGCCCCTGTGATCAGGGCGACCTTGCCCTCCAAATTGAGCGACCGTCCCATAAACGTCTCCTTGCACCGATGAATTAGAGGCTTATTTTCACCCACGATCGAACGATCGTGCTAAAAATACTTCTTTGCGAGGTGGCCGGCATTCCCGGAAAATGCCCGCAACCCACGAATTCTAACGTTAAGTGAGGAGAAACAATGAGCCAGAGCCTACTCGAGCAATATGGCCCGAGAGAGTCCATGGAATATGACGTTGTGGTCATCGGCGCCGGTCCGGCCGGATTATCCGCCGCGATCCACCTGAAACAGCTCGCGCAGGAGCAGGACCGGGAAGTCTCCGTTTGCGTGCTCGAAAAGGGCTCGGAAGTCGGCGCTCACATTTTGTCGGGCGCGGTGATGGATCCGCGCGCCATGACGGAGCTGTTTCCTAACTGGCAAGAGCTCGGCGCGCCGCTCGACACCCCCGTCACGGAAGACCAGTTTCTGTTCCTCAACGAGAACGGCGGCGCACGCCGCACGCCCAACTGGGCATTGCCCGGGTGCTTTCAGAATCACGGCAACTATATCGTCAGTCTCGCCAACGTCGTGCGCTGGCTGGGCCAGCAGGCCGAAGCCCTTGGTGTCGAGATTTTCCCGGGGTTTGCCGCCGCGGAAGTGCTTTATAACGACGACGGTTCGGTCCGAGGCGTCGCGACCGGCAACATGGGCGTGGGCCGAGACGGCCAGCCGACCGAAAACTTCCAGCTTGGGATGGAGTTGCACGCCAAGTACACGCTGTTTTGCGAAGGCGCCCGCGGACATCTGGGCAAGCAGCTCATCGCCCGCTACAGGCTGGCCGACGGCAAGGATCCGCAAGCCTATGGCATCGGCATCAAGGAATTATGGGAAATCGATCCGGCCAAGCACAAGGCAGGGCTAACCATCCATACCGCGGGCTGGCCGCTCGATAGCAAGACCTATGGCGGATCGTTCCTCTACCACATGAGCGATAACCAGGTGTCGATTGGTTTTGTGGTGGGCCTGGACTACGAAAACCCCTACCTGTCGCCCTACGAAGAATTTCAACGTTACAAGACCCATCCGGCGATCCGCCATTATCTGGAAGGCGGCAAACGCATTGCATACGGCGCCCGGGCCATCACCGCCGGCGGCATCCTTTCCTTGCCCAAGCTTGTATTCCCTGGCGGAGCGTTAGTGGGTTGCGAGGCTGGATTCCTGAATGCCAGCCGCATCAAAGGCAGCCACGCCGCGCTCAAGACCGGCATGCTGGCGGCCAAGGCGGTATTCGACGCGCTGGCCAGCGGCCGGCAGTTCGACGAATTGACCGACTACCCGCTGGCTTTCGAAAATTCATGGCTGCATGACGAATTGCAAAAAGCCCGTAATTTCAAGCAATGGTTCAAGAAAGGCCGCACGATCGCCACGCTGATGACCGGCATCGAGCAAAAATTGCTCGGCGGCAAGATGCCGTGGACGATTCATCGCACCAAGGCCGACCATGAATGCTTGAAGCCGGCTGCGCAATGCCAGCCGATCGCTTATCCCAAGCCAGACGGCAAGTTGACGTTCGACCGGCTCTCGTCGGTGTTCATTTCGAACACCAACCACGAGGAAAACCAACCGTGCCACTTGACGCTCAAGGACACGACAGTGCCGGTGGGCGTCAATCTGGCCGAATACGCCGGCCCCGAGCAGCGCTACTGCCCGGCAGGCGTGTATGAATTCGTCAAGAACGACGACGGCGCAGAGCGGCTGCAGATCAACGCGCAGAATTGCGTGCACTGCAAAACCTGCGATATCAAGGACCCGACGCAGAACATCGTGTGGGTGGTCCCTGAGGGCGGTGGCGGGCCGAACTACCCCAATATGTGACCCGCCGCGCCGTCGAGCAACAAAAAGCCGCGGGGCCTGGAATTCAGGCCTCGCGGCTTTTTATCCCTCTGTCCCGCGGTGTTGCTCAGGTCGATTCTGGTGCACGCGCGGCAATCACCGGCGTGCCGACCGACACGTCGCCGCATTGCGCGCGGTGGCGCAATGCATGATCGATCAACACCAGCGCCAACAGCGCTTCGGCGATCGGCGTCGCACGAATGCCGACGCAGGGATCATGCCGGCCGAATGTCTCGACCGTAGTGGGCTGGCCAGCCTTGTCGATCGAGCGGCGCGGCGTACGTATACTGGAAGTGGGCTTGATCGCAATCGACACGGTAATATCCTGGCCGGTCGAAATACCGCCCAGCACCCCGCCGGCGTTATTGCTGAGAAAACCCGCCGGCGTCAGCTCGTCGCCGTGCTCGGAACCCCGCTGCGCGACGCAGGCAAAACCCGCACCGATTTCGACCCCCTTGACGGCGTTGATACCCATCATGGCATAGGCAATCTCGGCATCCAGCTTGTCGAACAACGGCTCGCCCAGCCCGACCGGGATACCGCTGGCAACCACGTTGATGCGAGCACCGACCGAATCGCCGACCTTGCGCAAATCGTCCATATAGGTCTCGAGCTGCCCGACCACATCGGCGTTGGCCGCGAAGAACGGATTGTTGCGCACATGCTCCCAGCCGACGAACGGCACGTCGATCTCGCCCAATTGCGCCATGTAGCCGCGAATCTGCGTGCCGAATTTCTTGTTCAGCCACTTGCGTGCAACCGCGCCGGCCGCCACCAGCGGCGCAGTCAGGCGCGCCGAGGACCGGCCGCCGCCGCGATAGTCGCGAACGCCGTATTTATGCCAATAGGTGTAATCGGCATGTCCGGGACGAAAGGTCTCGACAATGTTGCCGTAATCCTTGCTGCGCTGATCGGTATTGCGGATCAGCAACGCGATTGGCGTGCCGGTGGTGACGCCCTCGAACACGCCGGACAGGATCTCGACAGTGTCGGGCTCCTTACGCTGCGTCACATGGCGGGACGTGCCGGGTTTGCGGCGATCCAGGTCGGCCTGGATGTCGGCTTCATTGAGCGCGAGCCCCGGGGGACAGCCGTCGATCACACAGCCGATGGCGGGGCCATGCGATTCGCCGAAGGTCGCAACGGTAAACAGAGTCCCTAGAGTATTGCCGGCCATGCGTCGTCATTCGTGCAGATACGGAAACCGCCATTATGCCAGCGAATCAGGCCGATCAGCATGGCCACGGCCCACGCAGGGCCAACACTTGTTCGCGCAGGTGCTCCGGCGTAGCGTCGGCGGCGCTCACCGGATCGCCGATCACGAGCTCCAGACGGTTGAGCACGCCACGCCGAAAGGGTCGTGTCATCGCAGCACCGTCCCTGCGAGAGAAGAAACTGCCCCACAGGCCGCGCAAGGCCATTGGCAACACCGGCACTGGCGAGCGGGACAGAATGCGCTCGACGCCGCGGCGAAACGGCTGCATTTGCCCGGTATCGGTCAAGCGCCCCTCCGGAAAGAGGCATACGATCTCGCCGGCCTGCAGCGCCTTGGCGATCTGCTCATAGGCTTGCGCCAGCGTGTCGGCATCTTCGCGCGCGGGCGCGATCGGGATCGCCTTGACAGTACGGAAGAACCACGCCAGCAAGGGAATCCGGGAAATGCGATGATCCATGACGAAGCGCACCGGACGCCGGATCGAGGCCCCGATCACGACGGCATCGACGAAGCTGACGTGATTGCAGACCAAAAGACACGCTCCCTCGTCGGGCACCCGTTCGGCGCCCGTGACACGAATGCGGTAAACGGTGTGCAGCAACAACCACATCACAAAGCGAATCAGAAACTCCGGCACCAGCAAGTAGATGTAGATCGCGACTGCGGCATTGAGCAACCCGGTGACCAGGAAAATCTCCGGAATCGAGAATCCCGCATGCGTCAGCGCCATTGCCATGAGCGCTGAGGCAATCATGAAAAGTGCATTGAGGATGTTGTTGGCCGCGATAATGCGGGCGCGATGGGTCGGCGCGCAGCGGCTCTGGATCAGCGCATAGAGCGGCACGCTGTAAAAACCGCCGAACATCGCCAGCAGGAACAGATCGACAAGGATCCGCCAATGCACGCCTCGTCCGAGGAACTCCGTCACACCCTGCAAATGAGCAAGCACCGGCAGGTGGTGACTGGCGAAATAGAGATCCACCGCGAATACCGTCATGCCGATCGAGCCGAATGGCACCAGGCCCACCTCCACCCGCCCGCCCGACAGGCGCTCGCACAGCAGCGAGCCGATGCCTATCCCGATGGAAAACATCGCCAGCATCACCGTCACGACGTTCTGATCGGCCGACAGGACGTCCTTGCCGAAATTGAAGAAGGCGGTCAGGAACGTCGCCCCGAGGAACCACAGCCACGAAATGCCCAGCAATCCCGTGAAAACCACGCGACTCTCGCGCGCCAGCGCCAGATTGCGCCAGGTTTCCGAAAAGGGATTCCAGTTGATGCGCAAATCGGCCTGTGCGGCCGCCGACTCGGGAATCCAGTGGGAAGCCACCCGCCCGGCCAGCGCCACCGAGAGACAAACGCCGCCGATCGCCAGCAAACCCGGCTCCCCCAGCCCGGCGATTTCACCGCCCGAGATCGTGCCGATCAAAATGGCAACGAACGTGCCCATCTCGACCATGCCGTTGCCGCCGACCAACTCCCGTTGATTCAAATGTTGAGGCAAGTACGCGTATTTGACCGGCCCGAAAAGAGTCGAATGCAACCCCAT
The DNA here is from genome assembly GCF_004297875.1 of Pandoraea sp. Taxonomy (GTDB): domain Bacteria; phylum Pseudomonadota; class Gammaproteobacteria; order Burkholderiales; family Burkholderiaceae; genus Pandoraea. Next base: position 11,359 of record NZ_SCSK01000029.1, on the reverse strand, counting down.
CAGGAATGTGCCGGTATAGAGCAGCGGTGCGCTGTGCCAGTAAAAACCCGCGGTGCCGAGCAGCATGATGCCGATTTCGAGTGTTTTGACCAGCCGGATCAGGCGCGACTTCTCCCATTTGTCGGCAATCTGGCCGCTGGTGGCGGAAAACAGCACGAACGGTACGATGAAGATCGCTGAAATCAGAAATGCCGCCGTTTTGCCATCCACCCCGGCGAACAGCGCCGTATGGTAAGTCACCAGCGACGTGAAGGCGATCTTGAAGATGTTGTCGTTCATTGCACCGAGAAACTGGGTCCAGAAGAACGGCGCGAAGCGGCGCTGCTTGAGCAGTTGGTATTGACTGGCGGGGGATTGGCCAGGCGCGTTTTGCGTCATGCGTATCCTTGCAGAGAGATGTCATCGGCGCATCGGGGGGGGAAGCGACGGCGCATAAAAAAGCGCGCTTCACAGGCGCGCTTTCGTCGACGGGAGATCGGCTCACCCGGCGTTCTGCTCCTCTTCCGGCCAATCTCGAATGTAGGCCTTGAGCATTTTGTTCTCGAACGACTGCTCTTCCACGACCGCCTTGGCGACGTCGTAGAATGAGATCACGCCCATGAGCATGTTGCTGTCCATCACGGGCAGATAACGCGCGTGGCGCTCAAGCATCATGCGGCGTACTTCGTTGACGTCGGTTTCGAGCGTGCAGATCAGCGGATGATCGTCCATCACCTTCCGGATCGTCGTGCTGCCGACCGAACCGCCGTTGGCGCTGATCGTCTCGATGATTTCCCGGAACGTCAGCATGCCGACCAGATTGCCGGACTCCATCACGACCAGCGAACCGATATCGTTCTGAGCCATCGTGATCACGGCTTCGTTCAGCAGCGTATCCGGCGTCACAGTGAACAGGGTGTTGCCCTTCACTTTCAGGATGTCACTCACACGCATGATTCGCTCCTCTTTTGGGGTGGCAGCGCCGCCGCTTGTGTTTTGAGCGACAGCGTCGAAGCCATATTTCGATGCTAGCCGAAACGCCTCGAAAAATAAAGGCGAAACTGCCCTGTCGCCGCGGCTGAATGTCAATGTTAGGATGCATTCTACTTTGACTAAAGCGGCCGTCCAACCGCTTCCGACCATGCCTGCCAATCAGTTCGACACGCTGGCCCTGCACGCCGGGGCGGCCCCGGATCCTGCGACCGGCGCACGCGCCACGCCACTCTACCTGAGCACATCGTTCGTGTTTCGCGATAGCGATCATGCCGCCGCGCTCTTCAATATGGAACGCGCGGGGCATGTTTACTCCCGCATCTCGAATCCCACCACCGCCGTCTTCGAGGAGCGTATCGCCGCGCTGGAGAATGGCGTGGGTGCGATCGCCACTGCCAGCGGCCAGGCCGCCCTGCACCTGGCCATCGCCACTTTGATGGGGGCTGGCGCCCATATCGTCGCATCAAGCGCCCTGTATGGCGGTTCGCACAATTTGTTGCATTACACACTGCGGCGCTTTGGCATCGAAACCACCTTCGTGCGCCCGGGCGACCTGGCGGGCTGGCGCGCCGCGCTGCGCCCCAACACACGCCTGCTGTTCGGCGAGACGCTGGGCAATCCCGGTCTCGACGTACTGGATATTCCGCAGATTTCCGCCATCGCGCACGATCACGGCGTGCCACTGCTGGTCGATGCGACTTTCACCACGCCCTATCTGCAGCGTCCCTTCGAGCACGGCGCCGATCTGGTCTACCATTCCGCCACCAAATTCCTCGGCGGACACGGCACCACGATTGGCGGCGTGCTGGTCGACGGCGGGACATTCGATTTCGAGCGCTCCGGCAAATACCCCGAATTCACGGAACCCTACGACGGCTTTCACGGCATGGTATTTGCCGAGGAGAGCACCGTCGCCCCGTTTTTGTTGCGCGCCCGCCGGGAGGGACTGCGCGATTTCGGCGCCTGCATGCACCCGCAGGCGGCCTGGCAGTTGCTGCAGGGCGTCGAGACGCTGCCGCTGCGCATGGCCAGGCATGTCGAGAACACCCGTCGCGTCGTCGAGTTCCTGGTCGCCCACCCGGCCGTCGAGTCCGTCGCATACCCGGAACTGGCTAGCCACCCCGATTACACGCTGGCCAAGCGGTTACTGCCCAAGGGTGCCGGCGCGGTCTTCAGCTTCAATCTACGGGGCGATCGCACCGCCGGCCGGCGTTTCATCGAGAGTTTGCAACTGTTTTCGCATTTGGCCAACGTTGGAGACGCGCGTTCGCTGGTCATTCATCCAGCCTCGACCACGCATTTCCGAATGGACGCCGCCGCGCTGGCGGCCGCGGGAATCAGCGAAGGCACAGTGCGCCTGTCGATCGGCCTCGAAGATCCGGATGATCTGATCGCCGACCTGAAACGCGGGCTCAAGGCCGCCCAAAAATCCTGAGAGACCGATCCCATGATCCTGAACATCGCCGGACAAACCGCCTACGCCTATACGGGCGGCAAACCGTTCGACCCTGCGCTGCCCACCGCTGTATTTCTGCACGGCGCGGAGCACGACCACAGCGTCTGGATTCTGCAGACGCGTTACTTTGCGCATCATGGCTTCAATGTGCTGGCCGTTGATCTACCCGGTCACCATCGCAGCTCCGGCGCTCCGTTGACCAGCATCGAAGCGCTGGCCGATTGGACTGTCCAGTTGCTCGACGCCGCCGGCGTGGCCCGCGCGCTTCTCATCGGGCACAGCATGGGGTCGCTGATCGCCCTGGAGGCCGCCGCCCGTTACCCGGAACGCGTCGAAAAAATCGCACTGGTCGGAACCGCCTACCCGATGAAAGTATCGGACGCGCTGCTCGATGCGGCCGCACATCGCGAAGCCGAAGCCATCGACATGGTCAATACCTGGTCGCACGCGAGTATCGCCAACAAGCCGTCGTTTCCAGCGCCCGGGTTCTGGATGCACGGGGGGAATCAACGCCTGATGGAACGCGTGTCGCACAGTAACGCCGCGCAAGTATTTCTGATCGACTTCTCGGCGTGCAACAGCTATCAGAACGGTCTTGCCGCGGCCGCGCAAATCCGCTGTGCGGCCCTGTTCGTCCTTGGGCGTCGTGACGTCATGACGCCCCCCAGGGCGGCCCAGGCCCTGATCGACACCATGACTGCACACGGTGTGACAGTCGACACCGTGCTGCTGGACGCCGGTCACGCGATGATGGGGGAACAGCCCGATGCAACCCTTGACGCGCTGTACGGGTTCGCGCGACGGTGACGCTCTGCCCGCCCTTGCCACCGCGCGCGAACGGAACAACAATGAACCAGTGAAGAGGCCCCACCGGAGTCTGGCATGAGCGATGTTCGTACTGATCACTTTCGCACGTTCGCCGAGTTTTATCCTTACTACCTGAGCGAGCACCGTAACCGCACCTGCCGCCGCCTGCACTTTGCCGGGTCTCTTGGCGCGCTGGCGCTGCTGGCGGCTTTCGCTGTTACGGCAGATCCGTGGTGGCTGTTGGGCGTGCCAGTCTGCGGTTACGCATTTGCCTGGGTCGGACACTTCTTTTTCGAGAAAAATCGCCCCGCAACATTTCGCCACCCATGGTATAGCCTGATCGGCGACTGGGCTATGTTTCGCGACATTTGTCTCGGCCGCATCCGGCTGTAGCGCCGCCTTATGCCGCAGGCTGGCGCAACACTTCCGCCAGCGGCACATCCCAACGCCCCTCGCGCAGCATCGTCGCTATGCGCTCGCCATCGAGCTGGCGTCGCGTCAACTGCTGCGACAGTTCGCCGAAATCGATCGTCAGTTGCACAACCAGGCGCTCCAGGGACGCGGTCTCCGGATTGACCAGCAATACCCAGCGGTCGGGTCCCTTCGAATTGGCGAGACGACCGATCCACTGGAATTGCTCAAGCTCGCCCAGCAATTTTGCCGTGTGAGTCAAATCGGAATAGGTCTGGCGGGCCAATTGAAGCTGCGTCAGACCGGGATTGCCGCTATCGCGCGCCTTGTTGAGCGCTGACAGTATCGTCAGCGCATCGAGCAAATAACTGCCAGGGAACTCGCGATGATGGAAATGGCGCTCCCGGAACGATGGCAGCACCGCCGTCAAAGTCGCCCCCCACAAAGTCACCAGCCAACTCAGATAAACCCATAGCAAAAAAATCGGTATGGCGGCAAAGGCTCCGTAGACGGCTGTGTATGTCGGGAATTTCTTGATATACAGCGCGAAACCGCGCTTGGCGATTTCGAAGGCCAGCGCGGCGATTGTCCCTCCGGTCAGCGCATCGCGCCAGTCGACCCGGCAATGCGGCATGTAAAGATAGAGCAGCGTGAAGGCCACCGCCGACAGCAGCGCCGGCAAAAGGCCCAGCGGCCAGGCCACCGCCAGCGGCAGTGTGTGCACCAGCGACATCGACTGACTCAGCGCGTAAGAACTGATCGACAGGCTCACGCCGAACAGCAGTGGCCCGAGCGTGAGAATCGCCCAGTAGACCAGCACCCGCTGGGCCAGCGGCCGGGGCCGCGGCACCCGCCAAATCACGTTGAAGACCGACTCGATGGTCATCATGGTGGCCACCGACGTCAGCAGCAACCCGATCAGGCCGACCGTGGTCAAGCTTTTGGCCTTGGCCGCAAACTGATTCAAATAACGGAAGATCTGGTCGTTGACCGTGTCGGGCATCAGATGCGAGAGCAGGAACTCCTGCAGCGCATCGCGAAACGTATTGAACATCGGAAATGCCGTGAACAGCGCGAACGCCACGGCCAGCAGCGGCACCAGCGCGAGCACGGTGGTAAACGTCAGGCTCCCGGCGATTTGTGGCACGCGGTCTTCCCGGCTACGCCGCATCACGAACCTGACGATTTCCCGGATACTTTCGAAGTCCAATCGGCTCGGTTTGTGCAAGAGTGTCCTCCCGGAGGGCTTGTGGCCGGCCGCGCGCGTGGCCGCCGTGAGAGCCCCTATAATAACTGCTTGCTCATCGAGTTCGCCATGAAAGACATCCTGGTTTTGTTTTACAGCCGACACGGCACGACTGCCCAATTGGCACGTTTTATCGCGCAGGGGATCGACAGCGTGCCCGGCGCTCAGGCAAGAGTGCGCACCGTGCCCGGGGTCTCTACCGTGTGCGAGAGCAGTGCGCCGGAAATTCCCGATAGCGGCCCGCCATATGCCGAATTGCGCGATCTCGAGGAGTGCGTCGGGTTGGCGCTGGGCTCCCCCACCCGCTTCGGCAATATGGCCGCCGCGCTCAAATACTTTCTCGACGGCTCGACCCCGCAGTGGCTATCCGGTGCGCTGGCCGGCAAACCAGCCTGCGTCTTCACCTCCAGCGGCAGCCTGCACGGCGGACAGGAAAGCACCTTGCTGTCGATGATGATCCCGCTGCTGCACCATGGCATGCTTCTGCTGGGCCTGCCTTACACCGAAAGCAGCCTGATGAGCACGCGCACCGGCGGCTCGCCCTATGGCGCAACGCACTTTGCCCAGACCGGCGGCACCATCAGCGACGACGAACGGCAACTGGCCGTGGCGCTCGGCGCCAGGCTCGCGCGCACCGCGCTCAAATTGGCCCATTGACGCATGCGACGCATCTGTTACGCCGGCACCACCGTCAGCCTCCTGGGACTGATCGGGCTTTGCCTGGCCTGGGAGCTATGGCTGGCGCCACTACGCCCTGGCGGCTCTTGGCTGGCACTCAAAGCCCTGCCGCTGTTGCTGCCGTTGCGCGGCGTACTCAAGCGCGACGTCTACACTCTACAGTGGTCCAGCATGCTGATGCTGCTCTACCTGGCCGAGGGCGTGGTACGCGGCATGAGCGACACGGCGACGACGTCGGCCACGCTCGGCTGGATCGAGAGCGCACTGAGCTTCGCTTTCTATCTGTGCGCGATATTGTATGTGCGTCCGTTCAAGCAGGCCGCGCGTGCCAAGGCTCGAACGAACCTCCCGCGCGACTGACCTGGAGCGCATGATGAACGATGCTGAATTTTTATCGGAGTGCGCAGCGATCGTCGGCGATTCGCATCTGCTTCGCCAAGACATCGATATGGCGCCATATTTGACCGATTGGCGGCGACGCTACACCGGCCAGGCCCTCGCCGTGGTTCGTCCGATCGATGCCGCGCAGACCGCGGTAGTGGTGCGCGCCTGCAATCGCCACCGCATCGCGATCGTGCCACAGGGCGGCAATACCGGCCTGGTTGGCGGAGCGACCCCGTGCGAGCAGGGCCGCCAGATCGTCCTGAGCCTGCGCCGACTGGACCGCATTCGCGATATCGACGTCGACAACCACACACTGACCGCCGAGGCTGGCTGCATTTTGCAAAACGTTCAGGACGCGGCCCAGGAGGCAGGCCGGCTCTTTCCCCTGAGCCTTGCCGCCGAGGGCAGTTGTACGCTGGGCGGCAATCTGGCGACCAACGCCGGTGGCACGGCGGTGCTGCGCTACGGCAACGCCCGGGAATTGTGCCTGGGGCTGGAGGTCGTGACCGCACAGGGAGAAGTCTGGGACGGCCTGCGCGGGCTGCGCAAAGACAACACCGGCTATGATTTGCGCGACATTTTCATCGGCTCGGAGGGCACGCTCGGCATTATTACCGCTGCGACCGTCAAGCTGTTCCCGCAGCCTCGCGCTCGTGTCACCGCCTTGGCGGCCGTGAGCACACCGCGCGCCGCCGTGACCTTGCTGGGCATCGCACAGGAGCAGGCCGGTCCGCTGCTCACCGGTTTCGAACTGATGTCGGATTTCTGTCTGCGATTGGTGCAAACCCATTTCCCGGCATTGCGCTATCCGTTCGACACCACGCACGCGTACATGGTCCTGCTCGAGTTGTCCGATAACGAGAGCGAAGCGCATGCGCGCGGCCTGCTCGAATCAATACTCGAGGCAGGCCTCGAACGGGGCGCCGTGGACGATGCCCTGGTGGCGCAAAGCATGCAGCAATCACATGCCCTCTGGCATTTGCGCGAGAGCATTCCGCTGGCCCAGGCCCAGGAAGGCTTGAACATCAAGCACGACATCGCCGTGCCGGTGTCGCGCATCGCCGGCTTTATCGAGGCGACCGACCCGTTGATCCAGCGGGAATTCCCGGGGGCGCGCATGGTGACCTTTGGCCATCTGGGCGACGGCAATTTGCACTACAACGTGCAGGCGCCGGAAGGAAGCGATCCCAAGTATTTCTTGCAGCACGAGGCTGCCATCAATCGTCTCGTGTTCGATTCCGTATTCGCCCAACATGGCTCGATCAGCGCCGAACATGGCCTGGGCCGCCTCAAGCGTAATGCCATCGAACGCTACAAAGGTCCGGTCGAAATCGGGCTGATGCGCGCGCTCAAGGCATCGCTGGACCCCAACGGCCTGCTTAATCCGGGGAAGGTGCTGCCCGACGGCCAGTAGGTTTTGTGGCGGCGCAGCGGGCTAATTTTCAGGGTTACCGAAAATTTTGCGCAACTTGTTGTTTTTCTGGCATAATTCGCGTTTTATCAACTCGGCAAGTGGTTCGCACAGGTGTGCGGGCTGGCTACCTACCGACAAAGGCTTGATCATGAAAGAAGGCATTCATCCGAATTATCGCGAAGTCGTATTCGTCGACCTGTCGAACGACTTCAGCTTCAAGACCCGCTCGACCATTCAGACCAAGGAAACCATCAAGTGGCAGGATGGTAAGGAATACCCGCTGGTGAAGATCGAAGTGTCGTCCGAATCGCATCCGTTTTACACCGGCACGCAAAAGATCATGGACACCGCAGGGCGCGTGGAAAAATTCCGCCAAAAATTTGGCAACCGGACCGGCAAAACCGCTGCAAAGTAAGCGTATCGGCACCAAGCCATCAAGGCAGCTTCGGCTGCCTTTTTTCATGGCGCGGGCTCGCGTGCCACATGTTCGTTACGGGGCGTTACAGCATACGCGGCGTTATCAAATTAGCTGTCATACTCTCGGACTAATCGAATCGGCCATCATCTGTCCAATCACCTGATGAAACGCTTCCGTCTCACTGCTTCGGCCACCAGCGCGCTTCCTCGCTCCCTGCTTTTCGCGATTTGCGCCATCTATGTGCTGGCGGGCTTGTTCGGCCGCGATCCATGGAAAAACGAGGATGCCGCAGGCTTCGGCGTGATGTGGACCATGGCGCAGGGTCATTGGCACGACTGGCTACTGCCAAATATCGCCGGTAAGTCCGTGTTCGACAGTGGTCCGTTGATCTTCTGGTTCGGTGCCCTGGTCATTCGCCTGATGCATCGCTGGATGAGCGCGCCGGACGCTGCTCGCATTGTCACTGGCCTTTGCTTCTACGCCACGTGCGCCTTCGTCTGGTACAGCACGTATCTGCTCGGTCGCCGCGCCGAGGTTCAGCCCTTCAAATATGCTTTCGGTGGTGAACCCGAGCCCCGCGATTACGGCCGCACGCTGGCCGACGGCGCTCTGCTGATTCTGCTCGCGTGCTTCGGCCTGGCCGAGCGCGGCCACGAGACGACAGCCGAAGTCGGGCAATTGACGTTTGTCGCCATGACGCTTTACGGCCTTGTTCGATCGCTCGACAAGCCGTGGCAGGGCGCAATCTGGTTCGGTTTTGCGCTGGGCGGATTGACGCTGACCGGGTCGCTTGCACTTTCGCTGGCCGTCCTGCTGGCCAGCGCCATACTCTTGCTGGTGTGCCGCCCGCTCCCCCGACTTGCGCTGCTGCTGGCCGGCGCCCCGATCGGCATCGCGCTATCGGCCACATGGCCGCTCGCCACGATGAAATGGGCGCCTGGCGGCCAATTCTGGATCGGCGAGTGGTTGGACGTTGGTTTCGACACGTTCGGCGGCCCGAACAGCGATGCGCTGTTTTATACCGTCAAGAATCTGGCGCTGTTCGCCTGGCCAGCATGGCCGCTGGCCTTGTGGTCGCTGCATAGCTGGCGCGGGCTTCACCGCGCGCCGCACATCGCTGCCCCGCTGGCGGTACTGGCCCCGCTGGCCCTATTGGTGCTGCTGCAAGCTCACCAGAGCAACCGGTTCTTCATTCTGCTGTTGCCCTCGCTGGCAATACTGTCGGCGTTCGGCTTGCCGACCCTCAAACGGGGCGCCATCAACGCTTTCGATTGGTTTGCCGTCCTGAGCTTCACGATTCTGGGCAGCTTCGTCTGGCTCGTCTGGCTCGCGGGCCTGACGGGATTCCCCAGCCAGATCGCCAGAAATCTGCACCGCCTGGTACCAGGCTTCCAGGCGACTTTCAGTTGGGTCACGCTTGTCTGCGCTTTTGCCGTCACGGCCGCCTGGATCGTACTGGTGGTATGGCGCATTTCGCGTAATCCCAAAGTGCTGTGGCGCAGCGTGGTGCTTTCGGGCGGCGGCACCACGTTGATGTGGGTGCTGCTGATGACGCTGTGGCTGCCATTGGTGAACTACGGCAGAACGTACCGTGACGTTGCGGCACAAATCGTTGCCCATCTGCCGTCCAACTATAACTGCATCCGCACCGCCCGAGTCGGAGATGCACAGCTGGCGTCATTCGCGTATTTTGGTCATATGCGATTTGGCGAGGACAACTGCAATATTCTGCTGCGCCAGGATACGCAGGATTACGACCAACCTGGCGCACTCGCCCCTTACGAGTGGCACCTGCTGTGGGAAGGCCGACGCGCGGCGGACCGCGACGAGCGTTTCCGCCTCTACGAATTGCAGGAACGTCCTCACCATTGACGATCGAGACGGCGCCAATGTTGAGAGATATTCGTCGGATCGTCAGTCTGGCATGGCCTGTGTTGATCGGCCAGTTGGCGGTAGTCGCCTTCGGGGTCATAGATACGGGCATGGTGGCGCGCTACACCGCAACCGACCTCGCCGCACTGGCGCTGGGCGGCTCGATATACATCACCGTCTATGTCGGCATGATGGGCGTGCTTGTGGCGCTGTCCCCTATCGCAGCGCAACTGTATGGCGCTCATCGCCATACCGAAATCGGCGAGGAGGTCCGGCAAGCCCTGTGGCTCGCAGCCGGCCTGTCGGTGCCAGGCATGGCGCTGTTGCTGCACCCCTATGCCCTGCTGCACATCGCTGACGCAAAACCGGCGCTCGAAGGTCGCACGGTAGCCTACTTGCAGATTCTCGCGCTGGGGCTACCGGCCGCACTGGCATTTCGCGTCTATTCATCGCTGAGCAACGCGATCGCCAGGCCGCGCATCGTGATGATGATTCAGTTGATCGGCCTGGCACTGAAAATCCCGCTGAATTTCATTTTCATCTATGGCACCGGTCGGCTGGGAGTGTCCCTCGTGCCGGCGCTGGGTAGCGCGGGGTGCGCGCTGGCGACCACGCTCATCAACTGGGTGTCGTGCCTGCTTGGGCTATTTCTGATGCAGCGTCATTCGCTGTTGCGTCAGTTCGGCATCTATCACCAATTTTCGTGGCCGCAATGGCCTCGCATCAAGTCGTTGCTCAAGCTCGGCGTTCCCATGGGACTGGGCTATCTCATCGAGGTCACCGCGTTCACGTTCATGGCGATCTTCATCGCGCGATTCGGCGCCACCGTGCTGGCAGGGCATCAGATCGCCGCGAATCTGGGAACCGTTCTGTACATGCTGCCGATGTCGCTGGGCATCGCCACCGCGACGCTGGTGGCGCAGGCGCTCGGCGCGCGGGACTTCGCCGCGGCGCGACGGCTGGGTCGCCACGGCATCTCATTCGCGGTCGGGCTGGCGATGTGCATCAGTCTGCTGGTGTGGATTAATCGTGCGAACTTGATTGCGGCGTACACACCGGATCCCTTGATCGCACATGCGGCAGCGCCTCTGTTCGTGTTCGTCACGTTCTACCACGTGTTTGACGCGATGCAGGTAAGCACGATCTTCGTGTTGCGCGCGTACAAGGTTGCCGTGGTGCCGACCGTGATTTACGCCGTGGCATTGTGGGGAGTCGGGCTCGGTGGAGGTTATGCGCTGGGTTTCGATACGTTCGGCATTACACCGCACTATTTGCTGGGGGCATCGGGTTTTTGGTTTGCCAACAGCCTGAGCCTGGGCCTGGCTGCGGCGGGCCTGATGTTATATCTGCATTGGATCGGCACCTGCAGCGCAGACCATCTGCCCCGAAGTCACGCCAAATAAAAAAGCCCGCAACGATGCGGGCTTTAAGCGGTCTTTATGTCATCGACTGCGATGAGACCGAGCATTTGGCGGAGCGGACGGGGCTCGAACCCGCGACCCCCGGCGTGACAGGCCGGTATTCTAACCAACTGAACTACCGCTCCAAACTCAACAGCGCCCGCTTGTCTCGCGGGTTTGGGCCAACTCGCGTCGGCACCGTTCAGAACTCAACCGAATGACTCCGGCGTCGAATCCTGGCGTCCCCTAGGGGATTCGAACCCCTGTACTCACCGTGAAAGGGTGATGTCCTAGGCCTCTA
>NZ_SCSK01000028.1 GCF_004297875.1 Pandoraea sp. | reverse complement strand
CGGATCGCGCAAGGCCGCGAAGGCGGATAAGAACAAGGCGCGCTTGAGCACCTTGTTACCGCGTCTTGATGGATGCTCGCCACGGATAGACGAGCCGGATCGACGGGTAACCGGTGCGAGGCCCGCATAGGCGGCCAAGTGGCCAGCCGAAGCGAAGGCTTTATGGGCGACTTCCGTCAGGAGTCGAGCGGCGGTCCTGACGCCGACTCCCGGCATGCTGGTCAGGACCGGCCAAAGAGGGTGAGCAAGCACCAGTCGTTCGACTTCGGCGGCGATTTCGTCACGCTGCTTGCGTAAAGCGGCGAGCTGCTGGGCCAGGCGAGGCATAACGATGGTGGCGGCCTGTGTGCCGGGAACGATCACGGCCTGTTCACTCAACGCCTGAACGATTTCCGCCGCCAGGCTCTTGCCCATGCGCGGAGCGAGCTTGGTCAGGCGATTGGCAAGCGCCTTCTCGCTGACAGCGGCAAGCGTGGCGGGCGACGGGTAGCGCTCGAGCAGATCGAGGACAGCTGGATGATCGAGGCGAGGTCCGAGAACGCGTTCGAGCGCTGGATGAATCTGCGTGAGTAGGCCGCGGATGCGGTTGCTGGTTTGGGTAATCTGGGCGGCCAGATCGTCGTCGAAGCCGCACAGCATGGTGAGTTCGGCGAGCTGTTCGTCGGCCAGTCGAAGTGAGCGCAGCGTGTGCGGCATCGAGCGGGCGGCTTCAGCAATGATCGCGGCATCGCGGGCATCGGTCTTGGCTTCGCCGGCGTGCAAATCGGCGATGCGGCGCATGGCCAGCCCCGGTAGATAGGCGACCAGTACGCCTTCATCACGGGCAACGGCCACTGGCAATGCCCCAATGGTGGCGGGCTGATCGACGACGAACAGGAGCTGGCCGTGAGTCTTGAGTTCGGCGATAAGAGCACGCAGTTTGGCTTCGTCGTTGGGCAGCGCCTTGTTGTACAGGCGCTTTCCGTTCCGATCGAGTGCGACGGCGTGATGCTGGCCTTTGCCGACGTCGACGCCGACGAACACGTCGACGGAATTACGTTGTTGATCTTCTTGCATCGGAGTATGTGCGGAATGAACGAATTGGCCTGCAACCTCGGTGGCGAGTCTCGGCATCCACGTTACGGACGGCCTCAAGGATGTCTTGGCCGAGCCCCTATTAGCGATCACCAGCCACCCACCAGGCCCGGCGACAACACCCCCCGGATCATGGGCGACTGGGGGCAGGAATCATACCGGGCCTGGCTGGCCAAAGCCCCAATTATCGGGGCATGAAGATAGTAACGGGGGTCAACTCATTGACAGTTGACAGTTGGCCACGGCTAGCAACGATGTTGTTCTCAAAATTTTCGTCTCACCATAGTATGAAAGGGCGGCATTCGTAGCTTTCCACAAGGCTTTCTCTGAATCGGGACGGGCACCATCAACCGACGAGGCGACGCGTTTAGATATCGGGTCTGCGGCCAACGACTGGCTAGATGCATCCGAAATTACAGATGAGCAACGAGAGCCCTTAACACACCTGTTAAGGGCTTTTGACATTCCTCGCACCGAGGTGAAAGCCGACGAAGTGGGCGAGACTTCTTCAGTTCCCAAATCTGAATGATCAACGGCGTCAGCTAGCCCGGAGTCTTGCGAAATTGAATACCCGCGCCGCTCAGCCGCACGAACGGATCCCCGGACTCCACCAACCAACCATCGGGCATCGACGCCTTGCCGTGCATCGCGTCGATCAGTCGGGCCTCGTCGTATGTCACGCGGACAATTTTCAGAAGCCTATCCAGTAAGCTCGCCACGTCACTCAGTGAGTGACCATTCTTAAAGGCGTTAAATACCAAATCAGCGAGATATCGAAGCGGAACCACATGCTCACGGCGCCGTCTTGGCGCCTCCGCAGCGGCCAGCGATTGGCCGACGACCGTGTATTCATCCCTAACTATCAACTCCAAAAGCCGTGTGTGACACCACGGCTCGTCGTCGCGATTTTCGTCCGCGTCTTCCCAAAGCGCGCGCAGAACGCGGGCTGCGCGCATGAGCTCTCGCTCTTTGGTATTACAGTCAGTGCTCATTTGGAACGCGCTCTCCCAGAAAATTCACCGGCGGCATTAGCCGGCTTTGAGCTGGCTTCCTCAGCAAGCAGGGTGCTCATCATTTTGTTGTTAGCATCAATTTCTGTCAGGAGCATTATCGGTGCTTGGGTGCTGCTAATAGCGGTCATCGGCAACATTCGTTCGTTGCATTTGTATTACATGAACATCCGATAGTCGTACACATCGTTCACGATGTTGGGTGATTCCTTCACCACTTCGGCGAAGACCTGCGAATACACGAGCGTTACCGGAAGCGTCTTGTATAGCGTGTTGTTGTTCCAGTCAACCTTCGTGAGGGCAAGAATACTCGCGCATGTCGCATGCCATCCCCCAGCACCGGAGAAGCGGCGCAGCATTATAGGTTTAGGGAGAGGTTTCAACGGCGCTTCCTTGAAAACCGGTTGATTGGGTTTCTGTTGATTGACGCCATGGATGGCTCCTTGCGTCCAAAGCAGACACTCGTTTTCGGTGAGCGGCTGGTAAAGGCCGCGATCAACGCAATATCCAGCAGGAGCAGGGTTCTTGTTCCATTTGTTCGGCCCGTCAATCTTCAACCCATACCAATTGGTCCCGCGCACGATCTGAACTAGTTCTATCTCCATCTTCGATCCGAAGGCATCGAACGCGCCTTGGATTTCATCCTCGGTGAAGCCTGTCGTCTTATGGACATAGATTTTCTTCGGCAAGCGCCCGTTGTGTGAGTTTTGATAAAGCAACAGGCTCTTCGATAGCACTGACTGCATCTCCTGATACGTCAGGTATGGATTCCCCTTACGATCGGTTGTGTAATCACGCGTATCGTAAGCAACAAACTCGAAACCGGTGCCATCGGGGTCGAAAACCTGGCTGCAGCAAGTACTGTATTCGATGTCATCCTTAAATTTTTTGATGGCGTAGCTGAGTCCAATATAAGCCTCGTCCTTGTCCCAATCAGCGAGCTTCCAGGGAATTCCGCTTGCCTTTGCATAGAGAGCAACGCTCAATCCCCATGCAACCTGTGCTCGACATGTGCGCTCGAACATTGTGTCGTTGATGATTTGGATCGGAATGTTGAGTGGTGCAACCTTCGCTTTGATTCTGTCGTGAAGATTGAAGCCTTCGTATAGATAGGCCGCCTTCCATGCGGCGGGCAGATAGACGATCAATACGTCAAACTCATGTTTGAGCTTCTGCAGCGGAAGAATTACCTGCAAGATCAAGTCGGCTAGCTCGTTGCCGTTCCCAGAAGCGGCAATGACGTTGCACTCGTTCGGAGTAGCAACGCGCAGAGCCTCCGTCGGTGGTACTAGCCGGGCTCGGAAGACCTTCTCAAATCCCTCGTATGCGATGTAGTAGTTCGGAGCTTCGCGTACCTGCTGTTTGTTAATCAGTTCGCCGGCAAGCGCGTCTAGCCTAGGAAAGAGATCGCTTGGCGCCAGATAAGCAAGTCGGACTACATTTGGCGCGCCGATGTCAAGGCTGTATGGGCCATGATCGACCAGACCGCGCAGCGGATGAGCGTGAGTCTTTCCGCTCGCAAAGAGCAGGCGCGGTTCCGGTAGAATGGAATTGGCAGGTAGCGCGTTTGGATCATTAGCCATTTTAGTCACTCCTCTTGCTGAATGCGGAGCGCATGCTGATTTGGAATTCCGCGGGATGTTCGGTGCCTTTGTACGCGACAACGCTCGCGTCTCCCTTCCCGACGCCTCCGAGAAAAATCTGGATCCAAGCACTTAGAATTTCGAAAGCTTGCTTGTTATACCGACGGATCCTCTTCTTGTAGAGGAAGTCGGTGGCTTCCTCGCGCATCTTGTTTGGAGAAATCCAAATATCAGGTTGTAGCAGCAACCACAACTGTCCGTTCCGCTCTTCAACCTTTAACGAAACGGCCTCTGCCCAATAGACATCTTTGAGGCCAGGAACCCGGCCGTCAACAATGCCGTTGCGAACCGTTCCGTCCCGATCTTTCCAGGAAAGGACCTCTCGCAAAGGTTTCAAAGCATCGCTGTCGGCCTCCTCGTGGTCGATGATGGCGTACCAAGTCTTGCTCCGCTTACGCGGCAGGAGAGGCTTGTCAGCTACCAGCGCGGTCGCAACGCTTTGTTCCACCATCGACTTGAAGTAAGTCGAAGCGTTAATTGCACAAACAAAATCGTCGATCTCGAATGACGAAATTGACTTCACACGGTCTGGCTCGTAAATCTTGGCGAGTTCCCTGCCACATCCCCAGAACAGGATCCGATCCGTGTAACAAACCGAGCAGGGAGGTTGCTTCTCGAACAAGACGCTTTTCAACTGCCCAACGTCCAAAGCTCCGACATAATCGATTGCGCCGCAGGTCCTCGGAAACCCTGCGATTCGAAGCGCGTTCATCCGCAGAATGGGGTACGTCGTGCCGGCAGGAGGTAGTGGAATCCTCACCTGACTAGCCGTCGCGCTTCTTACTTTTGCGTCAATGTCAGGATTTTTTCCGGCGACTAATCGCCAGATTTTCACCAGCATCTCATCGAACGTACCGGTTTCGACGATCCCGCCTTTAACGCCTTTGCTGTGTGCGTAGTCCATCAACTCACACACTGGCTTTTCGACACGAGATATGCGTGTCACAGTCCAATATAAGCCATACGGAAACGAGTTGTTCTGTGCGATAGCCTCACGGAACATTGCCATCACATTGCCGTCGCGCCCGCTGTATCCGCTGACGACCATTCCGAAACGAGCGGCGGCGGCTACAAGACATTTCTGAATTTCACGATCATTGTGGATTAGATCGTCAGTGAGATTTTTTATCGTCTGATACCGAAAGTCGCCATGAACCTTCGCGTAAAACGGAAACCTCTCTGCGTTCAACGCCTCAAGCGCGGCATAAGAACCTTCAAGATGAAACGTGGTTAGATTCTTTCCTGCAATCGAAGCGTAAGCAGATTCGACAACCTCGTCGAAGTTGGTTGTGAAAATGACCCGGGCAAGGCCAAGGTGGAGTAGTGCAGCTAGCGCGCGGTGACCGATCGTCGAAGAAATTTTCTCTGTCGCAAGCGCGGTATTGAGATATTTCTGCTGTGCTGCATGATCTTTCCCGAACAGCAACTCGAAATAGAAGGAATACTCGCCCGGATCCCAAAGAGGAGGAAAGTCTCTGCTGTCCATGTATGCCTGTATGCGGGCTTGGATAGATCGATTGCTGACGTCATGTGCAACAACGTCTTGATTTTCCTGGGCGCAGTAGTAACGACGCTTAAGGTCCCAAGTTAGATCTGTTGCGGTAGGAAGCCCGGAACTGCGTGATGCTCCTGCTCCGAGAAACCACATTATCTGCTTCCCATTTTGGGAGACATGCTGGCGGAAGTCGATTTCCTTGATCTCTGGCACCGGCATAGCGAGCTTTTCCTCATTTTTTGGTTATCCAAGCTAAATTCAGGAACGCATCTTTCTGGTCTTGCCGCTCGGCACCGCTCGGACCGAGCAAGCCCTCCGCGTTAGTGGCCAGCACGGCGCCAGTAGGCTCGATGGCCGGAACAAGCGGTATCCAGCAAAAGCAGCGCACCCTCAGCGCGAAGCCTCATTTGCCAATCCATACTTTGAAAATGGGTGTCGTTGTCGTCGGCTGACCAAGGGCGGGTTGTGATCTCGCCTACCAGAGCACTCTCGTTCAGTCTAAAAATCGAAATCAGAGTCCTTAAGAGGTGTGTCATCGTCCTCATCGCCTTGATCGTGCCCCGCATCGCGACGCGCATAAAGTCTCGTACCATTCTGATCAATGGCAATTAGCGTCTTACGATGTTTCTTCGCCCAAAACTCACAATCCTCGCCGCCAGGACGCGAGACTCGATCTATTTCCCGCAACTGATTACCCGGATTATTGAGCCTCGCCGCTATCTCCAGAACTGCCCACTCAGTTAACGCGATTTCCGACGTCCGCTCAACCCGCGTTTCTGAATCTTTCGCCCTCACCTGCAGCCGATACCGTTTGCCGGATGATCGACGTTCGACATAATTGACTTTTTTCAGATCGTCCACACTGTCTGTAATACCGAATTCCCTCAAGCGCCTAATCGGCACCTTGTGTTGAGATATCGCTGGCGAGGACACGACCCTTACGCCAATCGCCTCTCGCACGAGCGCGGGCATCCATAATCCCGGAGGTCTGCGCGTTCCCGACTGTTCAAAAAAGCGAACCACTTTTGCATCGACGTGTTGCCTCTTCAGAGCAAACGCATCAATTATCTCGGAATATTTTTTTTTCACCAAGTAGACGCGGCGAACCGTTCCGCTAGCTGTTTCGAACAGCATTTCCCGCGCTGCAATTTTCTGAATTTTCAGCAACCACTCGGCGCGAAAGCGTAAAACCCTACTTTTGATTTTCAGCTCCCCTTTAGCCTGTAAACTGAGCGTATTTTTCGATTGTATCAAACTATTTTCTCCTTATTTATCATATATTTGCAGAGATTATCTGGAAATTTTTCTGCGCCCCGATCAGCGATCAGTAAATACACCGCGTATGCGCACCAAATCG
The DNA here is from genome assembly GCF_004297875.1 of Pandoraea sp. GTDB lineage: Bacteria > Pseudomonadota > Gammaproteobacteria > Burkholderiales > Burkholderiaceae > Pandoraea. The sequence goes on along the minus strand of NZ_SCSK01000028.1, from coordinate 42,773 downwards.
TGTCATACCGGACCGAGGCACGCCGTTCCGCCTCAATTGGATTTTGCTATGCAGAAAAAATTTGACGTCAGTCCTTCAGCAGTAGAAATCGACAATTTCCCGATTATCTTTATCACGCGCAAGGAAGTCGAGCGCATCACCGGCATGTCGCGCTCATGGATTTATCAGGCGATGTCATCCGGGCATTTTCCCAAGCCTGTGGCGACGTGTTCGTCACCCACCTGCTCCGCATCTTCAGTTCGATGGATTCTCAGTGAAGTGCACAGCTGGATGGAAAGCAAAATTCAAGCGCGCGACAACCCGGTGCCGAAGCGAGACCGAAAAATGCGTCACACGCCACAATAATCTCGCTCGGCTTCCGATCAGCATCACCGCTTCAGCTGTAACTCAAGATCCCCGCGTTTCATGCTGCGCCCTATCGCCTTCGACGAATCGCTCAGCGGCAGTACCTAGTTTCATCTCGTAGTCATTCTCTGTTCAAACCTCCGTGCAAGCGCGTATCCCGCGAGTGCTGCGTTTATTTGCGCACGCTATCCGCCCTCGCTTGCACGATTTCCATTTAGACCGATATGAATAGCTCAACGTCATACAGCAGGTTGCCCGCAGCTACCCAGGATGCGCTCTCCCTGATTCGCAAAACCGTTGTCGGGTTCGATCGCATCACGCTTTGGGTGAATCACCCAAAACCGAAAATTCCGAGATCCATCCGTAACAGACTTGGCCGCAAGGTCACAATCAAAACGCGATCTGTGTCTTATCACGCTTACTGGCAAACGGAGATAAGAATTCATCAGCCCTACGTGGATGGACTGCGCGCGCTCCCCCGTGTTCTCTGCGGCAAATATGCTACGAAAATTGCCTACGCCGAGATCGCGATCGATTGGATTGCCGCTAGTCAGGATGATGCCGCTCAGTTGCAGCAATACATCCTCCAGCACTTTTATCTGAAGCATTCTCGCTACCCGGTCAAGTTCGAGAAAAGCACGGCCTATTACGGTCCACGTGCGTCGGAAACCCACGGGAAATTCAATCGGAACTTCGTGATTTACGCCGACAAATTCAGCAAGCTGGCTCGCGGTAAAAAGTTGCCATGCTGCCATCTGGAATATCGCTTTGGCTCACCGAAACTCAACTGCATCGGCTTGTTCACCATTGGCGACTGCGCGGCATTCGATTTCCACGGATTCTGGCCCAGGCATTTGAACCTCGTTCGCTTTAGCTCAAAGAAAAACCTCGGTCGGATCTTAGACCCGGAAAATCAGGACGTATCTAGTGCCTCATTCCGTCAACGCGCAGATGTCTTTCTCAAGGTACACGCCTATCAGGGCGGGTTCATCCTGCAGGACTGCATTTTGCAGCGTCGAGAAATCATGCCGATTTTGGAGCCCATCGATAACCGGCACTTTTTGACCAAACCGGCGGTGCGCTAGCCACACGTCGCCAGACACCGCAGGCGATAAGTTTTTTCAATGATACATACGCGTAATTTATTTTAATAAAAACCATCCTCATCACAGTGAGAAGCGCAATTTCCTGCAATTTTCATTGTGATTTCTCTATTTTTGAGCACATCGACCTCATCGTTGCACCCTACAAATTCGCAACATCCTGGTCAATGTGTGCTCTCCAATTTTTGGATAAACACCATGAAATACAATCTAACGAAAGAACAGACAGCGATCATTCAAACGGAGAAGAAACGTGTTTACGTACCTGCGGTAGCTGGATCAGGAAAAACGCACACGTTGAGTAAACGCGTTAGCCAATTGTTGGCTTCTGGCGTATCTCCTGACGCCATATTAGTTTTGAGTTTCTCTAACCGCGCTGTCGATGTATTACGCAAGCGTCTAGGTTCCAAGATCACCATCAAGACGTTCCACGCGTTTGGTAAATCCTTGGTGAAGCAGCGACATGGACGATCCGTCAAAGTAGCAACTCCCACGGAAATCGCTAGTTGCCTGAAGCAAGCAATTGCGAGCGAGCGAAAGATCTGGAAGCGCGTAAAGCAATCAACGGGCATCGATTTGAAGGACAAAACAGAACAACGTAGCTTGTTGGATTTTCTATCAGCAACGCAAGGGTTTCCATCTGACGCGAAACGACTGGTTGCTGATAGTGCCTCACGTTATACGTCGTACGCTCCAGTGCTTGACGAGCTCCGCGAAATCCGGAAGACCTATCGAAAATGTTTGAAGGAAGCGAAGCGCCTTGACTACGCGGAGATGCTCAGACGAGGACGTATGGCAATTCCTAAGCTGGATTTGCCGTACACCCACCTCTTTGTTGATGAGTGCCAAGACATGAGCCTTGCACAAATGCGCCTGCTATCAGCTGCGGTTGAGAAGATACCGAACGTGATGATGTTCGGCGATCCACGGCAGAGTATTTTCGGCTTTATGGGTGCCCAATTTCATAATGTGAGTGATGTGACGGACCGCTTTCACACGATGCCCCTGACGAAATCGTTTCGGCTCTCGCACCAGACTGCCTTGCTAGCCGACGCCATTTTGGAAGGTGAAACGTCGATCGTGGGAGCCCACGACGGCGAGCGGCCGACCTTAACCAGCTGCAAATCGACGGTGAAACAGGAGGATGAGATTGTGGCGCTAGTTGGCAAGTTGATGGCCTCGGGTGTCTCACCCGACGAGATTGCCATTCTGGGGCGTACCAAGGCGCAGTTGCGGGCGATCGACCAGGCGTTGCTATGCTCCGCTGGTTACGCGACGCAGCCTCGCTACGAGGAACGTTTGATCGAGCACACGCACCGGATGCTTGATCTTTTGCTGCTGTTGAATCGGAGCTATATGCGGATGCGGGAACTATCAAAGCCCGATGCGGAGCAACGCAAGCAAATCGAGGATAAGCTGGCGGCATTCGTCGACGGTGGGGTGCCGGCTAAGGTTTTAGCCGATTGTCGTCGACGGTTTATGGAAGCAGCGCGTGCCCCGACGTTTGCCGGGCGGTACGTAGCGATCAAGAAGATCTACCTGCGACTGATGAGAGTGGCGAACGAAGATGTCAAGCCGATCCGAATTGAGCTGGGGCGCTGGGACGCCATCAGCAGTCAATTTAATTCAGTCAAGAAATTGAGGTCGACGATCAGGCAACTCGAGGAGCAAACGCCAGTCACGCTATCGACGATTCACGGGGCAAAGGGCGACGAGTGGGATCACGTGATTATCGCAGGCGTGACGGACGGATCGATCCCCTTCTACCGGGAGATGGCGCGGGGTGAACTGGACGAGGAACGACGGCTTTTGTATGTGGCAGCCACCCGTGCCCGCCAGCGCTTGCATTTGTTTCACGCGCCGTATCATCACGCTCCGTCCGGGCAGCGCTTTGATGAGCCCTCTCGGTTTTTAACTCCGGCCGTTCGGAAGTTGTCGGTGAAGCGGTCGAGGTGATTAAGCGAACAGGAGCTGATTCGTGGCGTTGGCCGGCTTGGCCACACCGATAGGATAGCCGACGAGATGATTCATCTTGCCTGCCAACGCCCGCTCAATCAGCGCTTTCTTGAGCGCCTGTGTCGTAGCATTGATGGGCTTCGGCCGTCATCGGGCCGTTGCCGAACTACCCGAGCAACTCGGCGGGGGTCGCCGGTAGATCTACCGGCTTGGTTTTCGGTTTGCGAGGCATATCATCCTCCCCAGGAGAAGATATGCCTTGAACACGAAATTAATGACAGGCCCATGGTGACGGCCACAACGCCGTCAGTGAACGCTAGCAGTCTCTCCGCTCTCCCATCTGGCCCCCTAAAAAATCATCCGTGTTCATCCCACCGAATACGAAACCATAGGCCCGATTATCCCCAATGTGGAGGGCGTACTGCCGCCTAAGATGGACCTCACGCCAAGAATCATCAATCTGCGCGAAAGCGAAGTCGGCCGCCCCCTCAGCAATCTCACCACCTCGTTGCAATACCCGACGCTGCATGTAGACGCGCACGAGATATTACGCATCTTGGTTCCGTCGGGAAAACAGACCGTCACCAATGACGGCGGGTGATTCGCGGTGCGCGTCCATGGCCTACCGCTGGTTCAATAACGTCATCAATGATGCCGTCATTACCTTTGTCGACATCACTGCGGCGGAAAAACTCGAATCGAGATTTCGTCTCGATGCGAAGAACTGAGGCTTCTGCCACGCCAGTGCGCGGCCGATAATGGGGCAATCTCATCGCACCGCGTATGTTCGCTGGCGCACCGACCGCCATGCCGCCGCAGGCGTAGTGTGGATCGCGATAGTGATGCGTTGGTCTCGGCAATCTGTCGGAACAATACGTTACAGGTGGAGGCTGATCCCTTTGCTCGCGGACGCTGACCTGACTTGTCGATGCCGACGATTTCCACCAATCGCTTACTTAGTCTGGAAGACCACCCGCAATCATGTGGATGGTTCGTGCGGCACAACGGAAGGAATCATCATGAAAATTATCAATTCAATTGCCGCAGCGCTGGTATGCGCCAGCGTAATCCTCTCGCTTTCTGTGTTCGCTCAAGGCCGTCCCGGTAACGATCGCCAAGGAGACGGATTTCGCCAGGAACAAGGTCACCGCAGAGAGAACCCCGGCTATGGACATCAGGGCGGCCCCGCCGGCCATGATCAGGGGTTGGCGCGGGGCGAACGAGACTCAGGCCCGCGTGGCTGGCACAAGGGCGAGCGTTTGCCCAACGAGTACCGTAATCGTCAATACGTCATCAATGATTGGCGTAGCTATGGACTGCGTCGTCCGCCACGTGGCTATCATTGGGTCGGCATCGGTGGTGACTATGTTCTGGTCGCAATTGGGTCTGGTCTTATTTTTGAGATTCAAATTGGTCGATAACGATCAGACTAATTGAAGTTACCTGGAACTTATGTGGCAGCAAAGAAAGCCCGTTCAGGCAGCGGGCCTTTTTTTCAAGTTCACAACCGAAAAGCCGCCGTTGCAGTTGTGTTTCCCGGAAGCGGTCATTCATCACTGAGCGCAGGCGACCCGTTTGAGCCACTCGCCAAGATCGACATGAAAAGGCCGTTTCCGAAGACACACCGGTCGCTGCGCGTGTACGCATCCGGCTAGGCAAGAGATAATCCTGCATTACTCATAATTCGGGCCGGGTCATCGAGTTGTCTCCGACGACGATCTACACCGAGGTATGTCTATCCGGTGGATGGCCAAGCATCCGCGTTTCCACGTGCATTCGGCGCCCACCGGTGACTCATCAACACGGCCTAACGTTCCCTTCGTGGCCGAACAGAGTACAAGGTGCGACACACAGCGTTTCGCTCGACACATGATTCGGTCTGCATGATCGAACACAGCGCGGAGGAGCAGAGTCGTCATCCGAAACCGTTCACCGGGAAGGCAAGAGCTTTCGCCGCTCTGGTGAATGTCACGCGGGCCAGGAGCATGGCGAATAAGATGCACCGCGCTTGACGCAGACCACTAACGCGTTACCAGCTATAACGATAGCCCACTTGACCGAACACGCTGCGCCGCCGCTCGCCGCCCAGGTTGTGTGTGTATTTGAGGTTGACATACAACATCGACGCCTTGCCCATGCTCGCGGTCGCGCCGACTCCGAGTTCGTACCAGGTTTTCGCCGGAGATTCTGCGAATGAGGTATCGCCGACGACGACCTGTCCCGGCGAGATGAAGTCGCGCAGAATATCGGCGGTGAAGTAGGGCGTCAGATAACCTGTCTTGGCGTCGTTGGACAGATTCGGTCTGAACAGACGAAAGCCGATTCGGCCGCGCAATTCGTTCGACGTATTGCCCGAGACGGCCGATACGCTGTCGCTGAAGGGGTTCAGATGCACATATTGATAAAGCAATTGCATCTGCGGCTCGATGGCGAGCGACGACACGCCGAGCCGCAATGGTTTGCCGGCTTCGGCCGACACGCCCGCGCCTAAGCCATTCTGAGTCGCGCCGCCGCCATAGACGTCGCTATATTTGTCGTGATAGTGGGTCAATTGCGCGACGCCGTCGAAGTAGGTGCCGTCGGGCAGATAGCGTGTCCAATAGCCGCCGATCGACTGCGCCTGCATCGTCAGCGAGCCGGCGCGGGACGTAAGCGCCGCATTGATGGCGCGCTGGCTGTCATCGAAGGTCGACGACGCGGTGCCGAGCGTGACCATCGCGCCGGTGTGCGTGCTGCCGCCGGCATCGTCATGCGCGAGCGTCCAGTCCTTGCCGAATTGCGCGAAATAGGTTCGCGCCTGGGCAGAGAAGCGGTCGTTGCCGTTCATGGTCAGGTTCTGGCCGGCGACCCGCGCCCACACGCCATCGCGATGGGCGGGCTGGGCTCGTTCGATCGCCGCGATGTCGCCCACCCGTTCATGCAGGCGGCTCAATATCGAGAACCCATAATCCGCGTTGAGCAGAGGCGTCAACGAGTAGCCGACCACTGCCGGGCGGTACGCCGTCGGCGCGGTGGCCGGATCGGAGTTTGCCGGCGAGCTCGATCCGGGCGTCGATCCCGAGCCGCCGCCGGGCTGTGCTAGGAGTTTCGAGCGCAGATACCAGTCGCTCGGGGTGGCGCCGCCTTGGTAAAGCAGATATTGATAGGCACCCGCCTGGACCGGGCTGGCAAGATGAAATGCGCCGGACGCCGATGTGCCGCCGACTTGAACGACGCGAATTCCGTCGCCCACGGTTTGCGCGCCGCTTCCCGTGCCTTGCACTTGGATGCCGGTAGTGCCGCTGGCATTGCCACCGATGACGAGTGTGTCCGTTTGTGTTGCCGCGCCCCCTTGGTTGAGTACCGTATTGATAGCGAGCGTGCCCGACGCGCCGACGTAATTGCCGCGAACGTTCAACGTGTTGCCGGTTTGGCCGGCCACAGCGCCCACTTGCAGCAAGCCGGTGTTCGACAAATCGCCGCCGATCGTAAAAGTCCCGCTGGTGTTGCCGGCGAATGCCGGCATCGCACTGGCGACCGCCAGCGTGCCGAGATTGATCACGCTGCCAGGTGCGCTGCCGTAGCCGCCGAGCGTCGCGCCGGCGGCCACCTGGGTTGCGCCAGTGCCGAGCGAAGCGCTTGCATGCGCCGAATCGCCGACCGCGAGCGCACCGGCCGACACCGTCGTCGTCCCCGAGTAGGTGTTTGCCGCATCCAACACAGTCGTACCGCTGCCTGCCTGAACCAGCGCGCCGCTGCCCGATACCGTGCCGCTGAAAGTCGTTGCGTCAGAGCGATCAAACACCAGTGTGCCATTGTCGCTCACGTTGCCGACGATGCTGCCGCTCGTGCCGCCGTTACCAAGCTGCAATGTGCCGGCGGAAATTGTCGTGCCGCCCGTATAGGCATTCGCCGCGCTCAACACAGTCGTACCGCTGCCTGTCTGTGCCAGCGAACCGCTGCCCGATACCGTGCCGCTGAAGAGCGTCGCGTCGGACCGATCGAATGCCAGCGTGCTATTGTCGGTCACGTTGCCGACGATGCTACCGCTTGTGCCGCCATTGCCAAGCTGCAATGTGCCGGCGGAAACTGTCGTGCCGCCCGTATAGGTGTTCGCGCCACTCAACACCAGCGTACCGCTGCCCGCCTTGGTCAACGCGCCCGCGCCGCTGATACCCTGTCCGAGTTGTATCGTGAATCCTTGCGTATCGATCGTGCCGTTCGCGCTCGTGATTGAGACCGCGCGGGTAGGTGCAAGACTCAGATTCTGATTGGCCTGCAGCGTCCCGCCATTCAACACTAGCGCCCCGCTGGCCGCGCCGATCGCGGCGTCGGCGCCGATCGCCAGCGTGCCCTGCGAAATCGTCGTGCCGCCCGAGTAGGTGTTGCCGTTGGCCCCAGATGGCGCGAGCGTCAAGGTGCCCTGCCCGGTCTTCTCGACCGCGCCGGTGCCGGACAGCGCGCCCGTGTAAGTGCCGGCGTCCGGCTGCGCGAACCGCACCAGCCCGTTGTCGAGCACCGAGGGCGGCAAACTTTGCGCGCGCGCCTGGAGCGTACCGGCCGGATCGACGATCACGGTGCCCGTGTAGTTGCTGTTATTGCCGGTCAACGCTAGCGTGCCGCCCTGCACTTCGGCCCGCGTCACCCCCGTGATCGTGCCGGTGAGCGACCAAGTGCCGGAATCCGCCTTGTAAAGGGTCTGAAAGTTGGTGAAGTTGCCGGGCAGGCTCGCCGTGCCGGTGCCGTTGAGATAAACGGTATTGGTGCCGCCCCCGCCGTCCATATTGCCGGTGATCGTCGAGCCGGTATAAAGGCGCAGCGTATCGTCGCCCCCGGCGAAGACGAGGTTGCCGATGACCTGGCCACGATTGGTGAAATCGACCGCGCCGTTGCCGCTGGCGCCAATGACGTCGCCCGGGGCTTGAATGACACCGGTCGCATTATTAATGATCGTATTTGTGCCGCTCAGGTTCTGAAACCAAATGGCCGCCGCGTGATCCGCGCGAATCAATCCGTCATTGACGATGGTATTGCCGCTGCCTTCCAGATTGACCGCTTCGGCGGATGTCTCGGTGCCGAGCGAGAGCACTTGGCCGTTTTGCTGGACCGTCAACTGGCCGTTGTTCGCGAACTCGATGGTGTCCGCGCCGGTGCCATAGAGCCCGCTGGAACTCACGCCGGTGGCGCTGACCGTGCCGCCCGACTGAACCGTGACGTTCGCGTTATCGCGCACGCTAATCGCGTTTTCATCGCCCACCGCGACACTCGAACCGTTCTGGACTGTCACGGTTCGGTTGTCTTCGCTCGCGACGTTACCATTGCCGATCGTCGACGTGGTCGGATTCGGCGCACTCGAATCACAGATCGTCGATTGTCCGGTTGTCGTACACGCCGCGTGCGCAGTGCTCATGCATGCGGCCTGAAAAACCAGGAAAGGAAATAGCAGAATTGCATAAGCAGCAGGCTTCGCATGCCGTGATTTCGCGTCGCTGGCCATCGGTACCCTCGGATAGAGTCATTTCGCGATGGCATTGTATGGTTGCCTAATCGATTACATCGGAATATTAACAATATTTAATAATTCAACTTTATAGACCGATTGAGGTGTACTGCTCGTCTTTGAAAAGTTTCCCCCTACTCCCGGGGATGGGCCCGCGGGGCGCGTAACCGTCCACTGCCTGGTGCGGAACGGCCATTTGAGTGTCCGCGGGCCCACGCCGGCGAACGGCCGGAGATGGTCGAGTGTATGAAATCACGGAAGACAGCTATCGAGCGGCAAAATTAGCGGAAGCCCGGCGTGCCTGAATGACGGCTCAGGGAGGTTCGGATGGCTGCTTGGGGTCGCGACACGACAGCCATCTTTTCAAGTTCATCGCCGAAAAACCGCCGTTGAAGTTGCGTTTCCCGGAAGCAGCCATTCATCACTGAGTGCAGGCGACCCCAAGCGGACTCCACGCAAGTTGAGCAGTGACGACCGCTGTCGGAGTGAAGCGGTCACTCCGCGCTATCGTTCGGGGGGCAGGTCATCGGCCAGAAGGGACATCAATCTGAGCGCCCAAAGACGCCCAGTTCCACCGAGCGAGGACGTCTCCCCTATTAATCCCTGTCAGCTTGCCGAATTGCGTGCCGTGACGATCCACGCCGCGCCGTTGATCATCACCGACCGCTCGCCGGGGAGGCCCGCGAAGGCGGTGCGAACCGCGGCCGACGCGCGGGCGCGGATGTCGTCGGACTGATCAGCAAGCACGTGCAACAGCGGGCCGACCTCGAGCGTCATCTTCACCGCGTCGTCGATCGCAGCGTCCCTCGTCCTGCCCTCACCAAACGGGACGAAAGCATCGAAGGGCGCGATAGCGATATCGGTGAAGCCGGCTGCCGTCAGGATGCGCGACACACGTCCCCGGTCGCCGAACGAAAATGGGCCGTGCGCTTCGGGGTCTGGCGGCGCGCTCGGCGGGAGGATGCCCTTGAGCGCGCCCATCGGCAGGCGCACCCAATCGTTCTCGGCCACGCCGCGCCAGCAGACGAAAGCGACCCGCCCGCCCGGCCGCAACGCACGTCGCATATGGACGAACGCCGCTGTCGGATCGTCGAAGAACATCACGCCGAAACGCGAGAACAGGATGTCGAACGCGCTCTCTGGCAACTCGGCGCTGCTGGCGTCGGCCACTTGGAACAGGGCCGGCGTATTCTGTGGTGCAAGCGCGCGCGCCCGATCGATCAGTGGTTCGGATATGTCCACACCCAGCACTTGCCCCCCCCGGGCCGACGTGGGCGGCCAGTACCAGACTCGACGCGCCCGCGCCGCAGCCGACGTCCAGCACGCGCTCGCCCTTCGCGGGCGCGGCGGCTTCGATCGCGGCTTGGCCGAACACCGCCACTATAGCGTCAAGCCGGGCCTGGTTTGCGGCCCAGCGCTTCCCGCTTTGGCCATTCCAGTCGCCGACACGATCGGCATTTTGCTCTGCCATGATATCTACCTGTTCTGAATTCGCTTTTAACTAGGCTGTCCGATGTCAAAACGCGCATCGCAGCCAGAGCCTCCGCTTGCTCGAGGGACCCCAAACGCCAGCGCTCCAGGAGCTAAGCGTCCACGATTCTTTTCAGCCTGGCTCTTTGCATTGATTGCGGCGCCAAACGATTTGAAAAGGCTACTATCTTGTTCGCCAAACCCGCGACTACCATCGCCTTTCCTTGCAACAACGCCTGAATACCGCTCGCGGCGACCGGGCGGGACTTCATGGTGAGGAGGCGCAACAAGGCTGATGTGGTTGCGCCGGCTGCAGCATCGGAGCCTGTCTCGGTGTGCCCTGGGCAGAGAGTGGTAGCAATCACACCATGTGGGCGGAGTTCGTTGTGTATTGCCTCGCCAAGGGCGAGCACATATGCCTTGGTCGCCGCATAGGCTGCGTAGCTGGGAACGGCTTGGAAGGCCATGAGGCTAGCGACGAGAAGTATATGTCCGGATCGCCGCTTGGCCATATCGAGGCCAAAGAGATAGGTCAGCTCTGTGAGCGTCGTGATGTTGAACTGGATCAGGTTCACGGTGCACTCGATCGGTGTTTCCAATAAGTCGCCGTGCAAGCCGTATCCGGCATTGTTCAGCAAGATGTCGATGGTCAGCGACTTTGCGTCGAGACTGCATTTCAAGCGGCTGGCCGCGCCCGGCGAGGCAAGATCGATCGCCTCGACCAGCACATCCACCCCGTATTTCTGGCGGAGATCGGAGGCAAGCTTTTCCATCGATTCCTGCCGTCGGGCCGCCAATACGAGATTGACTTTCTGCGCAGCCAGTAGATCTGCGAATTCAAGGCCAAGGCAGCTCGAAGCCCCGGTGATCAGAGCCCATTTCCCGGCGAAGCTGTTCATTGATTCTTTCGACATGGTTCTCTTCCTAAATTCTTTAATCTGCAAATGGTGCTCAGTCACCTTCTCCATCGGAACACTCGCCTATCCTTTCGATCGGCAATGGCTTTGCGAACCTGTTCGGTCGCCGTATCCAGACGGGCCTGATCAATCTCCCTCAAAGATGGAATCTGTCCTCTCAAACCAGCATTGATTGTTGGGCGAAGATACCCGCCATCGCGCCCTGCGATGATGCCTGGGTGACCGAAGGCAAGAAGGGCGTCGTGAGGTCGCCCGCGGCGTAGATGCCGGGCATGGTGGTTTGACGGCGCTCGTCGACTTTGAGGACGATGCCGGTAGGCGTATCCATCGTGACGAGGCCCAGCGACTGATGCAAGCTTGCGGACGGCTTATTGCGGGGATGGGCGAACAGGATGTCAACTGCGACATTGCGGCGGGTATCGAGAATGACGGTGGTGATATGGTCCTTATGATGAGCAATTTCGACGATCCGGCCATCGACGACAGGTATGTGGCGGTGCGTCAGATCGGCCTGGATATCGGATGGAATGTCGTGACCATCGGCGAAGACGGTCAACTTGTCTGTCCAATCGTGGAACAGCCTGGCAGACTGGTGCGACTGCGGGCCGGACCAGACGAGGCCCCAATGCTGGCCAGCGACTTCAAAGCCGTCGCAATATGGGCATGGCACAATGGAAGTGCCCCAACTTTCGGCAAAGCCTAGAACATCAGGCATTTGGTCGACGATGCCATAGCTCAGGATCAGACGACGTGCCTTTAGGCTTTCGTTGTCGTCAGTGACAACGCAGAAATCGTCGATGGCGCCAGACACGCTCTCGGCCCGAGCATTGACCAGCCTGATCGATGGATAGCGCGCCAGTTGCTGCCGCGCCTCGACTAGGATGTCTAGCGGGGGCTTGTGATCGTGGCCGAGCAAGCCATGCGAATGGCCGGCAAAGCGGTTGCGCGGCCGGCCGGTATCGAGAACGATGACCTTGCGGCGGGCACGGCCGAGCTGCAGGGCGGCGGCGAGCCCGGCAAAGCTGCCGCCGATGATGACTACGTCATTCATGGTGATGGACTCCGTGTTGTGAATAACAGGCGTTGGGCTGGGGCTGGATTGCAAATTTAGGATACTCCGCGGTATCATAAATAAAGAATTTAAATACTGTCAAGTACTAAAATTGTCGTGACCAAAAAGAACATCCAAAGCCGGCGCGGCCGGCCCGCCAACGAGGCGCTTCGCCAAAAGATAGTCGACGCCGCCTGCGAACTCTTTGTGGAATTGGGTTTTCAAGCGACGACCATGGACAAGGTCGCCCAGCGGGCGAAGATATCCAAGCTAAGCATCTATCGGCACTTCGAGAACAAGGAGGCGCTGTTCAGTGCGGCCATGGCGACCCACTGCCATCAGTTCGCACCACAGGCCCTTTTTGAAAGCGTCGACGGGTCGGCCGAAGATCAGCTCATGGCGGTGGGATCATCCCTGCTTCGCACGCTGTTGAGCCTAGACGTCCGCAGTGTCGAAGCCATGGTCTTGGCCGGCAAGACGAATCAAAAATCGTTGAGCAAGCTCCATTACGAAGCCGGGCCCGCCTATGTCGTCGCCCAAATCGAGGCCCTGTTGCGTCAGTTGCACGCGAAGGCGGTTCTGAACGTGCCCGATCCTCGCCAGTCCGCCCGCTTGTTTGCTGCGCTTTTCAAAGGATCCGATCTGCTGCTTATCGCACGCTTCGATGAGGCAAGAGCAGAGGACGACAACGAAATCGAATCCTATTGCCGGTCAGCCGTCGCGATGTTCATCGCCGCGCATGGTGGGATCTAAAGGTGCGCTAGCGCGGCTTGATGAAGAACCCGCAGCAGTAGCAAACGCTGTTCGCTCTGAGCTGAATCGATCAGAGTTTTTAGGCGTTTTGACTATCCACGGCAGACGTCAGCTCCTGGCCGATAGTGTTGAAAAACTCGCCGAGCAAAAATTCAGCGAGGTTTTCAGGGGTCTTCTTACCCTTGACCGATGCTCACGAGCGGCTTGTAGAACGATCTGAGAGGCCCGCTTTTTCGCGAACTGGTCCGGCTTCGCGGAGAAAGAGCTTTTCAACGCTATCGGCCGAACTTTGCCGGTACTCACATCACGCGACACCTCACTGAGTAACCCATCAGCGACCGCACTATATGCTGGCCTTGATCTTCCCACCTTTTGAGATGCCATGACGATGACCGAGGAGTTCGACCAGTCGTGTCTCGCATTCTGAGAACGAGTATCCGCGGCGCTGGGAGATCATGAACGTGAGGGGGCGCATATGCCACGCGCGCCGTTGGAGTTCGACAAGCGTTCCTGTCGCGAGGTCTTCCGCCACCAGATGAAACGGCATGTGCCCCCAGCACAGGCCTCCTCTGAGCAGATCGTGCTTCGCGCCGAGATCGTTCACGAGCCACTGGCGCTCACTGGCGACACCCTGTTGAGTCTTTTCGGCATCGGGCTGATTGTCGGTTACGACGAGCTGGATGTGCCGGCCAAACTCCTCCCGCGGGATTAGTCCCGCAATTGAGGCCAGCGGATGCGATGGCGCACAGACGGTCACCATTTGCGTGTCGCATAGATGCTGCCTTTCTATGGTGCCCGGACTCAGCTCCGGCACGTCCGTGATCGTCACCGCCAACGCGCATGCACCATCGAGAACCAAACGCTCGCCGTTTTGCATAGTCGTCATGCGCAGATTGATTGCAACGGTCGGAAAGTCTGCCTGCAAGGTGCGCAGGCATTCGATCAGGTGCGCACGTGGAAAGTAGGTATCCACGGCAACCGAGACCTGTGGAACCCCAGCTTCAGCAATGGCAACCGCGCGCATCTTCATTTCCTCGGTGCGCGAGATCACACCGCGAGCATCAGGCAGGAGGCTGCGGCCAGCGGCCGTCAGCGTCGCTTTGCGAGTGTTGCGCTCGAACAGCACCACATCGAAGGCACTCTCGAGCGCGTTGATCGCGTGGCTGATTGCCGACTGTGCACGCCTGAGCTCCCGTGCAGCCCCCGAAAAGCTTCCCTGGTCGCACACGGCAACGAAAGCGCGAAGTTGATTGATGGTGACATTATCTAGCATGCATATCTAAAAAATAGATGACATATATAGATATTCAGTCAATTGCTTTCATAAATCAAGGGTCTCAGAATGGTGTCTACCGATTTTGTTTCGAAGGATGCGTGACATGAACAGACTGAATGGAAAGACCGCCGTGATCACCGGTGGCGCTACCGGCATCGGCCTTGCCGCGGCAAAACGATTCATTGCGGAAGGCGCTTTCGTCTTCATTTTCGGCCGCCGGCAGGAAGCGCTCGACGCGGCTGTGGCGGTCCTCGGGCGCAATGCCCGCGCGGTGAGGGGTTCGGTCTCCGATCTAGCCGACCTCCACCGACTCTATGCAGCGGTGAAGGCCGAGCGAGGAACCCTGGACATCGTCTTCGCCAATGCCGGGACGGGAAGCCCGCTCCCACTCGGTCAGATCACCGGCCAGCACGTTGATGACATCTTCGGCACCAATGTGAAAGGGACGATCTTTACGGTCCAGAAGGCGTTGCCGCTGATGAGCTCAGGTGGTTCGATCATCCTGACCGGCTCGAGCGCGGGCACCACGGGAGCCCCAGGATTCACCGCCTACAGCGCCAGCAAGGCGGCGGTGCGCAACCTCGCCCGGACTTGGGCGGAAGACCTGAAAGGAACCGGCATTCGGGTCAACGTGCTATCGCCGGGGGCGACGGCGACCGAACTGGCGAAGGAGGCGCTGGGCGAAGATGGCCAGAAGGCCTATGGGGCGATGACGCCACTCCAACGCATGGCCGATCCGTCGGAGATCGGAGCGGCAGCTGCTTTCCTCGCATCGTCGGACAGCAGCTTCATGACCGCCAGCGAGGTCGCCGTTGACGGTGGCTTGGCGCAACTTTGAGGAGAAAATCAAATGACTCCGTCGCTAAAGGGAAAAACAGCTCTCGTCACCGGGGCATCACGGGGCATTGGCCGCGCCATCGCCGAACGTCTTGCTCAGGACGGTGCGACAGTCGCGCTAACCTACAACGCCAGCAAACGCAGCGCGGACGAGACGATCGCCGCCATACAGAAAGCGGGAGGCGCCGCGTTCGCAATCCATGCGGATCTCGTTGATCCGGCGGCAGTCCCGGCTTTGTTCGATAGACTCGACAGCGAGCTCACCAAGCGGAACGGAAGCAAAGCACTCGACATTCTGGTCAATAACGCTGGCAATTTCGGCTGGGTTGGCTTCAAGGACGCGACGCCGCAGAGTTGGGACACGCTTATGGCGGTCTATGCTCGCGCCCCCTTCTTCATCGTTCAGGCCGCTCTCGATCGTCTGGCCGATGGCGGACGCATCATCAACATTTCTTCCGCTGCCGCCACGAAGCCTGTGACGGCAGCCCCTGTCTACTCGATGGCGAAAGCGGCCATCAACACCCTGACCCATACGCTCGCAATCGAGCTTGGGCCGCGTGGCATCACCGCGAACGCCGTAGCGCCGGGCTTCACGCGGACGGATGCGAACGCCGATTTTCGGGCGAATCCCGAACTCGTCAGGGCGGTCGAGGCCCAAATCGCACTGGGCCGCTTTGGTGAGCCTTCGGAAATTGCCGCCGTCGTGGCGTTCCTGGCCGCCGATGAAGGCCATTGGGTGACCGGTCAAACCATTGAAGCGAGTGGTGGTTACAAGCTCTGAGCGCGCCGGGAAACGAAGGAGAAATATATGAGTTACTCAATCATTGGCTTCGGCGAGATCGGCCACGCGCTTGCCAGGGCGTTCGCCCGCACCGGCGTTGAAGTGGCTGTTGCAACCACACGCGCCCCGGAGAGCTTTGCTGCCGACGCGGCCGCGATCGGACCGACGATCATTCCCAAAACGCTGGCGGAAGCTGTCAAGGCGGACACCATCTTTTTGGCTGTCCGTTTCGAGTCGCATCCAGAGGTTGCAAAAGCACTGCCCGACTGGAAGGGGAAGACCGTCATCGACGCGATGAACACGCAGGCTCCGCTTGAAGAACTGGGCGGGCTCCCGTCCTCTGCTTTCGTCGCGACCCAGTTCACCGGAGCCAGCGTGGTGAAAGGCTTCAATCATCTGGTCGCTGCCGTCCTTGGCCAAGACCCGGCCGTACACGGTGGCAGGAGAGTCGTGTTCCTGGCGAGCGACAATGACGGTGCCGCGGCGCAGGTCGGCGCACTTGCGGAAAAGCTCGGTTTCGCGCCAATCCAACTTGGCGAGCTTTCGGAAGGTGGATGGCTGGTGCACGCGCGCGGAAAGAAATGGGGCCATCTGATCTTCAAGGACTTGATCACCTTCGCCTGATTTCCATCGGTTTGCGGCTATTTCGCTGAGTCGAATGCCGAATCCCGGGCGCGGCAGACGGCAGTGCTATAGGCCGGACTATTCTTTCGATTGCCAATCGCCTAGACGCAAGCATGGGATCGGCTTCGCCACGGCTACGTCAAGCGGCCGACACATCGAAAACAAAGCAGGTGGTCGTCGCGTGCGCGTATAGTTTGCCCGTTTCATCTTCTGTGCGAGCCTCTGCAGTAACCATGTACCGCCCCACGTGGACAACCTTGGCGGCCGCGCGCAGTGGGCCGGTATGCTGCGATGCAGGTCGCACGATGTTAATGCTGAGTTCGGCCGTGGTGTAGGTGCGCCCTACCGGAAGTGTGGTTTGCACTGCGCAGCCAAGCGCTGAGTCTAGAAGTGTGGCAAACCAGCCGCCGTGTACCGTACCCAGCGGATTATAGTGTTGCACCAATGGAACACCCTGGAACACGGCGCGGCCGTATTCCACCTCCAACAACGTCATGTTCATCGTGTCGTTCATTGGTGGATACGGCAGTTCACCCGACATCATGGCGTCGAGAATCTCTCGCCCGTTCTTGCCGACAATTTGCTCCCTTCGAGCGAGGCCCGATGCCCCGCCGCCCTCACGTATGCGCCGCTTTGCATCTGCCTGCTCATTTGCCCAGAGAGACAATTTCCGATCGTTTTTCATAGACGTCTTGCGCTCCGAGGATTTTCAACCTATCACTTCTGCGTTCAACTTCGATCTTTTTTTCCCCGATAACAGATGGGGCAGCGAATTTGCCGGGAGACACAGCACAGCGATGAGCAGCGCTACGTCCATTTGCCGCATGTAGACCACATTGAAATCAGCGCGCTGCAAATTCGCAATACCGAGAAGCGGAAGTCTTATATGCGGCGCGGTGTCGGGCACCGCAAAAACACACACAGAACCAAGCTCATTTGGCTTCTGCCGGTATAACGAGAAGACGGGATTGATTTCAAATGAGTCCAAACGTTTTCCTCAAGCCTTTCTCGACGGGACCAGCTGGCATGAAGCGGCGCAGCTTGGCAAGAAGAGAAGCTTCCCCTTTTGGCGTACGACGCATCTTCCAGGCTCCCAAAGCGGCATCGACAATCGTTGCGGCGACTTCATCAGGCAAAGGTGCCTTTTGGACAGCGTTCCCAATTGCTTGGGAAACGATGCCGAGTTCTTTCTCGTAGTCAGGGATTCTGGAAGCCGTCCGCGGTGCGTTGAGATCCATGTTGGTTTTGGTAAAGGATGGTTCGACCAGCACCACTCGGATGCCGAATTGACGCACCTCGTGATCCAGAGTCTCGGACAGTCCTTCAACGGCATGCTTGGATGCAGAATAGAGTGCCATATACGGCGCCGGCAGAAAGCCCAGCACTGAGCTGACATTGACGATGCGGCCTGAGCGCTGCTTGCGCATGTGCGGCAGCACTGCCTTGGTCGTGCGCAAGAGGCCAAAGAGGTTAGTGTCGAATAGCATCTGGGCTTCGGAAATCGACGTTTCTTCTGTCGCCCCCAGCAGGGTGACGCCGGCGCTGTTGACAAGCACGTCGATGCGCTTGGCCTGAGCCATGATGGCCTGGATTCCGTTTTGAACGGACGCTTCGTCACGGATGTCCATCTCGATGAGTACGGCACCAGGTATCGCGGGTGTCTTTGCCGTGTTGCGCACCGTACCAAATACCTGGCAACCTTTCTCGACAAATTTCACCGCTGCGGCACGTCCGATGCCCGATGACACGCCGGTAACGACGACAACTTTGGAATTCGTCATGACAGTTCCTTTCCGTATGGGAGAGATTGGGGATCAACTAGGCTGTAGCGGAGGTCGGATCTTGAACCAGATGGAATACATGGCCGGCAAAAACACCAGGGTCAGAATCGTCCCGGCGAAGGTGCCGCCGATCAGCGTGTAAGCAAGGGTTCCCCAGAACACCGAATGGGTCAGCGGGATGAAAGCGAAGATCGCGGCCAAGGCGGTCAGGATCACCGGCCGCGCACGCTGCACCGTCGCCTCGACCACGGCATCGAAGGGCGCCAGTCCTTCTTCAGTGTTGTGCTTGATTTGCCCGACGAGGATCAGAGTGTTGCGCATCACGATGCCCGAAAGCGCAATCAGACCTACCAGCGCATTGATGCCGAACGGTTGGTTGAACAGCAGCAGGGTCGGCACCACCCCGATCAAGCCGAGCGGACTGGTAGCGAATACCATCATCATGGTGGCCATCGAGCGCACCTGCAGGATTATGATCAGGAGCGTGGCCGCGATCATGATCGGAAGGAGCGGTACGATGGCGGCAGTCGCCTTGTGGGACTGCTCGATGGCGCCTCCCTCTTCGATGCGATAGCCATCGGGCAGCTTGGCGATGATCGGCTTCAGTTGTTTCAGAATGGCCGTGGACACATCTGGCGGTTGCAACCCGGTCGCGATGTCGCCACGCACGGTGATGGTCGGCGTGCGGTCACGGCGACGAAGAATGGGATCTTCCATCCGTACACTCACGGTTCCGACCTGCGAGAGCGAAACGCGCTGCCCAGCTGATCCCACCAGCGTGAAACCGTTGATCTTCGCCGGATCCAGGCGGATACCGCCCGCCGCGCGCGCTACCACTTGCACCGAACGAATGTCCTCGCGGACCGCGGTGACGGGGACGCCGGTCAACAGGAACTGGAGTTGCTGGGCGACCGCACTCGAGCTCAACCCCACGGCCTGCAGCCGATCCTGATTCAAGCTGATATGCAGAGTGGGAACGCGCGATCCCCAGTCGGTATTGACGGTACGCATCATCGGACTAGCGCGCATGACCGCCTTGACCTGCGCGGCGATCGCGCGAATCTTGTCCAGGTCCGGCCCCATCACGCGGAATGCCACAGGATACGGCGAAGGCGGACCGAACACCAGTTGGGTCACACGCACCTGCGCTTCCGGTACGAGGCCGTGGGCGATGGCCTGGCGCAGCCGGACTTTGAGGGCATCGCGTTCTTCCGCGTTGTCCGTCCGGATCACGATCTTTGCGAAGGACGGGTCGGGCAGTTCGGGCGGCATGGCGAGATAGAACCGCGGCGCACCCTGTCCGATGTACGACGTGACGATCTTCGCTTCCTTCTGCTTGGCCAGCCAGGCTTCGACCTTGGACGTCGCAACGCTTGTCTGCTCGATGGAGGACCCGTAGGGCATCTGTACCTCGACCAGGACCTCCGGTCGGTCGGACGTCGGGAAGAACTGCTTCTTCACCACGCTCATGCCAAGGCCGGCGAGCAGCAGCGCTCCGACCACGATGCCCGCGACCAGCCACTTGCGCCGGATGACCCGACCTAACACGCGACGGAAGCGGTTGTAGTTCGGCGTGTCGTAGATGGTCTTCTCGCCGCCCTCGATCCTCGGCATTTCCGGGAGCAACTTCACGCCGAGGTACGGCGTGAAGGCCACAGCGACGATCCAGGAGGTGATCAGGGCAATGCCCACGATCCAGAACATGTTGTGCGTGTATTCGCCCGCGGTAGACCGGGCAAAGCCGTTGGGCAGGAAGCCCACGGTCGTGACCAGGGTGCCGGCCAGCATCGGTGCGGCCGTGTGGCTCCACGCGTAGGCGCACGCATGCACCCGGGTGAAGCCTTCCTCCATTTTCACGACCATCATCTCGATGGCGATGATGGCGTCGTCGACGAGCAGGCCCAGGGCGAGGATCAGCGACCCGAGGGTGATGCGGTCGAAGTTCTTCCCCGTGGCCGCCATGACGACGAACACACCGGCTAGCGTCAGCGGGACGGCAGCGGCGACCACGACGCCGACACGCCAGCCCATGCTCAGGAAACACACGACCATCACCACGAGCAGGGCGACGAAGAACTTGAGCATGAATTCGTTAGTTGCCGACTTGATATTGACGGACTGGTCGGTCACCTTGGTCAGGCTCACACCCAGGGGCAATCCGGCGTTGATCTTGGCGGCTTCCTTGTCCAACGCCTTACCCAGCTTCAGGCCGTTCCAGCCGTCACGCATGACGATGCCCAGCAGCAGCGCTGGCTTGCCATCGTTGCGGACCAGAAAAGTCGGAGGATCTTCGTAACCACGCTTCACCTGCGCGACGTCCGACAGTTTGAACGTGCGTCCATGGGCAACGATCGGTGTGTCGCGGATCTGCTGCAACTTGTCGACGGCGCCATCCAGACGAATGAAGACTTGCGGCCCCTTGGTGTCGATCGATCCCGCTGGGGAAAGGAGGTTCTGGTGGTTGAGCGCGGCGAAAATATCCTGCGGCGTGACGCCCAGTGTCGCCAGGCGGTCATGGGAGAAGGACACGAAAATGCGTTCGGGGCGCTCGCCGATGATGTTGACCTTCTTGACGCCCGAGACGCGCAACAGGTCTTGACGCAGAACCTCCGCCTCACGGACCAGTAACCGCTGTGGCTCACCCGGGGCTTGCAAGGCGAACAGCGCAAAGGTCACATCCGAATACTCGTCGTTCACCATCGGGCCGATGACGCCAGCCGGCAGGTACGCGGATTCGTCGTGGATCTTCTTGCGCGCCTGGTAGAACTGCTCCGGCACGTCCGATGGCGGCGTATCGTCGCGCAACTCCAACAGGGTGAAGGCCAGGCCGGGGCGCGTATACGTCTCCGTGTGGTCGTACCAGCGCAGCTCCTGCATGCGCTTCTCAATTGGATCAGCGACTTGGTTCTGCATCTCCTGCGCCGTCGCCCCCGGCCATGCGGTGATGATCGTCATCTGCTTGACCGTGAACGGTGGGTCTTCGGCACGACCCAGTTTGAGGAAGGCGATGACGCCCGCCACCGAGATCAGGATGATCAGGAACAGCGTGATGGAACGTTCGCGGACCGCGAGCGCCGAGAGGTTGAAGCCGCTCATTGCAGCAGCCCTCCGCGTTCCACGATCGCGGACGTATTCGTCGTGAGAGGTATGGGCCGAATCTCTTCGCCGTTGTGCAGCAGCTGGGCACCGAGTGCCACGACCTGATCACCTATCTTCAGGCCTCCCGCAGTGCTTTCAATACGCGCGGTACCGTCGGTTAGGCCGAGTACTTTGACAGGACGCCAAGCGACGTGCGCAGGATGGCCCGTTATTGTCCAGACGCCCGGGCCGTGGCCCGGATCGAAGACGGCGCCTATCGGTACCTGCATGTCGGCTTGCACGGCATTTTGGTGTTCCGGTATCCGGATGGTGACGGTTGCGCCAAGCGGCGCCTTGGCCAACGCGCCCGTGAGAACGTACCGCGCTTCATAGGTGCGCGTCAGGGGGTCTGCAGCATCGGAGAGTTGTCGCAGCCTCGCAGGTACGGTTAGCCGATCTCGGCCGTATAGCGTTGCGTCGGCCGTGGATCCGATGATCGGACGCAGCGTTTCAGGCAAGTCGACAATCGCTTCGCGAGGCCCCGCGTGTGCTAGGCGCACCACGACTTGTCCCGCGCTGACCACTTGACCGGGTTCGGCTCGCGTGTCCACCACGACGCCGTCGGCATCAGCTCGTAGCACCGCGTAATTGGCCGCGTTTTTCGCCACATCGGCCTGAGCTTCGACAGCGGCGAGTTGTGCCTGGGCAGAATCGGCCGCTGCCTTGATTTGATCATAGGCCGACGCAGACACCGCGCCGGCGGCCACTAGGCCGCGATAGCGGGCTTCGTCGTGAGCGGTCTGCTTCGCCCGCGCGCGGGCCGCGGCGACCGATTCGCTCAGTGCGTGCGCATCCAACCGCAGATCGATCGGATCGATGCGCATAAGCACTTGGCCACGTTTGACCGTCTGCCCTGTGTCGACAAGACGTTGCAGCAACTTGCCCGAAACACGAAAGCCCTGGTCGCTGACAACCCGAGCACCTACGACGCCGGTGAACGACAGAGAGACAGTCGGGGCCGCCGTGACGAGCGCCGCCCCCACAACCGAAGTCTCGGTGCGCGGATCGGAAATGTGTTTGTTGCCGCAAGCCGTCAAGGCAAGTGGCAAGAGGCATATGACGGATGACGCAATTCGGCGGCGACGCATGAGGTCCTTCCTCCCAAGGCAGGACCTTCATTCTTATTCATGTGACCATTTTAGTCAATAGTCACATTCAACAATTTATCTAGATCACGGCGCCAAACTGCGTAGGATCAGTCCGGAAAGTTGAGCCGTGGCGTCGGTGGCGAGATCGAGATTGTATTGGAGCAGCAACGGATTGACGTAAGGGCGCATGACCAAATAGATGGCATTGGTGATCTCATCTAGAGGGGTTTTGCGCTCGAATTCGCCTGAATGGCGGCCTTCGAGAATGATTCGCGCAATAAGTTGTCTGACATGATCTTCATGAGCACGCGCAGAGGACCATGGCCCACTGGCTGCCGCCGCGGCAATATCGAAGAGCTTGCGCTCTTGAAAAAATAAGTTACTGCCCGCCTCCACCAAAGCTCTAAACGTTTGACGCAGCCGCTCAGACGCGGTAGGCGCCGCGGATACGGCCTCGTCCACCGCTTTCATGACCTCACTCAGACAATTGGAACAGATCACCTCCCCAATTGCCTGCTTGGAGTCGAAGAACTTATAGATATAGGCCTTGGAAAAGCCGATAGCTTTGGCCAGATCGGAAACAGTCGTCTTCTCGTAACCGAAATGGCTGAAGTGTTCCGTGGCGGCTTCGACGATCTGTGTGCGGACATCATGGTCCGAGGGTCCCCGCAATTGAGGGGCCGATGAAGTGGTCTTGTTCATATGATGAGCTTACCGCGACGGAGAAGCCTTGACAACAAGTGACCAAAATGTATTATAGTCACACTTTGATCCCCGCCCGGAAAATCTCCATGCCCCCTCGCCGCACTCTCGCCCTTTTACTGTGTGCCAGTGCCATGGCTGGTTGTGCGGTCGGTCCCGATTACCATCGACCTGAGGTTCCGCTTCCGCATCACTACATGGAGCAGGCGGCGGTCGGACAACAACATGCTGCCGCCACGGTCAATCTCTCGAAATGGTGGGAGGGTTTCAACGATCCACTCCTGACGCATTTCGTATCGCTGGCTCTTGAGCAGAACCTGGATTTGGCACAAGCCGCAGCCCGCGTCACGCAGGCGCGTGCCGCTCTTGGTGCGTCAAATGCCTCGCTGCTTCCCTCCGGCACCATCAGCAGCTCGGCCGCCCGGGCATATCAGTCGACCGAAACCCCGTTGGGGAGACTGCTCAACGCCACGCCCAACTATGATCGATGGGGCACCGCCTACGCAGCCGACCTGGATGCCAGTTGGGAAATAGATATCTTCGGGGGACTGCGGCGCGCACGCGAAGCGGCGCTAGCCGACTATCAGGCATCGGAAGCGGGCGCCGAGGCCACACGCCTGGAAGTTGCCGCCCAGACCGCGGATATCTACATCAGTGTTCGCGGTCTGCAGAGCCGTCTTGTAATCGCGCGGCGGCAGGTCAGAGTCGAGCAAGAATTGTTGGCAAAAGTCCGCTTGCTTTACGGTCGCGGCCTCGCCGCTGAATACCAGGTCCGGCAAACCGAAGGCGAACTCGCCCGGGTTCGGGCCACGGTGCCGGTTCTCAAAATCAAGCTCGACGCGGCAATGAACGCGCTGGATGTGATGCTTGGCTCTCCACCGGGCACCCACCGGGCCGAGCTGGCGAAGGTTGCACCAATACCTGCTACACCGAAGTTTGCATCCCTTGGCTCTCCTGCGGACCTGCTCCAGCGGCGGCCCGACCTCATTGTCGCCGAGCGGCATCTCGCCGCGGCCAATGCAAGAATCGGCGAAGCCATCTCCGAGTATTACCCGACATTCTCACTCAGCGGACTGCTAGGCAGCGCCACGGCGGTCTCGACCGGCAATCTATTTACCAGTGGAGCAAACCAGGCGGCCGGCGTGCTAGGCCTGCGTTGGCGCCTGTTCGACTTCGGTCGCATCAACGCGCAGATCAAACTGGCCAAGGGACGGGATGCGGAAGCCTTGGCGGCATATCGGCAAGCGGTCCTTCGTGCGACCGAGGATGTCGAGAACAGCTTCTCCGCATTGATCAACAACGAGGAAGAGACCGTCACGTTGGCCCAAGGTGAGACATCGCTTGCTCGAGCGCGAGACTCCTCATCGACTGCCTATCAGAACGGCGCTGCAAGTTTGATCGATGTACTCCATGCCGACGAAACGGTACTTGAAGCGTCGGATGCACGGGCGCAGGCCCAGACAGGATCAGCGCGTGCTGCGGTCGCAGTCTTCAAGGCACTTGGTGGCGGCTGGCAAGTTCGAAAATCCGGGTCGGTCGCCACCAACTAGCAAGCGAGTGCATTCACAGCGCACCGGCATACACATGCCAGATAGCCAGAGCTTTGGCTTATGCCAAGTGAGCGGCCGGCCCGCCCGCGTTGGTACCGCCATGCACGAACCGACACACTGCCAGCGCGGTGAGGCCCTGCGACGGTCCGTTTGCGAGTGGGCAATTTGTCTAACTGATAGTCCAACGAGATCGTATGCCGGCGCTGCGTCAGGCAGCATCCCGGTGCGACACCTTGGGTATATCGATGCTCGAATGCAACGGTCATGTTAAATGCCGTTGAGACTTAACCCTGAGAACCAGGATACACGTGAGCACCAGAAGCTGACCATGCGTTCGAAACTTGTATAGCCACCGGAGCGGGGAGTCGCATTGCGGAAGGAAGGTTTATTGCTTGGTACAAAGCCACCTTTCGAAAGTCGGCCAGAGTGTATAGATGAGTAGCAGAAACTTGGCCGGTGAACGATCGCTCGCCGGCCAATTTACTGTCATACCTCGGTCTGCTCGGCCATCTCGAGGGCATCGTCGACCTCAATGCCCAGGTAGCGCACGGTACTTTCCAGCTTCGTATGTCCGAGCAGGAGTTGCACCGCCCGGAGGTTCTTCGTTCGCCGGTAGATCAGCGACACCTTGGTGCGGCGCATCGTGTGGGTTCCGTACACGGTATCATCGAGTCCAATAGAAGCGACCCAGTGATGAACCATTCGTGCATATTGTCGCATCGACAGATGGGGCGATGTGTGCACCCTGCTTGGGAAAGGATAGTCGCCAGGCTTCAGTCCCCGCGCTCCGATCCAAGCTTCGAGACTCTGACGGGTATGCTCCGTTATCTCGAACTGAACCGGTCGCTGGGTCTTCTGCTGCAGGACCGTAGTCCGAGAGCAAACACGACTTCCATGACAGACGTCCTGCACTTGCAACCGCGTCAGATCGCATGCTCGGAGTTTGCTGTCAATCGCGAGATTGAAAATCGCGAGTTCGCGGACATTCGATGACAACTGCAGTCTCGTCCGAATCGCCCAGATTTCGCGAAGTTTCACCGCAGGCTTTTGCCCGGTGATTTTTCCCTTGTTCCACGGAACATGGCAACCAGCTTCGGGGTTTTCGGTGTTCATGACAATCTCCTTTCAAACGAAGAGAGATCCAGTGTGCTCCCTGCGATGAGCGTCGGCTTTCGCTTGTCCAACAGCCCTTTGAGCGACTGTCGCTCGTCGCGAACGAATGTCCGAAACTGGCCGGCTTGCGGCGGTGCCGGCGGCGATCAGCTTACCCGACAACGGCCATTGAGCGAGGACGGACCGGGCCTCGGGTAGTCGAACTGAACGACGACCTCGACCGGCGGTTCTTGGCCGTGTCCTGCCAAGCTGCGCTCCAACTTGCTCGCCGTAAAGCCGCCGATCAGGATCCGCCAGGTTTCATCAGTTCGATGGCACATCGAGCCGCCGGAACTGACCGCCTTCCGCCTAGTAGCAAATAACCTTACTCTAGTCCCCCCAGCCACTCTGGCTCTGTGTGAAGAACGCAGCGCTCACGGCACAACGATCGCCCGTCCAGCTGTACGGAGTCGCCTGCGTATTGTGACTTTGTGGCGGACATCTCACGAATAACGAGGCGTCAGCACCGCATCGAGCCTGTCCAACACTTCCAGCGCCCGCCCCTGAATGCCAACGCCCTCGTGAGGCGCAATAGCGAAGTCCTGCGGATTAATGCGAATCACCGGCAGTCCCTGATGCACACTGAAGTTACGCACCGTGGTCACGGCCCGCCCTGCACCGATTTCAATCACTACGGCGCGCTTGACTGCCCGCATCCACCTTTCGAGCCTGGCGATCTGCCGATCCGCACGCTCTGAAATCCAATCCCAATCGTTGAACATCAAAATGTTCGGCCTAGCCAGACCGCCGCAATTAGCACAAGCCGGCAGCGGAGACCGCAAGCGACACGCCTTCTCATCCACGATCGGCACCAGGGAATCCGCCGACCAAATGTCCATCGTGCAGACGCGAGCGCATTGCAGCATATGCAGTGTGCCATGACACTCCACAATCCGATCGTCAGGAAAACCCGCTTTCGCGAAGTGCCCGTCGACATTGCTGGTAAACACGAAGGCGCCGTGAGTCATGTCGCTGGCCCAGCGCTGCAGGATGGCGTAGCCTCGATGAGGCGTTGTCTTGCGATAGAGTTCGAGCCGATGGCCGTAGAAGCCCCAGGCCAGCGCTGGCAAGTGATGAAATGCCTTCGGATTCGCGATTGCCTGGAAGGCTATGCGGGCTTGCTTTAACGCAGGGTAGGCGCGCCAGAGGCCCGCACGCCCCCTGAAGTCCGGTAGCCCGGAATCGACGCCCATCCCGGCACCTGCAGTGATCAACAAACCATCGGCGTCGCGCAACCAGGCGAGCGCCCGCTCAAATCGTTGTGCTTCCAGCATCATCTGTGCCCCGCGACTTGATAAACTGAAATCAGTGCTCTTGTTCGATATCCCCCATTTCCTTCGGTACGTTAAAGAAGGAAATGGGGAATACAAACCCGATTCACCGCAGGTGATGGCGAGCTCTTCGTTATTGAGTCGCAGAGGCGGGTGATGGCTTCGCACTCCCCGCATCCGGGGACACTGTCGCATCATCAACCATCTGGGTTAAGGAGTGCCTGGAGGTGACGGAGTACATCGTATTGTCTCCTTCAGCGTTATATACCGCAAACGTGAACGACGCCCCGCTACCAGTGTATGTCTTATCTCCTCGCTTAAAGGTCATCGCCGCATCGGCACCGCAAGTCACGTTCCCCGTCACAGGATCGGCGGTCAGCACATAGAAGTTCGATAAGGTGGTGATCACACGCGCTTTCACCCACGCCGTGATTTGTGCTTTCGTATGGGTTTTATCGTTTTTTGCAATCCCATCGGCGATGTATTCAGCGACGTAGTTCTTTACCATCGAATTAACAGTCTCTTTGGTATCTGCGTTCCAACACATACCGATATCTTGGGCGTTTGGTTGCTGCTGGCACCCCGCCAACATCGCGATCGTGAGAATGGCCAACCCCGATTTGATTTTATTCATGATAATCATCCTTGATTTTGTGAATGGGTGTACCCGCGCGTACCTTTTCTAGGTTGGCACGCGCGTTTTCCTGGCGGGCGGTCTCAGCCAACTCCCTGGAGACGACGGCTTTGCCTATCGGCGCTATGGCGAGCCCAGCTAACTTGAAATGCTGAAGTCCAAATGGGATACCCACCAGCGTGACACAGCACACGATGCCGGAAATCGTGTGAACGATCGCAATCCAGACGCCGGCGAGGATGAACCACACGATGTTCCCGATCGAGCCAAGGAACGAGGTGCCGATATCACGCTTCTGTGTCAGCTCATAGCGATTGATGACGTCTTTTCCGAAGGGTGCCGCTGCCAAGGTGGAGATGTTCCAGCACGCTCGTCCCCATGGTATGCCGATGATGGAGATAAACGCGATGGCCGATACCGCGGCCCACAAAAGCCAGGTCCAGAAGCCGCAAAAAACAAACCAAAGGAAGTTCCCGAGTGTGCGCATGATGTTTGATTGACTCCGCTCGTTGTTATCGCAGCGCTGAATAGGCTGCTTCGCACGCGTCAGACAGTTCGTGTCCAAACGCCAGTACCGTCACGATATTGGTTGCCTGACTTTGCATCTGCTCCTTTCCGGGTAAGGATGCGCAGCGTTCTGCTATCGCAGTCTCGCCGTGTTGCTTGATGCCTGTGCGAATCCCAGACTGCAATCTTTTGTAACCTTCAGTGACTTCGGCTCGGACGCTCGCCTCCTGATCTGGTTGAGTCAGTGCTGCCAAGCGTATGAGATCCGGTCCGCATGTCCGCAGGACCTTGAGATATTGGTCACATGCCGGTGGAATTGTCTGGGCATCGGCGGTCACCGGCGTTTGTGCCAACCAGACGGTAGCCCCGATAAAAAGGTATTTGATGGTCTTGTTCATTTCTTTCTCGTTGAGTCGCTGTGCGTCGCCCTCGCCTGCCTCAATAGACGCGGGGTCACCGGCAAAGCGTTTATCGTTGGCTATTTCACTGACTGTTCGTGCTTGGTCAGCGTGTTGCCGTCATAGACATACGTCGCGTACGGCTTCGACGCGTGGATTTGGGCGGTGCGAGGCCCAACTGCGCCGCTGAAATCAATGGGCTGAAATCTCATCGCTACTCCTTCATAATAAAAAGCGCCGCCTTGGCGGCGAACGGAACAAAAACCTACCCACGCTGAAAATCAAAATGCGTGTGGTTGCCTATGCGCCCGTTGGCGGAAGGCTTCGATCCAACACCGCCAAACAAGCACGCAAAATCGGCCGCCCAATAAGACCGCCGCGCTCCAATGCCATCAACCGCTCACGACGCGTTTGAACAGAAATGGAGGAATCGCCAATCAGGCTCAGTGCGGCCGCCACTAAGGCGCGATAAGCATTGCGCCTTAGGAGCAGGTACGCCGCTCCAGCGACCGGGCCAAGGAGAAGGCTTAGCGCTACCCAGCTCGCGCGAGATACACCAATTTGGTTGACGACGAGCCGCCGCATATCCAATGCAATCGCAGCAGCAATTCCCGCCGCACAAAGCAGCCAAATCTCAAGCAACATGAATACATCCCCATAAAATCTATATGCGCATATAGTATATTATCTATGCACATGTAGAATCCGTCCATGGCGCATCCCCTACATGACCACCGTTATCCGCTGATTGCCCGTCTCCTCACGGACTTGCGCAAGCAGCGCGGACTACTTCAACAAGAGGTTGCTGATCGGCTCGGGCGCACACAAACTTTCGTATCGAAGTATGAAAGCGGCGTACGTCGAATTGATGTGATTGAGCTGCTTGATATCCTTCAAGCGCTTGAGGCTGACCCTCACGAGTTTATCGATCGCTTCCAGGGCCAAACATCCCTTTCTACTTTGCCACGATAGCAGCGAGGCTTTTCAGTACTCCTCCGGCAGCAATAGCGTGGTCGCGGATCGATCTGCCTCGGTAATGACCCATATTTTTGTGCCAGTCGCAAGCGTATAGCTTGAGAGTATTCGCAAGCCCGCCTTGATCGCGAACTCATTCTGGTGGCGATCATGCTCGGAGACATCGCCCCAGTCCCCCTTGACGTGCCGAATCAACAGCGCTGTTGGCGTCGCTGCGACTTGCAAGGCCATCAAGGCGCGCGGGGTCGTCACCAAGTCACCTAGCGGAAACCGCGGTTCCCCGCTATTCACACTCTTCAATTTCATATTGCATTGCTCCAAATGCATAGGCGAGCGCAATCCTCCGAACGATTCGGACACGCAGCCAGGGTTACAGGGGAATTTTCAGAAAACGAGTGCCGGACGGCGCTCGTTAGACAAATGACGTGAGATGCGAACGCTTCACGTTATGCTGTCATTGCAATCGTCAGAAATCCTATCGATTGTAATGATATTATAGCATAATATCTCATATATCAGCCACTCACAGGTGGTGACTTTGGGGGGATTTTGTTTGTAAGTTATTTTGATAGTTACGTACTCAAAAAAGCAAAAAACCCTTGAAAATCAAGGGTTTTTTAGCCATTTTGGCGGAGACGGAGGGATTCGAACCCTCGATCCAGGTTTTGGCCCAGATGCTCCCTTAGCAGGGGAGTGCCTTCGACCTCTCGGCCACGTCTCCTGAACTTCGCGCCGCGCCGTCGGGAGGACGGCGCGGCGAAGGCAGAATAATAACGGTTCGGGGCAGAACGGTCAAATATCATGACGCTCTGCCGGCAACTCGTCTCTCGCTCAGGCCTGGTCGAGCTCGAACGCCTTGTGCAGGGCGCGCACGGCCAGTTCCATGTATTTCTCGTCGATCAGCACCGAGATCTTGATTTCCGAGGTCGAAATCATCTGGATGTTGATACCTTCTTCGGAGAGCGTGCGGAAGGCCGTGCTGGCGATGCCGACGTGTGAGCGCATGCCAACGCCAACCACGGAGACCTTCGAAACCTTGGGGTCACCCACGATCTCGGCAGCGCCCACGTGTGCCTGCACGCTGGTCTTGAGGATCTCCATCGCGCGCTGGTATTC
The DNA here is from genome assembly GCF_004297875.1 of Pandoraea sp. Taxonomy (GTDB): domain Bacteria; phylum Pseudomonadota; class Gammaproteobacteria; order Burkholderiales; family Burkholderiaceae; genus Pandoraea. Next base: position 11,869 of record NZ_SCSK01000028.1, on the reverse strand, counting down.
GCCGCGGCCCACCGTGAACGTGAAGTCGGTCTTGCCTTCCACGCTCTGGTTCTGGATGATCATGTCGACGTCGATATTGGCGTCGGCGATCGGCCCCAGGATCTGGTAGGCGATGCCCGGCCTGTCCGGCACACCCCGGACGGTGATCTTGCCTTCGTCGCGCTGAAACGCGATGCCCGAGATGACTGCCTTTTCCATCGTTTCGTCTTCCTCAAAAGTAATCAAAGTGCCGGAACGCATTTCCTGTTCGAGCGGACACAGCGGGTCGGTCAGGCTCGACAGCACGCGGGTCTTCACCTGGTATTTGCCGGCAAACTCCACCGAACGGATTTGCAGCACCTTGGAACCCAGGCTCGCCATCTCGAGCATTTCCTCGAAGGTAATCTTGTCGAGCCGGCGGGCATCGTCAACCACGCGCGGATCGGTCGTGTAGACGCCATCCACGTCGGTGTAGATCAGGCATTCGTCGGCCCCCAGCGCCGCAGCCATGGCCACCGCCGAGGTATCGGAGCCGCCGCGTCCGAGCGTCGTGATGTGGCCGTTCGGATCGACCCCCTGAAAGCCGGTGATCACGACGACCCGGCCTTCGTCCAGATCCTTCAGCACGCGTTCGCTGTCGATTTCGCTGATGCGCGCCTTGGTGAACGAGCTGTCGGTCTTGACCGCGACTTGCCAGCCCGCGTAGCTGACCGCATCGAGCCCTTCGGCCTTGAGCGCCAGCGCCAGCAACCCGACGCTGACCTGCTCGCCGGTCGAGGCGATCATGTCGAGCTCGCGCGGATCCGGATGCGCGGAGATTTCCTTGGCCAGACCGAGCAGCCGATTGGTCTCGCCGGACATCGCGGATGGCACCACCACCATGCGATGACCGGCCTTGTGCCATTTGGCGACGCGTTTGGCGACGTTCTTGATCCGCTCGACCGAGCCCATCGAAGTGCCGCCATATTTGTGTACGATCAGAGCCATATCATCACTAAAACATTGATTGCAAAAATTGGGATTCGACGCAGATGGCGCAACGCTTTTGGCAACGCACTCGGCCGGCGCAACGCCAGCGGGCCGCAAACTCGAGCAGGGATAGGCGCCCCAGTCAGCGCAACAGGTTATTATCGCATGATTTGCGGCGTCGCTTGACTGCCACGGGGCCGCGCATTACTCGTCGAAGCCATGCCACGCAAGGCGCCGCCACGCACCGGGGTGTGCCTCGAGTTGCCCGGATGGATCGCGCAGGAGCCGTTGATCGACGCCCAGCCGCGGCACGAACAAAATCCTCTCGCCCAGCCAGACGACGGGCACGGCCCGTTGCCAGACCGGCACGCCCTCGCCCTGAAACAGATTTTTCAGCGTCTTGCTCGGCTGGCGCGGATGTCGCTTGAGCCGCTCGCCACCGCTTCTGGGTTCGGCCCGCAACAGTGCCGAGCCCAACAGGCGCTCGGGCACGTCCGTGGCAGTATCGACGTCGCTGCCGGGCGGCATCGGCGAAAAGATCAGCGTGCCGCGCCAATTCGGCAAGCGCCACTCGCGTTGCCCATGCCAGCGCAGCGTCGTCGCGGTGTCAAGCTCGCGCGCCGGCGGCGGCGATGCCTCTTCCCAATACAGGCGGTGGCGATAAAGGCGCATCACGCGACCGTCGTGCGGCAATTCGACTTGCGCCGCGCCGTCGGTGCGACGCAGTTGCCGCTGCCAGTCCGCCAGGCGCGATTCGCTGGCCGAGCGCAGTCCCAGCAAACGCACCCAATACCGCAACAGATTGGTCAGGCGAGCATCGCCTAGCCGCAGCAGCACGCGATGATCGAGCCCCGTGCCGTCGGGCCATCGAGCCGCCTGAAAATCCTGCGCGCCGAGCTCGTCGAGCAGTGCTTGAGCCTGGTGCGCGTGCCGGGCAAAGCGCGCCAGTGTCTGGCGGTACGCGGGGACATGCCTGGCCAGGGCCGGCATCACGTCATGACGCAAAGCGTTGCGCAGAAACCGTGAGTCCTGATTCGAGGCATCCTCGACCCAATCCAGGCCGTGCTGCGTCGCATAGGCATCGATTGCCGCGCGCGAGACGTGCAGCAAGGGTCGCAGTAATGTCACGCCGGCCAGACGGCCGGGCCGATCCATCTCGGGCATGCCTGCGACCCCCGGCAAGCCAGTGCCGCGCAGCAATTGCAGCAGTATCGTCTCGGCCTGATCGTCCGCATGATGAGCTGTCATCAGGCCGGTCGCGCCATGGTGCTGGCACAGATCGCGCAACGCCGCGTAGCGGGCCTGGCGCGCCGCCGCTTCGACACCCTGCCCGGCGCGCGCGTCAAGCCGGACCCGGCGCGCGTCGAAAGGCACGTGCAGGCCGGCCGCGCGCTCGGCGCAAAACCGTTGCCAGTTATCGGCCTGACGGCTCAGGCCATGGTGGATATGTAGGGCGATCAGATGAATGCCGATCTCGCCGGCGACCCGCGCCGCCGCGTCGAGCAGCACGGCCGAATCGCGCCCACCGCTCAGTGCGATGGCGACTCGCGGGATGGTACCGGGGATATGGGAGGAGGATGAAACACAGGATGCCAGCCAGCCGGCCAGCGCCTGCCGAACCGCCGCCGAGACGTCGGCGACGGCGCGATCGGCGCCAGAACTATTTGGCGCCGGTTTCCTTGAATTTGCCATAGCTCAGCAGCCGCTCGTGCCGGCGCGCCAGCAACTCGCGCGGACTCATGCCATGAAACTGCCGCAGCGTATCGGCCAGGGCGCGCTTGAGCATGCCCGACATGCCGAGCGGATCGCGGTGCGCGCCGCCCAGCGGTTCGTTGACGATCTTGTCGATCAGGCCCAGCGCCTTCAAGCGGTGTGCCGTCAGCCCCAGCGCCTCGGCGGCCTCCGGCGCCTTGGCCGCGCTTTTCCAGAGAATCGACGCGCAACCCTCGGGGGAAATCACCGAATACGTGGCGAATTGCAGCATCAGCACGCTGTCTCCAACGGCTACCGCCAGCGCGCCGCCCGAACCGCCCTCGCCGATGATGGTGGTGACGATCGGCGTCTTGAGTTCGGCCATCACGTATAGGTTATAGCCGATGGCCTCGGATTGGCCGCGCTCTTCGGCGTCGATGCCCGGGTAGGCGCCCGGCGTGTCGACGAAAGTGAAAATCGGCAGGCTGAATTTCTCGGCCAGCCGCATCAGCCGCAATGCCTTGCGATATCCTTCGGGGCGCGGCATGCCGAAATTGCGCAGCGCGCGCTCCTTGGTGTCGCGCCCTTTCTGATGACCGATCACCATGCAGGCCTGGCCGTTGAAGCGCGCCATGCCGCCGACGATCGCCTGATCGTCGGCGAAGTGCCGATCGCCGTGCAGCTCGTGGAAATCGGTGAAGATATTGCGCACGTAATCGAGCGTATAAGGCCGCTGCGGATGGCGCGCGATCTGCGAAACCTGCCATGGGGTCAGGTTCGCGTAGATGTCTTTGGTCAGTTGCTGGCTTTTTTTCGAGAGCCGGTCAATCTCTTCGGAAATATCAACTGCCGAGTCATCCTGCACGAAACGCAATTCTTCGATCTTTGCGTCAAGCTCGGCGATCGGTTGTTCAAAATCCAAAAAGGTTGTTTTCATCGAGTAACCCCGGAAAATTCGGCAGCGTATTGTAACTCTTGCGAGACGATCCGGCCGGATCGCGCACAGATATATCCAATCGCCGCAAGTACCATCAATATTCGACCGGTAGCGGATCGAGACTGCGCCACATGTACCACGTCGCCACAGACCGCCACGGTTCCCAGTTGGCGGCGACCTCGCGCGCTTCGCTGCGCGTCACGGGTTCGCCGCTGAAATAGTTTGTGCTGATCGCGTTGATCAATCCGATATCGTCGAGCGGCAGCACGTTGGGCCGCAGCAGGTTGAACATCAGGAACATCTCGGCCGTCCAGCGGCCAATGCCGCGAATCTGCGTCAATTCCGCGATCACGCTCTCGTCGTCCATTTCGGACCACGAGCTCACATGCAATGCGCCGGATTTGAAATGCCCGGCGAGATCATGAATGTATTCGGCCTTGCGCCTGGACAGCCCGCAAGCCGTCAGCGCCTCTTGGCCCGCCTTGAGGAACTGCGCGGGCGTCAGCCGCGGACAGGTCGCCTCCACGCGATCCCAAACGGATTGCGCGGCCTTCACGGAAATCTGCTGGCCGACGATCGAGCGTGCCAGTGTCACGAACGGATCGCCCCGACCGAGCAAATGCGCCGGCCCGAACTGCGGAATCAGTTTTTTCAGGATGCGGTCGCGCCTGACCAGGTCGCTGCACGCTTTGTCCCAGTAATCCGGGCGGCCTGTGCCCGTCGTATTGACCGGCACCGCGCCGGTCGCGACGACCGGCGTCCTGGGCGTGACGATTGTGGTGGTCTTGCTGGTTTTGGCGACGACCTGCCTGGTTGTTGCTGCCTTTTCGGCCGTTGCGGACACTTTCAGGGCAGCACTTTTGTCGCGTGCGGTCGTGGTGGTTTTGCGAGTTACCATCAATATTCTCTTAGCCTCGCCGCCATTCGGTCAGACCGCCCGGCCGGTCTTCAAGGACAATGCCTTCGGCCAGCAACTCGGCGCGAATGCGATCGGCTTCGGCAAAATTCTTCGCTTGCTTGGCGGCCGCGCGCGCGGCGATGCGAGCCTCGATCCCGGCATTGGCCGAGGCCTGCGAGCCCGCATCGCTGCCAGCCGCGGGCAGCCCCTGCAGGAACGCTTGCGGCTCTCGCCCGAGCAATCCCAGCGTCGCGGCAAGCTCCTTGAGTTGCCGCGCCAGCCCGGCGGATTGAGTCTTGTTGATTCCGTTGACCAACTCGAACAGCACCGAGACCGCCAGCGCGGTGTTGAAGTCGTCGTTCATCGCCGCGCGAAAACGCTGTGCGTGATCTTCTTCCCAGTCGAGCGGCGCGGCATCGGGCGCCACGTCCTTGAGCGCCGTATAGAGCCGCGTGAGCGCGCCACGCGCGTCCTCGAGATGGGTGTCGCTGTAATTCAGCGGACTCCGGTAATGCGTGCGCAAAATAAAAAACCGTACGACTTCGGCATCGAACTTCTCAAGCACTTCGCGGATGGTGAAGAAGTTGCCGAGCGATTTCGACATCTTCTCGTTGTCGACTCGCACGAAGCCGTTGTGCATCCAGTAGTTGACGAACGGCTTGCCGCTCGCTCCTTCGCTTTGCGCAATTTCATTCTCGTGATGCGGAAATTGCAGGTCGGCGCCGCCGCCGTGGATGTCGAAATGCTCGCCCAGCAACTGGCAGCTCATGGCCGAGCATTCGATGTGCCACCCCGGGCGGCCGGCGCCCCATGGCGAAGCCCACTTCGATTCATCGGGCTCCTGCGGTTTGGCGCGCTTCCATAGCACGAAGTCGAGCGGGTCGCGCTTGGCCTCGTTGGCGGCAACGCGCTCGCCAGCGCGCAAATCCTCGAGAGACTTGCCCGACAGCTTGCCGTAGCCTACGAATTTCCGTACCGCGTAATTGACGTCGCCGTCGTCGGCCTGGTAGGCATATCCGTTGCGCTCGAGCCGACCGATCATGTCGAGCATCTGCGGCACGAACCGGGTGGCACGCGGCTCATGATCGGGGCGCTGCACGCCGAGTGCGTCGGCATCCTCGTGCATGTAACGAATGAAACGCTCGGTCAGCACGCCGATGGTTTCGCCGTTTTCGGTCGCGCGCTTGATGATCTTGTCGTCGATGTCGGTGATGTTGCGCACGTAGGTCACGCGATAGCCGATCGTGCGCAGCCAGCGCTGCACCATGTCGAACACCACCATGACGCGCGCGTGGCCGACATGACAATAGTCGTAGACGGTCATGCCGCACACGTACATGCGTACCTCGCCCGGCGTCAGCGATACAAATGGCTGCTTATCCCGCGCCAGCGAGTTGTAAATCCGGAGTGAATCCATAGAAACGATGCGTGGCCGCCTGCCGATTTTCCCGCCATGCCAGCCCAGGAAAACGCCCGCTGGTCGAAGGGTACAGCGAGGCGGCAATAGAAGCACGTCCGCACGGCCAAGGAGGATCCCCAGCACGCGTGAGCGTTTTGTTAGAATGCGGCCGAGTATAGCACCACTTATATGCCCCTTTGCACCCTCCGGCCGCCACTATGACCTTTCGTTTCCGGTTTCTCCCGCGCCCCGTCCTGGCTGCCTTGACGGCCGCGCTCATCATGAGCGGCGTCGCGCAAGCACAGTTGCTCTCACCCCAGCAGGAGGCCGGCGCCGCTATCGGCAAATTAGTCGACAGTCATCAATACCAGACGGCGCTGCCGCGCATCGATGCCTATCTGAAAAAGTATCCGCGCGACGCGCAAATGCGCTTCACGCGTGGCCGCGTGCTGACCGAACTCGGTCAGCGCGAGCAGGCCATCGCGGCATTCACGGCGCTGACGCAGGATTTTCCTGAGCTGCCCGAGCCATACAACAATCTGGCCGCGCTGTATGCGCAGGAAGGGCACTACGAGCGGGCCCGCGCGGCTCTCGAGATGGCGATTCGCACCAACCCGAATTTCGCCGTCGCGTACGTAAATCTGGGCGACGTCTACGCCAAATTGGCCGGTCAGGCCTATACGCGTGCCAATCAGCTCGCGCCCAGCGCCAACGTCAACGCCAAGATCCAGGCACTCGATCATATGCTGCAGAGCCAGACGATCGCGCCGGCCGCTCCTGCGCCAGCCAGCGCGGCCCCGGCCGCCAACGGTCACGCGAGCCCCTGATGCGGCGGCGCCTCGCCACCGCAATGCCATTACCGTCGTTATTTTCGGGAATGAAATTCATGTCAAATCGCTTTTCCTTTTGGCGCGCTGCAGCATGCGGCGCAACTGCCCTGACCTTGCTGGGCACCGCACCCGCCCACGCTCAAGACAAGAACCAGGCGGCACCGACGAGTCATCCGGTCGTGCAATTCAAGACCAGTGATGGCGATTTCAAGATCGAACTGTTTCCGGAAAAGGCCCCCAGGACGGTCGCCAATTTTCTCCAATACGCCAAAAGCGGTTTTTATGATGGCACGATCTTCCACCGCGTGATCAACGGTTTCATGATTCAAGGCGGCGGCTACACGCCCGACTACCAGGAGAAGCCGACTCGCGCCCCCATCGCGCTCGAGAGCCGTAATGGCCTGAAAAACACCACGGGCACCATCGCCATGGCCCGCACCAGCGATCCGAACTCCGCCACCTCGCAATTTTTCATCAATGTGGCGGATAATGCATCACTGGATTATCCGCAACCGGACGGTTACGGTTATGCGGTGTTCGGCAAGGTCATCGCCGGCATGGACACGGTCGAGCGCATCAAAGTGGTGCCGACCACCACCCGCGGCCCCTATGCCAATACGCCGGTCACCCCCGTCGTGATCAAATCCGCCGCCGTGGTTCAACCCTGAACCGGCACCTGGCATCATCTCCACTTTTTTGCAAAGGAAACATCATGGTCGAGCTGCACACCAACTTCGGCGTCATTCGTCTCGAACTGGACTCCGACAAGGCGCCGAAAACCGTCGAGAATTTTTTGAACTACGTGCGTAAGGGCCATTACGACAACACGATTTTCCATCGCGTCATCGACGGCTTCATGATTCAGGGCGGCGGCTTCGAGCCAGGTATGAAGCAGAAGGAGTCCGACGCGCCGATCGAAAATGAGGCGAATAACGGCCTGCAAAACGATCGGGGCACGATTGCGATGGCCCGGACCAACGACCCGCACTCGGCCACGGCGCAGTTCTTCATCAACGTGAAGGACAACGATTTCCTCAACTTCAAGGCGCCCACCTCGAGCGGCTGGGGTTACTGCGTGTTCGGCAAAGTGATCGAGGGGCTCGATGTGGTCGACCAGATCAAGGCCGTCAAGACCGGCTCGCGCGGTTTCCACCAGGACGTCCCGACCGATGACGTGATTATCGAAAAAGCCGTGATCGTTGCCTGAATCGCTCTCGCATGCCGTTCGAGATCGCGCGGTTGCCCGCCTCGTTTCATTTGCGCGGGCCCGCGCTTTTTATTTCCGATCTGCACCTGAGTCCGGCGCTGCCGCGCACGGTAGCCGCCTTCGACGCCCTGTTGCAGGGTCCGGCACAGGCAGCGGGAGAGTTGTTCATTCTGGGTGACTTTTTCGAATATTGGGTCGGTGACGACATGCTCGACACCGATCCTGACGATCCAGCCTCGTTCGGTGCGTTCGCGCGCGACATCGCCGCCAGGCTCGCGGCCCTGGGCGAAGCCGGGCTTCCCATCTACATCATGCCAGGCAACCGCGACTTCCTGCTCGGGCAGCGATTCGCCCGCTGCGCTCGCGCCACGCTGCTGCACGATCCGTGTGTCGTCGAACGCTTTGGACAACGCATCGTGCTCACGCATGGCGATATGTTGTGCCGCGACGACCTGGCCTATATGCGTTATCGCCGCGTCGTGCGCTCGCCCCGACTGCAGCGGCTGTTCCTGGCATTGCCGCTGCGGTTTCGCATGGCCATCGCCGAACGGCTGCGCGCGCGCAGCGCCGGCGCCCAGCAGCGCAAAATCTATGACGACGTCGATCATGCGGCGGCACGCGAATTGTTTTCCTGCGCCGACGCCCGCACCCTGATCCACGGGCATACCCATCGCCCCGCGTGTCACGAAGACCTCGACAGCCAAGGGCAGCCCACGCATCGCTGGGTGCTCACCGACTGGGAATGCGATCACGGCCGCCCCCGGGCCGGCTATCTCCAATGGGACGCCGACGGCCTGCGGGCCGTGCCGTATTCCGCCCCGCTCGAGCCGGCAGCGCACTGAAAGTCATTTGCCGGGCAGGCTCGATGTCAACGGCATGAACCCGCTTGTCGCGTCAACGGCGGGTTAGTTGTCCTGAATCCCTTCGCCGAGCTTGCGCAACTCGCTGGTGTCCACCTTGCAGCGCTGCAGCACTTCAAGATGCGCGCCGAGCCGGTCAAGCGCGGCCAGTATCGCCTCGATCTTCTGTGAGTGATCAGCGGCGTTTTCGATCAGGCCGTGAATGGCCAGCGACACGGGATCATCCGCGTTCGGCGTGATGCCGTAAGCGGAGAACTCGGGTTTGGCGGCCTCGCCGTCAGGCTTGTCGCGCGGCCGGTCTGGCGAGATGACGCGCGCCGGATTGCCAACTGCCGTGGCCCCGGCCGGCACCGGCTTGACCACCACCGCGTTGGAACCGATCTTCGCGCCCTCCCCCACCGTAAAGCCGCCCAGCACTTGCGCACCCGCGCCAACGATGACGCCTCGCTCGAGCGTCGGGTGGCGCTTTGCGCCACGCGTGAGCGATGTGCCACCCAGCGTCACGCCCTGGTATATCGTGCAGTCATCGCCGATGATCGCCGTCTCGCCAATGACCACGCCCATGCCGTGGTCGATGAACACGCGCCGGCCGATGGTCGCGCCGGGGTGAATTTCGATGCCGGTCAGAAAGCGTCCCAACTGCGACAGGAAGCGCCCCAGCCATTTGAAGCCGAGTTGCCAGCATCCGTGCGCCATGCGGTGCCAGAGCACCGCGTGCAGCCCCGGGTAGCAGGTCAGAACTTCCCAGTTGCTGCGCGCAGCAGGGTCCTTTTGCCGGATTGCGGCAATGTCTTCGCGAATATGGGATAGCGTTTCAGATGGCATGGCCCTGATGTCGATCTCGAATGCGTTTTGGGAAAAGGCGAAAGGCAGCACGCGGCGACAGACAGCGGCGCATCGCGTGCACGGCGAGCGTTACGCGCGCGTACAGGACACGTAATACGGCAGGCACGCGCAACAACGTTGACGCAGACGGTTCATAGGCGGCGAGTCGATTTTGCGGTCGGGCGCCGAGGAGCACCTCGACCGGACAATTCTGAACTTATGATTTCGGATTGTATGAGTTTTTGCGAATCCGTGCTGAGCCTCGGGTTGCCTGCGGGGTGCGCTACTTGCGAGGCTGCCGCTGCAGGATATGCTTGGCGATGCCGCGCAAAATATTGACTTCCTCATACTCCAGGCCGCTGCGCGCGAACAGACGGCGCAGTCGCGTCATCAACCGTTTCGGGTTGGCCGGGTCGAGAAAATCGAGCGCCACCAGGGCCGACTCCAGGTGCGTGAACATCCCTTCGATTTCATCGCGGGTCGCCAGCAGCTCCTCAGGCGGCAGCTCGTGCCCGGCCGGCGACGTCTGCGCGGCCAGACATGCCAGGCGCGCCTCATAGGCAATCACCTGCACCGCCTGCGACAGGTTCAGCGACGCGTATGCCGGATTGGCGGGGATATGCACCAGGGCGTTGCAGAGTTCGACCGCTTCGTTGGACAGCCCTGCCCGCTCGCTGCCGAAGACGAAAGCGACCCGCTGGCCGAGTGTCGCATGCCGGCATGCCAAGGTCGCTGAGTCACGCGGCTGCGCCGATGGCGGACCATACTCGCGGGTACGCGCCGACAGCGCCACGGCCCAATTGACGCCGGTCAGCGCCGCCGGCAAATCGGGTTCGATGCGCGCAGCGGCCAGGACGTCGTCGGCACCGCTGGCCAGCGCGATCGCCTCGGGATGCCGCAGGACGTCGCTGCCCAGGCGCGGAACGGCCAGCACCAGTTGACCGAAGCCCATGGTCTTGATGGCCCGCGCAGCCGCGCCGACATTGCCGGGATGGCTGGTTTCCACCAGCACGAAGTGAAATTGGTCAAACAGCGCATCGCGCGGCGCCGCTTCATCGGGGCGTATTGGCATTGCAAATCTCACTCAATTGCGTCGAAACCGGCGGCCGAACCACACAACTGCATGACAGTTGGCACGACACCCGCCTCCTCGGCTAAAATAGCGTTCTTTCGCCGTCGATGCGCCCGCTCAAGCGAGCGGGTCGAGCGATGCCTGCACGGCATCGCCGCGGCAACGCTCTTATCCAAAATTCATCACGCAATCGTCGCGCGATTGTCGGACAGCGTCCCGGCGATCCAGCACATAAAGGATTATTTATGCATCCCATGCTCAACATCGCGGTCAAGGCTGCCCGCCGCGCTGGCCAGGTCATCAACCGCGCCTCGTTGGATATCGATCTGGTCCGGATCAGCAAGAAGCAGCATAACGATTTCGTGACTGAAGTGGATAATGCCGCCGAACAAGCGATTATCGAAACCCTGCTGACCGCCTATCCGGAGCACGCGATTCTAGCAGAGGAGTCTGGTGCTTCCGGGCAGGACTCCGAGTTTCAGTGGATCATCGATCCGCTCGATGGCACGACCAATTTCATTCACGGCTTCCCCTATTACTGCGTGTCGATCGCGTTGGCGCACAAAGGGGTCATCAGCCAGGCGGTCATTTACGATCCAACCCGCAACGATCTGTACATCGCTTCGCGCGGGCGCGGCGCGTTTCTCAACGACCGCCGGTTGCGCGTGTCGCGCCGCGACAAACTGGCCGACAGCCTGATCGGCACCGGCTTTCCGTTCCGCGATCTGCAAGGCATCGATAACTACCTCAAGATGTTCGGCACGATGACCGAACACTGTGCCGGCATCCGCCGCCCGGGCGCGGCTGCTCTTGATCTGGCCAGCGTTGCCGCCGGGCGACTCGATGGTTTCTTCGAACAGGGGCTCAGTCCGTGGGATATGGCCGCCGGTAGCCTGCTCATTACCGAAGCCGGCGGTCTGGTCGGCAACTATGTCGGCGACAGCAATTTCCTGCATCACGGCGAGATCCTGGCCGGCAATCCGAAGGTTTTCGCGCAAATGGTCAAATTGCTGGAAGGCTATTCCAGCGTCAAATCGTCGGTCTGAGAGGATTGTGCGCGGCAGACGCGCCAGCGAACCGCAAAAAAAAGGTTCATCGCGGAAAACCGTGGGGTTTTCAAGGCAGTTGATAATCTGACGACGCAAGGAAAGGTCATCGGAGGATAAATTGCTGGATCGCAAAGCATTGCAAGCGCTGGGCT
>NZ_SCSK01000027.1 GCF_004297875.1 Pandoraea sp. | reverse complement strand
CGCCATGGTGGTGGAGTTCGATTGGGGAAGTGTTACTGTGGAAAGCAACATTCTCCTTCAATCGCCACCGCCTTCTCCTGCCTCCCTCACGCCGTACACCACTTTCAACGATAACTCATTCCCGCGGGGCCCACAGCATAAACCAGGTACGCCCGGCGCGCACCCCGCCGGACCACCTCCGGGGCCGTACGAACCGATAATTTGCTAAAATCGCGGTTTCTGTTTTCGCAGCACTTTTTACGGTTAGCCACATGAACTTCGAACAGGCACGCTTCAATATGATCGAGCAACAGATCCGGCCGTGGGATGTGCTGGATCAGAATGTGCTCAATTTGCTCTCGGTGGTCAAACGGGAGAACTTCGTTCCGGCCCTCTATCGCGACCTGGCCTTCGTCGACATGGAAATCCCGCTGGGCCCGAACGCCAGGGCGACCGGGCAACACATGCTGGCGCCGCGCGTCGAAGCCCGCATCCTGCAGGAACTGACCGTCGGCAAACATGAAAACGTGCTGGAAATCGGCACCGGCTCGGGCTATATGGCTGCCCTGCTGGCCTTTTGCGCGCGCCACGTCACCACGGTGGAAATCGCGCCGGCGCTGGTCAAGCTGGCCACCGACAACCTCGGCAACAACGGCGTGGTCAACGTCGACGTGGTCGAAGGCGACGGCTCGCGCGGCTGGGCCGCAGCTGGGCCGTTCGATGTGATCGCCATTTCCGGCTCGCTCGCGCAGTTGCCCGAGGAGTTTCTGCAGCAGCTCAAGGTGGGCGGCCGGCTGGCCGCGTTCATCGGCGATTCGCCGGTGATGGAAGCGCGCCTGATCACGAAAGTGGCGGAGAACGACTATCGCACGGTGAATCTGTTCGAGACCGACGTCACGCCGCTGATCGCGCCCCGCCCGTCGAAATTCAAGTTCTGACGCCCGAGCGGCCTTCGATGCAACAAATTCAACCCAACGAACTCGCGGCCTGGCTAGGTGACGCCGGCCGCCGCCCTCCGGTCCTGCTCGACGTGCGCGAGCCTTGGGAAGTACAGACCTGCCATTTGCCGGGCATCGTGCACATCCCGATGGGACAGATCCCGCAGCGCTTCAACGAGCTCGACCCGGACGCCGAGATCGTGTGCATTTGCCATCACGGGGCACGCAGCCTGCAGGTGGCGATGTTCCTGGCGCGGCAGGGATTTTCCGAGTTGTTCAACCTGAGCGGCGGGGTCGACGCCTGGGCACGCCAGGTCGACCCGACAATGGCGGTCTACTGATCGCTTATTGATCCAGTGCCGCGGCGAACGCGGCACCGCCCTCGTCCATCTGGCCGGGATTCCCCGGTGCCCCCGCCCTTTCCAGCCACGGCGCCAGCGCCGCCACGGTGCGTGCGGTAGCACCCTGATGCTGCGAAGCAAACAGCATCGCACAGGTTCGCATGCTGTCGCGCCGCGCCGTGTCGCGCAGCAGGCTGCGCATTTCGGCGCCCAGTTCAACCGCGTCGGTCACGCGGCAGGCAGCGCCGGCCTCGAGTGCGTCGGCACTGGCTTGCGAGAAGTTGAACATATGCGGGCCGAACACCACCGGCGCGCCCGCGGCGCAGGCTTCGATCAGGTTTTGGCCGCCCAGCGGCAAGAGGCTGCCGCCAATGAAGGCGGCGTCACACGCGGCGTAATACGCCGTCATCTCTCCCATCGAATCACCCAGCAGCACGTCGACCTCGGCCGGCAACGGCGTATCGCCGTCGGGCCATTGCGAGCGGCGCACGTAGCGCAGGCCCTGCTGGTCGAGCAAAGCGGCCACCTCGCCGAAACGCTGCGGATGGCGTGGCACCAGAATCAGTAACGCGTCGATGCCCAGCGCCCGGCGCGCCTGCAGTATCAGCGCTTCTTCGCCGTCACGCGTACTGGCCGCGAGCCATACCGGGCGCGCGCCAAAACGCGCGCGCCATCGGCGGCCGAGCGCAAGCAAGTGCGGTGGCGGCACCATGTCGAATTTGAGATTGCCGAGCACGTCGACCTCCATCGCGCCCAGCATGCGCAAACGTTCGGCGTCGGCGTCGCTTTGCGCCAGCACCCGCGTGAAGCCGCCGAACACGGGGCGCGTGGCCGCGCCAAAGCGCAGCGCCCGGGCGAGCGAGCGGGCCGACATGCGGGCGTTGGCCAGCAGCAGCGGCACCCGGGCCTCGGCGCACACGGCGATCAGATTGGGCCAGACCTCGGTTTCCATCACCAGGCCCACGCGGGGCCGGTAATGGCGCAGGAAGCGGCGAATCGCCCCCGGCATGTCGTAGGGCACGTAGCAGCGTATGACGCGCTCACCGAACAACTGCTCGCCGGTGGCGCGGCCAGTCGGCGTCATGTGAGTCAGCAGCACACCATGATCGGGGTAGCGCGCCAGCAGCGCTTCGATCAGCGGGCCGGCCGCGCGGGTCTCCCCCACCGACACGGCATGAATCCAGATCAGCGGCCGCGCGCCGGGCTGCGCCGCAGCCTCGCCGTACCAGCCGAAGCGCTCGCCGATATGCTGCCGATAGCCGATTTCCTGGCGACTGCGCCACAGCAGGCGCACGACGGCCAGCGGCGCGATCAGCCACCACAGCGCGGAATAGAGCGCGCGCAGCATCAAACCAGCGCGCGCTGCGTGAGGCGTTGCAGGATTGCCAGCGGCGAGCATTCCGGGTGCACCATCGCGCTGGCCGGCAGGAAAAACGTCTGCTCGAGCATGAACTGGCCCGACATGACCGCATGCGAAGTCTGGTCGGAGAAACACACCCAGACGCTGCCGGGCGGAAACGGCAGCGTTTGCTGCGTGCATTGCTTCTGGTATTCGAGATCGGCCTTCATGGCGTCGTGCAGATGCAGCATGATGTGATCGTACGCACTGCGCGGCCGTTTGGTGATGCCGAGCTTGTCGAGCAACCAGGCCGAGCCCGGCCACTGGCGCGGCACGCGCGGCAGAAAATGGGTTGCGACGGCCTCGAACGGCTCTCCGACGCGCCACACGCGCGGTGTGCCGGCGGGATTGACGTTGGTGAACACGCGCAGGATGCGCTCGCCGTAGTTGGGCCGCGACGGGAATGCGTCGACATGCAGGCGGCTGTCATCCTTGCGCCATGACGTTTGACGCGTTTCGACCTGATGCAGGCGCAGGCTGGTCGGCGCCGCGCGCAAGTGCGCGTGATACTCCGGGAACAGTCCGTCGACCAGCGCGCAGGCCTGCGTGTAGTAGCGCTTGACCATGGCCCGAATGGCCGCTTCGGTGGGGGTGTCGGAATCGACGCCGTGCAGCATCCCATTGGCCGGATCGAGACTGATGTTCTTGCGCTTGGGGTCGGCCAGGGTTGGCGTGAGCAGGCGCAACTCATCGTCACGCAACGCAAAGGCGAGATGGGGGAAATACAGCACCTTGCCCTCCTCCACCGCGGCCAGCAATGCCTCGCGTGGCGCCGAGAGCCGAGCGCCGTGCCAATCCGCATTTGCAACTTCAACGATCTGGCTGGATGCCGTCATGCACGTTCCTTTTCCGTTTGAACAGGCGCCGTAGCCGGCAATTGCCCGAGGCGCACGAGCGCATCGAGCGCCTGCTGCGCGGTGGGCCTTTGCCTGCCGTCGCCGAGGTCGATGATGTGCGGCGACCAGAAGCCGCCGACGCGCCACGCCGAGTTGAAATTATGCAATTCGACGGTCGGCCGCTGCAGCGCCGCCGCTATATGCACCAGGCCGGTGTCGACACCTACCGTGACTGCCGCGCCGTCGATCAGGCCCACCACCTGGGACAGATTCAGTTTCGGCGGCACCACCGCGCCGGGCCCCATCGCCGCCGCCAGCCGCTCGCTGACGGTGCGCTCGAGCTCGGAGCCCCACGGCAACGCCACCTGCGTGCCATGCGCCAGCAGTGCCCGCCCGACGGTAATCCAGTCGGGTTCGGGCCAGAGATTGTTACCGCGCGACGTGGCATGGACGAATACCGCATAGCGCCCCGACGGGCAGGCGCTGTGATCGGCGCGCGCGGCGTCCAGCCCGAAATCGATCGGCTCTTGCAGTTCCAGCCCGAGCGCGGCGGCGACCAGCAACCGCGAGCGCGTCACCACGTGGGTGCGCCGCTCCATCGACTGCATGTGGTGATAGAGATAGCGCACCGGCCATTCGTAACCCGCGTCTTCGATGCCGTTGCCCAGCCCCCATACGGTGCCGCGCGCGGCACGGGCAATCAGCCCTGTCTTGAGCAGGCCCTGGGTGTCGATTACGACATCGTAG
This sequence comes from Pandoraea sp., assembly GCF_004297875.1. Lineage (GTDB taxonomy): Bacteria > Pseudomonadota > Gammaproteobacteria > Burkholderiales > Burkholderiaceae > Pandoraea. The sequence goes on along the minus strand of NZ_SCSK01000027.1, from coordinate 57,991 downwards.
CGCTGCTCGCGCAGGCGCCGTCGGAATGCACCGATTTCACGCCAGGTGGAAGCCGCCAACAAATGCTTGCGCCAGCGCCGCAAGGCAAACGGGATCACCTGATGCAGGCCGCGCGCCAGCCGAAGCAGATCGACAAAACCCTCCTCCACGACCCAATCGATACGGGCGTCGGGATATTGCCGCAGGATGTCCTGCACGACCGGCATGCAATGGACGACATCCCCCAGCGAGGAGACTTTAACGATCAAGACCTGCATCGGCTGACACGGGCAGCGGCCCGCGCCTCAAGGACAAAAGTGGGATTTTAACGTGCCGACGGCAGGCGAAGGGGGTTTTCGGCCCCCTTGCCCCTGCAGGGGAGTGTCAGAAAGGCAGTGGCGCGTCGGGTTTGACGGCCAGAATCGCCGTGCGGAATGCCGCCTGAATGCGCCGCAGCGCGGCCTCGTCGTCGGCTTCGAAGCGCAGCACCACGACCGGGGTGGTATTGGAAGAACGTGCCAGGCCAAAGCCGTCGGGATACTCGACGCGCAGGCCATCGATGGTGATCACCTGCTCGGCGCCGTCGAATTTCGCCGTTTCGCGCAGCCTGTCGATCAGCGTGAAGTTTTCGCCTTCCGCGCATTTCAACTGCAGTTCGGGCGTGGAGAGCGATTCGGGCAGCGCATTGAGCATGGCGCCCGGGTCATCGGTGGCGCTGACGATCTCGAGCAGACGCGCGCCGGTGTACAAGCCGTCGTCGAAGCCGTACCAGCGGTCCTTGAAAAAGATATGCCCGCTCATCTCGCCGGCCAGCGGCGCACCGGTTTCCTTCAACTTCGCCTTGACCAGCGAATGGCCGGTTTTCCACATCAGCGGCTCGCCGCCGTGCTGGCGCACCCATGGGGCCAGATTGCGGGTGCACTTGACGTCGTAGATCACCTTGCCGCCCGGATTGCGCGAGAGCACTTCCTGCGCGAACAGCATCAGCTGGCGGTCGGGGTAGATGATCTGGCCGTCCTTGGTGACCACGCCGAGCCGGTCGCCATCGCCGTCGAACGCCAGGCCCAGTTCGGCGTCGGTCTCGCGCAGACAACGAATCAGATCCTGCAGGTTTTCCGGATGGGCCGGGTCGGGATGGTGGTTCGGAAAATGCCCGTCCACCTCGCAGAACAATTCGGTGACTTCGCAGCCCAGCGTGCGGAACAGCCGCGGCGCGAACGCGCCGGCCACGCCGTTGCCGCAATCCACCGCGATTTTCAGCGGACGGGCCAGCTTGACGTCGCCGGCAATGCGCTCGACATAAGCGTCGGCGATCTCATGCGTCGCATAAGCGCCGGCGCCATCGGTAAAATCGCCCTGCACAATGCTTTGATACAGCGCCTGGATCGCCTCGCCATAAATCGCGTTGCCGTCCAGCACCATCTTGAAACCGTTGTAATCGGGCGGATTATGGCTGCCCGTCACGACGATGCCGGAGCTCACGACGCGCCCGCCCAACGGCACGCTGGTGGCGAAATACACCATCGGCGTGGCCACCACGCCAAGATCGACCACGTCGACACCGGCGGCCCGCAACCCTTCGGCCAGCGCACCGGCCAACTCCGGCCCGGACAGCCGGCCGTCGCGCCCGATCACCACCGCGTCGCCGCCCTTGCGGCGCACCGCCGAACCAAAGGCACGGCCGATCTGGCGGGCAATCGACACATCGAGCGTTTGGCCGACAACACCGCGGATGTCGTAGGCTTTGAAGATGGAGGGGGAGAGGTGGGCGACGGGAGTGGTCATGAGAAATCGGGGAAAGGACGGTAAAAATTGAAGTGTCGGCGCAAAAACCTGGCAAAACCACGGAAGTTACGATTTTTCACGGGTCTTGGCCAATCAGCCCGGCAGCTCGTCAGCTTTTACGGTGGCGGGGCTGCGCATGCCGCCGAAAAATCAGCCAACGCGGCGTGCGGAACTTGACGATACAGGTGTACAACCAGACATAAAACAGCACAAACAGGCACACGCACCCCACCAACACCCAGGTGTAGCGCCAGAACAGCGTTGCCGGCAATACCGCCGCCAGGCACAGCATCCAGAGATACGGCGAAGTGAACGAATTGCGCCGGGTCAGCGCCGCCGCGTTGCGAGAGCCGACGGCCCAGCGCATCACGCGCTTGTAGATCAACGTATGCAGGTGGTGAGAGTCAGGCTGGTCCGGCGGGCTGCCCTTGATAAAACGGCGCCGATAGATGGAAAAAATGACCTCGAATATCGGATAGATAAACATCAACACCGGATACCAAGCCGACACCTCGGGGTGCCGCACCACCAGCAGGATCGCCAGTTCCGCCAGCATGAAGCCGATGAAATAGGCGCCGCCATCCCCCAGGAAAATCAAGCCAAACGGGTAATTCCAGGCGAAAAACCCCAGAATCGCACCGATCATGATGAAGGCAATCGTCAACACCAACGCGTCGCCCAACTTGAACGCCACGTAGGCCATCGAGATAAACATCAGCGTGGCCACCATCGAGGCCAGTCCATTGAACCCGTCGATGATATTGATGGCGTTGGCCAACGCGGCGACCGCGACGACCGTAAACGCGATGGACAGCGGGACGAAGGCGAACAACGGATCGAGCGCGGGAATATCGACCCGCTCAATGCGGATCCCCATGACCACACTGGCCAACAGCGCCGCCACCATGGTCCAGAACAACCGGGCACGCGGACTGACACGTTTGGTTACATCTTCGACGAAGCCAGCGCCAAATGCGGGGGCGGCGCAGGCCAGCAAAATCAGCGTTTGCCCAGCAAACCACGGGTAGCGGAACAACAGGAGCAAGGCCGCGCCCAGAGCACCCAGGACGATACCAACGCCCCCCACCCGCGGCACCGGCCGGACGTGAAACTTCTGCACGCCGTCCAGATCGTGGTCGGTAGAGAATTTCTCATGCAGATGGGCGTAATGGACGATGCCCAACGTGCCGAGAAACGCAATGAGGAAGCTAAAGGCGAGGTTGAGCATAAGTCACAGGGAGACTTGGGTTTTAGGGATTATACCTAGCCGAACCCTGAGATTTATTACGAATTGTAAAGTTTGAGGTTGACTCCCGGCGGATCCCAGAACCCCGGAAAAGTGACAAATCGATTAGTGACGCCCGTAGTTGTCATCAAACCGCACAATGTCATCCTCCCCCAAGTAACTACCGGATTGGACCTCGATAAGCTCAAGCGGAATCTTACCAGGGTTGGCCAAACGATGGACCTCTCCCAACGGAATATAGATACTCTGATTTTCTTTTAAAATTAACGTTTTATCCCCTTTTGTGACTTCTGCGGTCCCTGATACGACAACCCAATGTTCAGCTCGGTGGTGGTGCATCTGCAAGCTCAAACTAGCCTCAGGTTTCACTTGGATGCGCTTTACTTTGAATCTCCCCCCCTCGTCAATGCTGTCGTACCAGCCCCAAGGTCGATGGACTTTCCGGTGAAGCGTGTGTTCGTTGCGTTTTTCCGACTTTAGCGTATCTACTATTTTCTTTATCTGCTGGCTTTGGCTCTTCTCTGCGACGAGAATCGCATCAGCCGTTTCCACCACAACTAGATTACTAACCCCTATGGTCGCAACCAACCGGGTGCTAGCGTAAATGACTGAGTCCTGAGTATTAACGGCGAGGGTATCGCCCTGTAAAACATTCCCGTCTTGGTCCTTACGCCCCACTTGCCATACGGCATCCCACGCCCCCAGATCAGACCAGTCAGCTGACAGAGGCACCATTGCGATTGCAAAGCTTGAACCCGGACACTTCTCAATGACTGCGTAATCAATTGAATCGGGCGGTATTGATTCAAAGGTGTGCCGATCGGGGCGACTGAATGGGGTATCCAGCGTCCGTCCAGTCCACGCTTTGCTGGCGGCGTCCCAGATGTCGGCGCGGAACTGCTGCAAAGCATTGAGCCAGACGCTGGCCTTAAGCACAAATATGCCGCTATTCCACGCATAGTCTCCGCTGGCCACATATGTTCGCGCTGTTTCGATATCCGGCTTCTCGACAAACTCCGCGACAGCGTATTCGCCGCTTTTGCCCGGTTCTCCGATGCAGCGAATATAGCCGTACCCCGTTTCTGGACGATCAGGATCGACGCCCAGCGTCGCGATAGCGCCCGAGGCGGCAACACGGACGGCTCGTTGGAGCGCTGCTGAGAATGCTGCAGGATCAGCCACATACTGGTCAGCGGGCGTTACGACGAGAATTGGATCATCACCCTCGCTTGAGGCCTGTAACGCCGCCAACGTAAGTGCCGGCGCCGTGTTTCTTCCCACAGGTTCAAGCAAAATATTTGCCGATACGGAACTGAGCTCGCGCAATTGTTCAAGCACCAAAAATCGATGCTCTTCGTTAGCAACAACAATGGTTTGACCAACTGTTATATCTTCCGCATTTATAACGTTTACACGCTGGATTGCCTGTTGGAAAAGGCTGTTTGTACCCGAGAATACAAGAAACTGTTTAGGAAGACCTGCTCGCGAAAGAGGCCAGAGCCGCGTACCAATGCCGCCCCCAAGAACAACCGGGATAACTTTCTTCATAATATCCTACCAATACAGAGTCCCATAAGCCACGTTAGCTCATGGCAGCGCCCCATCACCAACTCTCATGCTCGCCCAGCGGGATTGCACTGCTTATTGCGCGTTAGGTTGGTGTTTACCGTCATCAAACTAGCTTTCGATTGGGTGCGACGACAGATTACGAGCCTGACTAGCCTCGCCACGACCACCTTAAATCGAATTATGCGCGGCATCACTAAGCGCTTGCAGTTAGTGGTCATTCACCGCTTGATGCCTCCCAGCGAGGGTTGACTCATCGCCGCACGTCCGCTCCATGACTTCAGCTAGTTTTCAGGGCGAATCAATCCAAGGGCGTTTTCGCACGGTCAAGCTAAAAATCGATTCAAACACGTTTATTTTCCCAACTCCAAGCATGCTTAATGATCGTCACAAGATCTGAATACTGAGGTCTCCAGCCCAGCGATGCGTTCGCTAATGCTGGATTGGCAACCAAGCGTGCAGGATCGCCAGCACGTCGAGACTCGTTCAGCACCACAATCTCGCGGCCTGTAACACGCATCGCCGTGTCAATCACCTCTCGCACCGAAAACCCGCTACCATGCCCTAGGTTATAGACTTGACTCGTCGCTCCGTCCATCAACGATTGAAGCGCCAACCAATGAGCAAAGCACAAATCCTCAACATGGACATAGTCGCGAATGCAGGTGCCATCTGGTGTGTCATAGTCCCGTCCGTAAATACTTACGTGCGGCCGGCGCCCCGAGGCCGCTTGTAACACCAAGGGAACGAGATGAGTCTCCGGGTCGTGCCGCTCGCCAAGCTGCCCCTCCGAATCAGCACCGGCTGCGTTGAAGTAACGCAGAGCCACGTACCTTAGGCCATACGCGTTGTCATAATCGGCCAGAGCTTGTTCAACCATCAACTTGGTGCGGCCATAGGGATTTATGGGCTGCTGAGGGTGGCGCTCATCAATCGGAGTATATTGCGGCTCACCGAACGTTGCTGCAGTAGACGAAAAAATTAAGCGCATCACCCCCTTATCTCGCATAGCATTAAGCAGATTGAGAGTATTGACCACATTGTTCTGATAGTACTTCTCTGGGTTCCGCATCGACTCACCAACCTGAATACAAGATGCGAAATGCATGACGGCGTCGAAACCTCGCGTCAAAATCTGATTCAGTAACGCTTCGTCACCCATATCCCCTTGAACGAACTCGCCGAACAATACAGCATCACGGTAACCGGAGGACAGATTGTCTAACGTGGTCACATTGCACCCAAACCGCCCTAGCATTTTGACCATGTGTGATCCAATATACCCGGCGCCTCCAACGACAAGAATTCTTAGCATGTAGTGAGTTCCACTCTTGTTAATTTTCAGAAATTATTCATATCTCAAATAAAAAGCGGATTGCACTTCTACAATGCCATCGCATGTGCTGCCAATTTCGACGGCTTGCACGCTGAGCATCGTGGACCACATATATGCGTGGATCAAAAACAACTTGCAGATTATTTTTGCCCAATCTCTTACAGAGGTCTGCATCCTCCAAATACATAAAGTACCGTTCGTCAAACCCGCCAATCGCGGAATAGGTATCCCGGCGCAAGGCCATAAACATGCCAGCAACCCAATCGACAACGAGCGGGTGGGATTGAGCAAAGTAGTCCGCGTTACGCTGACGTAGCAGAACACGGCGCAAGAATCTTAAAAGAGTTGGGAAGCGCCGTACACTGTCCTCCAATTTTCCATCACTAGATATCACACGCGGAGCCCAAAGGCCCACCTTTCGGTTGGCGAGGATGCCTAGCATTGGAGCTGTTTCAAAATCAACCAAGCGTACATCCGGATTGACGATCGCGAAAATCCTCGCGCAGGAGATTTTGAATGCGGCGTTATGATTAGCACCAAACCCCTTGGGTTGATGATTACGCAGCACACGAATAGGGAGTGATGAAAAAGCATTCAGAAAGCTTTCATCCTCAGGAATATTAAACGTCAAAACGATTTCATCGTGGCTCGGATTAATAACGTTGAGACGCAGAAGGTCAGCAAGCAGTGCGGCAACAAGTTCTCCCTGCCCATGGCTGACGATTGAGAAACATATGGACTCTTGGGCGATCATTGCGGAGAAACAGGCGAAGACGACATAAATAAAGTTTCGTAGCGGGAGAATCCAGCGCTAAGGGAGTATTCTCGCTGCCAAAGCTCCTGCAAAGTCTGGTCCGGCACAGGAAACTCACGAAGGATTTTATCTACCTTCGCTGGAAAATCTGATCCAAGGCGGTGGTCAAACGTAACGCCGAAACCTAGTTTGCACAACTCGCGGTGAACCGCTATATTGGATAAGAGAGACGGTACCCCCAAAGATGCGGCTTCAAGTACAACCAACGGGAAGCCCTCAGCAAAAGAGGGCAACACAAGCATGTCTCCGTTCAAGATCGCCTGGCGGGGATTCCGGATTTGACCAGTAAAAAAGATACGCTCGCCAAGGTCAATCGCGCACACCTGGCGCTCGAGCAGCGATCGTTGTGGCCCGTCACCACATATCAATAGAGCACAGTCCGGTCGTCGCCGCAAAAAATTAATGGCAGCTGCCAAATTTTTGCGGCGCGATAACCCACCAACGTACACAAGCAAGTGACGATGTTGCGTACGCTGACTATCTATCCACTCGCTTACCATTCCAGGCATATCATCTACCATTGGCAGCTCTGCTCGAAAATTATAAGCGAGGGCGAAAGATTGAGAAGGTAGAATACGTCGGTAGTACCTGCGCATAGCATTTGAAATGCAAACAACATGATCATATTTTGGTAGGGTTCGCCTCCAGAGATGCCAGGCAAGCCAGACCAAGGGGCGCGGATACCCAAAACCAACATCTAAGAGAAAAAAATTATGAACCGTGGTCACCAGAGTACAGTTTCGGTTTAGTGCGAGGATTCCACCTAACAGATCCGGCCGTAAACAATGCGTGTGGACAACTCCGCGGAGCGTCCACAGATCGCTTAAACGAAAAGGGCGCACCTCCTCAGCAAAGCCCGTATCGTCGCGCGCCGAGCCTTTCGACAGGCTCAGAAGACGTACACGCCATCCTCGATTCGCCGCCTCACGACCTAAGTCACAGGCAACATTTACCGGACCGGTGCGATCCAGTGACGGCACAATTATCGTATAAATACCTTTCACAGTTACCGCCTTACTTGTACTGCATATTTACTAACAGTCGCGAGATGTTGATAATAATTAGCCACAATTTGAGACCATTTCATTCGATTCACAATTACGCCCCTGGCAGCTTCCACCATGCGCTCAGCCTTTTCTGGATTCTCCCAGATTTCATTTAGGCATCGAAAGAACTCAGCAGGCGTCTCAGCGGACATGTAATGTTCCCCGGCGTTGATTCCGTCAATCCCGTCAGCGCCGAGGCGAGTTGTAACGACGGGAACACCACAAGCCATCGCCTCAAGCACCTTATTCTTGATCCCAGCGCCGCCGAGTAACGGACAGACAAAAACTGAACACCGCACATAGAACTCGCGGATATCCTCAACGAATCCGGTTACCGTCACACCAGACGAACCAACAAGCTCCGACGGTGGATTTCGACCTACAAGGTAGAGGTGAGTTTTTGGATGGCGAGCTATTAGGAGGGGGAGAACATTTCTGACGAAATACAGTGCAGCTTCCTTATTAGGGCCATAAGAAAAATTACCAGTAAAGATAAGACTAAATGGCTCCGGTTTTTGTGCTCTTGGTCTAAAGTAGTCCGCATCCACACCATTCGGGGTGCACACAAGAGGTAATTCCCGCCTCTGTGCGCGAACGTACTCCATATCCGCACGGCTCACGAAACTTGTAAGAGCGACACGCGCAAGCACCTTCTTTTCATAGCAACGATAGAGCTGACTTTTTATTAGATCAATTTTACGCCCAGTGCTCTTATACGAATTTGCGTTTAATCTCGAGAAAGAGTCAACCGCATTTAAGAAAGCATTTTCAAATCGACCTACATCTATATAAGTCATCAGCGGCGCAACATAAATCGCGTCAAACTTATGGACATGCCTCCGCAGGTAATGTACTGCAATCGCCGATTCAAAAATGCAGCGACCACTGATTGCGCCACTAATCAAATTCCCAATCCGATATCGCCGATCGCCGCACAGTCCAACATACGTTATCTCTCCCAATTGAGGGGCGATGGCGCGCAAGGCTTTCTCTGCGACTTCGTTCTCAGTATCCGCGATCAGCAAATCAATTTTGGCATCCGCTGGCGCTCGGGAAATAATTTCGTAATTAATTAGCGTCACACCATTTCGATGTGATGGATAAGGAAGTTCTGTCAGAACAAACAAGAAACGCATAGATATAAGCTTGATTAACACAAGATCTAAAGTCGGCGCCTTAATTTAACTAAAATTTGAAGCAACCTTTCTATTTTTTTTATTAAATATTGTGAGTAATAAAAAAATTAATAAAAAACTTAAAAGAGAAATAATCACAGAAGAAAATTCATTACCAACTCCACTTGTTAATGGATAGAGCACCAGCACAAGAGCAAACTCATTAGCCAGAGGTGTTCTCAGTTTCCTGGCCAGAATAAAGATAGCCAGACACATCAACAAAACTAGCGACAGATTTAAAATAAAGACGGCTGGCGAAAGAAGCCAAGCCAAATAAAGATTTCCCGGCAAGCCTGTCATGAACGAAACATTCACGTAGTCGCCTCCGGAGACGTTCACCAACATCCTCTCAGGAGTTACTTCAGGAATGAACTCGGCACCGAAGATCCCCCCGAACGCTTGCTTAAAAAAGTAAAGATCGTCAAGACGATTTACGGCCGACTCGAAGTACCCGCTCTTCTGGAAAATCAGCGCGCTGTCGGAGAAACTGGATAGTCGACCAGCAAGCTTACCCACAACGACCTCGGAGATTGGCGGACTGCTTCCCGCCGGACGATCGCCTCGCAACGTCCCTCGGACCGAATATAGTTGACTTACAATCAAAGGAAACAGCAAGGAAGCAATTAAAACCTTCATTTTATTACGACGCACACAGCTCGCAATTTCTCGATAATTTCTGATCAACAACGCTAGCGCAACATACAGAAAAACGCCAAGGCTGGCGCGAAGCATACCTAGCGCTAAAAGCAACACAATACCGAGCCACAATGTCTTTCGCGATTCTCTGTTCGTTAGAATAAAAAAAACGCCAATATAAAAAGGATTTATCCGATTAGAAATCTGAATTATAAATTTAATGAACGGTGGCGCGACGTAAGCATCTCTCCCAATCACGCCGACATCATATTTCATTGCAATTGCAATGAACCAAATAACAACAATAAAAAAAACACACGCCACGCTTTGATACGGAACTCTGACCGTTCGACGCTGATTTTTACTCTTAAAGTATCTATACAAATACCATCCAAAGACATATGGAATCAGAGCAGCTATCAGCACACCGGTCTGCCCGAAAAACCCCAATTTTTCCGGAGCACCGTAAAAATCTCCATTATAGGTTCCCGTTCCAAAAACATACGCATAGCTGATGAACGTTGACAATACAAACAACATGACACATGCTCGAGCCGCACGATATTCTCCCCGCTCCGCCAAATCAAGCGTCATGTGATACTCCTCCACATTTGAGTAGATGACATATCGACGGGCACAAACTCCAGTAGTGTGCTACGTTATGCATAAGTGGCAGGAACATCTTAACTAATTCGAGTTACTGAAAAATGGCTTGGTTTGGCGCGTAAATAAAACGAACAGATGCCTTGATTAAATACCCTTACCGTCCAGCAATGCGTGCCTTGTCGTGGAGCGATTCCGGGAATATGAAGAAGACTATACTGCATAGCAAGCGTCCGCTTCCGCGGACGAAGCCGCCACTTGAAACGCCAAACGATTGTCAATTTGTGGCAGCCTCGTTGTTCACATAATTTTCACAGCGAAACCTCGTTTCAAGAAATGCGCCTAACGGCTGGCGATGCTGACCGCAGTTGTCTCGGCTGATAGCGGCAAGACGCTACGTAAAAATGTCGACGCTTTAATTTTGCCGAATATAAAAGAAGGCCATCCGAATTCGCGATAAAATCCCATAGAACGCTGCGATAATTGGATTAACCATACCTAGTGAACTGTTGATACTTCGCAGCAATAGAGGCACATCATACCTCCCTCCCCAGGCTTTTCTCACTTGATACGCCTGAGAAATGGTAATAACCTTACACAAGAAACGTCGCCATCGAGAGCGTGGATAGTGTCTCTCACTCATGACGCAACGGAATTCATATCCTTGCTTAATCCACGCGACCATCACCTCGTCTCGCAAGCTTTCATTCTTGGCGATTCTATACGTTCCGAGACATGAAACTAAATGAGCTGAACCGTACCTCTCAACATATTTCGTAAAAAAAAAATAATCTGCTGAAGGATAATCTCGGTGATTGAACCCGCCCAAAGAGATTGCAGATTCGCGATGAAAAACAATTCCCAAGGTACCGCTATGCGGATAACCATAAAAATAATCGTCTAACACTCGCTCTTTTAGTTTTCCCTCCGCATATCGCGTTAATTTAGTTCGCAAGAGACCGAGAAAAGACATCGTTTGTGGAAGCGAAGAGCGCTCATCCAGAATGGAAATTTCACATGACAACAATCGCCTTGAAGCATCACCAGCCAAATAATGCCTCCTCATTGTCCTCAAGAAGTCAGGTGCCAATACATCGTCATCATGAAGGATGGTGACCCAATGTCCTCGCGCTAATAATAACCCTCGATTCCAGTTACCGAACATCCCTAAATTTTCTGAGTTTCGAAAGTAGCGCAATCTTGGATGTTTATGCTTTTGAATAATATCCCATGTTTCTTTATCTTGAGCCTCACCATCATTGTCGACAACGATAACTTCATAGTTTTCCGCACACTCTTGATTTAGCGCAGAGAGCAATGCATGCTCCAGCAGCGCCGGGCGTCGAAATGTCGGAATAACGATCGATACGTCCGGCGAAGCATACCCTCCACCGTCATAAACACATAGAGATTGAATGTGATTGTGAGCGCTAAAGCAATCTACATAAGTAAAAAAATTCATGGCTTTTAATTCTGTGGTCCAGCCCTGTAGAGAGCATGCCGATAATCTCTCCAGTGAATCTTCAATTCCCGATGGACCCTCAAGGGCCACTGCCAATTATTGTAGGCGACTTGAACCAGTCCTTGCGCAGCCACAACGCTCCAAACACCAAGTTGCTCCCAACCAGCAAGCGAGGCAAGAACAAATATTGCCAGACCTGAATATAGCGCCGCTGCCACAAACGGAACTTTATTCTCTGTGGTAATTACCAGGGCAGCATTGGAGTGATTGCACTCAAGAAACGCCACTACAGCCATTAAAATCAATAAAGGGCGTGCCGGCATTGTTGTTTTGCTATGGATAACGAGCAGCAACCAATCACTGAGAAAAATGATGCCGAAGGCAATACAGAAAAATATGGCCCAAGCATACAAATTAGAACGAATAAAGTAATTTTTTAAAAGATCATGATCTTCACTTATCCTGCAGGCAGCAAGCCGAGGTAAATAAGTAACGAAAGCCACTTGCGCCATACCTGCGGCTACCGAAAGCATCTGAAGCGCTATGGAATAACTTGCGGATTGCGACAAGCCATAAAAGTACGAAACAACAAACACACTGTAGCGGTTGATGAGGAAAGCCCCAAAGGTAACCAACCCCATTCGACTTGAGCTATACCAAATAGCTTGGATAACTTCCCAATCAAGTTTATTTTTGACTTTAGGTAACGCCCGAAGCAAGTCTCGACAGAGGTACCAGCCCAACGCACGAGAGAGCACCACTCCGATCGCATATGCCACTGCCACGACAAACAACTGATGAAACAAAAGCAAACCGATCCAACTGGCGATCAACATGCTGACGCGATTGACTATCCCAATTTGATAGTTGCCCCGCACACGATGCCCTCCTAGAAGCAACGCATTTTGCCAAGACAAAGCAATATTCAAAACCGCTGTCAGACAAAATACTACCCATGTGGCCATCGGATTTCGTAGCGACGGGGATTTCTCTATTAGAAGATGCACATAACTCGTCCCTCCAACCAAGAGGAGCAACATCGCAGCAAGCGCCAACAGCAAGTAGACCGCTTTGGCAGATCCCACGAGACTTGCCAAAAGCTTAATATTGATTTGCCCCGATTTCTCGGATACCCCCTCTCGACGTAGCTCTCGTGCTCCAGAAAAAACGAAAGTGAAATTTCGCGCAAAAGTCGGAGAAAAACCGAAGTCAAGGAGTCCCACCAGCGATTGAACAGCCAGTAGGACAAACCAAAATCCCACTTCCTCGGAAGTGAGTCGCGTGACAAGAACCGGCAACAGCAGCAACCCAGCGCCATATTGCAGGGATTGCGCAATAAATCCCCATAAAAGATCTGCCTTGGCTTTTTGCCCCTGTCCCTCGTCAGATGTGCCTAATAGAGACATACGAAACCCTATATGCTGAGGAGCTGCCTTACCCCTTGCTCCAAGCCGATTGAAGGTCGCCAAGACGGGAGTGACTTTGTGGAATCGTTCCAGGGCTGCATGACTTCGCGAGCTCGATAAGGTCGTCCCCCGAAATCCACGAGAAGTGCGCGACCAGCCACTCGTTCTACCAGAGCGACAAGGTCACGCAAGCGCAATCGCTCTCCAGAAATCATGTAATCCTGAAACATCGGCTCCGACTGCTCTAGTAGCATATCCGCCGCTCTAACGTATGCGGAGACAACGTCATCAATGTGGCACAAATCTAGAATCTGCTCGCCAGGAGACATATTTAGCACAGTGCCATTCTTTGATGCATCGACAAGAATATTTATTAACTTCCGTCGCCGATCGCCAGGACCGTATGTGTCAAATAACTTTAAAGTCACGCACGACAACCCTCTGGCGTCGTGATACCAGCTCAAAATATCCTCAAATGCCTGTTTGGTCGCAGCATACAAATTGACCGGACAGTAGGTGCTGCCCTGGTAATACTGCCATGCGGTGCCCGTATTAATGAAGCCTTTCACGCCAGCCGGCGTGGCGGCCTCTGCCAACTGTGTCGCAAAAAGCAGATTGGACTCTATCAATTTGCTAACGTCACCTGCACTGTGCTCCGAAATGAACAATGATGCCAAATGAAAGATGATGTCAGGCCTTACTTCATTCAATATACTGAGCATGCTCTCGGTAGTGCCATCGTGAACGTGCGCTCCAGTCCAAGTATCCGCCCCAAGCACTTGGTCAAGGTTTGAACTCTGCCTAACAAGCGTATGAACCCCCCACCCAAGCTCACTTAATCGCCTGGCAATCGCGCCGCCGATAAATCCTGTCGCGCCGGTGATCAGCGCTGTCTTCTTAGTCATGTCCAAACCTAAATGGGGATTTGAATGCATCTAACCCTGGAAATCCCTTATCACGTGCCGAGATAATAGGAGTCACGATTGGCCATCGAAAACCAATGGAATCCCAACGAATACCACAATCATGTTCGGCTGAGTAAACTGTGGATACCTTGTATTGCATCGTCGCATGCTCGGTCAACACGCAAAAGCCGTGCGCTATCCCCGAAGGGATGTACACGATATTCCCTGACTCTGAACTCAACTCTATCGTCTCAAATCGACCGCAGGAGGGGGACCCTTGACGTAAATCAACAATTACATCGAGCACGCGGCCCTGTAGGCAATAAACCATCTTCACGTGATCGTGCGGCGGTACTTGAAAGTGCAGTCCACGAATTACGTCGCGATAAGACTTCGAATAATATTCTTCATTCCAAGTCGTATTTAACCCTTCCGATTCAAATACATCTCGATGAAAAGTTTTAACGAAACACCCTCGTTCATCGTCAAAGACATTTGGTCTGATTTCCAAACAACCTGGTAATGACAGATTACGAAATTCGGTCATTCTGAAGCCTTAGAAATTAATCCCTAAAAATGTCTCGAGCTTGGACGCTGTATATTCCAGCATTTCTCGAGATAACCCCGGATAGATACCGAGCCAGAACGTATCCATCATAATGCGATCGCTGTTTTTAAGATCACCGCTAACACGATACTCTCTACCGATCATGTAAGGTTGCCTGACCAGATTACCTGCAAACAACAACCGCGTGCCAATCTTGTTTTGGTCAAGATATTGCAACAAATCCACTCTATTGAAGTCCACATCCTCCCTTATGGTGATTGGAAAACCGAACCAAGATGGATCTGAGTTCGGAGTGGCTTCCGGGAGAATCAAAAACTCCTCGCAACTTTTCAGACGATTTTTCAGAAAATTGAAGTTATCTTTTCTGGTTTGAATAAAACCTTCCAGCTTATCCAACTGTGCAAGTGCGCAGGCTGCCTGCATATCGGTAATTTTCAGGTTATAGCCCAAATGGGAATAGGTATATTTGTGATCGTACCCCTCAGGCAAGTTACCTAGCTTCCAGCAGAATCTCTTCCCACAAGTATTGTCTTTTCCTGGAGCACAATAACAATCTCGGCCCCAATCCCGGAATGACTCGGCAATTTGTCGCAATTCGTAGTTATTTGTAAAGACAGCGCCTCCTTCGCCCATTGTGATATGGTGAGCAGGATAAAAGCTCAATGTCCCTATGTCGCCAAAGGTTCCAACTAACCGCCCGTTAAAGGTCGAGCCGAGCGCATCACAGCAGTCTTCAATAAGCCATAAATTGTGCTTATCACAGATTTCGCGCACTTTTTTCAGATCATATGGATTTCCTAGCGTGTGAGCCAGCATGATGGCCTTGGTTCTTGGACTGATGGCGGCCTCAATCTTCGCAGGATCAATGTTATACGTAGGAATATGGACATCGACAAACACAGGAACTGCGCCGAATTGGAGAATCGGATTTACAGTAGTCGGGAACCCCGCCGCCACACCAATGACTTCATCGCCAGGTCGTATCGCTCTATCCCCTAGCTTGGGCGAGGTTAGCGTCGAAAATGCCACCAAATTTGCGGAAGAACCTGAGTTAACTGTTATCAGGTGCTTGACACCGAGGAACTTAGCGAGCCCCTGCTCAAACAACTCATTAAAACGCCCTGTCGTCAACCAACCGTCCAAAGATGCCTCGACCATGTTTTTCAATTCGGCGGCATCAATGACTTTGCCAGATGGCGGCACAACCGTTGTGCCGGGCACAAACTCCGCCACTGGTAAAGCTGCTGAGACATATTCTTCAACAAGTTGGGCAATTTGCTGACGGAGATGTTCTGGGGTCTTTTCCACGATAATTTCCTTGATAGATCAAATGCAGGCCGACTGAATCTCTCAGTCAACTTCCATATAGTGTTGTATTTGGTGCAGTGTGCACTGCCGCATGTCGTCGCCTCGTAAGAAAGCCCGATGCCATTCGACAATTCGCTGAAGCGCCTCGCCCAAAGACCAACGAGGCTGCCAACCAAGCTGCATGCGCGCCTTGGAGCAATCCAATTTTAAGTAATGTGCTTCATGCAAATTCGCCGCCGCCAAGTCGATTCGATAGCGCGCTTCTCCACCCCAAAGCGCCGTCAGTTGTTCGACAATCCAGCTAACCGGCTTACTATCATTCTCATTGGGTCCAAAATTCCAGGGGCCCGAGAATTGAGTGCCTCGATCATATAGATGCTCCACCAAGGTCATATAGCCAGAAAGAGGTTCCAACACATGCTGCCACGGCCGGATAGCATGAGGGCTGCGAATTATTACCTCTGTTCCGGACTGAATGCCTCGCATAATATCGGGAATCAGTCTATCGAACGCCCAATCCCCGCCACCAATAACGTTACCAGCACGGGCACTAGCCAGCGAAATTCCATGTGCAGCATAATCACCCGGGTTAAAATATGAGTGGCGATAGGCTTCCGTCACGAGTTCTGCGCACCCTTTGCTGTTGCTATAGGGGTCATACCCCCCCATGGGTTCGTTTTCTCTATAACCCCACACCCATTCACGATTTTCGTAGCATTTGTCGCTGGTGACATTGAGCACCGCTCTCACGCCTTGCGTGCAACGTACGGCCTCCAGGAGGTGCACTGTCCCCATGACATTGGTGCTATAGGTTTCCACTGGGTTCGCGTAGGAATATCGCACCAGTGGCTGTGCAGCCATATGAATGACAATCTCAGGTTGGGCATCCTTCACAGCAAGTTTAAGAGCATCCAAATCTCGCACATCGCCAATAATCGAAGTCATATGTGCGCCCACATGAGCAATTTCGAATAGGCTTGGGTCGGTAGACGGCGTCAAGGCATAGCCCGTCAACTCCGCTCCTAAGTGTTGGAGCCAAATTGAAAGCCAGCCCCCCTTAAAGCCGGTATGACCAGTGAGAAAGACGCGCTTACCCCGCCAAAAAGATTCGTTCATTTCCAAACCTTCCAGGGAGCCGTTCCAGTTCGCCACAATTCGTCCAAATGCATTTGATCACGCAGTGTATCCATAGGCTGCCAAAAGTCCGCGTGCTCAAAAGCCGCCAATTGCCCCTTAGCCGCCAAAGTTTCAAGTGGATTTCGTTCCCAAATACAGTCGTCTCCGTCGATCAGATCTATGACCTTGGGTGAAAGAACAAAAAATCCGCCGTTTATCATGCCGCCATCGCCTTGCGGCTTTTCCTGAAACGAATTGACTATATGGCCGCGAAGATCCAGAGCTCCAAACCTTCCCGGGGGACGGGTAGCGGTCAACGTCGCTAGCAGGCCGTGCTCACGATGAAATGCGATAAGCCTATCTATAGGTATATTGCCCACACCGTCGCCATAGGTAAAGCAAAACGCCTCTTCATTCGTAAGGTACTCTTTGACGCGTCGAAGACGCCCCCCCGTCATCGTGTGCTCGCCGGTGTCTACCAATGTAACTCGCCAAGGTTCGGCGTTTTGCTGATGTACCTCCATAGCGTTATTTGTCATGTCAAAAGTGACGTCAGACATATGTAAGAAATAGTTCGCGAAATATTCTTTGATTACATAGCCTTTGTAGCCACAGCAGATTACAAAATCATTGATTCCATAATGGGAATAGATTTTCATAATGTGCCAAAGAATCGGTTTGCCACCAACCTCAACCATTGGCTTTGGACGAACGCTAGTTTCCTCGCGAATACGAGTACCCAAACCACCTGCCAAGATTACAACTTTCATGATTTATTTATATGATAAACAAGAAGAATATGCCCAATAAAATTTACTTTATTAAAGAAATTTTATTGGCAATACTCTCACTCCAGAAAATAGAAGCAATTCCATATTATTTAAATCACAAGACATATTCCATTTATTACAATCTTATTTATTATAAGTTTTTAAGAAAAAAATTCTGCGCTCTCAAATTTTTTTCCGAGATTATCTTTACATGAAACAAATTTTTTTAATATTAAGTTCGGCCATAAAATCCTTAATTCCTTATCATCCCATCGAATACATCTTTCATGCTCCGGCGCCCAATAATCTGTAGCTTTGTAGAGAAATTCTGCGCTCTCCGATACAACAAGAAATCCATGTGCGAATCCCTCCGGAATCCACAGTTGCCTCTTGTTTTCGGCGGAAAGATATTCGCCAATCCATTGCCCAAATGTCGGTGATTTTTTTCTTAGATCGACCGCAACATCGAACACTTCTCCCGCGATCACGCGGACCAATTTCCCCTGCGGTTGCTTGATTTGGTAGTGCAAGCCACGGAGCACCCCTCGGCTTGAACGCGAGTGATTATCCTGTACGAAGTTCACGGAGCGTCCAATCGCTTCCTCAAACTTTCGCTGATTGAAGCTCTCAAAGAAGAAGCCACGATCGTCGCTAAACACTTGCGGCTCGATTAGCAGCACGTCGGGAATTTTAGTGGGCGTCACCTTCATCGAGTCATCCCCTTCAAAACAACTGCTCTTCAATCAACCGAAGCAAATACCTGCCGTAGCTGGTTTTGGTAAGCGGTGCGGCCAAGCGCTTTAGCATTTCCGCGTCGATATAACCACGCCTGTAGGCAATTTCTTCAGGGCAGGCCACTTTCAGTCCTTGCCTCTGCTCGATTGTATGAATGAACTGACCAGCCTCCAGCATCGATTCATGCGTGCCAGTATCGAGCCACGCATAACCGCGGCCCATCATCTGCACGTCCAGTTGTTGCTGCTCGAGATACACGCGGTTGACATCGGTGATCTCGAGCTCGCCACGGGCCGAGGGTTTGATGGATTTGGCGATGTCGATCACGCCGTTGTCATAGAAATACAGCCCGGTTACGGCGTAGCGCGATTTTGGCTGCAGCGGCTTTTCTTCAAGGCTGGTCGCGCGCCCGGCGGCATCGAACGCCACCACGCCGTAGCGCTCAGGGTCTTGCACCGCATAGGCGAAAACGGTGGCTCCGGCCTCTTTCGCATTGGCGCGGGCAAGCAGTGCAACGAAATCGTGCCCATAAAATATATTGTCACCCAACACCAGGGCGCATGGGTCATGGCCGATAAAGTCGGCACCAATGATGAACGCCTGCGCCAACCCGTCAGGCGAAGGCTGCACCGCATATTGGAGGTTGATACCCCATTGGCTGCCATCGCCCAGCAACTGTTCGAAGCGCGGCGTATCCTGCGGCGTTGAAATCACCAGAATGTCGCGGATACCCGCCAGCATCAGCGTGGTGAGCGGGTAATAGATCATCGGCTTGTCGTACACCGGCAGCAGTTGCTTGGAAACTGCCAGCGTCGCCGGGTACAGGCGTGTGCCAGACCCGCCTGCAAGAATGATGCCCTTGCGATTACTCATAAGCAATGTGCTCTTGTATCGTTGGGTGATTCGTTGTTAATGGGCCAAAAGCGTCATCACATGCTCAACCCCCTGGTGCCATGGAGGCAACTGCAGGCCGAACGATTCTCGTAACTTGTCGGTATTCAAACGAGAGTTCTCCGGGCGCGGCGCGGGCAGCGGATACGCGCTGGTGGGAATCGGCTCGATGGCGTCCGGTTTTACCTTCAACGCAATATTTCTGGACATCGCTTGCTGCAAGACGGCTTGCGCATAGCCATGCCAGGTTGTGTCACCCGATGCGCTCAAGTGATACGTGCCATAGACGAACTCCGCCGACGCTTGCCCCCGCAAATATTGGCTGATGATTTGCGCAGTTACATCGGCAATCAAACTCGCCGGGGTTGGTGCGCCATGCTGGTCCGCGACGATCTTGAGTTGATCGCGCTCCCTGGCGAGCCGCAATATGGTTTTCAGAAAGTTATTGCCGTGTGCGCCGAATACCCAGCTCGTGCGGAATATCAAATGGCGTTTGTGATGACGTCGAATGGCTTCCTCGCCCGCCCATTTTGTTTGGCCGTAAACCGATTGCGGGTTGGCGGCATCGTCCTCGACGTAGGGTGTACTCTTACGGCCGTCGAAAACATAGTCGGTGGAGTAATGAACCAGCAACGCGTTGAGCTCGGCCGCTTCCTGAGCCAGAACTTCAGGCGCCACCGCATTGACCGCATGCGCCAGCTCGCGCTCCGACTCGGCCTTGTCAACGGCAGTATATGCAGCGGGGTTGACGATAATGTCTGGCCGCACCTGCCGCACCACCGCGCGGATCATCTCCGGCTTTGAAAGATCGCATTGCGTGCGGTCCACCGCCACCACGTCACCCAGCACCGCAAGGCTTCGCCGCAACTCGAAACCAACCTGGCCCTGCTTACCGGTAATAAGGATCTTAGGCATGTTGAAGGGGATATTGTTTGTCCGTCCATTCGCGATACGCGCCGTTGACGACATTCTCTACCCAAGGTTGATTATCGAGATACCACTGCACGGTCTTGCGAATACCGCTCTCGAACGTTTCGGCCGGCTTCCAGCCAAGTTCGTGCTCAAGCTTGCGGGCATCGATAGCATAGCGGCGGTCATGCCCCGGCCGGTCTGTCACAAATGTGATTTGCGTCCGGTACGGTTTGCCGTCGTCGCGTGGTTTGAGTTCATCGAGCAGGGCACAAATGGTCTGCACGACGTCGAGATTTGCCTTTTCATTCCAGCCGCCCACGTTATACGTTTGCCCGACTCTGCCCGCCTCCAGCACGCGGCGGATCGCGCTGCAGTGGTCTTTGACGTATAGCCAGTCGCGAATCTGCTGTCCGTCGCCATACACCGGCAGCGGTTTACCGGTCAGCGCATTCAAAATGACCAGCGGAATGAGCTTTTCCGGAAAGTGGTACGGCCCGTAGTTGTTGCTGCAGTTGGTGGTCAACACCGGCAGGCCGTAGGTGTGACGCCAGGCGCGCACCAAATGGTCGGACGCCGCCTTGCTGGCCGAATAGGGGCTATTGGGCTCGTAGCGATTCGTTTCGGCAAACGGGGGATCTTCTGCGGCGAGCGTGCCATAGACCTCGTCGGTAGACACATGCAGAAAGCGAAACGCTGCTTTGCGATCCGCCGGCAACTCATGCCAATAGCCGCGCACCGCCTCGAGCAGATTGAATGTGCCGACCACATTGGTCTCGATGAAATCACCCGGCCCGTGAATGGAGCGGTCCACATGCGACTCCGCCGCGAAATTCACCACCGCCCTCGGTTGATGCTCCGCCAGCAACCGGGCGACCAAGGCACGATCGCCAATATCGCCACGCACGAAATGGTGCCGCGTATCGTTGTATAAGGCGGCCAGCGTGTTAAGATTTCCCGCGTAGGTCAATTTATCCAGATTGACCACCGGTTCACCGTGTTCGGCAAGCCAGTCGAGCACAAAATTGCCGCCAATGAAACCGGCGCCACCCGTCACCAAAATCATGTTGCACCCAACCCTGAAAGGCCATTCGATCGGCGGATTTTAGCAGATGGTCGTGACGCTTCCGGCCCTCAGCGACCGTTTCGGCGCTGAAATTTATAAACAAAAAGCAAAGTACGTAACCAGAATTAACCAAAAGCCGGCAAATTCAGTTTTTGGCGCACAATGGCGAACATTTGCCGGGGACGTTGCGTCAAAAGCGTGATTTATGCCCAGCACCTTTTTGACCGACCCACGCACCACCGCCATGCCGACCCACATCACCGACCCCAACGAAACGTATGACGATGAGATTTCGCTTGGCGATATCGTGGCCTTTATCGTCAAGCATTTGTATTTGATCGTTGCCTTCGCCTTGATCGGCCTATTGCTTGGCGTCGGCCTCTCATGGATGAGCCACAAACAATGGCAGGCCAACGCCGACTTGCAGATCGGACAGATTCAGTATGCGGGCGGTGGCGCGCAACCTGTCTTGATAGAACCGGTCGCACAGACGGTGGCGCGCGTGGAGTCCCGCTCGTTTCAGGACGCTTTGCTCAAATCGCAAAATCAGAATCCAGCCGACGATACGTCACCGCTCGTGTACGTGGTGAGAAAGACGCTGACGGCGAAGGCGGTAGCCGGCACCAGTTTGGTGCATCTGTCGGTTCGCGGTTTCAACCCAGACCAGTCCAAAGCCCTGCTGCAAGCCTCGGAAAAGATGTTGATCGCGATCCATGCCGAGGAAGCGGATTCTCTGCTGAGTGAATTCCGCGCCAGGTTGGCGCGTGTGGATCAGGAACTGACCGAAAACGACGTTCAGATCAAAAGGCTGAACGATGCGATTGCGCAGCGCGCCAAGGCACCTGCGGCAGCGCACAGCGCCAACGACGCTCTGCTGCTTGGCTTGATGAGCAAGGCCAGCCAGGACCGACAGGATCTGGTCAAGCGCAAAACCGCTTTGGAAGAGCAGTTGAACCCCAATCTCTCGTTCGTCTCGAAACCGCTGGGCGACATTACGGTCTCGGACAAGCCCGTCTACCCTCGTCCGGTGCTATTTGCGGCGGCGGGTCTGGTGATCGGCTTGTTCGTCGGCCTCGGCCTCGGTTGGCTGCGTGACCTGCGCCAACGCGGTTGGAAGGTATGATGCCGCGTGCAGCAAAATCATTCAGTGCCTTATCCTTATCATCCATTTAGATGATGCCCCGCTACGCCGTCGGCGACCTGCAAGGCTGTTGCGACTCGCTGCATGAGCTGCTGAGCCAATTGCCGCCCGACGCGGCGCAGGCACATCTGTATTTTGTGGGCGACCTGATCAACCGCGGCCCCGCCTCGCTGGCGACGCTGCGTGCGGTGATGGCGCTAGGCGATCGCGCCCGGGTGGTGCTGGGTAATCACGACCTTCATTTGCTTGCGGTGGCCGCCGGTGTGCGGCAACTGCATGCATCCGACACGCTCGGTGACATTCTCGGTGCGCCCGATCACGACGAATTGATCGATTGGATTCGCCACCGGCCGCTGGCGCATTTCGAAGATGGCTTCCTGATGGTCCACGCGGGCGTGCTGCCGCAGTGGGACGTGGCGCAAACGCTCGAACTGGCCCAAGACGTCGAGCAGGCACTACGCGGGTCGGGGTGGAAGTCTTTTCTGTCGCAAATGTTTGGCAATCAGCCCGACCGCTGGCATGCGGGGTTGACTGGAACAGATCGCCAGCGCATTACGATCAATGCATTGACCCGGCTGCGCTTTTGCACTGTCGATGGGCAGATCGACTTCAAGGTGAAGGAAGGCGCGGGCAGCGCACCGCCGGGCTTCATGCCGTGGTTTGATGTGCCGGAGCGCAAGACGGCCGACGTTACGATGGTGTTCGGTCATTGGTCGGCGCTGGGGCTTATGCTGCGCGACAATGTGATGGGTCTCGATACCGGTTGCGTATGGGGCGGCCAGTTGACGGCGGTGAAGCTGGCGACAGAGCCCGCGCAGCGAAAAGTCTATCAGGTGGCGTGTCCGCAGATACGCGACCCATTCGCCACGTCAGCCCAAAGCAAGCGCTAACTGCCGGATATCATCGGCTCCAGTACCTCGGCAGTTTCGACAACCCCCACCATCTCGCTTACCCCCTCTTCCCGCCGGAAACCGCACAACGCCTGCGCGACCGCCGCTTCGGCCAGCGCGGCAACCTCGCGCCGGTGGGCACCTTCCGGTATCGACAGCGGCTCGCCGATCGACAGATGCACGGTGAGCGGGGGAGCGTTCAGGATCGCGTTGATCGATTGCATCAGCGTGGTGTCGCCGGCATAGGACGGCGCCATCGATTGGCCACCGTCGGCAGCGTCGGCGTAGTACAGGCACAGTGGCTGGATCGCCTTGCCGGTGGAGGCCGGTGCCTGCAGCAGATTGGCATGGAACGGCAGTAGCGTCGTGCCGTCGCTGGTGGTGCCTTCCGGGAAGACGGTCAGCGCCTCGCCGGCGTCGAGCAGTTCTGCCAGGTGATGCATGATGCGCTTGGCGTCGGCGCGGCGTTCGCGTTGCAGGAAGATGGTGCCCATCTGCACGCTGAGCCAGCCGACCAGTGGCCATTGGCGAATTTCTGCCTTGGCGACGAAGCGCACCGGACGCCAGGCGTTGATGGCGAAAATATCGATCCAGGAGATGTGATTGCACACCAGCATCACGCCGCCCTCAGCCAGCGGCGCCTGCTGGTGCACGACGAGCCGCATGCCGCAGAGCTCGAGCAGCCGCGTCGACCAGGCACGGGCGCGCATGGTTTTTTGCTCGACGCTCAAGCGCGGAAAAATGAACGCGCAGGTCAACAACCCGCGCAGTAGGTGCGCGGCCAGTCGCAGTTTTTTGATCAGTAGCACGGTGGCGGCCCTAGCTGGATTCGCGCGGTGCGCGCTGCTCGAATACGATCTGCCCGCCGACCAGCGTGGCGCGCACGCGGCCCGGCAATTCGTAACCGAGAAACGGCGTGTTATGGCCCTGACTGCGCAGCATCGCCGGCTGCACCTGCCAATGCGCTGCCGGGTCGAATACGCAGAGATCGGCCACGGTGCCTTCGGCGATTTGCCCGGCTCTCGCACCGGCGCTGCCGAGCACGTCGGCCGGCGCGCTGGTGATGCTGGCCAGCGCCTTGACCAGCGGTATGCGCATTTCGTCGGCCCATTTCAAGGTGAGCGACAGCAACAGTTCGAGGCCGGTGGCGCCGGGTGATGCTTCGCCGAACGGCAGCAGCTTTTCGTCATCGTCGACCGGCGTGTGATTCGAACAAACGGCGTCGATGGTGCCGTCGGCCACGCCAGTCCGAATCGCGTCGCGGTCGCGCTGCCCGCGCAGCGGCGGGGTGAGGCGGCATTGCGCATCGAAATAGCCGATGTCCATATCGGTCAGGTGCAGGTAGTTGGCGCCGACGTCGCACGTCATCGGCAAACCTTCGGCCTTGGCCGCACGCATCAGGGCAACGCCGTCGGCGGACGACAGCCGGCACAGATGCACGCGGGCGCCGGTGATGCGCACCAGCTCGATGATGGTGTGCAGCGCAATCGTCTCGGCGGCCACCGGCACGCCCGGCAAACCTAGCCGCGAGGCTACCGCGCCGCTGGCGGCCACGCCCCCCTTCGATAGAAATGGATCTTGCGCACGCAGCCAAAGGGTGTAGCCAAAGGTTTTGGCGTATTGCATGGCGCGCTGCAGCACTTGGGTGTCGACGATCGGCACATCCGCCTGCGAAAACCCGACACAGCCAGCCTCGGTCAGTTCGCCCATTTCGGTGATGACTTCACCCTTGAGGCCGACGGTCAGCGCGCCCAGTGGGTAAACGTGGGCCTGATTCAGGCCCCGGGCCCGAAATTTGAGCATTTCGACCAAACCGGGCTCGTCGAGCACGGGGTCGGTATCGGGTAGGCATACCAGGCTGGTCACGCCGCCGGCCACTGCCGCGGCCATTTCGGATTCGAGCGTGGCGCGGTATTCGTAGCCCGGCTCGCGCAGGCGCGCCGCCAGGTCGACCAACCCCGGGCAGATCACCAGCCCGCTGGCGTCGACGGTCTTGTTGGCGTGAAAATCGGCCGGCGCGCGGCCGATGGTGGCGATCTTGCCGGCAGCGATAAAGATATCCTGCGGCGCATCGGTGCCGCTGACGGGATCGATCAGCCGTCCGCCCTTGAGATGAATTTTCATGGTGTTCAGTCGTTGTTGGCAGCGACGATGCTCATGACCGCCATCCGCACCGCGATACCGAAAGTCACTTGTTCGAGGATCACCGATTGCGGGCCGTCGGCCACCGCGGAGTCAATCTCGACGCCGCGGTTCATCGGCCCGGGGTGCATCACGATGGCATCGGGCCGGGCCAGCGCCAGGCGCTCCGCGGTCAGGCCATAGCGTTTGAAGTATTCGCCGGCCGAGGGCAGCAGCGCGCCGCCCATGCGCTCGTTTTGCAGGCGCAACATAATGATCACGTCGACCCCGCGCAAGCCCTCGTTCATGTCGTGAAAAACGTGCACGCCCATTTGCTCGAGCCCCGAAGGCAGCAGAGTGCGCGGGCCGATCGCGCGCACCTCGGGCACGCCGAGCGTGGTCAGCGCATGGATGTCGGAGCGCGCCACGCGCGAGTGCAGGATGTCGCCGACGATTGCCACCGTGAGCTTGGTGAAGTCCTGCTTGTGATGGCGAATCGTGTACATGTCGAGCAGCCCCTGGGTGGGGTGCGCATGCCGGCCGTCGCCGGCGTTGATGACATGCACGTGCGGCGCGCAGTGCTGGGCAATCAGGTACGGCGCGCCGGACTGCGCGTGCCTTACCACGAACATGTCGGCGTGCATGGCCGAGAGATTGTTGATGGTGTCGAGCAGCGATTCGCCCTTGCTGGTCGACGACGCGTTGATGTTCAGGTTCAGCACGTCGGCCGACAGGCGCTTGGCGGCAATCTCGAAGGTCGTGCGGGTGCGGGTGGAGTTTTCGAAGAACAGGTTGAAGACCGATTTGCCGCGCAGCAGCGGCACTTTCTTCACTTCGCGGTCGGTCACGCTGACGAACTGCTCGGCGGTGTCGAGAATGTGCGTGACGATCGCGCGCGGCAGCCCTTCGACCGTCAACAAGTGCTTCAACTCGCCATTGCGGGTCAGTTGCGGGTGTCCCTTAAGCATGACCGGCCTCCAGGCGGAATGAGAATTGGCCGGCCGGGTCTTGTTCAAGCACGAGGGTCTGGCTGCCGTCGAGCTCGATGGCCTGGCCGACGAAGCGCGCGCCGATCGGCAATTCGCGCCCGCCGCGGTCGACCAGCACGGCCAGATCGATGCGGCCCGGGCGGCCGTAGTCGTACAGTTCGTTGACGGCCGCGCGGATCGTGCGTCCGGTGTAGAGCACGTCGTCGACCAGGAGAATGCTTGCGCCTTCCACGGCAAACGGCAGTTGCGTGGGACTGGCCTGGCTGTGCAAGCCTTTCTTGGCGTAGTCGTCGCGGTGCAGTGCCACATTGACCACGCCAAACGCCGGGGCGCCGAGATCGCGGGCGAGCCGCTCGGCCAGCCAGGCGCCGCCGCTGTGAATGCCGGCCAGGGCCGGCAGGCCGGCGCCGTAGGCCTGGCGAATTTGCGCCAGCAGGGTCTGATAAAGGGATTCCGCGTTAATGGGGGGCATGTTCGTCAAAATATTGCTGCAGGATGATGCGCGCGG
Organism: Pandoraea sp.; assembly: GCF_004297875.1. Taxonomy (GTDB): domain Bacteria; phylum Pseudomonadota; class Gammaproteobacteria; order Burkholderiales; family Burkholderiaceae; genus Pandoraea. The sequence goes on along the minus strand of NZ_SCSK01000027.1, from coordinate 31,020 downwards.
CTTCCGCGTCGAGCGGGCCATTGTGTCCGGGCCCCAGCGCGCTCGAGGCCGCAACCGAAGAGTAGCGCTCGTCGACCCAGGTGACCGGCAGGTTGAAACGTCCGTTGAGCTGGTTGCCGAAACGCCGCGCCTGCTGGGTCATCGCATGCGGCGTGCCGTCGGGATGGGTGGGCAGCCCGACCACCAGCGCCGTGGGCTGCCAGGCACGGATCAGCGCGCCCACTTCGGCAAAACGGGTTTCGCGATTGAGGTTGGCAATGATGGTCAGGGGGCGTGCCTGGCGCAGCAAGGTGTTACCGATCGCCACACCAATACGCCGCTCGCCGTAGTCGAAAGCGAGCAGCGTCGCCTGCGCGTCGCTCATGCGTGCCCTGCCTCACCCGAGAGCATCGAGGCACTCACGCCGAGCAACGAGAGCGCCGCCTCGAAACGCTGCGCCGGCGGCACGTCGAACACGATCATCGGGTCGGCGGCCACGGTCAGCCAGCCGTTGCGCGCGATTTCGTCTTCCAGTTGGCCGGCCCCCCAACCGGAGTGCCCGAGCGTGAGCAGGAACCGGCTGGGTCCGCCGCCCTGGGCGACCGCCTCCAGCACATCCTTGGAGGTGGTCATTTCCAGCCCGCCAGGCACCGATAGCGACGACGTGTATTGCGCGCCGCTCGCCTCGTGCAGCACGAAACCGCGCTCGGTCTGGACCGGCCCGCCGAAATAGACGGGCTGATGGGCCAGCGGTTCGATCTCCAGCTTCAGATCGAGCCGGTCGAACAGCGCCTGCAAGTCGATGTCGGTCGGCCGGTTGATGACCAGCCCGATTGCGCCGCGCTCGCTGTGCTCGCACAGGTACACGACGGTGCCGGAAAAAGTGGGATCGGCCATGCCAGGCATGGCAATGAGAAACTGATTGGTGAGATTGATTTGATCGTTCGGCATAGCGCCAATTCTAACAAAGCCCGGCGGCCCGCCAGGGCAAGGGGGTTGGCCTTGCGCCGAGGCGCGTTCGCGATGTCCTTACGGCGACTTTAGCACGGATTGCGGCGCATGATGGCCGCGCCGGGCCCTTGTTTTGCGGGTGGCCGGCTAGGTTTTGCAGCGCAGCATCGCCTCGCGCGCCGCAGCCAGTTCGTCGACCTGCTTGGGCCGTGGCTCGGGATAGGTATCGGCGGCAAATTGATGCAGCATGCCGTGCAAGGTTTGCGCCGCGTTGGCCGCCAGCTTGGGCCAGGCGTCGCCGGGCGCCAGTCCGTGCCGCCCGGCACTGTCGCCGACGGCGCCGAGCGCCGCCGCGAGCCGGGCCACGGAAGCCAGGCCGATGCGATGCGCATGGCGCGCGAGGGCAAAGGCGGCGGCTGGCTCCGGCAAGGCGGGCAGCAAGGCATCGGCCTGTTCGAGAAAGGCGGCGCCGGCCTCTTGCTGCACCGCCAACGGACCGACCGTGCGCCATTGACGGCTGAGCGGGGTCTCGTCGGTCGGGGTCGGGACGTCCACCGGGCGAACCATCAGCGGCTGCAGCATGCCGAAATCGCATAAAACGGCCTGGTTCGCCGGTGCGGGGGCCTCGGCGTCCGCGATGGCAAGCTCGATCAGGGTTTGTCGCGTGAGGGCCGGATCGACTTCGCCACCGCCGGCATCACCTTGCAGCTGGCGGCCCAGGCTCAGGTTCATTTGGGCGCACAGGCGCTTGAGCGAAAGTGTGAGCGGGCGACCGGCCAAGGCGCGCAGGGTTGTTTCGGCCAGCCCCCAATAATCGAGCGCGGTGTCGGCCGCGGCAAGGTCCCGCGCGCACCCGGCCAGCGCATCGAGCGCCTCGCCGCCGGCGCTCGCGTCTTGCAGCATCGGCAGCAGCGCGCGCTCGAAACGATTGCGCACAGCGCGCGGCTCAGCCGGCGCGGACCAGTGTGCCGCCGCGATCGGCCAGCCCGCCAATTGCCCGGCCACGGCCGGAAGTGACGCGGCACCCGGCGGCACACCCGCATGCCAAATAGCTTGTTCAAACTCGCGCAGCGCGTTGCGCAGCGGGTCGGTCAGGGGGGTGGGGCCGTAAGCTGCCTCGGCAATGGCGCGCACCAGCGACTCGCCCTGCTGGTGCCAGTCGGCATGGCCGGTGTTCTGAAGGATGCGGTTGGCGCGTCGCAGCGGCGGCAGCACGGCGCCCGGCCCCTCGCCCGCCCAGACTTCGGAGGCGGCATTCAAGGCCTGTTCGACATCCGGCAAGCGCCACAATGGGGCTTCCGGCGTCAGCGTGTCGGCGCGGATCGCCAAGGGACTCTCCCTGCTTCGGCGCCAGGCGGCGCCGCCCCGGAGGTTATGGATCTGGCTGTTCTGAAATGCTTTGCTGTGAATTCACCATCGAGACTGCCGGGCCAGCGCGCCGCGCGCGTCGGCCCAGGGCGGCTTAGATCTCGACCATCTCGAAGTCTTCCTTGCGTGCACCGCACTCCGGGCAAGTCCAGTTGATCGGCACGTCTTCCCAGCGCGTGCCGGGTGCGATGCCTTCTTCCGGCAATCCGGCGGCTTCGTCGTAAATCCAGCCGCAAATCAGGCACATCCAGCTTTTGTATTCCATGTTTCTTCAGTGTTGTCGTGCGGAGCAAGTCGCGCTGTGGCGCTCATCGGAACGCTGGCAGGGCGCGTTGCAGATTCGTTTTGAAATCGCCGCTTATGCGATGACCGTTCCGTTACAATCGGCTCAGGCGAGATGGTACCGTGGAACCCGCCGCCTGAACAGACCGCTCCGGCTCAAGAATAGAGATATGCCCAACGACGCGCCCCCCCTGATATTGACGTTTGGCCCGGCCGACCCTACTGGCGCCACCGGCGTGCAGGCCGACATACTCACCTTTGCCAGTATGGGCGGGTACGGTGTCTCGGTGCTGACGGGCTATACGCTGCAAGACTCCCGCACCTGCGACGACGTGGTCGCGGTCGACGCGGAGCTGATTGCCGACCAGGCCCGCATGCTGCTCGAGGACATGCCGATCGCGGCCTTCAAGGTCGGCGGCACGATTCGCGCGGAAAATGCCAGCGCAATCGCCGAGGTCGTCTCCGACTACGACGACATGCCGCTGATCCTGGCGCCGGACTTCACGCTGCCCGGCGAACATCTGCTGAGTGCCGACGAGCTGCGCGAGGCCACCGCGACACTGCTGGCGCCGCAAACCACGGTACTGGTCGCCAGCCATGCGTCGATCCTGCTGCTCGCACAACCCTTCTTGGATGCCGACAACGCCCCGCTGGACGAAGCCATCGGCGTATTGCTGGAGCACGGCTGCGAATATGTGCTGGTCACCGATTCCGGCACTCAACAGGTGATCAACACCTTGCACGGCGAGACCGGCCTGGTCCGGCAAGACACCTGGGAGCGCATGCCCTATCCGGTAGCCGGCGCGACCGATACGCTGGCGGCGGCCATCACGGCGCTGCTTGCCAGCGGCCTCGAGCCGCCGGCAGCCGTGCGTGAGGCGCAGGAGTATCTGCAGCAGGTGATGCTGAATGCGTTCCGGCCCGGCATGGGGCGGTACTTTCCGGATCGCTTCTTCTGGGCGCGCGGCGACGAGAGCGAGGCAGACGAGGCGGGCGAGTCGGGAGAGCCGGCCAGTTCGTGATCGCCTCGGTGCTGGCCGCGGCGGCCACTAGCCTGGTGCGGCCGAACTTCGTTTGGCAGATGGCGGCGTGCCGTAACGTTGCTCCAATTGACGGACAAACGGTTGCAACCGGTCACCCTGGGCACGGCACAGGCGCAGCAGATTGCGATATTCCATTGCAAAGGCAGCGCCGGCCAATGACTTCAGGCGCGCGACATTGAGCAGTGCGGACTCGTCGCGGCCGGCCAGCGCGAGCAGGACAACATAGCGCTCGATCAGCACATTGCTGGCGCCCAAGGTCAGCGCCTGGCGGTGCGCGGCGATCTTGGCATCGAGCTGGTTGGAGTCGAGCACCAGCGACTCGGTCACGGCGTAGTCGCCGTACGAGGTGAAGAACCGCGCCGGATGCTGGCGGTAGGCCTCGATGCGGCCGGCTTCGTAAGCGACCTCGACGCGCTGGTAGTCCTGATACAGGTACCCCAGCACAGCCATCGCCGAAATCACGACGCCGACATGGAATCCCCACGTGATGTCGGGTTTGACGCGCAGCAGCGTGCGCGGCTCGGTGAAACCGATCAAAAACATGACGGGCAGCAGAAAGAACGCATACTGCTGCGGATATTCGAGCATCGCGTGCACGCTCAACACGCCAATGAGCAGCAGGGCGAAAACGCCGGGGGCGTCGCAGGTGCTGCGCAGCGCGCGCCACAGCCAAAACAGCAGCGGCACGAGAATCAGCAATGCACCGATCAGGCCGGTCTTGGCCAATACGTCGAGCACGACATTGTGCGCGTTGTTGGCCATCTCGACCGAACCCAGATGATCGGCAAGCAGGAATTGCTGATTGATAAACTCGCCCCACCCGCCGCCCAACCATGGATGCCTGAAAAAGATCGCCAGTGCGTAACGCCAAATGGCCAGTCGGCCGACGATTTGACTATGCTCGCCGAAACGCTCGATCGCCGTGCCAGCCAGTTGCCACGCAAAGCGGTCATTGAGCCAAAGGACGCCCTGGGTGGCCACGGCCAGCATCACCGGCAGCGACAGCGGCACGAGCCAGCGGGCGGCGCGGCGCGGCGGCACCCGCCTGGGTTGAAACTCATCGCGGCCGAGCCACAGGCCGAACGCCGCTATCACCACGACTTGAACCCACGGCGTGCGCGATACCGTCAGCGCCTGCCCCGCGCACAGCAACAGGGTCGTCAGCAGCCAGACGGGCCAACGAATCCGGCGCAAATGCCAGAGGTAAAGCGTGGCCGCGCAACCGAACGACAGATAGGTGGCAACGTGGTTCGGCTGGTACATGTTGGCGAACAGCCGCCGCTCCTGCACGCCGGTAAATTGCGCCACCACCCATGAAAAATGCGCCTCGAGACGGGCGGCCTGCACGAACAGGCAGAACACCGAGAACAAGCCGCCGGCCACCAGCGCATAGGCGGACCAGCGCATCAGCACGGCCCGCCAGCCAAGCCGGCTTGCCCAGAACCCCGCGTGCATGGCGGTGATCATCGCCAGTCCGTACAGCACGCCGATGACGACCATCAGCGGTTGGGTCAAGGGCAATAGCCACAGCTGGAGCATCAAGACTGCGATGAATCCAAGCGGCGCCAGCACAGCGCGTGGCGGTTGCAGCAATTGCCTGTTACGCTGGCCAACAGCAATGACTAGGAGCCCTACGAGAACCGCCCATAGAAAGAAGGCCAGGCTTTCGGCGTAGAACGTCGAAATCGGGTAGGTGTGCCACACCAGATTGAACGGCAGACTCCAGCACAACGCCAGAACCAGGCCGATGCTCGACAGCATGAGGGGGGGGAACAAGGGCGGCTTTCCTGCGGGGGCAAAAGTGCAAGGATACAAAAAAAGCGCTTGGTTCAGAAGCGCTCTTTTTTAGCCTGACTCCCGGCTCAGCCCTTTTTGGGCCGGCATTCGGCCGGTGCGTATTTCGGATCGAGCGTGGCGGCGCTGTTCGCGCCATCCTTGGACTCGCATGTCCAGCTGATTTGACCCGACGGGGTCTTGCCGGCCGCAAGCGCCCCCGCAGTCGCATCACTGCCATAGGCCGCCTTGGGCGTAAGCACAAGGGTGCCATTACCGGCGCGCTCGGTATAAGTAACGGTGATGGTGCCGTTGGTGTCGTTGGTAGCGATCGAGGCGACGTTGTCGGTGGCCATTGGCGGCGTCCAGCCGGCGGCCAGGTGCGGCCCGCCGAGCATGGCGTTCTCGGTCACGGCGGCTTTGGCGGGCGATGCCAGCGACATGCCTTCCATCACGCGCGCGCGGATCAGATAATTTTGAAAGGCCGGCACGGCCACGGTGACCAGGATACCGATGATCGCGAGGGCAATCATCAGTTCAATCAACGTAAAGCCGCGTGAGTCGGGTTGCTTGCGTCGTACGGTACAGCGATGCTTCATCAGTTTCTCCGAGAAACCCTACCATTCATGGCGGGGAGGAAAGGAGCGCCGCCGTTAGGCGGCATTCCCACGTTAGAATACGCGACATGCTTCTTGTCTACCGCTACCGGGTGAAGTCGCTCAACGGCCTGCTGAACCGACAGAGTCGTTCGGTGAACTTCGTCTGGAACTTTTGCAACGACACGCAGAAGCACGCGCTGAAATGGAGCAAAAAATGGCCGAGCGGGTTCGACCTGAACGTGCTGACGACCGGCAGCAGCACGGAACTCGGCATTCACTCGGGCACGGTCAACGCGACGTGCGAGCAGTACGCGAAATCGCGCAGTCAGCATCGCCGTTCTTATTTGCGATACCGGGGAAAGAAGTGCCTTGGCTGGGTGCCTTTGAAGGGGCGTGATCTGAAACGGGAGGGGCAAGCATTTCGCTTTGCCGGAAATACCTTCCGTGTGTTCAACAGCCGACCGTTGCCTGAAGGTAAGATAAAGGATGGCACCAATTTTGCACAGGATGCGCGCGGAAACTGGTTTCTCAACATCGTTATCGAGGTCGCCGCTGTGCTGGCCCGCCCAATTCAGGCTGGCGTCGGCATCGACCTTGGCCTGAAGGATTTCGCAACGCTCTCGACTGGCGAAAAACTTCCCAATGACCGGTTTGGTCGGCAGGCCGCCGAAAAACTGGCGAAAGCGCAGCGCGCGCGAAAGCACAAACGGCATATCGCCAAGCTCTATGCCAAGGTGGCGAATGCCCGCGCTGACTTCCAGCACAAGCTCGCGCTCGATCTCGTCCGGCGCTTCGATTACATCGCAGTCGGCAACGTGTCGGCTTTGCAACTCGCCAAAACCAGGATGGCGAAGAGCGTCTACGACGCATCTTGGTCGTCCTTCCGGGATAAGCTCCGCTACAAAGCGATTGCGCACGGAGCCACATTCGAGGAAGTGAACGAGAGCGGTTCTACCCAGACCTGTTCGGCGTGCGGTTCGAAAGACAGCGCGACGAGGCCGAGAGGTATGGCAGGTCTGCGAATAAGAGAGTGGACTTGTAGTCGCTGCGGTGTCGTGCATGACCGTGATACCAATGCTGCGCTGAACATTCTCCGATGCGGGCGTGCATCGCCAGGTGTGGGAATCTCCCGCCTTTAGGCAGGGGAGGACGTCAAGCAATATCTCCGTGTCAGATCATAGGCGCGCAAGGAGAAATCCCCAAGACGGACTGGAGTATGCCACACCCGCCCATCAGGCTCTCTGCCCTGGATCAAACATCGGACAAATCCAGCCGTCATCGGCAATGCTACTCGGCGGACGTTTTCTCGCTTGCCTGACGGCGCTGCATGCGGCTTTTCATGAATAGTCCAACGAGTACCACGCCAATCGCGCCGAGAACCGATCCAATATAGTGGACGTTCTCGCCGGCCAGCACCGGCCAATGCCTGACGCCCGGATCGGTGACGATGAGGCCGCCGGCAATCCAGCCGAGCAAAGCTGCGCCGAGCGTGATGATGATCGGAAATTTGTCGAGCAGCTTGAGCACCAGCTGGCTGCCCCACACAATCAGGGGAATGCTGACCACCAGCCCGAAAACGATCAGGAATACACGATGCTCCTCGGCCGCGCCTTCAGCGGCGCCGGCGATGGCGATCACGTTGTCGAGACTCATCACCAAGTCTGCAACGATGATCGTCTTGATCGCGGCCACCAGGCGGTCGGCCGGTTCGATCTTGCCGTGCGCGTCGTGCTCGGGAAGCAACAGCTTGACGCCGATCCACAACAGCAGCAGCCCGCCGGCCATCTTCAGGAAGGGAATGTTCAACAGCGCGACGGCGAATACGATCAGGATCACGCGCAGGATGATTGCGCCGGCCGTGCCCCACAGCACACCCTGCAAGCGCTGCGACGACGGCAGATTGCGGCATGCCAGTGCGATGACGACGGCATTGTCGCCACCGAGCAGAATATCGATGACGATGATTTGAAGTACTGCCGCCCAGTTGAGTGAAGCAAAGAAATCGATCATGCGGTGAAAGGCTCTCCCTGAAGTTGTATCAGGGATTCTACCTGCTCACCGCGCGAAGTGAGGTAAGCGGGCACACGCTCACAAATAAAAGCGAGGGAGCCCGCGCTGCGGATTCCCTCGCTTTTTCGCAGACCCGCCTGCCGCCGGCCAACCACGCCGACGGCGGACCGGGCTAATGCGCTTTACAGCACCGACTTGAGCAAACGGCCCATTTCGGACGGGTTCTTCGTGACTTTGATGCCGCACGACTCCATGACCGCCAGTTTTTCCTGCGCCGTGCCCTGGCCGCCGGAAATGATCGCGCCGGCGTGGCCCATGCGCTTGCCCGGGGGCGCAGTCACGCCCGCGATAAAGCCGACCACCGGTTTCTTCATGTTGTCCTTGGCCCACAGCGCCGCGGTTTCTTCATCCGAGCCGCCGATTTCGCCGATCATCACGACTGCGTCGGTTTCGGGATCGTCGTTGAACATCTTGAGCACATCGATGTGCTTCAGGCCGTTGACCGGATCGCCACCGATACCCACGGCCGACGACTGGCCCAGACCCAGCGCGGTGAGCTGGCCGACGGCTTCGTAGGTCAGCGTGCCCGAGCGGCTGACGACACCGATGCGGCCCTTCTTGTGGATATGGCCCGGCATGATGCCGATCTTGAGTTCGTCGGGCGTGATCACGCCCGGGCAGTTCGGTCCGAGCAGGATGGTCTTGCGGTTCTCACGGCGCATGCGCTCCTTGAGTTCCACCATGTCGCGCACGGGAATGCCTTCGGTGATGCAGATCGCCAGGTCCAGGTCGGCTTCGACGGCTTCCCAGATCGCGGCCGCGGCGCCCGCCGGCGGCACATAGATGACCGATACGGTCGCGCCGGTTTGCGCCTTGGCTTCCTTGACCGAGCCGAAGATCGGAATCCCTTCGAAATCCTCGCCGGCGCGCTTGGGGTTCACGCCCGCCACATAGGCCGCCTTGCCGTTGGCGTACTCGCGGCACGTGCGGGTATGGAATTGACCGGTCTTGCCGGTGATGCCCTGCGTGATGACTTTGGTGTCTTTATTGATCAGAATCGACATTGCTTGATTTCCTTCATCCGGTTGCCCGGCAGCCTGCCCGCGCGCCACACGTGGCGCATCGGCCGGCTGCCCGCTTCATAGTTCGCTCAGTTGCCCTTGGCGGCCGCCACCACTTTCTGCGCGGCTTCTTCCATGCTGTCGGCGGAGATGATCGGCAGGCCGGATTCGGCCAGCATTTTCTTGCCGAGGTCTTCGTTGGTGCCCTTCATGCGCACCACCAGCGGCACCTTCAGCGACACGGCCTTGGAAGCGGCGATGACGCCTTCGGCGATCACGTCGCAGCGCATGATGCCGCCGAAGATGTTGACCAGAATTGCCTTCAGTTCCGGGTTCTTCAACATGATCTTGAACGCTTCGGTCACCTTCTCGGTCGTGGCACCGCCGCCGACGTCGAGGAAGTTGGCCGGCTCGCCGCCGAACAGCTTGATGGTGTCCATGGTCGCCATTGCCAGGCCGGCGCCGTTGACCAGGCAGCCGATGTTGCCCTCGAGCGAGATATAGGCCAGATCGAACTTGGAAGCTTCGACTTCGGCCGGATCTTCTTCGTCGAGGTCGCGATAGGCGACGATTTCCGGATGACGGAACAGCGCGTTCGAATCGAAGTTGAACTTGGCATCGAGGGCGATGACCTTGCCGTCGCCGGTCACGATCAGCGGATTGATTTCAGCCAGCGAGGCGTCAGTTTCCCAGAATGCCTTGTAGAGGCCTTGCAGCGCGGCGCGACCCTGCGGCACCGAAGCTTCGGGAATGCCGATCTTGCGCGACAGGTCGTCGGCATCGGCGTCGGTCAGTCCTTGCGCCGGATTCACGTAGACCTTGTGGATCAATTCGGGGGTCTTGGCGGCCACTTCTTCGATTTCCATGCCGCCTTCGCTCGAGGCCATCACGCAGACTTCCTGCGTGACACGGTCGACGACCAGGCCGACATACAGTTCTTTCTTGATGTCGGCGCCCTCTTCGACCAGCAGACGGCGCACTTTCTGGCCTTCGGGGCCGGTTTGGTGCGTCACCAGTTGCATGCCCAGGATCGCGTTCGCGTATTCGCGCACCTGATCCATCGACTTGGCCACCTTGACGCCGCCGCCCTTGCCGCGGCCGCCCGCGTGGATCTGCGCCTTGACGACCCACACCGCGCCGCCCAGTTGCTCGGCCGCCTTGACGGCCTCGTCCACGGAAAAGCACGGGATGCCGCGCGGCACCGCGACCCCGAATTTTCGGAGAATTTCCTTGCCTTGGTACTCGTGAATCTTCATGCGTGATTCCCTTCTTGCTGAGTTGGATGGTTCGGATCAATCGGGCGAACGGAGGCCACCATCCCGGCCACATTGGGCGCCTTGGGGTGTTCGTTCACTCGTTCGGGAGCGCGGTGGTTATACCAGCGCGGGTAATAGCGGCGCACGGCTTCGCCTTCGAATTTGAGCGCGTGGCACCGGTCGAGCTGGAAGGGCGGCGCGGCATTGTCGTCGGCGCTTCCAGCCGTATCGCGGGTGTTGATAACCTCGCCGGCAAACGCCTGGATGGCAGCCGTCGGCAAAACACCGCATAGTTCGGTCAAGTGGGTACAACCGGCTTTGCCGGCGAGTCGTTCTTGGACGGCTTTGCGGAATCCCCGGCCAAGATTCAGGCCGATCAGTTGCCGGTAGGCCGGACCAATCTGATCGCAAATCCCCGGATAGGGCACCCAGTCGGAAACCGCTTCGGCTTCTCGCACATTGAGCGCCTCATCGATCGTCACGCGCAGCCAGAGTTCGTGCACTGGAGAGCCTTGCGGGCGAACGCCGGTGGCGAGGACGAAATCACGCGCCTTGTGGTCGGTCAAACAGGCTTCGATGTCCCACAAGCCGTCGTCGCGCGCGTACGCTTCGACACGGATCGTGCGGAGATGATGCGGGGTACGGGGGGCGGGCTCGGAGAGCGGCATGCGGAAATGAGAGGCATGAGCGCGGAAAGGACATGATTTTAGCATAGGACGGCCGGAACCCCTCCTGAGCGGCACGTCAGCCGGGCAAGGGTGCCCTGGCAACCGATCGCTCAATCGTCGAAATCGGCGCCGCGCACGACCTTGCGGATCACATCCTGGGAAAACCCCCGCCCGGCCAGGAAGCGCATTTGCCGGGCGCGCTCCTGCGGCGAGTCCGCCGGCTGGCCGAACTTTTTTTGCCAGACGGCCTGGGCCCGTTCGAATTCAGTACCGCGCAGCCGCTCGGCAACATCGCTGACCGCCTGCGGATCGAGCGCATGCTGCTTGAGTTCGCTGACGATGCGGGAGGTGCCGAGCCTGGAAGCCCGGCGATTGACGACGCTTTCCGCGAAGCGCTGATTGGAGAGGAGGTTCTCTTGCTCGAGGAGATCGAGCAGTGCGTCGAGTTCTTCTTGACTGTCGGCATGCGGCGCGAGCTTGCGCCGCAGCTCGAGCCGGCTATGCTCGCGGCGCGCCAGATAAGCCAACGCCCGGCCTTTGAGGCTCAGGCCGGGACGTCGGCTCGCGTTTTCCGTTTTGGGCGGCGAATCACCCTGCGCCGCATCGGTGACTTCGGTCGGTCGACGATACGGCCTGCGCGACATCATTTAGGCGTCGTCTTCCTCGAGCACTTCGCTCTGCGGCATGGCGATGACACCCAGGGATTCACGCACCTTGTTTTCGATTTCCCGGGCGATTTCCGGATTTTCCTTGAGGAATTCACGGGCGTTGTCTTTGCCCTGGCCGATTTTCTCGCCCTTGTAGCTATACCAGGCACCCGCCTTCTCGACGATCTTGGCCGTAACGCCGAGATCGATGATTTCGCCTTCGCGCGAAATGCCGGCACCGTAGAGAATATCGAAAATCGCCTCGCGGAACGGCGGCGCGACTTTGTTCTTGACGACCTTGACGCGGGTTTCCGAGCCGATCACTTCGTCTGCTTTCTTGATCGCGCCGATCCGGCGGATATCAAGGCGCACCGACGCGTAGAACTTGAGCGCATTGCCGCCGGTGGTGGTTTCAGGGTTGCCGAACATGACACCGATCTTCATGCGGATCTGATTGATGAAGATCACCATGCAGTTCGTGCGCTTGATCGTACCGGTGAGCTTGCGCAGCGCCTGCGACATCAGACGGGCTTGCAGACCGGGCAGCGAATCGCCCATTTCACCTTCGATTTCCGCCTTGGGCACCAGGGCGGCCACCGAGTCGATGACGATCAGGTCGATCGAGCCAGAGCGCACCAGCGCATCGGCGATTTCGAGCGCCTGTTCGCCGGTGTCCGGCTGGGAGATCAGCAGATCGGACGTGACCACGCCCAGCTTGCCGGCATATTGGATGTCCAGCGCATGCTCGGCGTCGATGAAGGCGCACGTGCCGCCGATTTTCTGCATCTCGGCGATCACCTGCAGCGTCAGCGTGGTTTTGCCGGACGACTCCGGGCCGTAAATCTCGACGACCCGGCCGCGCGGCAGGCCGCCCACGCCCAGAGCGATGTCCAGGCCCAGCGACCCGGTGGACACGACTTGGATGTCGGGTGCGACCTCACCGTCTCCCAGGCGCATGATCGAACCCTTGCCGAACTGCTTTTCGATTTGCGCGAGGGCTGCGGCCAGCGCCTTGCCTTTTTCGGCAGTCAGGCCAGCGGGCGCTTTCTTGCTATCTTCCATGAATCGTCCTTTGCTATGATGAGGCGGCGGTGCAGCGGGATGAGGGCACGCTTTTGGGTACTGTATAAAAAAACAGTGTTATTTGCAAGCGTTTGCGTCGATAAAACCCCAAACCGGCCAAACCCGGGGTCGTTTTCAGAGAGCATATCAGGGTCATGCGGATTCTAATCGCCGAAGACGACAGTATTTTGGCCGACGGCCTGACGCGTTCGCTGCGCCAGACCGGCTACGCGGTCGACCACGTCGCCACCGGCCTGGCGGCCGATTCGGCGCTGGCCGCGCAAACCTTCGATTTGCTGATTCTCGATCTGGGGCTGCCCAATCTTTCCGGGCTGGAGGTCCTGCGCCGTCTGCGCGCGCGCCATTCGCACCTGCCGGTGCTGATCCTGACGGCGGCCGACAGCATCGATGAGCGCGTCAAGGGGCTTGACCTCGGTGCGGACGACTATATGGCCAAGCCGTTCGCCCTGGCCGAACTGGAGGCGCGCGTGCGGGCGCTGACGCGGCGCGGACCGGGCGGTGGCGCCACGGTGATCCAGCATGGTCCGCTCAGTTTCGATCAGGTCGGCCGCATTGCCTATCTGAACGATCAGATGCTCGACCTGTCGGCGCGCGAACTGGAATTGCTCGAAGTCCTGTTGCTGCGCACCGGCCGGCTCGTCTCCAAGGAACAATTGGTGGACCACCTGTGCAGTTGGGGCGAGGAAGTCAGCAACAACGCGATCGAAGTCTATATGCATCGCCTGCGCAAGAAAATCGAATCGAGCGGCGTGCGTATCGCCACCATTCGCGGGCTCGGCTATTGCCTCGAGAAACTCTCCGCCAGCCCCGTCGGCGCGGCCTGAACCCACGCACCACACCGGCTGTCCATGCGCTCTTTCGATCATGCAGTCCGCCAGACGGACGCGCCCCTGCCGGACCACCCCGGCCAGACCTACGACTTCGCGCCGCCCGACGAATCCGAGCCGCGCTCGCCGTCGCGCTCGCTGTTCGGCGAAATACTCGACTGGATGCTGGCACCGTTGCTGCTGCTGTGGCCGCTGAGCCTGGCGGTCACCTATCTGATCGCCCAGTCGATCGCCAACGGCCCGTTCGATCACACGCTGCAAACCAATGCCTATGTACTTGCGCAACAAGTGCACCGCGACGGCGCCCGTGCCTCGCTCGCGCTGCCGCCTGCTGCGCTCGATTTCCTGCGCGCCGACAGCGCCGGCCAAATCTACTATCAGGTGTTGGGCGCGCACGGCGAACTGTTGGGCGGCACGCCCGACTTGCCGCTGCCGCCGGAAGATGCGCACTCCCCGATCGGCGTCGTGCACCTGCGCGACGGCACGCTCAAAGGCAACGACATCCGTATCGCCTATCTTTATGTCCAGTTGCCGCCAGCGACCCCCGGTGCGGCCGTTGAGCCGGGCACGAGCGCGCTGGTGCAAGTCGGCGAGACGCTCGAGCGCCGCAACCGCCTGGCCAATGCGATCATCAAAGGCGTGATCCTGCCGCAATTCATCGTACTGCCGCTGGCGATCGTCCTGGTGTGGTTTGGCCTCACGCGCGGCCTGGCGCCGCTGCATGCGCTGCGCGAACATATTCGCGCGCGCCGGCCCGACGATTTGTCTCCGCTTCAGGCCGAGCGCGCGCCGCCGGAAATCGCGCCGCTGGTCGGCTCGCTCAATGAATTGCTGGGGCGCCTCGAGCAAAGCATGCAGATGCAGCAACGTTTTATTGCCGATGCCGCTCATCAGCTAAAGACGCCGCTGGCCGGATTGCGCACCCAGGCAGAGCTCGCCCTGCGCCAGCTCTCGCCTGACGAATTGCGGCGCTCGCTGTCGCAAATCGCGGCCAGTTCGGAGCAGGCCGCGCGCCTGGCCAATCAGTTGCTGGCCCTGGCCCGCACGGAAAACAGCGCGCGCGATCCGTCGGCCTTCAGTGCCATCCCGCTCGACGCGCTCACACGCAACGCGGTACAGAATTGGTTTGAGGCCGCCCGCGCGCGGCAGATCGACCTCGGCTATGAGGCGCCGGCCCAGCCGTTGACGCTGACCGGTCATGCGCTGATGCTGCGCGAGATGCTGAATAACCTGATCGACAACGCGATTCGCTATACCCCCGTGGGCGGCAGCGTAACCGTGCGCCTGCGTCCGGCTGCCGACGGCGAGTCCGTGCTCATCGAAGTCGAGGATACCGGCCCCGGCATCCCGATTGCCGAACGCGAACACGTGTTCGAGCGCTTTTATCGGATTCTCGGCAGCGGCAGCGACGGCAGCGGCCTGGGGCTGGCCATCGTGCGCGAGATCGTTCAGATTCATCGTGGCGACATCGTCATTGCCGAGCCACACTCGCCCCACCCGGGCACGACGAGCGGCACGCTCATACGCGTGAGCCTGCCGCTCGCTCCGGCACCGACGACGTCCCCGCCCGCCGTGCCGTCGTAGCCGGCACCCCCAGTACTTTTCGTCTTTGGCGCATCGTCAGTTTTGCGTCAGTTTCACGTCAGCGCCCGGTAAGGTTGCCAGCCAATAATCGACGGGACGGCTTGATCGTCGATTCATATCCATAAATAAATATATCTGGAGACAACCTCATGGCAACCGCCACCCTTGCCGCTGCCCGCGCGCCGATGACACGCGAGGAACGCAAAGTCATTTTCGCCTCGTCGCTCGGCACCGTGTTCGAATGGTACGACTTCTATCTCGCCGGCTCGCTGGCCGCGTATATCAGCAAGCATTTCTTCTCGGGGATCAATCCGACGGCGGCTTTCATTTTCACGCTGCTGTCGTTCGCCGCCGGCTTCGCGGTGCGGCCATTCGGCGCGCTCGTGTTCGGCCGCCTGGGCGATCTGGTCGGCCGCAAATATACGTTCCTGGTCACCATCACGCTGATGGGCCTCTCGACGCTGGTGGTCGGCCTGTTGCCCGGCTATGCGTCATGGGGCATTGCCGCCCCGGTCATTTTCATCGGCATGCGCCTGCTGCAGGGCCTGGCGCTCGGCGGCGAATATGGCGGCGCCGCCACTTACGTCGCCGAGCACGCCCCGGCGGGTCGCCGCGGCGCCTACACCGCGTGGATTCAAACCACCGCGACGCTCGGCCTGTTTCTCTCCCTGCTGGTCATCCTCGGCACCCGCACCGTGCTCGGCGAGGATGCGTTCGGCGCCTGGGGCTGGCGCGTGCCGTTCGTGCTGTCGATCGTGCTGCTGGCCGTCTCGCTCTGGATCCGCTTGCAATTGAACGAATCGCCTGCCTTCAAGCGCATGAAGGAGGAAGGCAAGACCTCCAAGGCGCCGTTGACCGAATCGTTCGGCCAATGGAAAAACCTGAAAATCGTCATCCTCGCGCTGATCGGCCTGACCGCCGGACAAGCCGTGGTGTGGTACACGGGGCAGTTCTACGCGCTCTTTTTCATGACGCAAACGCTCAAGGTCGACGGCAATACCGCCAACATCCTGATCGCGCTGGGGTTGCTCATCGGCACGCCGTTTTTCATTGTGTTCGGCGCACTGTCGGATCGTATCGGGCGCAAGCCGATCATCATGACCGGCTGCCTGATCGCCGCGCTCACCTACTTTCCGCTCTTCAAGGCGCTCACCCATTACGCCAATCCGGCGCTGGAAGCGGCGTTGGCGCGCGCGCCGATCACCGTGATCGCCGATCCCGGCGAATGCTCGTTCCAGTTCAATCCGGTCGGCACTTCCAAATTCACCAGTTCCTGCGATATCGCCAAGAGCACCCTCGCCAAAGCCGGGCTGAACTACAGCAACGAGGCCGCGCCGGCCGGCAGCATTGCGCAGGTGAAGATCGGCGACAAGATCATCACCGCGTATAACGGCAAGGACGCCGACGCCAAAGCCAAGGCGAAAGAGTTCGACCAGGCGATGACCTCGACGCTGAAAGCGGATGGCTATCCGCCCAAAGCCGACCCGGCCCAGATGAACAAGCCGATGATCGTCGCGATCCTGGCCATCCTGGTGATTTTCGTGACGATGGTCTACGGCCCGATCGCCGCGATGCTGGTCGAGATGTTCCCCACCCGCATCCGCTATACGTCGATGTCGCTGCCCTACCACATCGGCAACGGCTGGTTCGGCGGCTTTCTGCCCGCCACCGCGTTTGCCATCGTCGCGGCGCGCGGCGACATCTATTCCGGGCTGTGGTACCCGATCATCATTGCGCTGGTCACCTTCGTGATCGGAACGCTGTTCATCAAGGAAACCAAAAACACCGATATCTACGCCCAGGATTAGCGCGCAAGCCCGGGAGAATCGCCCGGGCAAAGCCGGCCTGAGAAAGCCGCATTTGGTTGTTGACTTTGCCAGGCCGCCTTCTTATAATCGCCCGTCTACGGCGAATTAGCTCAGTTGGTTAGAGCGACGGAATCATAATCCGCAGGTCCGGGGTTCGAGTCCCTGATTCGCCACCAAATCTCGAAGGGGTTCACAGCGATGTGAACCCCTTTCGTTTTTTGCGCCCGGATTGGCCATGCCAGACGCGCGGTCGGCGACGTCCCGCCGCTCTGACATTCCCCATTCTCTCGCTGCGGCAATCCGCCGCAGATTACAAAAAATCGCCGCTCTCCGATGCCAGGCAAGGCGCGCAGCATCGGTGCGTTGCGCCTGAATGTGGCCGCATCCGCTCATCTGGCGGCATTGCCCGGCTTGGCGCAACCCACCGTCATACCGTCCTGACGAGCAAAAACCGCGTGCTATGATCGCGCCGGATCGTTCGTTATTGACACGCACTGGCCGATGCTCAGCCGTTTTCACCGCAAGCTTGGAGTCGTATTGGGATTGTTTTCAATCCTGATGGCGATGCTCGCCCCGGAGATTTCGCACGTGCTCGCCGCGAACCGCGCATCGAGCGCGCTCACGGAAATCCTGGCAAGCGCGTCGTGCTCGGCGCAGTCCGCCCCCAGAAAAGCCGGCGAGAGCGGGCACGGCAAGCGCGTGCCCGGGGCCGGCCTGGCGGACTGCCAAGTATGTGGCTACTGTAACCTGCTGGCCCACTTGCCGGCATTGCCGCTTGCCCGCCCGGTTGCGTTTGCCGCCACGGTCTGGACGTTGCAGATTGTCAACGCCAAACGTCTCGACGGGGCCGAGCGCACACCCCGTCACGCCCACGCTCAACCGCGCGCGCCGCCGTTTTTTTCCTGATCCGAAATGCCGCCGCGTATCGCGGCACACCACACGCTTCGCGTCCCGACGTGCCAACGTGCACGGCGCAGGCGCGCGGTGATACCCATATTTCCTTGACGATGCGGCGCCGACGATGATCGGCCGGTCGCACTTTTTGTCACTCAGGAGTTCATCATGAATCAACTCAATTACCGCTGGTACCGTTGCCTGGCGCCGCTGGCCGCCTTCATTGCCACTGTTGCATTTACCGGCAGCGCCTTTGCCCACGCCATGCCGCAGAAGGAAGTCCCCGCGCCGAACGCGACCGTGGCCGCCCCCCAGCAAGTCAGCATCACCTTCGACGATCCGCTGGAACCCGCTTTCAGCACGCTCACCGTGACCAATGCCAAGGGGCAACCAGTGACCAAGAACAAGTCACAGGTAGCCGCCCACAACCACAAGCTCATGACGCTCGCGCTACCGGCGCTGTCGCCGGGACGCTACACGGCCCATTGGGCGGCCGTAGCATTGGACGGCCACCGAACGCATGGCGAATATTCGTTCAGCGTGAAGTAACGTGCTGCACGATATGACACTGCTGGGCTGCGCGCAAATCGCGCTCGCTGCGGGTGCCGATCTCGCGTTCGCGCTGGCCGTGGGCGCCGTCGTGCTCGGTCTGGGCGGCCCGGCGCGATGGCGCGTGAGCGCGGCGGCGTCGCTTGCGTGGCTGGTGCTGCAAGCAATTTATTTGCCGCTGCAGACCAGCGCAATGTCGGGCTTGCCCTTAAGCTCGGCGCTCGCCGAGATGCCAGTGGTGCTCAGCGCCTCGCACTACGGCGCGATGTGGCTCATTGGCGTGGCTGCCGGCCTGGCGGCATGGATCGTCTCATCGATGGCGGCTCGCAACCGGCTTGCCGATGCGATCGCGAACTTATTGGTCGTGATGGCGTTGACAGCGATGGCATATGCTCACGCCGGCACCTCGCACGCAGCAGACGGTGGCAACTTCTCTGCCGCCGAACTGGTGCAAACCGTGCACTTGCTGGCGATCAGCGTGTGGGTGGGCGTGGTGGTCGTTGCGGCCTGGCCGCTGCGTCGCGCATTCGCCGCCACGCCCGACCGCGCGGCTGGCGATACGTCGCGCCTGTCGCATCTGGCAACGCTGGCGTTTCCGGTCGCGCTCGGCACCGGCATCGCCAATGCTTACTGGGGACTCGGCGGCTCGCTCGCCTCGTTGACCAGCGGGTTATGGGGTTGGCTGTTATGCGTCAAAGTGATCGCGGTAGTTGGCATCCTGATGATCGCCGCACTCAACAGGCTGCGCTACCTGCAGCACGTGCGGCGCGGCGACCCCGATGCGCTGACGGTATTCAGGCGGCTGCTGGGCATCGAGGCATGGCTGATGATCGGCGTGATGGTCATCGCCGCCGCACTCGGACATACGATGCCGGCCACCGTGGCCTGATGCGTGCGGCGGCAGCGGCGTCACGCCGCGTGATCGAGCGCTTCGCCGCGCCAGGTCAATGGCACGTTGGCCAGCATGTCGTCGACCATCGCCTCGAGATCGAAGGCGGGCCGCCAGCCCCAGTCGTAGCGAGCGTAGGTATCGTCCAGCGTATGCGGCCATGTGTCGGCGATGGCCTGGCGAAAATCCGGCGCATAGGTGATGGCAAACCCCGGCACGCGGCGGCCGATCGCCTCGGCCAGTGTCGCCGGGTCGAAGCTCATGCCGGCGACGTTGTAGGCCGAGCGCACCCGGATCGCCGCCGCGTCGGTCGCCATCAGTTCCAGCGTGGCCCGCACCGCGTCGGGCATGTACATCATCGGCAGCACGGTGTCAGGCTTGAGAAAACAGGTGTAGGCGCCGTCGCGCTTGGCCGCCTGAAAGATGTCGATCGCGTAATCGGTGGTGCCGCCGCCGGGCGGCGTCTTGTAGCTGATCACGCCCGGATAGCGCACGCTGCGCACATCCACGCCGAACTTATGAAAATAGTATTCGCATAGCCGCTCGCCCGCCTGCTTGCTGATGCCGTAGATGGTCGTCGGGTCCATCACTGCCAACTGAGGGGTCTCGAGCGCCGGGCTGTGCGGGCCGAAGGCCGCGATCGACGACGGCCAGAACACCCGCAGGCGCGGCCTCTCCCGCGCCAGCTCGAGCACATTGAGCAGGCCGTTCATATTGAGCGTCCAGGCCTGGATCGGCCGAGCCTCGCCGGTCGCCGAGAGCAGCGCCGCCAGGTGATAGACCTGCGTGATGTGGTGGCGCTCGACCAGTGCGCCCAGGCGCTGCCGATCCAGCACATCGAGCGGCTCGTAACACACGGGGTGTTGCGGCCCGTGGGCGGCGATATCCGAGGCAATCACATTGCCCGCGCCGAACGTGCCGGCCAATGCCGCGACCAATTCGCTGCCGATCTGGCCATTGGCGCCGATCACCAATATACGTTCCATCTGTCGCCCCTTTTATTTGAGAATGCCCAGCTCGCTGCCCGCCTGCTCGAACGCGGCCAAGGCCTGTGTCAGATCGTCCCGGCTATGCGCGGCGGACATTTGCACGCGCACGCGCGCCTGCCCCAGCGGCACGACGGGATAGAAAAACCCCGTGGCCAGCACGCCGAGTTCATAAAGCCGCTGCGCAAACCGCTGTGCCAGCGGCGCTTCGAACAGCATGACCGGCACGATCGGATGCATGCCCGGCTTGATGGTGAAGCCGAGTTTTTGAATCGCATCGCGAAAGAACGCCGTGTTGGCGTGCAGGCGATCGCGCAGCTCCGATGATTGCGTCAATTGATCGAGCACGGCCAGCGAAGTGCCGACGATGGCCGGCGCCAGGCTATTGGAAAAGAGATACGGGCGGGAGCGCTGGCGCAGCGTTTCGATCAGCTCCCTGCGCCCCGCCGTGAAACCGCCCATAGCGCCGCCCAGCGCCTTGCCGAGCGTGCCGGTAATAATATCGACGCGCCCCATCACATGATGGTGCTCGTGGGTGCCTCGGCCCGTATCGCCCATGAATCCGGTGGCATGACACTCGTCGATCATCACCAACGCGCCATGCTGCTCGGCCAGGGCGCAAATTTTGTCGAGCTGCGCCACCGTGCCGTCCATCGAGAACACGCCATCGGTGACAATCAGCTTGAAACGGTGCGAATCCGCCGCCGCGAGTTGCCGCGCCAGATCGTCCATGTCGTTGTGCTTGTAGCGATAGCGATTGGCCTTGCACAAACGAATGCCGTCGATGATCGACGCGTGATTGAGCTCGTCCGAGATAATTGCATCGTCGGCGTCGAACAGCGGTTCGAACACGCCGCCATTGGCGTCGAATGCCGCGGCATACAGAATCGCATCCTCGGTGCCGAGAAACTCGGCCAGCCGCTTCTCGAGCGCCTTGTGCGGCCCCTGCGTGCCGCAGATGAAACGCACCGACGACAAACCGAAGCCGTAATCCTTCAGGGCTTGAATGCCCGCCTGCACCAGCGTCTCGCTGCCCGACAAGCCCAGATAGTTATTGGCGCACAGATTGATGCGCGTGACGCCGTCATCGCACAGAACCCGGGGTCCCTGGCGTGACATCAGCACGCGCTCCTGCTTGAACAGCCCCTGCGCGCGCGCTTCGTCCAGCCGCTCGTCCAGATGGCGATAGAAATGCTGTGGATCGTTTTTGCTCATGGATCTGGCTCGCTTGATTGTGCCGCCGGCCCGGCGCCGGCAACCGCGCTTCCGCGCGGCGGCTCTGCTACCATGCAGGCATTCATCTTAATGAATAAATTCTTTATATTGAATAATTTCCAATATATTGAAATATTCTAGTATTCAGGAAATTCGATGGCAAGCGAAATCACTTCGTCCCATGCAACGCCGCCCTGTCTGGGGGAGATCATCCAGCAACTGCGCAAGGAGCGCGGGATGACGCTGGAGACGCTGTCGCGCGCGTCGGGGGTATCCAAATCGATGCTCTCGCAAATCGAGCGCGACATGGCCAACCCCACCATCGCGGTGGCCTGGCGCCTGGCCAATGCGCTTGGGTTACGGCTCGATCAGTTGCTGGGCGGCGCGCCGCAAAATGAGCCGGCGCTGATCAAGACGATCGGCAAGCATGAGACGCCGACGCTGGCGGGTCCCGATCATGGCTACACGCTGAAGATTCTCGGGCCGATGGACCTGGCCGGGAAATTCGAATGGTATGAACTGCTGCTGCAGCCCGGCGGGGCGCTGGTGTCGGACCCGCACGATCCGGGCACGCGCGAGCACTTCACGGTGCTGGAGGGAGCGGTCGACATCGAGGTCGACCAGGCTGCGCAAAAAATGAAGGCCGGCGAGACGGCACGCTATCCGGCGGATCACGCTCACGCGATCCGCAATGCCGGCAAAGGCGCGGCGCGCGGCATCCTCGTTGTGATTCACGGATAACCCCGCGGCCAGAGCCCTGGCTGGAAATCTCAGCCGGCGACGGCTGGCGCGCTGGACGCGATCGCCGCGTCGATCAACTGGGCCGCCACAGTCGGCAGAGTCGCCAGCGGGCTGTTGCCGGCACCGAAGGTCTGACTCGCCGCATAAGCGCCCTCGAGCAGCAGCGCGAGCGTGTTGACCAGCGAGGTCGGGTCAGACACCGGCAGGGCCTCCACCAGCGCGGTAAGCCGCGAGACGAGCGCGGCCTTGTTGGCCGCCACCAGTTTTCGCGCCGGATGATCGCGTTCCGGAAACTCAGCCGCCACGTTGATGAACGGGCAGCCGCGATAATCGGGGGAACTGGCGCGTTGCGCCAAGTCGATGAAAATCTGCTCGAGTTGCCGCCGCGGCTCGCCCGGACGGCATGCGATGCTCTGGTCCAGGCGCGCCAGGCAGGCCTCGTCCTGGCGCTTGAGGTAAGCCAAGATCAGTTCGTCTTTCGAGGCGAATTGTCGATAAAGGCACATCTTGTTGACGCCGGCTCGCTTGACCACCGCGTCGACCCCCACCGCATGAATTCCTTCGCGCTGAAACAGCTCCATCGCCGCCTCGAGCAGATGCGCTTGCGCCTGATCGCCGGGCACGACCGTCCTGGCCGCCTTGGTGCGAGCGGGTCTGGATTCTTTCTTCGGGGTGGCCGGCTTGGCTGGCATCGGTATGCATCTCCTGCTTTCGCTTGACATGTTACCGATCGGTTCATATGATTGCAAGCTCAATGTGACCGATCAGTAACACCGTCGCTGTGTCGCGTATTGCAATTCATCGAGTCCAAGGAATCCATCATGAAAGCGTTGGCCAACTGGAGTGCCGGGCGCATCCACTACGCGTGGATTGTCGTGGCCATCGTGTTTCTGGTGTTGCTGTCAACCGCCGGCATTCGTGCGACGCCCAGCGTCATGATGGTGCCGCTCGAGCACGAATTCGGCTGGAGCCGCGCGACGATTTCGCTCGCCATCTCGGTGAACCTGGCGCTGTACGGCCTGACCGGTCCTTTCGCGGCCGCCGCGATGCAGCGCTTCGGCGTGCGTCCGACGATCGTCGGCGCACTCGCCGTGCTGGCATTCGGGACCGCTCTGAGCGCGCGCATGAGCGCACCCTGGCAAATGGTGCTGCTGTGGGGTGTGCTGGTCGGCGGCGGCACCGGCGTCGCCGCGCTCACGCTCTCCGCGACGATCGTCAACCGCTGGTTCAGCACCCATCGCGGGCTCGCCATGGGTTTGCTCACCGCCAGCTCGGCCACCGGTCAATTGGTATTCCTGCCGATGATGGCAGCAATCATCGAGCATCACGGCTGGCGACCCGTGGTCCTGATGGTAGCCGCCATATGCGCGGCGGTACTGCCGCTGGTTGCCATTTTCCTGCCGGAGCGGCCGGCTGCGGTGGCACAGCGCCCCTATGGCGCCACGCACGACGACACCGCTGCGGCAAGCCCTGGCAATCCGCTGACGAACGCCTTTCGCACGCTCTTTCATGCCGCTCGCAAGCGCGATTTCTGGCTACTCTTCTTCAGTTTTTTCATTTGCGGCGCCAGCACCAATGGTTACATCGGCACGCATTTCATCGCCATGTGCGGCGACCACGGCCTGTCGGAAGTGCGCGGAGCCAGCATTCTCGCCACCATGGGCATACTGGACCTGTTCGGCACGACGATGTCGGGCTGGCTCTCGGACCGTTTCAACAGCCGCGTCCTGCTGTTTTGGTATTACGGCTTGCGCGGCTTGTCGCTGATTTACCTGCCGTATGCTTTCGGCCTCGATTTTTTCGGCCTGCCGGTGTTTGCCCTCTTCTATGGGCTTGACTGGATCGCCACGGTGCCGCCGACGGTGCGGCTGACGACCGACGTGTTCGGCAAAGCGGCGGCACCGGTAGTTTTCGGCTGGATTGTCGCTGGCCACCAGCTGGGCGCGGCGACTGCCGCGCTTGTGGCCGGCATTTTACGGGCGAGCCTGGGCACCTACACGCTTGCCTCGATGCTCGCCGGCGGCGTCTGCCTGGTGGGCGCGCTGTTGGTGTTGCGCATCAACCGGGGCCAACCGCAAACGAATTCAACTTCGCTCGCCTGATATGCAAGGCGATCCCATCCAAGAGGAACTATTGCAATGAACCAAGCCAATCCGCAAAATCCCGAGACCGATCTTTTCGATCCGGTGCAACTCGGCCCGATCACCTTGCGCA
This sequence comes from Pandoraea sp., assembly GCF_004297875.1. GTDB lineage: Bacteria > Pseudomonadota > Gammaproteobacteria > Burkholderiales > Burkholderiaceae > Pandoraea. The sequence continues at coordinate 6,593 of NZ_SCSK01000027.1, read as the reverse complement.
ATCGCATCGTCATGGCGCCGCTCACCCGCAGCCGCGTCGGACAGGGCGACGCGCCCGGCCCCATGAACGCCCAGTATTATGCGCAGCGCGCCTCCGCCGGGTTGATCGTGAGCGAAGCCACCAATATCTCTCAGCAGGGCAAGGGCTACGCATTTACCCCTGGGATCTACACCGAGGCGCAAGTCGCCGGCTGGCGTCTGGTGACCGACGCCATACACGCCAAGGGCGGTCGCATTTTCTGCCAGTTGTGGCACGTCGGGCGCATTTCGCATCCGTCGCTGCAGGCGGACAACGCGCTGCCGGTGGCCCCGTCGGCCGTGACGCCGAATGGCAAGGCTTTCACCGAGACCGGGTTCCAGCCGCACGTGACACCTCGCGCGCTCGAGACAGCGGAGATTCCGGGCATCGTCGCGCAATATCGCCATGCGGCAGAGTGCGCCAAGCGCGCCGGCTTCGACGGTGTGGAAATCCACGCGGCCAATGGCTATTTGCTCGATCAATTCCTGCGCGACAAAACCAATCTGCGCACCGACGCCTACGGCGGCAGCATCGAGAACCGTGCCCGCCTGGTGTTGGAGGTCACGCAAGCGGTCGTCGATGTATGGGGCGCCGAGCGCGTGGGCATTCGCATTTCGCCGGTCAGCCCGGCCAACGATATCGCCGATAGCAATCCCGAGCCGCTGTTCACCTATTTGGTAGAACAACTGAATCGCTTCAACCTGGTTTATCTGCACGTCGTCGAAGGAGCTACCGGCGGTCCCCGCACGGTCGAAGGCGGCTTCGACTTGCAAAAGCTGCGTCGCATTTTCAACGGCATTTACATGGCCAACAACGGCTACGACCTGCCGCTGGCCGTGCAGGCGCGTACCACCAACGCGGCGGATCTGATCGCTTTCGGTCGGCCGTTCATTTCGAATCCGGATCTTGTCGAACGCCTGAAAACCGGCGGCCCGCTCAACCCGCTCGATAAAAGCACGCTCTACGGCGGCGACGCGCGCGGCTACATCGACTATCCATCGCTCGCCGAAGCGGCCTGATAGCACGGCAATCCGCATCTTTGGCCAGTGAAAAGGGCTTTCGCACGTGGTGTGCGAAAGCCCTGTTTTTTTGCGCGCCCGACCTTGGCCGGCCCGCTCAGGCAGCCCGCGCCGACACCGACGAATTCGCCTCGCCTTGCATCCAGGTCAGGCGCATGTCGGCGCCCCCCAGATTCTGATACAGGCGCAAGCCGAATTCGGGCAGGATCGCCAGGAGGTGATCGAAGATGTCGCCCTGAATACGCTCGTAGTCGCCCCAGATGATGGTGCGCGTGAAACAATAAATTTCGATCGGGATGCCGTTGGCGTCGGGCTCGAGGGATCGCACCATGCAGGTCATCTCCTGGTGCACGTCCGGGTGGGCCTGCAGGTAGGCGCTCATGTAAGCCCTGAATGTCCCGATGTTGGTCAGACGTCGACGGTTCGCGGCGAATTGCGCGCTATCGCCCAGGCTGCGATTGGCGGCCTCGAGCTCTTCGCGCTTTTTCTCGAGATAAGGCGTGAGCAAACGCAGCGCCGCCAGCCGCGCGACGGCGGCCTCGTCAAGAAAATGGACGCTGGCCGTATCGATTCGCAAGGTTCGCTTGATGCGGCGCCCACCGGCCAGCTGCATGCCGCGCCAATTGCGGAAGCTTTCGGAAATCAGGCGCCAGGTGGGAATCGTCGTGATGGTCTTGTCCCAGTTCTGCACTTTGACGGTATGCAGCGCAATATCGATGACATCGCCGTCGGCGCCGACCTGAGGCATTTCTATCCAGTCGCCCACGCGCAGCATATCGTTGGAGGTCAGCAGCACGCTCGCGACCAGCGACAGCAGTGTGTCCTTGAACACCAGCAGCAGCACCGCCGACATCGCACCCAGCCCGGACAGCAAAAGCCACGGCGAGCGATCGACCAGCGTCGCGATAATCGCGACGCCACCGAACACGAAGACGGCGATTTTGCCGAGTTGCACGTAGCCCTTGATCGAGCGCGTGCGGGCGTGAGGCGTTGCCGCGTAGGCAACTTGCAGGGCGCTCAGCGCAGCACTGAGCGCGAGCATGCCGAACAGCACGGCACCGGAGAGCGCAACGTTGCGAATGATCTGGTCGACGCGGGCCGGAACATCAGGCACGAGATCGATGCCGCCCTGGATAACGAGAAACGGCACCATCTGCGCCAGGCGCTGGAACACGCCGGCGTCGAGCATGGTGTCGTCCCATCGCCAGGAGGTGCGCAGTACGACCACCCGCATCGCGCGGAGCAACAACCGATGCGAAATCCAGTAAAGGAAATACGCCACCAGAACGAGTAACGTCAGACTGGAGCCCACACGGGCCAGCGGGTCGGCCCAAAAATGCTCAATGGCATTCAACCACATCCAGGCAACTCCGATGAACGTTGGTTTTAAGCTCGGGGGGATGAGTGGCGACGAATCTCACGCAGGGACTGCGCGGACCGGCACTGCCTGCGGTGTCAAAACACTCGACACCTCGCCGCGGGAGCGGCCGGAGCTCAAATAATCGGCGATTGAGTCCTGTGTGACCTCGCCAAGATATGCGCCCGCCACGTCGAGCACCGGCAACCACGCCAAATTGTGCTCGTACATACGTGAGAGCAGAATGCGCAAATTGTCGTCAGGCGCGGCAACGGCCTTGAACGGACGCACCCGCTCGGCACAGGTCCCTTGCGTGCCGCGCGCATCGCGCCGCGCCACGTACCCCAGCGTATGACCGCTTTGCTGGGTGACGACCAGATGGCGAGCGTCCAATTCGTCCATCATCGCATAGGCGTCCTGTAGCGGACGATTCGCATCGATAGTGGGCTGTCGCACAGCGGCATCCTCGGCACGCACCAACAGCAGCCGTTTGAGCGTTCGGTCATGGCCGACAAAGGTGGCAACGAAGTCGTTCGCCGGCTGTGCCAGCATTTTATCGGGGTGATCGTACTGAACCAGCTTGCCCTGGCGAAATATCGCCACGCGATCTCCGAGCTTGATCGCCTCGTCAATGTCGTGGCTGACCATGATGACGGTCTTCTTGAGCTGGCGCTGCATTTGGAAAAACTCATTCTGGATCGATTCCCGGTTGATCGGGTCGACCGCCCCGAACGGTTCGTCCATCAGCAGCACCGGCGGATCCGCGGCCAGCGCGCGAATTACGCCGATACGCTGTTGCTGCCCGCCCGACAGCTCGCGCGGGTAGCGGCCGAGGTATTGCTTCGGGTCGAGCGAAACCATCGCCATCAACTCGATCGCGCGCGCTCGGCAACGCTTGCGATCCCAGCCCAGCAAACGCGGCACGACGGTGATGTTTTCCTCGATCGTCATATTGGGAAACAGGCCGATCTGCTGAATCACATAGCCGATATGCCGGCGCAACTCGACGGCATTGATGCCAGTGGTGTCCTCTCCATTGAGAAACACCTTTCCGGAGGTTGGAGGAATCAGCCGATTGATCATTTTCAGCGAGGTAGTTTTCCCACAACCGGAAGGCCCAAGGAAAACGCAGATCTCGCCCTCCGGGACGGTCAAGCTGACGGAGTCGACCGCCGTGAATTGGGTGCCGTCCTTCTGGGAGAAGGTCTTGGTGAGTTGCTCGAGTCTGATCATGATTATCGAATTCCTTTGGGCGTAAGGGCGCGCTGCAGGCGATTGAGCAGCCAGTCAGCGACGATCGCCAACAGGCTGACCATCACCGCACCGACCACCAACTGGCGAATATCGCTCTGACTGATGCCGCGCAGAATCAGCACCCCCAGGCCGCCCGCGCCGACCACGGCGGCAATCGCCATGACGCCGATGTTCATCACGACCGCAGTGCGCACACCGCCCAGAATGACGGGCACGGCCAACGGCAAATCGACCAACCGCAGACGCTGCCAGAACGTCATGCCGATCCCGATGCCGGCCTCCTTGATGCTCGCGTCGATGTGCTGCAAGGCCAGACAGGTGTTGCGCATGATCGGCAGCAATGCATACAGAAATACGGCCGCTACCGCAGGCGCATAGCCGATGCCTTGCCCGATATGCGAGAGCACCGGGATCATCAGCCCGAAAAGTGCGATCGACGGAATCGTCAGCACGACGGTGGCCAATCCCAGCACGGCACCCGACAGCCACCGGTAGCGCGTGACCAGGATGCCCAACGGCACCCCGATCAATACGGCGCAGCCGACTGCCACACCCACCAGCATGGCGTGCTCAAGCGTCAGATGCAGAATGCGGTGCAGGTTGGCGAGCAGGTATGTCAGGATGTCCATGGGCAAGTCCGGCTCAAATCAAAGAGCGGTGTCGTGATACTCAAATCAGGCCTTGCGCGCGCAGGAAGTCTGCGGCCACTTTGTTCACCGGCTGCTTGTCGATGTCCACTTCAGCGTTGAGCTTCGTCATTACCTTGTCATCGAGCTTGGCCGACAGGGCGTTGAGCTGTTCGGCCAGCTTCGGATATTTCTTCAGCGTGGCCTCACGCACCACGGGCGTTGCCGCGTAGGCGGGGAAGAAATGCTTGTCGTCCTTCAACACTTTGAAGTCGAAGCCCTTGTTGCGGCCGTCGGTCGTGTAGACCAGCCCGATCTGAACCTGACCATCGCGCAGCGACGTGTAGACCAGGCCCGGATCCATCTGCCGGACATGCGAGCGCTTGAAACGGAAACCATAGAGCTTTTCCATCGGCCGCAGACCATCGGGACGACCGACGAATTCCATGTCCGAGGCGAATACATAATTCTTGACCTTGGGGTCGGTCTTGAGCTTCTTCACGAGATCGGACACCGAGTCGATGCCGTCCGCCTCGGCCACTTTGCGCTGCATTGCGAACGCGTAGGTATCGTTGAGATCGGCCGGGTTGAGCCAAATGAGCCCGCGTTTCGCGTCGAGCCGTTTGACCGTCTGGTAGGTCGCGTCGCGATCGAGCTTGGTTTTGATTTTGTCGTAGACGATCAGCGCCGTGCCGGTGTACTCCCACGCCACATCCAACTGTCCGTTGACCAAGGCCTGACGCATCACAACGCTGCCCAGACCATTCTTCAAATCGACTGAATACCCCTTGGCTTCCAGGTATTGAGACGTCATCGAGGAGAGCAGCAACTGCTCGGTGAAATTCTTGCCGCCCACGGTGATATCGGCCGCTGCGGCGTGAAGACTGAAAACGGCGGCGAACAGCGCCCCGAATGCGAGAGAGCAGCGTGTGAATAGTTTTTTCACTGTGAATTCCTTATGAAATGAACAACGACGGAAATCGTCCGGCTTGCATCGCGCAATCACCGCGATAGACCGCGACGCTCGAACATCAGTTGACTGCCGAAGGCCACCAGGCCATCGAGCACGATCGCCAGCAGTGCGGTGCCGCCGGCGCCCAACAGCAGTTGGCTCTGATCGTTGAGATAAATGCCGGGAAAAATAAGGGCGCCCAGGCTGGTGGCGCCGATCAGGAATGCGAGCGGCGCAGTGCCGACATTGATCACCAATGCGGTACGCACGCCGCCCATGATGACTGGCATCGCATTGGGAAGCTCGACCTTGAAAAGGGATTGGAGCGGAGTCATCCCCATGCCGCGGGCCGATTCACGCAGCGCGGGCGACACCTGCCGCAGTCCCTCGAAAGTGTTGCGCACGATCGGCAACAGCGACGCGAGCCACAACGCAAGTACCGCCGGGCGATCGCCGATGCCAAGCACCGCCATCGACAGCGCCAGTACGGCCAGCGACGGCAGCGTGTTGCCAACATTGAAAATTTGCATCACGCGTTCGGCCTGCTTGCTGAACAGGGGCCGGCTCAACACGATTCCCGCCGGAATACCGGTGAAGAGCGCGAGCACCATCGAGCGTCCGACCAGACTCAGGTGCGCGATGACGTAGTACTGGAGATCGTCCTGGTAGTCGGCAATGACGTCAAGGCCGATCCACCAGACCAGACCGGCTGCGAGCGCAGCGATCAGGACCACCCCGAGAATAAATTTTTGATAATGCTTCGCCACGTTCATGCTCCCTTTTGGGTCGGCAGCGATGCGCGAAACAATGCACATCGCGGTCAAGCATGACAACTTATAGCTGCCTTGCGCTGTAACGATCTGTTCCGAAGGCCTGACATAGGCTACGGAGACCGACTAGACGTCGTCGAAACGACATGAGAGACAAGCTTCGGCATCATGAATGCCTTGGCGTCTCGATACACCTTCATTGAAAAGGCGCGAATTTCTAAACCAGCAAATGGGAATCTGGCAGGTTTATGGGCTGCCCACCAAGCGGTGAGTACGCAGCAATTTTTTGTTTACCGAACGAATCGGCTTTTTTATTTTAAGCCAAAAGTGGATGGATAGTAAAGCACTTATAGTTTTACGAGATTTATTCGGAATACTATCTTATTTTTTCTTGTGCAAAATTACATAAGGTAGCGAGGGTAACATTTACCTATTTTAATAAATTCTGCGGCTCTCAAGCTGGCACGCCGTCAAAGACCTAGCAGGCTGTTGAAAAGCGCCTCGTCACGAAGAGCGAAGCAATGTTCAGGAGTGTTTTGCGTGCGATTTTCCGCTGAAATCCAGATGCGCCGACCAGCCCGCGCAGGCAGTTTGCCC
>NZ_SCSK01000026.1 GCF_004297875.1 Pandoraea sp. | reverse complement strand
ATCGTCGAGGGCATCAACAACACCATCAAGGTCATCAAGCGTCGGGCTTACGGGTACCGCGACGAGGAATATTTCTTCCTCAAGATCCGCGCCGCCTTCCCCGGTATCCCGCGATGAACCTTTTTTTTGCACCGGAATTGCGCGCCGGTGGTCCGCGGCAAGTTGCCATCGTGCTATTGTGAAAATGTTTTCAGCGTCATAGGCCAGCGCAATGTCCCCCCACGATGGCGCCCCAACCTCCATCGCCGCCAACTTTCGACACCAACTCAGTCAAGTTGCATCGCACTGGCGAGCTGGCTCGGCGCCCGAGGCCGAGTTGGGCGCAGCGGAAACCCTGCACCAGTTGCGCGTTGCGCTGCGCCGCATGCGTACGCTGCTGACGCTTTTCCGGCCCTGGCTCAAGCGCAAATGGCGTCGCCGGCTGCGCTCGGATCTCGCCTGGATTTCCTCACCGCTTGGCGCGGCGCGCGATTACGACGTGCTGGTCGGGCTCACCCTGCCGGCACTCGCCGCGGCGCATCCGGGTCTGGCCGAATGGCAAGCCGTGCTGAGCGCTGCGCGCGCAGGCCAGCACGTCGCGCACCAGCGCCTGGCTCGCGCGCGATCACGTCATCGATACACGCGCTTTCACCGCCGGATGCAACGTTGCGTCGACGGCACGGCCAGTCCGTTTCGATCGAAGGCGCACCCGACGCTGTATCACCACAACAGTCGCTTTCTCGGCAGGGCGCGCCGCCTGCTTCGCAAGTACTATCGCGCTCTTTATCCGGCAGCGGAGCACGCGGCGCAATTGCCTGCCGAGGAGCGCCACCGCCTGCGCCTTCGCGTCAAACGCCTGCGCTACACCAGCGAGGCACTGACGCCTTTGCTCGCCAAAGCGGCGCGCGCCAATTTCTTTTCTCATCTGAGCGCATGCCAGGATGCCTTGGGCAAGAGCAACGACGCGGCCGTGGCGCAACGTCTGCTCGAGGATCTGCCGCTCGACCCGCCGGCACGCGCGCAGGTGCAACAGTGGCTGCAGCAGAGAATCGCGCAGGCCATGCGAACCGCCGAGGACGCCCTCAAACAGTTGCCTGAGCCTCCGATACGGCAGCGCGCGCACCGCTGAGCCAGCCAAAGCGAGGTAGCGGCGCGGGGCGGCGCCCGACTGAGTCGTTTGACGGCGCTCCTGATTTACAATGTGCGCTCACAACGACACCAATGACACCTTATTGCTGGCAATCGCCAGCTTTCTCTCAGGAGATTTTTCATGCCGCACGATGTAACCCCGAATCCGGCCACGCCGCAGGGAACGCCCCCAGTCGTTCCGGATGTGCTGATCATGGGTGGCGGCGCAGCGGGTATCGGCCTGGCGGCCAGCTTGCGCAAACGGCGGCCCGCACTGCGTATATCGCTCATCGAACCCAGCGACACGCATTACTATCAACCCGCCTGGACGCTGGTCGGCGCCGGCGAGTTCGAGAGCGCCAGAACCGCGCGTCGCACCGCCGAGTGCATCCCTGCGGGCGTCACCTGGATCCAGGCGGCCGTGACCGGCTTCGCGCCGGAACAGAATCGCGTGATGCTCTCCGACGGCCGTCAGCTGAACTACCGTTACTTGGCCGTGTGCCCCGGACTGCAACTGAACTGGGAAGCGATTGACGGCCTGACCGATACGCTTGGCAAGAATGGCGTCACGTCCAATTACCGTTTCGATCTCGCGCCCTATACCTGGCAACTGGTCAAGGAATTCCGCGGCGGCAATGCATTGTTTACCCAGCCGCCGATGCCGATCAAATGCGCCGGCGCGCCGCAAAAGGCGATGTACTTGTCGGCCGACTACTGGCAGCGTCAGGGATTATTGAACCAGTGCAAGACCGAATTCCATCTGGCCGGCCCCGCGCTGTTCGGCGTCAAGGATTACGTGCCCGCGCTGATGGAGTACGTCGAGAAATACCGCATCGCGCTGAACTTCGGCTCCCATTTGCGTGCCGTCGACGGCCAACGCAAGGTCGCGCGCTTCGAGATCAAGGATGCCGACGGCAATTCGCAGACCGTCGACAAGCCGTTCGATTTGCTGCACGTAGTGCCGCCGCAAAGCGCGCCCGATGTGATTCGTGCCAGTGCACTGGCCAACGAGGCCGGCTGGGTCGATGTCGATCCCAACACCCTGCGCAGCGCGCGTCACGCCAATGTCTTCGCGCTGGGCGACGTGATTTCGGCTTCCAATGCGAAGACGGCGGCCGCGGTGCGCAAGCAAGTCGTGGTGGTGGCGGAAAACCTGCTGGCGGCGCTCGACGGCCAGACGCTGCCCACGCGCTACGACGGCTATGGCGCCTGCCCTTTGACAGTCGAACGCGGCAAGGTCGTACTGGCCGAATTCGGCTACAACGGCAAGCTGCTGCCGACTTTCCCGCTCGACGGCACCAAGGCAAACCATATCGCCTGGGTGATGAAGAAGCATATCTTCCCTTGGGTCTACTGGGAATGCCTGCTGCGCGGTCGGGAATGGCTGGCACGTTCGACCAACTGAAGGTCAACCCCAGACGACCCTGAAGAACTCAACGATCCCGCCACCATCGTCCGATTCGAACGAATCGGACGATTTCAGCAACGGCGAACCGAGCCGGGCCACCAGATGGCAACATCTTTGGCCGCTGCTCGCCGCCGTCGGAGTCATCCTTCTTTGCTGGGGCGTGGCGCGGGTATCGGCCGATGCGCTCGTCAGCCATCGCATGTCGCGTTCGCTGGTGGAAGAGCGCGATCTTTCCAGTCGTTTGTCGGATAACGTCGCGCGCAACATCGACCAGGATATGCTGATGGTGCGCGGCATCCCATCGCTGCTCGCGCATATCGAACAAATCCAGAATGGGCTGGCCCGTGTCTCGACGCGGAGCCTGTCCCATTTGTCGTCGCAAGCAGCGCGCAATCGCCTGCTGAACGACCCCGATCTGGAGAGCCTCAATCGCCTGCTGTATTCGGCCCAGGTCTACTTTGGCGTTGCCCACGTCTGGCTGGATACGCCCGACGGCCATTGCGTCGCATCGAGCGATTATTACGAGCGGGAAACGTTGATCGGCACACGCCACCTCGATCGCGACTATCTTCGGGCCGCTTTGCGCGGCAGACGTGGCCAGCAGTATGGTGTGGGACGGATCAGCGGCGCGCCAGGCATTTTCCTTTCGTCGCCCGTTTATCACAACGGTGATATTGTCGGCGTGATCGTCGTCAAACTCGGGCTGGCGCAAATGGAGCACTGGATCAACACTGGCAGGTCGTTCATTGCCGACCCCAACGGCGTGATCATCCTTTCGAACGACCCGAGCTTCGTTGACAAGGCGCTGCCCGGTGCGAAAGTGTTGTCGATGACGGTCTGGCAACGGGCCGATCTGTATCAACGCACCACTTTCGCGACGCTGCCGCTGGCGCCGTACCACGCGTCGCTGCCGGCCGCGGTGCAAAAGCTCCTGCCCGCCGACGATCATGCGTCGCTGGTCACGCTGAAGCCTGACGGACCGCCCAATCTGCTCAAAATCACCGGTGCGCTCGACGGCGGATTATCGGTCTACACCGTGACCCCCACGCCCGATCTCGAAACGTTCCAGATCGAGCGCCGGCGCTATACGTTCCTGCTGAGCGCCCTGCTCGTCAGCCTGTGCGCCGTGGCCACACTGCTGGTGCTGTACCTGTCGCGCGGGCGGCGGCATCTGGCCGCCACGCTCGCGTTAAATGCAACCCTGGAGCATGAAGCCAAGTATGACGCACTGACCGGCAGCCTGACCCGCCGTCATTTTCTCAAACGCCTGCGCCAGGAGATGGCAGTTACCAGCCACCGCGCCGCGCTGGTCCTGGTGGATCTCGATCATTTCAAGCAAATCAACGACACCTGGGGCCATGCCGCCGGCGATACCGTGCTCGCTGCCTTCGTGCGCCTTTGCGGCAACACGCTGCGCGGCAAGGATATCTGCGGCCGTATCGGCGGCGAGGAATTCGGCATTATCCTCGACAATAGCGATGAAACCATCGCACTCGCGGCTGCCGAACGTTTGCGCGAGGCGGTTTGCCAGCTAAGTGTGCCCACCTCGGAGGGCGCGATCCGGTTCACCATCAGTGCCGGCGTCGCCGAACTCGTTGCCGGCGACGACGACAAACATTGGCTGCACCGCGCCGACGCGGCGCTTTACCGGGCCAAATCACTCGGCCGCAACCGGTGCGTCCGGTACGCGGATATCGCTTAGACATCCCGCCTCGTGCGGTATGACGGGGCCTTATTTCGGAAAACGATGGTTTCAAACCTCCGCACACAGCGCGCAGGATGGCGCGCCATCGCTGCCGCGTACACCACCATCGCGCTGCTGGCGGCAAGCCAGGCGCATGCCAGCCTGACCCTGCTGCAGCCCCCCCGCACGCTTCACGGCGACGCACCACTCATCGTGACGGTGCTGGCGGACAACGACGGATCGAAAAGCAAAACCTTTGCGCTACCGGTCGACCTCGAGGCCTCCGTCTCCAATGCCGACAATCATCCGGTTGCGTTGACGCTGCGCCGCGACCCACATGCGCCTGGCCGGCTCACGCTCTCGCCGGGCCAGTTCCGCAAGGTGCGTTACAGTGCGGTGCTGCCCACGGGAATGCGCGGATCGGCAAGCGTGTCACTGCTGAACTGGGACGCCGCCTCATTCGTCGTGCTGCTCAATCGCGCCGCGCCCTCCGTGCCGGTGGCCAGCGCGTCGCCGCTGGCGGCCGCTGCTACGGAGGGCGGCTCGCCTGCGGTGCACGCGGCCGAGATAGCGGAGAACCCGGCCCCTGCCAGCACGCCTGGTGACATTGTCACGGCGGACTCGAGCCTCGCGCGACTGCAATCGCGACTGTCGGTGAACGAGCCGATCTTCTTTGCCGTCGGCAAAAACGGCGACACCAATGCAAAATTCCAGTTCAGCTTCAAGTTTCACCTGCTGGCCCCCGAGACGCCGGGGTCGAAAGCGTTTCTCGATAATCTCTATTTCGGCTATACGCAGCTCTCGATGTGGAATCTGGAGGCGCCGTCCAAGCCGTTTCGCGACAGCAACTATCGCCCCAGCCTGTTTTATTACATTCCCGACACCGGATGGCACAGTCGCTGGTTTACCCAGCTTGGCGCGGCCGCGGGGATCGAGCACGAGTCAAACGGACGCGGCGGAGCGGATTCGCGCAGCTTGAATATCGCTTTCGTCAAACCGATTTTCACCTTCGGCAACCCGAGCGATTATCACTGGACCGTCGCGCCCAAGCTCTACGCTTATCTGGAGAACGGCGAAAATCCGGACATCGCGCATTACCGGGGCTACATGGATCTGCTGCTGATTTACGGCAAACCCAACGGATGGCAATTGGCCACCACGCTGCGCAAGGGTACCCGCGGCGGCTACGGCAGCATCGATGCGCAACTGACATATCCTCTGGGCAAGCTGCTGAACGGGGCCGGAGGCTATCTCTGGGTCGGTTACTTCAATGGTTGGGGCGAGGATCTGCTCGACTACAATCAGCGCAGACACAGCCAGTTCCGAATCGGTTATAGCGTGGCGCGATGGTGATCAGCGGCCGTTGAAAAACGCCGGCGGCGCCCCGCGTGAGATGCGATAATGTTGTGTCGCGCCGACGCGTGCCACGCCCCGGCTGCCAGCCAACCCTGTTTTTGCGCCAACCCGATGTCTTCAGAATTGCATGACCGCCCCGATAGCCCCTGCATCGGTGTTTGCTCCACCTTGTTCGACGAGGTCTGCAAGGGCTGCGGGCGTACTGCCTTCGAAGTATCGAACTGGGTTTTTCTTACTGACGTGGAGAAACAGGCGATCTGGGACCGAATCACGCAAGAAGGTACAGCCATGCGATTCGCACCCGGGCGATCACAGGGCGGCACGCTCGCCTGACGAGCGCGCCATATCTGCCGGCTACTGCAACTCGCGCTTAGCGCGCGCGAAATTGCAGCGACTTGTACTCCAGAAACTCTTCCAGGCCGTACACGCCATTCTCGCGCCCGTTGCCGGATTGTTTGAAGCCCCCGAACGGCGCCTGCATATTGAACTGGCCGCCGTTGATGTCGACCTGGCCGGTGCGCATCCGGCGCGCAACCGCCAGTGCCCGCGCCTCGTCACCCGACCAAACGCCACCGCCCAATCCGTAGATCGAATCGTTGGCGATGCGCACCGCGTCATCATCGTCCTGGTAAGTGAGAATCGTCAGCACCGGGCCGAAGATTTCTTCCTGGGCAACCGTTGCGCGCGGCGCGACATTGCCGAGCACGGTGGGTCTGACGAAAAAGCCCTTGGCCAGCCCCTCGGGCCGCTCGGGTCCGCCCGTCACCAGTTCGGCCCCCTCTTCCAGCCCCTTGCGGATATAGGCAAGCACCCGTTCGCGTTGCGCGGCCGACGCCAACGGGCCCAGGCGCGTGGTTTCCTCGCGTGGATCGCCCAGCACGAAAGATTCGGCGATCTGCCTGGCCAGCGCCTTGGCCTCGTCGTAGCGGCTGGCCGGCACCAGCATGCGTGTATGCGCCGAGCAGGTCTGTCCGGAGTTGAGGTAACAGGCGTTGAGCGTGCCCTTGACCGCGGCAGGCAAATCGGCGTCGTCGAGAATCACCGAGGCAGACTTGCCGCCCAGTTCGAGCGCGACCCGCTTGACCGTCTGCGCGGCCAGTTCAGACACGCGCTTGCCGGCCCGGGTGGATCCGGTAAATGACACCATATCGACATCCGGGTGGCTCGCCAGCACCTCGCCCACCACCGGCCCATAGCCGGTAACCAGATTGAACACGCCCGGCGGCAAGCCCGCCTCGTGAATCACTTCGGCCAGGATAAACGCATTGAACGGGGCAACCTCGGACGGCTTGAGCACGACCGTGCAACCGGCTGCCAGCGCCGGCGCGACCTTGAGCGTGATCTGGTTCAACGGATAGTTCCACGGCGTAATCGCACTGACCACGCCCACCGGTTCGCGCACGACCAGCGAATTTCCGACCCGCTCCTCGTACGGGAAACTGCCTGCGAGGTCGGCGTAATACCCCCAGTTGTAGACCGGGCCGCCGACCTGGATGGCGCGCGAGAGCTTGATCGGCATCCCCACTTCGCCCGTGATGCTGCGCGCCAGTTCATCGGTGCGCGCGCGAAGCCCCTCGGCAATCTTGCGCAAATACGCGCCACGCTCGATCGCTGGCGTGGCGGCCCACGCGTCGAACGCCGCGCGGGCCGCGGCCACTGCCGCCTGCGCATCGGCTTCGATGCCGGCTGGAATCCGCCCCATCGGCTCCTCGGTCGCGGAGTGGTACACCTCGATGGTGTCGCCGCCGCGCGGCGCAACCCACTGGCCATTGATATAGAACTTATCGTAACTCTGCATGGCAATGCACTCCCGTGCGCAAACAAACAGGGGCTAATTGTAGCGCCGCCGACTGCCGCCGTCAGCGCTCGCGGGAATGCAAAACGCCGGCGCAAAGCCGGCGTTCTCGGGCGGGTTGGCAACCTCGCAGGTCAGACTTCGACGCCCTGGCCGCGCAGGTATTCGTCATAGGTGCCGTGATAATCGACGATTTCGCCCCCGGGCTTGATCTCGATGATGCGGGTGGCCAGCGACGAGACGAATTCCCGATCGTGAGAGACGAAAATCAAGGTGCCGGCGAACTTGTCCAGAGCGATCTGCAACGACTCGATGGACTCCATGTCCATGTGGTTGGTCGGCTCGTCCATCATCAATACATTGTGGCGGCCAAGCATCAGCTTGCCCCAGATCATGCGGCCCTTCTCGCCCCCGGAGAGCACCTTGACCGACTTGCGTACGTCGTCGCCGGAGAACAGCAGCCGCCCGAGCGTGCCGCGGATCATCTGGTCGTCGTCGCCTTCCTGGGTCCACAGTTGCATCCAGTCGGTCAGCACTTTGTCGTCGGGAAATGCTTCGGTCGTATCCTGGGGCATATAGCCAACGCTGGCATTTTCGGCCCACTTCACCACGCCGGCGTCCAGCGCCAGATCGCCCAGCAGGCTGCGCAGGAACGTCGTCTTGCCGACGCCATTCTCGCCGATAATGGCGATTTTCTCGCCGGCCTGCACCGCGCCGTCGTAGTTCCTGAAGATCACCCGATCGTAGGATTTGGTAATGCCCTCGGCCCGCACTGCAAGGTTGTGCAACTTCTTGTCGAACTCGAAACGAATGAACGGATTCTGCCGCGACGACGGCTTGATGTCCTCGACCTTGATCTTGTCGATCTGCTTGAGACGGCTGGTTGCCTGGCGTGCCTTGGACTTGTTGGCCGAGAAGCGGCGCACGAAATCCTGCAGATCGGCGATGCGTTCTTTCGCCTTGGCGTTGGCGTTGAGCTGCTGTTCGCGCGCCTGGGCCGAAGCCAGCATGTAATCGTCGTAGTTGCCCGGATAGATCTTGAGCGTGCCGTAGTCCATATCGGCCATGTGCGTGCACACGGCATTCAGAAAGTGGCGATCGTGCGAAATGATCACCATGGTCGAGTTACGCTCGTTGAGCACGTCCTCGAGCCAGCGGATCGTGTTGATGTCCAGGTTGTTGGTCGGTTCGTCGAGCAGCAGGACGTCCGGGTCCGAGAAGAGCGCCTGCGCGAGCAGCACGCGCAGCTTCCAGCCCGGCGCCACGGCACTCATCGGCCCGTTGTGCTGCTCGATCGGAATGCCCACGCCATGCAGCAGCTCGCCCGCGCGGGCCTCGGCCGTATAGCCGCCGTATTCGGCAAAGCGGGCTTCGAGCTCGGCGGCGTGCATATAGTCGTCGTCGGTCGCCTCCGGGTTCGCGTAGATCGCGTCGCGCTCGCTCATCGCCTGCCACATCTCGTTGTGGCCCATCAGCACCACGTCGAGCACCCGCCGGTCTTCATAGGCGAACTGATCCTGCTTGAGCTTGCCCAGCCGCACATTCGGATCCAGGATGACCGAGCCGCCGCTGGGCTCCAGATCGCCACCCAGGATTTTGATGAAAGTGGTCTTGCCGCAGCCGTTCGCGCCAATCAGACCATAGCGGTTACCTCCTCCAAATTTGACGGAGATATTCTCGAACAAGGGCTTGGGCCCGAATTGCATGGTGATGTTGGCGGTGGACAGCACTGGGTTTTCCTGAAGGACGGACCGGGTGAAAAACTGAGCATTTTAGCATAGCCCCCGCTTGAACCCTCGCCTGAGCAGCGCGTTCGCGGCGGCGCCACCCACGCCGCCTTGCGCGCGTCACACACAACTTTTCATGCCTTTTTCAGCGTGAACCGAAAGCAGCCGGCCAGCGGCTGTTGCGCGGCCGGATATATCTCGGCGGCATAGGTGGCCGGCGGCAGGTCGTAATACACCCAGCCGTTCGCGTCGGTCGGGTCATGGGCGATCTTCGTGCCGCCCAGATAAAGGTCGAAGTACGGCAGCGGGAGGTCTTGCGGGCCGCCAGGAACGACCTCGCCGACAACGCGATAGTTGCCTCGCTGCACCAGGGTAAAGCGCAGAAATCTCCGATTACCAACGCAGCCGCGGGTTGCCCTGCCCGCCTCGCCGCGATTAAATTTATCCGTCAAACACAGCGGCGGCGAGGGCTCGTCGAGCACCAGCTCGGTATAGATCGGCAGCAGATAGCGTTGATCCTGCGGCGCAACCACATCGGCTGGCAGGGCACCCTGACATGTGCCCCAATCGTCGAGTGCCGCACCGTCAACGGTGTTGAGCGAGCGCAGCAGCCGGTCGATCTCGCCCCGTCCGGCGACCCCGACTCGCCGGCGCAAGCGGGCGGCAAAGCTGAGCAGGCTGGTAAACGCGCCCACCCGCCTCTGGTCGTTGACCATCACGTCGTAGATCGGCTGGAAACCAATATGCGACGACTTCGCCCATTGGTAGAGCGCGTGCGATATCGGCATCTCGCCATACCAGGTGCGGGGCGTGCCGATTTCGTCGAGATCGAAGGCGGCGCCCGTCCTGGCTTGCTTCTCACCGCAGGTGGTCGCATAGATCGGGGTACCGCGTACGATGCCCGACAGCGCGTTGGCCCACGCTTCGGTAAATCCCGAGCGCATGTCGGGATGTTCCTCATGCGCGCCGCCGCCATTGTCGGCTCGCGAAAAGGCATTTTCGAAGTAATGCGCCCATTCATGAATAATGGCGGCAGGGTGGTATTCGTCGGTATCCACGTTCTGCGCGCCGAGCAGATAAATGCCGGAGCCAGGCGGCGTGACCTTGAAGAAGCTGGTGCCGATATAGCCGCGCGACAGACGCTCGAGCGGATCGTCCGACGTATCTTCTTCCTGATGCGGATTACGGGTCTCAGGCACGTTATGCGGATGCCAGAAGACGTTCAGCGGCGCAAAGACAGCCGCCCGGTCGACCGCGAGCACGCACTGGATCGCCTGATGAACGGCCGCGAGAATGGCGAACGGCGCGGCCGGCCGGGTCGCCGGGTAGCGCTGGAGATCGCGGCTCCATCCGGAGCCTGCATGCAACGCCACGGTGCAACCTTGCGCCCCGGTATCGAACGGCGCGCTCTCCAGCGCATACACGGCTGCCTGTTCGGGCACGGTCCGGAACTCCTCGGAGTGATTATCGCGCACCGCGACCTCCCAAGCCGGGCGCCCGTCCGGCGCGATATCGGCCGACATCATGCGGGCCTCGACCCTCACCATTGCGCGAACGTTGGGCGGCACCGCAACCGCGTACGCGCCGGCGACGTCGCTCAGGGTATCGGCCAGTATCCGCCGGGTGTCCGGATCGATGATCGTCACCACCGCGTTGGCAACCGCATAGCGCGCCGTGGCGTCATAATCCAGCTTCGCTTGCAGCCGGCCCTGGGCATCTCGCGACACGGCAACGGGCACGCAGTCGTAGGTAATGTTCCCGGAAATGGTGACGTCGGCGGCGATCCGGCGATCGGATGAGACGGCAACCGGCACTGCGACGGAACGGGTATTCGGCATCGATTCTCTCCAGAAAACTCGATGCCTCGAAAATAGCCAAATAACATTCAATATGCAATCCTAATTGTTAGTTTCGGACTGCATTAGGTAGTGAAAACACGCCCTACCTACGGCGCCTCGTAGCGCCGCCCGGTCGGTTTCTCGATCAGGCCGTCGGCAGCGTACCCTCGACGCCCTCGACGAACCAGTTGATGGCGTGTTTTTCCGCATCGTCCAGCGTTTTTCCGGCAGGCACGCGCAATGTGCCGGACTGATCCATGAGCGGGCCGGAAAATGGATCGTAGGAGCCGTCGCGGAACGCGTCATAACGCGCGGCCTCGGCCTTTTGCGCGACTTCCGGCACAACGCGGGCGTTGATGCTGACCAGGTCGATGGCGTTGTGCCGGATGCCGTTCCAGACCGGCTGGTTAGTCCACTGGCCGTCCATCACCTGTCGCACTGTCTTGATGTAGTACTGGCTCCAATCGATTACGATCGAACCCAAATGCGCTTGTGGACCGTATTTGCTCATGTCGGTGTCCCAACCGAACGCGTGAATCCTGTGTGCCTGCGCGACCTGCATCACGCTCGCCGAGTCGACGTTCTGCATCAGGACGTCGGCGCCCTGCCCGATCAGCGCTTCGGCCGCGGCGCGCTCCTTGTCGGGATCGGACCAACTATTGGTCCACGCCACCTGCACCTTGATGTCCGGGTTGATCGCGCGCGCGGCGATCGCGAAAGCATCGATGTTGCGGATCACTGCCGGAATCGGCATCGAGGCGACGTACCCGACGATGTTGCGCTTGCTCACATAAGCGGCGATCAAACCGGCCAGATTGGCGCCTTGATAGGCGCGCACATCGTAAGTGCCCAGGTTGGGCGCGCTTTTGTAGCCGGTCGCGTGCTCGAAAATCGTATGCGGGAAGTCGGCCGCGACCTTGAGCATCGCGTCCATGTAACCGAACGAAGTACCGAAAATCAGCCGGTTGCCCTGGCTGGCGAGATCGCGGAATGCCTGCTCGGAGGCCACGCCATCGGGCACGTTGGCCAGCCGTGTGACTTTGATCTTATCGCCGAATTTATGCTCGACGGCCTTTGCGCCAAGCTCATGCGAGCCAATCCAGGCGTTGTCGTCGGCATTGCCGGCATACACGAATGCCACGCCCATCGGCCCTGCGGGTGCGACCGGGCCGGATGCCGCAACGGGCGCGCTGGCCGGCGCCGCGCCCGGCACTTCGGCACCTTCGCGCTTGGCGCACCCGCTCAACAACGTGGCTGCCGCGGAGCCGGCCAGCGCAATCAATATGTCGCGACGTCGCATTGAATCTTCTCCTATCCCAGATACCGCTCTCAAAATTTGCCGCTCGACGGGAATAGAGAACGCGACTCGCACGCGAGGCGTCTCGGCATGTCGAGCCCCGCCCCGCATAGTACCGCAGGAAGCCGCTCATCGATCCGGCGCCATGCCGCGTCAGCCTCGGGAATTTCGGTATGGCTCGGCACGCGGTTATGCTTCATAATGTTTCGATTATGCAGAACGCACCAAACCATTAGCAAACGGATATAACGATCATGAGCCAGACTCGCGAACCCATCGATACTTATTTGCTGCGGGTATTGAACACCCTGATGATCGAGCGCAGCGTCACCCGGGCCGCCGTCAAACTCAATCAGTCCCAGCCGGCCATCAGCGCCGCGCTGCGCCGCCTGCGGGATATCACGGGCGACCCATTGCTGGTACGTGGCAAGTCAGGCATGGTGCCAACCGAATACGGCGCATCGCTGCTCGAACCGACTCAGAATGCCCTGCGAGAAATCGAACGGATCACCGTCCAGCAATCGACTTTCGACCCGGCCACGACGGTACGCACTTTCCGCATCGGCTCGCCAGACTACCTGAACGTCTACTTCGTGCCCACGGTCGTCGAGCGTTTCCGGCAACAGGCTCCCAACGCACAGCTCGAACTGCATTCACTGGGTCCGGCCTTCGATTACGAGCACGCGCTGGAGGAAGGCAAGGTCGATATCGTGATCGGCAACTGGCCGGAACCGCCCGAGCAACTGCACCTGAGCAACCTGTTCGTCGACCAGATCGTGTGCCTGATGCGCAGCTCGCATCCGTTTGCCAAGCGCGAACTCACGCTCGACCAGTATTTGCAGAGCCCGCATCTGGCGCCGTCACCCTACTCGGTGGCCCAGCGCGGCGCGATCGACATGCATCTGGCGCGCGAGCGGCTCAAGCGCAACGTCGTCGTTACGATTCCGTACTTCAACCTGGCGCCTTATGTGCTGTTGAAGTCCGACCTGATCTTCACCACGACGCGGCTATTTGCCGATTACTACGCAGACTTTCTGCCGCTGACGGTGGTCGAGGCGCCGATCGATTTTCCGCCGATGCAGTATTACCAGCTATGGCACGAGCGCACCCACTACTCCGACGAGGTGCGCTGGCTGCGCGGCGTCATCTCCGACGCCACGCGCACGCTGCTCGAGCAGCGCGGCCAGTCGTGAATCATCCCGCCACCAGACGCTGCGCCAGCCGGTTGTGCCGCTCGATCGTGGCCGGCAGGTCCAGCGTGACTAGTTGCCCTTCACGCACGACCACCCTGCCGTTGATCACGCTGTAGGCGACTGCTCCAGGGTTGCAGAACACCAGTGCCGCAAGCGGATCGTGCAGCGCGCCGGCCAAACCGATTTGGCGTAGATCGAAAGCGGCAAAGTCAGCTGCCATGCCCGGCGCCAGTGCCCCGATATCGTCGCGATTGAGCACCTTGGCCCCGCCCAGCGTGGCGATCTCCAGCGCCTCGCGCGCCGTCATCGCGTCCGGCCCGAACCCGACGCGCTGCAGCAACAACGCCTGACGTACCTCGCTCATCATATGGCCGGCATCATTCGATGCCGATCCGTCCACTCCGAGACCGACCGGCACGCCGGCATCGCGCATCTTGCGAACTGGCGCTATTCCCGAGGCCAGCCGCATGTTCGAGCAAGGACAGTGCGCCACGCCGGTGCCCGTGCGCGCGAACAGCTCAATGCCCTGCGCATCGAGCTGCACGCAATGCGCATGCCAGACGTCGTGCCCGACCCAGCCCAGGTCTTGGGCATACTCGGCCGGCGTCATGCCGAATTTCTCGCGGCTGTAGGCGATGTCGTTGACGTTTTCCGCCAGATGGGTATGCAGCGACACGCCATAATGGCGCGCCAGCGCGGCCGCCTCGCGCATCAGGTCGCGACTTACCGAAAACGGCGAGCAAGGCGCAACCACTACGCGCAGCATCGCGTAGCGGTGCGCGTCATGGTAGGTTTCGATCAAACGTTGCGTGTCGCGCAGAATCGCCGCCTCGTCCTCGACCACCGCATCCGGCGGCAAGCCGCCCTTGCTTTGTCCCACGCTCATGCTGCCTCGACTGGCGTGAAAGCGCATGCCGATCTGCGCGGCGGCCTCGATGCTATGGTCGAGCCGGCAGCCGTTCGGATAAATATAGAGATGATCGCTGGAGGTCGTGCAACCCGACAGAATCAGCTCGGCCATTGCCGTGAGCGTCGACACGCCGATCATCTCCGGGGTCAGGCGCGCCCAGATCGGGTAGAGGTTGCTCAACCAGTTGAAGAGCTCGCCGTTTTGCGCGGCCGGCACGGCGCGCGTCAGGCTCTGATACATATGATGGTGCGTATTGATCAACCCCGGAATGACGATATGTCCCCGCAGGTCGATGACCTCATCGGCGCTGTCGGGCAAGGTCTCGCCCGGCCCGACCGCCACGATGCGGTTGTCCTCGATAAACAGGCCGCCCTGCCGGATTTCGCGCCGCTGCGCGTCCATTGTCACCAGCCAATCGGCATTCCGGATCAATAAGGTTCTGTTTGGCATGCGTTAGTCAAAATATAAAAAAGGGGGCTGCCGCCCCCAACGCATCTCGCTGGAGATCACCCGCGCGATGTCAATGCACTTCGCCCAATTGGCCGGTCATCTCACCGGCCGATTGCTTTTTTTCGTCTTTGAACCCGTTGAAATAGGCATTGAGCACCACCGCCGAGACTGCCGCGAGCAGGATCCCGCTGTGCAGCAGCGGCGCCAGTTGCACCGGCATCTTGCTGAAGAATTTGTTCGACACCACCGGGATCATCGCCATGCCGATGCCGATTGCGACGATGTACAGGTTGTAGCGGTTTTTCTCGTAATCGACCTTGGCAAGAATCTTGATGCCGGTGGCCATCACCATGCCGAACATCACAATGCCTGCGCCGCCCAGAACAAACTGCGGAATCGACGCCACGACGATCGACATCTTCGGCACCAGGCCGAACATGACCAGGATAACCCCCGAAGTTGCGCACACCCAGCGGCTGCGCACCCCCGTAATGCCTACCAGGCCTATGTTTTGCGAAAACGAGGTATGCGGAAAACTGTTGAACAGGCCGCCGATCACCGTGGCCAGGCCGTCGACGCGCAAGCCGCGAACCAGCGTCTTTTCGTCAACCGGGCGCTCGCAGATCTCGCCCAGCGCCAGGAACATCCCGGTCGATTCGATAAACGTGATCAGCATCACCACGACCATGGTCGCGATCGACCAGGGATCGAACTTGGGCAGGCCGAAATGAAACGGCGTCACCAGCGCGAACCACTTCGCCTGAGCCAGGCCCGCAAAGCTCACCTTGCCCATCATCAGGGCAATGCCAAAGCCGAACATCATGCCCAGCAGCACGGCGATATTGGCGAAAAAGCCGCGCACATAACGTGTAATCAGCAAGATGAACACCAGCACGGCCAGTGAAATGCCCAGGTAGACGGGGCTGCCGTAGTCTGGATTGCCCACGCCGCCAGCGGCCCAGTCGATACCCACGCCGACGATCGTCAGGCCGATCGAGGTGATCACAATACCCGTGACCAGCGGCGGGAAAAAGCGCAGCACCTTACCGATGAGCGGTGCGATCAGCGTGCCGATGATGCCCGCGGCAATCGTCGACCCATAGATGCCGGGCAAGCCCAGGGCCGGATTGCCGGCCATCGCCAGCATCGGCCCGACCGCGGCGAAGGTCACCGCCATAATGACGGGCATGCGGATACCGAACTTGCCGATGCCGATCGACTGCAGCAGCGTCGCGATGCCGCAGCACAGCAAATCGGCGCTGATCAGAAACGCGACCTGGTCCTTGGGCAGGCCGGCGGCACCGCCAATAATCAGGGGAACGGCAATCGCGCCGGCATACATCACCAGCACGTGTTGCAGTCCGAGAGTCAACAACTTGCCCAACGGCAATACTTCGTCGATGGGATGCACCGCGGCGTTACTCATGGTTCTATCTCCTCCTACTTGTTCCTTTGTGTATGTCGCAAGACAAAGGTACCTGCCCCGCAGGCTTTGTGACAAGCCATGCCGGGCATATATTGCTTTTTACATAACCCATATGCGCGAAGCCTGATATCGAACTTCGGGTTTTCCCGATGAGCTCAAGCTCCTCGCGGCATAACGGCCGATTTTCCGGCACGCCGGCGGCATACCTATATGCATCTTGTTATTCGCATTATTTGCCAAAAACATAATCACGCGTTAACCCGTAGCGCCCGCAGCCCGTTCAAGGGCATTGCAACGCCGCTCGATGAGGATATGCGCGGCGTTTTATCTTTGTTATTGCTTGCGTTATGACGCGCCAATCTCCCTACAATTCAGGCATCCAAGAGAGGAGGATTTATGGGACGACTGACCACGCATGTGCTCGATACGGCGCATGGCAAGCCTGGCGCGGGCATCCGGGTCGAGCTGTATGCCTGCGAAAACGGCACGCGCAGTCTGCTAAGAGACGTGCAAACCAATCACGACGGCCGCTGCGACAAGCCCCTGCTCGATGGCACGGAATTCGTGCGCGGCGAATATGAGCTGGTGTTCCATGCGGGCGACTACTTCGCCGCCCAAGGAGTTGACCTGCCGTCGCCGCGCTTTGTCGATCGCGTCGTTCTGCGTTTCGGCATCGCCGACACCCAACAGCATTACCACGTGCCGCTGCTGGTCTCCCCGTGGAGCTACAGCACCTATCGCGGCAGCTAAGCAGTAATCAGGAGACATAAGATGGAAGCGTTTGTTACGGATTGGCTCAATTTGGCGCTGCGCTGGCTACACGTCGTGGCCGCCATCGCCTGGATCGGCGAGTCATTTTATTTCGTCATGCTTGACAACGGCCTGAAGGCGCCGCAAGACGCAGACTCACGCCAGCGCGGCGTATCCGGAGAAATGTGGTCGGTGCATGGCGGCGGCTTCTACCACTCGCAGAAATATTTGGTATCGCCGCCGAAAATGCCGGCCGAACTGCACTGGTCGAAATGGAAATCGTACGCCACCTGGATGTCCGGCTTCGGGCTGTTCACCGTGCTGTATCTGATGCAGCCCGAAACCTACCTGATCGACAAAAGCGTGGCCAACATCACCCCGACCGCCGCGGTGGTCATCGCACTGGCATTCCTGGCCGGCGGCTGGGTCGTCTATGACGGGCTGTGCCGCTTGCTCGGCAAGAACGACCGCGTGCTGGGCGTGGCCGTGGCGATCTTCATCGTGGCCTGCACGTATGCCACCACGCATATCTTCTCGGGCCGTGCCGCGTACCTGATCATCGGCGCGATGATGGCGACCTCGATGTCGGCCAATGTGTTTTTCTGGATCATCCCCGGTCAGCGCAAGATGGTCGATGCACTCTCGCGCGGGCAAACGCCTGACCCACGGCCAGGCAAACTGGGCAAGCAACGTTCGGTGCACAACACCTATTTCACGTTGCCGGTGGTGTTCATCATGATCAGTAACCACTACGCGTTCACCTACACGAACAAGTACAACTGGATCATGCTGTCGCTCATCATGCTCGCTGGCGCGATGATCCGTCAGTTCTTCGTGTTGCGTCATGCGGGCAAGAATGTCTATGCGTTGCCGGTTGCGGGCGCGGCGTTGCTGGTTGGCGTGGCCGTGTGGGCCGCCCCGCGTCCCGCGGCCGTCCCGACGCCGGCCAGCGCCTCGGCCAAGCCGGTCCGGCTGGCCGACATCCAGCCGATTTTGCAGGCGCGCTGCATCGAATGCCATTCGGCCAAACCGACCATGATGGGCAGTGCGCCCGCTGGCGTCATGTTCGACACGCCTGACGAGATTTCGGCCAACGCGGAGCGCATCTACCAGCAAGCGGTGCAGTTAAAGGCCATGCCGCTGGGCAACGTCACGCACATCACCGCAGAGGAACGCACCAAGCTCGCTCAGTGGTTTACCGAAGGCGCACAGAAATAACGTCCTTTTATCTTGCTAGACCCAAGCTTGGAGGCGCTTCTTGCGCCTCTTTTTTTGGGGAGAACCGCAACGCCGGGTTGAGCCGTTCATATCGACGACGGCGCTCGGGTAGCCCCGCGCCACATGCCTTGGCGCCGGAAGGATTCACAAACCAAGATAGGCCCGGCGCACTTCGTCCGAAGCGCCAATTTCATCGGCGTCGCCATGCAGCGCGATCCTGCCGCTTTGCATTACATAAGCCCGCTTGGCCACTTCCAGCGCCTGCGCCATATTTTGTTCGACCAGCAAAATGGTCGTGCCCATTTTGTTGAGGTTCGCCAGTGTGTCGAACACGGTTTCGACCAGCAATGGCGAGAGACCCAGGCTGGGTTCGTCGACCAGCAACAGGCGCGGCCCGCTCATCAGGGCCCGGCCGATGGCCAGCATCTGCCGCTCGCCGCCCGACAGAGTGCCGGCAATCTGCGTGCGACGCTCGGCCAGGCGCGGAAACAGCGTGTAGACCTGATCGATGCGCTCGCGGTATGTGGCATCGTTGGCAACCACGTAGCCGCCCAGGCGCAGGTTCTGCTCGACCGGTTGGCGCGCGAACACTCGTCCGCCCTCGGGAATCAGCGCAATGCCACGCTTGACCAGAACATCCGGCGTCAGCCCGGTGATATCGTTGCCGTCAAAGGTGATGCGGCCGGCCTTGGGCTTGACCGAGCCAACCAGCGACAGCAGCGTGCTCGATTTGCCGGCGCCGTTGGCGCCCAGTAACGCGGTGATTTCCCCCGCGGGCACCTCCAGCGAAATGCCCCGCACTGCCTGCACGCCGCCGTAGGCGACCTGCAGGTCCTCGACTTTGAGCAACGCCGTATTGTGATTCTCAGGCACGATACTTTCTCCCCAGGTAAGCCTCGATCACGGTCGGGTTGGACACGATTTCCTTGGGCTCGCCCGATGCAATCAGCTTTCCGAAATTAAGCACCATGACCCGATGCGCCAGGCGCATCACAACTTCGAGCACGTGTTCGACGATCACCAGCGTGACGCCGCGCGCGTGAATCTTGCGCAGAATCTCCGCCAATTCGACCGCCTCGGTAGGATTCAGGCCGCCGGCCACTTCATCGAGCAGCAGCAGCTTGGGCGAGGTCGCCAGCGCGCGCGCCAGCTCGATTCGCTTTTGCCCGGCCACGTTCAGCTCGCTCGCTCTGACGTCGGCGCGCTTGTCCAGATCCACCATCGCCAGCACTTCGTGCGCTGCCTCGCGCGCGCCTGCCAGACTCGGATGGTGCAGCAATGCGCCAACCATCACGTTTTCGAGCACGGTCATCGCGCCGAAACTGCGCGGGATCTGATAGGTTCGCATCAAACCTCGGGCCGCGACCGCTTCCGGCGTCAACCCGACGAGCTCTTTGCCGTCGAAGGTCACGCTGCCGGAGGTCGGTGCGAAGTGCCCCGCCAGGCAATTGAACAGCGTGCTCTTGCCGGCGCCATTGGGGCCGATGATCGCGACGATTTCTCCGCTCTCGACGCCGAAGCTGACATCGGCATTGGCAACCAGGCCGCCGAAGCGTTTAGTGAGTTCCTTAACCTCGAGCAGAGCCACGACGTAACCTCAATGTGATTAGACCACTCGGCAAAAACAAACTGACCAGAACGATTGCCAGTCCATACAGCAGCAAGTCCATGCCCTGCCCGGAACTGCCCAGCGCGACTCGCGTGCCCTCGGCCAGGGGAATCAGCACCGCGGCGCCCAGCCAAGGCCCGGCGATGCTGCCGACGCCGCCGAGAATGGCGACCAGCACGATCTGCACGGAGAGCGTCAAATTGAACGCGGAGTCCGGGTCGATGAATCCAATATAAACCCCGTAGAAACCGCCCCACACGCCGGTGAGCGCGGCCGATAGCACAAAGGCGCGCATCTTGTAGCGCTCGGCCGGCACGCCCAGGCTGCGCGCGGCGGCCTCGTCGCCGTTGATTGCCCGCCAGTAGAATCCCGTTTTGGAGCGCACCAGTGCGATCGTGGCCCACAGGGTCAGGAGTGCCAACCCAAAGGCGATCCAGTAATACGGCGCTTTGGAGCGAAACAGCAGCAGCCATGCGCTATTAGCGATTGGCGCTTCCACGCCAGTCGCACCGCCCGCCCAGTCCCAATTGACCACCAGCAACTGCGCGACCGATAGCACGGCGATCGTGGCCATCGCAAAATAGTGGCCGGTAAGCCGCAGGGTCGGTCTGCCGACGATAAAAGCGATCGCCGCGGCGATCACACCGCCCAGCGGAATCCCGAGCCAGGGGCTCAGATGCGCGTGGTGCAACAGCAGCAGCGTGGTGTATGCGCCCACGCCAAGAAAGACGGCATGGCCGAACGAGACACGCCCGAGGAATCCGCCCACCAGATTCCACGCCGCCCCGAGCGCGCCATACATCAGCGCCATGACGACGATCTGCTGGGAATAGGGATCGGTCACGATGAATGGAAACACGATCAATCCAAGCAAGACCAATCCGAGAACCCATTTGATCCAAGGTTGGCCGGCGGGGGCAGTTGCCTTCATTTCGGCCACGTCCTTTCTTTGCGAAGAAAATACTTGCGCGGGTTGAGGGTCGATTTCCAACTGGGTCTCGTCCATATCACCACCGCCCGAAAAGTCCGCGCGGCCGGTACCAAAGGACCAGCAGGAAAATCACGAAAATACTGACCATCTTGTAGGCCGGCTCGACCAGATAGCCGGTCAGCGACTCGACCACCCCGATCAGAATGCCGGAAATAAAAGCTCCCGGCAGCGACCCGAATCCGCCCATGGCCACCGCCACGAAAGCCAGTAGTCCGAATACGTTGCCGACCGACGGAAACACATAGAAAAAGCTGGTGAGCAGCGCACCGGCCAAACCCACCGCCGCACTGCCCAGCATCCACACTTGCGCGTTGATGCGGTCCGCGGCAATGCCGACGAACGAAGCCGCCTGCCGATCCTCGGCCACCGCCTGCAGCGCGTGCCCCCAGCGGGTGCGATACACCAGCAGGAACAGCAGCCCGGTGACCACCAGGGCCACCAGGCCGGTGGCTACCTGAGGCCGTCCGAGCGAGATTCCGGAAAATTGGACAGCCCCCGAGAGCCAGGTATCGGGCAGATTACGGTAATCAGGCGAAAACGCGATGAAGGCGAGCTGGCGCAAAACCAACCCCAGCCCGAAAGTCGCCAGGATCACGATCATCGGGGAGCCGCGCTGCAGCGGCCGGATGATCACCGCATAGGACAGAAACCCCACGAAAGCCAGCAAGCACGCGACGATCGGCGCGGACAGGGTCGGATCGACGTGCCCGAGGGTGAACATCCAGTAGGCGGCATACATGCCAAGCATCAGAAAGTCACCGTGCGCAAAATTGATGACATCCGTGATGCCCCATATCAACGCCAGCCCCACTGCGATCGCGGCGTAGATCAGGCCGTTGAATAAACCCGTGGCAAGAGCCTCGAACACATCGTTCTCCTTGCTTTATCAGACTGTTGACAACCCGCTTACTTCTTCCAGGTGAACGGAAGAATCGGCAGATTCTGTTGCTTTTTATAGTTGGTCGGCCACACGGTTTGATATTGCTTGCCTTCGAGTTGAAGAATCAAACCCTGTCCTTTCAGGTTCTGCCCGTTGCTGTCGAACTTCACGCCCGCCCACGGCATGACGATTTGGTCCGCGCTCAGGTTGGTATCGGCCAGCGCCTTGCGAATCGCCTCGGGGTTGGTCGAACCGGCGCGATTGATTGCATCGGCCAGCACCAGGATCGCTTGCAGGGAGCGCGCGCTGTTGCCGTTGAGATCCTTGCCGGTCTTGGCCTTGAACATGTCGTTGACTTGCTTGATGATCGGCTTGACCGTGTACAGATCGTTCGACCACACGTCACGCGTGAGCACGCCTTGCACCTGCGGGCCTACCTCGGAGATGAAGCGCGAATCGATGAAGCCGGCGTCGTTGGCCAGGAAAATCGGCGGCGCGTAGTTCATTTGCCGCATCGTGCGCACGAACAGCATGGCATCCGAGGTGTAGCTGGCGAAGATGGCCACGTCGGGCTTGGCCGCGGCGAGCTTTTGCGTCTCGGAGTTCAGCGACGGGGCGCCGGCCGAATAAGCAATATTCGCGACAATTTCACGGCCCGATTGCTTGGCGAACTTCTGCACGGCCTTGTACGTGTTCACGCCGAAATCGGTGTTCTCGTACACCACCGCGATCTTCTTGGTGGGTTGATTCTTCAGGCCATCGAGAAACTCCATCATGTTATGAATGAAGGTTTCGTCATTCGGCGTGGTGCGGAAGAACCACTTGTAGCCGCGCTGCGTCAGATCCGGGCTGCTCGACTCGCCGTTCAGATACGGAATGCCGCGCTGCTCGGCAATGCGGCTGGCGGTTTTGGTCACATCGGACTGATAGGCCCCGGTGAGCGCTACCACATGTTCCTGGTCGATCAGGCGCTCGGCTTCAGCCTGCCCGACGCCGGGTTTGCCCTGCGAGTCGGCGAAAACCACCTGGATCTTCGCGCCACCCAGATTCGGCAGACCCGCGCCGGCGGCAAGCGGAATACCCTTGAGTTCGGGATGTGGATTATTGACGATGTCTTGCGCGAGCTCGATGGCCTGCTTGAGTTCGCCCCCGGTCGACGCCAGCGCGCCGCTGAGCGGGTAGACTGCACCGATCTTGATCACCTTTTGCTGCGCCGACGCGCCCTGCGCCAGTGCGATACCCAAACTCGCCATCAATACTGCAAGCAGTTTCTTCATTGCAATTTCCCCTGAGAATGAAATACGGTCACAGTCGACTTGACCTTTTGCTGCCCTAACCCAACGCTAGTCGGCGCGCCCCTTGTCCGCGGACAAAGCCGGCATCTCCTGCAGGAACCGCCGCGGATCCGTTTGCCACGGCCCGCTATACCCGAGCGCGCGGGATACCTCTTCGGCCGTTTTTGATACTGCTTCCAAATATCCCAGCAACGATGCCGCTTCGGCAAATACCGCCGCCGTCCCCGCCAGGCTGATTGCCGCGACAAACTCGCCGCCCAGCCCAAATACCGGCGCGGCAATTTCCGCGGAATGCGGCTCGAGCTCACCGAAGCTGGCCGCGAGCCAGGTGCGCGCCGACAAATCGATCAGCGCCTCCAGCTCGGCCGGGGCACATGGCGTGATTTCGGTATAGGCGCGCATCGCTCCGCCGAGGATTTCCGCTTTGAGATGCGCATCGGAAAACGTAAGAATCAGGCGTGTCGACGCACCGGCGTAGAGCGGCGCGCGCCGCCCCGGTGCGATATACATGCGCACCCGGGCACGCGACTCGAATACGTCGAGATATATGCCTTCGTTACCGTCGCGAATGACCCATTGCGTCGACTGCAGCGTCTGGTCGCGCAACTGCTCAAGAAAGGGCATCGCCACGCGTCGCGCGGGATAGCTCGCCTGAACGATCCCGCCCAGCTCAAGCAAGCGCGTACCCAAACGGTAACCGCCCTCGAACCGCTGAATCACCGCGAAGCGCTCCAATGCCCGCAGCGCCCGCAGGCAGCTCGCCTTGGGCAGGCCAGAGACCCGGGCCAAATCCGCCAAGGTCCAAACCGGCTTTTCGTGCGAAAAAAAGCTGGTCAGAAAGAGCGGACGTTCCAGCGATGAGATCGGCGTTGTCTGTTTCATTGAATGAACCGAAGTATTGCTCCATGAAATAATAGGAAATTTCTAACTCGTTAACCAATTAGTGTTACTACTGAGAACCGTGAAATCCGCGGGACGTACTTCTTCAAGGACTCAATTGTCGGAATAGGTCCCTTTAAATTCGGATTTCTCCAAAAAATAATCTCCTCAAACGCGAATTAACATGGCAGTTCGCGCGCCCATGGCTATTTCGGAACCCAACATTTTCGTCAATCGCAATCCGCGAATAGCAGCAAGGTTCATGCCAGACATGGGTGATAACTCGTACAACGGGCTGGCCACCTCGGCTGCCCCCGAGCATGGAGACAACATCAATGCATCACAGCCAACCCGGACTCAAACGCAGTCTCAGCGAACGCCATATCCGGCTGATGGCGCTGGGCACGGCGATCGGCGTCGGCCTGTTCCTGGGGTCGGGCGACGCGATCCAAATGGCCGGCCCGGCAATCATGCTGGCCTATCTGCTGGGCGGATTCGTCGTTTTCGTCATCATGCGCGCGCTGGGCGAAATGGCGGTACACAATCCCGTGGCCGGCTCGTTCAGCCGGTATGCTCAAGAAGCGCTCGGCCCGCTGGCCGGCTATCTCACCGGCTGGACCTACTGGTTTCTATGGATGGTGACCTGCATTGCCGAAATCACCGCCGTGGCGATCTATATGGGTGTCTGGTTTCCCGAGGTACCCCGCTGGATCTGGGCGCTCGCGGCCCTATCCATGATGGGCGCGGTCAATCTGGTCGCCGTCAAGGCATATGGCGAATTCGAGTTCTGGTTCGCGCTGATCAAGGTCGTTGCCATCATTGTGATGATCATTGGCGGTCTGGGCATGATCGTATTCGGCCTGGGTAACGACGGCGTTCCCATCGGCATTGGCAATCTATGGCGTCACGGCGGATTTTTCCCGAATGGCGCGCAAGGCCTGTTGACCTCACTGCAAATGGTGATGTTTGCCTATATTGGCGTGGAATTGATCGGCTTGGCGGCCGGCGAAGCGGCCAAACCCGAGAAGTCGATTCCCGGCGCCATCAACTCGGTGCTTTGGCGCATTCTGATTTTCTATGTGGGCGCCCTGTTCGTTATCCTGTCGATTTATCCGTGGCACCAGATCGGCGCGAGCGGCAGCCCGTTCGTCACCACGTTCGAGCGCCTGGGTCTCAAGTCGGCCGCCGGCATCATCAACTTCGTCGTGCTGACAGCGGCGCTGTCCTCCTGCAACGGCGGCATCTTTAGTACAGGCCGCATGCTGTATAACCTGGCGCAGCAAAATCAGGCGCCCGGTGCATTCAGCCGCACTGCTCCGAACGGCGTTCCCCGTCTGGCACTGCTGGTGTCGATCGGTATCCTGCTGTTTGGTGTGCTGCTCAATTATCTGGTGCCAGGCAAGGTTTTCGTTTGGGTCACATCGATCGCGACGTTCGGCGGCATCTGGACCTGGATCATGATCCTGCTCACACAGATGAAATTTCGCCGCAACCTGTCGCCGGCCGAACGCAGTCGATTGGCATTCCGCATGCCCTGGTGGCCGTATGCGTCGTGGCTCACCCTGGCGTTTCTGGCACTCGTGATCGGTTTGATGGGCTATTTCCCCGACACACGCATCGCATTGATCGTCGGTCCGGGCTGGCTGCTGCTATTGATTGCGTTCTATTACGGTCTCGGACTTGCCAGGCGCGACGCGGCGGCCTCGGCGAGCTGAACCCGGGTCTGAATCAGACTCGTCTTTCCGATAGGAATCGGGGCTCGATGGAATTGGTCGGTGAGACTGGCGGCGGCGCCTTCCGTCCCGAAAACAGGATGCGCCGCCCGCCGAAACGCCGCGCTAGCCGGCCAGCGCGCGTTCGAGCGCGGCCTCGGTGAGCCACCAGGTTTGCGGCAGGTCCTGCTCGTCGCAGTTGGCGCCCTCGCCGCCGCGATCGACCACGATGAAGTCGCTCACCCGGCGCAG
>NZ_SCSK01000025.1 GCF_004297875.1 Pandoraea sp. | reverse complement strand
CAGGTCGTACTGGGTCGGGTAGATGCTCTTGTCCGACTCCGCCGCCTTGATCAGCGAGCGGATCGCCGTGGGCGCGGTGTAGAAGATCGACACCTTGTGGCGCGCGATCATGTCCCAGAAGCGCCCCGCGTTCGGGTAGGTCGGTACCCCTTCGAATACGATTTGGGTGGCCCCCACCGCCAGCGGCCCATAGGCGATATAGGTATGGCCGGTGACCCAGCCGATATCGGCGGTGCACCAGAACACGTCGCTGGGCTTGATATCGAAGGTCCACTGCATGGTCAGCGAGGCCCACAGCAAATATCCGCCCGAGCTGTGCTGCACGCCCTTGGGTTTGCCGGTCGAGCCCGATGTGTACAGAATGAACAGCGGATGCTCGGCGCCCACCCACTCCGGCTCGCACTGATCCGACTGGCCCGCGCTCAGCTCGTGCATCCACACGTCGCGCCCGGCCTGCATAGCGGCCGCGCCGCCCGTGCGACGGTATACGATGACCGTGTGCAGCGCATTGCAGCCGCCCAGCGCCAGCGCCTCGTCGACGACGTTCTTGAGCGGCAGCGCGCGGCCACCGCGCATCTGTTCGTCGGCCGTGATCACCGCCACCGCCCCCGCATCGATGATGCGCTCGTTGAGCGACTTGGCCGAAAAACCCGCAAACACCACCGAATGGGTCGCGCCGATGCGCGCGCAGGCCTGCATCGCCACCACGCCTTCGATCGACATCGGCATGTAGATCACCACCCGGTCGCCCTTCTTGATGCCGCGCGACTTGAGCGCATTGGCAAAGCGGCAGACCCGCTGGTGCAGCTCCCGGTAGCTCACCGGCGTACTCGTGCCGTCGTCCGCCTCGAAGATGATCGCTGTCTTCTCGGCATTGCCGTTCTGCAGGTTACGGTCGAGGCAGTTATAGGAGACGTTCAGTTGGCCGTCTTCGAACCACGTGTAGAAAGGCGCATTGGATTGGTCCAGCACCTTGGTGAACGGCTTGTGCCAGGCAACGTTCTCGCGCGCCAGACGCGCCCAGAACCCTTCATGATCGCGCTCGGCCTCGGCGCACATCGCCTGGTACGCCGCCATGCCGGAGATATTGGCCTGCGCGACCAGTGCCTGCGGCGGCGCAAACACGCGTTGCTCATGCATTACAGATTCGATGGATGCCATGATTGTCTTTAAAAAACGATAGCTTGCGAATTACCCCTCGACAACGAGCGATAAGGAAAATAAGCGGCGGCGGCTTTATGCCGCCGCCTCGACCGGATGCCTTTCCAGCCACGCGATCTCCTCGTCCGTATAGAGTCGCGAGCGCGTCAGAAAGCGCAGGCCGGTGCGTCC
This sequence comes from Pandoraea sp., assembly GCF_004297875.1. GTDB lineage: Bacteria > Pseudomonadota > Gammaproteobacteria > Burkholderiales > Burkholderiaceae > Pandoraea. Next base: position 25,451 of record NZ_SCSK01000025.1, on the reverse strand, counting down.
TTCAAGCGAAAACATGCCGCCGGCGCCAGGCACCACGTCGATGATCAGTTGCGTATGCGCCCAGTACTCGAACTGCGATTCGCTCATGTAAAAAGGCGCACCGCCGATGGCTCCCAGCTTGACGTCCGACGCGCCCACCATGAAATCGCCGCACGGATAGCACATCGGCGCGCTGCCGTCGCAACAGCCGCCGGATTGGTGAAACATGACATCGCCATGCTCACGGCGAAGCCTGGCGATCAATTCAAGTGCCGCAGGCGTGGCCACCACGCGCGCCACCATGGATTCATTCATTGCAATTTTCCGATCCCTGTCGAAGCATCCGGGCCCGCCGCGAACGCACTCGGTAATCGATTGCGTTCGCGGTTCGGTGGGCCGCTCGCGCGGCACGCGTCCGGTCAGAAGAACCCCAGCGCCTTCGGGCTGTAGCTCACCAGCAGATTCTTGGTTTGCTGATAGTGGTCGAGCATCATCTTGTGATTCTCGCGACCGATGCCCGACTGCTTGTAGCCGCCGAATGCCGCGTGGGCGGGGTAGGCGTGATAGCAATTGGTCCACACTCGCCCGGCCTGAATCTCCCGGCCCATGCGATAGGCGCGCGTGCCATCGCGCGTCCACACGCCGGCTCCGAGGCCGTACAACGTGTCGTTGGCGATCTCGAGCGCTTCCTCTTCCGTTTTGAAAGTTGTCACCGACACCACCGGGCCGAAAATTTCTTCCTGGAAAATGCGCATCTTATTGTTCCCAAGGAACACCGTCGGCTTGATGTAGTAGCCGTCTTTCAATTCCCCCTCGAGCTGATTTCGCTCGCCGCCGATCAGGCATTGAGCGCCTTCCTGCTTGCCAAGATCGATATACGACAGAATTTTTTCGAGCTGCTCCTCGGACGCCTGTGCACCGATCATGGTGGTGCGATCGAGCGGATGCCCCTGCTTGATCGCGGCCACCCGTTTGAGCGCTCGCTCCATGAAACGGTCATAGATCGATTCTTGAATCAGCACGCGCGACGGACACGTGCATACCTCCCCCTGGTTCAGGGCGAACATCGCGAAACCTTCGAGCGCCTTGTCGAAATAATCGTCGTCGCGCTCGAGCACATCGGCAAAGAAAATGTTCGGACTCTTGCCGCCCAGCTCCAACGTAACCGGAATGATGTTCTGGCTGGCGTATTGCATGATCAGCCGGCCCGTCGTGGTTTCGCCAGTGAATGCGATCTTGGCGATGCGCTTGCTGGTGGCCAGCGGTTTGCCGGCCTCCAGGCCAAAGCCGTTGACCACATTGAGCACGCCCGGCGGCAAAAGATCCTGAATCAACTCCACCATCACCAGAATCGAAGCCGGCGTTTGCTCGGCCGGCTTGAGTACCACGCAATTGCCTGCTGCCAATGCCGGCGCCAGCTTCCAGGTCGCCATCAGAATCGGGAAATTCCACGGAATGATTTGCCCGACCACGCCGAGCGGCTCGTGGAAATGATAGGCCACCGTGCTGTCGTCGATTTCGCAGACCGAACCCTCCTGGGCGCGAATGCAGCCGGCGAAGTAGCGGAAATGGTCGATCGCGAGCGGGATGTCGGCCGCCAGGGTCTCCCGCAGCGGCTTGCCATTGTCGATCGTCTCGGCCACGGCCAGCCGAGTCAAGTTCTGCTCCATCCGGTCGGCGATCCGGTTCAACAGAACGGCACGCTCGGCGGGGCTGGTACGCGACCAGGCGCGTTTGGCCAGATGCGCGGCATCCAGTGCGAGATTGATATCGGCCTCTGTCGAACGCGGCACGCTGCAAAAAGCTTTGCCGGTCAGCGGCGAGACGTTTTCAAAGTACTCGCCGGTCGTAGGCTCGACCCAAGCGCCGCCGATAAAGTTGCCGTATTCCTTCTTGTAAGGGAATTCGATATCCAGGAATTTCATTTCCGAGTGGTTCATGGTGTCTCCTATGGGAAGGTTGCTTGCTTCGTATAGCGATGGGAATCAGGGGACGGCGCGCTCGGCAATATCCTGATCCGTCGTCTGTATCGCAAGTCAACTCACGCAAATTGCATGCCACGGCCGAATCGCCGGCCGATGGGAGGCCGCGTGCCGGTGTGCGGGCGTACCTCGCGGATATGACCAAAACGCCAGCTGTCGCGAGATGGAACAGATGTGTCGTTTTGCAACAGGACACGACGGCGCCGGCATGAACAGGCCTGAATCGGTTGTCGACGAAACCGTGTTAACCCTGACGGATTCGGGACGACAAAAGTCTATGCTTGAAATTTAAGCAATGTTAGAGTCGAATCCCGACCCGCCGCCGCCGACCTTCCCGCCCCGAGGGAAGCGTCGCAATCCAGCTTCTGAAGAAACCGGCATGCTTCGAATGGACACACCGCCCTCCCAGGATGGAGCAAATCTTGCTAGAGATGACGCGTTGTCATCTCCGCGGGAGGAGCTCATGATCGACCAGTCGCACGAGCGCTCCGTCTCATTCGGTCTGTCAGAGACCATGAAGCCGGACTACGATTTGCTCGGCCAGCATGAATTGCGTCTGCAACTGGCGCGCAACCGCGTGCTGCACGCCCACGCCGCGCCGGTCATGGAATCGCTGCACGAACAGATCGCCAATACGCAGAGCATGGTCGTGCTCACCGATCCTCAGGGCCTCATTCTGATGTCGCTGGGCGACGACGATTTTCTGAGCCGCGCGGAAAAAGTGGCATTGAAGCCGGGCGCGCTGTGGAGCGAGGAGTTCCAGGGCACCAATGCGATCGGCACCGCAATCGCCGAAATGGCGCCGACCACCGTACACGGCGATCAGCACTTCCTGCGCGCCAATCACTTCCTGACCTGCTCGAGCGTACCGATCATCGGTCCATGCGGGAAGTTGGCGGGCGTGCTCGACGTCACTGGAGATCATCGAAGCTATCATCGCCATACCATGGCGCTGGTGCGCATGTCGGCGCAAATGATAGAGAATCAGTTGTTCGCCAACGCTTTTCCGGAAGCATTTCTGGTTCGGTTTCACGGCCGCCATGAGTTTCTCGGCACACTGATGGAAGGCATCGCCGCCTTCTCGCGCGACGGCCGCTTCCTGTCCGCCAATCGCAGCGCGCAATTCCAGCTCGGCTTGAGTCTTGCCGCGCTAGGTGCCCACACGTTCTCGTCGTTATTCGGCATCACGCCATCGGCAGTATTCGATCATTACCGCACGGCGCAGCCCGGGCTCTTGAAGCTCTGCCTGAATAACGGCGTTCGGGTCTTCGGCAAGGCCGAATTTCAATACACCGGATTGACCTTGCCGACGAGCATCGCTGCGCCCGAACCCGCGCCTTCGCAAGCCGCGTCGGATGACGGAACGAATGCCGCAAAAATGCGAATGCGCCTGTCCAGCCTGCGCTATCTGGACACCGGCGATCCACAGATCACCGCCTTGATCGACAAGCTACGCAAGGTAATCGGCAAAGACATTTCGATCATGATCACCGGCGAAACGGGCACCGGCAAAGAGTTGCTGGCGCGCGCGATCCACAACGACTCGCCGCGGCGCAGCGGGCCGTTCGTCGCCGTCAATTGCGCATCGATTCCGGAAACACTGATCGAATCGGAACTGTTCGGCTATGAAGAGGGCGCTTTTTCCGGCGCTCGCAGAAAAGGCGGCACGGGGCGGGTGCTGCAGGCCAACGGGGGCACGCTGTTTCTCGACGAGATCGGCGACATGCCGATTTCATTGCAGGCGCGCTTGCTGCGCGTCTTGCAAGAGCGCGTCGTGACGCCCTTGGGCAGCACCAAATCGATCGCCGTCAATGTCGCCATCATCTGTGCGACGAACCGTAATTTACGCGAGATGATTCGGACCGGCTCGTTCCGGGAAGACCTGTACTATCGGCTCAACGGCATGGTTGCCAGACTACCGCCGCTGCGCGAGCGCGGCGATCTGGAAATCGTCATCGCCAAGATCCTGCACGACGATCTCAATGTCGAGCGTCGCCTGCATATCGACCCTGAGGTAATGGGCTTGTTTCGCCGCTACCATTGGCCGGGGAATTTCCGTCAGTTGAGCAATGTGCTGCGCACCGCCGCGGCCATCGTCGACGACGACGGCCATATTCGCCGCGAGCATTTGCCGGATGACTTCCTGGAGGATCTGTCGGACATCCCCGCCGCGCCAGTCATGCAATTGCCGTCCGGCAACACCCGCCTCGACGAACTGGAAGTATCGGCCATCGCGGCTGCCTTGCGCCAGCATCAAGGCAACGTTTCCGCAGTCGCTCGTATGCTGGGCGTCTCCCGCAATACCATCTATCGCAAAATGCAGGCGCTTCAACTGCAGGGCAAGACCGACGCCTGAGCCCGGCGCGGGGCGCTCACGGCCGCTTCGATGGCGTGCCGCAAGGCATCGCGCATGGCAGGGCCGGCCACCGTGTGACCCGCCTCGACCCAGGTGACTTGCAGCGCAGGCCAGCATGCCTGCAGCCGGCGCAATCCGGCCGGCGGGCAGACCCGATCGCGCATCCCGTGAATCGCCATGGCGAGCCCTTCCCAACGCCTGAGCGCTGCGGCCAACGCCAATATCCCACGCGGCCCAAGGCCACCGAGGCGCGCCAGCAGATGCGCCTGTATCCGATATTTGCAGCATGCCGCAGGCCGCAGCCGTCGAGGCCCGGTCATCGGGGATGGCATCTCCAGCAACGCGCGTTCTCGCGCCTGCCAAGCTGCGGCCAGCCGATGCGCGACAGTCGGTGTGTCAAATTGGAACGCATGTGCCCAATTGTGCAACACTCGTGTCACCGGTGCTCGCACGGCGCTGCGCCTGGCCACGCTGTGCCTGGACTTCAAGCGGCGACGCGGCGCGAAAAAATATCGCAGATCCGCCTGGCTCGCCGTAAATGTGCCGCGCAGCACCAGCGCACGCACCGCACCAGGACACCGCGCCGCATACGCCAAGGCCAGCGTCGCGCCCCACGAGCCGCCCACCACCACCCACGAGGCGATATTCAATGCGCGACGAATGCGCTCGAGGTCGGCAATCAGATGCGGCACGCCATTTCGGCGCGTGCATCCGCGTGGTCGCGACAGGCCGGCGCCGCGCTGATCGGGCAGCACCAGGCGCACCTGCCGCAGATCGACCCAGTCCGCCATGGCAGGCGAACAACCGCTGCCGGGGCCGCCGTGCAAAACGACCACCGGAACGCCTTGCGGGTTGCCCATCGTGCGCACCGATAGCCGATGCCCATCGAGGGTACGCATCACCAGACGAGACGAGGCAGGCGTTTCCGGCATGGATTTTGCTGGTTTAGGCATGACTTGCTAATGGCGGTTGATTGGCAGTCCGGCAATACAAACACTTTCCATGCCAACCCGATTCACAGGAGGAACATCATGCAGTGGACCACACCAGCGTATACCGATTTGCGCTTTGGATTTGAAATCACGATGTATATCGCCAATCGTTAAACGGAACCGGGCCGCGAGGCACTTCACCGGTCAGCGGCCCGTCATCATCATGCAACTCAAGGTATTGGGTTCTTCAGCCGGCGGCGGCTTTCCTCAATGGAATTGCAATTGCCGCAATTGCCGGGCGGTGCGGCGTGCGGACCCCGCCGTGACAGCCCGCACGCAGTCGTCGATTTGCGTGAGCGAAAACGGCTCGGACTGGGTACTCATCAATGCGTCGCCCGATATCCTGCAGCAGGTTCGCACCACGCCAGAATTGTGCCCGGCCAGGGCGCCGCGCGACAGCGGTATCGCTGCGGTCATGCTGATCGACGCTCAGATCGACCACACCGCGGGGCTGCTGCTGCTGCGGGAGCGCACCGCACCGCTGCCGCTATACGCCACCGAGCCGGTCTGGCAGGACCTGAGCACCCGCTTCCCGATCGGTCCGATGCTCGATCATTACTGCGGTGTCGATCATCACTCGATACCGCTCGAAGGCGCGCCATTTCACGTGGCAGGCCTGGACGCCACGAGTTTCACGGCGATCCCGCTCGAGAGCGCTGCGCCGCCCTACTCGCCCCACCGGCATGCGCCCGAGCCGGGCGACAACATCGGGCTGCTCATACGCAATGAAAGTACGGGCCGGCAGGCGTTCTACGCACCCGGTCTGGGCCGGATCGACGCGCGAACGCGCGAAGCGATGCAAGGCGCGGATCTGCTGCTGGTCGACGGCACATTCTGGCGCGACGACGAAATGCAGCGTCTTGGCCTGTCGCCGAAGAGCGCCGCCGAGATGGGCCATTTGGCGCAAAGCGGCCCGCACGGCATGATCTCGCACCTGGACGCGCTGGCCTCGGATACGTGCCGCAAGGTTCTGATCCATATCAACAACACCAATCCGATCCTGCGCGACGACAGCCCGGAGCGCGCCGAATTGGCGCGCCACGGCATCGAGGTCGCGCACGACGGCATGACATTCAACTTTTGACGCTCGCCATGGACATTTTCGAGGAAGCCAGTGAGTTTCGGCCTTGGAGCCGGGTCGACTTCGAGGCGCGCTTGCGCGCCAAGGGCGGCCGCTATCATATTCACCACCCGTTCAACGTGCGGCTCAATGGCGGTCGCTGCACGCGCGAGCAGGTCCGCGGCTGGGTGGCCAACCGCTTCTACTATCAGATCAGCATTCCGCGCAAGGACGCCGCGATTCTGGCCAATTGCCCCGATCGCGAAGTCCGCCGCCAATGGATCGTGCGGCTGCTGGATCACGATGGCTGGGAGGACAACGCCGGGGGCATCGAGGCATGGGCCTGTCTGGGCGAGGCCGTCGGGCTGGACCGAGATACGCTCTGGTCGCAGGAACTGGTATTGCCCAGCGTTCGCTTCGCGGTGGACGCGTATGTGAATTTCGCGCGCCAGGCGCCATGGCAGGAGGGCGTGTGCTCGTCGCTCACGGAAATGTTCGCGCCGCAGATTCATCTCGACCGATTGGCAGGCTGGCCAACCTTCTATCCGTGGATTGCCGCCGAGGGACTGAATTACTTCCGCTCCCGCGTGTCGCTGGCGCAGCGCGATGTCGAACATGGTTTGCAGGTCACGCTCGATCATTTCCGTACCTTCGAGCAGCAGCAACGCGCTCTGGATATCCTGCAGTTCAAGCTCGATATCCTTTGGAGCATGCTCGACGCGATCGAACTGGCCTATCCGGAAAGAGGCGCGGTATGAGCGCGAATGCTCCGTGTCTGCAGCAGGGGTTTCGCCTGCAATGGGAAGAGGTCCAGCAAGCCTATGTGCTGCTCTACCCCGAGGGCATGGTCCGCCTGAACGACGGCGCGGCCCAGATCCTCAAGCGCTGTGACGGTTTGCGCTCGCCGGCCCAGATCATCGGTGAACTGGAGGCGCTCTTTGTCGATCAGCCCATTGCCGCCGACGTAAAAACATTCATCGAGCACGCAACCACGCGCGGCTGGCTCGGTTAGCCGGGTGCCGAACACATAGCGAGCGGAGCTGGCCGGCGCAAAGCGCGCCTTTTAGCGCGCCGGCGGCGCCGCTCGCGCCCACTTGGAGGTGCCGTCATGACAATCACCACTGCCGATCCTTGCGAGCCAGCGATGGTCCGGCCGGGACCGCCGCTCTGGCTGCTGGCGGAGTTGACCTATCGATGCCCGCTGCACTGCCCCTTTTGCTACAACCCAACCGACCACATTCGCTATCGCGATGAGCTGACCACCGATCAATGGATCGACGTGCTGCGCCAGGCGCGCGCACTCGGTGCGGCGCAACTCGGCTTTTCCGGCGGCGAGCCATTGCTGCGGGACGATCTCGAAGTGCTGGTCGACGCTGCGCATCGGCTCGGCTTTTATACCAATCTGATCACCTCCGGAGTCGGGCTCACCGAGCAACGTCTTGGCGCGCTCAAGCACGCCGGACTCGATCACATCCAGCTCTCATTCCAGGACGCGACGCGCGAACTCAACGATTTTCTGAGCAGTACCAAGACCTTCGAGTTGAAGAGCCGGGTCGCTCGTCTGATCAAGCGCCATGGTTACCCGATGGTGCTCAATTGCGTGCTGCATCGGCACAATCTGCCGCACGTCGATAAAATCATCGAAATGGCCCTGGAGATGCAAGCCGATTATCTGGAGCTGGCCAACACCCAGTACTACGGCTGGGGCCTGGTCAACCGCGCGCAATTGATGCCCGACGCGGCTCAGTTGCGCGAGGCGGAAGCCGTCGTCAATGCCTACCGCGCCCGCATCGGCCAGCGATGCCGCATTCTTTTCGTCGTGCCCGATTATTTCGAGAGCCGCCCCAAGGCCTGCATGAGCGGATGGGGCAGTGTCTTCCTGGCTGTAGCACCCGACGGCAGCGCGTTGCCCTGCCACGCGGCGCGCGTGATTCCCGGTCTGTCGTTCCCGAATGTCGCCGCGACACCGCTATCGGATATCTGGTATCACAGCGATGCCTTCAACGCCTTTCGCGGCGACGCCTGGATGAAGGAGCCTTGCGGCAGTTGCGACGAACGCAAGCAGGATTTCGGCGGGTGCCGCTGCCAGGCCTACCAGTTGACGGGCGACGCGCGCGACGCAGATCCGGTTTGCGCCAAATCACCGGAGCACGGCGTCGTCGAGCATGCGGTTCAGTTCGCCGCGGGACAGCGCCGCGAATCCCGCGAAGCGCCGCTGATCTTTCGCAGCGACGCCAATGCCGCGCGGCTACACCCTTCGCTCGCCCCGGACTAACGCACCGATCCGCTGCGCGCGGTTTCCCGCTTTGTCGACCCGATCCCGCGCGCGGCTGCCGCTTTGCCTCGGGCAGCGGCGCGCGGTTGGCTCGCGTCACGCCACAACGGTCCTGGCGAAGCGCTTACATCGCCGCATGGGACTCAAGCAACGCCTGGCTCTTCAGCGCCTTGGCCGCGGTCAGTTTCGAAGTGCCGGACTGATAGCCATTGCGCATCAGCAAAAACGCCATCACGTCGGCGTAATCCTGCGCCTTCAACTTTCCCGGCTGATCGGCCGGCATGTTCGACTGCATGTAATTGAAGATCCCGCTAAGCGTCAGACTGGAGCCCGTGGCAGGCGCGAACGCCGGTCCCTGAAGCGCTGGCCCGACATTGCCCTGTAATTGAGCACCGTGGCATTTGGCGCAGTTCGCAGCATAGACGTCATGCCCGTGCAATGCCTGCGCCTGGGTAAACGACGGCCCCATGATATCCGCCTGCCCCGCGGCCGCGGCCACGCGCAGCAGCGACGGTTTTCGATTGCCAACGAAATGCGCGGAGCGGTCGAGCGCGGCAAAAGCATGCGAGGCAATCACGCGATCAGGGCCGGCATCGCGAGCGTCCGACGCGGTCGATGTTTTGGCGTTGCCGGCGGCGATGCGCCATGTTTCGGTCAACCTGGCGAGCGCGCCAGTGGCCGCCATTTGCTCGAGTTCCGCATCGAAGCGCTTGCGCAGCGCCGCATTGCGCTGGCCGAACATCATCACCAAATCCCAGTGGCCATAATCGGAAGCCACCGCACGCACCTTGAACCGCACCTGCGGATGTTCGTGCTGATAAGCCACGATCGCCGGATACCACGCGATGCCGCGTTGTGCCTTGCCCGATGCGACGGCCGCCACGGTATCTTCCGTGGTGACTTCGAAGTTCAGCAAAGCGCCTTTTTCACGTACCGCAATGAGTTGTGCCGGACTGCCGTAGGTCACCGCAAGCCGGCCCGCCTTATCGCGCTTGGCCCCGGCATCCTGCCGCCGGAACGCTGCGTAGCCAGTACGCAAATAGGGGCGCGACAACAACACACCATCGTGCACGGCATCGGCAACGTTCGAGCGCGGGAAGCCGGCAACGATATCGCATTTGTTTTTGAGGATCCCGCCCAGCGCACCGAGCGAGATACCGTCGTCATCGCCTTCGCGTATGGCATGGGGCATGGCGACAGCCCGCATGCCGATATGTTGGAGCACCGCGGACACCACCTGCGTATCCAGCGCCACGGACGGACTGCCGGGAAACATGCAAACCCTGACGTCGGCGGCCCGCGCCAGGCTCATGCCCCAGGCAGCCAGTCCCAATGCGAGCGCGCAAGTCATCCGTTTCAATGGAGTTTTCTTCATGACGACACCTTCAGTTATCAACGACATGGCGATGCGCACGCCGCGGGCCGCCGCATGCCGAACGACACAGCGGCCCCGGCGATCAAAGCATCAGCCTTTCTTCAAAGCGAACACATACAGGGTGCCGCCGCGCGGAACATGCTCGGCGATCTTGGCCATCGGTCCGCCCCAGATCGGGTTGGCGCCGCCATAGCCCGCCAATACCGCCACATACTCGGTGCCGTCGACTTCGAACACCGACGGTTGCGCGATCACGCCACTGGCCAGTTGCGGGCTCTCCCACAGCACCTTGCCGTTCTTCTGATCAAAGGCATAGAGATGGCCGTTGAGCGAGCCGCTGAACACCAGGCCGCCGGCCGTGCTGGCCACCCCGCCGTTCCACGGCAGCTTGCTCCAATGGCTCCACACTTTCTTGCCGGTATTGACGTCGATGGCCTGCAGTTCGCCATACCCCTTGCTGCCCGGCTCCGGCCGAATTTCGAACCCTTCACCCAGGTATGGCAACCCCTGCATGTATGTCACTGCCTTGCCCGACATCGTCATGCACGCATGCAGCGACGGCACGAATGCCAGGTGCGTGGTGGGATCGTAAGACACCGACCACCAGTTCTTGCCGCCCAGGAAGCTGGGGCACGTCTCGATGGTCGTGCCGACTTTCGGATAATGCTTCTGATTCTGGATCGGCACGCCGGCGGCGGTATATCCGGTCACGGAGGTCGCCTTGACGAACGGCTTCGCGTAAATCAGCTTGCCGTTGGTCCGGTCGATGGCATGGATATAGCCGTTGCGGTCGGCATGAATGATGGCCTCGTAATGCTTGCCTTTATACGTGATGTTCGCCAGCACCGGCGTGTTGACGCCGTCATAATCCCAGGTGTCGTGCGACGTATATTGAAAGTGCCACTTGAGATCGCCATTCGCCGGATCGAGCGCCAGCAGCGAATCCGAATACAGGTTCTTGCCGGGCCGCATATCGGCCAGCCACGGACCGGGATTGCCGACGCCCCAGAACAACGTATTGGTTTTGACGTCGTAGGTGCCGGTCAGCCACGCCGGCGAACCTGCGTGCTGGTACATGCCGTTCGGCCAGGTGTTGCCGCCCTTCTCATTCGGCGCCGGCACGGTCCAGCGCTTCCATTGAATCTCGCCGTTGGCTGGATTCAGGGCCGCGATAAACCCGCGTGCGCCGTACTCGCCGCCGGAGCTGCCCACGATGATCGAGTCTTTCAGGGCCAGCGGCGCGAGCGTGAACGCATAGCCGATTCCCGGTTCGAACAATTGCTTTTCCCACACGACTTTCCCGCTCTGCGCATCGAGCGCCACCACCTGTCCGCTGAGCATCGCCACATAGACGTTCTTGCCGTACAGCGCGACACCGCGGTTCACCACGTCGCAGCAGGCGGTCTTGAATGACAGGCTGGTCAGCTTGGGATCGTAGGTCCACAGCTCCTTGCCCGTTTTGGCGTCGAACGCATAGACGTGATCTTTCGGCGTGGTCACGAACATGTAGTTGCCGTTGACGATCGGCGTTGCCTCGAAGCCTTGTTGCAACTCGGCAGGAAATTTATAACTCCAGACTTGCTGAAGATCCTTGGCCGTGGCCGTATTGATTTGCTTGAGCGGCGAATTGCTCTGGCCCGTGTACGAGCGGTAGTAAGTCAGCCACCCCGGATCGGCCTGGGCCGACGTCAGCCGGTCATAGGTCACGGCGGGATAGTCGGCCGTCTGGGCCGACGCCGCTCCGATCGCCAGGCCGCTGGCCAGCAACACGCCGGCCAACGCCCACTTTGGGTTAATGATTGAAATAAATCGATTCATTGAAGTCTCCTGATTCTGATTTGAATGCAGTACACAGGCTGCGGTGCCGCATCCTATGAAGGCAAATCCCATGCCACCGCGCAATTCGCCGGATGAGCTGGCATCCGCGCATGCGGCGGTCGGTGCCGTGTTCTTTTGTGGAACAAGTGCCTGGGTTCATCTGTTGCAAAACGGATCAAATGGTCAGAGCTGGCGGCGCTTAGAAGAACATGATGCCGCCGACCGAAACGCCGTTCAGGCGCGCTGTCTTGCCGCTCGTGTCTTCGGACCGGGTCTGGCCGACTTCGCCCACGAGGGTGATGCTTTTTGTAATCGCGTAATAGGCGCCGAGCGTGAGATTGCTGTTGTAGCGAATCGCATCGGCAGCGCTGGCCAGGCTCCGGCTCACGCCATAGTTCACGCCGAGCTTGAGCTTGTCGGTGGGCTGATAGGATGCTTGCACGAGATAGTTGAACCCGCGCACGTCGCCCTGATCGCCGTCGGACAAGATGCCGAGCCCACGCCCCGTTTGCACGTTGCCGAGCAGGCCGAAGCGTCCGAGCGTGGCCGAGGCCCCGGTTTCGAAAGCGGCTTCAGTAAAATCGCTGGAGGTGGCGTCGGCATAGAATTTCTGCGCTTTGGCTCCCAGCCAGGTTTTCCAGTTGGCCCGCGAATACGACAGTTGGGCCTGAAATTGCGGCATGCTTCCCGCCTTCGAGCCGGTACCGCTGTCGACCGGGCTGACGAGCGCGAACTGCCCCTGCAAGCCATGGACCGTCGGCGACGTGTAGGCGAACTGGCCATAGGTCCCCAAATAGGTATATCCGGAGCCGATATGGCCAAGCGCGACGCGGCCGTTTTGCGTAGCCTGCACCGGTGCGCCCGCCCCCAGCAGCGTCATATCCCCGAGAATGGCGTTCGAGCCGAAGATGCCGTAGTCGCGCCCGAGCTTGAAGGTGCCGATATCCGCGTTGCCGATCGTCAAAAAGCCCTGGCGCACGTCGACCGCGCTGTTGGCTGCGATGGCGCTGCCGGTTGCCACCGCCGCGGAGATGCCGATGGTGCCTTGCACGTCGTAGTCGCCCTGATGCGACTTGACCGTCGTGATGAGCGAGTTCGGCAGCAGGCCGTTGCCGATGACCGTGGCGCTGCCGCGCCCGTTGCATCCCAGCGCCCGGCCCGCGAGCGCGGTGCCGGCGACGTTGTCGCCCGAGCATCCTACCGACGTGTAGTAGGCATTGATATTGCCGCCGATGGAAACCGTCCAGTCGCCGGCCTGAATATCGACCGCTTGCGCGTTTTGCACCGCCTGGGCCGCGCAAACCAGGATGGCTGCCTTAACAATCCGTTTCATTATTGTCCCCTCCGTCAAATAATTGATATGCCGAAATTTCGGCCAGAGGGTGTCAGCAATATCCATGCCGCCGGTACACGCCGCGATTGGTCAACAGCGCATGGCAAAGTGTCGCGAGCGGGCAGGGGCCGAGGCCAGAGCACGCACTGAAGCGCCGTCACAAGGCTTCGGCACGCGGATCGGCGATGGCGCGAGAGGTCGCGCCGCAAGTGCCCTGTCTCTCATTTTTATACGCTCGCCCCGCTTTGGCCTGCATGACAACGCACGGTCTGTTTTCTCGCGGCCTGTGCCGCTTCGTTGCGTTTCGTCACACGTTGCGTGTCATTTCAACACACCCATGTTGCCGCCGCGCCTCGACGTGGCATCGTTTTTGCTCTCCCTCGGGTGATCTGAACCTGGACCACGACACGAGAGGAAGACAGGATGAGGCGCTGCATCACTCCACCGAACTGGACACCTATGGCCCTGGCGCTGGGCAGTCTGCTCAGTGCGCTGCCGGTGCCAGCCGCCCGCGCACACAGCGCCGCGCTGACCGATGTGCCGTCGCTGGCTACCACCGTGGTGATCGACACGACGCCGCTGGCCGGCCTGGGGGTCCCGCTGGATCGGATACCGGCGAACGTCCAAGTCATGAGCGGCGCGAAGTTGAGGGCTCAGCACCACGCCAGTCTCACCGATTATTTCAGTGACAATCTGACCAGCGTCGAGATTCATTCGAGCCAGGGGAATCCCTATCAACCGGACGTCGATTACCGGGGTTTCACCGCATCGCCGCTGCTCGGCATGCCGCAGGGCTTGTCGGTATTCCAGGATGGCGTGCGCATCAACGAGCCGTTCGGCGACGTGGTCAATTGGGATCTGTTGCCGCAATCGGCCATCAAAAGCGTGCAGATTATTCCCGGCTCGAACCCGCTGTTCGGGCTCAATACGCTAGGCGGGGCGTTGGCCATTGCCACCCGCAGCGGACGCGACAGTCCAGGCGGCGCGGCCGAGGTCACCGGCGGGTCGTTCGGACGCCGAGGCGTCGAATTCGAGCAAGGCGGACGGCACGGCAAGCTCGATTACTTTCTCACCCTCAACGACGAGCGCGATGGCGGCTGGTCCGATCACAACGCCAGCCGCATCAGGCAGTTATTCGGCAAGCTTGGCTACGCCGATGAAAACAACTCGATCGCCCTGAGCCTGAGCGCGGCAGATAACGATTTGCAGGGCGCGCAAACCATCCCGCGCTCCTTTCTCGACAATTTTCGGCAAGCCTACACCTACCCCGACCTGAATCTGAATCGCGCGACGTTGTTCAATCTGAGCGGCACGCATTTTTTCAACGACCAGGTTCAGCTGAACGCCAATGCCTATTACCGCTCATATCGCAATCAAAACCTCAGCAGCAACGTCAACGGCGACTATGGCGCCATCGGCCCTCTCAGCGGTCGGCCCGATACCGTCGAAGCCAACAATGCGATTTCGGCCATCGACCAGCAAAGCTATGGCTTCGGCCTGCAATTGACTTTACTCGGCCAACTGGCCGGCATGCCGAATCAGTTCGTGGCGGGCACCAGCGGCGACTTCGCCAACAGCCGCTTCTCGCAATCGAGCCAGGATGCGCAATTCACGCCGGACCGCAACACCGTCGGGATTGGCGACTATGCGTTGCGCACCGACGCAAAAACACATAACGTCGACATTGGCCTATTCATGACCGATACGCTGTCGCTGAGCGACAGGGTGACGCTGACCGCGTCGGCCCGCTACGACCATGCGCAAGTCGATATCGCCGATCAGACCGGCCGGCAGCCGCTGCTCGACGGCAACCATTCGTTCTCCCGCCTGAACCCCGCGTTAGGCGTGACTTTCAATCCGACACCCCGATTGTCGGCGTACGCGGCCTATAACGAGGGCATGCGCTCACCTACCGCCATCGAACTCGCGTGCGCCGACCCGGCCGCGCCCTGCTCGTTGCCGAACGATTTCATCGCGGATCCGGCCCTGCGGCCGGTCATTGCCAAAACCGTCGAACTGGGCTTGCGCGGCAAGCTCGGCGCGGCGTCATCCTGGCACGTCTCGGTCTACCGCGCCGCGCTGCTCGACGATATCGCATTCGTCAGCAGCAGCGCCGCCGCCTCATCGGGCTATTTCCAGAATGTCGGGCAAACCCGTCGACAGGGCGTGGAGGCGCAGTTAAGCACGCGCTCCGGATCGGTGGGTGTGACAGCGAGCTATAGCTATATCGCCGCGACCTATCGGACCGCATTTACCGAGCGCAGCCCGAGCAATTCGAGCGCCGACGCAAACGGCAATATCGTTGTTCGACCTGGCGACCGAATGCCCGGCATCCCGGACAGCATATTCAAGCTGCGGCTTGATTACGCCGTAACGCCAAGCTGGCACGCCGGCGCCAACCTGAGCTATCGCAGCGCGATCTTCGCGCGCGGCGACGAAAACAACCGGGACATCAACGGCAGGATTGCGGGTTACGCGGTCGTCGATCTGGACACGACTTTTCGCGCAACCCGCAGCCTGACGCTGTTCGCGCGCGTCAACAACTTATTCGACAAGCGCTATGCGAATTTCGGCAGCCTGGGACAGAATTTCTTCAACGGCCCCGGCCATACCTTCAGCGGCAACGACGTCACGAACGAACAATTCCTCAGTCCGGGCGCGCCGCGCGGCATTTGGGTCGGTCTGCGCTACGCATGGCGCTAAGCCGGTCGCAGCGCTCACTCGCGGTGCGCCTGCGCAACCTCTCGAAAACGCTGCTCGAGCGCGCCAAGCGCCTCGTTTAGCAGCTGCAGTTGCTGTGCGGACAGCACCGCCAGCGAATCCCGGTAAAACGCCGTGCGGCGCGGCAGCGCCTCGTCGACCACGGCGCGGCCCTGCGGGGTCAGCGTGACATTGGTCAGTCGATTGTCCTGCGCATCGGTGGCGCGACTGACCCAGCCCTGTGCCTCCATCGCCTTGAGCTGGCGCGTCAGCGACGCCGGGTCGATGCGGACTTGCTCGACCAGCAGCTTCTGCGAACATTGGCCCTGCTCGTACAGCGCCAGCAGGATCCGCCAGCGCGGCAATGCATGACCGACCTGCGCGTCGAAGGCCGCCATCATCGCGCGGTAGGTGCGCCCCAGTTGCTGCACGGCGTTGAGCCTCTCGTGTTCGGTGGGCATCCTCACTCCCCCATCTGCGGGGATACTTTCGCGCCGCGCGACAAACGAATGGCCGGCACCCTGCGCACCCACCAGAGTGAAATGATCGTCACGACCAGCCCCAGCATCAGGCCGGAGTGAACCGCGGCGACCAGCGACAGCCGAGCTGCCTCGATCAGCGGCTCGCCGTTCTTGCCGGCCTGCTGCAGCAGGTCGATGAAGCTTTTCTGGGCCTGCGGGTTGACCAGGATCTGTGGGTCGTCGAGCTTGGGCAGCCACTGCATGGCGCCGCTGGCCGCGAGCGACGCGCGCACGCCGCTGAGATAACTGTGCGTCACCAGCGTGCCCACCAGCGCGGTGCCGAGCATGCCGCCGATCATGCGCAGCGATTGCAGCAGCGCGGTGGCGATCCCCAGATTGGCGCGCCCCGACACCTCCTGCGCGAAGACGGTCAGGTTCGGCATCACGAAACCCAGACCCAGGCCGCCGACCAGCATATCGATCGCAATCAGGCTGTGCGAGGTCCAGCGATGCGTGAGCACCATGCCCACGCACGACAGCGTGAGCAGCGCGTTGCCGATGTAGAGCATGGCATTCGGGTTGGGAAGACGCGTGACGATGCGGCCGTTGATGATGCTGCCCACGGTGATGCACACCACCATCGGCGTAATCAGCAGCCCGGCGTCCTTGGGCGACAAGCCGAAGCCGCCCTGCATCAGCAGCGGCGCGTAGAACAGGATCGCGAACAGCGTAAAGCCGGAAAACAGCGACAGCGTGAACAACGCCGACAGACTGGGGTTGCGAAACATCTCGAACGGCAACAGCGGCTGCGCGCAGCGCTGCTCCCAGTGATACAGCGCAACGAATGCAACGATGCTGGCCACCGCCAACAGGGCGACTGTCGCGCTCAGGCCGTCCTTGGGCAGGAATTCGACCAGCAATTGCAGCCCGCCCAACGCGACGGTAATGAGTATCACGCCGGGCCAATCGAGCCGGATGCCTTCATGCGCGGTCTGGCGCAGGTGAGGCAGGTGCCGCACGACGAACCACAGGCCCAGGATGCCCACAGGCAAGTTGACGTAAAACACCGAACGCCAGCCGTAGTACTCGGTAAGGAACCCGCCCAGCGAAGGTCCCACCGCGTTGGCGATGCCGAACGCCGAACTCAGCATGACCTGCCACTGCAGGCGCACGTGAGCATCGGGAAACAGGTCGGGGATGCAGGCGAACGCGGTGCCGACCAGCATGCCGCCGCCGATGCCCTGCAGCGCGCGCGCGAGCACCAGAAACAGCATGCTGTTGGCCATGCCGCACAGCACCGAAGCCAGCGTAAACACCAGAATGGCGGCGACCACGAAAGGCTTGCGCCCGTAGTAGTCGCCCAGCCGGCCGAACACCGGCACGGTAATCACGGAAGTCAGCAGGTACGAGGTCGCGACCCACGCATACAGGTCGAAACCCTTGAGTTCGGCAACCACCGTCGGCAGCGCCGTGCCGACCACGGTCTGGTCGAGCGCCACCATCATGGTGACGAAACACACGCCCAGCATGGCCATGACGGACTGGCGAAACGGCAGTACCTGGCCGCTCGAATGCGGGGTAAGAGGGGGGGTGGGGGCCATTCTATAGATCAATCAACAATTGATAAGTCAATCATTCTACGCCTCGCCGGCGAATTTTGCAGCAAACGCTTAAAAGTGCTGTGCGATATGAACAACAACGGCGGCAGCACTGCCGCGGCGGCGGCTTGCACTACACTGGAGGCAACGCCGCGCCATACCGGCGCGGCATAGTCGCCAATTGAGGAGCCGCCCGATGACATCCTTGATCCTGAATATCGTCGGTCCCGACAAACCGGGGCTGGTCAGCGCCGTTTCCGAACAGGCCGCGGCGTTCGGCGCCAACTGGATGGAGAGCCGCATGATCAACCTGGCCGGGCAATTTGCCGGCATCGTGCATTTGCAAATCGAGCCGACGCAAGCCGACGCGCTGATCGCCGCCCTGCTGGCGCTGGACTCGCCCGAATTGCGCGTGTTCGTCACGCTCGGCGAGACCGCCCCGGCAGCGCCGGCGCGCTTGCTGGCGCTCGATCTGGTAGGCCAGGACCGGCCGGGCATCGTCAAGGAAATTTCGCGCCTGCTGGCCGAGCGCGGTGTCAGCATCGAGGAATTGAATACCGAGTGCGTCAGCGGCCCGCAAGCAGGCGGCACGTTGTTCCGCGCCACCGCGCGCCTGCTGGTGCCGGCCGCGCTGGAGCCCGATACGCTGCAACGTGCGCTGGAGAGTCTGGCCGACGATCTGATGGTCGACGTGACGTTCGATCACGCCGCTCCGGACGTGCTCACGGCCCACTAGGGGTCGGCTCGAAAGTCTCGATTTCACCCAGCGCCTTCAGGGTCACCGACAGCATCGCCAGATCGGCGGGACCTGCCGCATGCTGGTCGGCCGCCAGGCGTCGGTAGCGCCCCAGCGGTTCTTCGCGCTGGTTGTGCCAGGCTTCGATCAGCACGAGCGCATCGTCGCCTTGCGGCGACAATCGCAACACCGAGCGCGTCAGCCCCCGCTTGACTTGCGCCAGCGTCTCGAACAGCGCGGCGCGTGCCAGCATCTGCCAATGCGTGCGGGACGGCAAGGCCGCAATGCCGTCATGCAGCCATGCGTAACCGAGCAACTGGTCGAGCGCGAAATAAACGCTCGCGCTCACGCGCAAACTACGCCCGCTGGCCGCGGCGACTTCGGCGATGTCGAGCGTCGCCACCAGCGCCTCGGTGCTGGCCAGTTGCAAAGCCAGCGCATCCGGCACGCCGCCCTCGACCAGCGAAGCCTGACGCTGCGCCAGTGCGCGAGCCTCGTCCTCGACCAGCAAGCCGCCGAGTGCCGGCGCCAGCTCGGCGACGGCCGCGCCGAAGTCCTCGATCACACGCGACACCTCGCCGCCCACCGCGTGATGGTGCAGAAACCATAGGGTTGCGCGTTCGAGCAACAGGCTGGTATCGGCGAACATCGCCGCCTGCGCCTCGTGGCCGACGCGATCGTCCAGCGCGTCGATCGCCTGCCATACGTCGTCCAGGCGAAACACGGCGCGGGCGATCAGGCTCGCGCGCACCACCTGGGCCGGCTCGGCCCCAGTCTCCTCCACCATGCGGTGCACGAAGGTCACGCCAGCGCGATTGACCAGCGCATTGGCCAGCATGGTCGCCAGTATTTCGCGCCGCAACGGGTGACGCGTCATCGCCTGGGCAAAGCGGCTGTGCAGCGGCTGCGGAAAATACAGCGGCAAGTCCCGGGCCACGAAAGGCGTTTCGAGCAGTTCCGATGCGAGCAACAGGTCGGATAGCCACATCTTGCTGTAGGCCATCAGTACCGCGCGTTCTGGCGACGTCAGTCCTTGGCTGGCGGCGCGGCGCCGCTCGATCTCGTCGTCGCCCGGCAGGAACTCGATGGCGCGGTTCAGGCGGCCCTCGCGCTCGAGCATCGTCATCAAACGCGCCTCGGCGTCGAGCCAGGCGGGGGCGCGATCGCGCGCCAGCGACAGCGCGCGAGTCTGATAGTAGTTGTCGCGCAGCACCAGCTCGCCCACTTCGTCGGTCATGCTCGCCAGCAACGCATTGCGCTGCTTGAGCGTCATTTCACCGTCGGCCACCACCAGCCCGAGAAGAATCTTGATGTTGACTTCGTGATCCGAACAATCTACACCGGCGGAATTGTCGATCGCATCGGTATTGATACGGCCGCCGCGCTGCGCGAACTCGATGCGGCCGAACTGCGTGCAGCCCAGATTGCCGCCCTCGGCCACCACCTTGCAGCGCAAGTCGGCACCGTCGACGCGCACCGCGTCGTTGGCCCGATCGCCAACCTGCGCGTGACTCTCGTGCGATGCCTTGACGTAGGTGCCGATGCCGCCGTTATAAAAGAGGTCGACCGGCGCCCTGAGTATCGCGCGAATCAGATCGGCCGGCGCCAGTTCGGCTTCGCTCACCCCCAGTGCCGCACGCACCTGCGGCGACAGCACGATCGATTTGACGGTACGCGCGAACACGCCGCCGCCTGGCGAGATCGCCGCGCGATCGTAATCGTTCCAGCTCGAGCGCGGCAGCTTGAACAGGCGCTCGCGCTCGGCGAAGCTCACCTGCGGGTCGGGCGCGGGGTCGAGGAAGATGTGGCGATGGTCGAATGCCGCCACCAGGCGGATATGACGTGAGAGCAGCATCGCATTGCCGAAAACGTCGCCGGACATGTCGCCGATGCCCACCACCGTGAAGTCGGTTTGCTGGGTGTCGACGCCCATTTCGCGAAAATGCCGCTTGACCGATTCCCATGCGCCGCGCGCGGTGATCCCCATTTTCTTGTGGTCGTAACCGACCGAGCCGCCGGAGGCGAAGGCGTCGTCGAGCCAGAAACCGTATTCGGCGGAAATCGCGTTGGCATAGTCCGAGAAGGTGGCCGTGCCTTTGTCGGCAGCCACCACCAGATACGGGTCATCGGGATCGAACCGCACTACGTCGGGCGGCGGCACCAGCCGGCCCTCGACCAGATTGTCGGTCAGATCGAGCAGGCCGCGCAGGAACGTCTGGTAGCACGCCACGCCCTCCTTCAGATACGCTTCGCGCTCGGCAGGCGCCTGCTTGACGACGAAGCCCCCCTTCGAGCCGACCGGCACGATCACGGTGTTCTTCACCATCTGCGCCTTGACCAGCCCGAGCACCTCGGTGCGGAAATCCTCGCGCCGGTCGGACCAGCGCAGGCCGCCGCGCGCGACCTTGCCGCCGCGCAGATGCACCCCTTCGACGCGCGGCGAGTACACCCAGATCTCGAACATGGGCTTCGGCTCGGGCAAGCCGGGGACGCGCGCCGGATCGAATTTGAGCGACAAGTACGGTTTGGGAGCATGCTCCGCCGTGCGCTGGAAATCGTTGGTGCGCAAGGTCGCTTCGAGCACGCCCAGGAACTGCCGCAGGATACGGTCTTCATCGAGATTGGGCACGTCGTCCAGCGCCGCGGCAATCTGCTGCTGCAGGTCCTGCACGCGGGCCTCGCGCGCGGCGGCATGAGTCTCGCCCATGGCCGGGTCAAAGCGCGCCTGGAACAGCGAAACCAGCAGCCTCGCAATCGCCGGGTTACCGGTCAGGGCCCGCTCCATGTACGCGTCGCTGAAGGTCGAGCCGATCTGCCGCATGTACCTCGCATAGGCACGCAGGATACGCACTTCCGGCCACCTCAGGCCGGCCCGCAGCACCAGGCGGTTCAGGCCGTCGTTCTCCACGTCGCCCGCCCAGATCCGCGCGAACGCCTCCTCGAACAGCGGCTTGATATGCATCAGGTCGACCTCGGCGCCGTCCGCGCTTTGCATGCCGAAGTCGTGGATCCAGATTGGCTCGGCGTCGTGAGGCTCGATCCGGTAAGGGCGCTCCTCGTTGACCAGCACCCCCAGATGCTCGAGCATCGGCAAGCTGCGCGACAGCGCGATCGGGCGCCCGACCTGGTAAATCTTGAAGCGCAACGTGCCGGGCGGCGCCTCGATCGGGCGGTACAAATGCATCGCCAACGCGTCGTCGCGCGCACCCGCCTGGGACACGATCTGCTCCATCAGCAGGATGTCGTGCACCGCGCCGCGCGCGGCATAATCCTCCCGAAAGCCCGCCGGGAAGGAACCGCCATAGCGATGCAGCAGCCGATTGCCCTGCTCCTCGCCACAGCGCTCGAGCAGCGCATCGGCCAATTCGTCCTGCCAGCGCCGCGCGGCCTGCACGATGCGCGCCTCCAGGTCGCGCACGTCGACCTCCGGCACCTGGCCCGGCTCGGTACGCACGGTAATGTGAATGCGGGCAAGCATCGACTCCGAGAGCAGCGGCGTGAATTCGACGCCGCTGCCCTGATACGCCGTTTGCAGCAATTGCTGAATGCGCAGGCGCAGGTCGGTATTGAACTTCTCGCGCGGCACGAACACCAGGCACGAGACGAAGCGGTCGAAGCGGTCGCGCCGCACGAACAGGCGCGTGCGCTGCCGCTCCTGCAAGCGCAGGATGCCCATCGCAATCTCGAACAGCGTGTCGCTATCGATCTGAAACAGCTCGTCGCGCGGATACTGCTCCAGAATCGTCTGCAGCGATTTGGCCAGATGCCCCTTGGGCAAAAAGCCGGCGCGCTGCACGACGGCCGCCACCTTGCGCCTGACCAGCGGAATCTCGCCGGTCGGCTCCATATACGCGCTCGACGTATAAAGGCCGAGAAAACGCCGCTCGCCGCACACCTTGCCGGCGGCATCGAACAGCTTCACCCCGACGTAATCGAGGTACCCGGGCCGGTGCACGGTCGCCCGGGAATTGGCCTTGGTCAGAAAAATCGGCGAGGCATCTGCGATCACCCGGATCGCTTCGGGCGCCAGCGCGGTGCGCTCGGCCGCGCCCGGCGCGCGCAACGCTTCGCGCAGAATGCCGAAGCCCGCCGACTGGGCCGGCTGCAGATAGAACGCGTCGCCCTCCGACACCAGTTGATAGTCCCGCTGCCCAAGGAAGGTGAAGTGATCGTCGATCATCCACGTCAAAAAGGCCCGCGCCTCTGTGATTTCCTCACGCTCGGCCGGCGTGCGCGCCGACTCGCTCGCGCGCGCGCTCAACGCCGCGACGGCCTGCTCCGCGGCGCCGCGCATCTGCGGCCAGTCCTCGACCGCGGCGCGCACGTCGCCCAGGACCTTGGCGATACCGGCATGCAGCGCCTGCAGGCGCGCAGCCTCGGTACAGCGATCGACCTCGAGGTGAATGTAGGACTCCAGCCGGCCGGCGTCAGCCGGCGCGCCGCCCGAATCCTCCTCCCGATTGGGTGTGCTGCTCGGCGCCGCCCGCCGGCGCTGGCCGTCGGCATCGCGCCAGACGCGAAACACCGGGTGGAACGCGGAATGCAGCGCCAGGCCCAGCCGATTGATTTCGGTGGTTACGGAATCCACCAGGAATGGCATATCGTCGTTGACGATCTCGACCACGGTATGTTCGCAATACCAGCCGGATTGCTCGACGTCCGGGTTATAGACGCGGATACGCGCGTTACCGGACGGAAAGGTCTGCGCCAGTTGCCAGTGCGCCATCGCGGCGCCATAGAGATCCGGCACGGCGCGGCTCATCACGTCGTCCGCGTCGGCCTGGCTGAAATAATGGCGCAGAAAGACTTCAAACGCGGCCGGCGCCGCGCCGTCGCGCTCGCGGGCAAAAGCCACCGCCTCCTCGAGCCGTTGCGCTACTTTGTCTTCTGATCGTGCTGGTTTCATGCCGGCTCCCGATCTCACGCGTGCCGGACAGTGCGGTGCCATCCGGATCGAATCATGAGCCCCCTGCCCCGTCGATCCTACTCCCCGCATCGTGACGGCGCAATGCGCGCCGCACGCGCCATGCCCGTTCGCCCCCGACGGTTTTCGGATTTGCCTTATGGTCAGGCGGCGAACAGCGCCCGACAATGAACCGTCAATTCGCGAAACCTCCTTGGTGGTGCATTGCACAGGATCACCGCCAACTTCGCCCGCAACCGACTTCCCCTCGGTTGCGGGCTTTTTTTTATTCCGGCACTCGGCGCTATACTCCCACGCAGTCACGCGCGCCGATCCGACTGAGCGTCACCACCGTTCCTTGCCTGCTGTTCTTCGGATGCGGCGCGGCGAATCCGCGCCCGCGACGCCCGGATTCAATTCGCCTGGAGTCTGCATGCAAACTATTCGAATCGGCGGCGGCGCCGGTTACTCAGGAGACCGCATTGAACCTGCGATCGAGCTGGCCGAACATGGCCGGCTCGATTACCTGATGTTCGAATGCCTGGCCGAACGCACCATCGCGCTGGCCCAGCAGGCCAAATTGAAGGACCCGGGCCAGGGTTACGATCCGCTGCTGGCCGAGCGCATGGGTGCCGTGCTGCGGCCATGCCATGCCAATCGCGTCAAGATCGTCACCAACATGGGTGCGGCCAATCCGCTGGCCGCCGCCGCGCTGGTGCGGGATATTGCGCGCGAACTCGGTTTGCCGCGCCTGAAGATCGCCGCCATCTCCGGCGACGACGTACTGGACGCGCTGCGCGCCGGCAGCTTCGTGCTGCACGACAGCGGCGCGCCCGTGAGTTCGCTGGGCGAGCGCATCGTCTCGGCCAACGCCTACCTCGGCGCCCAGCCGATCGCCGAGGCGCTCCGCGCCGGCGCCGACGTGGTCATCACCGGGCGCGTGGCCGACCCCGCGCTGGCACTGGGCCCGCTGATCCACGCCTTCGGCTGGCCGATGGACGACTGGCGCCTGATGGGGGCCGGCACGCTGGCCGGGCATTTGCTCGAGTGCGCCGGCCAGGTCACCGGCGGGTACTTCGCCGATCCCGGCAAGAAGGACGTCGCCGGCCTCGCTCGACTGGGGTTTCCGATTGCCGAGATCGCGCGCGACGGCACCTTTGAACTCACCAAGGTCGCGGGCTCGGGCGGCGCGCTCACCGAGGCGACCTGCAAGGAACAGCTGCTCTACGAAATTCACGACCCCACGCGCTATCTGACACCGGACGTGGTGGCTGACTTTTCTCGCGTCACCGTGCGTCAGGCCGGCGCCGACCGCGTGGCAATCGCGGGCGGCGGCGGCAGCCCCCGGCCGGACACGCTCAAGGTATCGGTCGGCTACCTCGACAGCTACATCGGCGAAGGCCAGATTTCCTACGCGGGGCCGAACGCCGTCGCACGCGGCAGGCTGGCGCTGCAGATCGTCGCCGAACGTCTCGCGCTGATCGGCGTACGTCATACGGAAATGCGCGCCGAGCTGATCGGCGTCGATGCGCTGCATGGCGCGGCGCTCTCGCGCAGCAGCGGCGAGCCCTACGAGGTACGCGCCCGCGTGGCCGCGCGCACCGAATCGCTGCGCGATGCGGTACGCATCGGCAATGAGGTCGAGGCCCTGTTGACCTGCGGGCCGGCGGGCGGCGGGGGCGCATTCAAGGCCGCGCGCGAGGTCATCGCGGTACAGTCGACCCTGATTCCGCGCGAGCTCGCCAAGCCTGCGATCGACTTTCTGGAGATGTAATGGATGCCTCCCTCCCTACGGGGATTGAAACTGGGACTGGAGTACGGAGATGAAGAACGTGGCTGTTCTGTGGAGTTGTCTTGCGGCGATCGCAAGGTGGACCCTCGAA
>NZ_SCSK01000024.1 GCF_004297875.1 Pandoraea sp. | reverse complement strand
CTGCGCCGGGTGAGCGACTTCATCGTGGTCGATCGCGGCGGCGAGGGCGCCAACTGCGACGAGCAGGACCTGCCGCAAACCTGGTGGCTCACCGAGGCCGCGCTCGAACGCGCGCTGGCCCCCGAGGAAAGCCTTGCGCTGTGCTGAGCCGCGCACGAAATCACGCCAGCGCCTGAGGCGGCACGACCGCCGTCACTTCGATTTCCACCTTGGCCCGGTCCTCGACCAACTCCGCCACCTCGAAAGCCGTCATGGCCGGAAAATGCCGGCCAATCACAGCCCGGTAGTGCTCCCCGATCACCGGATACGCATCCACATACTCCCGCTTGTTCGTCACATACCAGGTCATGCGCACGATATGCGACGGCTGCGCGCCGCCCTCGGCCAGTACCGCGACGATGTTTTCCAGCGTCTGCCTGACCTGCTGTCCCAAATCGTCGCTTTCGAATTGCTGCTCGGCGTTCCAACCGATCTGACCACCCACGAAAATCATCCGACTGCCGGGCGTCAACTCGCACATCACGCCATTGGCATAGCCACGGGGTTTTGCCCAGGTGGGCGGTTGCAGCATTTGCATCGAATTACTCCACATCAAAAGAATCGTTATCGACCAGAAAGCCGCCAAGCGCGGCACGCATTTCCTCTGGCCACGGCACCGCGCGGGTGCTCTGCAAATCCATCAGCACGATCACCAGTTCGGCCCGCACGCGCACGTTGCCGTCACTGCCGGCAAAACGAATCGCCAGGGTGGCCGAACTGTTGCCCAGCCGCACGACTGCCACGCTGCAGTCGAGCACGTCACCCAGACGGCTGGGCGCGGAAAACCGGCATTGCGCGTTGACCGTCGGAATACCCTTGCCGCGCACGTCGTGCAGCTCGGCAAACGACACGCCCAGACCATCGGCAAACCAGTCTTCGACCAGATCGTTCATCAGTTCGAAATAACGCGGATAAAACACGATCCCGGCCGGATCGCAGTGTCGAAAGCGTATCGTGACCGGCCTGACAAAAGGTTGTCCCATCTTGCTGCCCCTTAGCTCTGGCGTAACTTGAAGCGCTGCAGCTTGCCCGTCTCGGTACGTGGCAGCGCATCCATGAACTGGATCGCGCGCGGATATTTATACGGTGCGATGGTGGCCTTGACGAAGGCCTGCAACGCCTGCGTCATCGCCTCGTCGCGCGCATATCCGGGCTTGAGCACGACGTAGGCCTTGACGATCTGCCCGCGCGCGTCGTCGGCCACGCCGATCACGCCGCATTCGGCGACCGCCTCATGCCGCAACAGCGCGGCCTCGACTTCCGGCCCGGCGATGTTGTAGCCGGCCGAGACGATCATGTCGTCGGAGCGCGCCTGGTACGCGTAATACCCGTCTTCGTCCGCAATGAAGGTATCGCCCGGCAGATTCCAGCCTTGCTTGACATAGTTCTTCTGGCGCTCGTCGGCCAGATAGCGGCATCCGGTCGGTCCCTTGATCGCAAGCCTGCCGACCTGGCCCGGCGGCAGGGGATTCATGTCGTCGTCGATGATCTGCGCGATATAACCGGGCACCACTTTGCCGATGGTGCCCGGCCTGACGTCGGCCCCGGCGCTGGAGATGAAAATATGGATCATTTCGGTGCCGCCGATGCCGTCGATCATCTCGATGCCGGTGGCCTGCTTCCAGAGCTGGCGTGTCGCATCAGGCAGCGCCTCGCCGGCCGACACGCTTTTCTTCAGGCTGCCGATGTCGTGACTCGCCACCAGTGGTGCCATCTGCCGGTAGAACGTGGGCGCGGTGAACACGATCGTGGCGCGGAAATCCTGGATCGTCTGCAGCAGGGTCTCGGGGGTCAGCTTCTCGATCAGCACCGTCGAGGCACCGACCCGCAGCGGGAAGGTCAGCAACCCGCCTGTGCCGAAGGTGAACGCCAGCGGCGGCGTGCCGCAGAAAATGTCGTTCGGGCCCGGCTTGAGCACGTGACGGGGAAACAGATCGCACATTGCCAGCACATCACGATGAAAGTGCATGGTGCCCTTGGGCTGGCCGGTCGTGCCGCTGGTGAAGGCGATCAGACACACGTCGTCGTCCGCCGTATCGCACGCCGTGAAAGTCTCCGGCTTGCCCGCCAGCCGGGCGTCCAGCGAGCCCGGCGTGCCGTCGTTGAAATACAGCACCTGGGCCAGATCGGCACAGTGGTGCTCGTGGCCCTCGGTGCGGCAAAACTCCATCTCATCCTTGAGCCGTACATCGCACAATGCGGCGGTAATTTCCGCCTTGTCGATCATCTGCTTGAGCTCTTTGGCGCGCAACAGCGGCATGGTCGGCACAGCCACCAGCCCGGCTTTGATGATCGCCAGCCAACAGGCCGCCATCATCAGATTGTTTGGCCCGCGCAACAGTACCCGGTTGCCGGGCACCAGTTGCAGGTCTTCGATCAGCACGTGGGCAATGCGGTCGACCAGCACGCGTAATTCGCGATATGTCGTGGTCGCCGGCTTGCCTTCGTGCACGGTATGAATCGCAGGCCGCTGGGCATGCCCTGCCGCTACCATCTTGTCGAGCAACTCGACCACGCAGTTCAGGCGAGCCGGATACGTCACGTCCGGGTTGTCGAGCAAAAACTCCGGCCACTGATCGGCGGGCGGCAGGTGGTCCCGCGCATAGGTGTCGAGATGTCCGGTGCGGTGCATATCAATCTCCTTGATTGGGTGGCGGCTTTCTCGAGAGCCGTTCAGCATGAAGGGACTTAAGGCGCCATCAGGCGTCTTTCAGCAATTCGCGCGCAATGATGAGCTTCTGTACCTCGGTCGCGCCCTCGTAGATGCGCAGCGCGCGGATTTCCCGGTACAGCCGCTCGACCACGTTGCCGCGCATCACCCCGGCGCCGCCGAACATCTGCAGTGCGCGATCGATCACGCGTTGCGCCTCCTCGGTGGCGAACATCTTGGCCATCGCCGCCTCGCGCGTGGTGCGCTGCCCCCTCGCGTCGCGCAGCCAGGCGGCCCGATAGGTCAGCAGCGCGGCACCGTCCACGGCGGTCGCCATCTCGCCGAGCGCTGCCTGGGTCAATTGAAAATCCGCCAGGGTATGCCCGAACATCTGGCGTGACTTCGCGCGTGCGACCCCCTCATCCAGCGCACGCCGCGCAAAGCCGAGCGCGGCCGCCGCCACCGACGCGCGAAAAATATCCAGCGTCATCATGGCCAGCTTGAAACCCTGACCGGGCTCGCCCAGCAAGTGATCGGCCGGCACTCGGCAGTCGCTGAAGCGCAACCGCGCCAGCGGATGGGGTGCGCATACATCGATGCGCTCGGCAACGGTCAGTCCAGGCGTATTCGCATCGACCACGAAAGCCGATATGCCGCGCGCGCCCGGCGCTTCGCCGGTGCGTGCAAACACGCAGTAGAAGTCGGCAATCCCGCCGTTGGAAATCCATGTCTTCTCGCCGTTGAGCACGAAGTGTTCGCCATCGCGCACCGCGGTGCATTGCATCGCCGCCACGTCGGAGCCAGCCTCGGGCTCCGACAGCGCGAACGCGGCAATCGCCTCGCCGCGCGCCACCCGCGGCAGATAGCGGGATTGCACCGCCGGACGGCCCGCCAGCGTAATGGCCCCGCTGCCCAGGCCCTGCATCGCAAAGGCGAAGTCGGCCAGTCCGTCGTGCCGCGCCAGCGTCTCGCGGGCCAGGCACAACGAACGCGAATCGAGCTGGTCGAGCGCGCCGCCGTACACCGCCGGCACGCAGTATTTCAGCCACCCCGCCGCGCCCAGTTGGCGCACCAGCGCCACGCAGGCCGCGTCGGTGTCGCCGTCGTGATCGACGTGCAGCTCGCGTGCGCACCAGTCGTCCAGGGCCGCCGCCATGGCGCGGTGCGAATCATCGAGAAACGGCCAATCGAGAAACTGCGTATCGCTCATCGTCTGGATCTCCTCGCCGCCTCAGTCGCCCTGGAATACCGGCTTTTGCCTGGACACGAAGGCCTCGTAGGCGCGCCGGAAATCCTGGGTCTGCATGCAGATCGCCTGCGCCTGGGCTTCGGCCTCGATCGCCTCGTCGACACCCATCGCCCATTCCTGGTGCAGCAGTTTCTTGGTCACGCCATGCGCGAAGGTCGGCCCGGCCGCCAGTTGCGCGGCCAGCGCCAGGGCTTGCGCGAGCACCTCGCCGCCCGCGTGCAGGGCATTGAAGAAACCCCACTGCAGCCCCTCCTCGGCGCTCATCGAGCGCCCCGTGTAGAGCAGCTCGCTCGCGCGGCCCTGCCCGATCATGCGCGGCAGCAGCGTGCAGGCGCCCATATCGGCGCCGGCCAGACCCACGCGGGTAAACAGAAAGGCCGTCTTGGCCTGCGGCGTGCCCAGCCGCATGTCCGAGGCCAACGCAATCATCGCGCCCGCACCCGCGCAAATGCCGTCGACCGCGCTGACGATCGGCTGCGGGCAAGCGCGCATCGCCTTGACCAGGTCGCCGGTCATGCGCGTGAATTCGAGCAGTTCCGGCATGCGCATTTGCGTGAGCGGACCAATGATTTCATGGACGTCGCCGCCCGAGCAGAAATTGCCGCCCGCGCCGCTGATCACTACCACCTTGATATCGGTGGCGTACGTCAGATTGCGAAACAGATCGCGCAGCTCGGCGTAGGAGTCGAAGGTCAGCGGATTCTTCTTCTCCGGCCGGTTCAGCGTAATGTGGGCGATACTCGACTTGCCGTTTGTATCGGCGGCGACCGACCAGAGAAAATGCTTGGGTTGATAGTCCGCAAACGGACGCTTGTGGTGCGCCATGGTAAGGGCCA
This sequence comes from Pandoraea sp., assembly GCF_004297875.1. Taxonomy (GTDB): domain Bacteria; phylum Pseudomonadota; class Gammaproteobacteria; order Burkholderiales; family Burkholderiaceae; genus Pandoraea. Next base: position 79,405 of record NZ_SCSK01000024.1, on the reverse strand, counting down.
CATCGCTCATCGGGAAAGCCTCCAATAAAAATTCGGGATCAGCCGACCATCACTTCGCCGCCGGCCACCGCAATCGCCTGCCCAGTGATCGCTTGCGCGCTCGGCAGGCACAGCCATGCCACGGCGTCGGCCACTTCATCGGGCTGCACCATGCGCCCCTGCGGATTGCGACGCGTCAGTTCCTCGCGCGCCTGGGCTTCGGTCCGGCCGGTCTTGGCGACGATGTTGGCGACCGCCTCCTGCACGATGTCGGTCTCGGTGTAGCCGGGACACACGGCATTGACCGTGACGCCTCGCTTGGCGACCTCCAGCGCCAGCGCACGGGTCAGGCCGACCACACCGTGCTTGGCCGCGCAATAAGCCGCGACATAGCCATAGCCGGTCAGGCCGGCCGTGCTGGCGACGTTGACGATGCGCCCCCAGCCTGCTTCGAGCATGGCCGGCAGGGCCGCCTGCGTGCAGTGGAAGGTGCCGCTGAGATTGACGTCGAGCATGCGCTGCCAAAGCGCCGCCTCGGTTTTCAGAAACGGCGTCGCGGCAGCCTGGCCGGCGTTATTGATCAGCAAAGATACGGGGCCAAAGGCGGCCTCGGCCTTGGCGAAAGCAGCTCGCACCGTCGACGCGTCAGTCACGTCGGCCGTCACGTAGATCGCTTCACCGGCCTCGCGCAACGTTCGCGCGCCGGCCTCGAGTGCCTCGACCGAGCGGCCGAGCAGCGTAATGCGCGCGCCATGCGCCTGCAGGCAGCGGGCGATGGCCGCGCCGATGCCGCGCCCCCCGCCGGTGATCAGGGCATGCCGTCCCGCCAGGGCCGGCGTTTTGCCGGAGATTGTCGATTCATTCATTTGCCGATTTGCTGCGCATATTGCGCCGCGCGCTCCAGGTTGGTTTCAAGTTGGCGCTTGCCGGCGACATACTGATTCGGCCAAGCGATTTCCTTGTAGCCGATCTTGGCGGCCTCGTGCAAGGTCCAGAACGGATCGGCCAGATGCGGCCGGGCCAACGCGCAAAGATCGGCGCGCCCCGAGGCGATGATGCTGTTGACGTGGTCAGCCTCGAAAATCGCGCCGACGGCGATGGTCGGAATGTGCGCCTCGTTGCGCACGCGATCGGCAAACGGAGTCTGGAACATACGACCGTAGACGGGCTTTTCCGCCTTGCTGACCTGACCCGACGAGCAATCGATCAAATCCGCGCCGGCCGCCTTGAAGGCGCGCGCGATCGCCACCGCATCGTCGGCGGTAATGCCCCCCTCGACCCAGTCATGCGCCGAAATTCTGACCGACATCGGCTTGTCGTCGGGCCACACGGCGCGCACCGCATGGAACACTTCGAGCGGATAGCGCAAGCGGTTCTCGAGACTGCCGCCATAAGCGTCGGTGCGATGGTTGGTCAGCGGCGAGATGAAACTCGACAACAGATAGCCATGCGCGCAGTGCAGTTCGAGCCAGTCGAAGCCGGCCTCGTGCGCGCGCCGCGCGGCCGCGACGAAATCGTCCTTCACGCGCGCCATGTCCGCCTCGTCCATCGCGCGCGGCGTTTGCGAGACGCCTTCGATATACGGCAGCGGCGAGGCCGAAATCAGCGGCCAATTACCGGTGGCAAGCGGCTGATCGATCCCTTCCCAGGCCAGCCGTGTCGATCCCTTGCGCCCGGCATGGCCGATCTGCATGGCGATCCTGGCCTCGCTGTTGGCATGCACGAATTCGACGATGCGCCTCCAGGCCGCCGTCTGCTCGTCGTTCCACAGCCCCGGGCAGCCCGGGGTGATGCGCGCATCGGGCGACACGCACGTCATTTCCGCCACCACCATGCCGGCGCCGCCCAACGCGCGGCTACCCAGGTGGACCAGGTGGAATTCGCCCGGCACGCCGTCGCGCGCCGAATACATGGCCATCGGCGACATCACGATGCGGTTCTTCAACTGCACGCCGCGCGCCTGGAACGGGGTGAACATCGGCGGAATCACCTGTTGCGACGGCCGGCGCTCGACGCCGGCACGGCGCGCCAGCCAGTCTTCATAGGCCTCGACATATTGCTTGTCGCGCAGCCGCAGGTTTTCATGCGAAATCCGCTGCGAGCGCGTCAACAGGGAATAGGCGAACTGTTCCGGCTCGAACGCGGCGTAGCGCTCGACGCTTTCGAACCACTCGGTGGAGTTGCGCGCCGCATTCTGGATCTTGAGCACTTCGACGCTGCGAATTTCCTCATACTTGCGAAGCGCATGCGGCAAGTCGTCGGTGCCGAACTCCCGGAAGCAATCAGCCAACTGGATCGCGTCTTCGAGCGCGAGCTTGGTGCCCGAGCCGATCGAGAAATGGGCGGTATGGGCCGCATCGCCCATCAACACCACTGGCACCGACTTGCCGTCGAGCTGATTCCAGTGCACCCAGGTGTTGCAAATCACGCGCGGGAAGCGGATCCAGATTGCCGAGCCGCGCAGGTGCTTGGCATTGTTGAGCAGCTTGTGCCCGCCCAGGTACTTGGCAAACAGGCGCTCGCAATAGGCAATGCCTTCCTCCTGACTCATTTCATCGAGCCCGGCCTTTTTCCAGACCTCTTCCGGCGCTTCGACGATGAAGGTCGACGTATCGTCGTCGAATTGATAGGCATGCGCCTGAAACCAGCCGTGCTCGGTTTGTTCGAAGGCAAAGGTGAACGCATCGAACCGCTGGTGGGTGCCGAGCCAGACGAAACGGCACTTGCGCACGTCGATGTCGGGATGGAAGGTATCCTGATAACGCGTGCGTATGCGGCTGTTCAAGCCGTCCGACGCAATCACGAGATCGGCGTCGTACTGTCGGGCGATCGCTTGGTCGTGGCTCACCTCGTTTTCGAACACCAGCTCGACGCCAAGCGCCTCGCAGCGCGCCTGCAGGATATTGAGCAGCTTCTTGCGGCCGATGCCGATGAAGCCGTGCCCGCTCGAGCGCAGCGTACGGCCCTTGAAATGAATGTCGATATCGTCCCAGTGGTTGAAAGCGGCGTTGATTTGCTCGGCGCTCTCGGCGTCGGCCGTCACCAGGTTGCCCATCGTGGCGTCGGAAAACACCACGCCCCAGCCGAACGTGTCATAAGGACGATTGCGCTCGATCACCACGACGCGATGGGCCGGGTCGCGGCGCTTCATCAAAAGCCCGAAATACAAGCCTGCCGGGCCGCCACCGATGCATACGATGTTCATTGCGCTTCCTCCACCTTGCCAAGACACAGGGCCGGCCTCAACAGCGCGGCGCGTTTAATTAATCCATAAATATTTTATACCTAAAATAATAATCCAAAGTTTCGCCGGATACAAGCGCCGCATGCACGGGGCGCTCGAGCGACTCCCCCGGCACGCGATCATACCGGGCATGCTGCGCAGGCGCCGGGCCCGGCGTCGGTCTCAGCCGGCCTGCACGGCGTCGCGAATCAGTTGCAGCGCAGCGGGGTCCTCGATCGTCACCAGCTCCCCGGTGTGCCGCCCCTCGCAAATGGCCTGGATGGCGCGGCGCAGCAATTTGCCCGAGCGTGTCTTGGGCAGCAGCGTGACGAAGCGAATGCGCGCCGGCCGTGCGATACCGCCCAGTTGCTGCTCCACCAGCCGCATCAATTCGCCTTCCAACGCCTGGCAATCAGCCTGCGTGGCAACCCGCTCGGCATGCCGCACGACCGCGAAAGCCATCGCCACTTGCCCCTTGAGCGCATCGCTCACGCCAACCACCGCCACCTCGGCGACCTCGGGATGGCTGGCAAGACTTTCCTCGATCTCGCGCGTGCCGAGCCGGTGCCCCGCCACGTTGATCACGTCGTCGGTGCGTCCGAGAATGAAATAGTAGCCATCGTCGTCGCGCGTGCCCCAGTCGAAGCTCGAATACAGCAGCCGATCCGGCACGGTCGACCAATACGTCTTGACGAAGCGCTCGTCGTCGCCCCACAGCGTGCTCATGCACCCGGGCGGCAACGGGCCGGCGATCGCCAGCACGCCCTTTTCGTTGGCCCCGCAATCCTGGCCGGTCGCCTCGTTGACGAGCCGCACATCGTAGCCGAACACCGGCAGCCCCGGCGAGCCGAACTTGCCCGGCAGTTCGGGCTCGACGCCGCGCGCCAGCGCCAGGATCGGCCAGCCCGTCTCGGTCTGCCAGTAGTTGTCGAGAATGGGCTTGCCGATGCCCTCGCTGATCCAGCGCGCGGTCGGCTCGTCCAGCGGTTCGCCCGCCAGAAAAACCCGCTGCAGGTGCGACAGGTCATATTGGGTGAGGTAGGCCGGATCCTGCTTTTTCAGCATCCGGATCGCGGTCGGCGCCGAGAACATGATATTGACCTTGTGCCGCTCGGCGATGCGCCACCACACGCCGCCGTCGGGCCGCACCGGCGTGCCTTCGTACATGACCGTCGCCATGCCGGCAATCAGGGGGCCGTAGACGATGTAGCTGTGCCCGACCACCCAGCCGATATCCGAGGCGGTAAACATCGTGTCGCCGGGCTGGCCGCAGAAAATCACTTTCATTGAAGCAGCCAGCGCCACCGCGTAACCGCCGGTGTCGCGCTGCACGCCTTTGGGCTTGCCGGTCGTCCCGGAGGTGTGCAGCACGTAAGACGGCTCGCTCGATTCGAGCCAGACGCACGGCACCTCGGCGCCGAGATGTTGCGCGCGCAAGGCCTCGTAGTCCAAATCACGCCCCGTCACGCGCGTCATCGGCGCCAGGCCGCGGTCCACCAGCAGCACGCGCTCGGGTTTGGCCGCGGCCAGCGCGATCCCCTCATCGAGCAGCGGCTTGTAGGGTACGACTTTCCCATTGCGCGAACCTGCGTCGGCCGAAACGATCACCTTGGGCGCGACGTCGTCGATGCGCGACGCCAGGTTGGCCGAGGCGAAACCGCCAAACACCACGGCATGGATTGCACCGAGCCGCGCACAGGCCAGCATCGCGAAGCAAGCTTGCGGAATCATCGGCATGTAGATCAGCACACGATCGCCGCGTCCGATGCCCTGCGCCTGGAGGATCGCCGCCATACAGTTGACCTCGGCATGCAGCGCGGCGAAGTCATACACCTGCTCCTGCCCGGTTTCACTCGAGACCCAGATCAGCGCGGGTTGCGCGGCGCGCGCGCTCAGATGCCGGTCGACGGCGTTATGGCACAGATTGGTGCGACCGCCGACGAACCAGCGCGCAAAGGGTGGCCGGCTGTAGTCGAGCACTTCTGAGAACGGGGTTTGCCACTCGATCAGGTCGGCCTGCTCGCGCCAGAACCCGTCGCGGTCAGCTAACGAGCGGGTGTAAAAATCGTGGTAGGCACCCATGCGTCTCCTCCATTTTTGTGATCGGTATGGCGCGCAGTCTGCGCTGACGAGCTTACGCGCATCTTACCGCCAACCCCGCAGCCGCGGAGCAGCTGTGCGCGCGTCATAAAAAAACGCCGCGGACAAGCCGCGGCGTTCAATCCGATGCGCAGTATCACGCAGATCAGCGCTCCGCAGTTCGCAACGTTTTCTCGAAGCGACGTTTGGATCTGTCAGCCACAGCGCGCTTGGCGGTCGCCTTCCGATCTTTCTCCCTGGCGCTCACCGCCGGCGCGCCATGTCTGCTGCCTTCCCTGCTGGCTACTTCCTTTACCTTCGTCTTCTTGACCGTGCGATGCACGGCGACCTCGCGTTTGGTCACCTCGCGCTTTGCCTGCGCGTGCTTTGGCGCCTCTCGACGGGCAACCTCGCGCTTGACCACCTCACGTTTGGCCACCTGGGAGCGGGTCGGCGCAGGACGCGATTCGCGCGCGGCTGCCGCGACGCGCGACTCGTCGCGCTGGCGCACGTGCAGCACCAGCGCTTGCCCGGCTCGCAAGCCGTTACCGCGCAGGCGATTCCAGCGCTTGATTTCGAGCTCACTCACACCATAGCGTCTCGCCACCATGCTCAACGAGTCACCGCGCCTGACCCGCACCGAGAGCGTGCGCATCGGCGGCACTTCGGGCTCCAGCGCCAGCACGGCATTGTCGGCCACGGTCGAACTGATGTCCCTGTCATCCTCGCCGGTGCGCGGCACCAGAATGGTCGATCCCGCTTTCATGCGAAATCGCGGCGGAATGCCGTTGACCGAGCGGATGGTCGATGCCTCCACGCCCAGCCGCTTGGCGATTGCCTCAGGCGACTCGGCCTGTTTCAGCGTATAGGTGGTCCAGCTGGACAATGGTTTCTTGTAGCTCTTGAGCTGCTTCGCGAAGATGTCGGCGTTATCGAACGGCAGCAGAATCTTCGATCTCGTCGCGCCCAGGATAACGGGCTTCTTGAACGCCGGGTTGAGCGCCCGAAACTCGCTCAGCGGCAGGTCGGCCAGGCGCGCCGCCAGCGCCACGTCGATATCGTGCGAGGTCGTCACACTGACGAAATAGGGGTGGTTCGGAATTTCCGGCAGCTTCACGTCATAGAGCGCGGGATGCTCGATGATGTTCTTGATCGCTTGCAGCTTCGGCACGTATTCACGCGTCTCGGTAGGCAGACGCAGGCTCTGGTAGTCGGTCGGCAAGCCTTGCGCCTGGTTGCGCGCGATAGCGCGCTGCACGTTACCCTCGCCCCAGTTGTAGGCGGCCAGCGCAAGGTACCAGTCGCCGAACATATCGTGCAGATTCGACAGATAGTCCAGCGCCGCGTCGGTCGAGGCCACGACGTCGCGGCGCTCGTCGCTGAACATGTTCTGCTTGAGGTTGTAGGTCTTGCCGGTGCTGGGGATGAACTGCCACATGCCCGCGGCCTTCGCGGTGGACAACGCCTGCGGGTTGTAAGCGCTCTCGACGAACGGCAGCAGCGCCAGCTCGGTCGGCATGTGACGCTTCTCGAGTTCCTCGACGATATGGAACAGATAGCGGCTCGAGCGATTGACCATACGCTCCACGTACTCCGGGCGCGACGCATACCAAGCGGTGCGCTCCTGCACCAACGGGCTATCCAGATCAGGGATTGCGAAGCCGCGGCGGATGCGGCTCCATAGATCGTTGTCCTGGTGATCGCCGTACGACAGATTATCGAGCGAGTCCTTGTCGGCGTCGATCGTCTGATCGCTGGAAACTTGCTGTTTGGAAGAACTGGAGAGAGCCGAAGCGGAGGAAGTATTACTTTGCGCTGTTGAAGCGCCGGAACCTGGCGGCGCGCTAGCACACGCTGCCAATACCAGCGTCAGGAGCAGGCTAACGATAAGACGCATTGATTGTTCTCAATGATGACGGCTTCTTACTGGAAAATTTCAAGGATGGTAAGGAAACCCCTCTTGCGCGTCAACCATTTTTGCCTGATTTTGATGCATTTTTAGCCAAAATTAAGGGCAATCCCCTAGGAACTTCGGCTAACGAAAGCCGTCTTTCCACGCCCGAATCGCGGCAAAGACACCGAGCCGGTCCAACGATGTCCGGCCCGCCTGGGAGATGGCGGCTTCACGCACCTGCGGCGCGTCGCTGCGTAAAAACGGATTGACCGCCAGCTCGTGAGCGAGCGTGGTGGGCACCGTGGGCAGGCCCGCCTCACGCAGACGGGCGGCCTCATCCCGCCAGGCGCGCAGCGCGGCATTATCCGGTTCGCACGCCAGCGCGAAGCGGATATTCGACATCGTGTATTCGTGCGCACAATGCACTCGCGTGTGGCCGGGCAGCGCGGCAAGCCGGTCGAGCGACGCCAGCATTTGCGCTGGCGACCCCTCGAACAGGCGCCCGCAGCCGCTGGCAAACAGCGTATCGCCACAAAACAGCCGCGGCGCCTGATCATCCTGCGCGGCCATCCAATAGGCAATGTGGCCGCGCGTGTGACCGGGTACACTGATCACGTCGAACAGCAGGCGCGGCGCGTCGAGAGCAACTTGCTCGCCGTCGTTCAGCGGATGATCGACCGAGGGGATCGACTCGGCCGCCGGACCATACACCGGCACTTTGCCATGCGCGAGCAACTCGGCCACGCCACCGACGTGATCGCCATGGTGATGTGTCAGTAAAATAGCGGATAGTTTAAGACGATGGGCGCGCAGATAGTCGAGCACCGGCTGGCTCGCGCCCGGATCCACCACGATCGCCTCGGCCCCGCTGCTCAACAACCAGATATAGTTGTCCTGAAATGCCGGGATCGGCACCACGCTCAATGCAGCCATCATCTGTCCACCAATATGTCCGATGCACCGATTATAGACTGGCCCGCCTGGCTTGATTCACCGCCGGGCCGCTATGTGATGGCGTGGGAGCAGGCCCAGTTCGATCATTGGGTCGGCGATGTGTTTGGCTATCACGCGCTGCAACTCGGCCTGCCGGAGCTCGACGCGCTGCGCGAAAACCGCATGCCCTATCGCGGCCTGGTGCTGCCGTTTCACCCGCGGCAACGGCCCGCGCCCGCGCCGGTCGAGGTACGCGCGGCGACCGGCCCCGGCCACACCGGCGCGCATCACGCGCGCCCCGCGCGCGACGTGCTCATCAGCCGCTTCGACGAATTGCCGATCGCGACCCAGAGCATCGATCTGGCGGTGCTGCCGCACGTGCTCGAATTCACCGAAAATCCGCACGACATTCTGCGCGAAGTCTGCCGGGTACTGATGCCCGAGGGGCAAATCATCATCACCGGCTTCAACAATCTCAGCCTGTGGGGCGCGCGCGAACAACTGGCGCGCCTGAGCGGCAAGCCGTTCCTGCCGCAGCCGGTCGACCTGATCGCCTTTACCCGTCTCAAGGACTGGCTGAAGCTGCTGGGCTTCGATCTCGACCGCGGCCGCTTCGGCTGCTATCGCCCGCCAATGCGGCGCGAGCATTGGCTGGCACGCTTCTCGTTCCTCGAGGCCGCGGGCGATCGCTGGTGGCCGATCTTCGGCGGCGTCTATGGCGTGCGCGCGGTCAAGCGCGTGCGCGGCATGCGTTTGGTCGGTCGCGTGCGCAAGCGTATACTCAGCCTCCAGCCCGAGCTCAAGCCGGTTGCCACACCCAACACGACACACCGCGACCACCCCGATTCATGACCCTGCCTCACATCGAAATTTTCACCGACGGCGCCTGCAAGGGAAATCCAGGCCCAGGCGGCTGGGGCGCGCTGCTGCGCTGCGGCGCCACCGAAAAGGAATTATTCGGCGGCGAGCCCCTCACCACCAATAACCGCATGGAACTGCTCGCGGTCATCCGCGCCCTCGAGGCGCTCAACCGCCGCTGCCATGTGGTGCTGCACACCGATTCTCAATACGTGCAAAAAGGCATCAGCGAATGGATACACGGCTGGAAGCTGCGCGGCTGGAAAACCGCGGCCAAGGCGCCGGTGAAAAACGCCGATCTCTGGCAGGAACTCGACCGGGTCAGCCAGCAGCATCAAATCGAATGGCGCTGGGTCAAGGGACATGCCGGTCACGACGGCAATGAGCGTGCCGACCAGCTCGCCAATCGTGGCGTCGCCAGTCTCCAAACCTAACTCTCGAATTTCACGCCATGCGCCAACTCGTCGTCGACACTGAAACCACCGGACTGAACCCCAAGACGGGCGACCGCATCCTCGAAATCGGCTGCGTCGAACTCGTCAACCGTCGCCTCACCGGGCGCAACCTGCACTACTACATCAACCCCGAGCGCGACAGCGACCCGGGTGCGCTGGCCGTACACGGCCTGACCACCGAATTTCTCAGCGACAAGCCCAAATTCGCTGAAATCGTCGACGAATTGCGTGACTACATCGGCGGCGCGGAAATCATCATTCACAACGCAGCCTTCGATCTTGGCTTCTTCGACGCCGAATTCGAGCGACTCGGCCTGCCCAACTTCATGAGTCATTGCAACGGGCTGATCGACACGCTGCTGCAAGCCCGCGAAATGTTCCCCGGCAAGCGCAACTCGCTCGACGCCCTGTGCGAGCGCCTGGGCGTGAGCAATGCCCACCGCACGCTGCACGGCGCGCTGCTCGACGCAGAGCTGCTCGCCGAGGTGTATCTGGCCATGACGCGCGGCCAGGAAAGCCTGGTGATCGATCTGATGGATGCCAGCCCCGGCAGCGGCGAGGCCCACAGCGCCCGCGTCGCACTGCACCAGATCGAGCTGACCGTGCTGGCGGCCAGCAGCGAGGAGCAGGCCCTGCACGACGGTTTGCTCGACGAACTCGACAAAAGCATCAAGGGCACCTGCGTCTGGCGCAACGCGCCCGACACTGGCCACGAGGCCGGCACCCCATCCTGAGCCGGTGCCCGCCGGGCGCCGCAAAAAGTGAAGCGCCCCCTCTTTACGGACTGCACAATTCATGGAATAATCGCGGTCTCTTTTCGGGTGGTTAGCTCAGCGGTAGAGCACTGCCTTCACACGGCAGGGGTCACAGGTTCAATCCCTGTACCACCCACCAGCATTATCGGTGTGTGAAAACCCGAAGAATCAAGGCCCTACGGCATCAGCCACGGGGCCTTTTTTTGTGCGTCTCGATGGCATCCCACGCCACAGGGAGCACCCCACGGAAAAGCCACAACATCGCGTTCGGATTGGATCAATCCCGTAACGCTGGCCAGGGCATATAAATTTATGTCGCCATGGCCACGGCATTCTTCCCGGATCGGTATGATGAGTGAAATCACCCCCGGAGAATGACCTCATGCATGTCGGTGAGCGATTCAACAGCATTACCCATCTCGTCGGTGCGGCCTTGTCGATCGCGGGGCTTTGCGCACTGGTCACGATCGGCGCACTCGACCATGACGCGTACAAAGTAGTGAGTTTCAGTGTGTACGGCGCGATGCTATGCGTCCTCTATGCGATCTCGACGCTTTATCACAGCGTGCGGGGTCCGCGACTGAAAACCATCCTCCAGAAATGTGATCATTCGGCGATCTATCTGTTGATCGCAGGCAGCTACACGCCGTTTACACTCGTCACGCTGCGCGGACCATGGGGATGGTCGCTGTTCGGTGTGAGCTGGGGGCTTGCCGCACTCGGCATCGCCCAGGAACTCACGCTGGGCCAACGCACCCGCAGCGTCTCGATGGCACTGTATGTGCTGATGGGCTGGCTGGCACTCGTGGCGATCGGCCCGCTGGTTCATGCGCTGCCCGCGGCGGGCACGGCCTGGCTCGTCGCGGGCGGCGTCATCTACAGTGCCGGCATCTACTTCTTCATCAATGACGAACGCATTCGCCACGGGCATGGCATCTGGCACCTGTTCGTGCTGGCCGGCAGCCTGTGCCAGTTCGTGAGCATCGCGCGATACGTCGCATAACGCCCGCGGCGAGATGCCCGGCGGTTTTGCCGGCGTAGCACGCTTGAGCCTACTGCGCGGAGGTACCTGCCTGATGTTGTGCCGCTTCGATCTGCGCGGTACGGGCCTGCAGTTGCGCGGCCTGCTCCGGGGTATACGGATAATTGACGTAATCGACCGGCACCAGGCCCAGTTCTTCGGCAGCCTGCAATTCCGCCAACACGTGGGCACGGGTCACCCGGTCAGCGCCTTCGTTGGCGAAAGCGCCACTGGCGGCAATACTCAACACACCTGCCAGCATCAGCGCGGCATAAGTCCTTTGTTTCATGGAAAACTCCTGTTTTCATCTGCGTGGAGCCCCACTTTTTTATTTCACATCCGGCGTGGGGCCATGAAAACCAGTATAGATTTCCGTGCGTGACGGACCTAGGTCGATTCCCGCAACAATCAATTGCAAATATGGTGCTTGCCAGCGGCCGGCCGCTCGTGAGCCAAGCCGGCGAGCCGCCGCAGTGGCTTACAGTTCCAGCACTAGCCGTTTGCCGCACGCGCGCGAGCAGCAGGCCATCATCTTGCCATTGGCCTCGCGTTCGGCACGTGTGAGCACCACGTCACGGTGATCGACCTCGCCCTCGAGCACACGCACCTCGCAGGAGCCGCACAACCCTTCCTCGCAATCGCTTTGCACATCGATATTGGCGGCGCGCAAGGCGCTGAGCAGTGTCTGGTCGGCGGGGACATGCACGGTGATGCCCGAATCCTTCAACGTGACCTCGAACGCATGCTCGTGAGTCGGATCGAGTTTGCTCAGGGTCGACTGGAAGTGCTCGACACGCAGCGCATCGGCAGGCCATGCCGCGCAACTGGCGCTCAGCGCGTCGAGCATGCGCACCGGACCGCACGCATATATCTGCGTGTCGGCATCAGGTCGCGCGAGCAGCGCCGGGAAATCGTTGCGCCGCCCTTCATCCTTGGCGTACACGTGCAGGCGCTCGCCATGCAGCTCGGCCAGCTCGTCGAGCAGCGCCATCGAGCGGCGGCTGCGGCCGCTGTAATGCAGTTGATAATCGATGCCGAGCGCCTTGGCGCGGCGCGCCATCGCACTGATCGGCGTGATGCCGATGCCGCCAGCGATAAAAATCGCGCGCTTGACGGTTTCATCGAGACGGAAATGGTTGCGCGGCCCGCGAATCCGCAGGCGATCGCCCGCCCGGACGTTTTCGTGCATCCAAAGCGATCCCCCCCGGCCTTGCGCCTCGCGCAACACGGCGATCTCGAAGACGGCCGGCTCGGCCGGATCGCCGCACAGCGAATATTGACGCGACACGCCGGTGTCGCCGCACTCGACGTCGATGTGCGAGCCCGGCGCCCAGCGCGGCAACGGCCGGCCGTCGGGCGAAGCCAGCCGCAGCCTGACGATATCCTCGCCGGCCGGGCTCACGCTTTGCACCACCACGGTTCGATTGATCGCATGACCCGACGGCTCGCCAATGCGCACTGCCATGCGGGACTCAAGCACGCCGGGATCGGTGCGCTCGGGGTTCTGCCGAGGGTCCCACTCGACCCACAAATGTTCGGGCCCGCGAAACGATGTGTTCGGCACATACGTAAACTGCTGCTCGGCCAGTCTCATGTGAGGCAGGCGCCGGGCAAATTCATCCAGGAAAATCTGCATCTCCATGCGCGCCAGATTCTTGCCCATGCACTGATGCGCACCGTAGCCGAAGGTCAGCTGGTCGCTGGCATTCTCGCGCCGGATGTCGAACAGATCGGCGTCGGCGAAGTGCCGCTCATCGTGGTTGGCCGACGACATCACAATCAGCAGCTTCGCTCCCTCGGGAATCGCCACGCCGCCCACTGTCACCGCCTTGGTGGCCAAGCGCCGCCAGGCCGCCACCGAACCGTTGTGGCGCAGGCACTCCTCTACCGCGTTCGGAATCAGGCTCGGGTCCTCGCAGATCTCGCGCCACGCATCCGGGTGCTGCAGCAATAGCTTCATCGCATTGGCCGACGCATTGGCGGTCGTCTCGTGCGCCGCCACGATGCCGGCCATCATCATCGAATGCAGATACGAGTCGGTAACCACCTCAGGGTGCGTCTGCTGCTTGCGCAGCCCATATTGCATCCAGCCGGGCTGCGAGGGGTCCTGCCGCATCTTGTCGAGCACCTTGCCGGCAAATTGCCAGAAATTGCCCACTGCGTGCGCAACCTCGATCTGCTCCTGGGGCTTGGGCCGCCCCCACGTATTGACGGTATGCGCGATCGAATACTTGCGCAGCATATCCATGTCTTCCTCGGGCACGCCGAGAAAGTGCAGCGCCACGGTCAGGGGCACTTCCCACAACATCTGGTCCACCAGATCGGCGCGGCCGTCGTCGATGAAGCGATCGACATATTCGCGCGCCAGCCGCCGCACCATCGGCTCGTGATGCTTGAGCTGCTCCGGCGTAAACGGCTCCATCAGCACGCGCCGGCGCGGCATGTGCGCCGGCTCGTCCTCGTTGACCAGCGTGCGGTTCATCGCGTAGCCATACGAAGCGAGCACCGCATTGGCCTCGGACCCGGTCGGCGTGATTTTTTCCAGCGCGATCGACGGGCTGAAGGTGATGTTGTCGCGAAAAATCGCCTTGATATCGTCGTAGCGAGTCACGACCCAGTATCCCAGCCTGGGACTGTAGAACACCGGCTCCTGCTCGCGCGCCCAGCGCACGTACTCGGGCGGATCCTGCTGGTAGCCGTCGCCGAATGGGTCGAACTCGGCCGCGCGCGCGCTCACGGGACAGCCGGACGGCGACACTTGCGCGGACGCCGCGGCGTGGCTGAAAGGGCATTGGGCGGGGCTGGAGTCGGGGGTCGGGTCGCTCATGTTCGTGCTCGATCGTTACTGGCTCGTCTCGGTTCGGGCTGTCTGCGGCACATCAGCCAGGCAATGCGCCAGCCCGCGACCGGCGCGGGCGCCGGTGCGCTGTCCCTTTATATCGTTATTTTGCGTAATTGTAGTACGCTATGCGTAATTTTACGAGACCGACTTGGCGGGGAGCGAATTTTTCGCGCAGCCAGCCTCGACCGACATGCCGGGCACCTTACAATCCAAGCCGATGAACAAGAAACCCGCCCCTCAGGAACTCCTCGCGCCAGCGCAGGCGCCCGCTCGCGAGCGGCGCGCCCGCGTGCAATCGGCCGAAACCGGCATGACCGTGCTCAAGGGCCTGTCACGCCTGGGCGGGCGCGCCAGCCTGAGCGCGCTGGCCGCGCATGTCGGCGAGAGTCCGGCCAAGGTGCACCGCTACCTTGCCAGCCTGATCGAACAGGGCCTGGTCGCGCAGGACGCCGACTCCCAGCACTATCACCTTGGCCTTGAAGCCATGCTCATCGGCGTGGCGGCAATGCGCCAGGCCGATCCTGTGCGGATCGCCGAGCCTTCGTTGGTCAGGTTGCGCGAACAATTGGAAGTGACCTGCTTTGTCGCCGTGATGGGCAATATGGGGCCAACCATCGTGCGCTTCGAAGAACCTGGCCTGCCGGTCACCGTCAACGTGCGGGTCGGCTCGGTGCTGTCGATGCTGTGGTCGGCCACCGGACGCGTCTTCCTCGGGCTGCTCGATGAATCGCGCGTGCGTGCGCTGGCCGAAGCCGAGCTCGCCGCCGCGCCGCGCGAATTGCGCGCGCAACTGAGCCGCGACGACGCCATCGATACATTACGGCAGGAGGTGCAAGCCGCCGGCTGCGCGACGGTTCGCGACACCAACCTGAAAGGCATCAGCGCGGTGGCCGCGCCGCTCTATGACTACACGGGCCGCCTGTGCGCGGTGCTCACCGCACTGGGCGCCACGGGAGGTTTCGACGCCGCCATCGACGGACCGATCGCCATGGCCGTGCGACGCGAGGCGACGGCTGCCAGCGCGCAGATGGGATACGCGCCAGGCTAAGCAAAAGGCGCGGCCAGAGGCCGCGCCCGGGAACTGCTGGCGTTTTGCTTCCGACTGGCGCCGCGCAACCGCCGCGGCGGCCGGCTTCAATGGCTGATTTTCTCCAGCGACAAACCGCGGGTCGACGGTCCGAGCAGAATCATGCAGATACCGAGGACCATCGAAATCCCAATAAAGACCGCAACGCCCGGCACACCATAGCCGTTGATCAAAATGCCGATTGCCAGGCCGGCGAAAGCGGCGGCAAGCCGGCTCCATGAATAAACGAACCCAACGGCGCGCGCACGCACGCGGGTCGGGAACAGTTCGGCCTGGTAATTATGGTAGGCATAAGACATCACGTTCGCGGCCAGCGTGAACAGCACGCCGAGCACGATCAACAGCGCCGGGGACGAAGACTGCGAGAACAGCGCGATGACGATGCCCATGATCGCCAGCCCCCCGATGATCTGCGTCTTGCGCTCGAACTTGTCGGCAAACAGCGAGCCGATCAGCGGGCCGAACGGATTGGCGATCGCAATGATGAACGCATACTCGAGGCTGGCCGTGACATGAATGCCGCGGTGGATCAGCAGTGTCGGCACCCACGCCGCGAAACCGTAGAAACCGATCACTTGCGCCATATTGAAAATGGACATGATGACGGTGCGCTTGAGGTACAGCGGTCCGAAGATTTCGCTGAGCGAGCCGCGCCCTTCCTTCTCGGGTTGGACGGCTTGCGGCCTCGGCAGCGCAACGCCCTTCTCGGCAGCCACCCGGCGTTCGATATCGGCCATGATGCGCTCGGCCTCCTCGACGCGGCCGTGTCGCGCGAGCCAGCGCGGGCTCTCCGGAATATGCCGGCGCAGCACCCACACCACCGCGGCGCCGACCGTGCCGATCAGGATCACCACGCGCCAGTAATCGAGACCGAACGGCTGCGTGCCCTTGAGAATGAACGCCAGGAATGCGACCACCGGCACCACGCAGAACGTAATGAACTGATTGATCGCATAAGCGCGGCCGCGCTCGTTGCTGGGCATCAGTTCAGAGATGTAGGTGTCGATCGTCACCAGTTCGACACCGATGCCGATGCCGGCGATCAGGCGCCAGATGTCGATGGCAAACCCCGTGGTCTGAAACGCCATGATCGCCGTGCAGATCATGTACCAGATCAACGACCAGGTGAACACCACGCGCCGGCCGAAGCGGTCGGCCACGTAGCCGAACAGCAACGCGCCGAGCCAGAGCCCGGCAAAAGTGGCGAACACGAAAGTGCCGAAGCCCGCGACCTTCAATGGTCCCAGCGCGGCGAAAATCCCCAGCGACTCCGGCTTGAACAGGCCCGACTGCACCATGCCCGGCGCCACATAGCCGGTGAAGAACAAATCATAGAACTCGAAAACGCCGCCCAGCGAAATAAGAATCACCATGGTCCAGATAGTTTTCGATGGCGGCAGCCGATCGAGTCGCGATGCAATTTCAGCTGCTTTTTGTGAGGACATGCACGTCTCCTGTTAACTTTTGAGTTATTTGAGTGCGTACCGGCGGCGGCCTCCGGGGATAGCGTCAGCCCGGTCCGGAGCGCAGAAAGCAACGCCAAGCGGATGCATTATCTTCCGGCACTCCTGATTGTGTCGATGGGTTTGGAGCGAAATTATGATAGTCGATTTCCTCGATACCGAGAATCCGGGCATACCGCGGCTGGCAGCGCCGCCAGCCAGTGAGCGCCGCGCCCGACCGCCACATCGGCAGTTCGGCGCAAAAGCCCCGTCCGGCGCGCCTCAACCGCAAATCAACTGATAGGCGAGCCGGGCCGCCACGCGCGCGGTATGCCGGTCGATATCGAAAGTCGGATTGTATTCGGCGATATCGGCCACGCGCAGCTTGCCTGAGCGTTGCACGCATTTGACCAGCTCCTCGATCACCGCCAGCGGCACGCCGTACGCGGCCGGCGCCGAAACGCCGGGGGCAACGCCGGCGGGCAGGACATCCATGTCGATCGTCAGGTAGACGTGGTCGGCGTCGGCAAGCTGTCGATCCAGTTCGGCCGCGCGCCGCTCGAGGTGTCGCTCCTGCAATTCGAAGTCCTGCACATAATGCACATCGAGCTCGGCGGCCCGGGCAAACAATGCCGGCGTATTGGACAGCCGGCTCACACCCAGGCAACTGTATGCGAACGGCACGCCGCGCGCCCGGCAGTCCATCGCGATCTGGTCGAACGGCGTGCCGGAGTTGGCCGGCCGCGTGGCGCGCAAATCGAAATGCGCATCGAAGTTGACGATCAGCAGGCGGCCCACATCGCCGCGCGCGTCGAGCCAGGCCCGTAGCCCGCTGTAAGTGCCGTAAGCCATTTCATGCCCCCCGCCGATCACCACTGGGCGAGCCTGCCGGGCCAGCAACCGCTGCACGGCCGCGCCCAGTGCGTGCTGGGCGTCTTCGAGGCGGTCGTCGGGGCAGCCGATGTCGCCCGCATCAAACAGCACCGGCAAGCCGTGTGCCGGCACGTTGGCCAGGGCGCGCCGCACCTCGCGCGGCGCGAGCGCCGCGCCAACGCGCCCCTGATTGCGCCTGACGCCCTCGTCGCAGGCAAAACCCAGCAACACCGGCGCGCCGGGCCGCACATCCGCGTCCAACAGACGCACCACCTGGAACAGCCGCGTGGTGTCCCCCCGCTCCCCGGCATCGAGCCGGCCCTGCCACATCGAAACATCAATTGCCATACACTTACTCGCGGGAAATCACCGCCTGCAAAAAGCTGCGCGTGCGCGCTTCTCTCGGTTGGCTGAAAATTTGCGACGGCGGTCCGGCCTCGACGATGCCGCCGCCATCCATCACCACCACCACGTCGGCCACTTCGCGCGCGAACCCCATCTCATGGGTGACGACCATCATCGTCATGCCTTCCTTGGCAAGCAGCTTCATGACTTGCAGCACCTCACCGACCAGTTCCGGGTCTAGCGCCGAAGTCGGCTCGTCGAACAACATCACCTTGGGCCGCATCGCCAGTGCGCGGGCAATCGCCACGCGCTGCTTCTGCCCGCCCGAGAGCCGGCCCGGCATGGCATCGGCCTTCTCGCTGAGCCCGACCTTTTGCAGCAGCGCCCTCGCTTCCTGCCGCGCCGCTTCGTGCGACATGCCGCGCAGCTTGCGCGGGCCGATGGTGATATTGTCAAGTACCGACAAATGCGGAAACAGATTGAACGACTGGAACACCATGCCCACCTCGGTGCGCAACCGGTTCAGGGCCTTGTCGGGCAGCAGCCTGCCATTGTCGAGCAGGCGCGTGCCGCAGATATCGATCACTCCCTGCTCCGCCACCTCCAGACCGTTGCAGCAGCGCAGGAACGTGCTTTTGCCGGAACCGCTCGGCCCGATGATGACGACCACCTGCGACGGCTCGACCTCGAAATCGATGCCCTTGAGCACCACGTGATCGCCGAACGACTTGGTCAGATTGCGGATTTGAACGATGGCCGATTCGCTCATTGCACCATCCCTCCGGCGCGCAGTTTGCGCTCGGCAAAACGCAGCAGCAGGCTGGTCGTGCCCGTCATCACCAGATACACCAGCGCAATCGCCAGATAAACTTCCAGCGAGCGATATGACACGCTAATAATCTTCTCTCCCTGATGCATCAGATCGTCGATGGTCAGCAACGATACCAACGCCGAATTCTTGATCAGCGCGATAAACTCGTTGCCCAGTGGCGGAATCATCCGCACGATCGCCTGCGGCAGGATGATCGAGCGCATGGCCTGGGCCGAAGACATCCCGATCGATCGCGCGGCCTCCATCTGCCCACGATCGATCGACGCAATCGCCCCACGCACCACCTCCGACTGATACGCGCCGGAGTACACGCCGAGCCCAAGCACGCCGCAGAAAAACGCCGGCAACATGATATTGAACTGCGGCAGTCCAAAAAACAGCAGGAACAACTGCACCAGTAGCGGCGTGCCGCGAATCACGACCAGATAGACGGTGCAAAAGCCGTACACGAAACGGTGGCGCGGGTTAAGCCGGCCGATCCCGACGAGCAAGCCCAGCACGCAGCCGAGCAGCAGCGAGGCGCTCGTCACCTCGATCGTCACGAGCGCGCCGTGAGCCAGCTCCGTCCATCCATGAAAAACCGGCGTAAAGTCCAGTTGCATCCGAATGTCCTCGCCGGCTTACTTGGCGTCCGGCCCAAACCACTTCTTCAGCAGCTTGGCGTACGTCCCGTCGGCCTTGATCTTGTCGAGCGCCGCGTTCAATTGTTGAGTCAGCTGCGGCATGTCCTTGCGCACCGCCATGCCGTATTCCTCGGTCGTCAGCGGCGTATCCAGCACTCGCATATCGCCGGTTGTCTTGGCGTACTGCTGCGCCGCGGGCTTGCCGGTCACCGCCGCATCGACCCGGCCGATCTGCACGAGATTGAACATATCTTCATTTTTCTCGACCTCCACGCGCTGCACCTTCGGGTAGTGGGTGCGCAGGAAATCCACCGACTTCGTACCAACCTGCACGCTTACCTTCTTGCCGTCCAGATCGGCCGGTGTCTTGATCGCCGTGTTGCTCTTCTTGACCAGCACCACCAGCCCGCCGTGATAGTAAGGTTGCGTGAAATCGACCACTTGCTTGCGCGCATCGGTGATGTATATCGCCGACACCGCGACGTCGAAGCGGTGCGCCACCAGCCCCGGAATGAGACCCTTGAAGTCGATATCGGTCCATTGCACGCGGCGCCCCATCTCCTTGGCCATCGCTTCAACCAGATCGATATCGAAACCGGTGCGGTGGCCGTTCTGCACGAACTCCATCGGCGGGAAAGTCGCGTCGGTGGCAACACGCAACACCTTGTTGTCTTGCGCGTGCGCAATGCTCGCTGCGGAGCACAGGGCGGCCGTGGCCAGAATGAACTTGCGGCGTGTAATTAGCATGGGGGTCTCCAAGGGCTTTCTCAAAAATCTTGCAGCCGCGCCGAGATAACCCGGGCGGTCGCAAGGGTTGCGTCAATCAGTTGTTGCGTCTTCTGATGCGCACGTGTCGCGGGCGCCATCAGGGTCAGCGTGCCGGCGGCTTTGCCGGGCTGGCGAAACAGCGGCGCACTGATGCCCCACACGCCGGGATCGACCTCGCCCTCGGTCACGACGAAGCCGCGCTCGCGAATCTGTTCCAACTCGGCGAACAATTGCGCCTGCCGCTTGGGTTTGGCATCCAGCAAATCCGTCACGATCTGGCGGGCCGCCGAGCCCGGCATAAACGCCAGCAACGACTTGGCCGAGGCGCCGTCGAGCAGCGGAATGCCTCGTCCTTTCTCGAAGGAGCAACGCAATGAATGCTGGCTCTCCACCATCTCCAGACACACCGCCTGATCCTTGACCGCGACGATCAACCCGACGCTCTCGCCCGATTCAGCTGCCAGCCTGGCCATCGGCAGCTTCGCCTCGTGCACCAGGTGCGAGGCCTGGTCGAAACCCATCGCCAGTTGCAGTCCCACCGGCCCCGGCGCGTACTTGCCGTCGATCTCGGCGACGAAACCCCATTGCTTGAGCAACGCGATCTGGCGATACAGAGTGCTTTGCGCCAGCGCAGTCTTTTGCGCGAGGTCGCGCGCGTTGATCGGATGACCATGCCGCGCGAGCGTCGCCAGCACGAACAGCACGCGATCGGCGCCCGCCTTCGAGCTTGGCTGTGCGATATCGGTAAGCGATTGACGATGATTCATGGGCTGAAGAATCGTCAATTTCTCTCATTATTTCAAGCCAGAATTCCCAACTAGCGGGAAAAACCGGGTGGCCTAGTGTTTACACCGATCTTGCGGACCGCATGCCTCACGGCGCCGCCTTCCCCGGTAATCCGCGATGAACCAAAAAAAATGCCGTTCGGCCAGAGCCGAACGGCATTGCGGTCCGAGGACCGGTTCTCGCGCGGCGCAGCCGGCCTCAGGCCTGCGACGATTGAGCCAGTCCGTGCTTGGGCTGGGTCATGGCACTCACGACGATCGTGACAAGGATGTTGAGGATCAGCGCGACAAAGCCGACGTTGATATCCTGCATCGAGGCCGGCAGGAACGGCAGCAGTTTGCCGATCGTGCTGTGAGTCATCGAAATGCCCACCACTGCCAGCACGCCAACCAGAATGCCGCAGAAAGCGCCCTGCTTGGTCACCTTGTTGTTTTTCGCGACGCTGCAAACCACGGCGGGGAACAACTGCGTGACGAAGTTGTAGCCCATCAGCAGCAGCGCCACGATGGTCGAGCCGCCTTTGAGCGTGAAGCCAACCGCGACCAGAGCGACCACCGGCACCAGGAAGCGCGCCAGGCGATTGGTGGCTTCGTCCGAGGCGCCATGCGCGATGCCGCCGCGATAAATATCGTTGGCAAGCAACGTCGAGGCGGACATCAAGATCATCGAGCCCGGCACCAGCGCCGTGAGCACGCCAGCCGCACCGATCACGCCGACGAACCACGGATCGAAGGTCTGAATCGACAGCTTGAACAGCGACAGATCGATATCGCCGCCCTTGAGACCCGGGACCTTGAGCACCGCGGCAAAACCGACAAAGAACACGAACAGCAAAATCAGCTGGTAAATCGGCAGCATCACGGCATTGCGGCGGAAGATCCGCTCATTCTTGGCGGTATAGAGCGAGCCGAACGTATGCGGCCACATGAAGAACCCCAGCGAGGTCAGCAGCACGGTCGACTGGAACCACACGACGCTGGTGCCCTTGTCGGAGAACTTCAGGAAGCCCGGCTTGGCCTGATCGACCGCCTGGAACATCGAGCCCAGACTGCCGTAGTAATGTATCGGCAGGTAGATGCCCAGGAAAATGACCATCACCAGAATCAGCGTGTCCTTGACCACGGCGTTCCAGGCCGAACCGCGCACGCCCGAGGCCATCACATAGGCGGCAACCACCACCGCGCCTATCCAGATCGCCGGGGTCGACGAGATGGAGCCATACGAAGCGGTTTCCACGATGATGCCCAGTCCCTTGAACTGCAATACCAGGTAAGGGATCAACGCGATCACGCCGACAATCGCCACCAGCACGCCGAGCGCCGGGCTGTTGTATTTGCGGGCGAAGTAGTGCGGCTGGGAAACCAGGCTCTCGCGTTTGGCAAAGCGCCAGATCGGCGGCAGCAGCCAATACGAAAGAATGTAGGCCAGTGCGCCGTAAGCCAAAATGTAGAACACCGCCGCGCCCTTGCCGTAGGCAAAGCCGCTGCCGCCCAGGAACGTGAAGGTCGTATAGATTTCCCCGGCCATGAGCAGGAACACGAAAGCGGTACCAAAACTGCGGCCGCCCACGGTCCATTGCTCGAGATTCATGTCTCGCCCCCGGCGTGCACGCACGCCGAGAAACAGGGCAAACAGAGTCACCAATAAAATAATGAGCAGAGCGCTATTCATCAATTCGTCTCCGAGTTGCCATTCTCACTGTGATTGGCCGGATCGTTGGCATAAATGATCGCCATGATGACCGCCGTCAAAACAATCCACATCACGAGCCATGCCAGCAGCAGCGGCATGCCCAGCACCAGAGGTTCAACCTGATTGACAAATGCAGTCCCGATTAGGATGCCTATGAAAGGCAGTACAGCAAGCCAGCGTATCGACATATTAAATATCCTTCTCGAAAGGTGAAGCGAGACACCGTGAAGGGAAAAGCTGTGCGTTACTGTATGCTGAATCATGGCGATGGCGTCATCCGCGTTAACCATGATGCTTAACATCATAAACTCGATATAGACGGCGCTGGTCATCATGCGCGGTACGCCGCGCACCGACACTCGGCGCCACTCGCGGCGCGCCAATCATGCCCGCTATGCCACGCCAGCCGGGGCGGCACGAAGTGCCGCGCAAGGATCGAAGGACTGTTAGCAGAGGACGAAATTCCGCTCGGACTGCGAGCGATGTCGTTGTTCGGAGCGTTGCAGCGATGGCGATCGGATCGCTCAATGAAACACACCGGGTCGCCGTGCATCGCGTATCGTGTCATCGATCGGCGCACTGCATTCGCCAGACGCGGCAAAGATGCTTACACTGGCGAGCTTCGATCGTGCCAGTGCAGCGCGATCGCCATACTTCGGGGAAATTATCCGTGCGAATCTTGCTTCGTTTGGGGAGTGCGCTGACACTGCTCGTCGCGTGTCAGGCTCAGGCGCAGACCGGGCTGGCCGGCAGCGCGCACCTGGGTACCCATTCGTCGATGGGCTTTGGACTCACCGCCGGACAATTCGGCGACGCAGGGATGCGAGGCAGCGGCACGAGCGGCCAGGGCGGGCTCGAAACGCGCTTTGCCAGCGAACTCGATACCTCGCCGATGCAAGCGGCAACACAGCGCCAGCGCGCGTCAGGGCCGGATCATCCACGCTTGCCCGCCATCCCGAAGCCACGGCAGCGGGTGAGCCGGCATGGCGTCTATTCCGCGCCTGCGACCGTCAAGTGAGGCTCGCGCCGGGCGCGGCGATGCAATCCAAGCGTCAGGCATGCTCCCAGCGCCGCTGAGAGCGCGGCAAACAGGAACACCTGGGCATAGCCGAACTGGCTGACCACGAGCCCGGCGACCGGCCCGGTCACACCGAGCGACAAATCGAGGAACACCGAGTATGCGCCCAGCGCCGCGCCACGGCTATGCGGCGGCACGAGCCCGACCGCCTCGACGCCCAGCGCCGGGAACACCAGCGAGAAGCCTGCGCCGGAGAGCGCCGCGCCCAGCAGCGCGACGGACGGATCAGGCGCCAGCCACAGCAGGCCCAGCCCGAGCAATTCGACGCAGAACGAGACGATGCCGACCCGGAAGCCGCCGAAGCGCTTGATGCTGTTGGCACCCAGCAGGCGCACGCCGGCAAAGCAAGTGCCGAACACGGTCAGGGTCAAGGCCGCATCGGGCCAGTGGCGGCTCGCATAAAACAAAGTGACAAAGGTCGCAATGGCACCGAAGCCGACCGAGCCGAGCGCCAGTCCGAGACCATGCGGAAGAACGCGTCCGAGCACCGCCCGAAACGCAAGCTTCTCGCCATGCACGATGGCCGTGGCGCGCTTGAGCTGAGCCAGACCGAACCCGGCCAGCGCCAGGCCAATGACCGTCACGCCGACCGCCGAGAAGCCGTAGGCGCGCTCCAGCGCGACGCCAATCGGCGCGCCGACCGCAAGCGCGCCGTAGGTTGCCACGCCGTTCCAGGAAATCACCCGGGCGGTATGGGTCGCGCCCACCTGGCCGATGCCCCAGGTGATCGCCCCGGTACCGACAAAGCTCTCGCCGCAGCCCAGCGCCAGGCGGCTTGCCAGCAGCGCCAGCAAGCTCAAGCCAGGCATGTGCTGCCACAGCGCCGAGACGAACAGCAGCGCACCGCTCACGCCGCACGCCAGCAAACCGTATAGCACCGTCTGCTTGGGTCCGACCGTGTCAGCTGTCCGCCCCGCGCGCGGCCGGCTCAGCAAAGTCGCCAGGTATTGCGCGCTGATTGCCAGCCCGGCGACCACCGAGCTGTATCCCAGGTCCAGATGCACATATGACGGCAGGATGGCCAGCGGAATGCCGATCGCCAGATAGCACAAAAAAGTGAAGAAGACCGTGGAAACGATTTGCCCCGTGACCGCAGTGTTTGACACCAGGGGCGCGCGCTGCGCCGAACGGGGAAGACAGGATTCTTTTGGCATGCGTGGGGGGACAGTGTTGCGACGGCACGAAAAAAGCCGGCGCTGCGGTTGTTTCTTTGCAGCGCCGGATATTAGGGTTTTCCCGAATCATACGCCGATTTGGTTTTTTGTGCAGCGCCGCATGGCTAATCCGGCGCTCGCCTCGAGCCGGGCCCGCCCATCCGGCTATTCCGCGTGAAGCCCTGCCAGCGCCGCCTCTCCGTGACCGGCAGCTTCCGGCGCAAGCACGGCCCAGCGCAGCCATTGCGCGCGCAGCGCCACCACCAACAGGAAAGCGCAACCGGCCAGCGCGCCAAAGGTGGCAAAACCCATTTGGTAGCTACCGGTGCTTTCCTTGGCGATGCCCATGACAACCGGTAAGTAAAACCCGCCAATGCCGCCAGCCGCGCCAATGATGCCCGACATCAGGCCGGTCTTGCCCTGCCAGCGATGCGGCACCAATTGAAACGTGGCGCCGTTGCCCAGGCCGAAACCTAAATACAGGACCAACAACAGAGCGATACCGCTGCCCAACGGTGGCATCCATATCGCGAAGGCCAGATCGCACAGCGAAATCAACGCAAGCAGTGCGAGCAGCGCGCGCACGCCCGAGATACGATCGGCCGCCCAACCGCCGAGCGGACGCACCATCGCGCCGGTAAAGGCCAGCAGCGCCATGAACAAGCCTGCCTCGACTTTCGGCATCTGATAGAGATTGGTCAGCAGCAGCGTGACATACGAGGACATGCCGACGAACCCGCCGAAAGTGATGCTATAGATCAGCATGATCACCCAAGTGTCGCGCTCGGCCAGCACGGTGCGGTATTTCGACGGCAAGACCGCGATCGCCAGCAGCGCACCCAGCACCGGCAGCAACAGTACGCCGGTCCTGCCCTGGCCTAACAACCCCGCCGGCACCGCCAGCACCAACAGCATCAACCCGGCCAGGTTCAGCACGAAGCCGCCGAACGCACGCACCGCACTGCCGCCTTTGGGCGCGCGATCGCGCGCCCACAGAAACACCGCCACGGCGGCCACGGCCAGCAGAATCACCGCCGCGCCCGCCGCCTTCTGCCAACCGAAGTGCGTCGCCAGTCCCGGGAACAAGAAGCCATCGAGCACCGCGCCGATATTGCCGGCCGCGGCCACACCCAGCACCAGCCCCTGCACGCGCGGCGGATAGTTGCTGCCGGCAATCGGCAGCGCGATCGCAAAACTGGCGCCGCCTACGCCGAGAAACACACCCAGCACCAGCAGCAGCGAATACGACGGCACGCCAGGCAGCAACGGCAACACAATGGCGGGCAGCGCTGAGAGCGAGATCCCCATCAGGGCGATGCGCCGCCCATCGGCCGATTGATACAGATTACCCAGCGTGACGCGCAGGATCGCCGCGGCCAGCACCGGCACGGCCACCAGGAATCCCTGCTGGGCCGGACTCATGGCGATGTCTTTGGCAATGAAAGGCGCCAGCGGCCCATATAGCACCCACACGGTGAAGCCGGTATCGAAATAAAGGAAACACGCCAGCAAAGCGCGCCAGTCACCGCTGCGCAGCGAAATCAGCAGATTTTTCATTGCAAACCTCTCCCGGTTGTCGAGTCATCCGAAGGATCGAGCAAGTTCGATGCCACCCGCCTTCGCAGGCGTGCGCGCCTGGCCGGGGGCCTCCGAGGCATGCCGCTGCGCAGCATTTCGCGGCGTGGGCGAGCCGGCCGGGACACCGCGCCCCCATGCAAGGCCGGCGCGCCCTTATGCCCGTATATGGCCAGACGGCACAGGCAACGTGCGCGCCATGCGCCGCGATGGTGCGTGCCGGCGCGAATGCGCCGTTGACATCGGCACCACGTCCCCTTTATGCCGTGGCATGCATCTTGCTCGAATCTTTTCAAGCAGCGCGGGCAGCGCCGCAATTCAAAGAGCGAGGTTGCAATGCGGAAGATGAAACTGGTGATGGTGGGTAACGGCATGGCGGGCGTGCGCGCCATCGAGGAACTCCTCAAACTGGCCCCGGATATGTATGACATCACGGTGTTCGGCGCCGAGCCGCATCCAAATTACAACCGGATTCTGCTCTCGCCGGTGCTCGCCGGAGAGCAGACCGTCGAGCAGATCGTACTCAACTCGTTCGAGTGGTATCGCGAGCATGGCATCACCCTGCATACGGGCAAGAAGGTCACCAAAATCGACCGCGTGCGGCGCCAGGTCAGCACCGACGACGGCATCGTTTGCGACTACGACCGCCTGTTGCTGGCCACTGGCTCCGACCCGTTCATCCTGCCCGTGCCGGGGCACGATCTGGACGGCGTACTGGCCTATCGCGACATCGCCGACACGCAGGCGATGATCGACGCCGCCGCGCGCTACCGCGCCGCGGTGGTCATCGGCGGCGGACTGCTCGGTCTGGAAGCGGCCAACGGCCTGGCCGCGCGCGGCATGCAAGTCACTGTGGTACATCTGGCCGAGTGGCTGCTGGAACGCCAGCTCGACCGCACCGCCGGCGACTTGCTCAAGCAATCGCTCGAGGCGCGCGGCCTGCACTTCAAACTTGGCGCGCAAACCGCCGCGCTGCTGGGCACCGGGCCCGGCGAGACCGGTCGCGTGCGCGCCGTGCGTCTGGCCGGCGGAGAAGAAATTCCGGCCGACCTGGTGGTCATGGCCGTCGGCATCCGGCCCAACACGGCGCTGGCCGAATCGGCCGGCATTCACTGCCAGCGCGGCATCGTCGTCAACGACACGATGCAGACCTTCGATCCGCGCATTTACGCGGTCGGTGAATGCGTCAGCCATCGCGGCGTGGCCTATGGACTGGTGGCGCCGCTGTTCGAACAGGCCAAGGTGTGTGCCAATCACCTCGCGCACTTCGGCATCGGCCGCTATACCGGCTCGGTCACCTCGACCAAGCTCAAGGTCACCGGCATCGATCTGTTCTCGGCGGGGGATTTCATGGGCAGCCCCGGCGCCGAGGAAATCACGCTGGCCGACCCGCTCGGTGGCGTCTACAAAAAACTCGTGCTCAAGGACGACAAGCTGATCGGCGCCTGCCTTTATGGCGACACCGTAGATAGCGCGTGGTACTTCAAGCTGCTGCGCGAAGGGCGCGACATAGCGGCGATTCGCGACACGCTGATGTTCGGCGAAGCGAATCTGGGCGATGCCGGCCACGGCGGCGCCGAGCGTGCGATGCAAATGGCCGACACGGCCGAAGTGTGCGGCTGCAACGGCGTGTGCAAGGGCACCATCGTGCAGGCGATCAAGCAGCAGGGCCTGTTTACGCTCGAAGACGTGCGCAAGCACACCAAGGCCTCGGCCTCTTGCGGCTCGTGCACCGGCCTGGTCGAGCAAATCCTGATGACCACCCTGGGCGGCGACTACTCGGCCGCGCCCAAGCAAAAGGCTTTGTGCGGCTGCACTGATCACACCCATGCCGAGGTGCGCCAGGCCATTCGCGAGCACCAGTTGTTCTCGCTCGATGCGGCCATGCGCTTTCTCGAATGGCGCACGCCCAATGGCTGCGCGACCTGCCGTCCGGCCCTCAACTATTACCTGATCAGCACCTGGCCGCATCAGGCCAAGGACGATCCACAGGCGCGTTTCATCAACGAGCGCGCGCACGCCAACATTCAGAAAGACGGCACCTACTCGGTGGTGCCGCGCATGTGGGGCGGCGTGACCACCTCGGCCGAACTGCGCCGTATCGCCGACGTGGTCGACAGATACCAGGTGCCCGCGGTGAAGGTCACCGGCGGCCAGCGCATCGATCTGCTCGGGGTCAAGAAAGAGGATCTGCCGGCCATCTGGGCCGACCTCGGCATGCCGTCGGGCCATGCGTATGCCAAGGCGCTGCGCACCGTCAAAACCTGTGTCGGCTCGGAATGGTGCCGCTTCGGCACGCAGGACTCGACCCGCATGGGCCAGGAGCTGGAGCGCGCGCTGTGGCGCATGTATGCGCCACACAAGGTCAAGCTGGCGGTGTCGGGCTGCCCGCGCAACTGCGCCGAGTCGGGCATCAAGGATGTCGGCATCATCGGCGTCGATTCGGGCTGGGAAATTTATGTGGCCGGCAATGGCGGCATCAAGACCGAAGTCGCGCAATTCCTCGTCAAGGTGAAAACCCACGAGGAGGTACTCGAATATGCCGGCGCCTTTTTGCAGTTGTATCGAGAGGAAGGCTGGTATCTCGAGCGCACCGTGCACTACGTCGGCCGGGTCGGACTCGATTACGTCAAGAAGCGCGTGCTCGACGATGCGGCCAACCGGCGCGCGCTGTGGGAGCGCCTGCAGTTCGCGCTGCGCGACGAGCCCGATCCCTGGCACCAGCCGGCCGAGGCCGCTGTCGATCTGCGCCAGTTCGAGCCGCTTACGCTGGCGTGACCCTGAGGCTGCCGAATTCATCCGAGGATATTGCAATGCTTGACGACAACTGGCTGGCCATTTGCCAAATCGATGACATCCCCGTACTGGGCGCGCGCTTGCTCAGGCGTGCGCAACATGCCGATATCGCCATCTTCCGCAACGGCGAAGACAAGGTGTTCGCCGTACTCGATCGCTGTCCGCACAAGGGCGGCCCGCTCTCGCAAGGCATCGTGCATGGCGAGCGCGTCACCTGTCCGCTGCACGGCTGGCAGATCGGCCTGGGCGACGGCTGCGCGCTCAGCCCGGACGCCGGTTGCGCGCCAACCTTCGCGGTGCAGTGCGACAAGCGCACCGTGTACATGCTGCGCAGCGAGTTATCCCAGCCCGAGGCCGCGGCAAACATGCAAGCGCTCGCCGCCGGCGCGGCGTAAGGCCGATCCATGGCTGATAGCCTGCCCGCCAAACCCATTGCGCGCCGCACGCGCTCGACCTGCTGTTATTGCGGGGTCGGTTGCGGCGTGGTGATCGACAGCCTGCATCACCCGGACGGTCGCGACGAAATCGTCGGGGTCGCCGGCGACCCCGACCATCCTGCCAATTTCGGCCGGCTGTGCACCAAGGGCAGCACCTTGCATCTGACCGCCGCGCCGCATCGCTACGCCCAGGTGCGCGCGGCGCAACCCGCGCTGCGGCGCAGCCGTGCCGATGCGCTGGCACCGGCCGGCTGGGGCGACGCGCTCGATCACGTCGCGCAGCGCCTGGCCGACATCGTGCAGCGACACGGGCCCGACGCTGTCGCTTTTTACGTGTCCGGCCAACTGCTCACGGAGGACTATTACGTCTTCAACAAACTCGCCAAAGGCTTGATCGGCACCAATAACATCGACTCGAACTCGCGGCTGTGCATGAGTTCGGCGGTGGCCGGCTACAAGGGTGCTTTCGGCGTCGATGCACCGCCTTGCAGCTATGAGGACATCGAATTGGCCGGCACGGTTTTCATCGCCGGCGCCAACCCCGCCTACGCCCACCCGGTGCTTTACCGGCGGCTCGAGGAGGCACGCGCCCGGCATCCGGCCATGCGCGTGATCGTTGCCGATCCACGCCGCACCGATACGGCGCAAAGCGCCGACCTGTTTCTGCCACTGCAGCCCGGCACCGACGTCGCGCTATTCCATGGCATGCTGCACGTGATGTTGTGGGAGGGCCTGATCGATCGCGCCTACATCAACGAACACACGGAAGGTTTCGACGCGCTGCGGGCCGCCGTACATGAATTCACGCCGGGCGTGGCTGCGCAGCTGTGCGGCCTGAAAGCCGACGACATCGTCACCGCCGCGCGCTGGTTCGCCCAGGGCCCGACGCTGTCGCTGTACTGCCAGGGATTGAATCAATCCTCGAGCGGCACCGCGAAGAATCGCGCCCTGATCAATCTGCACCTGGCCACCGGACAGCTCGGCACGCCCGGCGCCGGTCCCTTCTCGCTGACCGGACAACCGAATGCGATGGGCGGGCGCGAGGTCGGCGCAATGGCCAACCTGATGTCAGGCCACCGCAATCTCGGCAACCCCGCGCATCGGGCCGAAATCGCCCGCCTGTGGGACGTGCCGAGCGTGCCGATGCAACCCGGCAAGACCGCGGTCGAGATTTTCGACGGGCTGCGCGACGGCACCATCAAGGCCGTGTGGATCGCCTGCACCAACCCCGCGCAATCACTGCCGTCGCAAACCGCCGTGCGCGCGGCACTGAGCCAGGCCGAGTTCGTGGTGGTGCAGGAGGCTTATCGCAATACCGCCACGGTACCCCATGCCGACGTATTGCTGCCGGCCACCACGTGGGGCGAGAAAGAAGGCACGGTCACGAATTCGGAGCGCCGCATCTCGCGCGTGCGCGCGGCCGTGGCGCCGTTTGGCGCAGCCCGGCACGACTGGCAGATCGTGTGCGACGTGGCGCGGCGCCTCGAAGCACGCCTGCGTCCTGGGCAAGCCACCCTGTTTCCTTATGACTCGCCCGAGGCAATCTGGCTCGAGCATCGCGCCACTACCGTGGGCCGCGATCTCGATATCGGCGGGCTCTCCTACTCGCTGCTCGAGACCGAAGGCCCTCAGCAGTGGCCATTCCCCGCAGGAGCCACGCAAGGCCGGCAGCGCCTGTTCAGCCAGGGCCGCTTTCATACCGGCGACGGTCGCGCGCGTTTTGCCGATGTGTCGTACACGCCGCCGGCCGAAGCCATCGACGCGCGCTATCCATTTTCGCTGAACACCGGCCGCCTGCGCGATCAGTGGCATGGCATGAGCCGCACCGGATCGCTCGAACAGTCGTTCGGCCACGCGGCGGAACCGTGCGTCGACCTGCATCCGCGCGACGTCGAGCGACTCGGATTGCAGGAAGGCGCGTTCGTTCATCTCACCTCGCGGCGCGGCAGCCAGATCCTGCCTGTGCATGCCACCGACGGCGTGGCTCCCGGACAAGCCTTCGTGGCCATGCATTGGGGCGAGGAATACGTCTCCGGCGTGGCGGGCCGGCAAGCCGCCTTCGGCGTGAACAGCCTGACGCTGCCCGCGCTCGACCCGCACTCGCTGCAACCGGAGTTAAAGCACAGCGCGGTCAAGATCCTGCCGGCCGAACTGCCATGGCAATGGGTTGTGTTCGCCTGGTTGCCGGCCGATCAGGTGCTGCTGCGGCAGATGCATCTGCGACGCTATTTCAAATGCTTCCCCTACGCCAGTTGCGTGCCGTTCGGTCGCCCGGGCGGCGCGCACAGCGGGCTATTGTGGCGCGTGGCCGCCTACGAGCGCGCCGACGACGCGCTGCAGCAGGAAATCGAAACGTTGTTTGGATTGGCTGGTGTGCCGCAGGCCAAAGTGCTGAGCTATCACGATCACCGGCGCGGCACGACGCGGCGCCTGCGCATCGAGGACGGCGTGCTGCAGGCCGTCTCGTTAGCCGGCGACGTGAGCGCGGCGGGCTGGCTGCGCGAAATGCTGGAAAGCGGCCAGACGACCTCCACGCTGGGGCGCCTGCTGCTGTTGCCCAGCCGCACCGCGCCGGCCGGGGTGCAGCCGCGCGGCAAGACCATATGCAATTGCAACGGCGTCACCGAGAGCCAGATCAACGCCTGTCTGGCCGATCGACATGGCCCGCCCGAGGCCCGTCTGCGCGCGTTGCAGGACACCCTCAAATGCGGCACGACGTGCGGCTCCTGCCTGCCTGAATTGCGCCGCATGGTGGCGCCAGCGGCACAGCACTGAGCGTCAGCGCATCGGCCGTATCACGTCGAGCCGGTTGAGTTGCTCGGCCGCATGGTCAAGAAACGCGCGCAGCTTGGGCGCCATGTGCCGCGCGCTGGGCATCACCAGATGCACCGGCAACGGTGGCGGTTCATACTCGGCGAGCAGGCGCACCAGCGTGCCGGCGGCGAGATCGTCGACCACCTGGTAGGACAGCACGCGGCCGATGCCGCGATGACTTTTTACGGCCAGCAGCGTCGCGTCGATTGCGTTGACCGTCAGGCGCGGCGTGAGCGCCACCACCTGGTCGCGCCCGGCATGACGGAAACGCCACTCCGGCGCCACCGGCCGGCTGGCTGTATAGACCACTTCATGCGCGGCCAGGTCGCCCGGCGTACCGGGCCAGCCGTGCCGGGCCAGATAGTCCGGGCTGGCCACCCACATGCGCCGGACTTCGCCGACGCGGCGCGCCACCAGGCTGGCGTCGACGAGCGTCCCGATCCGCACCGCCACGTCGAGCCCCTCTTCGATCAAATCCAGATTGGCGTCGCTGAGCACCAGCTCGACCCGCATCGCCGGGTATTTATCGAGATAGCTGGTCACCACCGGCGTGACGTGGCGCCGCCCGAAAATGCGCGGTGCCGTGACGCGCAACCTGCCCTGCAGCGGTGCATCGGCATCCTCGCGCACCGCCGCCTCGTAATCGGCCAGCAAGCGGCGCGCGTGCTCGGCCAGCCGCGCGCCCGCCTCGGTCGCGCTCAGATTGCGCGTGGAGCGCTCGACCAGGCGCATGCCCACGCGCGCTTCGAGCGCCGCCAGCGTGCGCGTGACGGCCGGCGGCGAGCGGCGCAGCCGGCGCCCGGCGGCGGCCAGACTGCCGGTATCGAGGATGGCGATCAATACGCTGAGTTCATCGAGTCGGTCCATGGGGATAAGCCTTTCATCATTCCGATTATCGGAAGACTGACTTTCAGTATATCGATATTTACGTCAAATATCGGAATGACTAATCTGTTCTCACTTCCTTAACCAGCATGGTCCGATCATGTCCGAATCAACAATTACCTTGCACGGCACCCGGCTCTCCGGGCACTCGCACCGCGTCGAGCTGATGCTGTCGATACTCGGCCTGCCGTATCGCTTCATCGATACGCCAGCCGAGGTGCGCCGCAGCGCCGGGTTCCGCATGCTCAATCCGCTTGGCCAGATCCCGGTGCTCGACGACGGCGGCCTGGTGCTGTGCGACAGCAATGCGATCCTGGTTTATCTGGCCAGGCGCTACGCCCCCGGCAGCCATTGGCTGCCGGACGATCCCGTGCCGGCCGCCCAAGTGCAGCGCTGGCTGTCGATCGCCGCGGGCGAAATCCGCTTCGGGCCGGCCGCCGCCCGCGTGATCCGGCGCTGGGGCGCACCGGGCGACGACGTCGGCCCGGCGATGCACACCGCTTACAGGCTCATGCCATTCATGGAGCAGCATCTGAGCGGCCGGCGCTACCTGGCGGCCGATCACCCCACGCTGGCCGACCTGGCGTGCTACTCGTACATCGCCCACGCGCCGGAGGGCGGCATCGCGCTCACGCCCTACCCCAACATCCGGGCCTGGCTCGCGCAGGTCGAGGCATTGCCGGGGTTCGTCGCCATGCCGGTGAGCGTGTCATGAATCCGGACACACCGTTAGCCTCAGCCCTTTTCCACGACGGTGAGTTGCTGGCTCAGGAACTCGCCGGCGGCGGTCCGCGCGGCGCGGCCATACGCGAGTTCATGCCCGACCAGCACCGCGCATTCTTTGCAGCCTTGCCGTTCCTGTTTCTGGGCGCAACCGATGCCGACGGGTGGCCAGTGGCGACGATGCTGGCCGGACCACCGGGATTTATCGCCTCGCCGGACCCGCATGGTTTGCAAATCGATCTCCACGCGCAGGCTGCCGATCCGGTGGTCGCCGGCCTGACGCCGCACAGCCAGGTCGGGCTGCTCGGTATCGACCTCGGCACGCGGCGCCGCAACCGGGTCAATGGCACCGTCGCGGCAATCGACCATCATCGGCTGGAGATCGCCGTGACGCAGTCGTTCGGCAATTGCCCCCGATATATTCAGATGCGCGAAATTCGCGAGGCGCCGCCGGCCCGCATGGCCGCGACGCATTTCACCGCGCTGGATGCGAGGTCGCGCGATCTGATCGCGGGCGCCGATACTTGCTTCGTGGCCACGGCCAGCGGAGCGGGCTCGGCGGGCAACGCGGCCGGGGTCGATATTTCGCATCGGGGCGGGCGACCGGGTTTCGTGCGCATCGACGGCAACACCCTGACCGTGCCTGATTTCAGCGGCAACCGTTATTTCAATACGCTCGGCAATCTCGTGCGCGAACCGCGTGCGGCGATGCTGTTCGTCGATTTCTCGAACGGCGATCTGCTGCAGCTGCAAGGCACCACCGAGATCGTCTGGGACGCGGCCGCGCTCGGCGAGTTTGCCGGCGCCGAGCGGTTCTGGCGCTTTCAGGTCGTGCGCGGCTGGTACCGGCCGGGCGCCGTACCGCTGCGCTGGAGCGGCGGCACCCTGTCGCCGGCCACCGAGCGCACCGGCGTCTGGGGCTAATGAAAATTGCGGCTGGGAGTCATCAGCCGCCCCAGTAGCGGCGACAGATCGATCAGCCGGCGCGCCACCAGATGGCGCACCACATGCTCGCCCTCGCCCGTGCATTGCCAGATGCCATGCACAGCCATCAAGCGCGTGCCGAGCAGTTCCTTGCGCTGGCGCTCGACCAGATCGGGCCAGACGATCACGTTGACGACCCCGGTCTCGTCTTCGAGCGAGACAAAAACCGTGCCCTTGGCGGTGCCGGGTCGCTGCCGCATCGTCACGATGCCGCAGGCGCGGACGCGCCGGCCATTGGGCAGATCGCGCAGCTCCTGGGCCGATTTGAGCCGCATGGCGCTCAGGCGCGGGCGCAATAGCGCCAGCGGGTGGCGCCGCAGCGTCAGGCCGGTGCTGGCATAGTCGGCCAGAATCTCCTCGCCTTCGCGCAACCTCGGCAACGGCACCCGGTCACCGTCGTCCTGCAGCGTGGGTTGGCCCAGCAGCGGCGTAGCCGGCAAATGGGCGGCGACCGTCCATTGAGCCTGACGCCTTCCGCCCAGCAACGTAGCCAGTGCATCGGCCGCAGCCAGCGCGGCCAGTTCCTGGCGGCTCAGTTGCGCCCGCGCGGCCAGATCGTCGATGTCGCGATAAGGGGCCTGAGCACGCGCCTGCGCGATCCGCCGCGCCGCGCCGGCGGCCAGCCCCGCGACTTGCGCCAAGCCCAACCGCACGGCGGGCGGCATGCCGCCGTCGCGCGCTTCGAGCGTACAAGCCGGGTCGCTGGCAGTCACATCGACGGCCCGCACTTCGACCTGATGGCGCCGCGCATCCTGCACCAGTTGCGAGGCCGAATAAAAACCCATCGGCTGGCTGTTGAGCAGCGCGCAGAGAAAAATGGCCGGCTCGTGCCGCTTGATCCATGCGCTGGCATAGACCAGTTGCGCGAAGCTGGCCGCGTGGCTCTCGGGAAATCCGTATTCGCCGAACCCCTCGATCTGACGGCAAATGGCTTCGGCGAAGGTTCGCTCGTAGCCGTTTTTCAGCATGCCCGCGATGATTTTTTCCTGGAATTTCTCCAGTCCGCCCTTGCGCCGCCAGGCGGCCATCGAGCGACGCAGATCGTCGGCCTCGCCAGCGGTGAAGTCAGCCGCGATCATCGCGATCTGCATCACCTGCTCCTGGAAGATCGGCACGCCCAGCGTGCGCGCCAGCGCGGGCGCCAAAGCGTCCTTGGCGTAGTGAATTTTCTCCAGCGGCTCCTGCCGGCGCTTCAAATAAGGATGCACCATGCCCCCCTGGATCGGGCCGGGCCGCACGATCGCCACCTGTACCACCAGGTCGTAGAACTTGCGGGGCTGCAGGCGCGGCAGCATGCTCATCTGCGCGCGCGACTCGACCTGGAACACGCCCACGGTATCGGCCCGGCACAGCATCTCGTAAGTGGCCGGATCCTCGCGCGGAATATCGGCCAGGTCGAGCCAGCGGCCATGCCGCTGCCCCAGCATATCGAGCGCGCGGCGCAAGGCCGAGAGCATGCCGAGCGCCAGCACGTCGACCTTGAGCAGCTTGAGCGCTTCGAGATCGTCCTTGTCCCACTGGATGATGCAGCGCTCGGGCATCGCGGCGTTCTCAATTGGCACCAACCGCGAGAGCTTGCCGCGCGAGATGACGAAGCCGCCGGTATGCTGCGACAAATGCCGCGGGAATCCGACCAGTTGCTCGACCAGTTCGCACCAGTGACGCACCGCCGGCGCCTCGGGCGACAGACCCTGGCGCGCCAAGCGCTGCAGCAGGTCGCGGCGGCCGTCCCACCACTGCTGGCCGGCGCACACCTGGTCGACGATCGATGCGTCGATGCCAAGCGCCTTGCCGGTCTCGCGCAAGGCGCTGCGCGTGCGATAGGTGGTCACGGCCGCGGCCAGCGCGGCGCGCTGCCGCCCGTATTTGCCATAGATGTATTGGATCACTTCCTCGCGCCGCTGGTGCTCGAAATCTACGTCGATATCGGGCGGCTCGTTACGTTCGCGCGACAGGAAGCGGCCGAACAGCAACTGGCTTTGCGCCGGATCGACCGCCGTGATGCCCAGGCAGTAGCACACCGCCGAATTGGCGGCCGAGCCGCGGCCCTGGCACAGGATCTTTCGCTCCCGGGCAAATTTGACGATGTCGTAGACCGTCAGGAAATAAGGCTCGTAGGCCAGCTCGGCGATCAGCGCCAATTCCTCGGCGAGCTGTTTGCTCACGCTCTCCGGCACGCCCTGCGGATACCGCTGCCGCGCGCCGGCCAGGACTTCCCGGCGCAGATAATCGGCCGGCGTCAAGCCGCACGGCACCAGTTCGTCGGGGTATTCGTAGCGCAGTTCGTCGAGATTGAAAGTGCAGCGCCCGGCAATCTCGACAGTGGCCTGCAGCGCCTCGGGCGGATAGAGCGCGGCCAGCCGCAGGCGCGAGCGCAAGTGCTGCTCGGCATTGGGCATCAGTGCGGTGCCGCAGGCTTGCACCGGCCGGCCCAGGCGGATCGCGCTCAACGTGTCCTGCAAGGGCTTGCGCGAGCGTACATGCATCAGCACGTGTCCGGCGGCAGCCAGCGGCACGCCGGTCTCGCGCGCGACCGACGTCAGGCACGCCTGGTGCAGATCGTCGTCGGGTCGATGCAGCAATTCGAGCGCCAGCCACAGGCGTCCCGAGAACAAACGGGCGGCCCAGGCAACCTGCTCGCGCAGGCGCTCGCGTGCGACGCCGTGGGGCGGCACCAGCAGCACCAGGCAATCCGGCAGTCCGCGCAGATGCGCGCATGGCGGCGGCGGATCGGCCAGGTCTTGCGGCGTGAGCCGGTAGCCCTCCTGCTTGCGCCCGCGCGTGCGCGCCAGCGTGATGAGTTCCGACAGGTTGCCGTAGCCTTCGCGGTTCTGCGCCAGCACCACCAGATGCACGGCCGACGCCCCGTCAACGTCGACCAATCGCAATTCGCTGCCGATCAGCAAGTGCAGCCCCTGTCGCTTGGCTTCGCCATGTGCTCGCACCACCCCGGCCAGCGAACACTCGTCAGTCAGAGCCAATGCCTGATAGCCCAACCGTGCTGCGCGCTCGACCAATTCTTCGGGATGCGAAGCACCACACAGGAAAGTGAAATTCGACAGGCAATGCAATTCCGCATAAGCGGGCAGGACGGATGCGTTCATGCCTCACCCGAACAGGCCGTGCAGATACCAGGCGGCCTGGCCGAGGCTGGTC
This sequence comes from Pandoraea sp., assembly GCF_004297875.1. Taxonomy (GTDB): domain Bacteria; phylum Pseudomonadota; class Gammaproteobacteria; order Burkholderiales; family Burkholderiaceae; genus Pandoraea. The sequence goes on along the minus strand of NZ_SCSK01000024.1, from coordinate 41,316 downwards.
TGCCGCTCGCGATACACCCACAGCAACGCGCCCTGCGCATCGGCGGCGATGAAGTAGTCGCGCAACGCCGCGGCGCCATCCCACCAGCCCGACTCGATGCGCTCGGCATGCGTGAGCACGCGCAACGGCGTGCCATGGACCGGCCGCTCGCCTAGCATGGTCAGCTGCCGTGGCGAGTCGAGCAGCCAGACCGGCCGGACCTTGGGAGATGCCTGGATGGCGCCCGGCGCGGCACCAGGCGTCGCCGACGCCGGCCGTGACACGACGTACGGCAGCAGGCGGTACGCGGCCTCGGGCCGATGCTCGTCGTGCAAGGCCAGTTGGCTCACCTGCGCCTCGCCCAGGCGGGCATTCAGGCGCTCGATCAGGCGCACGAACTCCTGGCGCGCACGGCCAGGCTCCGGCAACAGGCTGGCATTGCCCGGTTCGTGCGGCACCACCTGGCTGACGCACAAACGCAACTCCAGTACCGGCGTCTCGAGACGATGCCGTGCCAACTGTTCCTTGAGCACATTCAGCAGGTGCGCCGGCGCCGCGCCGGGTTCGGCCAGCCGCACCATCACGCGTGTAGGCGGCAACGTGCGGCGTCCCAGCGGCTCGTGCTCCAGCACCAGCTCATAGGCGTGCACAGCCTGGTGGTGCGCCGCGAGCCAGCCTGCCAGTTGCACCAGCAAGCGCCGCGCGCCGAACAGCAGCGTCTCGACCTGAGCAGTGCGGGCCGGCAGCGCGAGCTGCGCTTCGAACTGCAAGGGCGCCTGGAACCAGGCCGGCATTTCCGGCGCATCGCCATAAGCCCGCGCCAACTCATCCACCAACGCCTGGCCACAGCGCCTGGCCAGGCCCGCGCGCGGCAAGCGGCGCATGTCGGCCAAGCGGGCGCAGCCCAACTGCTCGAGCCAGCCAAGATGCGGCGCGGTCTCACCCAGCAGCGACACAGGCAAATCGTCGAGCAGCGCGCACAGTTGCGCCAGGTCGGTCGCATGGCGGCGCTGCCGGCTGCCGCTCTGGCGCGCCAGCAACCAGGCGCCGGTGGCTGTCGGCGCCACGGCCAGACGCGCCGCGTGGCCGAGCAGCCGGGCGGTCTGCCCGACCTGGCGGCACAGCGCGCTCAGGCCGCCAAACAGGCGCAGGCTGGCCGATACCTCGACCAGCACCACGTGCTCGCCAGCCAGCACGACTTGCGGACTGAAGCGCAACAGGGCCAGGGCCACGGTCTCCAGCCGCTGCTGCTCGCGCTGCGCGTCGCGCTCGCGCAAGATCGCATCGGGCAGCAAGGCCAACACCCCGGCCCGGCGCAAGCCTGGCACGATGCCCGCCTGCCGGGCCGCGGCGCTCGCCATGCGCACATGCTCGCCGTCCATCACGACCAGCGCATCGGACGTCATGCCAGCGGGTCCGTCAGGCGGCAAGACCGGCCGGAAGATTTCGAGGATGAGCCAGGGTAAGTGCAGTGCAATCCAGCAGCGCATGGAGGCCTCCTGAATCCAGAGAAAGAGCGGTACCGGGGCGCGGCGACCCCAGTTTCGGGTGATGCGCCGGCAAGTCCAGCCGCAGCGGCATGCTCCGGGCCGGACCTCGGCGCTTGTGGAAATGAATCAGCAGGCCGCTGCCCGGCGCCGGCTCGAGTGCCAGCCGCAGCGGCGCGGGCGAGGACGAGGCCAATGCCTGGGGTTGGCGTACGATCCAGGCCAGCGCATCACCGCCGGCGGCAGCCAGTTGCAGACGGCGCAGTTGATCGGAGCGAGCCTGCGGCAACCAGGCCAGAACCGCGCCGCAGCTGGCGCTTTTGAGCGCCTGCTCGGCTGCCCAGAGGTCGTCGGCCGCCTGCGGCGACGCCACGCCGGATTGCGGTGGAGCATGCACAATCACCAGGTGGCGCAGGTCGAGCCCGGCGCCGGCCAAGGCTGGTGCGTAAGGCAGATGTGGCGGCGCGATCATCACGACGGGCTTGCCCGTTCGGGTCAGCGCCGCCAGCGCCGGCAGCAATAGACGCAGCTCGCCGATCCCGGCGCGCGCGGGCAGCAGCTCGGCCAGCGCGCCAACCGGCCAACCGCCGCCCGGCAATTCCCGGTCGAGCTCGGTAAAGCCGGTGGCCCGCACCTGCCCCTGGCCTTGAGCCAGTTCGCTGGCGCGCCAAAGCCCAGACGGTAAATTTTCAAGAGAGAGCGACATCGGAACGACCAATGGGAGCGGGTGGCAACAACCAGCAAATACTGTATGTTTATACAGTACATCAATGTGGGATTTGTCTCAAGCCAAACTGACGAAGGCGAACAATCCCTCGATACCGGTCACGGCAAGAAGGCGATTTCCGGCACGCTCAGGCCATGGCGCTGCCGGGATAAAACGGGAATGAGAAAGCCGTGGATGGCGCGATCGTCAAGCTGACGTCGTCGAGCTATCGCAGAAAAGCCAAAGGCCCACGCAAGGGTGGGCCTTTTTGCTGAGATCATCCGCGGTCGCAGCGGCCAGGCCGGCGGAGGGCAGGATATCTCATGAGGCGCGCGAGGCGCTTTACTACCGGGTTACTGCATCCAGCAAGACAGCAGGTTCAGACGGCGCCGGTTTCGAGCGCGCGAATGCGATATTCCAATTCATAAATATCGGTGGACTGCGCCAGATACTCTTCACGGCGGCGGCGTTCGGCGTTTTCGAACCAGGAATTAACGATTTCAAACAGTTTGGCAAACATGGCAACCTCCAGTCGCATAATTTGCTGCATTGCAGCAGTGTTTGGAATTATATAGGGTTTTCCCTATAGGTGTTAGCCCTAATTCCGAAAAAAGCGACTTATCCTTTTTTCTTCCATCTTCGGCGCGATGATTTTTTAAGAAATCATTTAAAAATCAACTGCTTAATAAATTAATTTTCTCTCGAGCAAGCCCTCGAACAGCAAAAAGCGTGGCCCAAAAGCAACACCCCCTCGCCGGCGCAGGCTGGCGAGGGGGTGTTTTCAACCGGTGGCTGCCTGCCATCGCGTCCCTGCGATGGCACCGGCCGCTATCAGGCCACTCAGATCGCCCAGCCGCCCAGATAAAACGTGGCCAGCACTACGGCGATGGCTACGGTGCCGATGTTGAGCTTCCTGTATTCACCCGACACCAGGCGGCCGATCACCAACGTGCAGAAGCCAAGCATGATGCCGGTCACGATATTGCAGGTCAGCACGATGAATACCGCGCACACCAGACCGGCCATCGCATCGACGGTATCTTCCATGTGCAGCTTGCTGATACTGCCGAGCATCAACAGGCCCACGTACATCAACGCCGGCGCGGTGGCATAAGCCGGCACCAGCGCGGCCAGCGGCGAGAGGAATATCAGCAGCAGGAACAGCACGCCGACCACTGCCGGGCCAAGCCCGGTCTTGCCGCCAGCGGCCACGCCCGCCGCCGATTCGATATAAGCCGCCGCCGGCGCGCCGCCGAGGAAAGCCGAGAAGATCGAGCTGACGGAGTCGGCTGTAAGCGCACGGCCGCCATTGATGATTTGCCCTTTTTCGTCGAGCTGCCCGGCTTGTCCGGCCACGGCGCGAATCGTCCCGGTGGCGTCGAACACGGCGGTCATCACCAGCGCAAGCACGCTGGGAATGACGGCGGCGGTCAAGGCGCCCCTGACGCTCATCGAGTCGATCAGCGTCGGATGGCCCGGCGCGCTTAGCGACGGTAGCGCGAACATGCCGGTGAACTTCACGCTCGGATCGAAGGCCAGGCCCAGCGCCGACAGTGCGATGATGACCAGCAGGATGCCGCCCGGCACGCGCCGGCGCTCCAGCCCGAAGATGGCGGCCAGACCGCCGATCGACATCAGCGCGGGGAAGCTGGCCAGATGGCCCAGCGCGACCGGCAGCCCGGGCCCCGGATTCTTGATCACCAGACCAACATCGTTGGAGGCGATCAGCAACAGGAACAGGCCGATACCCACGCCCGTGCCGTGCGCGACGCCCGCAGGCAGATTACGCAATATCCAGGAACGCACGCCGGTCACGGAGATGGCGGTAAACACCAGCCCCATCAGAAAGATCGCGCCCAACGCGACCGAAGGCGACACGCCCTTGCCCAGCACCAGATCGAAGGCGGTGAAAGCGGTCAGCGAAATGGCGCAGCCAATGGCGATCGGCAAGTTGGCCCAGACCCCCATCAACAGCGAGCCGAAGGCCGTTGTCAGGCAAACGGCGACGAACACCGCGCTGGTGTCGAAACCTGCCTTGCCGAACATGCCCGGCACGACGAACACGGAATAGACCATCGCCAGGAACGTGGTGAGCCCGGCCACGACTTCCTGGCGCAGCGAGCTACCGCGCGCGGTAATCTGGAAATGGCGGTCCAGTCTGCTCACCTCTCGAGCCGGTGCCGGCGCATCGACCCCTACGGTGGGGGCGTAGTCTTGTTCCATCATGATTCAAGCTCCTTTATCAGCGTACTGAAACGGATCAGAAAAATGTCCGTCGTCAGGCATGCTCTCATGTGTGATGCGCGTCGCGACGCCAGGGCGGTGGGGTCTGTTGGCCCGTCATTGCCGGCGCGCGCGAGGAGCGCTGCTTACATCGGAAACGTTTTGAAGGGATCGCCCCGCAACCGCAACCAATACCGTGCGCCGAAGCGATCCGTGCGGGAAGGCGGAGGCTGATAGCACCCGCTGCGCGATGAGGGGTCAGCCTGCAATAGCACGTCCGTGTCGGTCCGTGCCATGCCTCGTCCATATGCCATGCCGCGAACTGCCGGCACATCCACGAGGCTCGCCCATCCGATAAGACAGGCGGCGAAACTTATCTCCTCACGCTCTCTGGCGACCGCATCGTGGCGATCGCATCTTCCTGTACTAGGTCGCGTTCTTATGCGACTTCATTGTATGAGCTTGGGATCGCCGGAAAGCCTTGCGCGAGTGATGTCGATTATCAGAAGTCTCTGATAATCATGGTTTACCTGATGCCGCCGGAAAGCTGTGCCGGGGGCCGCTCCAGCGCCTGGTCAGGCGAGGCCGGACGGGCCTTAACGGTGCCGTTCGAGCGGCGGGTCGACGCCTTCTTCGTCACAACCCAGGCCGTCGAGAATCGGACATTCGGGACGCGCGTCGCCATGGCAGTGCGCGGCGAGATGCGTGAGCGTATCGCGCATCGCGCTGAGCTCGGCGATGCGCCGATTCAGCTCATCGATGTGCGCCTGCGCCAGCGCCTTGACGTCGGCGCTGGCGCGCTCGTGGTCCTGCCACAACGCCAGCAACTGGCGAATCTGCTCGATGCCGAAGCCCAGCCGGCGCGCTTGCCGAATGAAGCGCAGCAGGTGCAGATCGGTGTCGCTATAGGTTCGATAGCCGGACTCGGTGCGCCGGCTCTCGGGCACCAGACCGATACTCTCGTAATAGCGAATCATCTTGGCGTTGACGCCCGAGACTTGGGCAGCTTGTCCGATATTCATGTCGTATCAGTTCAGTGGCTTCAGGTAGGCGCTGATCGGCGAGTGGTCGGAAATCCGCGACCAGGGGCGCCCATGCAGCACCTGCGCGGTTTCGATATGCAGGCCACGCGCGTAAATGCGGTCGAGCCGCAACAGCGGCAAGCTGCTGGGAAAGCTTCGCGCCGGACGCCCGGCACTGTCGAACACCTCGGTCAGCCCCAGGCGCTCGGCCAGCAAATGGTCGGCCTGGTTGGTCCAGTCGTTGAAGTCGCCCGCGATGATAAGCGGCGCGTCTTTCGGCACGGTGCGCATCACACGATCGAATAGCATGCCAAATTGTTGTCGCCGCCCCCGGCCGCTCAGCGACAGGTGCACGCACAGGCAATGCAGCGGCTGTGCCCAGCCGGGCACGGCCACTTCGCAATGCAGCATGCCGCGCCGCTCGAAACTGTGCGTGGTGATGTCGTGATTGGCCGAGCGCAGGATCGGAAAGCGGCTCAGAATCGCGTTGCCGTGATCGCCGTGCTCGTAGATGACATTGCGCCCGTAAGCATGTTCCTGCCAGGTGCCGCCGGCCAGGAACTGGTACTGCGGCTCGCTCGGCCAGTTCAGGTGGCGAGCCGCGTGGCGCAGATGCAAGCCATGCACTTCCTGCAGGAACACCAGATCGGGATTGAGCCCCTCGAGCCGATCGCGCAATTCATGGATACGCAGGCGATGGAACTGCGAAAAGCCCTTGTGGATGTTGTAGCTGGTGATGTGAAGTGGGCTGGGTGTGGCCATGGACGTCCAAGATCTGCGATGAATGGAGACCGCGGTCAGGCATGTCGCACATGCAAGTCACTTGGGGCCATGCGGGCGATTTTCAAGCATATGCCGATCTCGCCCGCACGGCCATTATCCCCCCAGTCGGCCGCGCCGTCATGCCGCGCGCGGCCGCCAGCGCTTGAGCAGCAGCGCGTTGCTGACCACGCTCACGCTGCTGGCCGCCATGGCGGCGCCGGCAATCATCGGATTGAGCCAGCCGAGCGCCGCCAGCGGAATTCCCACCACATTGTAGGCAAAGGCCCAGAAAAGATTTTGCCGAATCTTGCTCCAGGTGCGCTGCGAAACGTCGATGGCATCGGCCACCAGCGCGGGGTCGCCGCGCATGAGCGTGATGCCAGCGGCGTGCATCGCGACGTCGGTGCCGGTCGACATGGCGATGCCGACGTCGGCCGCCGCCAGTGCCGGCGCGTCATTGATGCCGTCACCCACCATCGCCACCACGTCGCCGCCCTGTCGCAGCGCGGCGATCGCTTCGGCCTTGTGCTCGGGCAGCACCTGCGCCCTGATCTCATCGATGCCCAGGGTGTCGGCCACCGCCCTGGCGCTGCCGGCGTTGTCGCCAGTCACCATCATGGTGCGGATGCCGCGCGCGTGCAGGCGGTCGATGGCAGCCTTGGCGTTCACCTTGACCGTATCGCCGAACGCCAGCAGCCCGAGCAGGCGGGGCTGCGGGTCGGCTTCCATCAGCCACGACACGGTGCGCCCGGCCTGCGCCAACCGTTCGGCCTGCTGCGCCAACGCACCGGGAGACAGTGACAGTTCATCGAGCAAGCGCTCATTGCCGAGCCGAAGCTCATGCGTGCCGTCTTCGCCCGTTACGCGCGCGGCGGCGCCGCGCCCCGGCAGCGCGCTCATCTCACTGGCCGCCAGCAGCGCCAGCCCGGCCTCTTGCGCCGCCACCAGCACCGCGCGCGCCAGCGGGTGCGAGCTGCCAGCCTGAACTGCGGCGGCCCACTGCAGCAATTGCGCGGCATCGATCCCCGGTACGGCGAGATGATCGGTCAGGCGCGGCTTGCCTTCGGTCAGCGTGCCGGTTTTGTCGAACACCACCACGGTGACGCGGTGCGCCGTCTCCAGCGCCTCGGCATCCTTGATCAGGATACCGTGACGCGCGGCCACGCCGGTGCCGGCCATGATCGCCGCCGGCGTGGCCAGCCCCAGGGCGCACGGGCAGGCGATCACCAGTACGGCCACCGCATTGAGCACCGCCGCCTCCAGGCCGATGCCCAACCAACCGCTCACCAGCAGGGTCAACAAGGCGATGCCCAGCACCACCGGCACGAATACTGCGGCGACCTTATCGACCAACCGTTGAATCGGCGCCTTGGCTGCCTGCGCGTCCTCGACCAGCCGGATCATGCGCGAGAGCGTGCTCTCGGCCCCGACCGCGGTGGTTTCGACGCGCAGCGTGCCGGCGCCATTGATCGCGCCGCCCGTCACGTGGGCCCCCTCGCGCTTTTCGACCGGCAGGCTCTCGCCGGTCAGCAGCGACTCATCGAGCTGGCTGGTCCCCTCCCGGATCACGCCGTCGACCGGCACCCGCTCGCCGGCAAGCACCAGCACCATGTCGCCGACCCGCACCTCGCCGACCGGCACTTCCTCGGCCGGTGCCGAGCCGCGCAGTAGTCGCGCGGTCTCCGGGCGCAGCGCAGCCAGCGCGCGAATGGCCGCGACTGTCTGCCGCTTGGCATTCGCCTCGAGCCATTTGCCCAACAACACCAGCGTGATCACCACGGCGGACGCCTCGAAATACAGGTGCGCCATCGCTCCGCCGTGCGGCCGCAGCCATTCGTACAGGCTCAAGCCGTAAGCGGCCGAGGTACCCAGCGCCACCAGCAGATCCATATTGCCCGTGCCGGCACGCAAGGCCTTCCAGCCGGCGCGATAAAAGCGCGCGCCCAGCCAGAACTGCACGGGAGTCGCCAGCAGCCATTGCAGCCACGACGGCAGCATCCAGTGCGCGCCGAACGGCGCCGCCAGCATTGGCGCGAGCAACGGCGCCGAGAGGAGCGCGGCGGCACCCACCGGCCACGCGGCGCGCCATATTGGGGCGGCCTGGTCAGGCGCGCCGCCCTGCTCAGCCCTGATCTCGCTGGCCTCATACCCCGCCTTGCGGATGGCGTCGATCAGGCGTTGCGCATCAACCATGCCACGCAACGCCTGCACGCTGGCCCGTTCAGTCGCCAGATTCACGCTGGCCGAGCGCACGCCCGGCACTGCCAGCAAAGCCTTTTCGATACGATTGACACAAGAGGCGCACGTCATGCCCGACACCGCCAGCTCGAGATGCGTTTCGGTGACCTGGTAGCCGGCCTTGTCGACCGCCGCCTCGATCGCCTCGACCAGCGCGGCAGGCGCAGCCTCGCCGTCGGTCTGCACGAGCGCCGTTTCAGTGGCCAGGTTGACGCTCGCCTGCGTCACTCCAGGCACTTTGCCAAGTGCTTTTTCCACACGGCCAACGCAGGAGGCGCAGGTCATTCCCTCGATACCCACGGACCAAGTCTGACTCACGGTACAGTTCCTTTTGAAAATCACATTGCCATGTTAAACCTTCCATCGATTGGAAGGTCAAGCACCGTCCGCGCCGCGCTTTCGATTATTTTCCCTTGGGCTTACAACGGTGGGAAGGTTTATCATGCAACAGTCAATCAACAGGAGTCATCATGATGCAATTCCAGGTCGAAGGTATGAGCTGCAGTCACTGCGTCAAGGCAGTCACGCAGGCGGTACAGGCACTCGATAGCCATGCAAAGGTCGATGTCGATCTGGCCGCCGGTTCGGTGCGAGTCGAGAGCCGGCGCACCGCCGATGACATTGCCGCGGCAATTACCGAAGCCGGCTATCCCGCCAGGAGTGACAACCCGGCCTGAGGCCCGCCGCCCCGAACGCCTGTCGCGCAGCTAGTTCTGCTCGCCATCCTGCTCCAGCGTGTGCTTGAGCGCGATCTGCAGTTTCGCGTGAATGCGGATGAACCAGCGGCGCAGCAGGATGGCCAGCAACAGCGCCACGCACACCAGCAGAAGCAGCATTTCGGTGCTGGGCAGAATGCTGGCGCTAAGCGCGGCGACCAGCAGCATCACGCCGACCATGGCGGCGGCCGGAATGATTTCGGCGACGGCTCGCCGCATGTGGGCGGTGTGGCGTCCGGTCACCGCCGGCCGCAAGCTCAATTCGGCCAGCAGCAGGCTGATCGACTTGAGCTTGCGGTACACCGCAATCAGGAATGGCAATGCCAGCAGCAGCGCCACGCCCCATACCAGCGTGCTCTGCAGCCCGTCGTCTGTGACCCAGGGGGAAAACAGCGCGATCAGCCGCGGGCTGAAATACGCCACCACCAGGAAAATCGTCACCACCAGCGCCAGATTCACCGCCACATTGAGCACCACGCGTCGGAAAATGCCGACCAGCGCAGCTCGCTCGCCCGACAGGCGAAGGCCTTGCAGCCACAGTGTGTACTGTCGAAACACATATGCCACGCGAGGCGGCATGGCCTGCCCGAGCCAGCGCGAGAGCGGATCGGCTCCCTTGATCAGATAAGGGGTCAGCAACGTGGTGATGGCCGACACGGTCACGGCGATCGGGTAGAGAAAATCGCTGGTGACTTTCAGCGAGAGACCGAGGGAGGCGATGATGAACGAGAATTCGCCGATTTGCGCCAGGCCCATGCCTACCCGCATCGAGGTGCGGCCGTCCTGCCCCGAGACAAACACGCCCAGACCGCACGAAATGATTTTGCCCAACACCACGGCCGCGGTGATCACCGCGATCGGCACCGCGTAGTCGAGCAGCACGCGCGGATCGAGCAGCAACCCGATGGCAACGAAGAAGATCGCGCTGAACATGTCGCGCAGCGGCGCGATCAGCCGCTCGATGACGTGCAGCTCGCGCGACTCGGCCATGATCGCGCCGATCAGGAATGCGCCCAGCGCGATGCTGTAGTCCAACTGAACCACCAGTAAACAGAAACCGAAGCACAGCCCGAGCACCGTTACCAGCAACATCTCGTCGCTCTTGAAGCGCGCCACGTAAGCCAGCAGTCGCGGCACCAGCAGCAAGCCGACGACCAGCGAGACCACCATGAACAGCAGCAACTTGCCCAGCGTAAGACTGACGTCGACGGCGTTGACCGAGCCGCTGGTGGCGATGCCGGAGAGCAGCGCGATCATGGCGATGGCGAGAATGTCCTCGACGATCAGCACGCCGAAGATGAGCTGCGCGAAATGCTCGCGCTTCATGCCGAGTTCATCGAGCGCCTTGACGATGATGGTGGTCGAGGAAATCGCCAGCATCGCCCCCAGGAACAGCGAATCCATCGTGTCCCAGCCAAAACCGCGGCCGATCTCGAAGCCCAGCCAGAGCATCAGCACGATTTCCGTGAGCGCGGCCACCAGCGCGGTGACGCCGACCTTGGCCAGCCGGCGCAGGCTGAATTCCAGCCCCAGCGAAAACAGCAGGAACACCACGCCCAGCTCGGCCAGCGTATTGATGGTGGCTTCATCGTGAATCAGCGCGAACGGCGGCGTGTAGGGCCCGATGATCACGCCGGCCAGAATATAGCCGAGCACCACTGGCTGCTTGAAACGATGAAAAATGACCGTGACGATGCCGGCGAGCAGCATGATGACGGCCAGATCCTGAATGAAATCGATCGCGTGGTGCATCCGATAAGCCGTCCAGAAAAAGGCGTTGCGAGAACCAGACCGCGTAATTGGCGCCGCCGGCACCGCGGCGGCCAGGGCCGGGATGCAAATGGGCTCACCCGAATTGCGCGGGACGTCGTGTGTTGCGGGGAGCAAGCCGCGACCGCTGTCGGCGCCAGGCGGCTCGGCACTGCCGAATATACGCGAGGGGCTCGGCGCCACGCAAGCAGCCGTTGGCAGTACAAAAATATAGGGCCTGCCGCGCAACCTGCCCGCAGGCCGCATGTCCGATACCCGAAGCGCGCGGAGTACAATGCGCGGCATCGCGTTTTCACCTTCGATCCGGTTTTTTATGATGACCCGTTACGACGATACACTGCAGCACGAGCGGCGCCTTTACCTGCTGCTCGGCGTGATTTGTGTGGCCCTGCTAGGCGGCGCTCTCTACCTGCAATACGGCCGCGGAGAAGATCCCTGCCCACTGTGCATTCTGCAGCGTTACGCTTACGCGCTGATCGCGATCTTCGCCTTCGGCGCGGCCGCCTCGCGCAGTGCGGCGGGCATTGGCGTGGCGCGCTGGCTATCGATGCTGGCGGCCCTGGGTGGCGCTGGCGCCGCCGGTTACCTGATCTGGGTGCAGTCCCATCCGTCGATGAGTTGCGGCTACGACGCGGTGGAAGCCTTCGTCGACGGCCTGCCGACCGCCCGGTGGCTACCCTCGGTATTCAAGGTCCAGGGCCTGTGCCAGACAGTCTACCCGCCGTTGCTGGGCCTGTCGCTGCCGGTATGGTCACTGATCGGCTTCGTCCTGATCCTGCTGGCGCTGCTGCTGCATCGTCCGCTGCGCCACCCGTCGCAAAGCCGCTGAGTCGCCAAGTCCCGGCTGGGTCGCGCTTCAGCCCGCGCGGCCCGGCACCCGCACGCTCTCCTCGAGTTCGGTTGCCACCTCGGCGATGCGCCGCCGCAGCCAGGTGATTTCGGGCGCGGCATGCGTGCGTTCATGCCACAACTGATAGAAGCGCATCGGCGGGAAGCCGAACGGCGAAGCCACCACCCGGATCGGCAAATAGCGGGCGTAATGCTGGGCAAACTGACGCCCGGTGGTAAACACCAGATCGGTGCGCATCAAGACATAAGGAACCAGTCCGAAATACGGCATGGTCATCTGGATGTGACGGCGCAAGCCGCGCTCGGCCAGGCAACCGTCGATGAAACTGTGCCGCTCCGACACATAGGGCGTCGGCGCCAGATGCGGCAGTTCCAGGTAATGCTTGAGCGATATGCCCTTGTTGGCCAGCGGGTGGTGATTGCCCAGCATGCAAACCACCTCGTCGTCGAACAGGCGCGACATGTGCAATTGCGGCGGCGGCTCGAGCCAGTTGCCGATCACCACGTCGAGCGTGCCGTTCTCCAGCGCCCCAACGTAATCGAAACCCGCATTGATCGGATGCACGATCAGCTTGGCCTGCGGCGCCTCGCGGCGCAGCACCTCGGCGATCTTGGGCAGGAACACGGCATCGAGGTAATCGGGCGCGCCCAGTTGAAACACGCGCGACGTGCTATGCGGCGAGAATTCCGTGGTGGGATGCGTGATCCGGTCGATCGCCGCCAGCGCATCGGTCGCGTACGCCAGCAGTTCGCGGCCGCGTTCGGTTGCCACCATCCCGCTTTTGCCACGCACCAGGATGGCGTCGCCCGTGATCTCGCGCAGGCGGCGCAGCGAATTGCTGATCGCCGGCTGCGACTGGCCGAGCTTGAGCGCCGCGCGCGACACGCTCTGTTCGGTCAGCAGAATCTGCAGTACGCGCAGCAAATAGGCGTCGATCTGTTCGCGGGGTCGTTGCATGGGCGGTAGGTGCTCTGGTTATCGTCTGCTGTATCTGAATAGTCTACGTCAATCCATTTCATCGGTCGCGCTTGATAACCAACATCATCCGCGACAAATGCCGCCGACGACAGCCGGTGCTATCGTCGGGGCATTCCCACAATGAACTAGACTCGAGTCATGGAGACACAAACTATCCGCTTCTATTTTCGCGGCCAGGTGCATGAAGTCGCCGGTCAGCCTACCACGCGGACCGTCCTCCAGCACATCCGCGAAGACCTGCATTGCACCGGCACCAAGGAAGGGTGTGCCGAGGGCGACTGCGGCGCCTGCACGGTGGTGATCGGCGAACTGGATCAGCACGGCGAGGTCGAGCTGCGGGCGGTCAATGCCTGCATTCAGTTCCTGCCCACGCTCGACGGCAAGGCGCTCTATACGGTCGAAGACCTGCGCCAGCCCGACGGCGCGCTGCACCCGGTGCAGCAGGCGATGGTCGACTGCCACGGCTCGCAATGCGGTTTTTGCACCCCCGGCTTTATCATGTCGATGTGGGGCATGTACCTGAATCGCGATCCGGCGCTGCCCAAACCCACCCGCGAGGAAATCAACGACGTGCTGTCGGGCAACCTGTGCCGCTGCACCGGCTACCGGCCGATCGTCGACGCCGCCTGTGCGATGTTCGACCTGCCGCGCGCCGAATTCGACCGCCAGGCGCTCGCGACCATCCTCAAGGGGCTGGCGCGCCAGGATACCCTCACCTACCAGGCAGGCAACCAGGTGTTCCATGCACCGCGCACGCTGGCGCAACTGGCCGAGTTGCGCGTGGCGTATCCCGAGGCCCGCATTCTGGCCGGCAGCACCGACGTCGGCCTGTGGGTCACCAAGCAATTCCGTGAACTGCAGCACCTGATCTACATCGGCCAGGTCGCCGAACTGCGCGAGCTCACGCGCGAGCCCGAATACCTCTACATCGGCGCGGGCGTGCTGCTCAACGACGCCTTCGACGCGCTGCTCGAACACTATGGCGAGCTGGCCGAAATGCGCCAGCGCTTCGCTTCGTTCCCGATCCGCAATGCCGGCACGCTCGGCGGCAACGTCGCCAACGGCTCGCCGATCGGCGACTCGATGCCGGGCCTGATCGCGCTGGGTACGCGCATCGTGCTGCGACGCGGCGAGCGCGTGCGCGACATGCCGCTGGAAGACTTCTATCTGGCCTATCAAAAAAATGCGCTGGAGCCGGGTGAATTCGTGCAGGGCATTCGCGTGCCCCTGCCGGCGGCGGCGCAGCGCTTTCGCACCTACAAGCTGTCCAAGCGTTTCGACCAGGACATCTCGGCAGTGTGCGCGGCCTTCGCCATCACGCTCGACGGCGACACCGTGCGCTCGGCCCGCATCGCCTTCGGCGGCATGGCCGCCACGCCCAAGCGCGCCGCGGCCGCCGAGCAAGCGCTCGCCGGCAAGCCGTGGAACGAGGCCAACGCGCGCCTGGCGATGGCCGCGCTGGCGCAGGACTATGCCCCGCTGGCCGACATGCGGGCCAGCAGCACCTATCGCCTGAGCGCGGCACAGAATCTGCTGTATCGCTTTTTCCTCGAAACGCGTCCCGACGCGCCGCTCGCGGCGCATCAGGTCAACGCGTTCGCCACCGCCGCCACTGTTTGAGGAAAATCGCCATGAATACCCAAGTCGAAGCTTTCATGACCGAAGGCCAGGCGTTTGCCGGGCAAAGCCAGGGAGCCCAGGTGGGCCTGTCGCGCCCGCACGAATCGGCCGAACTGCACGTCAGCGGCGAAGCCGTCTACACCGATGACATTCCCGAGCTGCAGGGCACGCTGCACGCCGCGCTCGGACTCTCGCAAAAGGCTCACGCCCGCATCCTCGCGCTCGACCTCGAGCCGGTGCGCCGGGCGCCCGGCGTGGTGGCGGTGCTGAGCGCCGCCGACATTCCGGGCGTCAACGACTGCGGGCCGGTGATTCACGACGATCCGCTGCTGGCCGACGGGGTGGTGCAGTACATCGGCCAGCCGATGTTTCTCGTCGTGGCGCAAAGCCACGATGCGGCGCGCCGCGCCGCGCGTCTGGCCGAGGTCCAATACGAAGAACTGCCGGCGATCCTGACGCCGCAGCAGGCCAAGGCCGCCAAAGCCGGCGTGCTGCCGCCGCTGCACCTCAAGCGTGGCGACCCCGATGCGGCGATCGCCAGCGCGCCGTTCAAGCTGGCCGGCACCTTCGAATGCAACGGTCAGGAACAGTTTTATCTCGAGGGGCAGATTTCCTATGCCGCGCCCAAGGAAGGCCACGGCGTGCACGTCTGGTGTTCCACCCAGCATCCGAGCGAAATGCAGGCGCTGATCTCGCACGCGCTGGGCTGGCACGCACACCAGGTGCTGGTCGAGTGCCGTCGCATGGGCGGCGGCTTCGGCGGAAAGGAATCGCAGTCGGGCCTGTTCGCCTGCCTGGCGGCGATTGCCGCCACCCGCCTGAATCGCCCGGTCAAGCTGCGGCTCGATCGCGACGACGACTTCATGATCACCGGCAAGCGTCACGGCTTCTACTACGAATACGAGATCGGCTTCGATCACGACGGCCGCATCCTCGGCGCCCGGCTCGACATGACGCTCGGCGCCGGCTTCTCGGCCGACCTCTCGGGCGCGGTGGCCACGCGCGCGATCTGCCATTTCGACAACGCCTATTATCTGGCCGACGTCGACATGCACGCGCTGTGCGGCAAGACCAACAAGCAGTCCAACACGGCGTTTCGCGGCTTCGGCGGCCCGCAGGGCGCGCTGGTGATGGAAGTGGCGATCGACGCGATCGCCCGCAAGCTCGGCCAGGACCCGCTCGACGTGCGGCGCCTGAATTTCTACGGCACCGACGCGCGCAATGTCACGCCGTACGGCCAGACCATCACCGACAACGTGATTCACACGCTGGTCGACGAACTGGCCGCCAGCAGCGACTACCGGGCGCGCCGCCAGGCGGTGCGCGAATACAACGCCGCCAGTCCGGTGCTGAAGAAAGGGCTGGCGCTGACCCCGCTCAAATTCGGCATTTCGTTCAACGTGCCGGCGTTCAACCAGGCCGGCGCGCTGGTGCATGTCTATCGCGACGGCTCGATCCTGGTCAATCACGGCGGCACGGAAATGGGCCAGGGGCTCAACACCAAGGTCGCGCAGGTGGTCGCGCACGAACTGGGCGTCGATCTGGCCTGCGTGCGCGTGAGCGCCACCGACACCAGCAAGATCGCCAACACCTCGGCGACGGCCGCCTCGACCGGCTCGGACCTCAACGGCAAGGCGGCGCAGGATGCCGCCGCGCAGATCCGCCGGCGCCTGACGGAATTCGCCGCGCAGCGCTACAACTGCGCGCCCGAGGCCGTCCGCTTCGCCAACGGCACCGTGACGATCGGGCAGCAGTCGCTGCCATTCGCCGAACTGATCAACGCCGCCTACCTGGCGCGCGTCCAGTTGTGGTCCGACGGTTTCTACGCGACTCCCGGTGTACACTGGGACAGCAGCACGATGACCGGCCACCCGTTCTATTACTTCGCATACGGCGCAGCGGTCTCGGAAGTATTGATCGACACGCTGACCGGCGAATGGCGGCTGCTGCGTGCCGACGTGCTGCACGATGCGGGCAGGTCCATCAACCCGGCGCTCGATATCGGCCAGGTCGAGGGCGCCTTCATCCAGGGCATGGGATGGCTGACCACGGAAGAACTCTGGTGGAACAAGGACGGCAAATTGATGACGCACGCACCCTCGACCTATAAGATCCCGGCGGTCAGCGATTGCCCGGCCGACTTCCGCGTGAAGCTGTTCGACAACCGCAACGCGGAAGACTCGATCCACCGCTCCAAAGCGGTCGGCGAGCCGCCGCTGCTGCTGCCGTTCAGCGTCTTCAACGCGATTCGCGATGCGGTGGCCAGCGTCAACGACTACCGCGACGAGCCGGTGCTCAACGCACCCGCCACGCCGGAGGCGATTCTCGGCGCGCTCACCGAACTGCGCAGCCGGAGCGCGCACTGATGCACGGCTGGATCGCCGAGGCCCAGCGCCTGGTGTCGCACGGCGAGCCGGCCGTGCTGGTCACGGTCGCCAAGGCCGAAGGATCCACGCCGCGCGAGGCCGGCGCCAAGCTGCTGGTCACGCGCGAGCATCAATGGCAGACCATCGGCGGCGGTCATCTCGAATGGCGTGCCGCGGATCTGGCGCGACAGCTGCTCAAGCAAAGCGCCGGGCACGGCGGCGCACGCCACGTCGAGCGGCTCTCGCTCGGCCCCAGCCTGGGGCAATGCTGCGGCGGCGCGGTGACGCTCGTATTCGAGCTGCTGACGGTCGCCGACCTCGGTTGGCTCACCAACCTGGCCAAGCGCCTGCAAGCGGGCCAGGCGACCTTGCGCAGCGTCGCGATCGCCGACGCTGGCAGCCACCCGCCCGGCCAAGCCAACCCGGCGGCCGGCCCGGTGACCTTGACCGACCCGGCCGCCGGCAGCACCGATGCTCCGCTCGCGCCGCAGGACGATTGCCTGCTGTGGCAGGCGCGCGACGGCTGGCGCTGGCTCACCGAGATCATCGCTCCGGTCGATTTTCACGTAGTGCTGTTCGGCGCCGGTCACGTCGGCCAGGCGCTGGTGCGCGTGCTCGCCACCCTGCCCTGCACCGTCACCTGGGTCGACGAGCGCGAAGTGCAGTTCCCCGGCGATTTGCCGTCCAACGTCACAGTCGAGGCCACCGACGTGCCCGAAGCCGCGATTGCCGAAGCGCGGCCGCACAGCTACTTTCTGGTCATGACGCACAGCCATGCCCTCGACCAGCGCCTGTGCGAGCACATCTTCCTGCGCGATGACTTCGCCTACTTCGGGCTGATCGGCTCGCAAACCAAGCGCCGCCAGTTCGAGCATCGGCTGCGCGAGCGCGGCGTGCCCGACGAGCGCCTGGAACAGATGATCTGCCCGATCGGCGTGCCCGGCGTGAGCGCCAAGACGCCCGAGGTGATTGCCATTGCAGTGGCCGCGCAACTGCTGCGCGTGCGCGAGCAGCATATCCAACGGACTGCGTCCCGCCCTGCCGCGATCGCGGTATAGTTTTCTCTGTCGGGCCGCCGCGCAAACGGCGGCCGATCGTGCGATATTTGCCTGACCCGCGCTCGACTTTGCTCAATCGCTCCCATGAATCCGACGCTGATCAAGAAAATTCGCGACATGCCCAAGGCCGAGCTGCACCTGCATATCGAGGGCACGCTCGAACCCGAGCTGATTTTCCGCCTGGCCGAGCGCAACGGGCTCACTTTGCCCTACGCATCGGTCGACGCATTGCGCCACGCCTACGCCTTCACCGATCTGCAGTCGTTCCTCGATCTGTACTACGCCGGTGCCGGCGTGTTGCAGACCGAGCAGGACTTCTACGACATGACGTGGGCTTATCTCGCGCGCGCCCATGCCGATCATATCGTTCACACCGAGATTTTCTTCGATCCGCAAACCCACACCGCGCGCGGCATTCCGCTCGATCTGGTGCTGGGCGGCATCGAGCGGGCGCTGGCCGATGCCGAAAGGCGTTATGGCCTGTCGAGCCGATTGATATTGTGTTTTCTGCGGCACCTGTCCGAGGCCGACGCCATCGTCACGCTCGAGGCCGCGCTGCCCTATTTCAAAAGCCTGTCGCATCGGCTCATCGGCGTCGGGCTGGATTCGTCCGAGCGAGACAACCCGCCGGCCAAGTTCGCCCGCGTCTTCTCCCAATGCCGCGCATTGGGGCTGCGCCTGGTCGCGCACGCCGGCGAGGAGGGGCCGCCCGCTTATATCAGCGAAGCGCTCGATGTCCTGCACGTCGAGCGTATCGACCATGGCGTGCGCTGCGTCGACGACCCGGCATTGATGGCGCGTCTGGCGCGCGAGCACACCGCGCTCACGGTATGTCCGCTGTCGAACGTCAAGCTCAAGGTCTGCGACGACCTGAGCCGGCACCCGCTCAGGACCATGCTCGACGCCGGCCTGGCGGTCACGATCAATTCGGACGATCCGAGCTACTTCGGCGGCTATCTGAACGACAACTATCTGGCGACATTCGACGCCCTGGACCTGGACGAGCAGGATGCCTACACGCTGGCCCGCAACAGCTTCGAGGCCGCCTTCCTCGACGATCGACAGAAGCGCACCCTGCTGGGCCATCTGGAGCGCTATTGGCAAACGTCGTGAGGCTCGCCGCCTCGCGTCGGCAAGGGTCGCTGGGTTATCAAGGAATGCGAATGCGGCATATTCAGCCTCGGGCACCCCGTCACGCGCGGCTAATGTTACCTTCCCCTGACATGCTGGCGCGTGGGGCCCTCGGGTTCGCGCCACCGGCAAAAGACATCCACAAGAAACCGGAGACTCTTCGAGGATCACGACCGCCACGCCCCGGCCGCTCAGGCCTCATACGCGTGCCGTCGCCCGTCCCGCCGATCTCCACGTCCCACGAGAGAAACATCGACTATGCCTGCCGACCCGACCTCCCCCAAACTGCCCGACGCTGGCCAGCGCACGGCTTACCGCGCCCAACTGCTGTATTTCACCGGCGAGCCCGGCCACGCCGGCGACAATAGGGCGAGCACCACCGTGTGGCTGTCCGACGGGCTGCTCGTGGTCGAGGGCGCACGCATTGCGCAGGTCGGCGACTATCGCTCGCTCGCGTCCGATCTGGCCCCCGGCACGCCGGTGATCGACTGGCGCGACAAACTGATCACCCCGGGCTTCATCGACACTCACATCCACTATCCGCAGACCGATATGATCGCGTCGCCCGCCCCGGGCCTGCTGCCGTGGCTGGAGACCTACACGTTCCCGACCGAGCGCCGCTTCGAAGATCCGGCCTATGCGGCCGATGTCGCGCGTTTCTTCATCGATGAGCTGCTGCGTTGCGGCACCACCAGTGCGCTGGTGTACTGCACAGTGCATCCGGGCTCGGTCGATGCATTTTTCACCGAGAGCGCCGCACGCAACTTGCGCATGGTCGCCGGCAAGGTGATGATGGACCGCAATTGCCCGGAGTTCCTGCGCGACACCGCGGAGTCCGGCGGGCGCGACAGCGAAATGCTGATCCAGCGCTGGCATGGCCAGGGCCGGCAACTCTATGCACTGACGCCGCGCTTCGCTCCCACTTCGAGCGAAGCGCAATTGGGCGTATGCGGCGAGCTGGCGCAGCGCTATCAGGACGTATTCATCCAGACCCACGTGGCGGAAAACCTCGATGAAGTGAAATGGGTCAAGGAGCTGTTCCCGGGTCACCGCAGCTACCTCGACATCTACGATCATTACGGCCTGCTGCGCCCCCGCGCGGTGTATGGCCATTGCATCTGGCTCGACGGCCATGACCGCCGCCGCATGCAGGAAACCGGTGCGGTGGCCGCGCACTGCCCGACCTCGAACCAGTTCCTCGGCAGCGGGCTGTTCGATTTCGCTGCGGCCGAAGCCAGCCATATGCCGGTGACGCTGGCCACCGATGTCGGCGGCGGCTCGTCGTTCTCGATGCTGCAAACCATGAACGAAGCCCACAAGGTCGCGCGCCTGTCCGGCTATCACCTGAACGCCGAGCGGATGTTCTATCAAGCCACCGAAGGTGCCGCGCAAGCGCTCGGCCTGGGTGGCCGGATCGGCACCCTGGCGGCCGGCGCCGAAGCCGACTTCGTGGTGCTCGACCCCCGGGCCACGCCACTGCTGGCGCGCCGCACCGCGCAGGCGGACTCGCTCGAGGAACTGCTGTTCGCGCTGGCCATGCTGGGCGACGACCGCGCTGTCGCCGCCACGTTCGCGGCGGGCCGCCGCGTGCATCAGCGCGGCGGCTGAGCGCGGCCGCCGACGCTGGCCCGGCGCTGCCGGCCGATGCTATAATCGCCCCCACTTCATTGGGGAGTAGCCGCCCTGTCAGTAACGGCAGGGGCGCATGTCAACAGACTTGGCTGCCGAATTTCACCGGCGACCATGGCATGCGCAGCCACACATGGGCCTGGCCAGACCAATGACCGACTCCCTCGCGACGGGCCGGAGGGGGACGGTCATTGGCAAACCATATCGGCCCGGCGGAGCGCTCGATGTCCCCTTTCCTTATCTCGACCGGTGTGGTCGCGCTTGCCGAAATCGGCGATAAAACCCAATTGCTGTCGCTGGTGCTGGCGGCCCGCTTCAAGAAGCCGGTGCCGATCATCCTGGGCATTCTGGCCGCCACCCTGCTCAACCACGCGGGGGCCGGTGCGATCGGCGACTGGCTGACCACGGTGGTCAGCCCGGCCATCCTGCGCTGGAGCATCGTCATCTCGTTTCTGGCGATGGCCGTCTGGATCCTGATTCCCGACAAGCTCGATGCCGAAGACGACAGCGCACGCGGCAAATTCGGCGTGTTCGGCACCACCCTCGTCACCTTCTTCATGGCCGAAATGGGCGACAAGACGCAGATCGCCACCGTCATGCTGGCCGCGCGCTTTCATGAATTTTTCGGCGTCGTGGCCGGCACCACGCTGGGCATGATGCTCGCCAACGTGCCGGCGGTGCTGCTCGGCCACCGCTTCGCGCACCGCATGCCCACGCGCGCGGTTCACATCGCCGCGGCGGTGATCTTCGCGGTGCTGGGCGTGCTGGCCTGGCGCGAAGCCGGCATGTGAGTCGCGTGGCCCGCATGAAAAAAGCCCGCACAGGTGGCGGGCTCTCTGGTGCGATGGTGCCGGCGCGGGTCATTTCGACGGCGTGACTTTCTCCTCGACGCTCGACTGCTGCCCACTCGGGAATGGCAGCTTGGCCAGCGCCGCGCGAATCAGATAAGGCATGACGCCCACCAGCGAATTGCCGCCGTCTTCCGTGCGCGCCGACACCAGATAGACTTCCCGCCCGCTGGCGCGGTCGAGAAAGCGCAGTTGCAGCCATTTCATATAGACCGGCCAATCGCGCTCGACATACATCGGCGGCGGCCCCCACATCCACGGGTTGTAGCGCCAGCCCCAGGGGCCGTACCAGCCGGGCCCGAACATCGGGTCGAAGGCCGGCTCCTGAACGCGCACCACGCTGCTTTGCATGCCGTAGGCGAGCGTGACGAGATACTGGGCATCGCGCGTGGCCCGCTCCTGAAAACCGTCGCCCGCAAGCCGGTCTCGCACCCAGCCCTCGTAAGTCTTCTGCTCCAGGTTGTTTTCCTGCTCCGGGGTGCGCTTGAAGGCATAGGTGCGCGCCCCCGGGAATGCCCCGTTGTCGTGAAAGGCGACCACCTGGGTCGTCACCGTGCTGGCGCAAGCGCTCAGCAAAAACACCAGCGAAATCACTCCGCCAAGACGCCAATTGAGCCGCATCGCTTCTCCTTGAAATTTCGCGCAGCGAGTATTTTCCTTCGACTGGGCCCCTGCCGTGAAATTCAATTCCGGCGGGTGCCGCGCCGCTTAGGTACAATTTAACCATCACGTGCCGCTTACCGAGTTCCCATGCCAAGCCCAGATACCGCAGTCCGCCGCACCGATTACACCCCTCCTGCCTATCTGATCGATACCGTCGATCTGGCTTTCGATCTGGATCCCGGCAACACCACCGTCACCAACCGCATGCGGGTGCGCCGCAATCCGCAGGCCGCCGGCGCGGCGCTGCTGCTGCACGGGCAGGAACTGGAACTGCTCGGCATCGAGATCGACGGGGCGCCTTGCCACGACCATCGCCTGACGCCCGATGGCCTGCTCATCGAGCACCCGCCGCAGGATTTCGAGCTGCGTCTGGTCACGCGCTGCCGCCCTCAGGAGAATACCTCGCTGATGGGGCTGTATGTGTCGAACGGCAACTTCTTTACGCAATGCGAGGCCGAGGGTTTTCGCAAGATCACCTACTTTCTCGACCGGCCCGACGTCATGGCCACTTACACCGTGACGCTGCGCGCAGACCGGCAACGCTACCCGATCCTGCTGGCCAACGGCAATCTCGCCGAACAGGGCGAGCTGCCCGACGGCCGGCATTATGCCGTCTGGCACGATCCGTTCAAGAAACCCAGTTATCTGTTTGCGGTAGTGGCAGGCCAGCTGGTGTGCCGCGAGGAGCGCATTCGCATCGGTTCGGGCGAAGAAAAGCTGCTGCAGGTGTGGGTCGAGCCGCGCGACCTGCCCAAGACCGCGCACGCGATGGCCTCGCTGATCCATGCGATCCGCTGGGACGAACAGCGCTTTGGCCTGGCGCTCGATCTGGAGCGCTTCATGATCGTCGCCGTGAGCGACTTCAACATGGGCGCGATGGAAAACAAGGGCCTGAACGTCTTCAACACCAAATACGTGCTGGCCGACGCGCAAACCGCCACCGATGTCGACTACGGCAATATCGAGGCGGTGGTCGGCCATGAATATTTCCATAACTGGACCGGCAACCGCGTGACCTGCCGCGACTGGTTCCAGCTCAGCCTCAAGGAAGGCCTGACGGTATTCCGCGATCAGGAATTTTCGGCCGACATGATGGGCACCGAATCGGGGCGCGCGGTCAAGCGCATCGAAGACGTACGCGTGCTGCGCCAGGCGCAGTTTCCCGAGGACGCCGGGCCGATGGCGCACCCGGTGCGGCCCGACAGCTATGTCGAGATCAACAATTTCTACACCGTGACGGTGTATGAAAAAGGCGCCGAAGTCGTGCGCATGTACCAGACCCTGCTCGGCCGGGACGGCTTTCGCCGAGGGATGGATCTCTACTTCGCGCGGCACGACGGACAGGCCGTCACCTGCGACGATTTTCGCCAGGCGATGGCCGATGCCAACGGGCGCGACCTGACGCAGTTCAGCCGCTGGTACAGCCAGGCCGGCACGCCGCGCGTCAAGGTCACCGGCCATCACGATGCGGCCGCGCGCACCTACACCCTGACGCTGCGGCAGGAATGCCCCAAGGTCGGCGTCGAGACGCTGCCCGGCACGCCCGACAAGCTGCCGTTCCACATTCCTTTCGCCGTCGGCCTGCTCGACACGTCCGGGCACGACCTGCCGCTGCGCCTGCAGGGAGACGATGGCGCGGCCACCACTACCCGCGTGCTGGATTTCACCGAGGCCGAGCAGCGCTTTACCTTCGTCGAGATCGACGAGCCGCCGCTGCCGTCGCTGCTGCGCAACTTCTCGGCGCCGGTGATCGTCGAGCACGAATACACGGTCGACGAGCTGGCCTTTCTGATGGCCCACGACAGCGATCCGTTCAATCGCTGGGAAGCCGGCCAGCGGCTGGCCACCCGCCAGTTGCTCACGCATGTCGACGCGATCCGGCGCGGCGAGCTGCCCAGCGTCGACACCTTCGTCATCGACGCGTTCCGCCAGGTGCTGCGCGACAGCACGCTCGACCCGGCCTACCGCGAACTGGCGCTGACGCTGCCCGGCGAGAGTTACATTGGCGAGCAGATGGACGAAATCGATCCGGCGGCCATTCATGCGGCCCGGCAATACATGCGCCAGCGGCTGGCCACCGCCTTGCATACCGAATGGCTGGCCGCCTATCACAATCACCAGACACCGGGCGATTACCGCCCCGATGCCGCCTCGGCCGGCCAGCGCGGGTTGAAGAATCTGGCATTGAGTTACCTGAGCGAACTCAACGACACGCACGTCACGCAGACCGCCCAGGTCCAGTACGAACACGCCAACAACATGACCGATCGCCTGGCCGCGCTCAACGCGCTGGTCAACGGCGGGCAGAGCGCGCAGGAGCCCGCATCCGCGGCACTGGCCGAGTTTTACAGCCGCTTCGAGCAAGAGCCGCTGGCCATCGACAAATGGTTCGCGCTGCAGGCCATGCAGCGCGCCACCGGCGCGCAACGCGTCATCGATACGATACGCACGCTGCTGCAGCATCCGGCCTTCACGCTGAAGAACCCGAACCGCGCCCGCGCGCTGATCTTCAGCTTCTGCGCCGGCAACCCGGCGCAATTCCACGCCGCCGACGGCTCCGGCTACGCGTTCTGGGCCGACCAGGTGCTGGCGCTCGACGCACTCAATCCGCAAGTCGCCGCCCGCCTCGCGCGCGTGCTCGACCGCTGGCGCAAATACACGCCGGCGCTGCGCAGCGCGATGCTCGACGCGCTCAACCGCGTGGCCGCCCACCAGGGGCTGTCCAAAGACGTGCGGGAAATCGTCGACAAGGCGATCGGCTAGCCGCCTGGGCGCACGCGCCAACGCACCGGCACCCGGCGCGTTGGCATGCGCATTTGCACTTGCCCGGGCGACGGCAGCCATTGACGGACGCACCGCCCACGCCGCGGGCGTCCGAGCCCCATCCCGCGATCATTGAAGTCCTCTCCCGGATGCGCCTCACCCTCGCGTCCCGCGCCTGTATTCGAATCCTCCATCCGACACCGATCCTCGAGAACACCGCTCGAGTCAGGGTGTTCCCGCATTTCTATTGTTATATATATAACTTCATTGTAATGTGCATTACATGAATGCCTTTACCGATTGGCTTGTCTTCGTCCTCACCCTGCCGACCGACAACGCCACCGCACGCATGCGGTACTGGCGAGCGCTCAAAGCCAGGGGTTGCGCCGTGTTGCGCGACGGCGTCTATCTGCTGCCAGGCGGTGGCACGCGTGACAGCGAGCTTGCGGAACTGGGCAAAGGCGTCATTGCGGCAGGCGGCATCGCGCATCTGATGCACGCGCCAAGCCGCGACGCGGATCAGGAGGGCGAGTTTCGGGCATTGTTCGACCGTGCCGGCGACTACGCCGATTTCGTTCGAGCGCTGGCCGAGGCCCGCAAGACCGTGGCCGGGCTATCGGCAGCCGAAACCACGCGGCTGCTGCGGCGCTTGGGCAAGGAATATGAGGCCATCAGGGCAACCGACTATTTTCCCAGCGACGCCGCGATCGACGCCGAGGCCGCCTGGCAGGATTTCACGGCGCTGATCGACACCATCACCTCGCCGGGAGAACCCCACTGTGTCGACGGCAGTATTGCCCGCTTGCAGCTCGACGATTATCGAAACCGGCATTGGGCGACGCGCCGGCGTCTCTGGGTCGACCGCGTCGCCAGCGCCTGGCTGATTCGGCGTTTCATCGATCCGCAGGCTCGTTTCAGTTGGCTTGCATCGCCCGACGACTGTCCTCCCGACGCGCTGGGGTTCGATTTCGACGGTGCCGCTTTCACGCATGTCGGCGCCCTTGTGACCTTCCAGGTATTGGCCGCCAGCTTCGGGCTCGATCATGACGCCGGCCTGCGCCAGTTGGGCGAGATGGTACGCGCGCTCGACGTCGGAGGTGCGCCGGTGCCGCAGGCCAGCGGTTTCGAAGCCGTCCTCGCCGGCGCTCGGCAACGTGCCTGCGACGACAATGAATTGCTCGATGCGATATGCCCCGTGCTCGATTCGCTTCATGCCTATTTTTCGAGCCAGACGAACACCGACACAAGGAGCCGCCCGTGAACGCTTCCGAGGTATCCGCCCCTGGCTACACGATTGGCCAACTGACCCGCTACATGCTGCGCCTGGGCACCTTCGGCTTCGGCGGCCCGGTGGCACTGGCCGGCTATATGCGGCGCGACCTGGTCGAGCGCCTGGGCTGGATCACCGAGGCCGATTACAAGGAAGGGCTCACGCTGGCGCAACTCGCACCGGGCCCGCTGGCCGCGCAGCTTGCCATTTATCTGGGCTACGTGCATTACCGCATCCTGGGAGCGACGCTGGTCGGCGTCGCCTTTGTGTTGCCGTCATTCCTGATGGTGGTGTCGCTGGGGTGGGCCTACGTGCATTTCGGCGGGCTCGCATGGATGCAGGCGGTTTTTTACGGGGTTGGCGCCTGCGTGGTCGGCATCATCGCGATCAGCGCGTACAAGCTAACCGTCAAGACGGTCGGCAAAGACAGGTTCCTGTGGGCGATTTACCTGATTCTGGCTGCGGTCACGGTCGCAACGGAATCCGAGATCGCCTGGCTCTTCATTGCGGCCGGGCTGGTCGGATGGCTATGGCGCGCACCTCCGAAGTGGCTCGGTCATAGCGGCCTGAATGCGCTGGCGGCGACGCACCTGCCGCTGGCCAGCGGCCTGCCCGGCGATCTTGGCTTGCCGCTGCTTGGTCAGCTGGGCGCTTTTTTTATCAAGGCCGGCGCCTTTGTGTTCGGGTCCGGCCTTGCCATTGTGCCGTTCCTCTACGGTGGCGTCGTGACCGAGCACCACTGGCTCAACGACAAGCAATTCGTCGACGCGGTGGCCGTCGCGATGATCACGCCAGGACCGGTGGTCATCACCGTCGGCTTCATCGGCTACCTGATCGCCGGCCTGCCCGGGGCCTGCGTTGCCTCGCTCGGGACCTTTCTACCGTGCTACCTGTTTACCGTGATACCCGCGCCCTACTTCAAGAAGTACGGGAAACTGCCGGGCGTGCGGGCGTTCGTCGACGGCATCACGGCAGCGGCTGTCGGAGCGATTACCGGCTCGGTCATCGTCATCGCCAAACGATCCATCGTCGACCTGCCGACCGTTGCGCTGGCGCTGATCACCATCGGCATGCTCTGGCGTTTCAAGAAACTGCCCGAGCCGGTCGTGGTGGTTGCCGCCGCCATCATCGGACTGGTGATATTCCCGCTGATGCACCCCTAGCAGGCAGCGCGGCCAGGCGGGCCGCAAGGCCCGCGCCGCCGTGGTCCGGCAGCCTGGCCCGCACCGCCTGAGCCGCCGCGACCATCGCGGTGAGCGCCGGGTCGACCTGGGCCCAATCGCGCGTCTTCAGCCCGCAATCGGGATTCACCCACAGCCGCTGGGCCGGAATACGCGCCAGCGCAGCCTCGATCAAGCGCTCCATCTCGGCCTGCGCGGGCACGCGCGGCGAGTGAATGTCATACACGCCTGGGCCGATTTCATTCGGATAGTCGAACGCCTCGAAGGCATCGAGCAGTTCCATGTCGGAGCGCGTGGTCTCGATCGAGATCACGTCGGCATCGAGCGCCGCGATCGACGGCAGAATGTCGTGAAACTCCGAGTAGCACATATGCGTGTGAATTTGCGTATCGTCGGCCACCGCGCATGAGGCTACCTTGAAAGCCCGCACCGCCCAGTCGAGATATTCCGCCCAGTCGCGCCGGCGCAGCGGCAGGCCTTCGCGCAGTGCCGGCTCGTCGATCTGGATCACCCGCACGCCGGCTTTTTCCAGGGCGAGCACCTCGTCGCGCAGCGCCAGCGCGATCTGCAAAGCGGTGCGCTCGCGCGGCTGATCGTCGCGCACGAAGGCCCACTGCAGCATCGTCACCGGCCCGGTCAGCATTCCCTTGACCGGTTTGCTCGTCAGGCTTTGCGCATAGGCGCTCCAGGTCACCGTCATCGGTTCGGGCAGGTACACATCGCCGTAGATCACCGGCGGCTTGACGCAGCGCGAACCGTAGCTTTGCACCCAGCCGTTCTCGGTGATCGCATAGCCCCACAGCAGTTCGCCGAAATACTCGACCATATCGTTGCGCTCGGCCTCGCCGTGCACGAGCACGTCCAGTCCATAGGATTCCTGCTTTTCGATCGCCAGGCGAATCTGCGCGCGCATCGCTTCCAGATAATCGAGATGCGTCAACTGCTTGCGCTTGAAGCCGGCGCGCGCGGCGCGAATCTCGGCGGTTTGCGGGAACGAGCCGATGGTGGTGGTCGGCAGCAGCGGCAGCTTGAGCCACGCCTGTTGCGCGGCGATGCGCGTCGCGTAGTCGCTGCGGCGGCGCGCATCGGCCTCGCTCAGACCGTCGAGCTTGCGGCGCACGACCGGATTGTGAATGCGCGGCGAGCTGCGGCGCGCCGCCAGCGCCCGGGCGGTATCGTCGAATGCGGCCTGCACCGATGCCACGCCATCCGTGAGCGCCCGGCGCAGCACCGCAATCTCGTCGAGCTTTTGGCGACCGAACGCCAGCCACGCGCGCAGCTCGTCGTCCAGTTGGGTCTCCAGGCGCGCATCGACCGGCGCATGCAGCAGCGAGCAGCTCGAGCCCACCCAGAGCCGATCGCCCAGCGCCGCGTGCGCGGGCGCGAGCAACGCGAGCGAGCCGGCCAGATCGTGCCGCCATACGTTGCGCCCGTCGACCACGCCGCATGAGAGCACCTTGTCGGCCGGGTAGCCATCGACAAACGTGGCGAGCTGCTGCGGTGCGCGGGCCAGGTCGAGGTGCAGGCCGGCCACCGGCAGGGCCTTGAGCAAGGCCGCATGCTCGCTGACGTCGCCGAAATATGTGGTCAGCAAAATGCGCGGCGCGAGCGGCGCCAGCCGGCGATAGGCCGGCGCGGCCGCGGCCAGCCAGGCGGCAGGCAAATCGAGTGCAAACAACGGCTCGTCGATCTGCACCCACGCCACGCCCTGCGCACGGAGCCGCGCCAACAGGCGCTCATACTGCGCCAGCAGAGCCGGCAGGAGCGTCAGGCGATCGGCCAGGCCGTCCTTCTCCTTGCCCAGATACAGCAGCGTGAGCGGGCCGACCAGCACCGCCTTGACCGGATGACCGAGCGCCTGCGCCTCGGCCACCTCGTCGAACAGCCAATTCACGCCCTCCCCGAAGGTCGTTGCCGGACTATATTCCGGCACCAGGTAGTGATAATTGGTATCGAACCACTTCGTCATTTCCAACGCCGGCTGGGCGGCGTTGCCGCGCGCCATGGCGAAGTAGGCGTCCAGATCGAGATCACGGGCGTCGAAGCCGAAGCGTGCCGGCAGCCCGCCGACATGCGCGAGCGTGTTCAGCACGTGGTCGTACCAGGCAAAATCGCCCACCGTCACGCTATCCAGGCCGCCGAGCCCCGCTGCGGCGCCCGCCTCGCGCTGCGCCTGCCAATTGGCGTGGCGCAGTGCGCGGCCGGTGTGCGTCAATGCCGTCTCGTCGATTTCCTTGCGCCAGAATTTTTCCAGCGCGAATTTCAGCTCGCGGTGCGCGCCGATGCGCGGCAAACCCAATACGTGTGCTCCAGCCATTGCCATTCCTCTGCCATTGAAAGTCTGCTGGCAGTATCCGCCTCGCTCATTTATTATTCAAACGAAAGTTATTTCTGATAATCATTAATTATTTTCATGACAAGAACACCCATCGAACTCCGCCATCTGCAGACCCTGCTGGCCTTGCGCGACACTGGCAACGTCTCGCGTGCAGCCCAGTGGCTGCATCTGACGCAATCGGCGTTGTCGCACCAGATCAAGGCGCTCGAAGACTTTTACGGCCTGCCGCTGTTCGTGCGCAAATCGGCGCCGCCCAGCTTCACGCCGGCCGGCAAGCGGCTGCTCGAACTGGCCGAGCAGGTGGTGCCGTCGGTCGAAGCCGCCGGGCGCGACCTGGTGCGCCTCGCGCAAGGCACACGCGGCACGCTGCGCATCGCCGTCGAATGCCATACCTGCTTCGACTGGCTGATGCCGGCAATGGACGTCTTTCGCGCGCGCTGGCCGGAGATCGAGCTCGACATCGTTTCGGGCTTTCACGCCGACCCGATCGGCCTGCTGCACCAGGACCGCGCCGACCTGGCGATCGTCTCCGAATACGACCCCGACGAGGCGGTCGACCATCACCCGCTGTTCAGCTTCCAGATGGTGGCGTTGCTGGCCAACGACCATCCGCTGTGCGCCAAGCCGTTCCTCGACGCCGAGGACTTCCGCGCCGAGACGCTCATCACCTATCCGGTGCCGGACGATATGCTCGACCTGATGCGGCAGGTGTTGATCCCGGCCGGCATCGAACCGGCACGCCGCACCACCGAATTGACGGTCGCCATCCTGCAATTGGTGGCGAGCCGCCGCGGCCTGGCGGCGCTGCCGCTGTGGGCCGTGAGCGGCTATCTGGAGCGCCGCTACGTCACCGCCCGGCCGATTACCCGCGCCGGCCTCACCGGCAAGCTCTATGCCGCGACCCTGCCCGCCCTGAGCGGCAAGCCGTACATCGGCGAATTCGTCGCGGTGATGCGCGAGACCAGCCTGATGAACTTTCCGGAGATCGAGTTGCTGTAGGTGCGAGCGGCGCTGAAATTCGTGGACAAACACGAGACGTCGCCGTACTATACGCATCGCGTACAAATACAACAGAAAGGGTCATGATGAGCGCTCAACAAACCTTCCTGCGCGACGCCATGCGCCGCCTCAACATGACCCGAGACAGCTTCGCCGACCGTATCGGCGTGCGCCGCCGGGCGCTCGACACCTGGCTTTTGCCGGAAGATTCGAGCGAATTTCGCAGCATGCCGGGTATCGTCGAGAAATTCGTCGATGAAATCGTGCAGCGCGAGGCGCCGGCCGGCGGCGATACGCAAAGCGTACATACGTCGTTGCGCGAGCGCATCGCCGTCGAAGGCAAGCCGCAGTTGCTGTCGGTCGACCAATTCAGCCGCGAATCGCTCGAAGACCTGTTCCGCATCGCCGATATCATGCAGCCGATCGCACGCCGCCAGAAAATTTCGCGCGTGCTCGAAGGCGCGGTGCTGGGCAACCTGTTCTTCGAGGCCAGCACCCGCACCCGCGTGAGCTTCGGCGCGGCATTCTGCCGGCTGGGCGGCTCGGTGTGCGACACCACCGGCTTCACCTTCTCGTCGATGGCCAAGGGCGAATCGATCTACGACACCAGCCGGGTCATGAGCGGCTACGTCGACGCCCTGGTGGTGCGGCACCCCGAACAGGGCTCGGTGGCCGAATTCGCGCGCGCCACCAACATTCCGGTGATCAACGGCGGCGACGGCCCGGGCGAGCATCCGAGCCAGGCGATGCTCGACCTCTACACGATCCAGCGCGAATTCTCGCGGCTGGGCAAGCTGGTCGACGGCGCCCACGTGGCAATGGTCGGCGACCTGCGCTATGGCCGCACGGTGCATTCGCTGATCAAGCTGCTGGCGCTGTATCGCGGCCTGAAATTCACCCTGATCTCCCCCGTGTCGCTGGAAATGCCCGCCTATATCATCGACCAGGTCGAGCGCGGCGGCCACGTGGTCGAGCAATCGCAATCGCTCGAGGAAGGCTTGCGCGGCGCCGACGTGGTGTACGCCACGCGCATCCAGAAGGAGCGTTTCGCCAACGAGGCGATCGAGGGCTACACGCCGGAATTCCAGGTCTCCCAGGCGCTGATCAATCGCGTGTGCGATGCCGGCACGATCATCATGCATCCGTTGCCGCGCGACAGCCGGCCGGGCGCCAACGATTTGTCGACCGACCTGAAC
This sequence comes from Pandoraea sp., assembly GCF_004297875.1. Classification (GTDB taxonomy): domain Bacteria; phylum Pseudomonadota; class Gammaproteobacteria; order Burkholderiales; family Burkholderiaceae; genus Pandoraea. Next base: position 9,523 of record NZ_SCSK01000024.1, on the reverse strand, counting down.
CACGACCCGCGCCTGGCGATCTTCCGCCAGACCGACAACGGCATTCCGATCCGCATGGCGATCTTCGCCGTGCTCATGGGCGTGGAAAACCAGGTACAGCACGCGATGCGCGACGTCACCTGGCGCACGCCGTCGCGCATCGGCCCGGACGACGCCTCGTTCGACGGCCTGGACTGAGCCGGCAAAAGTAAAAAGGCGCATGAGCGCGTCCCGGGCGGGTAAAATTGCGGCAACCCAAGTCTTTTGCCCTGGAGTGCAGTCATGCGCCGTAAAACCCTCACCCAATACCTGATCGAGCAGCAACGCGAGTTCGGCAACATCCCCGCCGAATTGCGCCTGCTCATCGAAATCGTCTCGCGCGCCTGCAAGACCATCGGCTACAACGTCTCCAAAGGCGCGCTCGGCGGCGTGCTGGGCAGCGCCGGCAGCGAAAACGTGCAAGGCGAGATCCAGAAAAAGCTCGACGTGATCTCCAACGAGATCCTGCTCGAAGCCAACGAATGGGGCGGCCACCTCGCCGCCATGGCGTCGGAGGAAATGGAGCAGGTCCACCACATCCCCAATCGCTACCCGAAAGGCGAATACCTGCTGCTGTTCGATCCGCTCGACGGCTCGTCGAACATCGACGTCAACGTCTCGATCGGCACCATCTTCTCGGTACTGCGCTGCCCCGACGGCGTGTGCGAGGCCACCGAGCAGGACTTCCTGCAGCCCGGCACCCGGCAAGTCGCGGCCGGCTATGCGGTCTACGGCCCGCAAACCGTGCTGGTGCTGAGCACCGGCCACGGCGTGCACTGCTTCACGCTGGACCGCGAGATGGGCTCCTGGGTGCTGACCCAGGAAAACATGCGCATCCCGGAAGACACCAAGGAATTCGCCATCAACGCCTCGAATTCGCGGCATTGGTACCCGCCCGTCAAGCGCTACGTCGACGAACTGCTGCTGGGCGCGGAAGGCCCGCGCGGCAAGGACTTCAACATGCGCTGGATCGCCTCGATGGTGGCCGACGTGCATCGCATTCTCACGCGCGGCGGCATCTTCATGTACCCGGCCGACGCGCGCGATCCCAGCAAGCCCGGCAAGCTGCGCCTGATGTACGAAGCCAACCCGATGAGCTTCCTGGTCGAGCAGGCCGGCGGCGCGGCCACCAATGGCGCGCAACGCATGCTCGAAGTTCAGCCCACCAGCCTGCACGAGCGCGTGGCCGTGTTCCTCGGCTCGAAAAACGAAGTCGAGCGCGTGACCGGCTATCACCAGCAGGATTGAGCCGGCCTGGCGTCGGCCCCGCTTCGGCGACGCCATGCGCACCGCTGCCGGGAAAAATATTGCGTCAGGCTAGTGACAAATCACCTCTGGTTTTGTTAAAATCCGAGGCTTCGCCGGAATAGCTCAGTCGGTAGAGCAGCGCATTCGTAATGCGAAGGTCGGGGGTTCGACTCCTCTTTCCGGCACCAATAAAATCAAAGGGTTACCGCAATCATGCGCGTAACCCTTTGTCGTTTCTGGCAACAGTGTAACTACTGTGCAACCGGATTGGAGAAACTGCAGGCCTACATAGGCGATTTAGCAAATCCACTGATAATCCAGCTTAGAGTGCGGGCGCAGACGTATCCGATGACCCCGAGTAACGCTGACCTGCGTCCTTCACTAGTACCAACCGGTCACGGTAGGCCTCATATCCATGAAGCACCTCAGAACTTTCGCCGTTAATTAGCGCTCGCAGTTCTGCAGCGATACCAACACAAGCCCACATGTAGCAGTCCCAGCGTTTCATGGGTGTTGCGAAAAGCCTCGCCACTGTCGCCGTAAGTCTGAAAAAGTAGCGCATCAAGCTTTAATGCAAGCTCGCTCGCGCGGTCTTGAGGAAACGATTTTGGGGTAGGGACCGGCGTAGAATTGGTCTTAGCCAAGATTCAAGCTCCTTTCTAGCTTGGCTTATGGCCAGGCGGCGCGAAGTGCTGCAACACCCGCGCCGCCGCTCCGCCTGATACCGTCAGGCAACGGTCATGCTCTATACGGCCTCAAGACGCACCACAGCGCGGCTTCCAGTTGCCTCGGCATATCGGGCAAGTGTACGCATCGAAGGCAACGAACGGCCACTCTCCATTCTGGCAATCGTCGATTGGGTCGTATGCATCCGTTCTGCCAACTCATCTTGAGTCAGCCCGGCTCGAACACGCGCTGCAATGAGTTCTCGTGCAATGGCAAACTCCGGCGCTTGGGCGTCGTATTCAGCCTTGGTTTTGGGGTCCGCCAGCAGGCGTTTTTTCAGGGTGGCAAGGTCAGTCATCGTTCAATCCTCTTTCATTCTGGCGAGAGCTGTCTCGATGGCCCGGCGCGGCGTCTTCTGCGTCTTCTTCACGAACACGTGCAGCACAACCAGACGCTGCCCGGTCCGTGTAACGTATATCGCCCGCGCGATGCCATCCCGGCCCGTCATGCGGATTTCCCACAACTTTCCATCCAACGGGCGCACGTGCGGCATTCCGACGCGCTGCGGACCAAATTCCGCCAGCATTTCCGCGATGTGCAGAAAGCGGGCGCGCATATCGGGCGGCAGCACCAGCAATTCGGCTTCAGCGTCAGGTATTAACTCTACGTGCCATGCCATTATTTTATCGCTTTTTTGCTATATTCGTAAATCACTGCGCCACTACCCGCAAGGCGCCTGCTCAGGCTTAAAGTCGATGCCCGCCTGCTCCAGCATCCACGTCTCAATCTTGTCGTGCCAGTTTCGCAGCAGGTCCAGCGGACGGCGGCGATAATGCTTCTCGGCAAGTGCGCTCGCGGTGTGCCCCATAATTTGCGCCACCACGCCCACAGGCACCTCGCACCACTCAGAAAGCGTGCCGAATGACCGGCGCAGGCCATGCAGCGTCACATGAGGCAATCCGGCAGCGGCTAGCACCTGATTGTGCGCAATGCGCGGCTCGGCAATCTTGCCATCGGCGGCGGCCGGACTGCTGAACACCCATTCATTGCGGCGCGGTAACGCGGCCAGCAAGGAGGCAGGATAAGTTGTCAGCGGAATAACTCGGTCCGTCACCGTTTCCACCTTGTCAGCCACACGCAGGCTTCGCCATTGAAAATCCACACCGGCACACTTGAGCGCCGCCATTTCCTCGCGGCGTGTGCCGGTAAGCAATAACGCTTGCAAGTAGGCACTGATAACCGGGTTCTTGGATCGCCCAAGCCAGAATCCTCGGCCACTGCTAGACGTTCAACCGCTTTGCCGGTTTGACTTTGAGCGTGCTTTTTTTCTCCGCATGCCATAAGTCATATTGAAGCTGCTGCCGCAGCCAGATTTCCGGGCTGCCGCCCAGCCATTGGGCCAAACGAATTGCCATATCGGCACTAATCGCAGCCCGCCCGTCAATTACCCTCGAAAGTGCCACACGCGACACCCCCAATTGCTCGGCGGCTTCGGTCACACTCAGATCCAAGGCCGGCAATACATCTTCCTTGAGTGCGTCGCCGGGGTGCGGCGGATGGTACATGCGCGCCATATTCTGTTCCCTACTGATAATCCTGGTAATCGACAACCTCGGCGTCCTCGCCGCTGGCAAAACTCTCCCATGGGCACGCGACTGATTGAGAAATGCCAGATATGGCCTGTGCGCGATAGTTCACCCTCTTTCCGCTTTGCCCGGAATATCGGACTATTCAGTTGATCGCTCGCAGCCCCCGATAATGCAAATCCGGCGCTTGCCAGCGTGCCTCACTCGTTATATGAGACACACGCAAAAAAGCCCAACCGCCAGGTTGGGCTTTTTGCTTTCAGGGAGCGTGGCGCCCTACTCCGCCGCCAGCACCTCGCGAATCACCTGTTCGAAGGTCTCCACCGGCTGGCCGCCGGTCAGTACGTAGCGGCGATTGAAGATGATGGTCGGCACCGAATGGATGCCCTTGGCTTGGTAGTCCCGCTCCTCGGCGCGTACCTGCTCGGCGTAGTCGCCACGCTGCAGCACGGCGCGCGCCTCGACCGGGTCGAGCCCGACGGATTCCGCGACCTCGACCAGGACGTCGTGGTTGCTGACATCCTTGTCGTCCGAATGATAGGCGCGCAGCAGCGCGAGCTTGAGCGGCAACTGCTCGCCCTGGAGACCCGCCCAATGCATCAGGCGATGCGCGTCGAACGTGTTGTAGACGCGGGTGCGCGGGCCGAACGTGAAGTCGACACTCGCGCCGCGCTCGCGGATCATCGCTTGCGTCTGGGCCACCTGCTCCGGCGTGCGGCCATACTTCCTGCTGAGATACTTGACGGTGTTCTCGCCGCCGGCGGCCATGTCCGGATTCAGCTCGAATGGGTGCACCACGATCTCGGGCTCGACCTCGTTTTCGAGACGGGCCAGCGCAAGCCGCAGCGACGACAGCCCGACCGCGCACCATGGACAGGCAATATCCGAGACAAAATCGATTCTTAACGGTTGCGGTTGCATGGTGCTTTCCTCCGGCTTGATCGCTTCGATCATACCAGCGAATTTTCCGGCCAACCGGTGTATATTCGCTCCCAGCGCCATCTGGCCGGCGTCTGGCCAGCCTTCACTATCAGACAGATCATCGTGCCCCCCCACGTCGTCAATTCCCATGTGGTGTACACCGTCCTCGATCTGGTGGGCACCTTCGCGTTCGCCATCAGCGGTGCCGTCGCGGCCCGCCAAAGACGACTCGATCTGTTCGGCATCGCGGCCGTCGCCTTCACCGTGGCCTGCGGCGGCGGCATCGTGCGCGACGTCTGCATCGGTGCCGTGCCGCCGGCGGGCCTGTCGAACTGGCGCTACCTGGCCGCCTCGCTGTGCGCCGCCGCGCTCACCATCCTGGCGTATCCGAAAATCCGGCGCCTGCGCCATTCGGTGCTGCTTTTCGACGCGATCGGGCTCGGCCTGTTTGCCGTGTCGGGCGCGCAAAAGGCGCTCACCTACGGACACAGCGCGGAACTGGCAATCCTGCTGGGCATCGTCAGCGCGGTCGGCGGCGGCGTGATGCGCGACGTCATGCTCTCGCGCGTGCCCGCCATCCTCGAGCGCGAGATCTACGCCTCGGCCGCCCTGCTCGGCGCGGTGACCCAGGTCGGCCTTTACTACGCCGGCTGGAGCAATGCCTGGACGCCCTGGCTCGCGACGCTCGCCTGCGTGACGGCGCGGCTCGCCTCGCTCTATTTCGGCTGGCGTCTGCCGGTGTTCGGCGAGGCGCGGGAGAATGGGGTTCGCGACAACCGCTGATCGGCCGATGCCTCTAGACGGCGAGCCGTTCGCAACGGCGAGCAAAGACACCCTCCCGCCGCCAGCCAATCCGCCTCGGCCAGGTTCCCGTCATTTGTCGTTCGCATCGGTTGGCACAAGGCGTCGCCGCGCACCTTTCTCGCTCGCTCCCATGCGCCTGGACGAGGCTCGGTCCGCGCCTTCCGCGGCACGGCTCTTCGGCTTTGGATCGACGGCAAGAGGCGCCTGAGGCAGGCCCAGATATTGCCCCGACTCGATCAGTTCGGCGGAAATTTGTTTCAGCAACTCGATGACGATGCGCAGCGCCGGCGTCATCGAGCCTTGCCGGGCACTGGCCAGCGTCACGAAACGCGTAATGCCAGGCCGCACGATGCGCGCCGCGCGCAGGCGACCGGCACGGATGTCCTGCGCAATCGCCCACGGGCCCAGCACCGCGTAGGCGCGACCGCTGGCAGCCACCTCGCGCTGCACCGCCAGGGAATCGGCATCGAAGATCGTACGCAACACGATGCCCGCCCGTCGCGCCTCGTCGTCGAGCATGTCACGCAATCGGTTGGGGCGCCCGGGCAATACCAGCGGCGCATTCTGAAGCTTTCGAAAATCGACGCTCTCGTGTTGCGTCAGCGGCGCATCGGGGGCGCCGACCAGATAGGTGTTGATGGTCGCCAGCGTCGCCAGGCGTTCGGTGGTCATCGCCCGCTCGGCGTGAAAGAGTATCGCCAGATCGACCCGCCCGGTGTCGAGCCACGTTTCAACCTCGCCGAGCTGGCTTTCGCGAATGTTCAAGCGAATATCCGGATAAGCGGCCGCCAGACGCTCGCATAGCGTCGTGATCAGGGGATGGGCAGTCGATTGCAGAATCCCGATGCGCACCTCGCCGACCGGAATGCCCGAGGAGGTTCGAATGTCATTGAGCAGTTGATCGGTATCCGCCAGCCAGGCGCGCACCCGCGGAATGATTCGCTCGCCGAAACCGGTCAGCGTCACGCCCCGCCCGGTGCGCTCGAACAGCCGGCCACCGCACTCGCGCTCGAACTCGGCGATCTGCCGGCTGACATGCGATTGCACCGTCTGGCGCAACGCTGCAACGCGGCTGATGCTCCCCAATTCCGCGACTTCGACGAAAAGCTTGAATATCTCGCGATTCATGTCGCCTCCATTGATATCTCAAATCGAGCATATCTGAATTCGCTCCCTTCAGTCTATCCGCATAACTCAGCGTTACATACACTGGCTTCGGCGAGGGATGCGGGTACGCCATGTGCGCGCTCTTTGACGGGCTCTTCATGGCGCGTCGCAAGGCAATACGACCCTCGCGCCCGGTGCGGCATCGATGCGCCGCGGCATGCGCCACAGGGTAGCGCGGCACATACCCCAGGCTCGGCGTGCCCCAAAACAATTTCAAGGAGACAACCCCATGCTTGCCAGCAAGCGCCTTAAATCCAGAAGCGTCCTCGCCATGAGTTGCCTCGCGGCGGCTTCCTTGGTCCTGTGCAACGGCTCGGCCAAGGCGGCGTCGCCGCTTGCCGACTCATCCTCGTCGGTTCAGCTGTATGGACTGATCGGCGTCTACGTCGATCAGTCGAAACTCAGCACCACACCGCATGGCATGGTCCAGCAGGGTGGCGGCGGCTTGACCACTTCATATTGGGGCATGCGCGGGCGCGAGGACCTCGGTAACGGCACCGCGGTCATTTTTGCGCTGGAGAGCTTCTTCAGGCCAAACACCGGCCAAATGGGACGCAATCCCTCCGACGGATTCTTCGCCCGCAACGCATACGTGGGATTGTCCTCCGTCGCGTACGGGACGCTCAAGGTCGGCCAACAGACGACCGGCACCTACCTGCACCAGATACTGCTCAATCCGTTTGGTCCGTCGGTCGTGTTCTCGCCGCTTATCGTGCAATCGTATATGGCGGCCTACAACGGCACGGCCATCGGCGACACCGTCTGGTCCAACACGATCGGGTATACCTCTCCTTCCTTTGCCGGCCTCACCGGTAACGTGCAATATGGCGTGAGCGATGTCACCGGACATCAGGGCCGCGACAATCTCGGCCTGCATCTCACCTATAAGAACGGGCCGCTGCTGGTCGCTTTGTCCGCGCAGCGCGTGCGGGCCGCGGCGATCGCCCCGGCGCAGCAGCAGTACCTCTACCTGGGAGGCGCCACGTACCAGACCCGTTTCGCAAAATTCTACGGCGCGCTCCAGACGACCAATACGACGACACTCGGCATCGGCTCTCACACTTACGAGCTAGGCGTCTCGGTCCCGGTTTCCCCGCGGGCATCCGTGCTGGCGGAGTGGGCTCTCACCAAGCAAAGCGGCCCCCGGCAGAAAAATACCGTGCGCGACACGACATCGATTGCCTACGATTATTTCTTCTCCAAGCGTACCGACGTCTACGCCGCCTATTCGTATGACAAGCTGGCATCGAACCCGTCCGGCAGCACCTATGGCATCGGAATGCGTCACCGGTTCTAGAGCTCGTGCTCGCAACAAGGGGCGGCTCGCGCTGCCGCGCTGCCGCCCCTTCACCACCCGCTCCGGCTCACTCGCCGCCCTCCCGCAGCACTTCACCGGCAATCCCCGGCCGGGCATCAATCCAGATACAGTCACGTAAAAAAACATCGAGCCATCACGGGTCGCGGCACCTCGCCGCGCCAAGTGATGGCTCTTTCGTTGAACATCCACGACGTCAATCGTCGGCCAGTCCGTGCTCGCCGCGACGAGTTGATCTCAAGGCGAGATTTCTTCCAGCGCGCGATTGGTCGTCTCGATCATGCGCGACGCCGCGCCAAGGCCGACCATGGTCGCCAGGGCGAACATCAGAAACACCGCGCCGATCCCGTACCCGGTCAGAACGATACCCACGATGGCCGGAGCGGCTGCCGACGCCGCACGAAGCCACGACGTCGCCACCCCGGTGCCGATCGCACGCATGCGCGTAGGGTAAATTTCCGGCGTATAGAGATACAGCATGACGGTGACAGTGCCCATAACAGCATAGGCGGACGAGCCCAGCACCATCAGCGACCACGGGCTGCCCGTGGCGAGTGCGCCGAGCCCCAGCAGCAGCGCGCCGCTGATCAGGAAGCAGGCCATGGCCCAGCGCCTGCGCCCGACGCGGTCGATCAGAAATGCGCATCCGAGCACCGCGAGCACACTCAACACGTTCGACATCGACGCCAGCCTCAGGGACTCTTGCAGCGGCAGATGGTAGACCGTCTTGTACAGGCTCGGCAGCCAGTTATTGATGCCATTCGCAACAAAATACGCGGCAGCCCAAAGCACCCATACACCCAACGTGCGGCCTCGATACACCGGCGAGAACAGCTCCTTCCAGGTGGCCTTGCCATGCCGGCGGGCGCCCTGGCGCAGCGAGGCCAAACGGGCTTCGATCTCGCTTCGGTCGCGCACGGCATCGAGATCTCGCCTGGGCGTGCTGGCTTCGATTCCTTCGATGATCCGCTCGGCTTCGTCGCAGCGATTCTTGCCGACCAGCCAACGCGGCGATTCGGGCAAACGGGCAATCAGCAGCGCCACCAGCAGGCCCGGGATCGCTCCGACCAGGAACATGCATTCCCAGCCGAAACGCGGCACGACGAACGCGCCGGCTTGCGCCGCGCCAAGTAACCCCAGCGGGAAGATCAGCTCGTAGAGCACGAAGAACCGGCCGCGGCCATGCGCCTGCGACAGCTCGCTGATATAGGCCGCCGCGACGGGGACTTCGCCGCCCACGCCGATGCCTTGCACGAAGCGGGCCAGGAAAAGCATATGAAAATTGCCGGTGAACGCGCAGGCCACGCCCATCACCGACATCAGCCCAACCGCCACCGCCGCGCTACGCACCCGGCCGAAGTGCTCCGCGCACCAGCCGAATACCAGGGCGCCGATCAACTGGCCAAGATAGCCGGCCGCAATCAGCACGCCGATTTCCTTGGCACTGAGATGCCACAGACCAACCAGCACCGGCATGGCGAAAGCGAGCGACAGCGCATCGAATGCATCGAAGAATGTCGCGCTGCCCATGATCACGCGGGCTTTGGTGTGCCACCGGGTAAAGGGTACGTTTTCGATTCTAAAGAGCAGGTGCGCGCCGCGAGCGAGCGGGTCTTCCATGCGGCTGACACCGGGCTCGCCGTCGATGTGCTCTCCGGCCAAGGCATTACTCATGTCGTCTTGTATGGATGCCTCCCGGCGATAGGTAGTAACCCGCATCGTGTTGTGAAGAAGTCGGCTGCTGCCTTGTATCCGGCCTAGTGTGTGGATCGATGGGTTGCCCCGCTCGGCCACTGGC
>NZ_SCSK01000023.1 GCF_004297875.1 Pandoraea sp. | reverse complement strand
AGCGCTTTACCGAGCAGTACAACCGGCACAAGCGGCCGTTCGTATGGGCCGCGACCGCCGATTCCATTCTCAAAAAAGTAGCTCGACTATGTAAAATTATTTCTGGGACAGAACACTAGCGCAGTTCGCGGCGCAGCACTTTACCCACGGGCGTCTTGGGCAGCTCGGTGCGGAACTCGACGATCCGGGGAATCTTGTACCCGGTGAGATTCGCGCGGCAATAATCGATCACGGCCTGCTCGGTCAGCTCGGGCGATTTCTTGACCACCACGACCTTGACCGCCTCGCCGCTGCGCTCGTCGGGCACGCCCACCACCGCGCACTCCAGCACGCCTGGGCACGCCGCCACCACGCCCTCGACCTCGTTCGGGTAGACGTTGAAGCCCGACACGATGATCATGTCCTTCTTGCGGTCGGTGATGCGCACATAGCCCTGTTCGTCGACCACCGCGATGTCACCCGTGCGCAACCAGCCGTCGGCGCTGAGCACCTGGGCGGTCTCGTCTGGACGGTGCCAGTAGCTTTTCATGACTTGCGGCCCGCGCACGCACAGCTCGCCCTCCTGGCCGATCCCGAGTTCCTGGTTGGCGTCGTTGCGGATGCTGATCTCGGTCGAGGGAATCGGCAGTCCGATGGTGCCGTTGTACTGGCTGCCGACCGGGTTGATGCAGACCGCCGGCGATGCCTCGGTCAGGCCATAGGCTTCGATCAGCGGATGACCGGTCACTTGTTGCCAGCGGTCGGCCACCGCGCGCTGCACGGCCGCGCCACCGCCCAATGCAAACTTCATCGCACTGAAGTCGAGCGCCTCGAACCCGGGGGTATGCAGCAAGCCGTTGAAAAGCGTGTTGACGCCCGTCATCGCGGTGAAATGCCAGTGCTTGAGTTCGGCAACGAAGCCGCGCATGTCGCGTGGGTTGGTGATCAGCAGGTTCAGGCCGCCCAGCTTCATGAACACCAGGCAGTTCGCCGTCAGGCAGAAGATGTGATAGAGCGGCAGTGCCGTGACGATGGCTTCCTTGCCGAGCTCGAGCCCATTGCCGACCCAGGCATGCGCCTGTTGCAGGTTGGCGATCATGTTGCCGTGGCTCAGCACGGCGCCCTTGGCCACACCGGTCGTGCCGCCGGTATATTGAATGAAGGCAATGTCGTCGTGCGTGAGGGCCGGTTCGTTAAGCGCGAGATGCGCGCCTTTGGCCAGTGCCGTGTTGAATGGCACCGCATGGCCGATATGCCAGGCGGGCACCATTTTCTTGACCCGTTTGACGACGAAATTGACGATCCAGCGTTTGGGCGCGCTCACCATGTCGCCGATCTGCGTCGTGATCACGTGCTTGACCGGCGTGCGCGCCACGACCTGCTGCAAGGTGGCGGCAAAATTCTCGACCACCACGATCACCTCGGCGCCAGCGTCCTGCAGCTGATGCTCGAGTTCCGGGGCCGTATAGAGCGGATTCACGTTGACCACCACCATGCCGGCGCGCAATACCCCGAACAGCGCGACTGGATATTGCAGCAAATTCGGCATCATTATCGCCACCCGCGCGCCCTTGGCCAGGCCGGGCAACGACTGCAGATATGCGGCGAAGGCGCGGCTTTGGGCGTCCAGTTGCGCATAAGTGAGGGTCGTGCCGAGATTGCAAAAGGCTGGCCGTTGCGGGAATTTGGCGCAGCTTTGGTGGAACACGTCGACCAGCGACGAAAACTCGTCCATGTCGATTTCCGCGGGCACCCCGGGCGGATAACTCTTCAACCAAACCTTTTCCATAGACTCCTCCTCTACGTCCATATGGATTATCGTCAGCGATGCCGCCAGCTATGCCTGCCGGCGTGGCGCCGCTTGGGAATCCCGCTAGGATACCTTGCGCCACACGCGCTGCACACTCGCCAAAGGCCGCCAAGCGGCGGATTTGCATGGAGTAAACGTTCTAACTCGAGTTCCCCCCGGCGGCAGCGACGAGCTCGCCGTTCGCTTGGCAGGCCGGCCTTCGCCGCCGGTTTGGACCATGAGATTCAAAAAGTACTTGCATGAAAAGACGGAATCGGGGCATAATTTCGCTCCTACGACGCGGCTGTAGCTCAGTTGGATAGAGTACTTGGCTACGAACCAAGGGGTCGTGGGTTCGAATCCTGCCAGCCGCGCCACCTAATTCGCTTCGAGATCAACGGCTTAGAGATATATATCTCTAAGCCGTTTTTCTTTTGCTGTCGGAATTTTGCCGGATCGTTCCCGATTTGCCCTTCGGCGCGCCGTTGGCAATGGGTTCGGCGTTTCACAGCCAGGCGGCCAAATGATCTTCTCCAGCGGATCTTCTCCAGCGCTGCGGTTCACCGCTTCGGGCGGCCGCGTGGCTCGGTTTTTTTCTGAACAACGCCATTCAACTGCATTACGGCATGAACATTCCCTGGTGGGTATTCGTGCTCGGCTGCATTGCCGTGGTTCATTTCTGCGGCGCGCGGCACATCGAATTCAGCGGCAAGCTATTGGGCATGCTGATGCTCTGCGAGGTGGCGATCGTGCTGCTGCTCGACATTGCCATTGTGTTGCACGGTGGCGGCCCTGCCGGTCTTGGTGCGGCGCCGTTTATGCCCACGACCGTCTTCAGCCGCGGTATCGGCACGGCGCTGGTGTTCGTGCTGGGCTCATACATGGGCTTCGAGGCTACCGCGATTTTCTCGGAAGAGGCGCGTGATTCCACCCGGACCATTCCACGCGCGACCTATCTCGCCGTCATTCTCATCATGGTCTTTTACGCGTTTTCCGCATGGGCCATCGTGGAAGCTTGGGGCGAGGGGAACATCGCCCTGCAGGCGACCCATGACCCTGCCAATTTGTGGTTCGCCATAAGCGATCGATTGCTGGGGCCGGTGGCGACCGATACGATGAACGTATTGCTCGTTACGAGTCTGTTCGCGGCAATTCTGTCCTTTCACAACACGATTACGCGATACTTTTACGCGATGGGTCGCGAGGGCGTGCTCTGGCGCGGGTTGAGCCGCACGCACCCCAAGTTCCACAGTCCTCACGTGGCCGGCAAGCTGCAGACCGTCATTGCCACCGTTTCGATTGCCGTATTCGCCGTGTTTCACCTCGATCCGTTCGCCATTGTGTTTTCCTGGATGAGTGCGCTGGCCACGGTCGGAATCATTGCCGTGCAAATCCTCGTGGCGATGTCGGTCATCGCCTTTTTCTGGAGAGATTCGCATGGCCTGGGTATTGGCCCGCGACTGGTTGCCCCGTTGATCAGCATCGTTGCGCTGGCGGCGTGCCTGGTGCTGGTGATTCGCAATCTGGCGGTGCTGAGCGGTTCCGATTCAAAAATCGTCGTTATGTTTCCGTATATGCTTCTGGCAGTCGGAGTCGCGGGATTTTGCGCCGCGCTTCGATTGAAGCGCATGGCGCCGAGTCTCTACTACGCGCTGGGCCGGCCGATTCAGCAGTGATGGTTTTGGGGCAGCGGGGAATGAAGCATCGACGGGGGCGGTGAGCCACGCCGGGCCCCCGTGCGAGGGGCCACCGTCACACGGAGGCTCCTCGCACGTCGATGTTTGGGAACTGGCCCGCGACGCGCGGTCATGACGCAGGAATCGCACTGCGCAGAGCTACCGGGCCTTTAAAAACGCCCGATCAACGGCGATCCGCGTCACTCGGTCACGAGCAACTCATTTTTGCGGGCGGTCTGGGACGGCAGTTCGTCGAACAGATCCCGGTAGTCGGCGGCGAAGTGACTGAGGTGAAAAAAGCCCCACTTTGCCGCAGCGTCGCCGACCGACAACTCCGACCCGCTTGTCGACATGAGCTCTCGTCGAACGCCATTGAGGCGGATGCATCGTATGTAGTTGATTGGCGTTGACTGCGTCACGTTCTGGAAGCTTTTTTGCACCGTGGTGCGGCTTACTCGCAGGCGGTCGCAAAACTCCTGCACGCTGGGCGGGCTGCCGCTATCGAGCAACAGCATGCGATGAATTTTCTCGACGATAAAACTGCAAGGCGAACTGCCGTTGTACTGATTCTTGTCGCATTCGGGATCGGCAATCAGATTCAGCATGGTTTCGAGCATGGCGCCCTCGATACACGCTTCTGAATGACCGCCGCTGGCGTCGGCTGCCGGGCTAATGAGCGAGCCATAAAACAGTCTCAATAACCGCGCTTTGCTCTCGGCAAGGCGATGAGGCGAGACCTTTACCACCGGTTGCTTCAACAACGCGCGCAATGTGTCCGAACGCCCCGAGTCGGATAGGACTCGCTCGAAATACTCGACGTCAAACGTGACGGCGAGTATGTCCATGCTCATCGGCATGTGGAACATAAACTCCTGACCGCCGCGCAGGACGAAAATGCATTTGTCGTCTACTTCCCGGCCTTGCACCCGCGCGGCGCTTCGCCATGCTGGACCACTCGCTGATTGATTTGCTCCCGGAAGATATGGAGGTGGCCGGCGACCGCCTGCACCAGGGAGCTTTGCAGCGTTCCCGGCGTTATCTGATTATAGATTTGCTTCCACTCTCGAACGGACGATGCATGGAGGTGGATATCTTGGAAGCGATCGATTTTTACCAGCATAAAGCGACTGCGTTATACCCGGGGGGCGATGGAGAAAAACTCGCTGCTCAAAAATACTGCAATTAGTATGTGGCATGAGCAAAACGACGAAAATGCGTATTTACCCGTTAACCGCACCGTGGCGAGGGGGGATCGCAGGGCAGCATTTTCGGCCGTGCGGGGGGGGCGACGGATATGGGCATGGCAGGCATCCCCGAACGGGGGCCGATCCGCCGGTGCCCGCGACGACCAAAGGCCCGGGAGCGAAGTCGCGAGCGCGTGGCGTGTCGTGACGTCGAAATTCGGAGCCGGCCCCCTTTCAGTTGCCCAGCATTCCGGCGGCGATATTCACGCACAAACCCAGCACCGCGACGTTGAAATAAAAGGACAGGACGGATTGCGCCAGCACGCTTCGCCGCGCGCTGCGTCCGCGCAGGCTGATGTCGGCGGTTTGCGAGGCCACCGCGATCGTGAACGAGAAGTACAGGAAATCCCAGTAATCCGGCTGGAGCGCGCGGTCGGGAAAACCGAGTTCGGGCTCTTGCGAGGCCGAGCCGTAGTAGATGCGCGCGTAGTGCAGCGTGAAGATGGTCGGGATGAGAAACCAGGCGCCGAAAAGGGTCAGGCCGGTCAGCAGCGAGTGCAGCACCTTGATTTCAAGACCCACGTCTTTGGTCGATCCAAGCTCGAAGACGATCGCGAAGATGCTGGCAACGGTCGCTATGCAGATTACCGTCAGCACGGTGACGGCATTCTCGTCTTCTCGCTGTGCGTGGGCCCGAACGGCTTGCTCGCTGGCAAAGGCCATGTGGACCCAGATCATGACAAGGTACGCCCAAACCGCGACGTCCCAGCCGATCAGCACGCGCGCGGTAGGCTGCACGGTGTTTGGCACCAGCAGGCCGGCCGCGATTCCGATGACGAGTCCGATCGTCATGTACGGCCGGTTGCGAAGCACTTCGGGGTAAAAGCTCATCGGGGAGAGTGTCGTGCCGCGGGAGACGATGACGGTGATTCTACCGCGTCCTCGGGAGGAGGCTTTATTTCGCTTGCCGCCCGCGCAATTCCAGACGTATCACGAAGATGCCGGCCGCGGCCGACATCAGCGCCAGCGCGTACCAGGTGATCGAGTACATCAGGTGATTGTTGGGGAAGCTGATGACCGTCAGGCCGCCCACCGGGTAGTGCGAGGGCGTGGCGCCGGCGCGGGGGGCGCCCGGACCGTCGGCATCGATGAAATAGGGCGCCACCGGGCCGAGGCCGCGCGCGGCGGCAATGGATTGCACATCGCGCGAGTACCACAGGTTGTGCGCCGGATCGTTCTTGTGCAGGAAGCCACCGCCCGGCTCGGGCATGCGTACCAGACCGGTGACCGTGACCGGCCCCGGCGTCTCGGTCGCGGGTGTCTCTTTCCATTCGGGCGGCACGAAGCCGCGATTGACCAGCACCAGTGCACCGTCGCTCTGGCGCAGCGGTGTAAGCACCCAGAATCCGCTGCCCAGATCGCTGACGGCCTGCACTTGAGTGTCCTTGTCGTACAGGTAGGTGCCGGTTGCCGTCACATGCAGGTACTCGTCGCGCGCGGCGCTGACTTCCGGCCATTGCGCCGGCCCGGGCGCCGGTACCGGCGTGGCGTGTACGCGCGTATCGACGCGGTGGATCAGATCGAGCTTCCAGGCACGCCGGTGGACCTGCCAGGTGCCGAGGCGCACGAAGCCATAAACGAGAAGGATCGTAAGGACCAGGATGACGCCAAGGCGCGGGATCGAGGGGCGCATGCGCGCGCCCCGTGCTTCGGAGGGGGTATTGCTGCTCAAGATATGCCGTTCAGGGAGGGTTGTGCATAGTCTGCATCATACCCGGCATCATGTTTTCGTTCAGGTGGTACATCACCCAGATCGAGCCGGACAGCGCGATCGCCACCAGCACGATGGTGAAGATCAGCGCCAGCAGGCTCCAACCTCCCTGTACCTTGCCGTCCATATGGAGGAAATAGATCATGTGCACGACGATTTGCACCGCGCCGATCAGCAGGATCGCCGCGGCGGTCACACCCGAGCGATGGAACACCGAGCCCATCACGATCCAGAAGGGCAGCGCGGTGAGCGCGACCGCCAGCACAAAGCCGGTCATGTAGCCGCTGAAGGTGCTGTGCGGCAGTTCCTCGTCGTCATCGTGATCGTGCGCGCCGCCATCGGCCAGCGCGGTGTCGTGGGCGCTCATGGCAACACTCCCATCAGGTAAACAAAGGTGAACACGCCGATCCACACCACGTCCAGAAAGTGCCAAAACATCGACAGGCACACCAGGCGCCGCCGGTTGGCTGCATTCAGTCCGTATTTGCCGACCTGCGTCATCATGGTGATGATCCAGATGATGCCGCACGTCACGTGCAGCCCGTGGGTGCCCACCAGCGCGAAGAATGACGAGAGGAACGCGCTGCGCCAAGGGCCGGCGCCGTCGTGAATCAGCCCGGCGAATTCGTGCAGCTCCACGCCGATGAACGCCGCGCCCAACAGGCCGGTCACCGCGAGCCAGCCGAGCAGTGCGCGCGGGCGGCGCTTTTGCATTTCGAGCATGGCAAAGCCATAGGTAATCGAGGAGAGCAGCAGCAAGGAGGTGTTGAGTGCCACCAGCGGCAGCTCGAACACTTCGGCGCCGGTCGGCCCGTCGGCGTAGCGCCGACCCAGCACGCCGTAGGCGGCGAACAGGCAGGCGAACACCAGGCAGTCGCTCATCAGGTACAGCCAGAAGCCGAGCAGGGTGCCGTTGGGCGAGTGATGGGCGGTGCGCACCAGGAATTGCAGTTGGCCGGCGGGCGGGCCGTCCGGGCGGCCATTGCCCGAGAAGGGGCCGGTGCCGGTCAGCGGGGGTGGGTTCGGGGCGGTTGTGTCAGACATGTTGGGCGAGCAGGCGCGTGCGCTCTGCCTCCGTGCGGTCGACCTGCTCGGCCGGGATGTTGAAATCGCGGCGATAGTTGAAGGTATGGCCGATGGCGACTGCCAGCAGCGCAACGAACGCGACGATGAGCGGCAACCACATGTGCCAGATGAGGAAGAAGCCGCACATAGTGGAGAGTGCCGCGAGGATAAAGCCTGCACCAGTGTTTTTGGGCATGTGAATCGGCAGGAAGCCCGACACGGGGCGCTCGAAGCCGTGTTCTTTCATCTGCCACCACGCGTCGTTGTCGTGCACCAGTGGCGTGAAGGCAAAGTTATAGGCGGGCGGTGGTGACGAGGTTGACCACTCGAGCGTGCGGCCGTTCCAAGGGTCGCCAGTGAGGTCGCGCAGGCTGTCGCGGCGGCGGTAGCTGACATAGAGCTGGATCAGGAAGCACGCAATGCCCAGCGCGATAAGCAGCGCACCAATGGCGGCGATCTCGAACCAGATTTGCAGCGACGGATCGTCGAAATGGCTCATGCGCCTCGTCACTCCCATCAGCCCGAGCACGTACAGCGGCATGAATGCGACGTAGAAGCCGACCAGCCACAGCCAGAACGAGCATCTGCCCCAGAACGGGTCGAGCCGGTAACCGAACGCCTTGGGAAACCAATAGTTGATGCCGGCCATCATGCCGAAGAACACGCCGCCGATGATCACGTTGTGGAAGTGCGCCACCAGGAACAGGCTGTTGTGCAGCGCGAAGTCGGCGGGCGGCACCGCCATCAGCACGCCGGTCATGCCGCCGATCACGAAGGTCACCATGAAGCCCACCGTCCACAGCATCGGTACCTCGAAACGGGCCCTGCCGCGATACATCGTGAACAGCCAGTTGAAGATCTTCGCGCCGGTCGGTATCGAGATGATCATCGTCGTGATGCCGAAGAACGAATTGACACTGGCGCCCGAGCCCATCGTGAAGAAGTGATGCAACCACACGAGGTATGACAGCACGGTGATAACTACCGTCGCGTACACCATCGACGCGTAGCCGAACAGGCGCTTGCCGCAAAACGTGGAAATCACTTCGGAATACACGCCAAACGCCGGCAGCACCAGGATGTAGACCTCTGGGTGGCCCCAGATCCAGATCAGGTTCACGTACATCATGGCGTTACCGCCGAGGTCATTCGTGAAGAAGTTGGTGCCGGCATAACGATCCAGCGCGAGCAGGGCGAGCACGGCGGTCAGCACCGGGAACGCGGCGATGATCAGGACATTGGTGCACAGCGCGGTCCAGGTGAACACCGGCATGCGCATCATCGTCATGCCGGGCGCGCGCATCTTGATGATGGTGACGGCAAGATTGATGCCCGAGAGCAGCGTGCCGATCCCCGCGACCTGCAGCGACCAGATGTAATAGTCGACGCCGACGTCCGGGCTTTGCAGCAGTTCCGATAGCGGTGGATACGCCAGCCAGCCGGTTCTGGCGAATTCCCCGACGAACAGCGACAGCATGACCAGCACCGCGCCGCCGGCGGTCATCCAGAAACTGAAATTGTTCAGGAACGGAAAGGCTACGTCGCGCGCGCCGATCTGTAGCGGCACCACGTAATTCATCAATCCCGTGATCAGCGGCATCGCCATGAAGAAAATCATGATGACGCCGTGCGCGGTGAAAATCTGGTCGTAATGGTGCGGCGGCAGATACCCCATCGAATGACCGAACGAAACCGCCTGCTGAATGCGCATCATCACCGCGTCGGCAAAGCCGCGCAGCAGCATGATCGTGCCCAGGATGATGTACATGATGCCGATGCGCTTGTGATCGATGGTGGTGAACCACTCGCGCCATAGATAGCCCCACAGCCTGTAGTACGTGACGGCGCCGAGCACCGCCACAGCGCCGATGGCGACCACGATGAAGGTCACCACCAGAATCGGCTGGTCATACGGGATCGCCTGCAGACTCAGGCGTCCGAAGATAAGTCTGGCGAGATCGAGATGCTCGGGCATGGCGTTATCCGCGCGCGAGGCGCGCCCTGATCAAGTTCGGATGACTCGGCATGCGTCTGTTCATTGCCGTTGCGGGCCGGGTGCGTTCTGCATGGCAATGCGCAAAGTGCGGCTGTTGGCCGCCGTACACGAGGCATCGGTGAGCGCGCTGCCCGTATGGGCGCGTGCGGCCTTGCGATTCTCGCGTGGCATGTCCTTGATGCAGATTTGTCCCGGCTCGACGCAGCGATTCAGAATGGCGTCATACAGTCCTGGTGCGAAGCGGCCGTAGTAATGCACTGGCACCCACTCGCTGGGCTTGGCCAGCGCTTCGTAGGCGCCTCGCGTGAGCGCGTCGCTGCTGGTCCTGGCGTGCGCGACCCAGGCGCGGAAGTCGGTATCGCTCATGCCGCGGAATTTGAAGCGCATCCCCGAGAAGCCCGCGCCGCTGAAATTCGCCGAGAATCCCTCGTAGACGCCAGGCTTGTTGATCACCGCGTTGAGCTGCGTTTGCATGCCGGGCATGGCATAGATCTGGCCGGCCAGCGCGGGAATGAAAAACGAGTTCATCATCGTCGAGGAGGTAATCTCGAAATGGATTGGCCGGTCGATCGGCGCAGCCATTTCATTGACGGTCGCGATCCCTTGCTCGGGGTAGAAGAAAAGCCATTTCCAATCGAGCGCGACGACCTGCACCGTGAGCGGCGCGACGTCGGCGGGCAACGCCTGGTGAGCCGCGATTCTGTCGAGCGGGCGATACGGATCGAGCTTGTGCGTGCTGACCCAGGTCAACGCTCCCAGCGCGATGATGATGAGCAGCGGCACCGACCAGATCAGCAGTTCGAGCAGCGTCGAATGGTCCCACTCGGGCGAGTATTGCGCTTGGGTGTTGGAGGCGCGATAGCGCCAGGCAAACAGTAGCGTAAGGAAGATCACCGGCACGATGATCACCAGCATCAGACAGGTAGAGACGATGATGATGTCACGCTGACGCATCGCCAGATCGCCGGACGGGGACATCAGCACGGTACCGCAGCCGGACAGCAACAGAGCGGCTGGGAGCACAAGCAATCCGCGAATCAACTTTGGCGTACTCATTGCTGCGATCGATGAAACCGTAGCCGTGAACCGTTCCCATCATGGACTTCCCGGTTGCCTGCCGGATACTAGGGTTAACGCTATGGCATCGCATGGCAAATGCTGCGATGCTTGTCAAAGCACAAAAGCCATCGTCAATCCGGTTCGCTCGCGGCGAAGGAGTCGATAATGTCAAGTGGTGCTAATCATCAGGCCGCCTCGCCAGTACCCCCGGAGCCATTCAGCCGAGGGCATCGGTCCCGTATCGCGCCGGAGGAGATTGCGGTCGGCGTGGTGGTGGGCCGTGCGTCCGAGTATTTCGATTTCTTCGTGTTCGGCATCGCCTCGGTGCTGGTCTTTCCCCGCGTGTTCTTCCCCTTCGCCGACCACCTGCACGGGCTGCTCTACGCCTTCACCATCTTTTCGTTCGCCTTTATCGCCCGGCCTTTCGGCACCGCATTTTTCATGACGGTGCAGCGACGCTGGGGGCGCAGCGTCAAGCTTACCGCGGCCCTGTTCGCGCTCGGTACGGCGACAGCGGGTATGGCGTTTTTGCCGAACTATGAAAGCATCGGCGTCCTGTCGATCTATCTGCTGGCCTTTTTCCGCGCGGTGCAGGGAATCGGCTTTGGCGGCTCCTGGGACGGCCTGCCGTCGTTGCTGGCACTGAATGTACCGCCGCACCGCCGCGGCTGGTATGCGATGATCGGACAGCTCGGCGCGCCGATCGGCTTTCTGATCGCTGCCGGACTGTTCCTGTTTCTGCATATGAGCCTGGGCACCGACGATTTTCTCGGTTGGGGCTGGCGTTATCCGTTTTACGTGGCATTTGCGGTGAACGTGGTGGCGTTGTTCGCGCGGCTGCGACTGGTGGTGACGCACGAATACACTGAAATGCTCGAGGAAGATCAGCTGGAGCCGATCAGCACGCGTGAAATGGTGCGTTCACAGGGCTACAACATTTTTCTCGGGGCGTTCGCCTCGCTGGCCAGCTACGCGCTGTTCCATATCGTGACGGTATTCCCGCTATCCTGGGTGTCGCTGCAGAATCCGCAGGACATGGACAACATGCTGACCGTACAGATGCTCGGCGCGGTCGTGGCAATGGTGTTTACCGTGCTCTCCGGGCGTATCGCCGATCGCATCGGCAGACGCACCACGCTTGGCCTGTTCGCCGTGCTGATCGGCGTATTCAGCCTGTTCGCGCCGTTCCTGATGGGCCACGACGCGGACCATCAGGACGTCTTCATTGTCGTCGGCTTCGCGCTGCTGGGCCTGTCGTACGGGCAGGCCGCAGGCTCGGTCACGTCGAACTTCGAGCAGCGCTTTCGCTATACCGGCGCGGCCCTGACGACCGATTTCGCGTGGCTGTTCGGTGCCGCGTTCGCGCCGCTGGTCGCGCTGGGACTGTCGTCGCTGTTCGGCCTGGTTGCCGTGACCGGTTATCTGCTCTCCGGCATGCTCTGCACGCTGCTTGCGTTGCGCATCAACAAGCTGCTGGCAACACGCGATTGAACCCGGCTCAGGCGGCGTGCCGCTGCAGGCCAGGATCGGGCGAATTTTTATCCGTCGCATCATTGGCCAGCCACTGCCCCTGGCGGTAGCGAGAAAGGATGCCGTTCTCGTACTGGCACAGATGCAGCCAATCGTTATCGACCAGCGCACGCAGGTGCGCATGCTTTCGCAGCACGGCTTCGATTCGCTGGTGCGGGGCAGCGATGATGACGCTCAGGCGTAGCGGTTCGTGCATGTCGCGCTCGCCGTCGTGCAGCGATTGCCGGCTCAGGCCGATGCGCAGATCGCCGCCGTTGCCTTCGAAGATGCCGATATGAGCGCCCACCACGTTGTGCAGCAGCTTGTTGCCGCTGCCGAAATAGACCGGCTCGCAACTCGACGCATGATATTGCCAGTTGATCCAGTGCGTGACCAGCATCGGCGCGGTCATTAACTGCTCGAGCTTGCTGCCGTCGCCATCGCGCGACGCGTCATAGTCATGCAGGAAGCTGCGGCCTGCCAGGTTCACGTCGCGCGTCAGATCGCGCGGCGCGATGATAAAGGCGGCGTTGTTGGCCAGGCCCCACTCCGGCCGGGTTTGCGCGCCATCGCTGGCGCGTCGCTTGAGCGCGTGCAGCAGGCGCGTCGGCGGCTGCTTCGCGTCGATCTGCAATTGCGGCGCGCGCTCGCGGCGCACCTGGTCGAGCGCCGCGGCAAACGTCGCCTGGAGCCTGGTGACGTTTGCCTGGCCTGTCGCGGGCAGCAAATCCAGATCAAACCACTCCAGCTCGTCGGTGGCCGTGTTGTGCAGCGCGGCGGCAAACACGGTTTGCGCTGGCACCCGAATGCCGTGAGTCGCCAGTTGCTCGCGCACGTCGGCGTCATTGAGCATGCGCGCGAGAATGCGCGCGTTGACCTCGCCGCTCTGGCCGCCGCAGGCGCCGCATTCGAGCGCCGCGGCCTGGGGGTTATTGGCGCTTTGACTGCCATGGCCGACCAGCAGGACCAGCGGGGCGAGATCGCAATCCAGTCCCATCAGACGCAGAATGCGCGCGGCCATCGCCGCGCGCGCGGCTGCATCGAGCTGATCCAGCGAAGGGCGGCATAGATGGCGATAGCGTTTTGGCAATCCATCGAGATCATCGCGTTCACGGTTCTGTGGCTTGATCTTCAGCCAGTTGCGCAGCGCGCCGCCATAAGTCCATCCAAAGGCCTCGACATATGAGAACGCCGCCGCTGGCCAGCGGCTGGCGGCGCGCCATTGTTCGGCAATTGAAAAATGACGCTGTCTGGCGCGTTGCACCGCGGCCCGGCTGGGCACGCCGGCACCGGCCGGTGCCGGCAAGCTATCGCCAGCCTCCACCGCCGGCGGCAGCAAGCCCGGCAAGCGTGGGCTGCTTGCGGCGGTGCCGATGGGCGTATAGGAAATCGGCAGTCCGAAGAAGCCGGCGAATCCGATGGTTTGTATGTGCGGATCGTGAGCCTCGAGCGCACGACGCAGCGGTTCGCTGCGCACGTCGATACAGAATACGGCCTGCGCTTCGACGCCGCGCTTGCCTGCCATGGCGGCGCTGCCCGTCCAGCGCTCGCCCAATTGGCTGGCGAGGCGGTTCTGATACGCGAGGTCGAGCGCGGATTGCCATACCTCGTCGAGCGCGAAGGCGGATTGCGCGGCGGCCAATCTGGCGGGCGCTTCCCGCCAGACCTCGCGCAAAGCGCGAACCCCGGCGCCAACCCTGGGGATCAGCGTGGGATTGAGCAAAATCGCGTCCCAGGCCAGGCGTACCGCGAGCAACTCGCGCAGCGAATCGTCGCGCCTGCCGGCTTGTCGTGCCTGCCAGTCGAGGTACGCGCACCAGGAGGCCCAGCCATTGATGTTCAGCAGCACGGCCTCGAGATAGTCGGCCCAGACGGTGCTTGGCAAATCGAGTTTTTCCAGGACCCAGCGGATCGCCAGTTCAGGTGTGGCCGGCAAGCGATCCAGTTGGCGATGCAGCTGGGACAGACCCATCAGCGTTCCAATGCCGGGGTCATGCGCCAGCGTGTCGCGCCAGAACGCATACAGGCCCGCACCGCGCTCGGGTTGCCAGTCGGCCTGCGCGTGATCGAAGTACGCGGCGCACGTCTGGCTGATCTGATAGGTGATCGCCTGGCGCCAGGGTAGATGCGTGTTGCGCGGGGCCTCGACATCGAGCAGGTCGATCAGCAGCGGAATCGGCGAGAATGCCTGCTCGCTTTGCAGCGCCAGCATGCACTGCTGCTCGTCGAGCAATACTCGCCCGGACGCCGCGATATGATTGCGCGCGGCGTTCAGATCCGCGCGGGAAATGGTGCCGTTGGTCCAGGCCTCGAGAAAATATCGACGCGACGGGTAGACGCGCGCGCCGGCCAGCAGGCTCAGCCGGGCCGCCACTTTTTGCACCGTATCGCCCGTGCGTCCCCAGTGCGGATTGACAGCGATCGAGCGATCGAGCGGCCACGCTGGAGCAATGGCCCCGCAGGCTTTTTGACAGGCCTCGTCGAGCATGGCGTCCAGGGCGTCGCCGGTCAGCGGCGGCGGAGCGTCAGCGGCTGTTTCGCTTGACGGCGTTGCGGTGATAGTGTCCGAATCACTCATGACAGGGTCCAGTAGGTTAGCCGGCGCGGGACTTCGGCAGCGCCGAGCCGGGTTTGATGCCGAGCTGGTTTTTGGGGCTCTTGGTCGACGCGGGCAGTTGCGCCGGCCACAGGTGCAGTGCCAGCCGGGTGTAAGCCTCGTCGAGATAGAACCCGGCATAGCTGCTCCGGCGCCACGGTTCGAGCCATTGGCGACCGCGCGGCACCTGCATGACGGCCGTGCCGGTATAGAGCATCGCCATGCCGGCGCAGGCCATTTGGCCCAGCAGCGCATGCGGGGCCGACGGCGCGCCCAGCGTAATGGTGTGGCCGGCGAAACTCAGCACCAGGAGGCAGGCGAACAGCAAGCCACCCAGGAGGATGCGCTGCGCGCCGGTCGAATACGTCATGCCGGCAGCCGGGACCCAAAGCATGGGCGCCCACGCGAGCGCCAGGATCATGGACCACCAGACCGGCCAGTCGTGCATGACCAGCGGCGGGGCGATCAGCGCTAACACTGGCGCCAGCGAAATGCTCACCACGATACCCAGCACGGGGGCCAGAACCAGGCTCCAGACCGCCGGTTGCCACGGTTGTCGCATCGCATTCAGGCGGGCTTGCCTTACTGCGGCGCCCGAGCTGAGAAACGCATGGGCTTTGTAGAGCGAGTGTCCGATCAGGTGAAGCGCGGCCATGTGGTACAGGCCGACGCCGC
This sequence comes from Pandoraea sp., assembly GCF_004297875.1. GTDB lineage: Bacteria > Pseudomonadota > Gammaproteobacteria > Burkholderiales > Burkholderiaceae > Pandoraea. The sequence continues at coordinate 27,780 of NZ_SCSK01000023.1, read as the reverse complement.
ACTCGAGCAACATGAAGCCCATTTGCGCCAGAGTCGACCAGGCCAGCCGGACTTTGATGCTGATGCGCGTGAGCGAGACAAAACCAGCCAGCACCGCGCTCGCCAGTCCTGCCACCGCCAGCAGCGCATGCGCCGGCGCGCTCGCGTCGAACAGCGGTGCGAAGCGAATCACGACAAAGCCGCCCAGATTGACCACGCCCGCATGCAACAGGGCGCTCACGGGGGTCGGCGCCTCCATGACCTGAATCAGCCAGCCGTGCACCGGCAACATGGCCGTGCGAATCGCCACGGCCAGGGCCAGCAGGAGCGCGCATAGTTGCAGGTCCGGGTTGACTCCGTCGACTGCAGCATGGTGCAGCAGTGTCGAGATGGAGAAACTTCCGGTGGCCCGGTCGGCCAGCCATGCGGCGGCGATCAGGCACACATCGGCCAGCCGATCCGCCAAAAATTTCTTATGGGCTGCCAGCACGGCAAACGGCCGATCGGCGTAAAAGCAGAGCAGGCGGTTCAGCGCGAAACCCGTGGCGGCCCAGGCGGCAATTAGCACGATCCAGTTGTCGGCCAGGGTCAGCAGTTGCACTGTTGCCAATACCGCTGACAATGCAGCCGCATAGCTCACCTGGCCGCGCTCTCCGTCCAGGTAGCGCGACGAGAATCCGGCGATGACCGCGCCCAGACACTGGACCAGTGCGCCGAACCAGGCGCCCACCAGCCCGGCCGTCAGGCCGGGCAGGATAGCGAGGTCGACTTCGCCGGCGGGAGCCGGCGTCACGAAGCGCAATCCCAGAGAGACGAGCGAGAGGGCGGCGGCCAGCATGCACAGCCGTTGGACAAGCGTCCAAAAACGCTTGGCTGGCAGGCTGGGCTGGAGGACAGCCACGATGGCCGGAATAAACATCAGCCCGCCGGGCAGCAGCGCGAGGAGGGCTTTGAAATCAGCAAAGGAACTCATGAGCGAGTGGACGAAGTGTCGGTAGGCAGGATATTGCACCGCGACAAATGTTCTGTAAAATAGATATATATGAACATTAACGAAATTAAAACAGAACAATTCGGCGTCGACCGCTTGAATTTCCATCACCTTTTCTACTTTTGGTGCGTCGCCAGGTCAGGCCACCTCAGCCGTACCGCCAAACAACTGCACGTCTCCCAGTCGGCGCTGTCCGCGCAAATCCGGCAGTTGGAGGAGCGCCTTGGACAGCCACTGTTCGAACGCGAGGGCCGGCGTCTCAAGCTCACCGACACCGGTCACTTAGTGGCGACTTACGCTGACAGTATTTTCGATCTCGGCGCGGAGATGCTGGGCCGCCTGAGCGGCGGTAGCGAAGGCGTCACCCGCTTGCGCGTCGGCAGCGTGGCAACGCTCTCCCGCAACTATCAGGAAAACTGGTTGAGCCCGCTGCTGACCGACCCGTCCGTCACGTTGACGTTGGAGTCGGGGCTGTTGGGCGGGTTGCTGGATCGGCTGCAGCATCATCAACTCGACGTGGTGCTGGCCAACGAGGCGGTACCGGCCGATCCGGAGCAGCCGCTGCATTGCCAGCGGCTGGGCAGCCAGCCGATGTCGGTGGTCGGTCGCGCAGAAATCTGGCAGGGTCGTCAATTAAATATTCCTGACGGATTGCATGGCGTGGAGATGGCGGTGCCCGGCGTGCGGCATGCCGTCAGGGCACAGTTCGATGCGCTCTGCGCGAGCGCGGCGGTGGAGCCGCGCATACGCGCCGAGGTCGACGATATGGCGATGTTGCGTCTGGTTGCCCGGGACAGTGACTGGCTTACTCTTTTGCCGGAGGTCGTGGTGCAGGACGAGTTGCGCAGCGGGCGTTTGGTGGTGGTGGGCGTTGCCACCGAACTCACGGAAAACTTTTACGCGATCACGGCCCCCAATCGCTATCGCCCGCGCGTCCTGGACGAGCTGATGGCCAGGGCCGTGGTCACGACGACCAATAGCGCCTCAAGAAAAATGTAGTGGACCAGCAAGGATTTTCTGAAGCTGGCGCCGTGTTGTAGCGTCGCGATTGATATCCGCCGAAATACCAAGGGTTAGACGGATGACTTAATCAGCGCCGTTCGCGCGGGTTGTCGGTTTGCGCAGGCGCAGCCGATGCTCGTTGATGGCGAGCTCCCAGTCGACGCGGGTCAGAAGGAATACCAAGCCAAGAAAGATCAACTGGGTAACGATAAAGTAACCGCCCAGGTATTTGCCTTCGAGACGTGTTTCGGTGTCAAAGTAGGCGTGAGCCAACTGGGCGAAATGCGCCCAGGCCGCATAGCTCGCCAGACGCCCGAAAAAGAACGGCACGGCGATAAGCCACAGGCGCAGGTTGGTCAGGCCGTAGGCGATGAACAGGTAGTTCGATGGAAACGGACTGAACGCGTACAGCAATAGTGCGGCGGCTGTTACCGCCTTTCTTTTTTCAAGCCATGCTTTGACGACATCGATGTTCCGCCGGTCGGCGTCGCGCATCAGATGGCCCCGCACGAGCCACGTTGCGCCGCGTGCGAGCAGCAGGCGTCCGGTCGTCGCGGCGCCGGCGGCGACGATGGCCAGCAGCAGCGGGTTGCGTTCGGGCTGGTGAAAGCCGATCCATGACATTGCCATCCACGTCGGCGGCGCGAAGGCCGGAATGACGTTGAGCAAAAGGATCGCGACGAAGAGGCCGGCAATGGCAATCAAGGGAGTCTCCCGGGGGGCGCTTGGGCGACGCTAAGCAATTTGGCTCAGGGTGCGGCGAAAGCGCCGCAGGGAAATCGCAAACAACACCGATCCGATGAACAGCAAGGCGAGAAACGGCTTCCAGACAACGTCGATACCCGCGCCGCGATACAGGATCGCCTGTCCCAGTTCGACAAAATGGGTGGTGGGCGCGGCCAGCATGACGTATCGCACGATCGCCGGCATGCTCTCGCGGGGCGTCAGGCCGCCGGACAGCATCTCCATAGGCAGCAGCACCAGCACCATGAGCATGCCGAACTGGGGCATGCTGCGTGCCAGCGTGGCCATCAGAATGCCCATCGAGGTGGTGGCGAACAGGTGCAGCGCGGCGCCCAGCAGGAACAACGCCATGGATCCCTCGATCGGCACATGCAGCGCGCCGCGCACGACGAACGTCAGCGAAAATGCGGCAGCGACCAACACGACTACGCCCATCGACCATATCTTGGCCAGCATGATCTCGACGGGCGTCACCGGCATGACCAGCAAGTGCTCGATGGTGCCGTGCTCGCGCTCGCGGATGAGCGCCGCGCCGGTCAAAATGATGGAAAGCATGGTGATATTGTTGATGACTTCCATGAGGGCGCCGAACCACGAATGTTCGAGATTCGGGTTGAAGCGCATGTGCACCGCCAGGTCGACCGGCAGCGCGGCGGTCCCGCGGTAATGCTGCAGAAATTCGTCGACCTCGCTGGTCACGATTTGCTGGATGTATCCGCTGCCGGTGAAAGCCTGGCTCATGCGCGTGGCGTCGACGTTGAGCTGAATCTGGGCGGGCTTGCCGGCGAGGATGTCGCGCTGGAAGTTGGGCGGAATGTCGAGCGCGAAAGTATAGTCGCCCGCATCCAGGCCGCGGTCCACCTGCGCCGGCGTGATCATCAGCGGTGCCTTGAACTGCGGCGGAAAGAACGCCGCCGAGATACGCGTGGACAGCGGCGAGGCGTCCTCGTCGACGATGGCGATCGGAGCCAGGTGCAGCGTATCGGGCTGCGCGGTGGCTGCCGCGTAGATCGCCGCCGTAAACGTATAGACAATAAGCACCAGCAGGAACGGGTCGCGCAGCAGGCTCCAGAATTCCTTCAGGCCCAGCCGGTAGATGTTCGATAGCCTGCGCATGATCATTTCTCCTGTTTCCTGAGCAACAGGAGCGTGGCGCCCAGCACCACCGGCACGGCGGCGAACAGTGGCCAGAATTGGGCGTGCAAGTCGCCAAAACCCAGGGCCTTGTTGATCACGCCGCGGCTGATGGTGAACATGTAGGTCGCTGGATAGACCAGGCCGATCAGCCGCCCGCCGCCTTCGAGCGACGACAGCGGATTGATCATGCCGGAGAATTCGACCGCCGGTATCAGCGTGCCGATCAAGGTGAAGAACATCGCCGCGACCTGGCTGCGGGTGAAGGTCGATGCCAGTAGCCCAAAACCGGTCGAGATGATGTTGAAGATGAGCGCGGCCCCGAGCAGGGTCATGAAGCTTCCCTTGACCGGCACGCCGAATGCGTATCTCGCCAGTAACGTCATCAGCAGGAAGTTCAGCATGGCCAGGATGACGTAGGGGACCTGCTTGCCGAGCAGGAATTCGCCACGGGTGACCGGCGTGACATAGAAATTGATGATCGAGCCGAGCTCGCGCTCGCGCACCACCGCCAGCGCCGTGAGCATCGAGGGCAGCATCATCAGCAGCAGCGGGATGACGGTGGGCACCATGGCCGGCATGCTCTTGACGTCCGGGTTGTAGCGAAAGCGCGTTTCGATGTCGAGCGACGAGGCGGGTACCGCGCCGAGCCGGTGCAGGGCTTGGTCGAGCAGCCAGGTTTGATGCATGCCCAGGACATAGCCGCGAATCGTCTCGGCACGTTGCGGCATGGCGCCGTCGATCCACACGCCGATCTGGGCGGTGGTGCCGCGTCGCAGGTCGCGCGAGAAGTCAGGCGGGATTTCGATGGCCAGCGATAGCGCCCCGCTGCGCATATGGCTGTCCAGATCGCGGTAGCTCGACAGTGGCGCCTGTTCGTGAAAGTAGCGCGAGCCCGCGAGACTCGACACGTAGTCGCGGCTCAGCTCGGTCTGATCCCGATCGAGCACCGCAAAGGTCAGGCGCTCGACGTCGAGACTGATCCCGAAGCCGATCACGCACATCAGCACGAGCGAGCCGAGCAAGGCCAGCGCGGCACGCAGCGGGTCGCGTCGCAATTCCAGGGCTTCGCGCCACATATAGGCGAGCGCGCGCGCCGGGCTGAAGCGCCGCCGCCGCGCGGGTGCCGCGGGGGCGGCAGCCGGCGCATCGATTGCCGCCGGCGGTGCGATCTCCTCGCTCGCCGACTGGCCGATCGCCTCGCTCAGATAATCGATGAACGCCTGCTCCAGCGACGCCGCGCCGCGTGCCTCGATCAGCTCGCCCGGCGCGCCGCTGGCCAGAACGCGCCCGGCATGCATCAGCGAGATCCGGTCGCACCGCTCGGCCTCGTTCATCAGGTGGGTGGATATGAAGATCGTTACCCGATCGCGATGGGCCAATTCGATCATCAACTGCCAGAAATTGTCCCGCGCGATCGGATCGACCCCCGAAGTTGGTTCGTCGAGGATCAGCAACTCCGGCTTGTGCACCATGGCCACGGCCAGCGACAGCCGCTGGCGCACTCCCAGCGGCAGGCGCTCGGGCAAGATCTCCAGCACGTCATTCAGGCCAAAGCGCGCGGCCATATCGGTCACCCGGCCGGCGATCTGCGTTGGCGGCACATTGAACAGGCGCGCGTGCAGCGCAAGGTTTTGGCGCACCGTCAGCTCGCCATACAGCGAGAAGGTCTGCGACATGTAGCCGACGCGCCGGCGCGTGTCGATGTCCTCGGGCGCCACTTCCCGGCCGAGCAGCAGCGCGGACCCGCCGCTGGCCGGCAGCAGGCCGGTCAGCATTTTCATGGTGGTCGATTTGCCGCACCCGTTGGAGCCGATAAAGCCGAAAATCTCGCCCCGCCTGATCTGGAAAGTGACGCGGTCGACCGCGACGAAGTCGCCGAACCGCATGGTCAGATCGCGCGCCTCGACCGCGATGTCTGCGTCTTGCAGTGCCTGCGCACGGACCATTGGCGGGCGAACGTGGCCTTGCCTGCGCGCCGGTGGCAGCAGTTCGATGAACGCGGTCTCGAGAGATGTGGTGCCGGTCTGCGCGAGCAGCGCATGCGGCGTGCCGGTGGCCAGGACGCGGCCGGCGTCCATTGCAACCAACAGATCGAAGCGTTGCGCTTCGTCCATGTAGGCAGTCGCCACGATCACGCTCATTTGCGGGCGTGCGGTACGAATTTGGGCGATCAGATCCCAGAACTGCGCGCGCGCGAGCGGGTCGACCCCGGTGGTCGGTTCGTCCAGGATCAGCAGATCCGGATCGTGGATCAGCGCGCAGCACAGGCCAAGCTTCTGTTTCATCCCTCCCGAGAGTTTGCTCACGGGGCGTGCCAGGAACGGGTACAGGCCGGTACTGTGCGTCAGTGCGTCGATGCGGCGGCGCTGCTCGGCCAAGCCATGGCCGAACAGGCGCGCGAAGAACCGCAGGTTCTCCTCCACCGAAAGCGTCGGATAAAGGTTTTTACCCAACCCCTGGGGCATATAGGCGATGCGCGGGCAGACATTTTCGCGGTGGTGCCGCGATTTCATGTCGCCGCCGAGTGTTTCGACGCGGCCCCGCTGAATCGCGCGCGCCCCTGCGGCCAGCGCGAGAAGACTTGATTTGCCGACGCCGTCGGGCCCGATCACACCGACGACGGCTGCTGCGGGAATGTCGAGCGTGAGATTGTCGAGCGCGATGGTCTTGCCGTAGCGCAAGACGGTGTCGCGAAATCGCACCACCGGCGGGCAGGGCGTGGCGGCATTCACTGCGGGACCTTCAGCGCCAGACGGGCCGGCCAGGCGGCCTGCGGATCCGTTCTGACCCAGGCCACGCCCGGCAGGCCGGTTTTCACTTGCGCAAGATGCCGGCGCAACAGATCCGGGTCGATGCGCGCCTTCACTTTGAACATCAGTTTTTGTCGCTCGCTGGCGGTTTCCACCGTCTTGGGGGTGAATTGGGCGGTACTCGAGACGAACGTGACGCGGGCGGGCAACACGTATTCGGGCGCCGCGTCGAGGATCACGCGGACCTGCGCGCCTTGCGCCACGCGCCCCGCGACCGTTTCTGGCAGGAAGAACGTAATGTAGACATCCGACAGATCGACCATATTGAGCACTTTGCCGCCTGCCGGCAGCACTTCGCCGGGTTCGGCCACCCGATACTGGATGCGACCGTCCCGGGGCGCGGTGAGCTGGCTGTCGGAGATGTCGGCCTGCACGCGCGCGACAGTGGCCTGCGCTGCCTGCACGGCCGAGCGCGCTCCCACCAGCTGGGCGCGGGCTGCATCGATAGCGGCCTGGGCGGCGGAGACCTGCGCCAGAGCCGCGCCGACGGCAGCCTGCACGCTGCGCACCCTGGCGCGATCGTCGTCGAGTTCCTGCATCGAGGACGCGCCTTCGCGAGACAGCGTCTGCGAGCGGGAGAGCCTGCGCTGTGCCGCGTCCAGTTCGCTTTTACGCTGCGCCACCACTGCCTGTGCGACCGCTTTATCGCTTTGGCGCTGAGCCACCTGGGCTTGCATGGCCAGCACGCTGTCGGCGGCCTGCCGAGCCCGGGCGCGCGCCTCGTCGAGTTGCGCCTGGAGTACTTGCACTTGCATGCTGGCCAGCAACTGTCCCGCTGTCACGAAATCGCCTTCGTTCACGAGGATGGCGTCCACGCGCCCCGGGAGCTTGGTTGCCACGTCGATCTCGGTCGCCTCGATGCGGCCGTTGCCGCTGATCAGGCCCGCCGCGCGGTTGTCATTGCGCCACTGGTGCCAGGCGTAGAAACCGAGCGCTGCGGCCGCCGCCAGCAGGATCGCAAGCAATAGGAATTTTCGATTGATGGAAGTCATGGCAAGACGCCCCGTTGCATTGACGAGTCATTGGCCCGCGGTTTGGCGGCGTTCACGGCGCCAGACGTGTCGCCCCCGAGCGCGATAAAAAGCGCGACGCGGCTCTCGAGCAAAGCCCGACGCGTCTGTATCAACTGCTGCTGCGCGGCGAGCATGTCTCGCTGCGCATCGAGCACCTCGAGGAATGGCGCGGCGCCGCTGTCGTAGCGCAGCTTGGCCAGACGCGCCCGCTCCGTTTGCGAGGCCAGGGTGTCGCGTTCGATAGTGATTCGCTCGCTGAGCCAATGCGCTTTGGCAAGGGCGTCGGCGACGTCGCGAAATGCTGCCTGAATGGCCTTTTCGTATTGCGCCACGGCTTCGTTCTCGCGGGCGCGCGCCAGTGCCAGATTACTGCGATTGCGCCCGGCATCGAAGATCGGCAGCGACAGACTCGGCACGAAGCTCCAAATGGCGCTGCCGCCGGAGAACAGATCACCGAGCGCGGTGCTGCCGGCGCCGAACGAACTCGTGAGCGCGATACGCGGAAAGAACGCGGCCCTGGCCGCGCCGATGTCGGCGTGTGCCGCGCGCAACTGATGCTCGGCGGCGACGATATCCGGGCGATTCTCCAATAGCTCCGAGGGCAAGCCGGCGCGAGGCGGCAAGATGCTGTCATCATCCAGCGAATATGGGGCTGGCCGGAGAACCGTCGGCGCGCCGACGAGCAGGTCCAGTGTGTGCGCGGCCAGCGCACGCGACTGTTCCAATTGCGCCATTAACGCCTGTGCCTGTTGCAGTAGGATTTCCGCCTGCGTGAGCTCCAGCTTGGAGATGGCGCCGACCTGGTAGCGGCGTCGGAAAATATGCAGCGACGCCTGGCGGCTGGAAATCGTCTGCCGCGTCAGCGCGATGCGTTCGTCGAGTTCGCGCAGTACCAGAAAACCGTCGGCGACTTGCGCGATCAGGCTGAGCCTGACCGCCCGGCGCGCCGCGGTGCTGGCAAGAAATTGCTCGAGCGCCGCTTCTTTGAGGCTGCGCACGCGACCCCAGAAATCGAGCTCCCAACTGCTTTGTGTCAAGGTCAGGTCATACAGGCTGGCAGTCAGCGGCTGGCTGCTCAGGAGACCGCCCGGCGCGTGAAAGCGAGCGTAAGTTGCACCGCCGGAAATCGTCGGCAATTGATCGGCGGCGCGCACGCCGTAGGCGGCACGGGCCGCTTCCACGCGTTGTGCTGCCACGCGCAGATCGCGATTGTGCGAGAGCGCTTGTGCAATGACAGCCTGCAAATCGGTATCGACGAAGTAGTCGCGCCAGTCGATCGGGGCAGTGGCGGCGTGGCTTGCCGGCGTTGCATCGGCAGGGTAACGGTTGGGCACCGGTAGCGGCGGGCGCTCGTAAGGCGGCACCAGCGAGGCACATCCGGCGCAAGTGGCCAGCAAAACGATCAGCGCCGCGCCAAACGGCACGCGTGCGCCGGGCACAGTGCTCTGCCGTGGCAATTTGCCAGGAGACGGAACGACTCGTCGCATGGTGGGTGTGGTTCGCTGTGATCGATTCAGGTGCCGCTGGCGAGCCTTGCGCCCCAAGCGCATAGTTTCGCGCCCGATGCGCGGCGTCAGTGGCCGGCCCGGCTTGGCAATTCGATGCCGGATAGCTCGTTTATAGCCGAGCAGCGTTGGGCGGTCATGATATTTGTCAATGAAGTCGCAGCGCTACGGCACGCTGGCGCCGCTCGGGCACGCGTATCGGTCAGGCTGCCGTGACGGGCGCGAAGGCTGGCGAGGATCGGCCAGTGTGCGGCACAGCCAAGGTGACACAGAAATATCGGACTACGACTCGAGGCTCGGTGTTGCGCGCTTGCATGCAAACCGCAAGCCCGTGGGGGCAGCGGCCGACGCCAGGCGCGCTACAATGCGCGCTGTTTTCGCTCTATGCGCGCCGCCCGGCGCGGCAAGGATTCGTCGTGGAACAACCCAGCCCGCTTTATCTTCAGCTACTCGGCGAGACGGCGCGCATCGAATGGCGCGAACTGGAGAAATTTTTCGCGCGCGGCGTATTGCTGCACGTCACGCGCGAGCTCGATCTGGTGTCGGTCGCCGAGGCCATGGCCAGCGATGCTTCGCAGCAGGTCGCGGCGTGGCTGGCCGGCGGGCTGCTCGAACGAATGTCGGCCGACACCGCCGCCGATTATGCGAGCCGCTCGCCGTCGCTGTGGGCTGTGGTGGTGTCGCCGTGGGTGCTGGTGCAGGAGCGCCCGGCTTGAATCGCCGGCTCGCGATGGATCGTCAATAGACCGGAGGCTCGCCGTGAGGGCGCGTCTTGAAGCGACGATGCACCCAGTAGTACTGATCCGGCATGCGGCGCACCTGTTCTTCGAGAAACGCGTTCATGCGGCGCGCATCTTCCTGGAGATCATGGCTCGGGTAATCGGCCAGCGCCGCGAAAATCGTCATCTTGTAACCCTGGTAGCCGGGCAGCACCTCGGTCACGAACGGCACGACGCGGGCGCCGCTGGCTTTGGCCAGGCGGGCGATCGATGTCAGTGTGCAGGCCGGCACGCCGAAGAACGGGACGAACAGGGAGTCGCGGTGGCCGTGGTCCATGTCCGCGGCCAGCATTACCGGTTTGCCGCGCTTGAGTGTCGCGAGCGTCCTGCGCGCGCTATCGGCGCGTGAAATCATCTCCGCGCCGAACCTGCCGCGTTGCTGTTTTGCCAGCTGATCGACGCGAGTGCTCGACATCGGCGTGTAGAGCGAGGCAATGGGGTTGCTCAGCGAGTACATCATCGAGCCGGCCTCGATCGCCACGAAATGAAAACCCATGTAAATGGTCGGCGGCGGATCGGTTTCGCTCAAGTCGATGGCGCTCTGGACGCACACCAGCTTGCTGATGGCGCGTCGGCTGCCGAACCATTGGATACCGCGCTCGACATAACTGCGGATGACGTGGCGAAAGTTTGCTAGGGCGAGCCGTTCGTATTCCTGCGCACTCCGGTTCGGGAAACACAGCCGCAGGTTCGTGTGAACGATACGCTTGCGTGAGCTGGGAATCTGATACAGGAGCGTGCCCAGGACGTTACCGAGCCGCGCCGAGACACCGTATGGCATCAACGCCAGAATGCGCAACAGGCATAGCGCGAGCGAGAAACCGATTCGCTTCGTGATCTGTGTGGGTGCTGCCACGGGCGGCGCCCGCCTACAGATCTGCGATCGTCTCGTTGGGCACCTGCCCGTCGATGATGCCGCGTCCGTGTGCTTCGGCCGCGCGCTTGGCTTCGCCGAATGCGCTGAACAAATTGATTTGCGAAAGCTTGAAAACGCGACTGTTGGCTTCGGTCGGCTCGGCGCCGGCGCGGATCAGCTTGACGGCGACGTCGTATCCTTCCGAATGCCTGGGCGCGCTGCCGTCGGCACGACGATTGGGATAGACCAGTGCCTGGATTTCGAAACCTTTGTAAATCGGCAAGACGGTATTGAACATGACGGAATCTCCGTGTGCCCCCGTGCGGGGTGTCGATCGCCCGGCAATGGACGCGCGCCGCGCTTCGCGCCGCAGGCAGTCAAAATTCGGAAGAGCGCAGGTTGTGGGTGTGGCCCGTGACGGGCTGTTTGCGCATTCGCACGACAATCTGGCGGAGCGTGCGGGGCGGGGAGTTGGCAGACCGCTGCCATGAATGACGGGCGGGTTTGAGCAGCCGCATCATTCTGCATTGATTGTCCTGTATTGGCAACACAATTGAAACTATCAGGCAGCGCCGCCCGTCGCGTCCGGGCCGCGGCCAATGCTGCCGTCCGCGGGCGCCGGACTTAACGCTGACACGATGTTTCGCTAAACTCGCGCTTCCGATATTTCCCGAAAGGGGACGCCCTATGCCCAGGTTTGCCGAACGTCGCGCCCTAGCGTGGCTCCTGTCCTTCCTGGTATGCGCTGTGCTGGTGGGCGTGTGCATCCGCTGGCTCGATCGCCCGCTGTCGGGTTGGGTGCACCGCACGACCTACGGCAATCCGCTGGTGATTCGCCTGAGTCAGATTCCGGATCCGCTGTTTGTGCTGGCTTGGCCGGGCCTGTTGCTTGCCGGTGGGGTTTCCCTGTGGCGTCACCGTTTCGACGGCGCCTGGGCGAGCCTGGCGCTGTGCTCGGGCAGCGTGGCACTGGTCGAGTTCATCAAGAACGGGTTGAAAGTGATCGCCGGGCGCACCTGGCCCGAGACCTGGATCAACAATAACCCGTCATTCATCCGCGACGGCGCCTTTGGTTTTCACTGGTTCGCCGGCTGGGACCGGGCTTACGCATCGTTTCCCTCCGGCCATCTCAGCGTGATGCTGGCCTGCGCCAGCGTGTTGTGGCTGCGCCATCCGCGTTTGCGCTGGCTGTATCTGCTGGCCATCGTGCTGACCGCGATCGGCCAGCTTGGCGCCAACTATCACTGGCTGAGCGACGTGATCGCCGGTGCGTTTCTGGGCGCGGCCACGGGTTGTTTCACCGTTTGGCTGGCCCGTCGTCAGGCACGCGCATAGCGGGCGTGTCGCGCGCGCCCGTGCGGATCACGAGATCGACTCGATACGGGAAGACCTCGCGTAGACGCGCCCGAACCGATTGGCCAGAAAGTCCGGTAGGGTGATTTGCTCCTGACGGATCAATCCGTGCTGTGGCAATCTCCCCTCGCGAAACAGGTCGAGCGCGGTGCAGATGCCCGCGGCAGTGGCGATCTGGATGGCGCTGGCGGCGTGGCCATGGTTGCGCTCGGCGAAGATTTTCCGCGCAAACACCTCCTGCGTGAGCGCGCTGTTGCGCAAGCCACTGGCGGTGACGAACACCAGCACGACGTCCTGCAGGGTCGATGGCACCGCGCGGCGCAAAATGCCCTTGAGGTTTTCCGGATCGGACTTGAGCTGCAGCTCGTCGAGCAGCACGCTCATCAACGCCCGATGGCCCGGGTAGCGAACCGATTTGTAATCCAGATTGCGCACTTTGCCGGCCAGCGAGTCGCACAGCGTGCCGAGTCCGCCCGAGGTATTGAACGCCTCGTACTCGACGCCATCGAGCGAAAAGTGCTCCATGCCCTCGAGCGGCAGCAGGGTGATCGGCTCACCGTCGCGGATTGCCTCGCAAGGGCGACAGTACTCGTTGATGAGCCCGTCGACGCTCCAGGTCAGGTTGTATTTGAGCGAGTTGGTCGGGAAAGTCGGCAAGGCGCCAACGCGCAGCTTCAGATCCTGCACGACGTCGAAGCGCGAGGCCATGTCGTGCGCGACGATCGAAACGAAACCGGGTGCCAGGCCGCATTGCGGCATGAAGGCGGTGCGCGCGTTCGCTGCCAGACGAGTAATTGCATGCGTGGCGGCAACGTCTTCGGTCAGATCGAAGTAATGACAGCCTGCCGCCGCCGCCTGGGTCGCCACGTGAACCGCCAGCGAATAAGGCAGTGCATTGACGAGCGCGTCGTGCCCGGCCAGCGCCTCGCGCAGCACGTCGGGCCGATCCAGTGCCAATGGTTGCAGGGCCTGGCCATGCTGAAGCGATTCGGCGGCAGCGGCCAGTGCCTGTGGATCGCGATCCATGAGGGTGACGTGATAGTCGCCGCTGGCGGCGAGGATGCGGGCGATTGCGCGGCCGATATGGCCGGCGCCAAGCAGTGCGACTCTCATGAGATCTCCTTTTCTCTGCCCAGGGACCGGCGGGCTTGGCACGCCGGCTTGTCCTCAGTGTAGAAAGGGAGTGAGACGAAATGTAGCGTGATTGTGACGATGTCATGCATTATGCTGAGTTTATGACGAGATTTTTTGTCAAAACGTCAACGGAGGTGTTGTGATGGCGATGACTTCTCTCGCGCTGGATGAACTCGATCGAAATCTGCTGGCGCAACTGCGCGTCAATGCGCGGGAGAGCGCGGCCAATCTGGCGCGTCGCCTGGGGGTGGCACGCACCACCGTGCTGGCGCGCCTGAGCCGGCTCGAGCGGCATGGTGTGATCGCCGGTTATACCGTTCGTCTCAGTCAGGACATGCCTGGCGGCGGACTGCAAGCCTGTGTCGGCATCTCGCTGCAGCCACGGGCCGGGGCCGACGTGTTGCGCCGTCTGTCGAAAATGCCGGAAATTCACCTGCTGTGCACGGTCAGCGGCGAGTTCGATTATGTGGCCTGGTTGCACACGGCCTCGCCCGAACAGCTGGACGCGCTGCTCGATGAAATCGGCCAGATCGACGGCGTGACCAAAACCACCACGTCGGTGGTGCTGGCGCGCAAGATCGATCGCGGCACGGTGCTGCCCTGACGCGGGTGCGCGGGCGGGGTAATTGGAGTAGCATGACGTCCGTCCATCCACCCTGTGCGCCAGCCGACGGGCTATCGTGGGCCACGCGCACTCCCACCGTCCGGTCATGAACGACAATCAGAAAACCGATAACACCAAGGGCTTCACGATCTTTGTCGTGGTGTTCATTCTGCTGCTGATCGGCAGTCTGCTGTTCCTGGCGTTGCGCAGCAAGCGCGAGTACGACGCGCAAAATGCGGGCTATGCGGCGACTGCTGCTGGCGCTGCTCAGGCCGCGCCGGGGGCCGCCAGCCAGGCACGGTAATTCCGCCGACGAACGTTGCGCCGTGCCGAGCACGGCGTTTGCCGACGTTCCAACCAGGACGCCTCGAGGCAGGCGGTTTGTTTTCCCGCGACCTTGGTGCTACACTTCCGAATTGAGAATAGTTACTATTAACATTTTCTTTTGGGAGTGCATATGCGTATCGCTTCATGGGTTGTCTCCGCTTGCCTGATTGGCGTCATGGCCACGGTTCAAGCCGCCGAATATCCGATTGGCAAGCCTCAGATTGCCGGTGGCATGGAAGTCGCAGCGGTATACCTGCAGCCCGTGACGATGGATCCTCCGGGCATGATGCGCAAGGCGGAGGACTCGGACATCCACCTTGAAGCCGATATCCACGCGGTCAAGAACAATCCGAACGGTTTTGCCGAGGGCGACTGGATGCCGTATCTCGTGGTCAAGTACGAATTGACCAAGCAGGGCAGCAAGCAAGTACTCAAGGGCGACCTGATGCCGATGGTGGCGAGCGACGGGCCGCACTACGGCGACAATGTCAAGCTCATGGGCCCAGGCAAATACAACCTCAAACTCACGGTGCTGCCGCCGTCGGCCAATGAGCGCGCCCACTTCGGACGCCACGTCGACAAGGAAACCGGTGTCGGCCCTTGGTTCAAGCCTTTCACCACCTCGTACGACTTTGTTTTCGCGGGCGTGGGTAAGAAGGGCGGTTATTGATCGTTCGGCGCCGAGCGCGCCGCGGGTGGCCGCGGCTTTGGCGCCGCTTGCATGGGAGTGAATCAAATGATCAAGCATAGGGGCCGTCTGGCCGTCGCGGGGGCAGCGCTGGTTTGCCTTCTGGGCGGCATGGCGCCGGCTGGCGCCGCGGATTTGCCGACGTTCCGGCTCGAAATGCAGGACGGCAAGCTCAATCCAGCCAGGATCGAGGTGCCAGCGGGCAAGCGCATCAAGATCGAGGTTCACAACACCGGCAAATCGGCGGTGGAGTTCGAGAGTATTCAATTGCGCAAGGAGAAGGTATTGGCTCCCGGCGCGCAATCGTTTGTGGTGATCGCGCCGCTGTCGCCCGGCGAATACAGGTTTTTTGACGATTTCCATATGCAGACGGCGCAGGGTGTGATCGTCGCCAAATAAGCGCCGGCGTGGCGCGGGTATCAACGAGAGGGTGCGATGGGACAGGTCATGTTCATCGTCTGGCGCGAAAGCGTCGAAGCGTTATTGGTGGTCGGGATCCTTTATGCCTGGCTCAAGAACAGCGGAGAGTCGGCTCGCAAGGGCGTGGCGTATCTGTGGGCCGGCGTGGCGCTGGGGATTGCGGCGGCCATCGGGCTGGGCGCGGCGCTGTTGGGTTTCACTGAAATTCTGTCGGGTGACGCCCAGGATTATTTTCAGATCGCCATGGTGCTGATTGCCGCGGTGCTGATCGTGCAGATGGTGCTGTGGATGAAGAAGCACGGGCGCACGCTCAAGCGCGATATGGAGGCTTCGCTGCAGAAAAGCTCCGAGTCGTCCAATTGGTGGGGCGTTCTGGTTCTGGTCGCGCTGGCGATAGCGCGCGAAGGCAGCGAGACCGTGATTTTCCTCTATGGATTGGGCTTCGGCCAGGGCGGCGCGATTTCCGGGGCCATGGTGGCGGCGGTGCTGATCGGTCTGGGGCTGGCCTTGCTGACTTTTTACCTGCTGCAGTTGGGCGGACGGATTTTCTCGTGGCGGCTGTTTTTTCGCGTCACTGAGGTGATGCTGCTGTTCCTGGCCGCCGGCCTGCTGATGACCGGCATCGACCGCCTGATTTCGCTCGGCCTGGTGCCCACGCTCGGCGACCAGGTATGGGACAGCGCAAGACTGCTCGACGACGCCAGCCCGGTTGGAAACCTGATTGCGACGTTGACCGGCTATCGCGCGCATCCGGCGGTGATGAACCTGCTCGTGTACGCCGCGTATTGGGCAGTGGTCTGGCTGTTCCTGCGCCGGGCTCAACCCCAGGCCAGACCGGTGCGGGCCGCATGAATACCCTGGCGACACCGCCGACCCGGCTGGCTCGCCTGGGGTTGTGGATGCAGCGCAATGGCGCGCTGATTCGCGGGGTGCAATGGGCGGTAGTGGCCGTGTATGCGGTGCTGATCCTGGTGCCGGCCTTCACGCCGCTGCCGGGCGAGACCGCGCATATCTGGTCGAATCTGACGCTGTTCGCGCAGTTCGTATTCTGGGGTATCTGGTGGCCATTCGTGCTGGTGAGCATGGTGCTGCTCGGGCGCGTATGGTGCGGTGTGCTTTGCCCGGAGGGCGCATTGTCGGAATGGGCCAGCAGGCATGGGCGAGGCCGATCGATTCCGCACTGGATACGCTGGGGCGGCTGGCCGTTCGTGGCGTTCGCCGGCACCACGATCTATGGGCAGATGGTCAGCGTTTATCAGTACCCCAAGGCCGTGCTGCTGGTGTTGGGTGGCTCGACGGTGGGCGCCATCGTGATCGGCTATCTGTATGGCCGCGACAAGCGCGTGTGGTGCAAGTACCTGTGCCCGGTCAATGGCGTGTTCGCCCTGTTGTCGCGGCTTGCGCCGTTTCACTTCAAGGTCAATGAAGAGGCGTGGCGCGCGTCGTACAACACTCACGGGCACAAGACGATCGCCGTCAACTGCGCGCCGCTGGTGCCGATGCGCAATATGAAAGGCGCCGCGTCCTGTCACGCTTGCGGCCGTTGCGCCGGACATCGCGGCGCGATTGCCCTGACCCTGCGCACGCCCGACGAGGAAATCGTCAAATACGGACAAAGCCAGAACAACAGCCTGTGGGACAGCGCCCTGCTCCTGTATGGCTTGCTGGGGATCGCCATCGGCGCGTTTCACTGGACCGTCAATCCCTGGTTCGTGCAACTCAAGCAGGCGATTGCGACCTGGTTGATCGACCGTAACATCATGTGGCCGTTCGACACCACCGCACCGTGGTGGCTCTTTACGAATTACCCGACGCAAAACGATGTTTTCAGCTGGCTCGACGGTTCCCTGGTGGTGGGCTATATCGTTGCCAGCGGGCTGCTCACGGGAACGTTGCTGGCGCTGTTGTTCGCCTTGGCCACTCGCGCGCTGGGGACGTGGCGCACGGTGCGCTTCAACCATTTGGTGCAGGCGATGATTCCGATCGCCGGGTGCGGGGTGTTCATCGGCCTGTCGGCGACCACGGTGAACCTGTTGCGCGGCGAACATTTGCCGGTGTATTGGGCCAATCCCGTGCGTGCCGCGCTGTTGACTGTCACGACGCTGTGGAGCCTGTGGCTGGGCTGGCGTGTGACCGGGCGGCATAGTGTGTCGATCGCCAGGCGCCTGGCAAGCATGATGGGCGTTGTCGTCGCGCTTGCGCTGGTCAACGGGCTTTGGCTGCTGATGTTCTGGATCTGGTAGCGGTTGGCTGCGGCGCGATAGTGCCGGCCTGGCGTGCCTGATCGGCACTTGCCGCTCGTACGAAAACAACAAATAAAAGCGGCGCGCCGAAGGCGCGCCGCAAAGTGCCGCAAGGGCCGGGTTCGAAGAAATCACGGTGGAGCAAAAAAACGGCTTGGCTGGCGTGCAATGCGGGTAGAGAAGGGGCTGCCGTAACTACATGGGACTGCATTGCATTCGCTGGCTACTGCCAAACACCTCGCGTAGAGGTGGTCCCCACAAAACTCGGTACGATGGCCTGCCCGGCCTGACGACCGGCCGGGCAGGCCGGATTCATTTCGTCAGAATCAATTTGCCATAACGCGTAGCGCGCAACTGATAGGTCTGGCCGTTATGCGTGATGCCTACACACGACGTGCCCCGCAACAGGTGGTCGCTGCTGAGCAGGCGTTGCCCGTCGGCGGTGGCGGGCTCGGCCTCGGCCTTCTTCGCCGGCACGGACAGCGTGCGACGCGGTGTGACCGGGGTGTTCGGCGTGTCCGCTCGACGCGAAAGATTCTGATAGAGCGTCACTTGGGTCATGGCAATGTCCATTGAGCTAACGTTGGGTAGAATATAAATGAGAATCATTTCTATTTGAAATAGAAAATATCCATTTGCCGCCGCGCTCAATAGCGAGCCTCTAATGGCCCGGCGATGTTCAGTCGAGCTGGCCGCTTTGCGCGTATTCGCGGATGCGGCGCACCGTGTCGATGTCGGCTTCGCGATAGGCCGATTTGACGAACTCGCTGTATCGCAGCGCCTCGGCGTCGCTGTTTTCAGGCAGCGTCGTGGCGTAGCTAAAACGCACGAAAAGGCGCGTGTGCGCCGGCTCTTCGATGGACATCGTCAACGTGCCGCCGGCGTGCTGGTCGGTCGCGGCGGTCTCGTAGCGCACTTGCTGCAGCGGCTCGAATACGACACGATCCTTGACTACCGCCTGTCCGTAATGCAGCTCGCGTTCGAGCAGGGCGTCGGTGCGATGGCGAATCACGCATTCGTCGAGCCCCAGCACGAACAGCTCGGGCTGCTCGGCGCGCAACACCAGGCCGCGCCAGAGCTGTTCGCGGCTCAGGATGTCGATCAACGGATTGAGCGGGTCATTGACTTCGATCAAATGTTCGTACTGCAAGATAATCTCCTTGGCTGCGCCGCCGGCTTATGCCGCCAGTTCGCTGGCGATGTCGATGTGCCCTGACAGAATCTTGTGGACTGGACAGGCATTGGCGATCTGCAGCAGACGCTCGCGCTGCTCGGCCGACAGCGGGCCATGCAGCGCGATGCGGCGCGTGATCGCGTTGCCGTCGACCGGCTTGCCGGCGGGGTTCAGCGCGAGCGTGACGTCGACGCCTTGCAGCGGCCAGGCCTTGCGCCGCGCATACATGGTCAGCGTAATCGAGGTGCAGGCGCCCAGGCTCGAGAGCAGCAGGCTGGTGGGCGTAGGCGCCAGATCGCGGCCGCCGAGTTCCGCCGGCTCGTCGGCCTGCCATTGATGAATGCCGTCGCTCAGCGCGGTGGTGAAGCCGGTCTCGCCAAGGTGCGCGGTGACGGTAAGGTCGGTCATTTCAGTCGATCTCCGGGATAGAAATTTCGGTGTTGTGGCATTGCCGACGCGCTGCTCGAGCGCGGTCGACGATGCCCGCATTGTCTCGCAAAAGTACCGTCCGGGCAGCAGCATTTTGTGCCAGGCTGTCCGGCACGACCGGCCGCTGCCGGGGCCGCGCCAGCGTGCGTATCAGGACGGCCCGATCGCCGGCTCCGTCAGGCGCCCGGCGTGGAAATCGGCGTAGGCGCGCTGCACTTCGCTCATGGTGTTCATGACGAATGGGCCATAAGCGGCCACCGGCTCATCGATCGGCTCGCCGGCATAGACGATCGCGCGCATCGATTCGTCGCCGGCGCGCAGCGTAAGAGTATCGGTCGCATCGGCGTCGCCAGGTCCGAACCAGGCCGCGTCGGTGGCGCTTATCCGCGTTGGCTCGCCACCGGCGACGCCGCTGCCTTCGAGCACATAGGCAAAGCCGCGAAAGCGCGCAGGCAGTGTTTGCAGCCACGCCGCACCCGGTGCGAGCCGAATGTCGAGCAGATGCATCGGCCAAAGGCTACTGTGGGGCTGATCCACGGCCTGTGCGCCGGTGCCGGCCTGACCGGCGTAGACGCGCACCTCGACACCGGGCGCGCGCCATACTGGCGTTTCGGCCAAACGCTGGTCGCGGTAGCGCGCGGGCGTCATTTTGCGTGCGGCGGGCAGGTTCAGCCAAAGCTGCAGCGTATGCGCGAGCGCCTCGCCATGGGGCAGTTCGCTGTGCAGCACGCCGCCGCCGGCGGTCATCCACTGGACGTCGCCTGCGTTCAGCACACCGTGACTGCCGGTATGGTCGCGATGTTCGATCGCGCCGTCCAGTACCAGCGTGACGGTCTCAAAGCCGCGATGCGGATGAGTCGCAAAGCCGCCGGGCGCGCGGAACCAGTCCTCCATCAGCAGCAGGAACGGCGATTGACCGGGGAAATCGCGCGGGGCGACCACCATGCGGTTTTGCTCGACCTGATCGGTGGCGCCGCCTCGCGAAGCCCGATGCACGATGTGAATCCTTTTTTCCATGGTGTCGCTCCGCTGCGACGGGAGAGGCCGATGAAACGTTTCATCGGCGGGCGTGCAGTAACAACGATTGTATGAGCGAGGCGGTGGCCTTTTAAGGCCACGATCCAGGAAAGATTGTTCTGTTAATGGAACGATCCGGTCGGCGCGCGGGGAATATGCGCGGCGACGGCATCATCCGTTTGGCCGGGCCCTCATGCCTGGGCGCGATGGTCGTGTATTCGGGATTGAACCTGGTTACCTGGGTTGCGGCTGTGTCACGAAACCGAGCTGGGTCACGCCGCTGCTTTGCGCTTCCGACATGATCTGGGCGACTTGCTCGTAGCGCACGCCGCGATCGATGAACAGGTGCAGTTGCGGCACCGGCCGGGCCTGTCCGGCGGCGGCGAGTTTGTTCAGCAGCGCGGCGTGATCGACCGGCGCGTTGTTCCAGAGCACCGTGCCGTCGTCCCGCACTGTCAGATCGACCTTGCCTGGTTGGGTGTCCTCCGGTTGGCTGTTGGCTTGCGGCAAGTTGACCTTGACCGCCTGATTGATAACCGGCAATGTCACCAGAAAAATAATCAGCAGCACCAGCATGACGTCGACCAACGGCGTCATATTGATTTCGCTCATCAGTTCGCCGTCATCATCGTCGTTGTACGATCCCATCGTCATGAGGATGCTCCCTGACCGGTGATGCGGTTACTGACCTGCGCCGGTGCCGGGCTGCGGCACTGCGCTGAGCGAGGCGCCACTGGTGAATTGGGGTGCATGAATGTTCGCGCCAGTGACGAAAAACGCGTGCAGGCCGTGGGCGAAGCGATTCAATTTAGCCAACACGGCCCGGTTGCCGCGGGTAAGCGCGTTGTAGCCGAGCACGGCGGGGATCGCCACGAACAGGCCGAGCGCGGTCATGATCAGCGCTTCGCCGACCGGACCGGCAACGTGGCCGATGGACGTCTGGCCGCTGGCACCGATGGCCAGCAGTGCATGGTAAATGCCCCATACCGTGCCGAATAAACCGATGAAGGGTGCGGTACTGCCGATCGAGGCCAGGACGGCCAGCCCGCCCTGCATGCGGGCGACGCTTTCATCGACGGAGTTTTTCAGGCAGCGGGTGATCCAGTCGCTGATGTCCATGCGGTCATGCAGACGCGGCAGACTGTCGCGATGATGCTCGGCGGCATCCTGGCCGGCCAGGGCCAGCAACAGAAACGGGTTGTCGCGCGCATTGCCCAGGCACTGCAGACCCGACGAAAAATCGCCCGCCTGCCAGAACGCCTGTTCGGCGTGTCGCGTCAGTCGCCGCAGGCGGCACAGGTAACCGGTCTTGATGACTATAACGGTCCATGACAGCACTGACATCCCCAGCAGCAGGGCGATCGTGGCGTGGGTCACGAAATCGCCCTGCTGCCAGACGTGACTGAAACCGTACTCTTGCATTTCGCTATCCTCGAAAACGCTGAATTTCGACTTAATTATCCTGATTATCCAGGCGGAACGTGTAAGGCTTGACGGCCGCTGCCTTGACTGGCTGTCCGTCGCTGCGCGGCGGTTCGCAATGCATGGCCAGCGCGGCGTCCCGGGCGGCCCGGTCCAGACGAGCCGACCCGCTCGACGCGATCACCTTGGCCTGCTCGATCGTGCCGTCCTTGTCGATGACCAGACGCAGCCGGACGGTGCCTTCCTCGCCCAGGCTGGCCGCTTCACGCGGATATACCGGCGGGCTGCCCGCGCAACTGACCTTCAGCCCCTCGATCGGGCGCTCCAGTGGCGGGGCCTCGACCGGCGCCGCTGGAGGGGCCGGGCCGGCAGTCGCGGCAACGGACGCCGGCGCGGCGCGCGTTGCCCGGGTGTCCGGCCGTGCGGCTGGCGCGGCTCGGGGTGCCTGCGATGGCCGCGGCGAGGGTTGAGCCGCCGGCTCCGTGCGCTTGACACGTATCGCCGTCGGTACCGGTTTGGGTTGCACTCTCGGCTTGGCCGCCTCCGGCGCTGGCGGGATCGCCGGGCGGGAGGCTGGCGCGGGCCGCGGGGTAATGGGCAACAGCGTCGCCATGATCGCCGGCGTCGTGATCGTGGCCGGCGCCGGCGCCGGATCCGGCAAGTGGAGCAGCAATAGCAGCGCGCCTGCGTGCAGCAGGGCGACTGCCGCGAAAACGCGGATCGCGCGCGGCGATATTGTCCGCATGCGGGGCGCACGCTCGCGCCGGGGTGGCAGCGGCAGACTCGACATTTCAGGATATTCCCGGCTCGCGCTGGCGGCCGGCATGGCGGATACGGCCCAGGGCGGGTGACAGTATCAGCGGCGGAACAGGAAAAAAGAGATGCATAGCGTCGCGACAAAACCAATGAGCAATTCCATCCCGGTCTCCCACAAGGTAAGCACAGAGTCACTGGCTGGCCGTGGGCGCGCGAGATATATCGCTATGCCGAGTCTGGCTGGCTATTCGGTCACACAGCATCGGCAGCCGTCGCTGCGATGGGCAGCCGCCAAGGATATGATGGCGGCACGAGAATCACTGTGGGCCGTTACGCCGATCGGCCCATGATACACGCGCGATGCGCGCCGCGGTCGACTTGGCCGCGGGTCGGTAAATATCTGTGATGCGTGTCCGCTCAGGCGGCCAGCGCCGCTTCGCGCGGCTCGGCGCTTTGCCCCGGGTACGGTTGGCCGATCGAGCGAGCCGAGCAGGCGATGCCGCAAGGGACGCCGTCGAGCATTTCGCGCACGTAGTCCTCGCATTTGCCACAGCATAGCGCTACGCCCAGATCGACCTGGAGTTCTTCCAGCGACGTGGCACCGGCATCCACACAGGCTTTGATCTGGCGGTCCGAGACGGATTTGCAAACGCAGACAATCATGGCAAACACATTGAATGAAATACTAATGAGAATAATTATCATTAATTTCTCAGTGCATTGCAAGTGTGCAATGCAGTAACTACGTTGTGCTTGTGGTTATTGATTCAGCGCAGGCAGGGGGATTTCGATGGTCTCGGCGGGCGCGTCGAGCTGCAACCATTGATGCGCCACACGCTGCAGCAATGCGGCGTCGGCCGTGGTGCACAGCCGAACGGTGCCGGTCGTGCCGGCAGGCTGGCGCAGATCGTGCTGGTCGAGTTGGCGCAGCAATTGACGCGCAATCGCCTCGCCGGTGTCGATCAGTGTCAGGCCATCGCCGGCAATGCGCCGAATGGCCGGCGCCAGAAAGGGGTAATGGGTGCTGCCCAGCACCAGCGTATCGGCGCCGGCGGCGAGCATCGGGTCGAGATATTGATGCAGCAGCGCCTGTACCTCGAGCGAATCCAGGTCGCCCATTTCGATTCTCTCCACCAGGCCGTGGCCGGCGCGGCAGATAAAACGGCAGCGATCGCTGAATTCGGTCAGCAGCCGCTGGAATTTGGCGCTGCGCAATGTGGCTGCCGTCGCCAGCACGCCGACCACGCCGCTGCGCGAGGCCAGCGCGGCGGGCTTGATGCCCGGCTCGACGCCGATGGCGGGCAGCGTGAAGCGGGCGCGGAAGGCTGTGATGGCATGCGCGGTCGCGGTATTGCACGCCACCACCAGTGCCTTGGCGTGCTGATCGCACAGCCATTGACCGATTGCCTCGCTGCGCTCGGCAATGAAGGCGTCGCTGCGCTCGCCGTATGGCGCGTAGCGGGAATCGGCGCAGTAGATCAGCGATTCCTGCGGCGCCAGCGCATGGATGGCACGCAATACGGACAAGCCACCGAGGCCGGAATCAAAGATGCCGATGACGTCGGAACGAGACATGGCGATGAACGCAAATGGGGAGTGGGGGCGATAAAAAAGCCGGTCGCGGCCGGCTTCTGGATTTTACCTGAAACGGATTCGGGCGGGCGCTCAGGATTCGGGCGAGCCCATGCCCGACTGCAGGTAGTTCGGCAGGCCGACCTTGTCGACCAGTTCGATCTGCGTCTCCAGCCAGTCGATGTGTTCCTCGGTGTCATGCAGGATTTGCGCGAACAGGTCACGCGATACATAGTCGTGCACCGATTCGCAGTGGGCGATGCCTTCCTTGCAAGTCGCTTGCGAGATGCGTTCGAGCTTCAGGTCGCACGCCAGGATTTCTTCGGTGTTCTCGCCAATGAGCAGCTTATGCAGATCCTGGAGGTTGGGCAGCGCATCGAGCATCAGGATGCGTTCGATCAGCTTGTCGGCGTGCTTCATCTCGCCGATCGATTCGTCGTATTCGTGCTTGCCGAGCTTGTCGAGCCCCCAGTGCCGGTACATGCGGGCATGGAGGAAATACTGGTTGATGGCGGTCAACTCGTTCTTGAGTTGGGCGTTCAGGTACTCGATGACTTTCTTGTCGCCTTGCATGTCATGTTCCAAAGATGAGGACAAAAATGAAGATCGGCGCTAAAAGATAGCGCGCTTTACCTTGAAAGCCAAGCCGGGCCGCGTGTTTTGTGAACCGTGGCGATAATGGGAATGTAAGCCATTCGCAGGCGCCGCCCCATAAAAAAACCCAGGCCCCGCGGCCTGGGTTTGCGATGCGGTGCCACAGCGGCGCCGGATTGTTACGCGGCAGCGACCGGGATCTTGCCGATCTTGGCCTGCCACTCGCGCGGGCCGGTCTGGTGAACCGAGACGCCACTGGCGTCGACTGCCACGGTTACCGGCATGTCCTGCACGTCGAACTCGTAGATCGCTTCCATGCCGAGGTCTTCGAAGGCCACCACGCGCGAGCCGCGGATCGCTTTCGAGACCAGATAGGCGGCGCCGCCAACGGCCATCAGGTAGGCGGCCTTGTGCTGCTTGATCGCCTCGATCGCCACCGGGCCGCGCTCGGCCTTGCCGACCATCGCGATCAAGCCGGTCCTGGACAGCATCATGTCGGTGAATTTGTCCATGCGCGTGGAGGTGGTCGGGCCGGCCGGGCCCACGACTTCGTCGCGCACCGGGTCGACCGGGCCGACGTAATAGATCACGCGATTGGTGAAGTCCACCGGCAGTGCCTCGCCCTTGGCCATCATGTCGGCGATGCGCTTGTGCGCCGCGTCACGGCCGGTCAGCATTTTGCCCGAGAGCAGCAGCGTCTGGCCGGGCTTCCAGCTGGCGACTTCTTCCTTGGTCAGCGTATTGAGGTCGACGCGCTTGCTGGTTTCAGTGTTGGGCGTCCAGTGCACTTTCGGCCAGGCGTCGAGCGGCGGCGCTTCGAGCGTGGCGACGCCGGAGCCGTCGAGCACGAAGTGCGCGTGGCGCGTGGCCGCGCAGTTCGGGATCATCGCCACCGGCTTGGAGGCGGCGTGCGTCGGGTAAGCCATGATCTTCACATCGAGCACGGTCGACAGCCCCCCCAGGCCCTGCGCGCCAATGCCCAGCGCGTTGACCTTTTCGTACAGTTCGACGCGCATCTCCTCGATCCAGTCGCGCGGGCCGCGCGCGATCACTTCCTGGATGTCGATCGGGTCCATCAACGATTCCTTGGCCAGCACCATCGCTTTTTCGGCGGTGCCGCCGATGCCGATACCCAGCATGCCGGGCGGGCACCAGCCGGCGCCCATGGTCGGCACCGTCTTGAGCACCCAGTCGACGATCGAATCGGACGGGTTGAGCATGATGAACTTGGATTTGTTCTCCGAGCCGCCGCCCTTGGCGGCGACCGTCACATCGACCTTGTCGCCCGGCACGATTTCATAGTGGATCACCGCCGGCGTGTTGTCCTTGGTGTTCTTGCGCCCGCCGTCGGGCGGGTTGACGATCGAGGCGCGCAGCACGTTGTCCGGATTCAGGTAGGCGCGGCGCACGCCTTCGTTGATCATCTCGGTCAGCCCCATCCTGGCGTCCCAGCGCACGTCCATGCCGACCTTGACGAAAATCGTCACGATCCCGGTGTCCTGGCAGATCGGGCGATGCCCTTCGGCGCACATCCGGCTGTTGGTCAGGATTTGCGCGATCGCGTCCTTGGCCGCGGGACTTTGCTCCAGCTCGTAGGCCTTGCCCAGCGCGGTGATGTAGTCGAGCGGATGGTAGTAGCTGATGTACTGAAGAGCATCGGCGACGCTTTGTATCAGGTCTTCCTGCTTGATGGTGGCCATGGCGAATGATGTTTGATTGGGGGAAACGAGCTTGCGGCAACCGCCGCCGGCGGTGGCGATCTGCATGCCGCGGAATCGGGGCATTTTACAACGTCTGGCGCCGGTCATCACGGCCAGACGGGCGTCGTGCCGCGGACCACGAGGGAAAATAGCCGTGAATTTCCGTCTTCGTACCGCAAATGCAGTTGATAAAGCGGTGTAAATCGGCGGAAACTTCTTTTTGCTGTCGCCAGTAGTTCGCTTGCCCCGGGGAAATCAGTTACGATTGCAACAAAATGCCGCTTTCGCGATCTTGCCGCGTTGTAAGCCCACAGTAAGGCATTCACCTTAAGGTGGCGGAAAATATTTCAGCTTTCCATAGGAGACAATCATGGCATCCATCGAATCAGTAATGCATGAGCAACGGGTGTTTGCGCCGCCGCAGGCACTGGTCGCGCAGGCCAACATCTCCGGCATGGAGGCGTACCAGGCGCTGTGCGCCGAGGCCGAGCGCGATCATGAGGGGTTCTGGGCCCGTCTGGCGCGCGAGAATGTGGCCTGGCACAAACCCTTCACCAAGGTGCTGGATCAAACCAACGCGCCTTTCTATACGTGGTTCGAAGACGGCCAGCTGAACGTCTCCTATAACTGCCTCGACCGTAATCTGCAGAATGGCAATGCCGAGAAAACGGCAATCATCTTCGAGGCGGACGACGGCACCAGCACGCCGGTCACCTATCGCGAGTTGCACCAGCGGGTGTGCCGCTTTGCCAATGCCCTCAAGTCGCGCGGCATCAAGAAGGGCGACCGGGTGGTGATCTACATGCCGATGTCGATCGAAGGCGTGGTGGCGATGCAGGCCTGCGCGCGCATCGGCGCGACCCACTCGGTAGTGTTTGCGGGATTCTCGGCCAAGTCGCTCAACGAGCGCATCATCGATGCCGGCGCGGTGGCGGTGATCACCGCCGACGAACAGATGCGCGGCGGCCGCGCGCTGCCACTCAAGAACGTCGTCGACGAAGCGCTGGCGCTGGGCGGCTGCAATGCGCTGCACACGGTCATCGTCTATCGCCGCACGGGCGGCGCGGCCGGCATGCAGGCCGGCCGCGACGTGTGGATGCACGAGCTGAGCGCAGGCCAGTCGGATCAGTGCGAGCCGGAGTGGGTGGGTGCGGAGCACCCGCTGTTCATTCTGTACACGTCGGGCTCGACCGGCAAGCCCAAGGGCGTGCAGCACAGCTCGGGCGGGTATTTGCTGTGGGCCTCGCTGACCATGCAGTGGACCTTCGATATCAAGCCCAGCGACGTGTTCTGGTGCACCGCCGACATCGGCTGGGTGACCGGGCACACGTACATTGCCTACGGGCCGCTGGCGGTGGGGGCCACGCAAATCGTATTCGAAGGGGTGCCGACCTACCCGAACGCGGGCCGTTTCTGGGACATGATCGCGCGCCACAAGGTGTCGATCTTCTACACCGCGCCCACGGCGATCCGCTCGCTGATCAAGGCGGCGGAGTCGGACAAGAGCATCTACCCGACCCAGTACGACCTG
>NZ_SCSK01000022.1 GCF_004297875.1 Pandoraea sp. | reverse complement strand
CTCCAGATCCGACGTCAAAATCTCGATTCCCTTGCGCCCCATGATCGCCTCCTGTCCACAGTGATTCGATCATAAAGCAATGCAAATTTATGTAAAGTTATTTCTGGGACATAACACTAGCAGGCGCTCATTTCTTGGCAAGCCGCCTGAGCACGTAGGCGCTCGCGGCCAGGCCAAATCCGGCGGTCACGCACATGCTCGCGCCAAAGCCGGCGCAATTGAGTCCCTGGGGTCCGGCCGCCGGTTCGCCATCGGCCGCGCACGCGGCATCCGGATAAATCAGCGGCTCGTCCGAGTACACGGCCGGCACGCCGAACTTCGTCTTCGGGCCGCGCGCGTATCCGTGCACGCGACGCAACCGAGCCCGCACCTTCGACAAAAGCGGGTCCTGAATGGTGCGTGCCAGATCGTCGATGCGAATGCGCGTGGGGTCGAGTTGCCCGCCGGCGCCGCCGACCGTGATGATCGGCTGGGCGCGGCTGCCGGCCCAGGCGATCAATGCAGCCTTGACGCGCACGTTGTCGATCGCATCGATGATCCAATCGAAGCCGGGAGCCAGCAGGTCATCGAGATTGTCCAGCTCGGCAAAGTCCTCGATAATGGTGACTTGGCACTGCGGATTAATCGCGCCGATGCGCTCGGCCATGGCCTGCACCTTGGCCTTGCCGTAATTGCCCTCGAGTGCATGAATCTGGCGGTTGGTATTGCTCTCGGCGACGTGGTCGAGATCGATCAGGGTCAGGCGCCCGACCGCGCTGCGCGCAAGCGCTTCGGCCACCCAGGAGCCGACGCCGCCAATGCCGATGACACAGACGTGCGCAGCACGCAAAGCCGCCAGGCCCGCGTCGCCATAAAGGCGGGCGATGCCGCCGAAGCGGCGCGGATCGACCAGAGTTATTTGCGGGGACGCACTCCCCATGTTGGCACCGCCCGATGCGGGCGGTACATTGTCGTTAACTGGCCGAGCCGTGTTATTCGTCATGAAAGTAATTGCGGGTGTACTCAAATGGTTGGCATTGCTGGTCGCCGCGATAATCGTCGGCTGCGCGATTTTTATCTCCGTGTTCAACTGGAACCGGGCGCGCGGCTGGATCGACCAGGAGGTCAGCGCCGCAGTCGAGCGGCCTTTCGCGATCCGGGGCGACCTGACGCTGCAATGGCTGCCGCCCGACGCCGAGGCTTCCGGCATGGGCCGCTGGCTGCCGCGCCCGCGTCTCATAGCGAATGATATCGTGCTTGGCAACCCTCCGTGGGGCTTGTCGCCGAACATGGTCGAAGTGCAGCAGGCCTCGATCTCGCTCGATTGGATGCCGCTGCTCGAACATCGCGTGGTGCTGCCCGAGGTAGCACTGGCGGCGCCGCACGTCGACCTGGAGCGGCTTGCCGACGGGCGCAACAACTGGACTATCAGGCAAAGCACGGGCAAACCGTCGCTGTGGCGCTTCAAGATCGACAAACTGGTGCTCGAGGACGGCATCATACGCGTGCGCGACCTGGGCCATAAGCTCGACCTGACCACCGAGCTGGCCACCATCGACGGCCAGCGCCCGTATGGCATCGGCTTCAAGACGCACGGTCGCTTCAACGGCGTGCTCGTGAGCGGTCGGGGCCGCAGCGGCGACGTGCTGTCGCTCGAGAATAATGGTGCCCCATTCCCGCTCGACGCGGCCATGCACATTGGCCGCACGACCATCGCGGTGCAAGGCACGTTCATCAATCCAATGACGCTGGCCGCGCTCGACATGCGGCTGTATCTGTCGGGGCCAACCATGGCCGATCTTTACCCAATCACCGGCGTGGTGCTGCCCGACACGCCGCCGTACCGCACCACCGGCCGCTTGATTCATTCGCCACGGGCATGGACATATGAACAGTTCACCGGCCAGGTCGGCAGCAGCGACCTGAGCGGCACGCTGACCTACCACGCCGACAAACCGCGGCCACTCCTTGAGGGCGCAGTGGTCTCGAATCTGCTGCGCCTGGCCGATCTGGGGCCGCTGATCGGCGCACAGGCCCCTGGCAAGCATGCAAGCGGCGGCGATTTGGGCACCAAGCCACCGCCGCAGCCGCCGGGTAAAGTGCTGCCGGTGGCGCCCTTCAACACGGACCGCTGGCGCGCGCTCGACGCCGACGTGAAATTCACCGGACGCAAGATCATCCGCGGCAAGGATCTGCCCATCGAGAATCTCGTCACGCATCTCGTTTTGCGCGACGGCGTGCTGAACCTCGATCCCCTGCAATTTGGCGTGGCTGGTGGGCAGATGGTCTCCAATATCACCCTGGACGGGCGCGCCTCGCCGATGCGCGCGCGCATGCAGATATCGCTGCGGCACCTCAAGATCAAGAAGCTTTTGCCAGAAGTCAATCTCATGAAAACCAGCCTGGGTGAAGTCAACGGCGACGTCGCCCTGGACGGCACCGGCAATTCCGTGGCGGCGCTGCTCGGCTCGTCCAACGGAGAAGTCAAGGCCCTGGTCGATCGCGGCTCGATCAGCAAGCTGCTGACGGAGTACCTGGGACTCAACGTCGGCAACATCGTTTTCTATAAGCTGTTTGGCGACAAGCAGATCGAGATGCGCTGCGCCGCAGCCGATTTCGCGGTCAACAACGGCGTGATGAACGCCCGTACCTTTGTTATCGACACCGCCGACATGAGTATCGGCGTCAAGGGCAAGATCGACATGAAGAACGAGCGGTTCGATCTGAATATCAAACCAGAACCGAAGCACTTCGGCATACTATCGCTTCGGTCTCCGCTCTATGTCAAAGGTACATTCAAAAACCCCGACGTCGGCGTCGACGCCGGCACACTGCTGGCTCGCGCAGGAGGCGCACTCGCCCTGGGGTTCGTCGCGCCAGTGAGCGCGCTGCTGCCGCTGCTGGAGACCGGACCGGGCGAAAACAGCCCGTGCCACAAACTGCTCAACGCGATGGAACACCCCGCCACAGCGGGCCGCCCCACGGATCGGGCGCG
The DNA here is from genome assembly GCF_004297875.1 of Pandoraea sp. GTDB lineage: Bacteria > Pseudomonadota > Gammaproteobacteria > Burkholderiales > Burkholderiaceae > Pandoraea. The sequence goes on along the minus strand of NZ_SCSK01000022.1, from coordinate 65,043 downwards.
CGGCCATGCGGCGCCGCATCACCCGGATCGCACCCCGTCCGCGCAGGACACGGCGCCGCTCGGGCGCACCGGCGGAGCCCCATGAGGAGGTAGCGTCACACGTCGAAATCGCTGTGAAAGACACGATATCCCGGTTGCCTCGCATTCACACGCGGCGACGAACTCTTCGCTATACTGTGATCGTCTGCTTATAAAACTATCGTGATACCGTGACGTTGAACACACCCTCCCTCGCAGATTTGAGAAGAACGTACGCCCTCGGCTCGCTCTCCGAGTCCGATGTCGCGCAAGATCCGTTTGAGCAATTCAATCGCTGGTTCCAACAGGCGCTCGATGCCAAACTGCCCGAACCGAACGCGATGACGCTGGCCACGGCCGGCGCCGACGGTCGCCCCGATGCGCGCATCGTCCTGATCAAGGGCGTTGACGAACGCGGCTTCACGTTCTATACCAATTACGAAAGCCGCAAGGGCCAGGAACTGGCGCAGAACCCGGACGCCTGCCTGCTCTTCTATTGGATAGAACTCGAGCGCCAGGTGCGCATCGAGGGCAAGGTCGAGAAGGTGCCGGCGGCCGAGAGCGATGCCTACTTTCAGTCTCGCCCGCTCGATTCGCGCATTGGCGCGTGGGCCTCGGTGCAAAGCGCGGAAATCGGCGATCGACGCATCCTTGAGGAGCGCGAAGCTCAATTTCGCGCCCAATACGGTGAGCATCCGCCCCGCCCGCCGCACTGGGGCGGATATATCGTCAAGCCGGACGCGATCGAATTCTGGCAGGGCAGGCCCTCGCGCTTGCACGATCGCATCAAATACCAGCGGCGTGCCGGCGGCCAATGGAAAATCGTCCGGCTCTCGCCATAAGACAGCGGGATCACCTCTCGGATATCACCGCAACGCAGATGACCAGCCAACCTCTTTTATAGACACGGAGAATATCCATGTTGTGGGAGAAAAAGCTCGAAAACTGGGTTACCGACATCAAGCAATCATCCAATCTGCCGGTGCGCCTGGCCTTATGGAATGGACAGCAATACGATTTTGGCCACTTTGAAGCGCCTCAGGTCACGCTGCGCGTGGCCGGACCCGGTGCAGTAACGCGCCTGCTCACGCCGAGTCTCGACAATCTGGGCGAGGCCTACGTAAAGGGCGAGATCGACATCGAAGGCCGGCTCACCGACGTGATCGACATGGGCTATGCCCTGGCTGGCGGCACCTTGAGCCCGACCGGCAAGTTCGGCCGGATCACCCGACACTTCACGCACAGCAAGCAGACCGACAAGCGAGCCATTCAATTCCATTACGACGTATCGAATGAGTTCTACCAGCTCTGGCTGGACAAGAACATGGTCTACTCGTGCGGTTATTTCGAAAACGGCGACGAAGACATCGATACCGCGCAGTTGAAGAAAATCGATCATATCCTCACCAAGATCCAGCTGCAGCCCGGCCAGCAACTGCTCGATATCGGCTGCGGCTGGGGCGCGCTGGTGATCCGCGCGGCGCAAAAATTCGGTGCCAGGTGCCTGGGCGTCACGCTCTCGCAAAACCAGTTCGATCTGGCAACCGAACGGATCAAGGCAGCCGGCCTGCAAGACCTCATAGAAATTCGCCTGCAGGACTACCGCGATCTCGACGGCAAGTTCGATCGCATCACCAGCGTCGGCATGTTCGAGCATGTCGGACGCAAGAACCTGGTGACTTATTTCAGCAAGATGAATGCCTTGCTCAAGGACGACGGCGTCGCCATGAATCACGGCATTACGTCGACTGACCCGGACAGCGGCGAGACGGCGCTGGGCGGCGGCGAGTTCATTGACAAATACGTCTTCCCCGATGGCGAACTGGCGCACATCAGTATGGTGCTCGAGACCATGCAGCGCGGCGGGCTCGAGCCTTTCGACGCCGAAAGCCTGCGACGCCATTACGCCCGTACGCTAACGCTGTGGGCCGAGCGCTTCGAAGCACATACCGACAAGATCAAGGCGTTGGTCGGCGAGGAGCGCTATCGAATCTGGCGGGTCTATCTGGCCGGCTGTGCCTATGCATTCGAGCACGATCATACGTCGATCTTCCAGGTCATTTGCCGCAAGGCTGGTCAACCGGCCAGCCGGCTGCCCTGGTCGCGTCGCTATATTTATGGCGCATAAGGCGGCGCGCGCCCTAACGTGAGTCAGTTCGACCTGTTCGGAGCGGCGCATGCCACCCCCGCGCCGACCGGGGCGACTGATGCGACGGATGCCAGGTCGGAGGTGATCGCCGCTGCTGTCGGCGCGAGCGCCCCGGGAACCCCGCCGCGCCGGCGTGGCGATGTTTTGCCCGCGCCTGCCGACACTGCGCTCCAAACACTTGCTGGGACCTTGCCGGCAGGCTTGCATCTCGGCACCTCGTCCTGGTCATTTCCCGGCTGGCGAGGCATCGTATGGGATGACGATTACCCGGAAACCAGGCTCGCGCGACAGGGCCTTGGCGCCTACGCCAGCCACCCCCTGCTGCGTTGCGTCGGCATTGACCGATCGTTTTACGCGCCACTTACCCTGACCGACTACCAGCGCTATGCCAGCCAGGTGCCGGCGCATTTCCGCTTCGTCGTCAAGGCGCCGAGCCTGGTGTGCGACGCCACCGTGCGCAACGACAAGGGCCAGGGCGTGAGCGCCAACCCGTGCTTTCTCGATGCCGCGCTGGCTGCCGACAAATTCGTCACGCCTTGCCTGTTGGGACTCGGCAACAAGGCGGGGGTGCTGGTGTTCCAGTTCTCGCCGTTGCCGCCCGAGTGGCTGGGCTCGGCACACGGCTTCGTCGAGCGGCTCGGCGAGTTTCTCGCCGCCCTGCCGCCGCTGCCGCGCTCATCGCCGGGTGCGGGGCCGTGCTATGCGGTGGAGATTCGCGATGCGACGCTGCTCACGCCGAGATTCATCAAGACGTTGCGCCAGGCGGGCGTGCGCTACTGTCTCGGACTGCACGCACGCATGCCAAGCGTCGCCCGCCAGGCCGCCGCGCTGGCGCTGCTCGACGAGCAGGCGGGCGGGCCGCTGGTGGTTCGCTGGAGCCTGAACAGTGCATATCGCTACGAACAGGCCAAAGCCAAATACGCGCCGTTCGACAAGCTGATCGATCCCGACCCCGATACGCGCCGCGTGCTGGCAACGCTCGCGGCACACTACGCGCGCGCCGGCCAGCCGGTCTACCTGGTGGTGAACAACAAGGCCGAGGGGTCGTCGCCGCTGAGCTGCCTGAAACTGGCAGAGGCCATCGCCGATACGGCTACGACGTCTTGAGGCGCGAGGCGAATTTGGCGCGGAATTTCGCCAACTTCGGTGAAATCACCACGGCGCAATAGCCCTGTTGCGGATTTTCGCGATAGTAATTCTGGTGATAGCCCTCGGCAGGCCAGAACTCGGCCGCCGGCGCCACCTGCGTGACGATTGGACCGGGGTATAACTGCTCTCGCGTGAGTTCCGCAATCACCTGCTCCGCGACTTCGCGCTGTGCCGGCGAGTGATAGAAAATCACCGAGCGGTATTGGGTGCCCACGTCGTTGCCCTGCCGGTTCAACGTGGTCGGATCATGCGTGGCGAAGAAAATTTCCAGGATCTCGCGGTAACTGATCACCTGCGGATCGAACGTCACCTGCACGACTTCGGCGTGATCCGTATCGCCGTCACACACCTGGTGATACGTCGGCTGCCGCACATGCCCGCCGGCATACCCCGAGACCACCCGCTGCACCCCTTCGACCTGCTGGAATACCGCCTCGGTACACCAAAAGCAACCGTTGCCCAATGTCGCCGTTTCGACAGAACCCGTCATGATGCCCTCACTTCCGTTGACACGAATCGCCTATTGTCGCGCAAGCGGCGATTCCTGGCAGCGGCCCATGCGCCGACAGGCCACTGCGGCCTGTCGGCGCGTCAGTGCCTGGCGAGCTCGTCGCGCAGCGCGGCCTTTTGCACCTTGCCCAGCGCGCTCTTGGGCAGCGTCGGCAGGAACACGATACGGCGCGGCAGCTTATAGCGAGCGATGCGCTCGCCGAGAAACGCCAGTACGGCGTCGGCATCGAGCGATCCAGCCTGGTGCAGGCTGAGCACCGCGACCGGCACTTCGCCCGAGCGTTCGTCGGGCACTCCGATCACCGCGCACTCGGCCACGCCGGGCAATCCCACCAGCCAGTTTTCGATCTCGGCCGGATAGATATTCTCGCCGCCAGAGATGATCATCTCCTTGCTGCGGCCGACGACCTCGTAATCGCCCTCGGCGTCACAGCGCGCCAAATCGCCGGAGTGAAACCATCCATCGACGAACGCCGGATGGTCGGACGCGCCCCAATAGCCTTGCATCAGGTTCGCGCCGCGTACCCAGATCTCCCCCACCTCCCCGGGCGCGACATCCTTGCCATGCCGCACCAAGCGGATTTCGACGCCGGGACACGGCACACCGGTGCTGCCGGGTTTGCGCATGGCCCGCGCGATTTTGAGCACGATCGACACCGGCCCGGTCTCGGTGGCGCCATAGACCTGCCCAAGCGGGACACCGCGCTCGTGAAAGGCATCGATGTAAGCGCGCGGCACGACCGACGAGCCCGCCATCACGCCGCGCAACGACGAAAGGTCGGCGTCGGCCCAGCCGGCATGACCGAGCACCGCGCGCAGCGTGGCCGGCACCATCAGCGACAGCGTGGGACGGTCGGTGCGCACCGCATCGAGCCAGCCGGCCGCATCGAAGCGCGCGTGCAGCGTGACGCTGGCGCCGCATAGCAGCGCCGGCAAGGTCTGGATGCACAGGCCGCCGACATGAAACAGCGGCAGCACTGACAGCACGTGATCGGCTGCGGTCATATCATGCGCCCACCAGCTCGCCTGGGCGTTGGCCAGCAGCGCGGCTTGCGTATGCATGGCCCCCTTGGGCTCGCCGGTCGTCCCCGATGTGTATGCCAGCAATGCCGGCGTATGCGGGTCGGCCGGCACGTACGTCAGCCCCTTTGGCGACGGGTGAGTCACCAGGTCGCGAATCGACCCGATCTCCAGCGCATGCTGGCCCGCCAGGCGCTCCTGCAGCGCCTCGGCCTGGGTTCGATGCGCCTCGTCGAACCACAGCACGCGCACGCCGGCCTGTTGCACGATCGCGGCCAGCTCGGGCAAGGCCAGCCGGATATTGAGCGGCGCGAGCATCGCACCGACTCGCATGCAGGCAAACAGCAGAGAAATCTGCAACTCGTGATTGAATCCGAGGCACGCCACCCGATCGCCGGGCGCGATCCGCCAGGTCTCGCACAAGTGACCGCTGATACGCTCGATGCGACGCCACAGCGTCGCGTAGTCGAAGACCGCCGCGGCCTGGCCGTCGCGCGCCGACACGCAGCGCACGGCGATTTGCTGCGGCGTGCGCTGCGCATGTTGTTCAATCAAATCGGCCAGACTGTTCATCAGGATCCTTTGTGCCGGTGGGATGATCGCTCGGCCGGCTCAGGCCGGACTGTCGTCGCTCTCGCCGGCCTCGTACAGCGTCTCGCGGCCAATTCTGTCGAGACAGAGTTCGGCCGTCCAGGGCAACATCAGGGCGCCGCAGCGCGAGTCGCGGTAGAGCCGCTCGAGCGGCAGTGTCTTGAGCATCGATTGGCCGCCGCACGTGCGAATGGCCAATTGGCACAATGCATTGGCGTTTTCCATGATGGTGTATTGCGCCGCATAGGCCCGCAAGCGCGCCTCTTTGCCAGGATCGATGCGCGCATCCTGAATCGCCCGCAGAAACAGCGCCCGCGTCTGTTCGAGCATGATATGCATCTGCGCCACGGCAATCTGTTTGGTCGGATACATGCGCCGCTTGACCGGCGCACCCATGCCGGGCGCCTCGCCGCGCAAGTACTGCACGGTGAAATCATAGGCGGCCTGCGCGATGCCCATATAGGTGGGCGCCAGCGTCATGAACATGTGCGGCCAGCGGCCGGCGGCCTGGTAATAGACGCCGCGCGGCATCAACTGCAACTCGTCGGCCACGAACACGTCCTTGAAGATAAGCGTGCGCGAGACGGTGCCCCGCATGCCCAGCGGATCCCATTCGCCCGTCACGGTCAAACCAGGGGCATCGCCCGGCACCGCAATATACAGCGTATCGCGCATGCTCGGCGCGGCGCTTTCCTCAGTACACAGCACGCCATAGTAATTGGCCGCGCCAGATAAAGATGCAAAGATCTTGCGGCCGTTGATGCGCCAGCCGCCCGCCACCTTGGTCGCAGTGGTGCCGAACGGCGCCTTGCCGGCAGCCGCGGCGCTGCCTTCGGAGAACGGCTGGGCATAGATCGCGCCGTCGCGCACCACCCGCTCGAAATGGTGTTCCCGGTAGCGCAGGTGCTCGGCCCGCTGCGCGTCCGACATATCCAGATCATCCGCCAGAATGCCGGTCCACATCATCGAGCAGCTGTGCATGTTGAAGGTCAGCGCGGTGGCGCCGCAATGACGCCCGAGTTCGGCCGACACCATCATATAGGTCGCATAGTCCGCGCCCAGGCCGCCATGCGCCTTCGGAATGCACAGCCCCAGCAAGCCGGCGCGGCGCATGTCGTGGTAGTTCTCGAACGGAAACGACGCCTCGCGGTCCCAGCGGGCAGCGCGCGGAGCCAGCGACTCGCGGCCAACCTGCTCGGCCAGCGAAAGCAGATTCTGTTGGTCATCGGTCAAGGGAAAATGCTCGCCGACGATCGAGCGTGACGGAGATGGCAAGACAGCCTCCTACAAAAAACGGGATGGACGCGGCGGCATCGGCGATGTCGCCGGGGCCGCCGGAAAGTGCCGGGACAGAAAAGCGAGCGCCGCCGCGTTGAATGCAGCCGGCGTCTCGAGGTGTGCCAAATGACCAGCCCGCGGCAGACAGACATATTCGGCGCCAGGGATGCGTTGCGCCATTTTCTGCAGCACCGCCGGTGGCGCGTTGCCGTCGTTTTCGGCGGCCAGCGCGAGGGTCGGCACGGCAATGTTCGGCAAGTCGGCGCGGCGATCGAATGCGACCAGCGCTCCGAGTGCGGCGCGGTAGGTCTCGGGAGGCACGGCGCCCATCGCGGCAACCGCGGCGGTGATGGACTGAGCCGATGCGTCGGGGCCGACCATGCGCGCCACCAGATCCTGGGCGAGCTCGCTCATGCTGCGGCCTGCATCGAGGGGAGCGGTGCGCTGCCGCACGAAATCGCGCTGCCAGTTGCCATCGGGCCGGCCGAACGCGGCCGAGGTCGCGTACAGGACCAAGCCATCGATGCTGTCCGGCGCCAGGGCCGCGACAGTCTGCGCGACCATGCCGCCCATGCTGTGGCCGAGCAGCACGGCGCGGCGCGCGCCGACGGTATCCATGCATTGCAGGCAGCTGAGTGCGACTTGCTCGAGCGTATATGGCGCGACTGCCGCGCTGGCGCCGTAACCGGGCAAGTCGCAGGCCACCGCGCAATACCCGGCTTGACTGAGCGCATCGATCAGCGCCGGCCAGGTGTGACGATTGCCGCCGATGCCGTGCAACAGAAAAATTGCGGTGTCGCCGTGACCGGTCACATCGAACATCATCCGGGGTTGGAGCAGGCCGGAACTCATGCAAGCTCTCCCTGCAGCACGCCGTCGCGCACGATCACCTCGTTATCCAGCGCAATCGTGCAATGGCGCAACGGCAGATCGAAGTGCCCAAGCGTGTGCCGCCCGGCGACCTCATTGGCGCCGGTCGAATAGAGAAAGTTGCCCGCGAAGGCGCGCTGCTCGGTGCCATTGCAGTCACGCTTGTCATAGCAGGCCAGCGCCTCCCAGCGCGCTCGCGGATTCATGCCCCAGCCGACGTGCGACACCGCATAGGCGTCGCGCTCGCCCCATGCGGCGAAATATTCGCGCATCAGATCGGCGTCCAGCCCGTGACCGTCGATATCGGTCACAAAGTCATCGCGTATGGTCAACACCACGCGCTCACGCAAATAGCGCTTGAACGTCAGATTGATATCGCCAGGCGCCAGCACCAGGGTGCCATTCACGCTGCCGGCAGCCGGAAATGCCAGCACCAGGCCGCCCGGCCAGTGCGCGACCTGGCCGGGTTTGGCGCACCAGCCCCACACGCCGCCCACGCGGGCGCCGCCCAGCGCGACATCGAGCGCGGTGCCGGCGGCCGAGCTCACATGCATCCGGCCGGCAGCGCGCAGGCGTCTGATGCCCTGGCGCACCTTGGCCTCGAGGCCAGGGTCGGCCGCGCATCGTTCGAGAATCTCCGGATGTTCGTTGGAAATCATCAACACGCGAGCCCCGCCGGCCAGGATCGCCGGTAATTCGGCTGCGTGCAGCAATCCCTCGACGGTGCAGTCCACCACCAGCGTCGACGTCTTGAGTGCGGCGATGACCGGAGCGAGCCCCTGCAACGCGTCGCTTGCCCCGGTCGAGCGCACCGGCACGGGGGCGCTCAGCGCGGGCGAAGGCATCACGATGCGATAAGGCCGCGCGCCGAGCCGCTCCAGCGCCAACTGGGCCAATTCCACATTGACGGGGCGGGATTGCGATTCAGCTACAATCGCCACCGCATCGCCCGGCTGGACGTCGCACAGGCGCAGGGTCGCGGCAAAGGCCTCGATCCATTTATGCTCGATACGCTCGATCAGCACGTTGTCTCCTGATGGCAGCAGCACCCGCCCCAGCGAGGTCGGTCGTGGCCGCGCGGGTAACGGAACGCTTGTCGATCTATTATCCACGTCATAATATATGAAAGATCATATAAATCAACTCGCTGCAAGGAGTCTGCCGTCATGAGGCGCGCCGCCGCTCCCGACTTCGACGACGCCAGTTTCAGACGGGCGCTGGGGCAATTCGCGACCGGTGTGACGGTGATCACCACGCGCGCCGACCATGGCCAGTTGATAGGCATCACAGCCAGCTCGTTCAATTCCGTCTCGCTCGCACCGCCGCTGATTTTATGGAGCCTGTCCAATGCCGCCGGCAGCATGCCGGTGTTTCGCGACAATTCGCACTATGTGGTCAATGTGCTGGCGTCCTCGCAACTCGATCTGTGCCGACGCTTTGCCACGCTCAAGGGGGATCGCTTCGCGGGCGTTCCCTATACGCTGAGCGCCGCTGGCGTGCCGGTGCTCGACGGCGTGCTGGCATGGTTCGAATGCCACAATCGCAGCCGTTACGTGGAGGGCGACCATGTGATTTTCGTTGGCGAGGTCGAGCGCTGCGGCGTCCATCCGCATGCCGAGAAGGTGGCGCCGCTAATCTTCCACCGCGGCGGTTTTCACGAACCCCAGTCGCTCGATTGACATGAAAAATCCCGAGCGCTCCCCCTTCATCGACGATTATTTTGCGTACCTGCTGGCACGCGCGAGCGCCCTGGTATCGCACGAATTCCATGAGGAAGTGCAGGCCGCCGGGCTGGCCGTCTCGGAATGGCGCATCCTGGCCACGCTCTCGGACGGGCGCGCATGCACCATCAGCGAACTGGCCGACATTGTGCTGGCCAAGCAGCCCACGGTGACCAAGGTGGTCGACCGGCTAGAGAACGCGGGTCTGGTAGTGCGCCAGCCCGGCACCGTCGATCGCCGTCAGTCGCTGGTAAGCGGAACGCCCGCCGGTCGTCGCTTGGCCGCACCGCTGGTGGCCAGCGCAAAGGCGCATGAGGAACGCTTGCTGCAGCACTTCGGCACGGCAGAATCGGCGCAGCTCAAGGCCACGCTGCGTGCGCTGATCGACGAATTGAGCCCGCGCCGATCGTAGCGCCTGCTCAGGCGCGCGCCACGGCCGACAGCAGTTCGGCCGGCACGCCGATTTCATCCTTGAGCTTTTGCAGCACGATGTTCGAGCGGATGTCCATAACGCCGGGCGCCTTGTAGAGTCGCTGCAAAACGAAATCGGAATAGTGCTTCAGGCTCGGCGTGAGCACACGCAGCACATAGTGGCTCTCACCGGTTACCACGAACGCGCCGACAACCTCCGGCCATTCCTGAATGGTGCGCGCGAATTTCTCGTGCCAGCTCTCCAGGTCGTGGCGCAGCGATACGTGCACGAAGGCCTCGAGTTCGAACCCCAGCTTCTCGTGGCTCAGGCATGCCTGATAGCGGGCAATCACCCCCTGCTCTTCGAGCAGGCGCAAGCGCCGCAGACACGCCGACGGCGACAGCGCGATATGCTCGGCCAACTCGAGATTGCTGATCCGGCCGTTGGCCTGGAGCAACGACAAAATCTTGCAGTCCAGCGTGTCGAGAGAAATCGATTGCATATTATTTCTTAAAAATTAATTTAACAAGAATTATATTCTAATCAATCGAATTTAATTAGCGCATTTAGCAAGCACTTTCGAATAATTTTCTTCTATCATGCGCTAACAATTAACTTTCCAGGCAGGTTCGCGCATCGTGAACACCCCCCGCAAAATTTGGGATATCAGCCCGCCCATCAATCCGCAGACGCCAACCTGGCCGGGCGACACGCGCGTCACCGAAGAACGCGTATGGAAGATCGGCCCCGATTGCCCGGTCAACGTCGGCCGAATCATGCTGTCGCCGCATACCGGCGCCCATACCGATGCGCCGCTGCACTACGATGCGGCCGGTGACGCCATCGGCGCGGTCGCGCTGACGCCCTACCTGGGGCCGTGCCGCGTCATCGATTGCACCGGAGCGCAGCCGCGCGTCGAACCCGATCATCTGGACGGGCGCCTGGCTAACGTCCCGCCGCGCGTGCTGCTGCGTACCTACGACCGCAGCCCGGCCGATTGGGACGAAGCTTTCTGCGCGGTGGCGGCAGCCACCGTCGACCTGCTCGCCGCGCATGGCGTGCAACTGATCGGCATCGACACCCCATCACTGGATCCGCAAGCCTCCAAGACCATGGATGCGCACCAGCGCGTGCGCGCCCATCGCATGGCGATCCTCGAGGGCATCGTGCTCGACGACGTCGCGCCTGGCGATTACGAACTGATCGCCCTGCCACTCAAATTCACCAACCTCGACGCCAGTCCGGTCAGAGCCATACTGCGCGCGCTTTGAATTTCTTCGATAAGGAAAATGCCATGACGATAACCCGCCAGGATTGCGAGCAACGAGATCGCCACGACCCGCTGGGCGCGCTGCGCCAGCACTTCGATCTGCCCGAGGGCGTGATCTACCTCGACGGCAATTCGCTGGGCGCCCTGCCACGCCAGGCCGGGGCGCGCGCGCAGCAGGTCATCGCGCAGGAATGGGGGAACGGCCTCATTCGCAGCTGGAACGACGCCGGCTGGTTCGCTCTGCCGCGCCGCCTGGGCGACCAGTTGGCCCCGCTCATCGGCGCGGGCGCCAATGAAGTCGTGGTCACCGATACCACCTCGGCGAATCTGTTCAAGGTACTCGCCGCGGCGCTGCATCATCAGAAGCAGCATGCGCCGCAGCGCAAGATCATCGTCTCCGAACGCAGCAACTTCCCTACCGATCTGTACATCGCGCAGGGGCTGGCGAACCTGCTCGACGATGGCTATGCACTGCGCCTGATCGATACGCCGGAGGAGCTGCCGGCGGCGTTGCGCGAGGACGTCGCCGTGGCGCTGCTCACTCATGTCAACTACCGGACCGGCGCGATGTACGACATGGCCGCGCAAACCTCTCTCATCCAGGCCGCCGGTGCGCTGGCGATCTGGGATCTGAGTCATTCGGCCGGCGCGGTGCCGGTCAATCTGAACGGCGCGGGCGCCGACTATGCGATCGGCTGCACCTACAAATATCTGAACGGCGGACCCGGCGCGCCGGCTTACGTGTGGGTGCATCCGCGCCATCAGGCAACGTTCTGGCAGCCGCTGTCGGGCTGGTGGGGGCATCGCCAGCCGTTCGCGATGTTGCCCGACTATCAGCCCGACGAGGGCATCGGCCGCTATCTGTGCGGCACGCAGCCGATGGTGTCGCTGGCGCTCGTGCAATGCGGTCTCGATATCTTCGGCAAAACCGACATGCAGGCGATCCGGGCCAAATCACTGGCGCTGACCGATCTGTTCATCGAGCTGGTCGAGCAGCACTGCGCAGGCTTCCCGGTGACGCTGGTCACGCCGCGCGCACATGATTCGCGCGGCAGCCAGGTAAGCTTCGAGCATCCCCAGGGGTTCGCCATCGTGCAGGCGCTGATCGCCCGCGGCGTGATCGGCGATTACCGCGAGCCAGGCATCATGCGCTTCGGCTTCACGCCGCTGTACACCCGTTTCGCCGACGTGTGGGACGCGGTCGCCATCCTGCGCGATATTCTCGCCACGGGCAGTTGGGACCGGCCGGAATTTCACCGTCGCGGCGCCGTCACCTGATCGATCGACCGGAAACCTCAACTCTCGCGGAGTAAAAACACCATGAATCACCCGTCCACCCCTCGCGGGGAAGACAAGGCCGCCGAGGGCGGCTGGCACAGTGCAAAACTGGATTTTTCGACGTCGATGAGCTACGGCGACTACCTGTCGCTCGACGCGATTCTATCTGCGCAACATCCGCGCTCGCCCGATCACAACGAGATGCTTTTCATCATTCAGCATCAAACCACCGAGCTCTGGATGAAGCTGGCGCTGTTCGAGCTGCAAGCCGCGCGCGAAGCGGTGCGGCAGGATGACTTGCCGCCCGCTTTCAAAATGCTGGCGCGCGTCTCGCGCATCATGGAGCAATTGGTTCAGGCCTGGAGCGTGCTGGCGACCATGACGCCATCGGAATACTCGGCGATGCGTCCGTACCTGGGCACGTCATCGGGCTTTCAGTCTTACCAGTACCGTGTGCTGGAATTCATACTGGGCAATAAAAACGCCGCCATGCTCAAACCGCACGCGCACCGGCCGGACATACTCACGCACGTGCAGACCGCGCTTCAGACGCCATCGTTCTACGACGAGGTCATTGCGCTGCTTGCCCGGCGAGGCTTTGCGATTGCGCCAACGCGGCTCGAGCGTGACTGGACGCAGCCGACGCCGCATGACGCGTCGGTAGAGGCCGCGTGGCTGGCCGTCTATCGCGACCCCTCGCACCACTGGGATCTCTACGAAATGGCCGAGGAGCTGGTGGATCTGGAAGACGCCTTTCGTCAGTGGCGCTTCCGGCATGTCACCACCGTCGAGCGCATCATCGGCTTCAAGCAGGGCACCGGCGGCACCAGCGGCGCTCCTTACCTGCGCAAGATGCTCGACGTGGTGCTGTTTCCGGAATTGTGGCAAGTACGCACGACGCTGTAAGCCTCAGCGATGGCCGCTCAGGCGCGCGGCCATTGCCTTGAGACGCGGGCCGATCTCGAGACGGAACTTGTCTTCCGGGATCGACGAGGCCGGCCCGCTGCAACTGATCGCCAGCCAGCGCTGCTGGCGCGTGTCGCGCACCGGCACCGCGACCGCATTGACGCCCTCGTGCCATTCACGAAACGAATAGCAGCATCCCTCGCGCTGAAACGTCTCCACCGCGCGCTCGACTCCCGCGCTCAATTGTTCCCAGTTGTCCGGGTGCGCCTTGCGCAGTGCCGCGAGCGTCGCGCTGCGCTCACCGGGCGACATCACCGCCAGGCAGGTGCGCCCCATTGAACTGGTCAGCATCGACAAGCGCGAGCCAGCGGTCAGCCCGAGCGTGAGCGCGGCCTCGCTGCGGATCGTCTCGAGATAGACCATCTCCAGGCCTTCCCGGCAACCCAGCGATACCGCGCTTTGCATCTCGCGGGCCAGCGCACGCATATGAGGCCGCGCCAACGTGAGAATGTCGGCGCCGCCAAGGAACGCATAGCCGAGCGCCAGCACCCCGGCATCGAGCGCATATTTGCCGACGTCGACGTCGTAGCGCAGGTAACCGAGCTCGGTCAGCGTGTACACCAGCCGGCTGATGGTGGCTTTGGGCAAACCGGTGCGATCGGCGATCTCGCGGTTGCCGAGCAAGCCATCCCCGGCTCCGAAGCAGCGCAGCACGTCGAGGCCGCGCGCGAGCGCGGTCACGAATTTACGCTCGTCCACCGCCAAGGCATCGATTTGCGGCAAGCGTGCCAACGATTTCATAATGACTTCCTCCGATAGCCCTACTTTGCGTTTGTCGCACAAATACTTTAGTGTTAAACTAAAACGAATTTCAGAACATTGTTCCGCATTGCGGAACTTCCGTCAAGCCGCAATTTTTCATCTGATGTCGAAGGAAAAAGGAGAGTGGGTATGAGTCAGGCGCAATTTCACTGGGAAGATCCGCTGTTGCTGGACATGCAGCTGACCGACGAGGAGCGGATGGTGCGCGATGCCGCGCAAGCGTACGCACAAGACAAACTGGCCCCCCGCGTGCTGGAGGCATTTCGTCACGAGCAAACCGATCCGGCGATCTTTCGTGAGATGGGTGAGCTCGGCCTGCTCGGCCCGACCATTCCCGAGCAATACGGCGGCCCGGGGTTGAATTACGTCAGCTACGGCCTGATCGCGCGCGAGGTCGAACGCATCGATTCGGGTTACCGCTCAATGATGTCGGTACAGTCCTCGCTGGTGATGGTGCCCATTTATGAATTCGGCAGCGAAGCGCAAAAACAGAAATACCTGCCCAGGCTGGCCACCGGCGAGTGGATCGGCTGCTTCGGCCTGACCGAACCGAATCATGGTTCGGATCCTGCCGGCATGACGACCCGCGCGAAAAAAGTCGCCGGCGGCTTCGAGTTGAGCGGCAGCAAAATGTGGATCAGCAATTCGCCTATCGCCGATGTGTTCGTGGTATGGGCCAAGCTGCAGGGCGACGACGGCAAGGACGCGATCCGCGGGTTCATTCTCGAAAAGGGCTGGAAGGGCTTGAGCGCACCGGCCATTCACGGCAAGGTCGGCCTGCGTGCTTCGATCACCGGTGAAGTGGTGATGGATCAAGTGTTCGTGCCGGAAGAGAACCTGATGCCCGGCGTGAGTGGCCTCAAAGGTCCGTTCACGTGCCTGAATTCAGCGCGCTACGGCATCGCCTGGGGCGCGCTTGGCGCGGCCGAGTCCTGCTGGCACACCGCACGCCAGTATGTGCTCGATCGCCAGCAATTCGGCCGCCCGCTCGCCGCCAACCAACTCATCCAGAAAAAGCTGGCCGACATGCAGACCGAGATCACGCTGGGCCTGCAAGGCTGCCTGCGGCTGGGCCGCATGAAGGACGAAGGCACGGCTGCCGTCGAGATCACCTCGATCATGAAACGCAACTCGTGCGGCAAGGCACTCGACGTGGCCCGCCTGGCGCGCGACATGCTGGGCGGCAATGGCATTTCCGACGAGTTCGGCGTGGCACGCCACCTGGTCAACCTGGAAGTCGTCAACACCTACGAGGGCACCCACGATATCCATGCGCTTATCCTGGGGCGCGCGCAAACCGGCATCCAGGCGTTTTTCTGAAACACAAATAAAAATGGCCCACCGCATGACGCGGTGGGCCCGAAATGCGGCATGGATCACACGCCGCAAAACTCGATACCGAATTACTTGTTGGGTTGCGGTGTCATGCGCAGGTAGGGACGCACAACCTTGTAGCCCTTCGGGAATTTCTGTTTCAGCACTTCCGGATCCTGCAGCGAGGGCACGATCACGACGTCCTCGCCCTCTTTCCAGTTGCCGGGGGTTGCGACCGAGTAGTTATCGGTCAACTGCAACGAATCGATGACGCGCAACACTTCATCGAAATTGCGGCCGGTGCTGGCCGGGTAAGTGATGATCAGGCGCACTTTCTTTTTCGGATCGATCACGAACAGCGAGCGCACCGTCAGCGTTTCATTGGCGTTCGGGTGAATCATGTCGTACAGATTCGACACCTTGCGGTCCTTGTCCGCCAGAATCGGAAAATTCACCGATGTGCTTTGGGTTTCGTTGATGTCGTTGATCCAGCCCTTGTGCGACTCAACGTCATCGACCGACAATGCAATAGCCTTGACGCCACGTTTTTCGAACTCGCCCTTGAGTTTGGCGGTCAGACCGAGCTCGGTCGTGCACACCGGCGTGTAATCGGCCGGATGGGAAAACAGCACGCCCCAGCTATTGCCGAGCCACTCGTGGAATTTGATGCGGCCTTGCGAGGAATCCTGTTCGAAATCGGGAGCGGTATCGCCCAAACGCAAACTCATGACATGGTCTCCTTGAGATGCTTCATTGCGGTGTTGAAAGATTATAGGATGCGGGTGGCGGGCAAAAGGAATATAAAATCAGTAGCAAATAATTTTTTGCTATATGGGCCCGCGCTGGTTGTTGTTTCGTGGCAACGCATGCCAACCCGGGGTAGCATAGGGACTGACGTATTCGTATTCATGCGGGAAAGACCATGTCGCAATCGCAAGTCAATAAGGAGAAGCTCATGACCGATATCAAGGCAGTACTCGCCGACGCGGAAGACCTGCTCAAGCAAGCCACCAACGCCACCGGCGAACGCGCCACCGAATTGCGCGAGAATGCCATGGCGCTGCTCAAGCAGGCCAAGGAAAAAGCCTCCGACGTCCAGGTCGTGGTCGTGGAGAAAAGCAAACAGGCGGCACGCGCCACTGACGACTACGTGCACGATCATCCCTGGCAAGCGGTCAGTATCGCGGCTGGCGTCGGCCTGCTGCTCGGCTTGCTGATCAATCGCAAATAAGGCGGGCCACGCGGCCGACACCGATGACCGATTACGACCGCTCCGCCTCGGGCCGTCCCTCGCTGCGCCGCACGGTCGGCGTAGCGCTCGAGATCGTTCAATCCCGGCTGGAATTGATCGGCATCGAACTGAGCGAGGAAAAGGACCGCCTGCTGACGATTGCCTTTCTCGGGCTCGCCGGCATGCTATTCGGCCTGCTGGCCCTGATCACCTTGACTGCGCTGGTCGCCGTACTGTTCTGGGACACCTATCGCTGGCAAGCCCTGTGTGCGATCGCGCTGGCCTATGTGCTCGCCGGGCTGGCATGCGCGGCGCTGGCGCGGCGCATGCTGCGCGAGGCGCCGCTGCCGTTCGAGGCAACGCTCAACGAATTCCAGAAAGACCGCGATGCGCTGCGCGGAGATTGAACGCCATGGCACCAGACTCGCCCGATCCGTCTCGCTTGCCGCCGCGTCCGCGACGCCCTGCGCGCCGCTCGCGCTACGCCCGGCGCGACTTGCTGGCGCTGCGCAAGGAACTCGTGCTGACCCGCATCACCGTCGAGCGGGCCGAGCTGGGCGAGGCCGTCGACCAATGGCGCCACGCCGCGCGAGGCTTCGGCTGGGTGCGTCTGTTGGCGCGCGGCCGCGGGCAATCCGCCGCACAGAGCCTGTTGTCTCTGAGTGGGCTGCTGCAGCGTTATCCGTACCTGAGCTCGGTGGCCTCGCTCGCCCTGACCGGGTTGACGCGTACGCGGCTAGGTAAAATCGTGCGGCCAGTGGCGAAATGGGGGGCGTTCGGCATGCTCGCCTGGAAAGGCTACACGCTCTGGCAAGCGGCGAGCGCTCGCGGCGACATATCGACGGCGACACGCACGACACCGGACAGCGACGACGACTTCTCGCCGCCGTGAGCGCGGCGGCGACACCCCGCCCCGCTCACGATGGGACGGGGTCGAACGGCAATCAGAATGCCATGCGCTGCAGAATCCGCTTGCCCACCAGCTGATGCTTGAGCACGCCGGCAACATGCAGGAAGACAAAGCCTGCCAGCAGCACATTGGAGTAGAAGTGGATGGATGCCCACATCGCCAGAGCTCGCGGATCGTGCAGCGGCTGGGGAATGTGGATCAGATTGAAGATATTCACCGGCCGCGACATCATCAGCCAACCCGACACAAACGACAGCAACGCCATCGAGTAAATCAAAACCTGCACACTCTTGGCCAGTACGATATTGGGCGTGCTGAGTTGCGTGAGCGGCGGCGCGCGAAAGGTCATCCGGTAAATCACGCGAAAGAAGAACAGCGGCGTGAACAGCGCGGTGGCCGACACGTTGATAAACGAAATCCAGTTGAATACCGCCTGGCTGGGCTTACCGAGCGCAGCGTAAAAGCCGGAGAAAATACCCCAAAGAATCAGAACGGCAAACAGCCAGTGGAGCACGACCGCCAGCGGCGGAAATTTTTGAGTTCTCATGATCGATTGATTCATCCAAAAAATAATTGCCGTCATGAACAACGCCGTAATGGCTGCGATCGCATGCGCGGGCAACAGGTCAGTGATTTCACCGCTCGCATTGTGCTGGCGAGACCGGGACTGCTGAACGAGAAAAGGGGGGAACGGCGGCAGAACGTCGCCGCCCCGCGTTAAGACAATTCCCAACCGCCTACCCAAAAATGCAATCTGGATAAACCGTCCAGCCCGGCGCATGACAAATTGACGGGGTCGCAAACATTCCGAAGCCGGGACCGACAAATTCTTATCTCGCAGGTGACGCCTTCCTGCCGCGACCAGCGGCGCATGTCGGTACATTCGTGGCCGACCCAGTCCCTCCGAATCCGTACCATGTTTGCATCGAAAGCTGCCGAACCGGCCCTCTGGCGCCTCCTGTCGATCGTTACCCTATTGATTATTGCGCTCTGGTGGCTCAGCGCCCCGCGCGATCTATTCTCTGCGCCGCTGAGCGTTACCGAGATCGCGCGCGAAGCGATCCTGCTCAGCGGCGTTTGGGCCTATGTGCTGCTGACGCTTGCGATCGTTGTGGTGATGCGTTGGCGCTGGATCGAAAGGCCGCTGGGCGGACTCGACCGTTGCTATCGACTGCACAAATGGGCCGGCATCGCGACCGGCGCGGTGGTGTTGCTCCATTGCGTCCTGGAATGGCTTCCCGGCGGGCTCGCCCGGGCTCGCTCGCAACCGTCAGCCGACGCGTCGAGACAGCTCGGCCTGGACTGGAACGCAGCGACGCAGGAAATGGCTGAGCTGGCCAACGGCACGATGCTGTGCGCGTTGATCGCCATTGCGCTGTTGCGCAGCATTCCTTACCGCTGGTTCCGCAAGACGCATCGGCTATCGGCCTTGCTTTATTTGGCAACGACCTGGCATGCGCTGCTGTTATTGCCGCCGCAACTGCGATTCACACCGTTGGGCGCCCTGATCGGCCTGAGCGCGCTATTTGGCTGTGCGGCAGCGGTCGTTTCCGTTACCGGCGGGGTCGGGCGGCGCCGGCGCGTGCGCGGAACGATCACCGGGCTTGAAGCCCATAACGGCATACTGGAAGTCGAGTGCACCCTGGCCGCGCGCGGCCTGCCGCATCGCCCCGGCCAATTCGCCTATGTCTGCTTCGATCCCGCCGAGGGCCCCCATCCATTCACAATTGCCGGCGCCGACCCCGGAGCGAGGAAAATCCGCTTTGTCATCAAGGCGCTCGGTGACTACACCGGGCAGCTTGCCAATCGACTGGCCGAGGGACAGCAAGTGACAATCGAAGGGCCCTACGGCGGTTTCGATTTTCGCGGCACCGCCCGGGAGCAAGTCTGGGTGGCCGGCGGCATCGGCTTGACGCCATTTCTGGCACGCCTCGAGTATTTGCGCTGGCTCGGCCGCCGCTCGCCGTCGGTGACATTTTTCTACTGCACACGCAACGCCGCCACGGACCCGTACGTGTCGCGGTTGCGCACGCTTTGCACGCAAACCGGCGTGACGCTCGCACTGGTCGACAGTGCGCGCCAACGGCCACTCGACTTCGATGCGATCGCCGCGGGGCTGCGCGATCCGAGCGGCGCCGAGTTGTGGTTCTGCGGCCCGGCCCGCTTCGGCGCCACGCTGCAGCGCGCCTGGCGCACGACCGGGTTGCCCGGTCGGCGGTTTCACCGTGAATGGTTCGAAATGCGCTGAAGGCGGCTCACGGCGCTCACAACTTGTTTTCGCCAGGCCTCGGGTTGATTGGTGGCGATGCGGGTGCCGTATCGGTCAGTCTGGCGCGACCGAGTGCATTGACCACGACGGCACGAGCTTTGTCGCCGCACGTAAATGTGACCGTTCCCGACAACCAGTTCCAACGGCCCGCACGGGTATAGCCATTGGCCGCATAGGCGATAAAGGGCATCGCCTCACCGCCGCTCTGACGCGATGTCGCGGCAATGCCGCCACGCAGCGCCAACTGGCGTATCAGTATGGCCTCGCCCGGATCGTGCCGGTTGTTCAGGTTATTGTCGACGAACGTCATCCAGCCCGAAGACCAGTCGGCGCCGTCGAGCGGCGCAACCACCACGCGCGCTTGACGAGAAAGCGCGGCCGCGCGCG
This sequence comes from Pandoraea sp., assembly GCF_004297875.1. Lineage (GTDB taxonomy): Bacteria > Pseudomonadota > Gammaproteobacteria > Burkholderiales > Burkholderiaceae > Pandoraea. The sequence goes on along the minus strand of NZ_SCSK01000022.1, from coordinate 44,938 downwards.
CGTGGTGCAGCGTCGCCAGAAAATCGTGGGCGGCGCTACGCAGGGCCAGGCGGCCCACCACATTTTGCAGGGAAGGTGTCACGGCCAACGCGAGCAAGCCGACGATGGCCAACACGATCAGCAATTCGACCAGAGTCACGCCGCGCGCCCGGATCCGTGGACATACGCATGCATTGCGCACCGGCATCACCAGCAGCCGGCCGGCCCCGGCAGGCGCCCCGCCGCGCCACGTTGGCCGTCGCTTTGCAACAGCAGTTCCCCGCAGATGCCGTCGTCAAACCCGTGCGGTATCGCGCGCACACGCACGCACAATCGATAAGACGCCTGCTCGCCATTGCCAGCATCGCCCGGGGCTGAGCCGGTGCAAGGTGCCATCGCCACCCGGTAAGCGCTGCGCGTCGGCGTATCGGATGAATAAGCATCGAGGCCCGGCCATGGTTCCTCGGGCTTGTCCCGGCTGTGGCCGTAGGTGCCGCTCACCAAATAGTGCTGCTCGAGCCGCTGCAAATTGCGCAGCAGCGCCGCCTGGCCCTCGGCACGCTTTGCACGCAACACATAGGTCGTGTAACCGCTGTATGCGAACGATGCCAGCGCGGCGACAATCGCCACGGCAATCAGTAATTCGATCAGGGTGAATCCCGCGGTATATCGTTTCATCTCTCGTCGATCTCGTTAATCGGCTGTGCCATCGACTGGCAGCACGACGCGAATCGCATCGGCACGCATCTCGTCCCAGGTGGTGATTTCGCGCCAACTCAAGCGCCCCGTGGGCGGCCGTTGGGTCGCCGAGCCCGCTTCGCTTGGTGCGGCTGGCCGCGCGCGGCGATACACGCTTTGCAGAATCACCGGTTGCCGCAGCGTCGGCCCGTAGCCGGCTGCCGTGATGCGATATAGTCCATCGAGTGACGTCTCGTCCGGCGCGCGCGGGATCGCCGGCAGTGCCTCGATGACATAGCGCGGCAGCCGCGCAACCGGCAGACGCGCCCCGGTGAAGGTGCCATGGGCGACACTTGGCGCGGTCACGGAATCGTCGTCGAAATTTATCGTCAGCCAGATGGGCGGCTGTCCGGGCGCGCTTTGGCACAGCCCCTGGCGCGTGCCGTTGCGCTGACAGATGCCGGGGACGAACGGCTCGCGCGTGTACGCGGCGTCGGTGCGAGCCACCGCTACTGGCGCCGATGCCGGCGGCTGCGCGAACAATGTTGCCCGCGAGCCATGCACGATATCGCGCTGCGCATCGGCCAATGCCGCTTCGGCCGCATAAAATGCGTGCGTGCGTTCACGCTCGGCGTGTGCAATGCGCGTGCTCAGTTGCACGACACGCAGCGCCGACATGCCGAGCATCATCATGCCGGACAACGCCAACAGCGTCACGACCAGCGCCAGGCCGCGCTGTGCGGCGAACGCTCGACACCCTATGCCACGCCTGCTCACGACGGATGGCGCACGGCGTTGCGCAACTGAATCGTGGCAGTCACCAGATGCCGCGGCCGCGTCACGTCAACGTCCGGGCGATAGATGCCGTCGGTCTCGGGGTAATGGCGCCCGAACAGATAAAAGACGCCGGGCGGCTCCACCGAGCCGAGCGCGATCGGACTGCGCAGCACCAGCGCCAGTTGCACCGCTACCACCTGGTGCCATTGCGCGGCCTGCAGCTGGCGCGCCGGCAAGAACCGCTCCGGTACGCCATCGCCATTCGCGTCGATGCCGTAGATCACCTGAAAATTCTCGACTCCTTCGACCAATGCCTCCGCGCGGCTACCGTCCGGCGAGCGGAAATAACGGCAATACAATGCCGGCTCGCCGTTGCTGCTGCGCGTTACGTAAAAGACGCTGCGACCACGCTCATCGGCCGAGGCTGAACCGCCGACACGGGGCCCGGCCACGCGCCGGCCGGCACAATCGAGCACACTGCCGTCGCCCTCCCCCGCGCCACTGCCTTCGTGCCTGACCTCAAGCAAATCGCTGCCGTTCACGCTCGGCCCGCAGGCGGCAAACGCCAGCGCGCAGTTATCCTTGCCGCGAATGGCCGGCACCCGCTCGCGCAATGGCGGCCAGGCGACGCGGCCGGCATCGGGATCCCAGTTGCGATATCCCGCCATGCGCACCACACGCCTGAGAATCGTCAACGCGAACGCGCCGCGCTCGTGCAACGCGGCAAGCTCCATCTGGTACACATACGCCCGCTGCGAGGCGAGCAGCATGGCAGCAGCGGCAAGCAACAGGAGTGATCCCAGGCTCAGCGCGATCATCAATTCGATCAGCGACGCGCCACGCCAACGCTGGTGCTCGAGCGCCCGTGTCATGCGATATCAGGCTGGAAAATAAAAAGGCGCGGGCAGGTGAAATACCCGCAAATGCTCGGCCTGCGTTCCCACCCGCCAACCGATGCCAAGCGAAGGCGCCGGTGCGCCAAGATCGCCGCATTGCCACTGGGCACCCGACACCGCCAATTTGCCATGCGGACAAAGCACGCCATGCGCGGCGCTCAGACGCAAGCGCAGCGCCGCTTGCCACGAGCTCCACTGGGCCGCCGCAAGCACATCGGGCTGGCAAGGGCCGGCATGACATTCAGCCGACGAATCACCGTGACCGCCGAGGGCCGCCGCATGCGCCAGCGCCGGGTTGACGAGCATGGCCTCGGCCAGATCGCCGGCCAGCTCTGCCGCCGCCATATGGTGGGACGCATCGCGGTGAGCGTGCAGCACCAGCGCCTGGAGTTTCGCGGCACCCAGCAGGCCGACCGTCAGGATCGCCATGGCGATCAGGATTTCGATCAGCGAGAACCCATGCATTGACGCGCCTTCTCCGACTGGACTGATTCAGGAAGGCGCATTGTGCGGAGAAGCGGAATCTTCGTCAAAGGTGAAGATTCCGAAATGCAACGGCGTTGTGAGCGACTGGCGCTCATGCAAAAGCAAACGGCAGCCAAAGCTGCCGTTTGCAGTGAGACCGGTAGTGTCGGTATCTCAATGTTTGAGCGATTCGATCAGTTCGATATAACTGGTCATCGCGGCGTCTGGCGTGACCCCTTTGAGCATGGCCCAGGCGTCGAATTTGGCACGCTCGACCATCGCCGTCATGCCAGGACGCTCGCCTGCCGCATCACCCTGGGTCGCCTGTTTGTACAGCGCATAGATGCGCAGCAGCGTGAGATTATCGGGGCGCTCGGGCAGCGTCTTGGACGCGGCCACGGCCTCGTCGAAACGCATTTTCAGATCGCTCATTGGAAGCTTCCTCCATAAAGAATCGACAGGATGTGATGAGCTCGAGCATAGCCGCGATTGCCGCGCGCACCTAGCGCGCGGCTAGATGCATGCCTCTAGTCGGACGCAGCGCGAGCGCCGCCGGATGCGCCGACCTGCACCGGTGCGTCCGCGGGCCGTGGCGCATCGCCGGTATGCGCGATCCAGCCGCCGCCCAGGTACTGGTACAGATCGACCAGATTGGTCAGGCGCTGCATGCGGGCGGTAATCAGCGACTGCTGGGCCGAGTACAGATCGGTTTGTGCCGTCAGCACCGTCAAATAGCTGGCTGCGCCGTTCTTGTAAAGCAGATTGGACAAATCGAGCCGGCGCTGCTGAGACACGACATACTGCTGCAATGCCGCGATCTGGTCGTCATAAGTACCGCGCGCGGCCAGTCCATCCGAGACTTCCCGAAAAGCCGTTTGGATCGCCTTTTGGTACTGGGCAATTGCCACATTCTTCTGCAGATGCGCGAGGTCCAGATTCGCCAGGTTGGTGCCCGCATCGAAGATCGGCAGCGTGATCTGCGGCGCGAACGCCCACGCTGTCGAGCCCGCCTTGAACAACCCGCCGAGCGTGGCGCTCTCGGTGCCATACTGAGCCGTCAGCGCGATCTTCGGAAAGAATGCCGCGCGCGCCGCGCCGATATTCGCGTTGGCTGCGCGCAACCGCTGTTCCGCGGCCATAATGTCGGGCCGGCGCGTGAGCAAATCGGACGGCAGCCCGGCTGGAATGTCGGCCAGGATGTGCTGGTCGTCGAGCGGCAACGGCGCCGGCAGATCTGCCGGCAGCGGCTCGCCGACCAGCAGCGTCAATGCGTTCCCGGCCTGCGCGCGCAAACGTAACTGGCTGGCCAGGCTGGCGCGCGCCTGCTCGACCACGCCCTGGGCTTCGCGCAGGGTCAGCTCCGAACCGGTACCGACATCGAATTGCAGCTTGGCCAACTGGTAGGAAGCCTGAGCATTGCGCAGCGTCTCGCGTGTGACCTCGAGTTGTTCGTCGTAAGCGCGCACCACGAGATATTGGTCGGCGACCTGGGACACCAATGAGATTTCCGCCGCCTTGCGCGCTTGCGCAGTCGCCAGGTATTGGGCCAGCGCCTGTGCCTTGAGGCTACGGATGCGCCCCCAGAAATCGAGCTCCCACGATGCGGCGCCCAGCCCGACCGAATATACACCGGAGATCTGCTTGCCCGACGAGCTCAGGTCAGCCGGCACGTGCGAGCGCGTATCGCTGGCCGTCGCGTTGACGGTCGGAAACAGGCCGGCACGCACGATCCGGTATTGCGCCGCCGCTTCCTGCACCTGCAATGCCGAGACGCGCAAGTCGCGGTTATTGCGCAGCGCCAGCGCCACCAATGCGCGCAGGCGCGGATCGCCGAAGAAATTCTGCCAGCCGATGTCGACCGCGGGCAGTTGCCTGGCCGTATCGGCGGGCGGGCTGGTCCGATATGCGTCGCCGGTCGGAAAGGCCGCGGCCACGGCGGTTGCCGGGCGCTCGTAATGCGGCTGCAGCGAGCAGCCCGCCATCAGCGCTGCCGCCACCAGAGGGAATGGCAGAGAAAGCCTGTTCATGAGTGATCTCCTTCGGAATTCCGCGCATCGCTATCGGGCGTTGCTGCGCCTCGCGAGTCCGGATTGCGTTTGGAGAATTTCTCGCGAATCACCACGAAGAACATCGGAATCATGAAGATAGCCAGGAAGGTCGCCGTCACCATGCCGCCGATGACGGCCGTACCGATCGCGTGCTGGCTGGCCGACCCGGCGCCATTGCTGATCGCCAGCGGCAACACGCCGAGAATGAACGCCATCGACGTCATCAGAATCGGCCGCAGCCGCAGGCGCGCCGCCTCCACCGCCGCGGCCATCGCCGACATGCCCTGCTCCTGGAGGCTCTTGGCGAACTCCACGATCAGAATGGCGTTTTTCGCCGACAACCCCACCGTGGTCAGCAAGCCGACCTGGAAGTAGACGTCGTTCGAGAGGCCCCGCCCGGTCGCCGCCAGCAAGGCGCCGATAATGCCCAGCGGCACTACCATGATGACCGAAAACGGAATCGACCAGCTTTCATACAGCGCCGCCAGGCTGAGGAACACCACCAGAATCGAAATGGCGTACAGCGCCGGCGCCTGAGAGCCCGACAGACGCTCCTGATAGGACAGGCCGGTCCACTCGTAACCGATGCCCTTGGGCAGCTTGCTGGCGAGCTTTTCGATTTCGTTCATCGCCTGGCCCGAGCTTTTGCCCGGCGCGGCGCTACCCTGGATTTCCACCGACGATACGCCGTTGTAGCGCTCCAGTTTGGGCGATCCATAGGTCCAGGAGGCGTTGGCAAACGATGAGAACGGCACCATCTTGCCTTGCGTGTTGCGAACGTACCAGCGGTCGATATCGCTTGGATTCATGCGATACGGCGCATCGGCCTGCACATAGACGCGCTTGATACGGTTGTCGGTATCGAGAAAGTTGTTGACGTAGGCCGAGGCCCAGGCAATCGAGAAGGTCTGGTCGATCGAGGCGAGCGGCACGCCAAGCGCGCTGGCCTTCTCGCGGTCGATATGCACCTTGAACTCGGGCTGGTCGTCCAGGCCATTGGCCCGCACCAGCGCCAGATCGGGGTCCTTCGCGGCCGTCCTCAGCAGTTCGTTGCGAGCGGCCATCAGCGCCGCGTGCCCGAGGCCCGCGCGGTCCTCCAGTTCGAAGTCGAACCCCGACGCCGTGCCAAGCGATGGGATCGGCGGCGGATTGATCGGAATCACCACGGCATTCTTGTATGAGGAGAAATGCGCGAAGATCCGCCCGATCAACGCCTGCATCTTGTCCTTGTCGGCCGTGCGCAGACTCCAGTCCTTGAGCCGCACGAATACCAGCCCGGAGTTCTGGCCTCGCCCGGCGAAGTTGAACCCCGCGACCTCGAAGGTCGACTGCACCACGTCACGTTCCTGATTCAGGAGGTAGTGACTGACGTCGTCGAGCGCCTGCTCGGTGCGTTGCTGCGTCGTCCCCGGCGGCGTCTGCACCTGAATGAACATGGTGCCCTGATCTTCGTTGGGCAGGAACGATGTCGGCATGCGCACGAACAGCAGCGCGACCGCGCCGATCAGCAGCAGGTACAGCAGCAGCCAACGGCCCGAGCGCTTGAGCACATGCTGCACGCCCGTGTGATATTTCTGCCGGCCATTGTCAAAGGTGCGGTTGAACCACCCGAAAAAACCCTGTTTTTCGGCATGATGCCCTTTCGGAATCGGCTTGAGCAGCGTCGCGCAAAGCGCCGGTGTGAGAATCAACGCCACCAGCACGGACAGAATCATGGCTACCACGATGGTCAGCGAGAATTGGCGATAAATCGCACCGACCGCACCGCCGGAAAAGGCCATCGGCACGAACACCGCCGAGAGCACCAGCGCCACGCCGACTAGCGCGCCGGTGATCTGCCCCATGGCCTTGCGCGTCGCGTCGCGCGGCGAGAGACCCTCCTCGGCCATCACCCGCTCGACGTTCTCCACCACGACGATCGCATCGTCGACCAGCAACCCGATCGCCAGCACCATGCCAAACATCGAGAGGGTATTGATCGAGAAGCCGACCAACGCCATCACGCCGAAAGTGCCGAACAGCACGACCGGCACGGCGATGGTCGGGATCAGGGTGGCGCGCAGGTTCTGCAGGAACAGATACATCACCAGGAATACCAGCACGATCCCCTCGAGCAGCGTCTTGACGACCTCCTCGATGGAGATTTTCACGAACGGCGTGGTGTCGTACGGATACTCGACCTTCAGGCCATGCGGGAAATACCGCGACAGCTCGTTGATTCTCGCGCGCACCGCGTCGGCTGTCTGCAAAGCATTGGCCCCGGTGGCCAGCTGGACGCCCAGGCCGGCCGCGGGCGCGCCGTTGTATTTGGTGTCGGTGACATAATTCTCGCCGCCCAGCGCCACGCGCGCCACGTCCTTGACGCGCACTTGCGAGCCGTCCGGATTGACCTTGAGCAGCACGTCGCCGAACTGTGCCGGCGTACGCAGCAGGGTCGCCTCGCTGATGGTCGCCGTCAGTGACTGACCCGGCACCGCCGGGGTGCCGCCCAGCTGTCCGGCGGCGACCTGAACGTTCTGGTCCTTGAGCGCGTTGACCACATCCACCGGGGTCAGGCCCACGCGAGCCAGCTTGTTCGGATCGAGCCAGATGCGCATCGCGTATTGGGTGCCGAACACGGTCACCGTTCCAACGCCATTGACCCGGCTGATAGGATCCTGCACATGCGAGACCAGGTAGTTCGCCAGGTCGTACTTCGTCATGCTGTGATCGGTCGAGACAAACGCCATCGCCATCAGAAAGCCGGTGCGGGATTTCGTCACGCTGACCCCCGCCTGCTGCACCGCCTGGGGCAACAACGGCGTGGCCAGTTGCAGCTTGTTCTGCACCTGCACCTGAGCGATATCCGGATTCGTTCCGGGCGCGAAGGTCAGGGTGATTTCCGCCGTACCGGAATCGTCGCTGGTCGAGGAGATGTAGAGCAGATTATCGAGTCCATTCATCTGCTGCTCGATGACCTGCGTCACCGTGTCCTCCACCGTCTGCGCGGACGCGCCGGCATAGGATGCGCGAATCTGCACCCCGGGCGGCGCGATGGTCGGATATTGCTCGACCGGCAGCGTCTTGATCGACAGCGCGCCGGCCAGCATCAGGACAATCGCGATCACCCAGGCAAAAATAGGGCGATCGATAAAAAACTTGGCCATGAACCGGGCTCCCGCTTATTGTGCCTGCCCCGGCGCGGCAGCCGCCGCGCCGGAGGCATTCACCGGCGGCATCGGCTGCTCGACCGGTTTGACCGTCATCCCGGGCTGCACCTTCTGCAGGCCGGCTACGATGACCTTATCGCCCGGCTCGAGGCCGCTATTGACAATCCAGTCGTTGCCGTAGGTCTGGCTGGCGCTCAGCGTGCGCAGTGCCACCTTGTCATCGGCGCCGACCACCAGCGCGGTGGGCGTGCCCTTGGCATCGTGCGTGACGCCGATCTGAGGCACCAGGATCGCGCGGTCGTTGACACCCTCTTCCAGGCGCGCCCGCACGAACATGCCGGGCAGCAATTCATGCTTCGGATTCGGGAAAACCGCGCGCAGCGTGACCGTGCCGGTGGTCTGATCGACCGTGATGTCGGTGAATTCGAGTTTGCCCTCAAGCGGATAAATCGAACCGTCGTCCAGCACGAGCTTTACCCTGGCCTCGTTGGGGCCGGCCGATTGCAGCCGGCCGTCGGCCAGCGCGCGGCGCAGGCGCAGCAGATCGACCGTCGATTGCGTGACGTCGACGTAGATCGGGTCGGTTTGTTGCACGGTCGCCATCAGCGTCGCCGCGCTCGCCTGCACATAGGCGCCTGGCGTGACGTTCGACACACCGATGGTGCCGGTGATAGGGGACGTCACGTCGGTGTAGCCGAGATTGATGCGCGCGGTTTCCACCGCCGCCTTGCCTGCGGCGACGTCGGCGGCTGCCTGTTCCTGCGCGGCTGCGGCATTGTCGTAATCCTGCTTGCTGACCGCGTGCGCGGCCACCAGCACTTTATAGCGGGCCGCCAGCGCCGAGGTCGAGGTCAGATTCGCGCGCGCCTTTTGCAGCGTCGCGCGAGCGCTGTCCAGCGCCGCCCGATAGGGTGCCGGATCGATCAGATAAAGACGCTGGCCGGCCTTGACCTGACCACCCTCGGTAAATTCGCGACGCAGCACAATGCCATCCACGCGGGCGCGCACCTGTGCCACCAGGTAAGCCGAGGTGCGCCCCGGCAATTCCGAGGTCACCGGCACGCTCTGCGCGTGCACCGTGACCACGCCGACTTCGAATGGCTTCGGCGACGGCGCCTGTTTCCTGGCACAGCCGCCCAGCAGCAGAGCCGAAACCGCGGCAACGGCGTAGATCAAACGCGTGGAAATCCGACCAAAACGCATAGAGCGACCTCTGTGTCTAGGCTGAGTTATTCAGTAACGGGATAAGCGGCAGCATCGTGATCGCCAGGGAGCGCCCGGCGCCGTGGCGCCGAGGAACGAGACGTGTGTCGCCTGGCGCTGCCCGGGCTTGCCTGGCAATCCGGCTACTGGCGGCGACGCCGTCATGCGTGTGGCAATTGGTATGGCTCGTCCGTTGTGCGGCTGCTATTATATATACATTCATTAATGAATGTTTTAATTGAAATACGTTGTAATGATCGGTTCCGCATAGTAAAAAGCCGTTTGACGCAAATCCCGGCGGCATAACGACACGACCCGGAGAACCGCAAAAATGGTCCGCCGAACCAAGGAAGAGGCCCTCGAAACCCGCCACCAGATTCTCGATGCCGCCGAACAGGTGTTTTTCGAGCAGGGTGTCTCACGCACCTCGCTGGCCGATATCGCGACGGCCGCCGGCGTCACGCGCGGCGCGATTTACTGGCATTTCAAGAACAAGGCGGATCTGTTCACGGCCATGTTCGACCGCATCCGCCTGCCGATGGAGACTATGGTCGAGCGCTGCCGGACCAGCGACCCCGACTCCGACCCGGCTCGGACGCTGCACCGCGTATTCACCCAGGTGTTGTGCGAGACCGCGCGCAATCCGCACCGCCGCCGGGTGCTCGACATCCTGTTTCATAAATGCGAATACACCGAGGAAATGGGCCCGGTGATGGAACGCCACCAGGAGGCCTGCGCCGATGGGCGCAGCCGCATGGAGCGTTGCTTGTGCGACGCGGTGTCTCTGGGGCAATTGCCAGCCGACCTCGATACGCGGCGCGCAGCTGTGCTGATGCACGCGATGCTGACCGGCCTGATCGGCAACTGGCTGTTCATGCCGGGCAGCTTCGACCTCGAGGCCGAAGCCGGCGCAATGGCCGATGGCTTCTTCGATATGTTGCGCTATAGCCCGGCACTGCGCGTGACCGCGGCGAAATGAGGCAGGCTCACGCCGAACGGTCGGCGCACGCCGGATTGAGCAGCGGCGCAAACGCCGCTGCGCGGGTGTCGAGCTGTTTGCGCAGATCGGCCTCGAGGCGCGCGTAAGCCTCCAGCACGGTGTGGCCGAACGGCGTGACGTTCGCGCCGCCGCCGGCTACGCCACCGATGTGGCGCGTCACCACCGGTTCGCGAAAATCCCGGTTCATTGCCTCGACCAGCAGCCATGCACGGCGGTACGACATCCCCAGTTGCCGCGCCGCGGCAGAGATCGATCCGGTTTGCTCGATGGCCTGCAGCAATTGCACCTTGCCGGGCCCCAGCACGCGCGCCTCGCCACAACGAATCCGCACCCGCAAGTCATAGCCGATCTCACTCATGGCACGGCATACCTAACGCACATGACCGCCATACAGCACCGCAACGACGACGGCAGCGGCCAGCGCAACCCACAGCCACAGCCGCCGCACCGCCGGCGTGGGCTGGCGCGCGGCCGTCTCGGCTTCGGTTGAGGCAGCCTCGGCCTGAGGGGAACCCGGTGCACCGGAGGCAACACCCAGCGCGTCAGTAAAGCGTGAGAAAAAGTCGTCCGCCAGCTTGCGCGCAGCCCCATCGACCAGCCGCGAACCAAGCTGGGCCAGCTTGCCGCCGACCTGGGCCTTGACGTGATAAGTCAGCAGTGTCTCGGCCGCACCCTGCGCGGCAAGCGTGACCTGCGCCTCGCCGCGGCCGAAACCGGCGGCCCCGCCCTGCCCGTCGAAGCGCAGTACGTAAGAGGTAGGGGGCACCACGTCGGCCAGCGTCATGCGCCCCTTGAAATGGGCCTTGACGGGGCCGACCGAGGCAAGCATTGCGACGTCGTAGGTGTCGTCGGCGGTGCGCTCCAGCGATTCGCACCCGGGAATGCACTGGCGCAGCACCGCCGGGTCGTTGAGCGCCTGCCACACGGCCTCCTGCGACACGGGCAGCACGCGGGAATTCTGCATTTCCATGACCAACCTCCTTGGCTTGAACGGATTGCGGCGCCGCTGCTCACGCGCCGCGCAGCACCTGCGCCAGTTGCGCGAGCGAATCGAGATTGTGCGCCGGCAGATGCCGGTCGACCAGCGGTAGCATGACACGAATGCCGGCGGCCTTGGGTTCGAACCCGTCGTACCGCAGCAGCGGATTGAGCCACAGGATTTGCCGGCTGGCCAATCGCAAGTGTTGCATGGCGGCCTGCAACACGCCCGGTTCGGCACGATCGAGGCCGTCGGTCACGAGCAGCACCGCGGCCCGCTGCGTGAGCACGCGCCGGGCCCAGGCACGATTGAACTGTTCGAGGCAGGGGCCGATGCGCGTGCCGCCGGACCAGTCCGGCACCGCACGGCTGACCGCGCGCATCGCATCATCCACGTCGCGTGCGCGCAGACAGCGGGTGATGTTGCTCAGGCGCGTGCCGAACAGGAACACCGACAGCTTCTGCTGCTGCCCGAGCGCATGAAGGAAATGCAGCAGCACACGGGTGTAGCGATGCATCGAGCCGGAAATGTCGCACAGCGCCACCAGCGGCGGAGTGCGACGTATCTGGCGGCGATGGCGCAACAGCACCGGTTCGCCTGCGCACCGCAGGCTCGCGCGCAAAGTCTGCCGCATGTCGACAGCACCTGGCTGGCCGGGTCGCCAGCGGCGCGTGATCACGGGTCGCAACGGCAGCGCGAGGCGCCCTGCGCAGCGCTGCGCCACTTCCCATTCCGCCGGCGTCATCTGCTCGAAATCGCGCGACTGCAATCGCTCTCGTGCGGAGAATTCGAGCACCGCGTCGAATTCCTGCTGTTCGGCAGGTGCCCCAACGGCCGGCTGCTCGAGTCCGTTCGGCGCGAAAGCGTGGGCCAGGCGCGGGCTGAGCTCGCGGGTGCGCGGCAGGCGCCCGGCAATCTGCGGCAACAGCAGGCGCTGCGCCTGGCCAAGCAGATCGGGCGCACGCCAAAATACATGGAAAGCCTGATCGAACAGCGGCCGCTGCTCGTGCCGCGTCAGGAACAGCGCCGCCAGCGCCACGTACCAGTCGTCGCGCCGCTCGACCCCGACCAGCTGCACGGCAACCAGCGCATCGGCAACCTGTGCCGGGCCCACGGGCACGCCCGCCGCGCGCAGCACGCGGGCGAAATGCAGCAGGTTCTCGGCGAGCTTGCCGGCGGGCGCCACTGCGTCGATCACGATAAAGCGCCCAGCGGTGCCTGCGCCAGGCCTGCCTGGATGTCCCGCAACATATCGGCGGCGACCTGGCCCTGCACGCGCAGCAGATCGTCCTGATACTTGAGCAGCGCGCCGAGCGTGGCATCGATCGTTTCCGGATCGAGCACCAGTTGGTCCAGCGTAGTCAGCGCACGCGTCCAATCGATGGTCTCGGCCACGCCGGGCGATTTGAACAGATCGGCGCCGCGCAGGCGCTGCACGAACGCGACCACCTGGCGCGACAGTGCAGCCGGCGCATCCGGCACCTTGCGCTGCAGAATCTCCAGTTCGCGCGCGGCACTCGGATAATCGACCCAGTGATACAGGCAGCGGCGTTTGATGGCGTCGTGGATCTCGCGGGTGCGATTGGAGGTCAGCACCACCACCGGCGGCACGGCCGCGCGGATCGTGCCGAGTTCGGGGATGGTCAACTGGAAGTCCGACAGGACCTCCAGCAAAAAGGCCTCGAAGGGCTCGTCGGCCCGGTCCAGTTCGTCGATCAGCAGAATCGGCGGACCGGCCGCGTCGGCCTCCAGCGCTTGCAAGAGCGGCCGCTTGAGCAGGAATGTCTCGCTGTACAGATGTGCGCTGAGCGCGTGGTTGTCCAGCGTGGGTGCGGCGCGCGTGGCCTCGGCCAGACGGATCTCGAGCATCTGGCGCGCGTAGTTCCACTCGTAAGCCGCGGCCGAGATATCAAGCCCTTCGTAGCATTGCAAGCGGATCAGCCGTCGCCCCAGCATGCGGGCCAGGGCCTTGCCGACCTCGGTTTTGCCAACGCCAGCCTCGCCCTCGAGAAACAGCGGGCGGCCCATGCGCAGCGCCAGAAAAATCGCGGTCGACAAATTGCGCGGGGCGATGTAGCCGGCCTCGCCCAAAGCCGCCTGCACCGCCTCGACTGTCGCGGGCAAGCCCGGCGAGCCTTCCGCGCGACTCATGCAGCCAGCGCCGCGGTGACGGCGCGGCCGGCCAGCACCGGGATCAAGTGCGCGCGATACTCGGCGCTGGCATGCATGTCCGAGTTCAGCGTGGCCGGATCGAACGTAGTGCCGCGCAAGGCGTCGGCGCTGAACTGCCTGCCCAGCGCGGCCTCGAGCGCGCTCGCGCGAAACACGCACGGACCTGCGCCAGTGACGGCCACGCGCACGCCCTGCGGTCCGTCGCTGACGAACACGCCAACCAGCGCGAAGCGCGACGCCGGCTGGCGAAACTTCAGGTACGCGGCGCGGCGCGGCACGGGGAACGCCACCGCCGTGATGATTTCGTCGGGCGCCAGCGCGGTCTCGTACATGCCGAGGAAGAAGGCGTCCGCGGCGATCTCGCGCCGGTCGGTGCGCACCACCGCGCCCAGGCCAAGCACCGCGGCGGGATAGCATGCGGCCGGGTCGTTATTGGCCAGCGAGCCGCCGAGGGTGCCGCGATTGCGCACCTGCCGGTCGCCGATACCGTCGGCCAGCGCCGCCAGCGCGGGGATTGCCCGCCGCACCTCGGACGACGCGGCAACCTCGGCGTGCGAGGTCATCGCGCCGACCACCACCTGCGTGCCGTCGACGCGGATGCCCTTGAGCGCGGCCAAAGCCCCCAAATCAATCAGATCGGAGGGTGCGGCCAATTGCAACTTCATCGCCGGTAACAGGCTTTGACCGCCGGCCAGCAGGCGGGCCTCGGGATGCGCGGCAAGCCACTTCGCCGCATCGGCAAGATCAGCCGGACGACGGTAGTTGAATGATTTCATCGGGGCTCCCTCGCTTCAAGCATGGCCATTGGACGACATTTGCAGCGCACGCCACACGCGTTCGGGCGTCGCCGGCATATCCAGATGCAGTACGCCCAGCGCATCGGTGATCGCGTTGATGACGGCCGGCGGCGAGCCGATCGCGCCGGCCTCGCCGCACCCCTTGACGCCCAGCGGATTGTGCGTGCACGGGGTACAGGTGGTGTCCACCGAGAAGTTGGGCAGATCGTCGGCGCGCGGCATGGCGTAATCCATGTAGGAGCCCGTGAGCAGCTGTCCGCTGTCGGAGTCGTAGACGCACCCTTCGAGCAGCGCCTGACCAATGCCCTGCGCCAGGCCGCCATGCACCTGGCCCTCGACGATCATCGGATTGACGATGTTGCCGAAGTCGTCGACTGCCGTCATGGCGACGATCTCGGTCTGGCCGGTATCGGGGTCGACTTCGACCTCGCAAATATGACACCCGGCCGGATAGGTGAAATTGGTCGGATCGTAGAATGCCGACTCGTCGAGCCCAGGCTCGAGCGATTCGAGCGGATAGTTGTGCGGCACGTAGGCGGACAGGGCGATCTGTGCGAACGGCAGCGCCTTGTCGGTACCCGTGACGCTGAATTTGCCATCTTTGAATTCGATGTCGCCTTCGGCCGCCTCAAGCATGTGCGCAGCAATTTTCTTGCCCTTGGCGATCACCTTGTCGAGCGCCTTGACGATCGCCGAGCCGCCCACCGCGAGCGAGCGCGAGCCATAGGTGCCCATCCCGAACGGCACGCGCCCGGTGTCGCCATGCACGATGTCGACATCCTCATAGGCGATGCCGAGCCGATCGGCAACGATTTGTGTGAAGGTTGTCTCGTGTCCCTGCCCATGGCTGTGCGAGCCGGTGAATACGGTCACCTTGCCGGTGGGATGCACGCGCACTTCGCCGGCCTCGAACAACCCGGCGCGCGCGCCGAGCTGACCGGCGATATTCGACGGTGCCAGGCCGCAGGCCTCGATGTAGCAGGAATAACCCAGTCCGCGCAGTTTGCCGCGTTGCCGGGCCGCCTCGCGGCGCGCCGGAAAACCCGCGACATCGGCCAGTTGCAGCGCCTTGTCGAGACTGGCGCCGTAATTGCCGGTGTCGTAGCACAAGGCCACGGGCGTTTGATAGGGGAACTGCGTGACGAAATTGCGACGCCGCAGCTCGACCGGATCGATTTTCATCTCGCGCGCCGCGGTCTCGACGATGCGCTCGACCACATAGGTCGCCTCGGGGCGGCCCGCGCCGCGATAGGCGTCGACCGGCGCGGTATGCGTGAAAACGCCCGTGACTTCGCAGAAGATCGCCGGCGTGGTGTACTGGCCGGCCAGCAACGTCGCATACAGGATGGTCGGCACGCTCGAGGCAAAGGTCGACAGGTAGGCGCCCAGGTTGGCCTTGGTGTGCACCCGCAGGGCGAGAAACTTGCCATTCGCGTCGAGTCCGAGTTCGGCCGTGGTCACGTGATCGCGCCCGTGCGCGTCGGAAAGAAACGATTCGGAGCGCTCGGCGGTCCACTTGATCGGGCGGTTGATTTGCTTGCTGGCCCATACCAGCGCGGTTTCCTCGGCATACAGGAAGATCTTCGAGCCGAAGCCGCCGCCCACGTCGGGCGCCACCACGCGCAGTTTGTGCTCGGGCAGGTTCAGCACGAAAGCGGCCATCAGCAGACGTTCGACGTGCGGGTTCTGGTTCGCGACATAGAGCGTATAGCTGTCGTCGGCGCGGCTGTAGTGCGCCACCGCGGCGCGCGGTTCGATCGCATTCGGAATCAACCGGTTGTTGACAAAGTCCAGGCGCGTGACATGCGCTGCCTTGGCCATCGCCGCGTCGACCGCCGCCTGGTCACCCAGACTCCAGACGTAGCATACGTTGTCCGGTGCGATATCGTGGACCGCCGGCGCACCGGCGCGCACCGCGGCATCGGGTGCGACCACCGCATCCAGCGGCTCATAATCGACATCGACCAACTCCGCGGCGTCGCGCGCCTGCGCCAGCGTCTGGGCGATCACCAGCGCGACCTGGTCGCCGACATAGCGCACCGTATCGATGGCCAGCACCGGGTGCGGCGGCTCCTTCATCGGCTGGCCGTGCACGTCGGTAATCAGCCAGCCGCACGGCAGGCCGCCGATGCCCGCGCGCTTGATATCTTCGCCCGTGAAAATTCCCACCACGCCGGGCGCTTGCCGCGCGGCGTCGAGCCGGTAGCCGCGAATGCGCGCGTGGGCGTAGGGCGAGCGCACGAAGCACGCGTGTGTCTGTCCTTCCATCTGGACATCGTCAGTGTATTGGCCGGCACCGGTGAGAAAGCGATAGTCTTCCTTGCGGCGCACGGCGTGGCCGATGCCGCCCGCGAGATCGGTCGTCATGGTGTCAGCCCTCCATCGCCGCCAAGCCGGCCTGCACCGCCTTGACGATATTGTGGTAGCCGGTGCAACGGCACAGATTGCCCTCCAGGGCGCGGCGAATTTCCGCTTCGCTCGGCGCCGGCTTGCGCCCGGCCAGCTCGCACGCGCTCATCACCATGCCCGGCGTGCAGAAGCCGCATTGCAGGCCGTGATGCTCGCGAAATGCCGCCTGCATCGGATGCAACGCGCCGTCTGCGGCGGCGAGCCCTTCAATGGTGGTCAGCGCGGCGCCGTCGGCCTGCACCGCCAGTACTGCGCACGACTTGACCGCGCGGCCGTCGAGCAGCACCGTGCACGCACCGCATTGCGAGGTGTCGCAACCGACGTGGGTGCCGGTCAGGCGGAGGTTGTCGCGGATGAGTTGAACCAGCAGGGTTTCGGGAGGAACTTCAGCGGTCACGGCGCGGCCGTTGACCGTTAAGGACACCTTGACTGTCATGCGTGTCTCCTCAGGTTTTAGTGAAGGCATGAACCGACAAGCAGATTTCATTGTTGCCCCAAGCCTGCTGCAACGCAAGCGCATTTTCCCGGGTACCGGCCACCGCCTCGTGCTGCCGACCCCGTATATTCCACGGTATACAGCGAGAGATTTGCCGCTATACTGGTTCGAATGGGACGTGCAGCCGCCAGGCTGCGTACGTCGATTGTGCTGCGGAGCGCCTCGTCGGCAGGCGAACTCCGGCGGGAGAAACGCATGGACAGTGTCGATCTGGAGGTCCTCAAAACAGCAGCGGCGTGGGCCGAGGCAGGCTATTTCGTCACCCTCGGCACGGTCGTGCGCACGTGGGGATCGGCGCCTCGCCCGGTCGGCTCGATGCTGGTGATTCGCGAGGACGGCCACTTGAAAGGATCGGTCTCGGGCGGCTGCGTCGAGGATGACATGATGGATCGCGTGCGCGGCGGCCAGTGGCCGGGCACCACACCCGAGCTGACGACTTACGGCGTGTCGGCCGAGCAGGCGCAGCGCTTTGGTTTGCCGTGCGGCGGCACGCTGCAGATCGTGCTCGAACCGATCAGCGCGAAATCGCGGCTGCGGGATCTGCTGGTGGCGATCGCCCAGTACCGCCTGGTGGTGCGCGAGCTGGATATGGCCAGCGGCGAGGTTCGCATCGTGCCTGGCCACCACACGCCCGCGCTGGAATTCGACGGCCAGCGCCTGATAACGTCGCACGGGCCGCGCTTTCGCCTGGTCGTGATCGGCGCCGGTCAACTGTCCCGTTATGTCGCCGGCATGGCCGTGGCACTCGATTATCACGTGATCGTCTGCGATCCGCGCGAGGAGTATGCCGAAGAATGGGATGTGCCGAATACCGAACTGGTACGCGAGATGCCCGACGACCTGATCGTGCGTTTGCGACTCGACGCGCACAGCGCCGTCGTCACACTCACGCACGACCCAAAGCTCGACGACATGGCCTTGCTCGAGGCGCTCAAGTCGCCGGCGTTCTACATCGGCGCGATCGGTTCGCGTATCAACAATGAAAAGCGCCGCGAAAGATTGTCGCTGTTCGATCTGAGCAGCAGCGAAATCGCCCGGCTGCACGGTCCGATCGGGTTATATCTCGGCGCGCGCACACCAGCCGAAATCGCCGTGGCGATCATGGCGGAAATGACCGCCATCAAGAACGGCATTGCGGTGCTGCAGACCTTCTCCGCCAAGGATTCGGCATCGCTCGGCACGGGTTGCGCGACGGTGGCCTGAACGCCGCGCATCGCCGGCTGCACGCCGGTTGTGGCCCTAAAAAAACGCCGCCCGCGGGCGGCGTAAGTTCGCGTTGGAGACTCACTTCGATCTGCCGTGCCTACCAGAAGAACGTGGCCCTGGCATGTCCGGTCCTGGAAATCGACACGTTGCGGCTGAGTTTCCTGCCATCGTGCTGCGCCGTCACGGTGTAGCTGCCGGGCGGCAGCTTGACCAGCATGAAAGGCCCTTGAGACGACGCATCGAGCACCACCGTGCCATGATTCGAGGTGATCGTGACCGGCACGTCGGCGAGGTATACGTTGCCGCTTTTCCTCTTGCCGTAGAACTCGAGGGCCAGCGGATAGTCGGGCGTGACCGCTTTGATCGCGGACGATTCGTCGCTGCCGACGCCGCCGGACAGATAGCTCACCGCGCCCGAGTGATGCACTTGCGGCAATGCCGCCGGCTCCGCCCATGCGATCTGCGCACCGCCTGCCAGCACCAACGTCGCACATGCGGCCCACCGTACCATTCCCTGTTTCATGTTCGACTCCTTTTTTAGAACATCGCCTCGCGGGGCCGGCGTGGGCCGGCCCCGCCCCAAGGTTCGACAGCGGCTCGCGGCTGCTCAACCGAGGCCCAGATCGACCGGGATGAAGATCTGCTGGCCATCGCGTTGAATCAGCAAGGCCACGTTTTCACCGGCCGTCTTGATCTTTGCGCTCAGTTGCGCCGCGCTCCTGACCGGCGTGCCGTCGATCGACAGAATGATGTCGCCGGCCTGCACGCCCGCCTGTTCGGCCGGACCGCTGCTGCGCTCGACCAGCAGGCCGTGCGTGACCTGGGCCTCGCTCATTTCGTTCGGCGTCAGGCTGCGCACGCTCACGCCTAGCTTCGTATGAGTCGTTTGACCGCTGCCGTTGGACGCAAGTTCGGTCCCGTTATACGAACCGAGCTTGACGCTTACGTGATGCTTCGCACCGTCATGCCAAACCAGCAGGTCGGCGGTATCGCCCGGACGCATGTCGGCAATCATCGCGGGCAACTGTGTCGAATCGTCGACCTTGCTGCCATTGACTGCCAGAATGACGTCACCCGGCTTCAGGCCCGATTTCGCGGCAGGGCCGGTCTTGTCAATGGAACTGACCAGCGCGCCGGTGGGCGACGACAGTCCGAACGATTTCGCCAGCGGCTGGCTGACCTCCTGGATCGCCACCCCGAGTCGGCCGCGCGTGACCTTGCCGTATTGCTGCAACTGCGTCTTGACCTTCATCGCCAAATCGATCGGGATGGCGAACGAAAGGCCCTGGAAGCCGCCCGTGCGGGTGTAGATCATCGAGTTGATGCCGATCACCTCCCCATTCAGGTTGAACAGCGGCCCGCCCGAGTTGCCGGGGTTGACAGGCACGTCGGTCTGGATGAATGGAACGTAGTTCTCGTCAGGCAGCGAACGCGACTTGGCGCTGACGATGCCCGAGGTGACCGTGTTGTCGAACCCATACGGCGAGCCAATGGCCAGCACCCATTGGCCGACCTTGGTATCGGCCGGATTGCCGATCTTGACCGTTGGCAGTCCGGTGGCATTGATCTTGAGCAGCGCGACGTCGCTGGCCTTGTCGCTGCCAACGACCTTGGCGGTGTATTCGCGCTTGTCGGTGAGCTTGACGGTGACATGCTGTGCGCCGTCAACGACATGCGCATTAGTCAGGATATACCCATTCGGGCTCACGATAAAGCCCGAGCCGAGATCCTCCGAAGGCTGGCTATTTTGCGGCTGCTGTTGCAGACCGCCGTAAAACTGCCGGAAGAACTGATAGAACGGATCGTTCTGGTTCATCCCCGGCGGCATTTGAATCGTGTTCGACTGGCTCGCGGCGCTAGCGTCATGCAAAGCGCTGATGTTAACCACCGCAGGACCGTAGTGCTGCACGATCGACGAAAAGTCCGGCACCATCATCCGTGCCGCCGGTTGCGACGTGGTCGCGGTCGCGGTTGCTGCCGCGGCCACCGCCGGCGTGACCATGGTGGTTTGCCAGTGTTGCCGTCCTGCCAGATAACTCGCCGATAGCGCGGCGATCACCCCGCCGGCCACCAGCGCGCGCGTCAATTTCCTGGTTTGCATGGGCCTCTCCTCTAACAAAGCAGTTCGAATGACTGCAGCGTAGCGAGGCAGACTTAAGGCAACCTTAACGACAAGCTTGAACTTCGGGGCGGGCCAGGCGGCTACCGACAGGCGCCGCCTGCATCCTCGCCTGACGCGGGCCGGCCCGGCCTTCCCGTGACCCGCTCACAGCAGCGGTGCAGCGGCGGGTTCGGCGAATCGCACACTCACGCACAAGCCACGCCCATCGGCGCCGTCGCTCAGGACCACGGCGGCATGGTGAGCCTCGGCGATACGTTTGACGATGGCCAGGCCCAGGCCGCTGCCGTCGCCGGTTTGCCCAGTGCGACGATAAAAGCGGTCGAACACACGCGGCCGCTCGTCGGCCGGAATGCCCGGCCCGGTATCGATCACGTCGACCCGCCGCGAGGCGAGCCGCACGTCGACGCGCCCGCCGCCGGGCGTGTACTTGATCGCATTGTCGATCAGGTTGCCGAACAAGGTGCGCAGCGCGTCTGCGTCACCCGACACCTGCGCTTGCATCTCATCCGGCGCGGCTCGCTCCAGCCCCAGATCGATGTGGCGCGCCTCGGCCAGCGGTGCATAGGACGCGACGACGGTCTGCAACACGTCGTCCAGACTGATTTTCTGAAGATTGCTGGGCGCTTCGGGGTCTTGCCGCGCCAGGGTCAGCAACTGTTGCACCAGTCGCGTGGCACGCTGCATGCCGTGCCGCAAGTCGGCCAGCGCGCCGCGCCGTTCCTCGTCGTCGCCGGCGCGCTCCAGGATTTGCAACTGCAGTTGCAGGGCGGTGAGCGGCGTGCGCAGTTCGTGCGCGGCATCGGCGACGAACGCCTTTTGCTGATCCAGTGCATGCGATAGACGTTCGAGCAGACTGTTGAGTGCCTGCACCAGCGGCCGCACCTCATCGGGCAGACGGGTATCCGGCAGCGGCTCGAGCGCGCCCGGCGCGCGCTGATCGAGCGCGTGCGTGACTCGTCTGAGCGGACGCAAGCCGCGTCCGACGATCAGCCACACCAGCAGCGCCAGGACCGGCACGAGTACGACCAACGGCAGCAGCGTTCGCACCGCCAGCGCGGCGGCCAGCGTATCACGCACACTCATCGGCTGCGCCAGCTGCACGACGTTGTGACCCACCACGGCGCCATAGACGCGCCAGTCGCCCTGGGGTGTGCTGATGGTGTTGAAGCCCAGTTCGGCCCGATGCGGCAGCGGCGCGCGCGGATGCGAATAGTAGAGCTGCACGCCGTTGCGGCTCCAGATCTGAATGACCAGCCCGCCCTCGCTGTCATGCATGCCGGGTACCGACGAGAACGCTTCCGGCGGCAGTGACAGGGCCATCTGCTGCAATTGAAAATCGAACAGCTCATTGGCTTGCCACAACGCTTGCCGATAGATGGCCACGCCAGCCAGCACCAGGGCCAGCAGCATCGTCAGCAACAGGCTGACCAGCAATTCGCGCCGGATCGAACGCATCGCGCGCATCATTGCCCGGCGCCGGCTGGCGCCACCATGTAGCCGACACCGCGCACGGTGCGGATCCAGTCTCCACCGAGTTTCTTGCGCAAGCCGTGAATATAGACCTCGACCGTATTGCTGCTCACTTCCTCGCCCCAACCATAGAGTTTTTCCTCGAGCTGGCTTTTCGACAGCACTGCGCCGGGGCGCATCAGCAGCGCCTCGAGCAACGCATATTCGCGCGCCGAGAGCGACACCGGCCGCTCGTCGAGACTGACCGTGTGCGCCGCCGGGTCCAGCGTCAGCGCGCCGTGACGGATCACCGGTTCGCTGCGCCCGGCGTGGCGGCGCAGCAGCGCCCGCATGCGCGCGGCCAGCTCGTCGAGTTCGAACGGCTTGACGAGATAGTCGTCGGCGCCGGCGTCCAGGCCCAGCACGCGCTCCTTGACAGCGTCGCGCGCGGTCACGACCAGCACCGGCAATGTCTTGCCCGCCGCGCGCAGCGTTCTCAGCACATCGATACCGTCGCGCTTGGGCAGCCCAAGGTCGAGCAGCACGCCATCGTAAGGCTGGAGGTCGACGGCATTGAGCGCCTGCTGCCCGTCGGCCACCCAGTCGATCGTCCAGCCGTCCTGGCGCAAGCCTTTGCTCACCGCCTCGGCAATCATGCGATCGTCTTCCACCAGCAAAATCCGCATCGCCTTTGCTCCCATCGCTTTATCGTATCGTCAGTTGCCGGCCATTTTATCTACAATGGCGGCTGCCCCAGTCAATCCATTCGATCCGCCGATTTGTCCATGCGTTCCAAATTCCTGCTTGCCTCCTTGCTCTGCGCCGTCTGCGCCCTTGGTCTGGTCGGCGCGCCGCAAAGCCAGGCCCACGGCAAGCAGGCGCGCCATCATCCGCGTCACGCGCCCGCGCAGCGCAACGGGCTGCCGCCGCAACTGGCTGGCCTGCTGGCCGCCTCGCGGCTGCCGGCCGCGCATGTCAGTCTTTACGTGGCGCGCGTCGGCGACGCCGATATGACACGCCGCTCGAACCCGCGGCCGTTGCTGGCCCTGAACGCCGATTTGCCGCGCAACTCAGCCTCGACCATGAAGCTGATCACCACGGCTGCCTCGCTCGACCTGCTCGGTCCGGATTATCGATGGCGCACGGCCACCTACACCGACGGCGTGATCGAGAATCGCGTGCTGCATGGCAATCTCTATGTGCGCGGCACGGGTGACCCCAAACTGGTGCCCGAAGAGATGGTCAAGCTGGTCGCCGACATCCGCGACGCCGGCATCGACCGGATCGACGGCGACCTGGTGCTCGATCGCAGCTATTACGGCTCCGGCATCCGCGATGGCGGGCCGATCGACGACGCGCTCGACCGCCCCTATAACGTGTCGCCGGATCCTTTGCTTTACTCGTTCAAGGCGCTGTCGTTCACTTTCAATGCCGGCCCGGCACAAGGCGTCGATATCAGCGTATTGCCGCCGCTGTCGCCGCTGACCATCGACAACAGCCTGACGGCGGTCGGCGGGCCCTGCGGCGATTGGCTCAGCCGGATCCATCCGCGACTCGAAACAGATTCGAGCGGCGCGCTGGTAGCGCATTTCTCCGGCGGCTACCCGGTGTCGTGCGGCACCCAGCAGTGGAATGTCGCCGCGCCTGACGCCAATCAGTTTTTCCTCGACGGTTTCCGCGCGCTCTGGTTAGCCGCCGGCGGACAGCTCGACGGCGGCGTGCGCGACGGCGTGGTGCCGCCCGGCGCCCGCCTGGTTGCTTCGTATCGCGGCCAGACCCTGGCGCAGGCGATCTACGACATGAACAAGTTCAGCAACAACGTGATGGCGCGCCAGATCTTCCTGACCCTCGGAGCGCGCGAAGAGAAGCCGCCCGCGACGCTCGACAAGGCGCGTCAGGCGGTGCGGAACTGGCTGGCGCAAGCCCATCTGTCGATGCCGGGCCTGGTGCTGGACAACGGCTCGGGCCTGTCGCGCAACGCACGTATTACCGCGGCCGACATGGGCCGGCTGCTGCAATACGCGATCAATCGTCCGACCGGCCAGCAGTTCATGCAGAGCCTGCCGCTGGTGGGCGTCGACGGCACGATGCGCAATCGGCTCAAAGACGACGGGGTGAGCGGCAATGCCTACGTCAAGACCGGCACGCTCGACGACGTGCGCGCGATCGCCGGCTACGTTGGCACCGCCGCGGGCGACAGCTATGTGGTCGTGGGCATCATCAACGATCCGCAGGCAGGCGCCGGTGTTGCGCTGCTCAATGGCTTGCTCGACTGGGTTTATCACCACGCGCCGTAATAGCGCCGTAATATTTCGGCACGCGAGCGACGATATTTCGAGGCATTACTCTAAACGCCGCATCGCGCGCGGCCGTATCGGCATGCCATCATGCAGGCAGCCCGACAAGAACGACGAGCGGCAAGACGAGCCGCCAGGAGACGCGCTTGCATTTCGATCCCGAATTCATTTTGCTGGCCCTGGCGCCGGTATTCCTGCTCTGCATCGGGTGGGAGGCGTGGTATTGGCGGCGCCGTGAGAAGCCCATCTACTCGTTGACCGACACCGTCAGCAATGCGGCGCTGGCGCTGATGCATCAGGGTGCCGACAAACTGGCGTGGCTCTTCGCGATCCCGGTCTATACCTGGATCTACACGCACTGCCGGATTTTCACGATGCGACCCGGCTGGATCGAATTTCTGCTGTTGTTCCTCGTGCAGGACCTGCTGTACTACGGCTTCCATCGGGCCAGCCACCGCGTACGCTGGTTGTGGGCCGCGCACGTCGTGCATCATTCTTCGATGCGCCTGAATCTCTCGACCGCGTTCCGTCAGAGCCTGATGTATCCGGTGGCCGGCATGTGGCTGTTCTGGGCGCCGATGGCGCTGCTGGGCTTCCCGCCGCGGCAGATCGTCGCCATCGTCCTGCTGAATCTGGCGTTTCAGTTTTTCGTGCATACCCAGGCCATCCCCCGACTTGGCTGGCTCGAATACGTATTCAACACGCCTTCGACGCATCGCGTCCATCATGCGCGCAATCCCGGCTATATCGACCGCAATTACGCCGGCGTGCTGGTGATCTGGGATCGCCTGTTCGGCTCGTTCGTCGCCGAGAACGACGCGGAGCCATGCGAGTACGGTATCGTCGAGCAAATTCACTCGCACAATCCGATAACGCTCACATTCCACGAATGGCGCGCTATGCTGCGGGATTTTTTCATACTGACGGGCTGGAAAAATAAATGGATGGCCGTGTTCGGACCACCCGAGTGGCGTCGCCAGCGCGCCGACCTGCCGTCGTGAGCCACGGGGAGAACTGATTGGAATACGGGGAATATGTCCGCTACGACGGACTCGGACTGGCCGATCTGGTGCGCCGGCGCGAGGTCAGTGCGGGCGAATTGCTGGAAACGGCGCTCGCACGCGCCGCAGCGGTCAATCCTGCGCTTAATGCAATCGTCATCCCGATGACCGAGGTTGCCCGCCATAGAACTCGCGACGCGTTGCATGGCCCGTTCGCCGGCGTGCCATTTTTGCTCAAGGACCTTTTGCAGGATTATGCCGGCGTGCCAAGCACCTCCGGTAGCCGCGCCTTCAAGGACGCCAATTACCGGCCGGCCGTGCACGCCGAGATCGTCAAGCGCTGGTTGAGCACGGGGGTGGTGATATTCGGACGCACCAATTCGCCCGAATTCGGCAGCAAGGCCGTCACCGAGCCGCTGGCCTGGGGCCCGACGCGCAATCCCTGGAATCTCGCGCACGTCTCGGGAGGCTCCTCGGGTGGCTCGGCCAGTGCGGTGGCCGCCGGCATCGTGCCGGTCGCCGGCGCCAGCGATGGCGGCGGCTCGATCCGTATTCCTGCCTCGTATTGCGGCCTGTTCGGCTTCAAGCCCGGACGAGGGCGCACGCCCTGGGGCCCCGATCTGGGCGAGCAGATGCACGGCGCCGCAATGACGCACGTGCTCACGCGTTCGGTGCGCGACAGCGCCGCCATGCTTGATGCGACCCATGGCCCCGAACCGGCCTCGCTGTATGTGCTGGCGCCGCCAGCGGGCTCGTATCTGGCCGACGTCACGCGTGAGCCCGAACCGTTGCGCATCGGCTTCATGACACGCTCGCCGATCGATACGCCCGTGCATCCCGAGGCCATCGACGCGGTGGAGCGCACCGCCAGCTTGCTCGACTCGCTGGGGCATCATGTCGAGGCGGCCGCGCCGGCCATCGACGGACACCAGTTGGCGCGCGATTTCATGACGATATGGTTCGCCGTCACCGCCCATGTTCTTGGTCAGGCGCAGACCCTTCTTGGGTGCGGCAGTCATGGCTTCGAGCCCGACACGCTGTCGCTCGCGGCGATGGGTCGCGCCACGCGCGCCGATGAGTATTACGGTGCATACGAACGTGTCAATCGTGTGGCTCGCCAGTTGGGCGAATTCCACCAGCGCTTCGATCTGCTCTTGACGCCTACCGTGGCCCACCCGCCGCCGCATATCGGCGAAGTCGCAACGCCGGCCTGGCGGGGTATGGCGCTGCGCCTGCTTGCGGCGCTGGGGCAGGCGCGTCCGGTCTTGCGCTCGGGCGTGGTGCACGATATCGCACTGCGCAACCTGCGCTGGGTGCCATTCACTCAACTGGCCAATATGACGGGCGTGCCGGCGATGTCGATGCCATTGCATTGGACTGCCGACGGACTGCCGATGGGTGTGCAATTCATCGCGCCAGCCGGCGCCGAGAGCATGCTGTTTCGCCTTGCTGGGCAATTGGAGCGAGCCCGGCCATGGTTCGACCGCCTGCCGGAGGTGGCGAGCTCAGTCGGCTGAGAAGGCTGCGGCCGCACGCTGCAGGCGATCGTCGACCGCCGCCCACTCGGGGCGTGCCGGCAAGCGCTCGAACAGGATGTGGGATACGCCGGCCGCATCGAGCTGCCGCAGCAGCGCGTAGAGGGCGCTGGCCAGCGCGGCTGGCTCGGCCGGCAACCGCACGGCGAGAATGTCGCCGCCGCGCACTGTCGCCAGCGTTGCCTCGAAGGCCGCAACCGCAACCCGCTCGCCGGGGCGGCGCACCGACAACGCCGCCGGCAAGGCGGGCGCATCGAACAGGAACAGCGGCGTGCGCGGCGCGTAATGCGCCTTCAGGGTGCCGGAGGCGCGCGGCGCATCGCTGTCGGTATGCGGCATGCGGGGCGACTCGCCAATGACCGCGGCAATCTGCTCGGGTGTGATGTGCCCCGGGCGCAGCAGCGCAGGGAATCCGCGCGACAGATCGAGGATGGTCGACTCGATGCCGACCGGCGTGGCGCCGCCGTCGAGCACGTGCACTTTGACGCCGGGCAAGCCGTCGAATTCGTCACGCACGTGCTGCGCGGTGGTCGGGCTGATGCGCCCGAAGCGATTGGCCGATGGCGCTGCCACGCCGCCGCGGCCCTGCCTGAATGCGCGCAGCAGCGCCTGGGCGACCGGATGCGACGGGCAACGCAAGCCGACCGAGTCCTGACCGCCGCTGACAGCCGGATGAATGTGCGGCGCGCGCTTGAGGATCAACGTCAGCGGGCCCGGCCAGAACGCATCGATCAGCGCCCGCGCGGCCGGCCCGATCATATCGCTCCAGTAGCCGGGGTCGGCACCGGGCGCCAGGTGCACGATCACCGGATGGTCGGCGGGCCGCCCCTTGGCCGCGTATATCGCGGCGACTGCCTGCGGATTCTCGGCGTCGCCGCCCAGGCCGTAAACCGTTTCGGTGGGGAATGCGACGAGTTCGCCCGCTTCCAGGAGATCGGCTGCCTGGCGAATCTCGTCCGAGGTCGGCATCATAAGGGATCGGCTCTCATGCATCCAAAGGAATGCACAGCAAGCGGGCGGCGTCGCGCGCAGCCTCGCATGCCTGGGCAAGCGTCTGCGCGGCAAAGGTAATGTGGCCCATTTTGCGGCCCGGCCGCGCCTCTTCCTTGCCATACAGATGCAGGCGCGCCGATGGCAAGGCCGTTACTTCGTGCCAGCGCGGCGTGATCGCGCGGTCGTGCTCAAACCACACGTCGCCCAGCACATTGAGCATTACCGCCGGGGAATGCTGGCGCGTGTCGCCCAGCGGCAGCCGCGTCATCGCCCGCACCTGCTGCTCGAACTGACTGGCAGCGCACGCGTCGATGGTGTAATGCCCGCTGTTGTGCGGGCGCGGCGCCATTTCGTTGGCCACCAGCGAGCCGTCGCGCAGCACGAAAAACTCCACGCACAGCACGCCGACGTAATCCATGCGGGCTGCGATCGCCTGCGCGGCATCGCGCGCAGCCTTCTGTACGATCTCGCTCGCATCGGGCGCCGGCACTGTGGTGGTGGCCAGAATGCCGTTGGCATGGACGTTCTGCGCAAGCGGGTACACGGCCATCGCACCATCAGCGCCGCGCGCAATCAGCACGGATACTTCGAACGCCAGCGCCAGGCGCTTTTCGAGCACGCACGCCACGCCGTTCATCGCCGCATGCGCGGCGCGCACGTCGGCCGCGCTCTCGACGCGAACCTGCCCCTTGCCGTCATAGCCGAGGCGGGCCGTCTTGAGAATGCCGGGCAGCACGCTGGCGAGCGCGGCATCGTCGAGCGCGGCCAGCGCTTCACCCGATTCAATCACCAGATGCGCAGCGACCGGCACGCCGCACCCGGCGATAAAGCGCTTTTCGGCAATGCGGTCCTGCGCGATGGCCACGCAACGGCCGGCCGGGCTGACGTTGACCTGGCGCGCCAGGAAATCGAGCGCCTGGGCCGGCACGTTTTCAAATTCGGTCGAGACGGCCTCGCACAGCGCCGCCAGCTCGGCCAGCGCTGCTTCATCGAGGTACGGCGCGCACAGATGGCGGTCGGCCACGGCGCTGGCCGGGCAGCGCGGATCGGGATCGAGCACGCAGACCTTGTATCCCATGGACTGGGCCGCGAAGCAGAACATGCGCCCTAATTGGCCGCCGCCCAACATGCCGAGCCAGGCACCCGGAAGAATCGGTTCAGGTTTCATCGTTTTTACGTGTGGGGTCGCCGCCTCCCGCGAGGCGGACGGTCAAACCGCCAACCTCAGGGCTGCGGCAACTGCATGGCGCGCGCCGCTTCGGTCTGGCGCGCGCGAAACTGTTCCAGGCGCTCGGCCAGATCGGCGTCGCCGGCGGCCAGCAAGGCGATCGCGCACAGCGCCGCATTGGCCGCGCCAGCCTCGCCGATGGCGAAGGTCGCCACCGGAATCCCTTTGGGCATTTGCACGATCGACAGCAGCGAGTCTTCGCCGCGCAGGTATTTGCTGGGCACCGGCACGCCCAGCACCGGCACGATCGTCTTGGCCGCCAGCATGCCCGGCAGGTGCGCGGCGCCGCCGGCGCCGGCAATGATCGCGCGCAGGCCGCGCGAGCGCGCCTGCTCGGCGTAACGGTACATGTCGTCGGGCATGCGGTGCGCCGAGACGACGCGCGCCTCGAACGGTATGCCGAATTCGCGCAGAATCGCGGCGGCGTGTTGCATCACGTCCCAGTCGGAACTGGAGCCCATCACGACGCCGACCAGCGGCGCCTGGGCAGACTGCGCCGCAGGTGCGGTGGCTTGTTCAGTAGCAGTCATGTTGGCGCCGCCCATTACTTCAAAGCCTGCCCAGTCAGCCGCTCGAGCGCTTCGCGGTATTTGGCGGCGGTCTTCTCGATCACATCGGCCGGCAGCTTGGGCGCGGGCGGCTCCTTTTTCCACGGCTGGGTTTCCAGCCAATCGCGCACGAACTGCTTGTCGAACGACGGCGGATTGCTGCCCACGGCGTAGGAGTCGGCAGGCCAGAAGCGCGACGAATCGGCGGTCAGGATTTCATCCATCAGATACAGCTGGCCCTGATCGTCCAGACCGAACTCGAACTTGGTATCGGCAATCAGGATGCCGCGCGTGGCCGCGTATTCGGCCGCCTCGCGATACAGCCGAATGCTGATGTCGCGGATGCGCTCGGCCAATGCCTGGCCGATGCGCCGTTGCATTTCGTCAAACGTGATGTTCTCGTCGTGATGCCCCATTTCAGCCTTGGCCGCCGGGGTGAAGATCGGCTCCGGCAAGCGCTGGGCGTTTTGCAGACCAGCCGGCAGCTTGACGCCGCAAACCGCGCCACTGGCTAGATAGTCTTTCCAGCCGCTGCCGGCCAGATAGCCGCGTACCACTGCCTCGACCAGGATCGGCTTGAGCCGCTTGACCACCATCGCCCGCCCTTCGACCTGGGCGGCTTCGTCGGCCGTGACCACACTGCGCGGCGCAATGCCCGTCAGGTGATTGGGCACGATGTGCCCCAGCCTGTCGAACCAGAACTCGGCCATTTGGTTGAGCACGCGGCCCTTGCCAGGAATCGGCTCGCCCATCACGACGTCGAACGCCGACAACCGGTCGGTGGTGACGATCAACAGTTTGTCGTCGCCGACGGCATAATTGTCGCGGACCTTGCCGCGCGAGAGCAGCGGCAGGCTGGTGAGGTGGGATTCGTAGAGAGCGGGGATGGCGTTGGCAGTCACGGCGGGCTCGTTCAAGAGGGAGCAAAGAGCGAATTATACTCGTCAGCCGCCAAAATGCCGCCCGCGCCTGGACTGCAGCGCTGGCGAAAAACCCCTCGCAGGCCGTCCGCCCGGGAGGGATCTTCCTGCGTGGCCGGGCGCGCTGCCCGGCCGCGATCTGCTGCTATCGAGTTACTGGACGATCTGCGCGAGCTCGCCCTTGGCATAGCGCTCGGCCATTTTTTCGAGCGCCACCGGTTTGATCCGGGCACCTTGCCCTTCGCAGCCAAACGCCAGATAGCGCGCCTTGCAAATTTGCTTGGCGGCTTCGCGGGCCGGCTTCAGATAGTCGCGCGGATCGAACTTGCCCGGATTCTCGAACATGAAGCGGCGCACCGCACCGGTCATCGCGAGGCGGATATCGGTGTCGATGTTGACCTTGCGCACGCCGTGCTTGATGCCTTCCTGGATTTCCTCGACCGGCACCCCGTAGGTTTCCTTCATGTCGCCGCCGAACTGGCGAATCTCGGCCAGCAGTTCCTGCGGCACCGACGACGAGCCGTGCATCACCAGATGGGTATTTGGGATGCGGCGGTGGATTTCCTTGATGCGCTCGATGGCGAGAATGTCGCCAGTCGGCTTGCGGCTGAATTTATAGGCGCCGTGCGAGGTGCCGATGGCGATGGCCAGGGCGTCACATTGCGTCTGCTTGACGAAATCGGCGGCCTGGTCGGGGTCGGTCAGCAATTGCTCGCGGGTCATCGTGCCCTCGGCGCCGTGCCCGTCCTCCTTGTCACCCTTCATGGTTTCGAGCGAGCCCAGCACGCCCAGTTCGGCTTCGACCGTCACGCCGATCGCGTGCGAGAACGCCACCACCTGGCGCGACACCTCGACGTTGTATTCATACGTGGCAACCGATTTGCCGTCGGCCTGGAGCGAACCGTCCATCATCACGCTGGTAAAGCCGCTGCGGATCGCCGCCATGCAGACCGCCGGCGACTGGCCGTGATCCTGGTGCATCACGACCGGCACGTGCGGATAGGCTTCGACCGCAGCATCGATCAAATGACGCAAGAACGCCTCGCCGGCGTATTTGCGAGCTCCGGCCGAGGCCTGCATGATGACCGGCGCGCCGACTTCATCGGCCGCGGCCATGATGGCCTGCACCTGCTCGAGGTTATTGACGTTGAAGGCCGGCAAGCCGTAGCTGTGCTCGGCGGCGTGGTCAAGCAGTTGCCGCATGGATACGAGAGGCATGGTTATCTCCTTGATACAAATAAATTCAGTCGCGAATCGGCCAATGGCGCTCGTGCGCGCGTTTCAGACTCGCCCGACCTGGACGATTTTCAGGGTGTTGCTGCCGCCCGGCTGCCCCATCGGTTCACCCACGGTGAGCACGACGGTATCGCCGCGCCGCACGATACCGTGCTCGAGCAGCAATTGCTCGGCCTGCTTGAGCGCGACATCGCGATCAAGGCTGGCGTCGGCATGCAGCGGCCGGACGTTGCGATATAGCGCCATCTTGCGTTCGCTGGCAACCTGCGGCGTGAGCGCGAAGATCGGCACGTGGATCTTGTGACGGCTCATCCAGAGCGCGGTGGCGCCGGATTCGGTGAGCGCGACGATCGCTTTGGCGCGCAGGTGGTGGGCGGTGAACAAGGCGCCTGCCGCAATCGATTGGTCGATGCGGGTAAAGGTCTGGTCCATGAAATCGTGATCGAGTTCCACGTGCTCCGACTTTTCGGCTTCCAGGCAAACCGCGGCCATGGTCTCGACGGTTTCGATCGGATACTTGCCCGCGGCGGTTTCGGCGGAGGTCATGACGGCATCGGTGCCGTCGAGCACCGCGTTGGCGACATCGGACACTTCGGCGCGCGTGGGCACCGGATTGTGGATCATCGACTCCATCATCTGGGTCGCCGTGATGACCACCTTGTTGGCCTCCCGCGCCATGCGGATCATGCGTTTTTGCAGCGCCGGCACCGCCGCGTTGCCGACCTCGATGGCCAGATCGCCGCGTGCGACCATGATGCCGTCGGACGCACCGAGAATTTCCGCCAGCGCCGGAATCGCCTCGGCGCGCTCGATCTTGGCGATCATGTGCGGCCTGATGCCATGCGGCGCACCGGCGATATTGGCCAGTTGCCGCGCCATCTCCATGTCGGTGGCACTTTTCGGAAACGACACCGCGACGAAATCGGCCTTCAGGGCCATCGCTGTCCTGATGTCTTCCATATCCTTGGCCGTCAGCGCCGGCGCGGTCAGCCCGCCGCCCTGGCGATTGATGCCCTTATTGTTCGACAGCTCGCCGCCCACCTTGACGGTGGTGAAGATCTGGCTGCCCATGACGCGCTCGACCACCAGTTCGATCAGGCCATCGTTGAGCAGCAGCTTGTCGCCCGGCTTGACGTCGCGCGGCAAATCGACGTAATCGAGCCCAACCCGCTCCTGGTCGCCGAGCTCGCACGTTGCATCGAGAACGAAGCTTGCCCCCGCCGCGAGCACGACCTTGCCGTGCTCGAACTTGCCGACGCGGATCTTGGGCCCCTGCAGGTCGGCCATGATCGCCACTTCACGCCCAACCCGGCGAGCGGCGTCGCGCACCATCGTGGCCCGATCGATATGGTCCTGCGCGGTGCCGTGCGAGAAGTTCAGCCGCACCACGTCGACCCCAGCGGCGATCATGCGTTCGAGCACATCCGGTGCGCTGGAGGCCGGTCCGATGGTGGCAACGATCTTGGTGGCGCGTTTCAATACGTCAACATCCATCTTGTCGTCCTCATGGTGCACTGCGGGAAACCGGCACGAAGCGCCGGCAAAGCGTTCAAGCACGTTTTTCCAGGATTTCGACGGCCGGCAGTTTCCGACCTTCGAGGAACTCCAGGAATGCGCCGCCGCCAGTTGAAATATAGTCAATTTGGCCGGCGATCCCGTATTTGGCAATCGCCGCCAGCGTGTCGCCGCCGCCGGCGATCGAGAAAGCCTGTGACGCGGCAATCGCGCGAGCCAGCGTTTCGGTCCCGTGACCGAACTGATCGAATTCGAACACGCCGACCGGGCCGTTCCAGACGACCGTGCCCGCTTTGGCGAGTTGTTCGGCAAGCGCTTGCGCGGATTTCGGACCGATGTCGAGAATCAAGTCGTCAGGCGCGACGTCGGGGGCGTCCTTGACGGTAGCTGCCGCGTCGGCGCTGAACTCCTTCGCACACACGACGTCCACCGGGATCGGCACGGACGCACCGCGCCTGGCCATGGTGTCGATGATCGACCTGGCCTGTTCGACCAGATCGGCCTCGGCCAGCGACTTGCCGATCGGCAGGCCCGCGGCCAGCATGAAGGTGTTGGCGATGCCGCCGCCGACGATCAGTTGATCGACCTTGTCGGCCAGCGACTGCAGGATGGTGAGCTTGGTCGACACCTTGGAGCCGGCGACAATGGCCACCAGCGGCCTCGCCGGCTGGTCGAGCGCCTTGCCCAGCGCATCGAGTTCGGCCGCCAGCAGCGGGCCGGCACAGGCTACCGGCGCGTATTGGGCGATGCCATAGGTCGTGGCCTCGGCGCGATGTGCCGTGCCGAACGCATCGTTCACATAGATATCGCACAGCTTGGCCATCTTGCGTGCCAACTCGTCGTTATTCTTTTTCTCGCCCTTGTTCAGCCGGCAGTTTTCCAACAGTACCACTTGCCCTGGCGCGACCTCGAAACCGCCGTCGACCCATTGGCTGACCAGCTTGACCTCACAGCCCAACAGTTCGGACAGCCGCACCGCCACCGGCGCCAGGGAGTCTTCGGGCTTGAACTCGCCCTCGGTCGGGCGGCCCAGGTGCGAGCTCACCATCACTGCGGCACCCGCCTTGCGGCACATCTCGATGGCCGGCACCGAAGCGCGTATCCGCGTATCTTCGGTAATGTTGCCATGATCGTCTTGCGGCACATTCAGGTCGGCGCGGATAAAGACACGTTGGCCGGCAACTTTGCCCTGGGCAATCAAATCGGAAAGACGCAAAACAGTGGACATGGCAAGGAAAGGAGATGAGTCGAAAAAACGACCATTTTACCTGAACCCCTATCCATAAAACGCGAATCGGGGCGACATATCGTCGTCCCGGAATCTGCTACAGATAAAGACGGGCGACGGTAAATACGGTCATGCCGAGCAGAATCATCTCGAGCATCTTGCGCCGCCACGCGTACCAGGCGATCGCAAACACGCCGCTGATCAGTTGGGGATTGCCGATCGAGAACATGAATCGGTCGTGCCAGAGCAACGTATCGGGCACCACAATGGCCGCGAGCGCGGCCGCCGGGGCGTAACGCAGCGCCCGCTGCACGCGCGCCGGCAGCACCACGCGTTCGCCCGCCAGCAAAAAGCCGGCACGAAGCAGAATCGTCACCACCATCATGGCGACGATGGCCAGCCAGATCTCCCAGGTACTCATGAACGCTCCTCCAGCTTTTTGCCGGATGTGGCCATCGCATTGATCTGGCGCAGCCTGGCGCGCTCTATGATCTCGTCGCAGGCCATGCCGGCGGCGATCGCCGCGGCTACCGCGAGCAGCAGACTGAGCCGGTAAGGCAGGTTGAAGGCCAGCAGCACCAGCACCGACGAGACCACCACGGCCAGTGCGGTCGAGCGATTGACGATGGTGTGCACCAGTACCGGAATCAACGCCAGCGTACCGGCGAATTCGAGCCCCCAGGAATTCGGGATGGCGCTGGCCAATAGAATGCCAAGTATCGACGAGACCTGCCAGGCGAGCCAATTCGTCAGCGTCACACCGTAATAGAAGCTTTCCTTGCCTGGCACCGGGCCTGGCTCATACCCCTGGCGCATGAACATGACGAAAGCGATGTCGCCGTTGAGAAAACCAAGGATGATGCGTCGCCACATCGGCAAATGCGCAAAGTGAGGCTGCAGACCCGCGCTGAAGATCAGAAAACGCAGGTTTACCATCGCCGAGGTCAGCAAAATCATCCACAGTGGCAGGTTGGCGGCAAATAGCGGCAACGTGGCCAGTTGGGCAGAGCCGGCATACACCAGCAGCGACATACCGATTGCCTGTCCCAAGGTCAGCGAGGATTTGCTCATGGCGATGCCGGTCACCAGCCCCCATGAGAAAACTGCCATCGCCGTGGGAGAAATCACTCGCATGCCGGCCAGGAAGGCGCGGCGTTCAAATTCGGGCAGGCGGTTCAGCATAGGGTGGCCGGCGGCACGCGGCCCGAGCGGGTGGGCGCGGCAGGTGGGACGGCTTGTCTCGTTTCATTGTGAGCGGAATGTCGGGCATTATAGCGAAGGTAAGCGACCGCTTAATAGCGTTCGCCGCTATGTTGTCGCACGCTGGCAACGCCCGGCGCGGGCAGGCCAAGCGGCGACAACCAGCCCGCAAGGCGGGCGGCTGTTTTACAATAGCGGTCTACGGAATCGCGCGCTCGACGCGCGTTCCAACGATCAAGATACCGCCCCCTTTCACTGGAGATCACTATGTCAATGGCCGACCGCGACGGCAAAATCTGGATGGACGGCAAGCTCATCGAGTGGCGCGATGCGAAGATTCACGTCCTGACCCACACTTTGCACTATGGCATGGGCGTCTTCGAGGGCGTGCGCGCCTACCAGACCACCGAGGGCACGGCGATCTTCCGCCTCAAGGAACACACCCGGCGGCTGTTCAACTCCGCCAAGATTTTCCAGATGGTCGTGCCGTTCGACCAGGCCACCATCGCCAACGCGCAACTCGAGGTGGTGCGCGCCAACCAGTTGCAATCCTGCTACATCCGACCGATCATCTGGGTCGGCTCCGAAAAGCTCGGCGTCTCGGCCAAGGGCAACACCATCCACGTGGCGATTGCTGCCTGGCCGTGGGGCGCCTACCTGGGCGAAGAAGGCATGGCGCAGGGCATTCGCGTCAAGACCTCATCGTTCCAACGCCATCACGTGAACGTATCACTGGTGCGCGCCAAGGCCTGCGCCTGGTATGCGAACTCGATTCTGGCCAATCAGGAAGCGACCACCGACGGCTACGACGAAGCGCTGTTGCTCGATACCGACGGCTATGTCTCGGAGGGCTCTGGCGAGAATGTGTTCATCGTGCGCGACGGCAAGATCTATACGCCGGATCTGGCCTCCTGCCTGGACGGCATCACGCGCGACGCGGTGATGACGCTGGCACGCGATCATGGCATTCCGGTCATTGAAAAGCGCATCACGCGCGACGAAATGTACTGTGCCGACGAAGCCTTCTTCACCGGCACCGCCGCCGAGGTCACCCCGATTCGAGAACTGGACAACCGCACGATCGGCGAAGGCCGGCGCGGCCCGATCACGGAGAAGCTGCAAAGCGCCTTTTTCGACGTGGTGGGAGGCAAGAATCCCAAATACAAAGAGTGGCTCACTAAAGTCTAACCAATAACAAGCAGCCGGCGACATCTCCGATGCGCCGGCCATTCCGTCCTTTTCTCGAGGCCCCCAATGAGTGCTGTAAAAGAAATGCCGCTGGTCGAAGTCGGCGCCGAAGATTTGCCTGTACATTGCCCGAATCCCCGCATGGAACTGTGGAACGAGCATCCGCGCGTGTTCATCGACGTGATGCACGGCGAAGCTGCCTGCCCCTATTGCGGCACGCGTTACCGCCTGAAAGAAGGCGCCGTAGTGAAAGGCCATCATTGAAAGCCTATCGCCCCTCCAGCCGGACACGTGCTGCGAGGCACAATGCATAAAGCTCTGGTAATCGCCCCCAATTGGATCGGCGATGCACTGATGGCCCAACCGCTGTTCGTGCTGCTCAAACGGCTTCACCCCCGCTTGCAGATCGACGCCATTGCGCCGGGTTGGGTGGCTCCCATCCTCGAGCGCATGCCGGAGGTCGACCGCGTCGTCGCGACCGATCTGGCGCATGGCAAACTGCAGCCGCTGGCTCGCTGGCAGCTCGCCGGCGCCCTGGCCGACGAGCAGTACGACGCGGCCTATGTACTGCCGAATTCGTTCAAGTCGGCGCTGATTCCGTGGCTCGCTCGTATCCCGCTGCGCATCGGCTACACCGGTGAGCAGCGCTACGGCCTGCTCAATGTGCGGCATGCCAATCCGCCCAAGACCGAACGCCCGCCGATGGTGCGTCATTATGCAGCGCTGGCGTTCGCGCCAGGCGCCAGCCTCCCGGCCGACTTGCCGACACCGCGCATCGAGTCCGACCTGAACGAGTCGGCGCGCGTTTATCAGCGTTTTGGCCTGGACTTGCGCGTGCCGCTGGTCGTGTTTTGCCCTGGTGCCGAATATGGTCCGGCCAAGCGCTGGCCAAGCGGGCATTTCGCGGCACTGGCGCAATTGGTCAGGCGCTCGTTTCCCTATACGC
Organism: Pandoraea sp.; assembly: GCF_004297875.1. Classification (GTDB taxonomy): domain Bacteria; phylum Pseudomonadota; class Gammaproteobacteria; order Burkholderiales; family Burkholderiaceae; genus Pandoraea. The sequence goes on along the minus strand of NZ_SCSK01000022.1, from coordinate 7,278 downwards.
AGATTATCGCGCTGGGGTCCGCCAAAGATGGGGCGCTGGCGCAGGAAATCGCCGCCGCGGCCCCGTTCGTGCAAAATTTGTGCGGCCAGACCTCTTTATCGGAAGCCTGTGCGATACTCGGACGGGCGAATGCCGTGGTCAGCAATGACTCCGGGCTGATGCACGTGACGGCCGCCCTGCGGCGGCCGCAAATCGCGCTGTTCGGTTCTTCCGACCCGCGTCACACGCCGCCGCTGTCGAGCGCCGCACACGTGCTTTGGCTCCACTTGGATTGCAGCCCATGTTTTGCACGCGAATGCCCGCTCGGTCACCTGCGCTGCCTGAACGAGCTCACGCCGGAGCATGCGTTCGCCAACCTACGCAATTTGCTCCTGACGCAACGGTAACCACCATGCCTCGCTTCGTTCGCCTCTTCGACGCCGCCACAGACACGATCACCGCCTTTTACGACGCGCTGCGCCGCGGCCAGACCGACCAGGCGATGCTGCTTTGGGCCAACGAGGATTTCGTCAGCTATATCCGCCCCGACGGCATGCGGCTGGCAGGCCTCGAACAGATTCGCCAAGGCCTGGCCGAGCAACTTTCGCAAAGCGTCATCCTGATCGAGCCGGTGGAGACCGCCGAGTACGATACCGTCGGCACGGTGGTCCACACCGCCACCGAAGCGCTGCGCAGTGGCACCAGCGGGGGCGAGAGCGCGCCGACGGCGCCTACGCGCTTGATTCATACCACCTATGTATTGGTGCATGACGGCGGCGACTGGCGTTTCGCCCACATCCATTCCAGCCCGCTGCCGCAACCCGCGATCGAGCAATTCGGCTCGCTGATGCGCTCGCGCCCCGACGGGTTGCACTGACATGTCGGGCGTGTCGCCGAAGTATCTCACGGCACGAATCGATTATCGTGCGCCAGGCTGGCTGCCCGACGCCCACAGTCAAACGATCTACCCCGCCCTGTTCGGCCGCACGCCGACGGTCACCTACCGGCGCGAGGAATGGCACACACCGGACGGCGACTTCATCGACGTCGACTGGCTCGTGACACAGGGTGCGCCCACCCAGGAAACACCACTGGTAGTCCTGTTTCATGGGCTCGAGGGCGGATCCGGCAGCCATTACGCGCGCGCGCTCATGGCGGCGGTCAGTGCGCGCGGCTGGTGCGGCGTGGTACCGCATTTTCGCGGCTGCAGCGGGCGCTTGAACCAGGCACCGCGCTTTTACCATTCGGGCGACAGCGCCGAGGCCGATTGGATCCTGCGGCGACTGCACCGCCAGCATGCCGGCCCGATCTTCGCCGCCGGCGTCTCACTCGGCGGCAATGTGCTGCTGTGCTGGCTCGGGCGCCATGGCGCCGATGCCAACACAATCGTCGACGCAGCGTGCGCAATTTCCGCGCCGCTCGACCTGAATGCCGGCGGGACCGCGCTCGGGCAGGGCTTCAATCGCATTTACACACGCAATTTCCTGGCCACACTCAAGAAAAAGTCGCTCGCCAAACTGCTTCAGTATCCCGGCCTGTTCGATCGCGAGGCCATGCTGGCCGCGCGCGATCTGGCCGCCTTCGATAACGTCGTCACCGCGCCACTGCATGGTTTTCGCGATACCCTCGACTATTGGACGCGAGCCTCCAGCAAACCCCTGCTGCCCGCCATTACCTTACCGACGCTGGTGCTCAACGCCCGCAACGATCCGTTCCTGCCTGGCGCGCACTTGCCCGGTCCGGCCCAAGTCGGTGCGCACGTCGAGTTGCTGCAGCCGGCTCAGGGCGGACACGTCGGATTCATGACGCCTCCTTTTCCGGGACGTCTGTCGTGGCTACCGGGCACCGTGCTCGACTACTTCGGAAAATTCATTCGCGATGGACGAGATCGTCAAGCAAGCGCTGGCCAAATGGCCTAACGTACCTCACTGCTTTGGCTGGCTGGCGCTTGACCGGCGCGGCGTCTGGCGCATGCGAGACGAAGCCGCGCAGCGCGCCGGCCATCTGGGCGAGCCGATCCGGCACACCGCCTTGAACGGCTTCATCAATCGGAACTACGGCCGCGATGACTCGGGCCAGTGGTATTTCCAGAATGGCCCGCAGCGGGTCTACGTTGAATTGGCTTACACGCCGTTCGTGCTGCGGCTCGATTGGCGCGACGAAACACCCACGCTGACCGATCAGACAGGTGAGCCCTTCGAGCCTGTCGCGTGCCTGCTCGACGATGAAGGGAATGTGCTGTTCGAGAGCGCGGCCACGGCGGGCGCATCGGCACACATCGGCGTGCTGCACGATCACGATCTCGGGTTGTTGGCGGAACACGACGCCCTGCCCGACGAGCTGCCCGCGCCGCCCCATGAGGCGCGGCTGCGCTGGGGAGCCATCCGCACGCTGCCGTTGCGCGCCGTCGCGCGTGCCAGTTTGCCTGCGCGCTACGGCTATGAGCCGCACCCCGCGGCGAAACCGCCGCAGACTATCGACACGCCTGAATGAACCGCGCGCCAATGCGCGCTGTTATGATGAGCGCCATCCGAATCGCCTCCGCACAACTTCAGTTCCATGGCAAATCTCACCCATTTCGACGCCGCCGGCCAAGCCCACATGGTCGACGTTGGCACTAAAGACGTCACGCACCGCGTCGCGGTCGCGCGCGGCACGATCGTCATGCAGCCGCAAACGTTGCAACTGATCCGCAGCGGCTCCGCCAAAAAGGGCGACGTTCTTGGCGTGGCGCGCATCGCAGCGATTCAGGGGGCCAAACGCACCGCTGACCTGATCCCCCTGTGCCATCCGCTGGCGCTCACGCGCGTGACGGTGGAGTTTTTGCTCGACGACGCAACCAGTGCCGTACACTGCCGCGCCCAGGTCGAAACACTGGGCCGCACCGGCGTGGAGATGGAAGCGCTGACGGCCGTGCAGGTTGGGCTGCTCACCATCTACGATATGTGCAAGGCGGTAGACCGGGGAATGACCATGACCGATGTGCGCGTGCTGGAGAAGCACGGCGGGAAGTCGGGAGATTGGGTAGCGACAGCGTAGCGTTCGCTGCGACACGCCTCAAAAAGCGGCACATAAAAAAGCTCGCGTTCTCACGCGAGCTTTTTCATGACTGGGGCGCCTGTTGCCAGCCGCCCCCGGCACATGCCGGATATTACATATCCATGCCCATGCCGCCCATGCCGCCCATGCCACCGGGCATGCCGCCGGGCATACCGGCATCTTCCTTCGGCAATTCTGCGACGGCGCAGTCGGTCGTCAGCAGCAAGCCGGCCACGGAAGCGGCGTTTTGCAGCGCGGTACGGGTAACCTTGGTCGGGTCAACCACGCCCATTTCCACCAGATCACCGTACTCGCCGGTCGCGGCGTTGTAGCCGAAATTACCCTTGCCTTCGATCACGCGAGCCACCACCACGCTGGCTTCTTCGCCACCGTTGCTCACGATTTGGCGCAGCGGTTCTTCCATCGCACGCAGCACGATCTTCACGCCGGCATCCTGATCGGCATTGTCGCCCTTGACGGCCGCGATCGCGGTACGGGCGCGCAGCAGCGCAACACCGCCGCCGGGGACGATACCCTCTTCCACGGCTGCACGGGTAGCATGCAATGCATCTTCCACACGCGCTTTCTTTTCCTTCATCTCGACTTCGGTAGCAGCACCGACCTTGATCACTGCCACACCGCCAGCCAGCTTGGCCACACGTTCTTGCAGCTTTTCGCGATCGTAGTCGCTGGTCGCTTCTTCGATCTGCACGCGCACTTGCTTGACGCGCGCCTCGATGCTCTTGGCGTCGCCCGCACCGTCGATGATGATGGTGTTTTCCTTGCCGATTTCGATGCGCTTGGCCTGGCCGAGGTCTTGCAGCGTCGCTTTTTCGAGGGTCAGGCCCACTTCTTCAGCGATCACCGAACCACCGGTCAGGATGGCGATGTCTTCCAGCATGGCTTTGCGACGATCGCCGAAGCCCGGGGCCTTGACGGCGCAGGTCTTCAGAATGCCGCGGATGTTGTTGACCACCAGCGTCGCCAGGGCTTCGCCTTCGACGTCTTCAGCGATGATCAGCAGCGGACGACCGGCCTTGGCCACTTGCTCCAGGATCGGCAGCAGATCGCGGATGTTCGAAATCTTCTTGTCGAACAGCAGCACAAACGGGTTTTCCAGAACGGCGACTTGCTTGTCCGGATTGTTGATGAAATACGGCGACAGGTAGCCACGGTCGAATTGCATGCCTTCGACGACATCCAACTCGTCAGCCAGCGACTTGCCGTCTTCAACGGTGATCACGCCTTCCTTGCCGACCTTGTCCATCGCTTCGGCGATGCGCTCGCCGATCGACGAATCGCTGTTGGCCGAAATCGAGCCGACCTGCGCGATTTCCTTGCTGGTCGTGCAGGGCTTGCTGGCCTTGTGCAATTCCTCGACTGCTGCAGCGACCGCCTTGTCGATGCCGCGCTTCAGATCCATCGGGTTCATGCCCGAAGCCACATACTTCATGCCTTCGCGAACGATCGACTGAGCCAGCACGGTTGCCGTGGTGGTCCCGTCACCGGCGTTATCGCTGGTCTTGGAAGCCACTTCCTTGACCATTTGCGCGCCCATGTTCTGCAGCTTGTCTTTCAGTTCGATTTCCTTGGCGACCGACACACCGTCCTTGGTCACCGTCGGACCACCGAAGCTGCGCTCCAGCACAACGTTACGACCCTTCGGGCCGAGCGTCACTTTCACTGCGTTCGCGAGGATATTGACGCCTTCGACCATCTTGGCGCGCGCGGCATCACCAAATACGACTTCTTTTGCTGCCATAACATTAACTCCTTGAATTCTTTGCGAAATAGGTCAAGTAGACGCTTACTTGTTGACCACGGCCATCAGATCTTCTTCGCGCATCACCAGCAACTCCTGGCCGTCGATCTTGACGCTTTGGCCGGCATATTTGCCGAACAGCACACGATCACCGACTTTCACGTCCAGCGCCATCAAATTGCCCTTGTCGTCTTTCTTGCCCGGGCCGACAGCCAGGATCTCGCCCTGATCAGGCTTTTCGGCGGCTGCCTCGGGAATAACGATACCGGAAGCGGTCTTCGTTTCATTGTCCAGGCGCTTGACGATGACGCGGTCATGCAAGGGACGAAGGTTCATACAAACTCCTCTTCTCTAGTGAAATTGCCAAACCGGAATATGCAAAATAATGCACATTCATTGAATTCAGAATTGTTAGCACTCTACGCCAACGAGTGCTAATTATAGGGACGGGGTTTTGCAATTTCAAGGCAAGAAGCAGGGGAAAGTGCAAATTCTTTTGTTGTCGAGATTCATGTCGAGATTCACTTAACTTTGAACTCTGTTCACTTAACTTTGAACTGCCGGGCTGGACTTAGTAGCTCGGCAAAATCACATTTCTCATTAAAAACAATAATTTACGGTGGAACTTAGTGGTCAACCGGGTGCGAACATCGCCTGACGCAGGGCGCCATCCACCTATTGTCGAGATTCACCCGACATTGAGCTACCTGCTTTCCCGTTCATTCAACGTTGAAATTTGAAGAGCACCTCGGCCAATTCGCGCACTGGCGAACGGCTCTCATCGGTAGAGTCGAGATGTGGCGCGGTAGCGGTAGGCTCGGTTTGTCTGTTGCCGCCCCTTTCGTCTGGCGGTGCCCGAGTAACGTCGCCGTAACCCCGTTTCCACATCCCGCTCATCGAACCCAGCGTGCAGATCTCCCGCACTGGGCTCTCGGACAAGACTTCACACCTTCGTACACGGCAGGTTACCGCCAAGGCCCCGTCAGACGCACGAGACCGAAGTGTCCGTAGAGGTGCGAGGATGGATAGCTCCCGCCCCTGCGACGCCTGAGCTTGTACTTGTTGCGTAACCACCGGCGCAACCGCGCAGCAGTGTAGTTGTCGAGCGCCCGATACGCGCGCCGGTCCGTTCCTACGTTGAAGTAGTTCGCCCAGCCGCGTAGCGTGCGATTCAACTTGTCCACCAGCTCCGTGGTCGCCTGCCACACCGTCTTGAGGGCAGTCATTGCATGAATCTTTTCGACCATGCGCCGGATACTCTTCTTCGACGGGCGCATACCCATACGGGCCTGGCCAGTCGTCGGTGAGTACATCTGCCCAAACGTGTAACCCAAGAAGTCGAATTCACCTTCCGGGACCTTGCAGATTCTTGTCTTCTCCTCGTTGACCGTCAACTTTAGTTTGCCCATGATCTCGCGCAGTTTCAGCAGAGCCTCTTCGGCCTTGCCTCTCTTGCACAGGATCACGAGATCATCCGCGTAGGTCACGATGCGGCTGCCAAGACTGCGCTGAAGTCCGAGCTTCTTCCATGCCAGCACGAACCGGCGCATGTAGACATTTGCCAGCAGTGGTGAGATGGGAGAGCCCTGTGGGATACCTCGCCGGCTGTCTCTGGCCTCCGTCGTGCGTTTCTTCCGGCCTCGGTTGTCGGTTTCTTCAACGGGGCATTCCAGCCACATCTTGATCAGATGCAGCACACGCCGATCAACGATGCGTCGCGTGAGCGACAACATCAATTCGGCATGTGGAATACTTCCGAAGTAGTCCGCCAGGTCAGCGTCAACGACGTCCGTTTGCCCTCGGTGCAGCCGCTCCTCCACCTCGATTACCGCTTGCTGGGCGTTTCGCCCTGGGCGGTAAGCGTACTGCTCTGGCGGAAGGTCCGCTTCGAAGATCGGTTCGAGCACCAGCATCGCTGCTGTCATGCACACCCGATCCCGCAGGGTCGAGATCCCTAGCGGCCTCAGCTTGCCATTGGCCTTCGGGATAAACACTCTTCTGATAGGGTCCGGCCGGTAAGTCTCCTGCCTGAGCGCAAGCGCCAGTTCGCCGAGCCATTTCTGCACCCCGTACGCTTCGACCTCCGCGAAGTCCTGACGATCGACACCCGGTGCGCCCTTATTCGAGCGGCATTGGGCGTACGCATGCGCCAACACATCCTCGCGGTAGATTTTGTCGTACAGCGCGTAGAAGCGATACCCGGCTTCTGCCTTCGCTTTCGCGTGTAACGCCATCTGCAGCTTCTGAACACGAATCGGAGTTGATAGGTTGCCCAATCTCCACGTCCTCACTACGTATTGCGTCTGTCTTGAACTGAGGCCCCTTCCCTCCACCAGCATTACACCGGCTTCAGCGGTATTACGAGCCTCTCCGTCATCCCAAGGCGCCCGGCCTGTCCCTCACGGGCGTCCGGTTGGTCATCCCTGACCACGCCAAGGGACTTCCCGTGTTGCGTACGCTTTCCTTGTGTACATGCTGTCGCCACTACCCCGGCGCAG
>NZ_SCSK01000021.1 GCF_004297875.1 Pandoraea sp. | reverse complement strand
GCCATGGTGGTGGGTTCCAGTTGTGGGTTGCCTTCGACAAGCAATATTCTCCATCAACTGCCACCGCCTTCTCTGCCCTCCGCCGACCTCCCTCCGTACACCAGATTCGACGATAACTCAAGACGTTGGCGGGGTGCCGGGATATGCTCACTTCCTCGAAGCGATAGGCGACCCGACGCATGAGGACCATGACCACTTCCTCGAGTGGTGCGGTGGCAGCTTCGATCCAGCCACCTTCGATCTCGTGGTTGCGAATCAGCGACTCTCAGAGATCAAGTGCTGATAGTCAAGACGGCCTCGGTTTGACGCTTACGCTCGTGGGGTTCTATCTGCCTTTCCGGCAGTTGTTTTGTGAAATATGCCCGAGCGCGAATTCATCACTCGCCGATCGGGACGGCCGCAAACGAGCGGGAGCGTGCTGAGCACCCGCCCGCGGATTGATGTCGGCCTGTGTCGGGGGCTCGCAGCGTCACTTGGGTAGCGTGACGCTACGCACTACAATGGGCCATGATTAAATCTTTCCTCTGTTGATTTTCGCTGCACCCCAGATGCGTTTGGTGAGTCAGGTTTCGGTGCATGCAAATCAACCGGAACAAATTAAAAACTCGCGAAAACTCGAGGCGGCGCGCTAGCGTCGACGTAATAGATATTCAGCGGGCCGGACTTGGTGCCTGGCATCCCTGGCACGCCAAGCGGCATACCAGGCAAAGCGATACCTTTGACCAGCGGATGTTCTTTTAGCAGACGTTTGATATACCTCACCGGCACGAGCCCTTCGACCACGTAGCCGTCGACGAGCGCCGTGTGACAACCCTCAAGATTTTCCGGTACTCCGTACTTCCGGCTGATCGATGCCAAATCTGTCGTATTGACGATTTGCACCTTGAAGCCATTTGCTTCGAGATGCTTTGCCCAGGCATTGCAGCAGGTGCAATTCGGGTTCTTGAACAACGTCACGGGGATGCCTGCGGCCAAGGCAGGTAGCTGCAGACCGAAAGTCAGCGCCATTAGCAGAATTTTCAGGTAACGCATCGGTAAACTCCTTCTTCATTCGCAAAAGGGAAAGCGGCGCATTGGCTAGTCGCGTCGGACAAACCGCGCGCCATCTTTTTCTTGTATAAGCATGACGCGAGAGAGCGCGTCATTTTTCTTCCTTGATCTTGTTGGCATACTTGGCGGCGATTTCACCCATTTTCTGCAGCATCTCCGCGCGCATCCGGAATTCGAGTTTTGCGTTTCCCGGCGGCAATCGCGGCATCGTGATGCTGTCCGTGCTGGCGCTATTCATCATGCCGTGGCAGGCATCCATCATGCCCATCATGCGGCCTGGGTCACCCATGCTGTGATGCATCGGCGCCTCGTCCATATTCTGCGTTTGCGTGGCCGAGGCCTGCGTCTGGTCGGCCAGTTCGGCGGCCGCCGCCAGACCGGCCGCGCTTGAGCACGTTACTGCGACGAACAGCGCCGTGATGAGTCGTTTGATTTTCATATGGATCTCCTGGATGACGTTCAAGTGGGCGGTGTGGGCCACGCTGAGGGAAAAATTTTCATGGATATCCACCGGTGGTGGCGACGACGTTCGCGGGCGGCAAGCACACACCTTTCGTACTGCATGCTTGAGCGTGTACCACGATATGCACGCCCGCCAAGCTCGCCAGGCCGCTTAGCGGAATGACGGTGTCGTCGTCATAGACCTGAATGTTTTTGCCGTCGATGATGAGCCCGCTGTTTTTGCCCGGCGGATAACTCGCCCGCGCTGCATATGATGACTCGCCACGCTCGATTGATACCGTCGTGGGGATCAGATATTTGAGCGAAGCGGGATTGGCATTGACGTGCCAACCCGGGCGAATGTGCAGGGTGACATCGACGCTTGGGCCGCGCATGATCACGGACGCGCTTACCTGTTGCGATGAGTCGCCGATACCGCTGTCCAGTGACTGGGCCGATGCCAGCGTGGGGGACAATAGGCCAAACCTGTGCCATGCGAAGAGCGCGACGCCAGCCATGAGCGCCACGATGCCTAGCGTGACGAGGCGATGGTTGATGCGGTTTTTCATTGGTAGAACTCCTGTCATTGCAACTTGTTGAGTGCGCTCACGAGGCTGGCGCCGGGGAACAAGCCAGAGAAGTGACGGATTTCTCGACCATCCCGATCGAACACTGCGATAAACGGCAAGCCCGCTCCGCCGTAGGAAACAAGCAGGCGCTCGAGTGCCGGGTCGGGGCGCGTCAGATCGGCCTGAAACGGCACGACGCCTCGGTTGCGAATGGCCTGAACGATCGCGCTGTCCCGGTAGACGGTTTTTTCGAGCACCTTGCAGTTGATACACCACTGCGCGGTGAATTCCACGATGGCCGGCCGTCCAAGCTTCGGCAGCGTCACTACGTCACCGGCGTGCAAGCGTTGCCAGGCAATGGCTTGCGGCGATCCGATACCTGTGCCAACATACACCGAGACCGCAGTGATGATGCCGAGGAACGTCACCGCGCGGCGTGCCGCTGGCTCCTGGCTGCGCACGAACGTCACCGCCAACCATGTCAGAAGACCGGCGCAGAACAGGCTCCAAAGCGGTGTCCCCCACGCGCTGGGAGCAAGACTTAGCGCGAAGAAAATGGCGGCGCCGAGCAGTATCCAGCCAAAGCTTTTGCGTATCACGTCAGACCATGCGCCGGCGCGCGGCAATTTCTCGAGCAAGGCAGGCCGCAGAATCAGCACGGCATAGGGTACCGCCAGCCCCAAGCCGATCGAGATAAAGATCGCGACGATATTGATTGTTGGTTGCGACAAGGCAAACATCAGTACGCCGCCCAGGAGCGGGCCGGTGCATGGTGTGGAAAGCAACCCGCCTATCAGGCCCGAAATGAATGGTTCAAAAAACCGTGCGCCGCGTATGGATGCGACGGAGGCCGGAATGGGCAGTCCGCGCCCTCGAAAATTCGCCACCGCCAGCACGAACAGCAGGGCACTGAGCAAGATCAAGAGAAGTCGCGATTGAAACAAGATCCCCCACTGCAAGTGCAGCAGCGCCGTGGCCACGCCCAGCGCGGCGAAAAATAACACCGATCCCAAGGTAAACAATGCTGCCGATGCAATGCGTGCGCTTAGCCGTTCTCCCGTCGCGCTCAGAATGGTGCGAACCTTGATGGGAACGGCCGGTAACACGCAAGGGGTGAGATTGAGCAGAACCCCGGCGCCCACGGCCAGTGGAATTTGGATAAGCAGTGCGGGAAGCATGTCGGTCGACCAGCTATCCGGCTTGTGCAAGCGTGTGGGCGATGAAACCATCAAGCGCGGCAAAATCCGGCTCACCAAGGAATTGCTTCAAGATTCTTCCTTTCTTGTCGACCAAAAATGTTGTAGGCGTCATTTGCACGTTGTAAAACTGCTTCGCCAGTCGGCCATCGTCGTCTATCACGACCTTGAACGGCAGATGGTGCGTTTGGGTGTAGTTGATCACGTACGTGGGCGGGTCGTATTTCATGGCGACGGCGATAAAGTCGAAGTTCTTGCCTTTGAATTTGTCATAAGTGGCAATCATTTGGGGCATTTCCTTGATGCACGTCGCGCAGCTTGTTGCCCAAAAGTCGACCAAATACACTTTGCCGCGCAGGTCGGCCGTCGTCATCTTTTTTCCAGATAACAGCGTGTACGCGACGTTGGGCACGGTTTTCGTCCAGCCGAATGTTAAATAGGCCAAAGCACCGAGCACGACAAGCGCCAGCGCCACCAAAAGTTTGCCAATCGACAACCGACGTTTATTGACGCTCAACATGAAGATACCCTCTGCAAACGGCATGTCGATCGGCCCCTTGGTATGTTTGAACAATGTATTTCCGATTCAGTCATATTCTTCGTCCGTCACGTCAGCAATGTCGGGCTCATCGGGCGGCAAAAACCGCCCAAGCCTCTTACTTAGGTTGCGACACGACGCGTAGGTAGGGTTTGAGCGTTTTGAAGCCCTGCGGATACTTCCTTCTGGCGTCCTCGTCGGAAATGGAGGTCGGGATGATGACGTCATCGCCCGGCTTCCAGTTCACCGGCGTGGCAATCGCATGCTTGGCATTCAATTGAAGGGCATCGAGCAAACGCATGACTTCATCGAAATTGCGGCCGGCACTCATCGGATAAACCAGCATGGCCTTGACTTTTTTGTCGGGGCCGACGATGAATACCGAGCGCACGGTGGCGTTGTCCACTGCGGAACGCTGCCCGCCGCTCGCGTTGGGGTGGATCATGTCATAGAGTTTGGCGACCGTAAGATCGGCGTCGCCGATCATTGGGTAGTTGACCGCATGCCCTTGCGTCTCTTCGATGTCCTTGACCCAGGCGTTATGGTCGCTGACCGGGTCGACGCTGAGCCCAATGATCTTGGTGTGGCGCTTATCGAACTCCGGCTTCAAGCGGGCCATGTAACCCAGCTCGGTGGTGCAAACCGGGGTGAAATCTTTCGGATGAGAGAACAGGATAGCCCAGTTGTCTCCAATCCATTCGTGAAAACGGATCTTGCCTTCGGTGGTATCGGCGGTAAAGTCGGGCGCTTCGTCGCCTATGCGGATCGACATGTCTAATCCCCTTGAGAAATAGGTCAGTGGAAAGTCATCAATACAAAATTTCTTGTGAAGGAACCCACAAGAGCGCAACGCGAGTGCAAGTCGATCTCAACGGCCGGGTAATCCGCCGCCCCTTAGATAGCAGCCGCCAAAGCCCTGCATCATGCCGACATGCATGAGCCACATGCCGGCAACGCTGAGAATAGCGATCAGGCCTATCACGGCGAGCGCGATCAGCAAAATATCGAATGCGGAAAATTTATTAAACGACATATTCACTCCTCGAAATATTTGACGAATTGGCAGTCTGCTAAGCCTCGCTTCACTGTTGAGAAGCGTTCATTCCTGCGACGTCTGCGACGGTGATTTGGTGACCTGCTCGACGTCAGACGCTTCGCCACGCGTGGCACCATGCGAACTCATGCCGCGCATCATGAATAGCATCGAAAGCGGACACAGCAACCCAAGCAAAATAGGTGCCGCCCCGATAATAAAAGCGTGGAATTGGGGAAGCGCGAAATAGACGACAGCCAACCCCGCGGCCATAAGTAGAATCAAATTAATCAGTGTTTTACGATTGCAGTTCATAACCTTTCTCCCAAAGCTCGATAATCACGTTACGCTCGGCATGTGCACCGGCCTGGCGGAGCGCGATGTCAGCGAACAAAAACTCTTTCATTTTTGGTCCACGCCCCGATAGGGACGTTATGATCCAACCGGTCCGGTTAATTGCGGCTTTTTCGATCGGCGAACTCACGCCGATCATCGCTTTGAATTCCCGAAAGCGCGGCGCGGACTTTCGCGAGACGCTGGGAAGCATTCGGCTAGATCAAATTTGAAACCGGCAAAAACGAACGGCAAGCGGTGGAGATGTGGCGCGCAGCAGTCCCGGCGCGTTCGGTGAGGTGGATGTGACTTGAAAAGCTGCGGGCTGGACGGGCACGACAAACGCGGGGCCCGGCCCAGCGAGGTAACCCAACGCTTTCTTGACGGCAACGGCGGCTTGTTTGCCGAGGTTGATTCGAGCCCGGCATGCACTTGGGTGCAGCCCATTCATGCGGACGCAGTTCATCTGGGCCGAACCGACGCTAGCCACGGCAACTTGAGATGATGAGGAAAACATCGCGGGGCAAGCAAATGCAGCCACTGCGAGCTGTGAATACAGCACGCTGAGCAGGGCCACGAGCGTGGCAAGCAAGCGCTTTACACTGTCTGCTTTCATTGCATGTCGCTTAGCTTGAGTCACTTCTTCTTTAGACGCAAAGCAACCACGATGCGTCCTGAATTGATTATAGCGACAAACAGATTCATCTGACGGGCTCGAATCGTAACCGTGACCGACGCCTTTGCCGATTAGCAGCCAACGATCAATGTCCGCGCCCGATTTATGTCGACGGAAACGAGGATACATCACGTTTCTCCCAGTAGTAGACCAATGTCTGCAGCAAGCGTGCGGGCATCCACGCCCGTCTGCTCAAGCACGCGGATATGCCCGTGCCGGTCGAACAGGAAGACGTTGCCGTTATGCATGATTTCATCGCTACTGGGTTGTTGGGCGGGCCCGTAGAACACTTTTAATTGACTGGCAAGGATATGCAGCTCGTCCGGCGTGCCGCGCAGCCCGAGAAAACGCGGGTCGAAGCCCGTCACCCAGCGTGCCAATACCTGCGGCGTGTCACGTTTTGGATCCACCGATACGAACAAGACTTGCACTTGATCGGCGGCTCGGCCGAGCTGTTGCATGGCCAACTTGAGCTCGCCCATGGTCGCTGGGCATACATCCGGGCAGTGTGTATAACCAAGAAACACCGCCACCACCTTACCTCCAAAGTCCGCTAGGGTGCGGCGCCGACCATTTTGGTCGGTGAGTGTCACGCTCATGGTCAATGGCGAACTGCTGATATTCGTTCCCTTGAACGCGACCGACCGGCTGCAAGCGGCCAGCAATCCAACTGCGAACGGGACGGTCAAGTAGCGCAGCGCAACGCGCCGTTGCGCGCCACGCTGGGTTGGAATTTTTCTGGAAAGCGTCATGGATCTTCCTTGTGAGGGGCGATTCGCGTCTACTTGATCTGACCGAGGACGCGCCCGGTTCGGGTGATCGACGAAACACCCCCCGTGTCTATGGTCAATGGGTGGCCGGTCGTGGATATCGGTGGTGTGTCAACGGCGGCAAGACGCAGCGAAGTTCTTGTGTGCCGTGTCAACCACACCGCCATCACAATCACACCCGTGAAGACCATCAGAGGAACGCACGCCAGCCCTAACCCGAAACGGCGCCGTGTCACGCTGGTGGCGACCTCGCCGGCGAGGTTCGCTAGTGTGGCATTACCCGGAGATATCGTGAATCCGCGCCGACGCCGCTCGTCCAGCTTGGTTTCCGATTGATGCCATCGGCCCATCAGCAGCAAAACGGCAAGCAGGCCCATCATGCTGGCAAGCACCCAGATGATCAAGCCGCCCACCTGTTCATCGCTGAGCGGGACAATACCCCACCAGCGGCCGCGTTGATCGTAGGCCGTGTATAAGACCGTTGCCTTGAGCGTAATGATTGCGCCCAACGGAATGTTGGCAAAGATGGCTGCCCCGAGCATCACCAATCTTTTGTTGAACGACACTCCCCACGGAGCTGGTCGGGGGTCGAAGACGGGCGAAAAAAACAGCAAGCCTGATAACAGCATCGTCACGTGCATCAGGTAATGTAGCGATTCGTCGAACAACGCCCGATTCTGATAGACGGGCATTTGCCAGACATACAATGTGCCGATATAAATCAGCGTGGCGACGAGAGGGCGGGTCAAGAAGCCAAAGACCGCGCGCACGGTCTTGTCCGTGAGCAGAGGCGCGAGCAACATCCGGCGCAGCGCCTGTGGCACGCCGGCGATGAACGGTCCAGCGGGCGCGGCGAGCATCAGCAGCATCGGCGCAATTCCGCGCAGCAGCAAATGCTGCAATTGGTGAACCGCGAAGACGTGCTCGGAGATCACGTCGAGCGGTGTCTGCAAGGCAAGGAAGATTGCTACGAGTCCGCCATGGAATGTCCAGTAACGGACGTGCTGGCTTCCGGTGCTCTTGGCGCGCATTTGCATGACACCGCGCCCGAAGCACATGGCCGCAATGAGCAGCGGCACCATCACGCTGGCCGACAGCGGCCAGGTGGCAAATGGTGCAAGCGCTGATATTCCAGGTGTTCCCGTTGTTCCATGCGACATAGTATTCTCCCTGGTGGTGCCGTGGGCGCCATGGACGGTCTTCGGCACGGCCGTTGACGAGCTCAGCGCGCTTGCGAAGGAAAGGGCGCATGCCTGCTTTCGCGCTGCTGGAAGCGGCGCTGCGCTGGTGTCCACATTGTCTTGATATAGTTGATTACGCTGCGAATCTCGATTGGCGTCAGCGTTTGTCCAAAAGCGGGCATGGTCAAGCGGCTGGTTTTATTGAACGGATCGCGCCAGCCATCGCGTACAAGCTGGTACAGCATGCCGTCGGCGTGCTTCCATGTATGGCCCGTCGAGTTGTGAGGAGGCGCAGGCATTTCGCCCAGCGTATCCGGGTGTTGCCAGTGCGGCGCGCCTTCGCCACGTGCGCCGTGACAGGCCGCGCAATACTGTTGGTAAATCGCGCGCCCGATGCGTATCTGGTCGGTCGCCGGCTGCTGCGTTGACGTGCTGCCGGCTCGCGCAAGCGACACCACACAAACCAAGCTGGCGGCAAGACCACGAGACATGCTAGCCATCGATCCGCTCCCATGTTTTGGCTTGGTCGGTGCTGCGGAAAAACGTGCCCTTGCCAGCCGCATACAACACCCCGTCGGGCGTGACCAACAGCGCTGTGACAATCGGGGCAGGTGACATCACCTGCATCCATTGCTGCCCCCCATTTTTGCTTAGCAGCAAATTTTCTCCGACGGCCGCGTAGATCTGCCGCGGCTGTCGGGGATCATAGGCGATCGCGCTTACCTTGCCCTTCAGGTTGCCTGCGTTTTGCCAGCCGCAGAAGCAATCCATCGAGCGCGCGACTCCTTTTGTCGTCGCGGCGAACAGCCAGCCAGTTTGCATGCTGCCTGGCATATTCGAATGGATGAAATGGAGAATTGGCGCCTTCGGTCCATGATCCATCAACAACCAGTCGTGCCCGTCGTGACGGCTGCGGAAAATGCCATGCCCCGCGACATAAACGTAAACTGTGCCAGGCTGGTCGGCATGCGCGGCCAAAGCTTCCACTGCCAGGCTGGGCAAGCCCTTGTTGAGGGACTCCCAATGCCGCCCGTCATCCGTGCTGCGAAAAATCCCCAGCCCCGGGCCGCCGATATACAGTAGCCCTGGTTGTTGTGATGATGTTCCGATTGCCGCGATGTGCGCACCCGGGTGCGGCAGCGTGATCTGCTGCCATTGCCGGCCACCGCTGGCGCTCCGATAAAGTGCCTTGGCAGTCGCTTTTAGCAGCAAACGATGCGGCGCATCGGTCGCCAGCGCGATGATCGGACTGCGCGAGACTGCGGTTGGTGGGAGTGCGTCGGCGCTTGCATCGTGTAGACCAAGCAAACTCGCGCTGACCACAACGGTGCTCAGCCAGACGCTCAATGTGCGGCGTGAATGGAGGAAGCGATTCATCGTCATGCGGTAAATCATGGCTCGATATCCTTTTTGGATAAATGACTTGATGGTGCCGTGAGCATGCGCGGTCAAAACCGGTAAGGGATCGGCGGCCACGCACCAAGTCTGAGTATCTATAGCGAGACGCTTTTGCAATAAGACATTTGGTGCGTTGAAGGCCGCGCCGCTACGGGAGCGGGCGATACCCCACGGCCGAATGAGATGAACCTCATTCGGCGAACCGATACGATGAAGCAGGGAGAGTTAGCCGAGGCTAGGCGGGCGCAGCAATGCCCGGGGAAAACTTTGCAAGATGAAATGAACCGCCACTTGCGGATAACGCACCTGTTGATAGGGAATGCTGGGGATACCAGCCAGATGCAACGACGGCAACGTGGGGCTACATGCCGACCCAACCCGGCACAGCGTGCCCGTCGGCCGCATATGGGTAGCGTGGGATGAACTGCAAGCGGTGGTGACCTGCATGGTTCCCTTCACCGACATATGTGCGCCAGAGCACGCCCCACCTGCCAATAACGCAGCATTCGCCCGCACCGGTAGGGCCAGGCAAATCAACAGCGATAGTAGAAGACGGATTGCAACCTTCATGGCGCGGGGGGGGGGGATTGCGGTTTGCTCGGAAAAGCTTACTATTCACAATAGTACTCGAAATCATCGAACATTCACAATATGCCGGACGAGGAGCGCGATCATGCAGCGTCGTTCATTCATGGCTGTCGCGACAAGTATTGTTGGGACGGTACTCGACGTCTTGTTCGGCCGAGGCTCTCGCCGCGCGCACGCTCAGGATCATGAAATGATGGGTCAAGGCATGGGTGCGATGATGTCGCCGGGCAATATGAGCGGACCTATGCGAACAGGGATGGCGCTCTTCGAGCGCCACAAACTCATTCAGCGTGAGGTCACCGATTTACCCAATGGGGTGCGCGATGTGACGACTTCGGACGACCCGACTACGGCCGCACTGATCAAAGAACATGTCGTGGAAATGTACCGGCGGTTGGACGAGAACCGACCCTTCCCCTATCCGATGAGCAACAGCGTGCCGCGGATGTTCGCTCATCCGACCCGATATCGGCGCCAACTCACGCTCTTGCCCAATGGCGTGGCAGTGATCGAAACCGCTTCAGACCCCGAGATGGTGGCCGTGATCAAGGCTCATGCGCGGGAACTTAACCGCTTCGCCAAGGAAGGCATGCCGGCCATGATGCGCAACATGATGTGATCCGCAGTGTGGCGCTGATCGTCTCCCTTTCATGAGATTATCTCGCAGTCACATATGCTCTGGTGCAAACAATATTTGCCCGGTTTTTAAGTCGATGTGCCCATCCGCCAATTAATCAGCCTCCCGGACAGGCCAGTGAACTTGTCTTGAAGTACGGCACAGGCAGCACAGTGAAGATATAGCGAGGCAGGAAGGTGCCGAGCGCAGCGACACAAGCCCCGGCAAATCCCGCGACCAGGTAGCCGATGATCCAACCGTGATCACGACCGGCCCCGGCGTGATCATCGCTAAGAACTTATCCGTAAATTATGTTGACCTTGAGCGGCACCTTCCGGAACGCGATGATCGCGGCGGCGAAATGGTTGAGCGTGACGAAACTGCGCTCAAGCTTCTCGTAGCGCACCAGCAGTTTGCGGAACCGGTTGAACCAACTATGGCAGACCTCGACCACCCAACGCCGCGCCTTCTTATTCGGGTCGCGCCGCTTGATGTCCGCCTCTTTGCGGCGACTGACGACGTGGGCAATGTAGTCATGTTTTTCGATGGTGCGTGCGTTGTCGGCACTGCGGTAGCCGGCATCGGCGCACAGGTGCTTGTGGCGCCCCGCGTCGGCGGGCTCTCGCGCTTGACCATGACGGCGCTCAGAACCTCATCCAGGTGCTTGCAATCATTGACGTTCGCCCCGCTCACGATGAGCGAGAACGGGACGCCACGTCCGTCCACCAACAGGTGGCGCTTGCTCCCATTTTTTCCCCCGATCCGTCGGGTTCGGCCCGACGGATTCCTGTGCCAGTGGCGCCTTCATCATCGCGCCATCCACGCTCTGCCACCGCCACGCGATGCCTTGCATGTCGTCGTACTCGGCCAAGCCGGCCTTCCATAGCGCCTCGAAGAGCCCGCCTTCTCCCACTCCAGGAATCGCTTGTGCACGGCGCTGGCGCTGCCGAATCGCTCCTTGGGCAGTGCCTTCCACTGACACCCCGTGCGCAGCACGTACACGATGGCCTCGAACACCTGCCGCGCCGGCTTCGGTGGTCGGCCCGCGCCAGGCCTGCGCTGATAGACCTTGTCCGTTGACGCGACACGCTGCGGAACCAGCGCCTCCGTACGCTCCCAGAACGCATCCGTTACCACCCACGACTCAACTCGCTTAGCCAACGCATCACTCCGACGCCGCACATGCCGCGGCTCAAAGCGCTATTCTACTATTTGCGGATAAGTTCTAAGGCCACCGCGTCCACGAACTGCTTGTCGTTGAGCCAGTGGCGTTGGGTTACGGCGCAGCCATAAAGAAAAGGCACGATCGCGAGTCCGGAGCCAAACATGAAGGCTTCAGCCTTTACAAGGAAGAGGCCGATCTGGCCAAGCAACGAAAAATCGACGCCGCTCAAGATACCGATCGCCGCGGGCAAGTGTGCGATGGCGAGCGCATTGAGTCCTCCTCTGTGAAGCCATTTCGGCGGCGCCCGCCAAGCCCGCATACGTGCGGTGGCGTTCTCGGGGGGAAATGTCAGACTGAATACAGTCCACGGAATTATATTTTTTTGTAGACTAAATTACATAAATGTAGAAAATATTGCAAATTATTTTCGGCTTGCAGTGATGCACGATCAGAATACGCGCCTTAACCTGCGCTCACGTCAGGTTCTGCGACGCGATGTCAGTATCGGGGTATTTGCCTCAGGTAAACATGCTTCGCGAGCAGTGGAGCAGGCTCGACGACCTGTATGGACAGATTGCCGAGATTGAGCCAGGCATGCGCGAATGGAGGGGGGAAGACTTTGTGATAAAGGTGATTAGCGTGATGCCGGGCGTTGGCTTGCTGATAGCAACGGCGGCAGTGGCAATGACCGGTGATGCGAAGGCGTTTGGATTAGGGGCAGCTAAAGTTTAGATCGCTCTCACTACCTGAAATGCCGAAGAAACGTTCGGGCTGAAACGAAGGTGTGCCTGTGATGTGAGCATTTTGCCTCTGAGCGACAACCTCCTGTGTGTGCGGATCGACGCAAATCCGGGACGGTAGCTTGGGGGAAGCGCCAATCCGAAATCACCGCCATTTTCCGCGCGGAAGCCCTTGAATTTCGACGAAAGGCTCCTATTTTAAATACGTCGTTTTGGCAGTCGCATTAGCGCACTGCGTGTTTCGATTTGTTTGTCAGCGGCTTGACAGGCGAACTGGGGCGCGTAGGTCCGTTTGCCTCCTGGCCGCATCGTTGATTGATGTAAGGAGGATACGACCATGAATGACTTTTATTTCGGAACCGACCTCTTGAGTGAGTTTGACCGCCTGCAACAGCAGATGGCGAGCTTGTTCGGGGGCTTCCCGTCCAGCATCCGTGCCACCCGCTTCGGCGCATTTCCGCAGATCAATATCGGGACGACCGACGATTCAATAGAAATCATTGCTTTTGCGCCCGGCATCGACCCCGCATCCCTCGACGTGTCGATTGACAAAGGCTCGCTGAGTATCAGCGGTGAGCGCAAGGCGTCGACGCCGGAACGCGACGATATTCGCATCTACGCGCAAGAACGCTTTTCTGGAGCCTTCCGACGCGTGATCGAGTTGCCGCAGAACGCCGATCCGGACCGTGTGCAGGCGCGCTATGTCAACGGCTGCTTGTCAATAAGCGTAGGCAAGCATGAATCGTCCAAGCCTCGGGCTATCACTATTCAGTAAGCCAAGGAGAAAGCCATGAGCGAAATAACTCAAGTTACCGAGCGTAACCAAACCGCAGTGACACCCGGGCAGGGCGAGCGTGCGGCGCGCCGCACGGCGCTTGCCCCGACGGTCGACGTTTTCGAGGATGACCAAGGCATCGTGCTGTGGGCTGATCTACCCGGCGTGCCCAAGGACAAGCTCGACGTGAAGGTTCACGACGGCAACCTGTATATCGAAGCTGAGGCGGTGGTGCCGACGCCCGCCAATTTACGGTTGCAGCACGCCGAAATTCGTGAACCGCGCTTCGCTCGCTCGTTCGCGTTGAGTGCCGATTTCGATACGTCGAAAATTGTCGCGAATTTGGATGATGGCGTGTTGAAGCTGTCGATTCCACGTCGTGACGAGGCGCGGCCGCGGCGCATCGAAGTCAAAGTGGGTTAAACCGCGCCAAGCAAGACACTGGGATAAATGACAAAGCTGACCGATAGCGGCGTGCTGGGGGAGCCGGCCGCCGCTGCGGCATGAAGCCCGCAACAAGCCCGCTCCCGCCGGCGATCACGCCCTGGGCGGGATTGATGAGCCTCATCGGGAGAATACGATGATGATCGGCTACATGCGAGTATCGAAGGCGGATGGGTCCCAGGCGACCGACTTGCAGCGCGACGCGCTGGTAGCTGCCGGCGTCGATCCAGCGCATTTCTACGAAGACCATGCGTCCGGCAAGCGCGAGGATCGCCCAGGCCTGGCGAGTTGCCTGAAGGCGTTACGGCCCGGCGACACGTTGGTCGTTTGGAAACTCGACCGCCTCGGGCGTGATTTGCGCCATCTGATCAACACGGTGCACGACCTCACCGCGCGCGGCATCGGACTGAAGGTGTTGACCGGCCACGGCGCGGCCATCGTCACCACGACCGCCGCCGGCAAGCTGGTCTTTGGCATCTTTGCTGCGCTGGCCGAGTTCGAGCGCGAGCCGATCGCCGAGCGCACCGTGGCGGGTCTGGCTTCGGCACGGGCGCGTGGGCGAAAAGGCGGCCGGCCGTTCAAGATGACGGCCGCCAAGCTGCAGCTAGCGATGGCCGCGGTGGGGCGTAAGCACATGGCAATCCCATCTGGTGTGCTGCTCGAACCCGTAAGAGCATACGTGTCCACGATAAGGAAGCGGACACGTGAACACTATCTCGCAGGATTCCCTGCGCGGCCGAACCCGGCGCACTTATA
>NZ_SCSK01000020.1 GCF_004297875.1 Pandoraea sp. | reverse complement strand
TTCGCCATGGTGGTGGAGTTCGATTGGGGAAGTGTTACTGTGGAAAGCAACATTCTCCTTCAATCGCCACCGCCTTCTCCTGCCTCCCTCACGCCGTACACCACTTTCAACGATAACTCCGCCATCAGCACGCCCATCCAGACGCCGTGAAAGCCGTGCGGCATGAAGCCGCCGGGCAGACCGGTCAGATTGTGCAGCCCGACCGGCGCGCCGGTGCCCAGGCCGAACACGTGGATCAGGCCCACCAGGATAAAGGCGACGATCGCCACCACCTTGATCAGCGCGAACCAATATTCGAACGACCCGAAGTTGGTCACCGAGCGGCAGTTGACGTATACGAGCACGACGCCGAACGCGAGCGACCACAACCAAACCGGCACGCCGGGATACCAGAAACCCATGTACAGGCCTACGGCAATTGCTTCGCCGCCGACCGCGACGACTTCGATGATCCAATACGTGTACCGCACCACGAACCCGGCCCAGCGGTTCAGATACATTTCCGCGTAGGTGCCGAACGAGCCGGCGGTCGGGTGCGCCACGGCCATCTCCGCCAGGCTGAAGACCATGATCACGGCGACTACCGCGGCAATCAGATAACTTATCAATACGGCCGGGCCGGCATAGCCGATGGCGATGCCGCTGCCCATGAACAGGCCGGTACCAATTGCGCCGCCAATGCCGATCATGGCGATTTGCCGCTGCGTCAGTGCTTTTTCCAACCCTCCTTCACGCGAGGTTATGTTGGGCGACTCCATGCTGTTCTCCTGAGGATTTAGAAAATCACTACGGTGGTTATGCATCTGGCAGCAGCGCCGCCAGGCGGTCGAGCGCGGCCGAGGTGGTCAGCACGCCAGGCGAGAAACGGATGGTCGCGCCGCGCGTGTCCGCCAGAATCCCCTGGAGCGCGAGCGAGACTTCCAGCGCACGGGGGTCGACGTGAGCCGGCAACTCGGCCATCACGCTGGCGCCACGCCGCTCGTCCTCGCGTGGTGAGCGCAGCCGATAGCCCTTGGCATCGCAGATGGCCATCAGGCGATGTGCGAGCCGCAGGTTGTGAGCGCGCAATGCGGCCGCGTCGGCTGCCAGGCGCCATGCGAGGCCGGGGCCGGAGGCGATATAAGGCAGAAACGACGGGGTGCCGCTGTCGAAGCGACGCGCGTCGGGCGCCAGCGAAAACCGCGCAAGATCCCAGTTGAACGGATCGGGTTGGCTGAACCAGCCCTGCACGAGCGGCGCCAGCGCCGCATCGAGCAGCGCCGGGTTGACGTAGCCCAGGCCCGTGCCGGGCGCGCCGCACAGCCACTTGAGCGTGGTCGTGGCAACGAAATCGACCGCCGGGCGGGCGACGTCGAAATCGAGGATGCCGGCGCCCTGCGTGATGTCGACCGCGATCAGGCTGCCCTGCGCGCGGCCGTGCGCGGCCAGGCGCGTGAGATCCGCGCGCCTGGAGGCGGTGGAGGTGACCCAGGTAACGATCGCCAACGCCACGCCGTCGTCCCATCGTGCGATGAATTCGTCGTCGCTGACATATGCCGCATCCTGAGCCAGCGGCACGGTGTCGAGCGTAAAACCGAGCACCGGCGCGATGCCCGCGAGCATGAAGTGCAGGCTCGGAAAGCAGTCGGCGGCGATCAGGATGCGGCGTCCGGCCAGCCGTTCCCGGCCCAGTGCGCCGACGAACCCGGCGAAGGCCTCGGTCACATTCTCCGCGGCAAATACGGTACCTGCGGGCGCGCCGACCAGGCGAGCCCAGTCATCCAGGACGCGCTGGCGAGCCTGCAGGCCGTAGTCCCACCGCCCGAGGTCGGGCCGGCACCACTGCGAGGCGAACGTCTCGAGCGCTGCGCGCACCGCCTCCTCCTGCCCGGGGAACATGCCGACCGAGTGGTATAACAGCCAGCCGTCCCGATGGGAGCCGGCGGGCTCGGTCATGAATTGGTTTGCTTGCATCGATGTACCGTCGTCTTCTAGAAAATGTGGCGAATGCCCACGGCCACCCCGGTCTGGTTGCTCTTGCCGGGCAGTTCCGTGTACGCGCCGCCGTCGACCTTGTTGTAGTCGAGTGTGGCGTAAAGCTGGGTGCGCTGCGACAGCGCATAGTCGGCCCACAGTGCGCCCGTGTAGCGCTTGCCGCTGTTGCCGGAAATGCCATTGACGTTCTTGATGTCGTCGTAATACGCGGCGCCGGTCAGCGACAGGGCGGGCGTGGCCTGGTAGGTGATGCCGGTGAAGAAGGTCGAGTCCTTGCGAGGATTGGCGACAAACGAGCCGGTGCTCACCGTGCGGCTTGGATCGTTGAGCGAGGCGTCGACGATGCCGGTGGCATCGTGCCCGCCCATGTAGCCGAAGAACAGCTTGGCGGGCCCGGTGGTATAGCGCGCGGCCACGCCCCACATGCGTTGCGCGTTATTGGCGATGTCGTGCAGTTCCTGATAGACACCGCCGAAGCTCAGCGGACCCAGGTCATACGAGGCGCGCGCGCCCCAGTAAGCGTTCTTGCTCAGGCTGCCCGGCTGCTGCCCAAAGCCGTAGGTCGCGCCCAGGTGAAGGTGCCCGAAGGTGCCGTCATAGCTGGCGGCGTTGTCGATACGTGCATCGGTCATGTAGAACGGCCAGGAGTTTGCCGTGTAGTTGCCCACGGTCAACGGATCGTAATCGCCGTACAGGTTGAATGCCTCGGTGCCTTGCCGGCCGAGCTTGATGGCGCCCAGGGGGCCGGACAACCCGACGTATGCATCGCGGCCGAACATGCGCCCACCCTGATTCAGGTAACCGGTTTGCGGGTCGAAGCCGCTTTCGAGATCGAAGATTGCCTTGAGTCCGTTGCCCAGCGCTTCCTCGCCCCTGAAGCCGAACCGGCTGTTGGTGATTGCCCCGTTGGTCACTTGCACGCTGCCGTTGTTCGCCGCGTCGGCGTTGGTGGTATAGCGAATGCTCTGGTCGACGATGCCATACAGCGTGACTGAACTTTGCGCCAGCGCGGTGCCGGCGAAGGTGGCGCCCAGGGCCAGTATGGCGGCATGACTTTTATGTTTCATATATCTCCTCTTTCTATTGTGTATTGCCCCCGTCGCGGGGGAGTGGGTCGCTACCGTTGCCGGCCTTTCGAGCAGGGCCGAATGCCTGAAATGAAATGCTCGCCGTCAGTCGCTGTCGGCCCCGAGCCGGGCGATATGGGTCTGCAGCCGGTCCATGGCCTGGCTCAAACTGGCGTCGCTGCGCGCGTAGCACAGGCGGATCTGATGTGCCGATTCGTCGCCGAACGCCACGCCCGGCGCCAGTCCCACGCCGGCTTCGAGTACCGCGCGCTTGCAAAAGGCGAGGGTGTCGCGCACACCCTCGATCTCGAACATCAGGTAGAACGACGCGGTGTTGGGCACGACCCGCACGCGCGACATCGCGCGCAAGCGATCAAGCACGAGGCGCTGTCCGTTGCGGCACCGCTCGACGAACGAGCGCACGAACGGCTCGCCATCGTTGAGCGCGGCCACCGCGCCAGCCTGCAGGAAAGCCGGAGCACCGCTGGTGTTGAATTGAATCAATTTCTCGAAGGTCGCGAGCATTGGCCGCGGGTAGATTATCCAGCCCATGCGCCAGCCGGTCATGGCCCACGCCTTGGAGAAGCTGTTGACCACGAACACTGGATCTTCCGGCGCGGCGATTTCCGTCATCGATGGCGCATAGGGGCGGTCATAAACGATGCGTTGATAGACCTCGTCGGCGATGATGGCGATGCCGCGCCGTCGCGCGAAATCGAGCAGGCGGCGTTGCTGGTCGGAAGACATCATCCAGCCGGTCGGGTTGCCCGGCGAGGCGTAGTAGATCGCCCGCGTGCGCTCGTCGCAGGTATCGAACAGGCGCTGCAGGTCGAGGCTCCATCCGTGCTCGCCGTAGCCGAGCGGGACCTCGCGCGTGAGGCCGCCGGCGATATGAACCGCCCGCAGAATATTCGGCCACGATGGCGTGATGCAAACCACGTTGTCGCCCGGCTCGATGATGGCTTGAGAGACCAGCATCACGGCGTTCATGCCTGAACTGGTGACGGCGACGCGCTCATCCTCGAGCGTGACGCCGCATAACCGTGCGTAATAGGCGCGAATCGCCTCGCGCAGCGCGAGGATGCCGCGATTGGGCGAATAGAAAGTATGTCCGGCAGCCAGCGCGCGATTGGCCGCTTCGCAGAAAGGTTGGGGCGTCGGCAAGTCGCTTTGGCCGGCCCACAGGCCGATGACGTCAGGACGATCGATGCCAAGACGCCACACGTCGATGATTGGCGAATCAGGCATGGCCAAGATCGATTCCCTGGTAAGTCTCATGATTTTCCTCGCGTTATGCCGGCACGCGCCGTAATTCAATATTGATGAATTCTGAATTCAGATTATTGTAAGATAATTGAAGTATCAAGCAAGTGGATTTTTGCCTTTTACGTGTAAACCATGATTTCTACTGATATTTAACGTCGCAGGCCATGATCAAATTTCTTCGTGTTTGACACTTTATATATTTTTCAATATTCTGAATTCAGTTTTTGCGCAGCGCAAAACGCCGTCATGCGGTGCTGCAGGTCAGCCGCGCCACTCTTCCTGCTTCAAACACATCATGCTTCCGGAGCTTTCCAATCATGTTTAAGCCGCTCAAATCCAGAATGTCCGTTGAGCAATCGATCAACCTGATCTGGCTGTCCTTGGGCAGCGTAGCGCTGGTTGAATTTGCCGCACACGCCGCTCCGGGTGCGATCGTGCTGGACCTTCAGCATGGCCTGTGGGAGCGCGGCACCCTGGAGGCGGCGATCGCCGTGGCCGGATCGAGCGTGCCGGTGATCGCCCGCTGCGCCGAGAATTCGCCGCAGGCGATTGCGCAGCCGCTGGACGCGGGCGCCGCGTCGGTGCTGGTGCCGCTGGTGGAGACCGCGGACGACGCCAGGCGAGCCGTGGCGGCCGGGCGCTATCCGCCGCTGGGCAAGCGATCGGCCGGTGGTGTGCGCCCGCTTCTGGCGGGCGTTGGAGCGATGCTGGAGGCCGACCGCCATGTCGCGGTGGGTGTTTTGATCGAGACCGTCAGGGGGGTGGAGAACGCCGCGGCGATTGCCGCCGTACCCGGCGTCGATTATCTGTTTGTCGGTACCGGCGATCTTGCGCTGTCGCGAGGCACGGGCGATCCCGGGGTGATCGCCCGCGATGGCGCACATGTGCTGCAGGCGGCGCGACAGGCTGGCTTGCCGTGCGGCCTGTTCACCCAGGACGCGGCCGGCGCGCGCGCGGCGTTGGCCGACGGGTATCGCATGGCCGTGAGCGCCAACGATATCGACGTGGTGAAACAGGGCTTTTGGGCGGCATGCCGGGCGCTGGGCTGACTCGCCCGATGCGACGCGGGCGGGACGTCAGCCGTGATGCCCCGGCGCGGCGCGCGGTGCAGCCGCTGCCGGCGCGGCCGCTTGCACTGACGACGCGTCTGCGGGCATTACGGTCGGCTTGACCGTGTTGTCGGGCAGGATGTTGAGCATCGGCAGCGCCTGGCTGGCGATCTGCACGAATGCCGGTGCGGCGGCCTGCCCGCCGAAGTGCTCGGCCGCGCGCGGCTGGTCGATCGATACGGCGATCACCAGGCGCGGGTTGGACAACGGCGCAATACCGACAAACGAGGCGCGGTAAAGGCTGTGGTCATAGGTGTGGCCGCGCAGCTTGTAGGCCGTGCCGGTTTTGCCGCCGACCCGGTACCCAGGCACTTGCGCCGTCGGGGCGGTGCCGCCCGGCTGCACCACGGTCTCGAGCATGTCGAGAATTTCCTGGGCGGTGTGGGTGCTGATGATCCGCACGCCGGCCGGCGGGCTCGCTTCAGTGTTCTTGAAGATACTGATCGGCACCATGACGCCGTGATTGGCGAAGACGGAATAAGCGCGCGCCAACTGGAACAGCGATGTCGAAATGCCGTAACCGTATGCCATGGTTGCCTGTTCGATCGGGCGCCACGAGTGGTACGGACGGACCCGCCCGGCCGATGCGCCGGGGAAACCGAGCTTCGGCGCCTGGCCCAGGCCCATGTCGGTAAACATGTTCCACATTTCCTCGGGCTTGAGCAGCGTCGAGATCTTGGTCATGCCGATGTTGCTCGATTTGGTGATGATCTGCGTGGTGGTGATTACATGGTTGGGACTGTCGTCGCTGATCACCGCACCATGAAACTCGAGCCGGCCGTTACCCGTGTCGAAGGTCGTGGTCGGCGTCACGCGATGCAACTGCAGCGCCAATGCCATGGTCACCGGCTTGAGAATCGAGCCCGGCTCGAACGAATCGGTCAGCACCCGGTTGCGCAACTGGTCGCCCGTCAGGTCTTCGCGATCATTCGGGTTGTACGACGGATAATTGGCCAACGCCAGCACTTGACCGTACTTCGCATCGAGGACTACGGCCGCGCCAGCCTTGGCGCCGGTGCGCTGGACGGCGTCCTTGACGGCCATATAAGTGGCCAGTTGGATACGCGTGTCGAGCGATAGCACGACATTTTTCCCGTCACGCGGCGCAACGTCGTCGCCGAGATCCTGGATGATGCGTCCCAGCCGATCCTCGATCACCAGATGGCTGCCGCCAGTACCCTTGAGAAGGCTCTGCTCGCCGAGTTCGATGCCCTCCTGGCCCTGATCCTCCACGTTGGTAAAACCGACCACGTGCGCGGCGATCTCGCCCTCCGGATAGAATCGCTTGTAGGCGCGCGTCTCGTGCACGCCAGGCATTTTCAGGGCCAGGACTTCCTTGCCGACCGCCGGCGTGACCAGCCGTTTCAGATAAATGAATTTCCGCCCGTCGGTCAATTTGGCACGCAGGGTGGCCGGGTTTTCGCCAAGCAATTTGGCAAGCTCGGGCAACTCGGTCAGCGGCTTGTCTTTCGGCACTTCAACCGGATTGGCCCAGACGTCGTCCGCCGGCAGGCTGACGGCGAGAATTCGCCCGTCGCGGTCAAGGATGCGCCCGCGCACGGCCGGCAACGGAATCTGGTGCTCGTAGCGCATTTCGCCTTGCTTGATATAAAAGGCGTTACCCGGCCCCTGAATCCAGAACGCCCGCACGGCCAGAGCGATGAAAGCCAGAGTGATAAATGCGACGACCAGTCTGGAGCGCCAGGCAAAGGTGCCGCGATTGAGAATCGGTGTGGAGTTGAGGGGAATATTGCGTTGGGGGGCGCTCTTCATGTCCGGTGTCGTGCCTGCCGCGTGATTTCTGCGATGATAGTGCATTCCCGGTGGCCCGGGGAGGCATTTCAATG
The DNA here is from genome assembly GCF_004297875.1 of Pandoraea sp. Lineage (GTDB taxonomy): Bacteria > Pseudomonadota > Gammaproteobacteria > Burkholderiales > Burkholderiaceae > Pandoraea. Next base: position 57,581 of record NZ_SCSK01000020.1, on the reverse strand, counting down.
CAGCGGCTCTGGCGGTTTCTCGCCAGCGCCGTGGCGCCGGCGTGGTCGCAGCAATGAATTCTTTTACATGTCCGCGCGCATCCCCTCAGGCCGCCGACCGTGACTGGCTACGTTGGCGCCAGCCGCGGTCGGACTCGACTCACTGCTGCATGACTGCGGCAAATGCCTGTGCTGTGTAAGCCACGTTTTTCGCATTCAGTCCGGCCACGCACATGCGCCCGGACCCGACCAGATACACCGCGAATTCGTCCCGCAGGCGCTCGACCTGTTCGCGCGACAGGCCGGTATAGCTGAACATGCCGCGCTGCTTGACGATGTAGCTGAAGTCAACGCCCGGGCACTGCTTGACGAGCGCGTCGTGCAACTGCGTGCGCATCGACTTGATGCGCACGCGCATCTGGGCGACTTCGTCTTCCCACTCCTTGCGCAATGCCGGGTCGGTCAGCACAGTAACGGCGATCTGCTCGCCGTAGGTCGGCGGGTTGGAGTAGTTGCGGCGCACGGTCGCCTTCAATTGCCCCAGCACGCGGGCGGCCTCCTCTGCATCGCGGCAAACGACCGACAGGCCGCCGCAGCGCTCGCCATAGAACGACAGGTTCTTGGAGAATGAATTGCTGACGAAGAAGCTGACGCCGGCATCGGTCATGGCCCGAATCGCATAAGCGTCTTCATCGAGTCCGTCGCCGAAGCCCTGGTAGGCGATATCCATGAACGGGATCAGTTGGCGCTCCTTGGCCACTCGGACAACTTCCTGCCATTGGGTGCGGTCCAGATCGACGCCGGTCGGGTTGTGGCAGCAGGGGTGCAGCAGCACGATCGACTGGGCCGGCAGTTGCGCAAGGGTCGCGAGCATGGCCTCGAATTGCACGCCGCCGGTGGTCTTGTCGTAGTACGGGTAGTCGTTGACGGTAAAACCCGCGCCCTCGAATATCGCACGATGGTTTTCCCAGGTGGGCGAGCTGACCCAGACCTGGCTGGCGGGGAAGTAGCGCTTGAGCAGATCGGCCCCGACCTTGAGTGCGCCCGAGCCGCCGATACTCTGGATGGTCGCGATGCGCCCTGCCCTGACAGCTGCGTGGCCGGCGCCGAACAGCAACTGCTGCACCGCGCCGCGATAGGCCGCGTCGCCTTCCATCGGCAGATAGGGGCGCGGCGAGAGCTTGGCGGCGTGGCGCACCTCGGCTTGCTGTACCGACTTGAGCAACGGCAATCGGCCCTCTTCATCGTAATACAGGCCGACGCTCAGATTGACCTTGTTGGGGCGGGGATCTTTTTGAAAGGCTTCGCCCAGGCTGAGAATAGGATCGCCGGCGTAGGCTTCGACATGCTCGAACATAAGACAGACTCTTGTAAAAAAAGGGGGGGATAGTCGTGTTGCGCCGCCAGTCGGGCGGCGTAGCGCCCCCATATTTACCAGAAGTCAGCCATTATCGCCATCGATGGCCCAGACAAATCGACGAAACTTGGCTCTTCATCCTGAACCATCGCAGCGCTAAATTGAGGGCTCGATACCATCCGGAGAAATGCATCATGTCCCCAGACGCCACTGCCGAGGCGACGGTTTTGCGACATCCCGTCAATGATGAGGAAATTGCCGCCTGCTACCCTGCGATGCGGGAATTGCGGCCTCACCTGAGCTCGCAGCAGGAATTCATGGCTCGCCTATCCCGCCAGTTTGCGCAAGGTTACCGGCTACTGGCGGCCTGGCGCGGTACGCGCGCCGTGGCTTTGGCGGGCTACCGGTTGCAGGAAAACCTGGTGTACGGCCGTTTTCTTTATGTCGACGACCTCATCGCGCTGGAGACCGAGCGCCGGGGCCGGCTCGGGCAGCGAATGCTCGAGGCTTTGGCTGACGAGGCGCGCGTGCAGGGCTGCGCGAAACTTGTGCTGGATACGGCGCTCTCGAACGCTCTGGCGCAGCGTTTTTATTATCGCCAGGGAATGCTGGCCACCGCCATGCGGTTCAATCTGGCGCTGCACGAACAGGTGCGGCCGACATGAAAGCCATTTTGTATATTGAATGCAGCCCGCGCGGCGCTGGGTCGCAAAGTGCTCGCGTGGCACGCGCATTGCTCGAGCAATTGCAGCAGGCTGCACCGCAAGCGCGTGTCATCGAGCGCAATCTGAGCGCCGATCCGCCGCCGCTTATCAGCCGGGCGTATGCCGAGGCGGTGCTGGCGGGCGCTTTGACGGGGGATCCCGGAGAAGTCGCGGTGTTTGATTATTCGGAAATGTTGATCGATGAACTGGAGCAGTCGGATTGCCTGGTGATTGGCACGCCGATGCACAACTATACGGTGCCAGCGGCGCTCAAGGCATGGATCGATCATGTGGTGCGCATACACCGCACTTTTCGCGGCACGCCGGCCGGCAAAATGGGCTTGTTGCCGGATCGTCCCACATACATCGTGGTAGCCGCCGGCGGCATTTACACCGGAGATGAGGCCCGCCAACCAGACTTCCTGACGCCGTATCTGCGCAGCATCCTGGCGACTATCGGCATACGCAGTGTCGAGTTCCTGGCGCTCGAAGGACTGACACGCCGACCGCTGACGGATGCCGAAGTGGAGCATCGGGCATGGTCGCTCCTGAATGCGTCGAGTGACGATGGCGCCAAAACCCGGTTGCCGGAATTGAACGCTGCCAGATGAGCATGGACTGACGAAATTTTTTTAAAGGATCCGATTTAATCGATTTGTATTCAATTGAAAGCGGATTTCAAATTCATTTATTTGTTTATCAAATGAGAATAGAAAAATTCCTACAAGACGATGAGTCGAATTTGACAAGTTGAAACGGAAATATCCAATTCTTCGTGATACAAATGATGTCGAAAAGATAAGAAATAGAGAATGATCTTATTGAATTCGGGACTCAATTGAGTATTTCTTCAGTAGCTGTGCTGTTTGCCCCAATTTTTTTCTGATTAAAATTCTGCTATTTTATGAGCTCATATAAATAATCAAGGAAACATGGCATGGCCAGCTATAAAGAACTGATTGCTCAACGTGAAAAGATAGAAAAGCAGATCGAGGAAGCGCGCGCCAGGGAAGTGGCAGCGGTCATCGCCGATATCAAGCAGAAAATCGAAGAATACGAGTTGACTGCCAAAGATCTGGGTTTATCGGTCGAGCGCAAGCAACGCAGGGCCAGCAAGGGACCGGTGGTCGCCAGGTATATGAATCCGGCAACTGGCGAGACTTGGTCGGGACGGGGCAGAGCGCCCAAATGGATCGGACGAAATCGAGAAAAATTTCTGATCGAATAGCGCATTGCACGCGCCTAGTCGACACGATTCAAGCGGCGAGCGTCAGGGCCCACAAGTATCAGCCTGTCAATATCCGCCCCCGCCGGTGTGAAACGGCAGTTGTAACGTTCCCTGCGTAACTTGCATCGATCAAGCCGCGTTATCCCGCAACGGGAAAATCACCGCAGCTCTCAACCCCCCCGACGGACGATTGTTCAGCACAAGCTTTCCGCCGAGTTGCTGAGCCAGTTTATCGACGATCGCCAAACCCAGGCCGCAATGCGCATTGCCGCTGCGCGCCGGATCCAGGCGTACGAACGGACGCACGATACGCGCCAGATCTTCTTCCGGGATGCCGGGGCCGCTGTCCTCGACGGCCAACTCCCAGCCATTGGCCGTGCGTGCCGTGCACACGCTCAGCGGCGCCCGGCCATAGCTGACGGCATTGTCGAGCAGATTATTGACGATACGCTCGAGATGGGTCGTCTTGAGCTGGAACTGCGGCCCGGCGTGCAATGCCGTATTGATCGTGTGTCCCTGGTCGCTGAAAACCTGCAGCACGTAAGGCAGCCGGCAGTCGACCGGCGCCGGCGGGCCAAGGGATTCGACGCCGCGTGCGAACAAAAGGAACTGATCGACGATGCGCGCCATCGACTCGACGTCGCGGACGATGCCGCGGGTGAGCGCCGCATCGTCGATGATTTCGGCGCGCAGACGCAGTCGCGACAGCGGCGTCTTGAGATCGTGCGCAATGCCGGCGAGCATCGTGTTGCGCTCGCGCTCCGCTTGCGCGATATCGGTAATCATTCGGTTGAAGCGTTCTGTCAGTTGCCGCAGTTCCCGTGGGCCGCGCTCCTTGAGCGGCTTGACGTCTTCGCCGATGGCCAGTTTTTCCGCGGCGGCGGCCATGTCTCGCACCGGGCGCTGCAGCAGCCACGCCGTCAGCAGCGAGAAAATTACCGTGATCAGCAACACCGTCAGCACGCCGGGCAGGATCGCCCTAAGCGCGCTCGGTGGCGTATGAACCATGACGATGGGCGTCGAAATCCACTGGTTCGCGCCAGGCAACTTTGCCCACATGCGCGGTGGCGTGCTTTGTTCGATGCGCAGATCGGTGCCCTTGGGCAGGCGTTGTGCCAGCTGCTGGGTCAAATGTTCGGATTGGCCGGCCGGCGTGAACGCATTCCGGCCGTCGAACAGCGTCTTCTCGAAGTGCACGGAATCCGGCAGCGGAATATGGGAGCTGCCGTCCATGACGGCCTGTGCGCTGCGGAAAATAAACGCCATCTGATCGGCGGAATATTCGAATAGCCGTTCACGGCGGTCGTTGCGCAAAATGGTCAGCCAGGAAAAATGGCTGATGACCAGCACCGCGATAATCAGCAGCGCGAGTCGTCCGAACAGCGTGTCAAAGCGGCGTTTCATGCTGGTCGTCCGGTACGAAGATGTAGCCGCGCCCTCGCACGGTCTGGATGAAACGGGGATTTTGCGGATCTTCGTTCAGGAGCTTGCGCAGGCGCCAGATTTGCACGTCGATGCCGCGATCGCTGACTTCGCTGTGCGCGCCGTAGAGCAAGTCGATAATGCGCTCTCGACTCAGGACCTGCATCGCGTGATTGACCAGCAGCTTGAGCAGCCCATACTCGCCATCGCTCATCGGAATGATCTGGTTATCGCGGGCGAGGGTGCGGGCGTGAAAGTTCAGGCGGAACTCACCGAATGCATAGTCCTCACGCTGCTCGGGCGCCGCCGCGTTGGTGACGCGATGGCGTCGCATTACGGCATTGATGCGCGCGAGCAGCTCGCGCGGATTGAACGGCTTGCCGAGGTAGTCGTCGGCGCCGATCTCCAGCCCCACGATGCGATCGATCTCGTCGCTGCGGGCGGTCAGCAAAATAACCGGGACGTCGTCGTTGCGCGAGCGCAGGTCACGCAGCGCGCTCAGGCCGTCGACCTTGGGCATCATCAGATCGAGCACGATCAGGGCGGGCCGCTCGCGTTCGAGGCGCGCGGCCAGGCCCTCGCCGTCGTGCATGACGGCGACGGCAAAGCCATGTCGCGTCAAATATTCGCGCAGCAGGTCGCGCAACTCGGGATCGTCGTCGACAACAAGAATTTTCATGGGGACAGAGTGCATTTGATTCATCATCATAGTGACCTTGGCTGCCATTTGATTTTCGATATGTTTCGATTCATTACGACAGCCATCATTTGTAATGCGCCGTAACAATTACCATGTTACCGAGGGCGTTCGCAGATCTGCTCGCGGCCGTGCGCCCCATGCATTCCTCTTTTTCGACCCCATCCGTTGTTTGCCGATGACCTGCGTCGCAACCCGGGTGGGTCTGGCGCAGCCAACCGGCCATTTAGGATGAATCCCATTAAAGTGGTTCGGAAGGTTTGACAGAATACCCCGGGCTCCAACAAACCTCGGATGAATCCGATTGTTGCCGCCCTTAACAAGAGGTGGCGGCCAGTGCGTAGCCCGTTGCCACCCTCGGGGTTTCCAACCGTTCAATAATGTGAGAAGCAACATGACCATCAAAGTCATCATCGCGGATGATCATCCGATCGTGCGGCTCGGTATTCGCCTGATGCTGAAAGACCGGCTCAACGTGGAGATCGTGGGTGAGGCGTCCGACTCGTCGGAGTTGATCGCACAACTCGGGAAAATGCCGTGCGATGTCGTCATTACCGACTATTCCATGCCGGGCGGATCCTACAAGGATGGGCTGTATCTGATCAGCTACATTCGGCGCTACTATCCGGAGGTCAAAGTGGTGGTTTTGACCATGCTGGAAAATCTGGCGATCCTGCGCAGCATGCTCAAGCTCGGCGTGCATTCGATTCTGTGCAAATCCGACGACCAGGAGAAGATCGCCGAGGCCGTCACTGTGGTGGCTGACGGCAGTCACTATGTGCCGGCGACGCTGGCGGCCCGGCTCAATCAGGCGTCATCCGACGAGAGCTGGGGAGGCGAGGCGCCGCTGCTCAGCGCCCGCGAGGTCGAAGTGGTTCGTCTATTCGTCTCCGGCATGACCATCACCGAAATTGCCGCACGCCTGAACCGCAGCATCAAGACCGTCAGCTCGCAAAAGAACAACGCGATGCGCAAGCTGGGCATCGGCCGCGACGTCGATCTTTACAAATATGCCACCCGCAGCGGTATCGGTTGACCGGCGTTAGCCGGCCGGCAGGCGCATTGCGCGCATGTCCTTGAAAATCAGTTCGCCGACACGCAGCATCTGCTTGATCTGGTGCGCGATCAGCTTCAATTCCTGAATGTCTTCGATACTGGCGCCGGGTTGCTGCTCCTGGTGCACCACCAGCGCGTCCAGCCGTCGGGTGAAGTCCCTAAGTGTTTCTGCCGGATCGACGTCGCCGCCGCGCTGACCTGCCACGGGGGCGTCGGCCGCCTGCTGCAGCATACCCAGAATGGCCTGTACCGCGGCGTTAAGTTCGCCGCTCTTGTCGCGCAGCAAGTGACGCGCGAGTATCTCCGAGATGCTCGTGATGTGCGAGGCGAGCACGTGAGTCTGCACCAGAAGCCCATTGAGTTCCGCCACCGACACCTGCTTGGACTTCGGCTCGAGCATCATCCGCTTGAATGCCGCACCGAAATTGGCGAAGGCGATATGCATATTCTTGCGCGCCATCCGGTAGGCAAACTCGTCGACGACACCGTCGCGGCCAAGGCATGACTGCAGGTAATCCCGGGTCGAGAGCACGGCGCCGCGCACCAGCGGACTCATCAGGCGATATTCCCAATACGGGAAGAAGTAGCTGCAGACGAGCGCGACCAGCGAACCGATAGCCGTATCCAGAGCCCGTTCGCCGACGACCAGGATCGAGCCGGGCACCAGAAAATGAAACAGCAACAGCACATAGGCGGACGTGAATACCACGGCCAGGCCGTAGTTGAAGAGAGCCAGACTGTTGCCCATCACCATGAAGAAGAACATCAGCCCGAGCAGTGCCCACGGCTTGTGCACGACGAACAGGATCGCCAGCACCAGCAGGCAGCCGATGAGCGTGCCCGACAGGCGCTGGAAATTCTTTTGCTTGGTCAGGCTGAAACCTGGCTTAAGAATCACGATCGTCGTCAGCAGGATCCAGTAGCTGTGCGATTGGCCCTTGAGCAGCGGCAGGAAGTGGGCGAGTGCCAGCCCGCCCAGTATCGCAATGCTCACGCGCAGCGCGTGGCGAAAGCTCGGCGAGGCAAATGTCAGGTTGTGCCAGAGCAGCTTTGGACTGAAGCTCTGGCGTGACACAAAGCGGTTCAGCGCCTGATCCAGGCGAGTTTCCATATTCGGCATGCCGCCGTCGCGCTGGATATTCCGATAAAGCTTCTCGATCTGCCGTGACGTGCTCCACACGCGCCGGAAAGTGGCCACCAGGGCGTCGTAGGCGTCCGGCATGTCCTGCTGGAAGCGCTTTTCCTTGAGCAATTCGATTTCGTATTCGATCGCGCGGAATTCCGCTTTCCAGCTGCTGCGCGAGCGCGCCGGCTGGTCGCTGGCGATCGCGAAGCCGACGCTGTCGACATCGGCAGCCGCCTTGCGGATCAGATCGCGGAAAAAAATCAGAATGTCGGCGTGTTCGAACGTCTTGCGCAGCAGCGGGTAATCGGTGTGCACCGAGACGACCACCTCATGCAGATCGACGACGTTGACGAACAGGTTGAGCAGCATCGCGCGCCGCTTATCGAGCTGACCTCGGCGCAAGCGGGGCAGATCGCGCAAAATCATCTCGCGCGCCGCCTGCTGCTTTTCCACCACGTTGACCTGCGTGGCGATCAGACGCCGATAGCATTCGTCCAGATCCTGATCAACGTCGTAGAACGCCCCTTTGGCCTCCAGATACTGCGCGGTGGCAAAAAAACATTCGGCCAGCGTCTGCTGCTCCAGGCGAAACCACAGGACGCGGCACACCGCCAGACTGAAATAGGTGTACCACAAGCCGCCGGCGAGCACGGCGCCAGCGTTCAGGAGCGCCGCGCCAGGGGAGACCACGGTCTCGACGTTGAGCACCATGATCAGCAGGCAGGCGAAGCTCACCAGCGAGGCCCGGTACCCGTAGACCACCAGCAGCGAGAGGAAAAAGCTCAGCCCGCCCACGCAGAGCCACAATGTGACCGGGTGGGCCGACGACAGGCCGGTCAGCGCGGCCGTCGCGGCGCCCAGCACCGAGCAGGCCAGCAACTCGATATGCTTGTGGCGCAGCGGACCGTTGACGTCGGCCACGCTCGCGCACAGCGCGCCGGAGGCGACAGCCAGTCCGAGCAGATGTTGATCCAGGCCCCAGAAAAGCACCAGGGCCGGCAGCGTGACCCCGACCGCCTGGCGAGCGCCGCTGAAAAAGTAGTGGCTGTAGAGGAATTTCTTGATTTGTCTTGGATAATCCATCGTCGGCAAGCGGGTCCTCGTCACAGCGAAGTCTAGCGTATCTCGCCGCGCCGTCGCGCAATTTTGCGGGCGTACGCTCATTTCGAGCGGCGCTTTGTTATGCTACCCGTCAAGCATGAAGCAGCCCGTTGCGCCACACCGTCGCGCTGCGCTTCGTGCGCCCCCTCGGACCCGATTGCCGGCATGCTTTCACTGTTTTTTTCGAATCGTTATGAAAATCTCGCGGCCGCCTTGCTGCGCGACGTCGCCGCGCAGCCGGCCGATCCGCTGGCGCGCGAAGTCATCCTGGTGCCCAGCGCGGCAGTGCGTCGACGTCTCGAACTCGATTATGCGCAGTGTTTCGGCGTGTGCGCCAATGTGCAATTCGCCTATCTGGCGCAATGGTTATGGGAGCAACTTGGGCGTGCATTGCCGGTGCCGCGGACCTCGCCTTTTGCCCCGGATCGTTTGGTGTGGCCGATATACCGGTGTCTCGACGATGCCGGCTGGACCAGCGATTTCCCGCGCTTGACCGCTTATCTGCGGCAGGCCGATCCGGTCATGCGCTATGAATTGGCGGAGCGGCTGGCGAGCCTGTTCGACCAATACCTGACATACCGGCTGCCCTGGCTGACGCACTGGCAGCACGGCGCGTCGATCGCCCCGACAGCGCCTGCGGCGTTGGTGCATTGGGGCCCCCCGCAATTCGAGGACGAACGTTGGCAGGCCGAGCTATGGCGACAATTGCTCACGCGGCTCGAGATTGCGGGCGAGCATCCGGCGCAGCGCTTCATCGAGATCCTGCGCGCGCTACCGGCGGGCCAGGTGCCGGCCGGCTGGCCGGCGCGCGTCGCCGTGTTCGCGCTGCCCGCGATGCCGCCGCTGTCGATGCAACTGCTCAAGGAGCTGTCGCGGCTCATCGACGTGCGCATCTATGCCCTCAACCCATGCCAGGAATATTGGTTCGAGATCGTCCCGGCAGCGCGCCTGAGCTATCTGCAGGCGCGCGGCGCATCCGGATATCACGAAACCGGCCATCCATTGCTGGCCGAGTGGGGCCGGCAGACCCAATCCCACATTGATCTTCTGTATGCCGAAATGGCCGAGGGCGCGCTGTGCGACGATGCGGTGTTCACGCCCAATCCGGCCTCGACGCTGCTGAGTACGCTGCAAAACGGCATCCTTTGGCTGGCGCCACGGCCCGAGACCGACGCGCCAGGCGCCGGTGACGGCAGTCTTGCCGTCCATGCCTGTCACAGTCTGGCGCGCCAGCTCGAAGTCACGCACGACCAATTGCTCGACTGGTTCGAGGCCGACCCCAGCCTGCAACCGGACGATGTGCTGATTGCGGTGCCCGACCTGAGCCAGGCCGCTTCGCTGATCGATGCGGTATTCGGTACGGCGTCGCCACGCATCCCCTATCTGGTCACCGGTCTGCCAGCCAGCCATACCAATATGGTGGCGCGCGCTGTTCGGCAACTGCTGGCGCTACCGCGGCGCCGCGTCGGCGCCGCCGACATCATCGAGTTGATTCGCACCGAAGCGGTGGCGCACCAATTCCAGTTCGACGAGGCCGCGCTCGAGCAGATTCAGCAGTGGCTGCGGGCAGCCGGTGCCCGGCGCGGCTGGGCCAGCGACCCGCTGATGCGTCTGGCGCGCGCGAGCGCCTCGGCCGGCGCGGCCGAGGCAGAGCAACGCCACACGCTGGGAGACGCGTTAATGCGCCTGCTGCTCGGCTATGCGCAGCCCGATGACGCCATGCCGAGCGCCGACTGGCTGCCGATCGGCGGCATCGAGGGCGGGCGCGCCCAGGCGCTGGGCAGTCTGGCTGGCGTGATCGACGCGCTGGAAGCGAGCGCGCTCGCGCTCGGGCAGCCCCGTAACGCGCTGGCCTGGCGAGATACCCTGCTGACGTTGCTTGAAACGTTTTTCTCCCCCGACGCAGCCTTTGCCGACGATATTGCCGAGGTGCGTCAGGCGATCGATCAGTTGTGCGCGGCGATGCACGACGGCGCGCCCGATACCGAACTGCCGGTCGGCGTCATCGACGCCGCGCTCGCGCGCTGGCTCGACGACCCGGCACGCGGCGGCGTGCCGTCGGGCCGGGTGACCTTCGCGGCGCTGCCGAGCTTGCGGGCGCTGCCCTATCGGGTCATTTGCCTGCTCGGGATGGACGATGGCGTGCTGCCTGGCTTGCGGCGCGGCGACGAGTTCGATCTGATGCATGCATTGCCGCAACGGGGCGACCGCCAGCGGCGCGACGACGAACGCAACCTGTTTCTCGATTTGCTGCTTGCCGCGCGCGAGCGCGTGCTGATCGCCTACAACGGGCGCAGTATCCGCGACAACGCTATTCTGCCGCCGTCGGCCGTGGTCGCCGAGCTGCTCGATCATCTGGCCGACATACTGGCGGGCCCAGGCGCCGGCGAGCAGGCGTTGGCGCGCCACCGCGCGAGCCTGGTGACCGAGCATCCGCTGCAGCCGTTCGCGCCGGCCTACTTCGACGGAGCGTCGCCGCGGCTGTTCAGCTATGACGCGATGCAGGCCGAGACGGCGCGTGTGATACTCGGCGCCGGTGCCGCGCCGCGTGACGAGACAGCCTTCTGTCAAACGCCATTGCCGCGCCCGCCGGCGCGCGCCGATGCGCTCGAACTGGATGATCTGCTGCGTTTCTGGCGGCACCCAACCCGCGTCTGGGTGCGCGAACGGCTGGGTGTGGCGCTGCGCGAGGCCGAGGCCGAGCTCGACGATGACGAGCCTTTCGAGGTCGATGCCGAGGCCCGCCGCACGTTTGCCGAGCGTGTGCTGCCGCGCTTGCTGGCCGGCGAGGCGCCGCAGCGCGTAGCGCGCATCGCCGCAGCCAGTCACGAATTGCCCGCGGGAGCGACCGGCGCCTTGTGGCGCGTGCGCGAGATGGGCGGGTTGCAACTGCTGGCCGGCGCGGTGCGTGACGCGCTCGGCGCCGGCAGTAGCGCGCATGCGTTCAGCCTGTCGCTTGCGCTGCGGGCTGCGCCCGAGTGGCCCCACGAATGGCAATGGCCGCAAGGCCTGGCTTGCCGCCTGCAGGGCCGGCTAGCGCCCCTGACGCCGAACGGCCTGGTGTTGTACCGGTATGGCCGCGCACGCGCGAGTGACTATCTCGATGCCTGGCTTCGGCATCTCGTGTTGGGGGCGCTTGTTGCGCGCGGCGAATTGCCTGGCGTGACGCCGCGCACGCGCTGGTTCGGCGACGACGAAAGCTTTGCCTTGCGGCCGGTGGAGGACCCCATCGGCCAGCTCGCGCAACTGGTCGCGCTGCAGCACGTCGGCATGACCCGACCGCTGCCATTTTTTCCGCGCAGCGCTTGGGAGCTGGTAAGTACCGGGCAACTGGCCAACGCGGAAAAGGCCTGGCTGGGCTCGCAATTCTCGTTTGGCGAGGGCGACGAAGCGTATTACCGGTTGGCGTGGCGCGGCATTGACGCGCCGCTGGCTGAGCCGTTCGAGACCATCGCGCGCGGCGTGTGCGAGCCGCTGGCCGCGCATCTCGTTGCCGGGGGGGCTCCGGCATGAGCCGCTTCCCCGAACTCGATGTGTTTGACTGTCCGCTCGATGGGGTGCAACTGATCGAAGCATCGGCCGGCACCGGCAAGACGTGGAATATCTGCGCGCTGGTCGTACGCCTGCTGTTGGAAAAGGACTACACGATAGAGCAGATTTTGGTGGTGACCTTCACCAATGCCGCCACCGCCGAGTTGCGCGAACGGATCCGCTCGCGACTGGCCGGTCTGGCCCGAGCGCTGGCCTCGCTGAGCGGGGAGACAGCAGACGACAAGGCGGCCGCGCCCGACGCCGGCCCATTGGCGGATCCGATGGTGTCGGCCCTGGTCGAGCGGCTTATCCTGAATGGGCATATCAGCGCCGAGCAGGCCTTGCTGCGCTTGCGCCTGGCACTCAATTCATTCGATCAGGCGGCCGTCCATACGATTCACGGCTTTTGCCAGCGTGCGCTGTCCGAGACCCCTTTTGCCGCCGGCCTGCCGCTGGTGTTCGAGCTGATGCCCGATGACGAGGCTATTCGTCATGATCTGGCGGTCGAGTTCTGGCGGCGCGAGGTTGAGCCGGCCGCGGCGCGCCACGAAGGTTTCCCTGCTTGGCTGGTCGACAACAAGATGACCCCGGATGCGCTCGTCGGCGAATTGGCGCGGCGCCTGAAAAAGCCGCAGGCCGAATTGCGCTGGCCGGCCATGCCCGCCGGCGAAGACGAGCCCGCGCTGCACGCGCTGTATGCAGCCGCGCGTCACGCGTGGCAGTCGGGCGCGACATCGCCGGCGCAGCTCGTGCAGGATGCATTGCCGAATCTCAAGGCCAATATTTATACCGCCGACGGCATCGAGAGCGCGCGGCAGGCCTGGCAGCGTTACTTCGATGCGGGCGATACCGGCGCGCCGCTAGGTGCCAAGGCACTCTTGCTGGGCGCGGCCAAGTTGAAACAGGGCGCGAAGAAAAATGCCGCGCCACCGGACGCGCCGTTTTTCGCGCTGGCCGATGCACTGCTGTCGGCTCGCGATGCGCAGACCGACCGTCATGCGCTGCGCTGGCTCGAATTGCTGCGCAACTGGCTGACGTGGGCGCCCGATGCACTGCGCGAGAGCAAGCGCGAGGCGCGCACCGTTTCGTTCGACGATCTGCTGAGCAATTTGCATCACGCGTTGCGGGCCCACCCCTGGCTAGGCGGCGTGCTGCGCGAGCGCTACCCATGCGCGCTGATCGACGAATTCCAGGACACCGATCCGCTGCAATTCGAGATTTTCGACCACATCTACGGTGCGGCGTCCGGGCAGGCGTCGCGCGGCCCGCTGTTCATGGTGGGCGATCCCAAGCAGGCAATCTACAGCTTTCGCGCCGCCGATCTGCATACTTACCTGGCAGCGCGCGACACCGCCGACGCTGCTTATACGCTGGCCGTCAATCAGCGCTCGACGGGCGCAGTGATCGACGCCGGCAATAAACTGTTCGGCCGCAACGCGCGTGCCTTCGTGCTCGACGGTCTGGACTACCCGCCAGTGCGCGCCGGCACGCGCGAGCGGGCGCCGTTACATGACCCGGAGCCGGCCGCCGGGCTGAATGTCTGGCTGCTGCCGGATGGCGACGTCGCGCTGACCAAGGCCGACGCGCAAGCGAAAGCGGCGGCCGCTACCGCCGCCGAGATTGCGCGGTTGCTTGAGGGCGCCACGGCCGGCACGGTGCGCCTGGGGGATGCCCCCCTCACGCCTGGCGACATCGCTGTCATCGTGCAGACTCACGTGCAGGGCAGCTGGATGAAGCAGGTCCTGGCGCAATATGGCATCGGCAGCGTCGAGCTGACCCAGGACTCGGTGTTCGCCAGCGAGGAAGCCGAAATGATCGAGCGCGTGCTGCTGGCCGTCGAGGCGCCTGGCGACTTGCGCGTGCTGCGTGCCGCGCTGGCCACACCGCTGTTCGGACTCGATGCGATGGCGATTTTCCGCCTGCAGGACACCGAGGCGGCTGATTTGCCCGAGACTGGCGCGATCGCCTGGATCGAGCGTCTGCAGCGCTACCGCCAGCTTTGGCTCGAACGCGGCTTCATCGCCATGTGGCGGACCCTGATGCGCGAGCTCGAGGTGGCGCCGCGGCTGGTCGCGGGCGCGGGCGGCGAGCGCCGCCTGACCAATCTGTCGCATCTGGCAGAACTGTTGCAGGCACGCTGGGTCGAGCAGCCCGGCATGACGGCTTTGTTGCGCTGGCTGGCGGCGCGCCGCCGGCGGGGGGGCGGTGGCGACGAGGCGCAGTTGCGCCTCGAATCGGATCGCCATCTGGTGCAGATCGTTACCGTGCACAAGTCCAAGGGGCTGGAATATGCGATCGTATTCTGCCCGTTCCTGTGGGATGGCCGCGTGCGCGATGCCGGCAAACAACTGGCCATCGAATATCACGATGGCGGCGCGGCGGTAATCGACTATGGGCGCGATGAGCACGCCCGCGCGCGTGCGAGCGCCGCGCTGCATCGCGAACAGGCCGCCGAGCAGGCGCGCCTGCTGTACGTGGCACTCACGCGGGCAGTGTACCGGTGCTATCTGGTGGCCGGCATCTACACGGCCAAGCGCAACACCAGGGAAGCCTGCGCCAGCATGCTCAACTGGCTGGTCGCGGGGCAGGAGACGAGTTTTGATGCTTGGTCCGACGGCGCCGTCGCTGCGCAGCAGATCGTTGCCGCATGGCGCGGGCTTGATGACAGGGCATTGCGCGTGAGCATGCTGCCCGAGTCGCGCGCTGCCGTACCGTTGACGGCGCGCGAGGCACCGGCACGGCTCGAGTCTCGCCGGGCACGCCGTGCGCTGCGCGAGACATGGCGCATCGCCAGCTTCAGCGCGCTGCTTAGTCAGGCCGAGCACGCGCGCAGCGAGCGGCCGCGCCCCGATCACGACGCGCTCGCATCACTGAGCGAGCTGGCGCCGCCATTGGTCGCGAGCGTCCCTGCCGGGCCGGCCGCCGACGATATTCTGCATTTCCCGCGCGGGCCTGCCGCCGGCGAGTGCCTGCACCGGTTGCTCGAGTTGGCTGACTTCACGCGTCCCGACAGTTGGCCCGACGCTGCAGCGCAAGCGCTGCGCGAGCGGCCGCCCGCACCGGCCGGCGCCACCTCGGCCACCCACTGGCCTGCGATGATGCAACGCCTGATGCGCGAACTGGTCGCGTGCGAACTTCAGCCGGGGCTGCGGCTTGCCGAGATCGCGCCGGCCCAGCGCCTGACCGAACTCGAATTTACCTATCCGCTGGGTGTGGTTCCGCTCGAGGCGCTGCGGGCATTGCTGCGCACTCATGGGTATGCGGAGATCGCGCTCGATGCCGCGACCTTGCGCGGCTACATGAAAGGATTCATCGACCTGGTTTTCGTGCATCGGGGGCGTTGGTGGATTGCCGACTGGAAATCCAATCACCTCGGGTACGATGCGGCTGCCTACGCCCGTCCGGCGCTGGCGCTTGCGATGGCCGAGCATGGCTACCACCTGCAGTATCTGCTGTACACGGTGGCGCTGCACCGCTATTTGCGAAATCGCTTGCCTGCCTATGACTACGAGCGCGATATCGGCGGCTGCCTGTGGCTGTTCATTCGGGGCGCGAGGGTCACCTGGCGCAGTCCGGATGAAACATCGGGCGACGTGCCGGGCGTTTTCGCCGAGCGCGTGCCGCTCGCCCTGGTCGAGGCGCTCGATCGCCTGATGCAGTCAGCCGATTTGCAGGAGAACGCATCATGATGCCGACGCTGCAGGCTTGCTCGCCGACACAAGCCCTGGCACAAGCCTTTGCGCGGCGCATGGTGATGCTCGCCCGTCTTCATGGCAGCTCCGAAGCGGTGTGTCAGCGAGTCTGGCGCGCAGCGTTTGCGCTCAGCGTGGCCACGGCCGACGGACACGTCTGCGTGCCGTTGAGCGATTTGCATGACGAACCGGCCACGCACGAGTTGTTCCCCGACGACGCACCGGCCCTGGCGGCGTGGCGCGATGCCCTGCTGGGCAGCGGCATTTGCGCGCCGCAGGCGGCCGCTGACAGCGACGCGCCGTTGGTGCTCGACGCCAGAGACCGGCTGTATCTGGCGCGCTATTACGACTACGAGCGCCGTCTGGCGCATGCGCTGGCCGTTCATCGCACGCCCGATGCCGGCGGCGCGGCCCAGGGCGGTTTGCCCGTGAACGGAAATGGCGCGCTTCTGGCGCGCTATTTCGGGGCCGGCGATATCCGTGCCGACGCGTCCGGCGGCGCGCCAGAGGTGAACTGGCAGATGGCGGCGGCCGCGCTGGCGCTGCGCCAGCACATCGTGATTCTGAGCGGCGGGCCGGGCACCGGCAAGACCACCACGGTGGTCGGCTTGCTGGCCTGCCTGCTCGAACGTCAGCCAGGGCTGCGCGTGGCCCTGGCCGCGCCCACAGGCAAGGCGGCGCAGCGCATGCAGGAGGCGCTCGCCGCGCGCGCCGAGCATTTGCCTTCCGCGGTGCGCAATGCCTTGCCGGCGGCAGCGTTGACGCTGCACCGTCTGCTCGGGGTGGTGCCGCAGGGCGCACGGCGAGCCGGCCGGCGCTTTCGTCATCATGCCGACAATCCGCTGCCCTATGACCTGGTGGTGATCGACGAGGCATCGATGATCGACGTGTCGCTTGCCACCCATTTGCTCGAGGCCGTGCCAGTTGGCGCCCGCCTGATTATGTTGGGCGACAAGGATCAGTTGGCTGCAGTCGAGGCCGGCGCGGTATTTGGTGAATTGAGCGCCAGTCCGGCGCTGTCGCCGACTTGTCGCGAGGCGCTGGCGTGCGACATGGCGATTCCCGCGGCGCTGCTGCAATCGGCCCAGGCGCCCGCCGTGCCGTCCCCGCTGCGAGATAGTGTGATTTGGCTCGAACGCAACTACCGGTTCGGCGGCGCCTCGGCGATCGGCCGCGTGGCCGAGGGCATCAAGCACGGGCGTGTCAGCGACGTGCGGCAAGTATTGGCAGGCGGTGATCCGTTGCACGGCGAGCAGAGCGTGGTGCTGTACGAAACCGCGCGCCCGTCGCTCGACAGCGCGCACCTGGCACAACTGGCCGACGGCTATGCCGAGTACGGTGATAGGGTGGCGGCGCTGCGCCGGGCGGAGTCCGACCGAGCCGCCACCGAATTGTTCGCCGCATTCAACCGGTTTCGCGTGCTGTGCGCCACACGCGGTGGGCGGCGTGGCGTGGAGGCGCTCAACGGGCAACTGGCGAGCGCCTTCGTGCAGCGCGTCGGGTTGGGTTCCACGACCTTGCTTTCGGCCGACGCATGGTATGTCGGGCGGCCGGTTATCGTCACCCGCAACGACTATGCGCTGGGTCTATTCAACGGCGATATCGGGATTGCCTTACCAGCGGGAAGCGATGGTGCATTGCGCGTGGCCTTTCCTGGCGAGCACGGCGCCTATCGCTTGTTTTCGCCAGCCAGCTTGCCGCTGCACGAGACGGCGTTCGCGATGACGGTGCACAAATCGCAGGGCTCGGAGTTCGAGCGCGTTGCCGTGGTGCTGCCCGAACAGGGCAGCCGAGTGTTGTCCCGGGAGCTGATTTACACTGCGGTGACGCGCGCGCGCACGAGCGTCGCGCTGTATGCATCATGGCCGGTTGTCGCCGCGGCGGTGGCTACGCCCAGCCGGCGCGCATCCGGCTTGACGGATCGATTGTTCGAAGCGTTGGGCGATCCGATACCATGAGATAACCCGCGGGCCGTCACGGCTGAGGAGCGAACACCATGCATTACATATTGTTCTACGACCTTTGCGACGATTATCTGGAGCGCCGCGCGCAGTTTCGCGACGCGCATCTGGCGCTGGCTTGGCAGGCGGCACGCCGCGGCGAACTATTGCTGGGCGGCGCGCTCGCCGAGCCGGCTGACTCCGCCGTGCTTCTGTTTCAGGGGGATTCGCCGGCCGTGGCCGAGGCGTTTGCCAGCGCTGATCCCTATGTGCGGGAGGGACTGGTCAAAGCGTGGCGCGTGCGGGCATGGAACACGGTGGTCGGCGACGCCGCGGCCAACCCTGTGCGCGCCGAGTAAGGGACGCAATGCCGAGCCGAACGGCCAGCGGCAACGCCGCCGGCCCTGACTCGGCCAAACACATATCGTTCAGTAGCGGCGGCGTGCCGGCGTGAAGGCGCCGCGCCCTTCGATGTGACGGAAAGTCACGCGGCCATTGTTGAGATCGTACGGTGATAGCTCGAGCGACACCTTGTCGCCGGCGAGCACGCGGATGTGGCTTTTGCGCATCTTGCCCGAGGTGTACGCGATCAGGCTGTGGCCGTTCTCGAGCGTGACGCGCAAGCGCGAATCCGGCAGCACTTCGTCGACCATGCCGTTCATTGCTATCAGTTCTTCTTTTGCCATTGCGATTTCCTTGTCGGTTGAATGCCAGACAGCCGGCCGGTAGGGCGGCCGATGGGATGGCGAGAATGGATCGGCCTTGGGGCCGATGCGCACAGGCGGCCGCCCGGCCCCTGGCCGGTGGGCATTGTGCTGGCAGCGTATTGGCAGCCGGCTATTTCTTCTTGTGGCGATCGGGCACGACGGTGACGACGGAGGCCGTGCGCAGCGGCGCGTCGGGCGAAACGGGCTTGCCCGGCAGCTTGCTCTGCTTCGGCTTCTTGGCTTCCTTGTTGCCGCGTAATTGTCCTTTGGCCATGATGTCGTTCTCCTTGAGTCTCGCCAACCGTAAAGGATTCGACCGAGGCGTTGCAGCGCATCGGACTTCGCGTGAAGCGGCGCCGAGGCGCATGCGTTGGCCGCATCGCCGCGATCCAAACAAAACGGCGCATCCTGACGGATGCGCCGATGTTGCGATCAGTCTGGCGCAGACTCAGGCCGGGCGGATACGCGAGGCCTGCATGCCTTTCGGCCCTTTGGTTATTTCAAAGGAGACCTTTTGATTTTCCTGCAGCGACTTGAAACCGTCGCCCTCGATCGCGGAGAAATGCGCGAAGAGATCGTCACCGCCGTCGTCCGGCGTAATGAAACCGAAACCCTTGGCATCGTTGAACCACTTGACTGTACCTGAACTCATGATATTTCCTGACAAAAAACTTGACAATGACGAACGCGGAATGCGACGCCACGTGGAAGACAAACAAGGAAAATTGAGAACGGAAGCGCTGAGTGCGAACAACTGCAGAGAGAACCGGCGATCAACGGACTTTCATCTTGACTTGCCTAGCTCCTGTTTATACGCTGATTCGTCGGAATAGGCAAACACTGATTGCAAATTTTTGTGATACGCCAGCAAATGGCCCTGCATGTTAGGCTGGCACCTGTGCGCCCGGCGCTGCCACTCCACTCTCACCAGGAAGAACCCCAATGGCTGGTCAAATAGAAATCACCAACATGGCGTTGTTTTGCGACTTCGAGAATGTAGCCTTGGGTGTACGTGACGCGAAGTATGCCCAGTTCGACATCAAGAAAGTGCTCGAGCGCCTGCTGCTCAAGGGCAGCATCGTCGTCAAGAAGGCCTATTGCGACTGGGAGCGCTACAAGGACTTCAAGGGGCCGATGCATGAGGCGGCGTTCGAGTTGATCGAAATTCCGCATGTGCGGCAATCCGGCAAGAACTCCGCCGACATCCGCATGGTCGTCGACGCCCTCGATTTGTGTTACACGAAGGCTCACGTCGACACGTTCGTGATTCTCAGTGGTGACTCCGATTTCTCACCGCTGGTGTCGAAACTGCGCGAGAACAATAAACACGTGATCGGTGTCGGGGTAAAGAATTCGACCTCCGATCTATTGACGGCCAACTGCGACGAATTCATTTTCTACGACGATCTGGTGCAGGCGCAGGAAGCCAAGAAAAAGCGCGCGCCTCGCAAGACCGGCGCGCGTGGTGGGGCGGCCAAGTCGAGCGCCGGCGCGGTGGCCGAGAACGAGAAGCAACAGGAAGTCTTCGATCTGCTGGTGGAAACCGTCGAAGCGCTGATTGCCGAGCGTGATTCCGACGAAAAAATCTGGGGCTCGATGGTCAAGCAGACCCTCAAACGCCGCGCGCCGGGGTTCAACGAGGCCTATTACGGATACCGTTCATTCAAGGAACTGGTCGAGGATGCGGAGAGGCATGACCTGGTGCGGGTGCTGCACGACGAGAAATCGGGCCAGTACACGGTGCGCCTGCCGGCCGGGCGCTAGCATCGCTCACGTCAGGCGGGAGATCAGCAACTGGTCGATTTTGTAGTTGTCGATGTCCACTACCTCGAACCGGAAACCTGCCGCCTCGACCGCTTCCGATTTCTTCGGGATTCGCTTGAGCGCGTGAATCATGAAGCCGGCGATGGTTTCGTAGTCACCTTCGCCGGGCAACTCGTCGATCTGCAACGTCTTTTTTACGTCGTCGATCGGCGTGACGCCATCAACCAGCCACGAACTCTCGTCGCGCTTGACGATTTGCTCGTCGTCGCTCGGGTAGATCACACTGCCCATGAGCGCCGTGACGATATCGTTGAGCGTTGCGATACCGACCACCAGCCCATATTCGTTGATGATCACGGCAAAGTTCTCCCTGGCTTCCTTGAATCTGGCCAGCGCTTCCGACAGATTCAGCGTGTCGGGAATGACCAGCAGCTTCTTGTTGTAGAACTTCTCGATATTGCGAATCACGCTGCTGAAATCATCGTTGGCCACGCGTTGCAGCAAGTCCTTGGAGTCGATGAAACCAAGCACGCTGTCGATATCGTCACGGCACACCAGATATTTGGCATGCGGCCGCGCGTTTATTTTCTCGCGTATGCCCTTTTCGTCGCCGGCGATCGTGAAGTACACCACGTCGTCGCGATAGGTCATGACGGAGGCGATGTTCTTCGATTCCAGCTCGAAGATGTTTTCAATCAGGTGCAGTTCCTGCTTGCGCAGCACGCCCGCCTCGGCGCCGGCATCCATGATTGCGCTGATGTCTTCCGAGGTGACGTGCTCGATCGAGCGGGTGGGCAACTTGCACAGGTGCAGCACCAGATTGGCCAGGCCATTGAAGACCAGGACCAGGGGCTTGAGCAGGCGAATGCACATCAACATCGGTTCGATGATGCGCAACGCCACTTGCTCCGGATTGATCATCGCCAACCGCTTGGGAATCAGATCGGCGAATTGAATGAATAGCACGGTGATGATCAGAAACGAGCCGATGCTGCCAATGCGCTCGGCCGCCACGGGCGCGAAGAACGGCAAGGCCGCTTCGCGCAGATACCCGTTGAGGGCACCCTCACTGAGAATACCGCCCAGGATTGCCACCGCGTTGACGCCAATTTGCACCACGGTAAAGAAATTGCCGGGTTGCTCCTTGAGCAGCATGATTTTCAGCGCGCGTTGCTCGCCTTTTTCCGACAGGACTTGCAGCTTGGTTCGCTTGGAGGCAGTCAGGGCGATCTCGGAGATCGAGAAGAAGGCACTGAGAAGTATCAGCAGAACGAGCGAGAAAAGGAAAGCATACGCACTCATGACGGCACCCGGGGAATGACGGTTGTTACCAAAAGGTTTGTGGTTGTTTGAATGAGGAAACTTCGGTCGGCGAATCGGTGAACAAGGGCCTGGGGCAGGAGAAGCCTCGACAGCATGCCACAAAACCGGGCGGTGGCGAGATGGGCCGCGCACCAGAGGGGGCCTGATTGGGTCGATTGCCGGATTGCATCGCGCCGTTAAAGAAAAATCCCCGGCGCGCGAAGCGTGCGCCGGGGATTGCAGCGGGCACCCGCGCGCACGGCGCGTCGCCCGTGGCGGGGGCTGCCTCAGGTGCGCTGGTAGATCTGCGCGCCGCTCTTGACGAACTCGACCGCCTTGACTTCCATGCCCTGCTTGAGCGCGTCCTGTTCGGAGAGGCCCTGCTTGGCGGCGTATTCGCGCACGTCCTGCGTGATCTTCATCGAGCAGAAGTGCGGACCGCACATCGAGCAGAAGTGCGCCACCTTGGCCGAATCCTTGGGCAGCGTCTCGTCGTGGAATTCACGCGCCTTGTCCGGGTCCAGGCCCAGGTTGAACTGATCTTCCCAGCGGAACTCGAAGCGCGCCTTGGACAAGGCATTGTCGCGAATCTGCGCGCCCGGATGGCCCTTCGCCAGATCGGCCGCGTGGGCGGCGAGCTTGTAGGTGATGATGCCTTCCTTGACGTCGTCCTTGTTGGGCAGACCCAGGTGCTCCTTCGGCGTGACGTAGCACAGCATCGCGGTGCCGTACCAGCCGATGGTGGCCGCGCCGATGCCCGAGGTGATGTGATCGTAGCCGGGCGCGATGTCGGTAGTCAGCGGCCCGAGCGTGTAGAACGGCGCTTCGTCGCAGTATTCGAGCTGCAGATCCATGTTTTCCTTGATCAGGTGCATCGGCACGTGACCAGGACCTTCGATCATCACCTGCACATCGTGCTTCCAGGCGATCTGCGTCAATTCGCCCAGGGTCTTGAGCTCGGCCAGTTGGGCCTCGTCGTTGGCATCGTAGATCGAGCCGGGGCGCAGGCCGTCGCCGAGCGAGAACGCCACGTCGTACGCCTTCATGATCTCGCAGATATCTTCGAAGTGCGTGTACAGGAAACTTTCCTGGTGGTGCGCCAGGCACCATTTGGCCATGATCGAGCCGCCGCGGCTGACGATGCCGGTCATGCGGCTGGCCGTCATCGGCACGAACGGCAGGCGCACGCCGGCGTGGATCGTGAAATAGTCGACGCCCTGCTCGGCTTGCTCGATCAGCGTGTCGCGGAAGATTTCCCAGGTGAGATCCTCGGCCTTGCCGTTGACCTTTTCCAGCGCTTGATAGATCGGCACCGTGCCGATCGGCACCGGGCTGTTGCGAATGATCCATTCGCGCGTTTCATGAATGTGCTTGCCGGTGGACAGATCCATCACCGTGTCGCCGCCCCAGCGGATCGCCCAGGTCATCTTGTCGACTTCTTCCCCGATCGACGAGGTGACCGCCGAGTTACCGATGTTGGCGTTGATCTTCACCAGGAAGTTGCGGCCGATGATCATTGGCTCGCTTTCCGGGTGATTGATGTTGTTGGGGATGATGGCGCGCCCGCGAGCGACTTCGTCGCGCACGAATTCCGGCGTGATCCGCGCCGGAATCGCGGCGCCGAAGTGCTGGCCGGGATGCTGGCGGGTCATCAGGTTGGCCAGTTTTTCGCCTTGCGGTCCGGACTCGCGCAGGCTTTGCACGTATTCCTCGCGGCGCAGGTTTTCGCGAATCGCAATGTATTCCATTTCCGGCGTGATGATGCCTTGCCGCGCGTAATGCATCTGTGTGACATTCTTGCCCGCCTTGGCGCGGCGCGGCGTGCGGTGCAGGCCGGGAAAACGCAGTTCGTCGAGTTGCGGGTCGGCGGCGCGCTCGCGGCCGTAGGCGCTGGTCAGGCCCGGCAGCACTTCGGTGTCACCGCGTTCCTCGATCCAGGCTGCGCGCAACGGGGGCAGGCCGGAGCGGATGTCGATTTTCGCATCCGGGTCGCTGTAGGGGCCGGATGTGTCGTACACGAACACCGGCGGGTTGGTCTCGCCGCCAAAGCTGGTCGGAGTATCGGCTTGCGAAATCTCGCGCATCGGCACGCGAATGTCCGGGCGCGAGCCCGTCACATAGATTTTGCGCGAATTGGGCAGCGGTTGAATCGCCGCGTCATCGACGTGGGCGGTGGCTGAGAGAAACTTGGGGTTGGCGTTCATGCAATTGTCTCCTGGCTGGCACGGGGGACTGGATCAAAAGAATTCTGCAGCAGTGCCGCATTCCTGCCGTGCCGCGCATGCTGCCTGCGTCGGCATCGAGACTGCGGAACTGCTCTGCTTGCTTTGGATTCAGCCCCAACATACAAAAGTGACCGGTTGATGCCCGGTCGGCGGCACAGGGGACAATTCACACGAGGGGAGGTGTCACGCTCCCTGCGCTGGCATTATCCAGATCAGGTTCTAAGGGTATGTCTCACCCGCAACGTGGTTGCAGGACCCCTGCGCTAAGCTGAGGGCAACGATACACCGAGTCGGCAGGGAACACAAGTTGTGCGGCGTCCCGAAAAGCGCGCCGCTTCGTGCCTCGAGCCCGCATCTCAGAGGCCCTTGACGCGCGCCAGACGGCGCACCGTCTGCACTGCATGCTCGGCGGGCAGGTTGGTGAAATTGAGCAACAGCGCCGGGCGCATGCGCGCCTCGATGCACCAGGGAGTGAGCGCCGCGGGCGCCAGACGGTGATGGCGGGCGTCCCGCGCGCACGCCTGGTCGCTGGCGTCGGGCCGTAGCCAGCCGAGTAAATGCATGCCGCCGGCCGGCGGCGCGGCATCGATATGCTCGCCCAGATGGCATTGCAGCGCCTCGACCAGCGCCATGCGCCGCGCGGCGTAAAGCTGGCGCATTTGCCGGACGTGCCGGCTGAAATGTCCCTGTTCCATGAATTCCGCAACGGTGGCCTGTTCCAGCCAGCCATGCGCCGACCACCATAGTGTGCTGGCCGTAGTGAAACGCTCGATCAGGGCGTCCGGCAGCACCAGGTAGCCGAGCCGAAGCCCCGGGAACAAGACTTTGCTGAACGAGCCGGCATAAAGCACGCGGCCTTGCTGATCGAGGCTCTTGAGTGCCGGCAGCGGTGCGCCGCTGTAACGCAGCTCGCTGTCGTAGTCGTCTTCGACGATCCAGGCGCCATGCTCGGCCGCCCACTGCAGCAGCGCCAGCCGGCGTGGCAGTGACAGCGCCATGCCGAGCGGCGCCTGATGCGATGGCGTGACGACCACCAGACGTGCGCCGGGCGCGCGACGCAAGCCCGCGGCGACGTCGATTCCCTGCCCGTCGACAGGCACCGGAATGATAGTGGCTCCCGCCAGCTGCAATGCGTCGCGCGTGAAGAAGTAACCGGGGTCTTCGTGCCAGACCTCGTCGCCGGGTTGCAGCAGCAGCTTGGCGGCGAGCGCGAGCGCGCCCTGGTAGCCGGCGGTGATCATGATCTGCTCGGGAGCGCATTGCACGCCGCGCGAGATCGCCAGATAGTTGGCCAGGGCCGCGCGCAACGGCCACCAGCCGGCGGGATCCTGATAGGGCAGGGCGGAGCTGGGGAAATTGCGCGCCTGACGTGCCGACAGGCGCGCCCACAGCTTGCGGGGAAAGGCATCGAGTGCGGGCGTGCCGTTTTGCAGCGGCAACGGCCCGCCGGCCTGGCGTCCTGCCGACGGTATGACACTGGCGGTGACGTCGCGCCGCACCGGCCGGGTACCCGCCAGTTGCGGATTGACCGCGCTGCCCGCCGCGCCGCGCCCGATCACGTACCCTTCGGCAACCAGCAGCTCATAGGCGGCCTCCACCGTGCCGCGTGCTACCGACAATGTGCTGGCCAACGCGCGGGTCGACGGCAGCCGGCTGCCGGCGCCCAGTTGACCGGTCAGAATGGCCTCGCGGATACGTTGATAGAGCACCCGATACACGGGGGCCGGCCCCGCGCCGGCCGTGGCGGCTAGGTCCAGGCGGGCGAAATCGAAACCGCCGCTGGCCTGGGAGGGTGCGCCGGTCGCGCGTGGAGGGCGAGATGTCATGGCCCACCGATTTTAGCGTTTTTTGGACCTGTTGAATGGGGCATGTCGCGGGTAAGCTGTCTTCCGTGCCATTCAGTCAACCTTTCTCGACTCATACAAGGAGCTTGCCGTGGAACCCCGCTTGAATTACACAAAGCTGTCGAACCCGCCCTATCAGAGCATGCTCAGCATTGGCTCATACCTGAGGGAATGCGGTCTTGAAATCGGTTTGCTGCACCTGGTATGGTTGCGCGCGTCGCAAATGAACGGCTGTGCTTTCTGCTGCGATATGCATGCACGCGAGGCCCTGCGCGACGGCGAGGACCAGCGACGCCTGCATGTGCTGGCGGCCTGGCGCGAAGCCGCCTTTTTCACCGAGCGTGAGCGTGCCGCGCTGGCCTGGACCGAAGCGGTGACGCGCATTGCCCAGACGCGCGCGCCGGACGAGGCATTCGCCGCGCTGAGGGACCACTTCTCCGATAAGGAAATCGCCGACCTGACATTCGCGATCGCCAATATCAATGCCTGGAACCGCCTGGCAATCAGCTTTCGCGCCGTGGTGAAATGACTTGCCTCAAGCGCGCCGTGCCGAGGCCAGTCGCAACGGCCTGATCGCAGGCGTGGGCAGCGCGCCGAGCGGATGATCCTCGTTCGGCGCGACGGCGGGCGCGTCGTCCGACGCATCGTACGCGTCCGGCGCTGTCGCGCCGTGATCGATGCGAAACAGCGCGACTGCGCTATGCAGTTGCTCGGCTTGCACTTCGAGCGCCTGTGCCGCGGCGCGGGTTTCATCGACCAGGTTGGCGTTCTGGCGGGTCGTCATGTCGATTTGCATTACCGCCTGGTTGACTTGTTCGATGCCATGACTCTGCTCGACGGTGGCCGAGGCAATCTCATCCATCAGGCTCGTCACGCGCTGCACTGCGGCGACGATCTCCCCCGTCGTGCTGCCGGCCTGTGCGGCCAGGCGGGTGCCGGCGTCGACCTTGCCCGCGGCTTGCGCAATCAGTTCCTTGATGTCCTTGGCCGCGGCCGCCGAACGCTGCGCCAGCGCGCGCACCTCGCCGGCGACCACCGCGAAGCCTCGCCCTTGTTCGCCGGCGCGGGCCGCTTCGACCGCGGCATTGAGCGCAAGAATATTGGTCTGGAACGCAATGCTTTCGATCAAGCCGGTAATTTCTCCAATTTTCTTCGAACTACTGGCAATGTCGTTGATCGTTTCGACTACATCGCCGACCACCTTGCCGCCGCGCGCGGCCGTCGCCGAGGCGCTGGCCGAGAACTGGCTGGCCAGCGTGGCGTGTTCAGCGTTCTGCCGCACGCTGGCGGTCAGTTGTTCGAGGCTCGCGGCGGTCTCTTCGAGCGATGCCGCCTGTTCTTCGGTGCGCGCGGCCAAGGCGCGATTGCCCTGGCTGATGTCGCCCGCGGCATGCGTGATCGCGCCGCTGGCGGCCTGGATGCGGGTCACGATGCCGACCAGATTTTGCTGCATGCGGCGCATCGCGTAGAGCATGCTGCGCCGGTCTTCGCCCATCATCTCGACGGGCTGGCGCAGGTCCCCATCGGCGATACGCTCGGCCACGCCCGCCGCATAGGCCGGCTCACCCCCCAGGCTGCGCTTGACGTTGCGGATGATGAGCAACATCACCGCCGTGACTGCCAGGCCGGCGGCGAGCGCCAGACCGATCGCGCGCAGCAGGGCCAAACGCGAGGCCGCAGCGACCTCGTCGAGATAGACGCCGGTGCTCAGGTACCAGCCCCACGGCTTGAAATAGTGGACATAGGCGAGCTTCTCGATGGGCTTGCCGCCGCTGGGTTTGGGCCACAGATATTGGACGAAGCCGCCGCCTTTGGCATTGCCTGCCCTGGCGATCGCGCTGAAGACCGCCGTGCCGCGGCTGTCTTTGATCCGGGCCGCCGGCTTGCCCTCGAGGCTGCCGTCGACCGGGTCCATCAATACCACCGGACGCGCGTCGCTGACGGTGATGTAGCCATCCTTGCCATAGCGGATCGAGCGCAGTTGCGACAATGCCTCGCGCTTGGCATCGTCCGGCGTCATGGCGTAGCTGGTGGAGAATTCCTCGTAGGTGGCGACAATGCTGTTGGCGGCCTGGATCATGCTTTTGAGTGTATTGCGCTGCTCGTCGAGCATGGTGTTGCGGGCCGTCGCCACGCCCCACACGATCATCACGATCAAACCGCACCAGACGACTGCCAAGGCGAGCCACAGCTTTTTGTTTAGACTCAGGTGTTGCATATTTTCCCCGTAAAAATGCCCCGCTTCGCACTATGAAATGTCTTTGTGACAGCGGCTTTAATGGCGTCATGTTTTTTCCCGCCGCCGAATCTGATTACACTGATGCGACTTTCTCGCCTGAGGCACATGTCATGAGTTCCGCAGAGTTACCACCGCGTACCGGCGCGCCGCGCGATGCACGGGACGGGCGTTTTCGCAACCGGCAGCGGATTGCGCGCTCGGGAAGTTTCTGGCGCTGGCAATGGGATCGCTGGCGCGCGCGGCACGCGGGCGCCGGCCGCGGTGCAGTGCCGGATTTACCGGTGGCCGATGCGTTGCCGCAGGTGTGGCGCCCAGGCCCCGAGCCAGTGGTGACCTGGGTGGGGCACGCCACGGTGCTGGTCCAAGCGGGCGGGCTGAACGTGCTGACCGATCCGATTTTCAGCGAGCGTGCCTCGCCATTGCCGTTTCTCGGCCCGCGCCGGCTGGTGCCTGCCGCGCCAGGACTCGACCGGCTGCCGCGCATCGATGCGGTGTTGCTTTCGCACAACCATTACGATCATCTCGATTTGCCGACATTGCGCGCGCTGGCTCGCCAAGGCGGCGGCGCGCCGACCTTTTTTGCCCCCCTGGGGTTGCACGACTGGCTATTGCGGCGGGGCATCGGTCCGGTCATCGGGCTCGATTGGTGGCAGCATGCCAGGCTGGGCGCGGCGCGCATGCACCTGGTGCCGGCCCAGCACTGGAGCCGCCGCAGCCTGCGCGACATCAATCGCACGCTGTGGGGCGGCTGGGTCGCGGAATGGGCGGACTTTCGCTTCCTGTTTACCGGCGACACCGCCTATTGCGATGAATTCAAGGCGATCGGCGAACACTTTGGCGGCATCGATCTGGCTGCCATCCCGATTGGTGCCTATGAGCCGCGCTGGTTCATGCGTGCACAGCATGTCAATCCGGACGAGGCAGTCAGGATTTTGCAGGATACCCGCAGCCGCCAGGGCCTGGCGATTCATTGGGGCACCTTCCACCTGACCGACGAGCCGCTCGACGAACCGCCGCGCAAGCTGCTCGAGGCGCTGCGCGCGCGGCAACTGCCGACGTCGCGTTTCTGGATACTGCAGCACGGCGAAACGCGACTCGTTCGCCCCTGAGCCGCTGGCGCCCCCAAGGGACGGTGTGCCGCGCGTTTAATGCAAAAAACGTATAAATCGCCGTTTTAAATGCATTTGCATTTCAAACGTCTTTGCGCTGTAATGCGCCCCGTACCCTCGTTCGCGCTGGTCGAAGGGGGTTTTTGCATGCCTGGCGCCAAGCGTCGCGGCGTTTGTCCGTAATTCGAGATAGTGATGGCCCGCCCCCGTTTTCTCCCAGATAACTTCACGTTGATGCTGGTCGCCACCGTGGCGATCGCAAGTGTCCTGCCTTGCCGGGGCGAACTCGGCAAGGTGTTCGAGGTCTTGACCAGCTTCGCCATCGCGGCGCTGTTTTTCCTGCATGGTGCGAAATTGTCGCGCGAGGCCGTGCTGGCCGGCGCCACGCACTGGCGACTGCACCTCCTGGTGTTTCTCAGTACGTTCGCGGTTTTTCCGCTGGTGGGCCTGCTGCTCAAGCCGCTTTTCCTGCTGTTGATAACGCCGACCCTCTACATCGGGTTGCTGTTCCTGTGCACATTGCCTGCCACCGTGCAATCGGCCATCGCATTCACGTCGATCGCGCGCGGCAACGTGCCGGCGGCGATTTGCAGCGCGTCGGGGTCGAGCCTGTTCGGTATCTTCATTACGCCGCTGCTGGTCAGCTTGGTGGTGCTGCACCATGGCGGGCCCGGCAGCGAACTGCATTCGATCGGCAAGATCGTGCTGCAGTTGCTGCTACCTTTCATGGCCGGGCAGGTCCTGCGGCGCTGGATTGGCGAGTGGGTCGATCGGCACAAGATCGTTCTCAAGGTGGTTGACCAAGGCTCGATTTTGCTGGTGGTGTACACGGCGTTCAGCGCGGCGGTAATCGGCGGGCTATGGCACCAGATACCGCTGCTGGCGCTCGGCGGCCTGCTGGTGGCGTGCGCTATTCTGCTCGGGCTGATGCTGACGTTCACGACGTTTTCCAGCCGCTATCTCGGCTTCAATCGTGAAGACGAGATCACCATCATCTTCTGTGGCTCGAAAAAGAGTCTGGCCAGCGGCA
Organism: Pandoraea sp.; assembly: GCF_004297875.1. GTDB lineage: Bacteria > Pseudomonadota > Gammaproteobacteria > Burkholderiales > Burkholderiaceae > Pandoraea. Next base: position 27,528 of record NZ_SCSK01000020.1, on the reverse strand, counting down.
TCCCGATGGCCAACGTGCTGTTTGCCGGCAGCACGGTTGGCGTCATCGTATTGCCGCTGATGTTGTTTCACCAACTGCAATTGATGGTGTGCGCCGTGCTCGCGCGTCGCTTCGCCGTCGATCAGGCCAGGCGCCAGGCGGCGGTCGGGCCGGAGCGGCATCACGGCGAGCAAACCCCGGCACACTAGGGCGGCGGGCATCCGCAGGAATGCGATATTCGCCGGGTAACATACGATGTTTCTTCGTAAGTGCTAGAATCTGCCTGATTTTCATCTTTCCGAGGGTTGCCGCCATCCCAAAGGCGCGGCCCTCGCTGCATGAATGTGCTGCTTGCATCGCGCTCGTTCCAGTGATTCCGGGCGCCTCCTGCGCCAGCCAGACCATCTTCGTGATAACGCTTTGCACGGCATGACCGTGCGACCACTTCGTTCTTTTGCCAGAGAAATTCGCCCATGTCTGATGTGAATGCTGTTCCCTCCGCCGGCTTCGACAGCTTCGGGCTGCATTCCGATATCCTGCGTGCCGTGGCCGACCAAGGTTACACGCAGCCCACGCCGATCCAGGCGCAGGCTATTCCGGTCGTGCTGGCGGGGCGAGACGTCATGGGGGCGGCACAGACGGGCACCGGCAAGACCGCCAGTTTTTCGCTGCCGATCCTCCAGCGCCTGCTCGCGCACGCCAGCACCAGTACATCGCCGGCGCGGCACCCGGTGCGTGCGCTGATTCTGACGCCGACCCGGGAGTTGGCTGATCAGGTGGCCGATAACGTGCGCGGTTACGCGCAGCACACCGCATTGCGCAGTACCGTTGTATTCGGCGGCGTCGACATGCGCGCCCAGGAAGCCGAATTGCGGCGTGGCGTGGAAATCCTGATTGCCACGCCGGGGCGGTTGCTGGATCATGTACAGCAACGCACGGTCGATCTTGGCCAGGTGCAGATCCTGGTGCTCGACGAGGCTGACCGGATGCTCGACATGGGCTTTCTGCCCGACCTGCAGCGCATCCTGAACCTGCTGCCAAAATCTCGCCAAACCCTGTTGTTTTCGGCTACGTTCTCCGGCGAGATCAAAAAACTGGCCGCCAGCTATTTGCGCGACCCGGTCACGATCGAGGTGGCGCGCCGCAACGCGACGGCCGAGAACGTCCAGCAAGTGGTCTATGAAGTGGCCGAGGATGACAAGCGTGCGGCCGTCGTGCAGCTTCTGCGGGAGCGCGATCTCAAGCAGGTGATCGTATTCGTCAACAGCAAGATCGGCGCGAGCCGTCTGGCGCGCCAACTGGAACGCGATGGCGTGGTCACGGCGGCGATTCACGGCGATAAATCGCAAGCCGAACGGATGCAGGCGCTCGAGGCCTTCAAGCAGGGCGGCATCACCGCCCTGGTGGCCACCGACGTAGCCGCGCGCGGGCTCGACATCGCCGAGTTGCCTGGCGTGATCAATTACGACCTGCCGTACAACCCGGAAGACTATGTGCACCGCATTGGCCGCACTGCCCGCGCCGGCGCCTCGGGCGAAGCGATCTCGCTGTGCGCGCCCGATGAGCGCAAGCATCTGGTTGAAATCGAGAAGCTGATCAAGCGGGATATCCCGCGCGGACAATTGCAACTGATACCGACGCCGGGGCATCACGAGCGCGACGGCGACGATCGTCGCAACGGGCGTTCAGCCACCTTCGAGCGGCGCACGCCGCGCTCGCCGCGTGCGCGGCATATTGCCCCCGAGGATGAGATTTTCTACAAGCCGTACGAGCCCGCGCCGGCCAAAGAGAATGAGGCCGCCGAGATGAAGACGCCCGAGTCGGCATCGCCCAAGCCGCCCAAGCGGCAACTGGCCGCGTTGCTCGGTGGCGTGCCGCTCAAGACGCCGCGCGACTGACGCGCCACGCCAGCGTCGCGAGTCACGCCGTCGGGCGCGCTACCCATCGCCGGGCCCACGCGGCGACCGCCCACTCGTAGAAACCTTCCAGGGTGGCCGCGTTGCCACTCGTCACCGGTAGCCCCAGAAAACGCGCCGCCCAGGTCAATTCCGACAGCAATGCGCTGCGATCGAGCGCCTGTGCGCCGTTTTGCTTGCTGAGCTTTTCACCGTCCTGCGCCAATACCAGCGGCACGTGCATATAACGTGGCGTGGGCGCGTTCAGGCATTGCTGCAGATAGATTTGACGCGCTGTCGAATCAAGCAGATCGGCGCCGCGTACGACGTCGGTGACGCCGGCCTCGGCATCGTCGACCACCACCGCCAATTGATACGCCCAGGGTCCGTCGGCGCGCCTGAGTACAAAATCGCCGACTTCGGTAGCAAGGTTTTGCCGCTGCTGGCCGAGCCAGCGATCGGTAAATGAAATGGTCGCGGCATCCCCCTGCGGTATGCGCACTCTCCACGCCCGTGGAGCTTTGCCCTGCAGACCGTTGCGGCAGGTGCCGGGATAGGCCAGTGTCATGTGACGTGCGCGGGTGTTGGCCAGCGAGTCGGCAATCTCGCGGCGCGTGCAGCCGCAGGGGTAAATCAGCCCCCGGGCATCGAGCGCATCGAACGCGGCCTGATAACGGGCGACGCGCTGGTGTTGCCAAATCACTGGCTCATCCGGGCGCATGCCCAACACCGCGAGCGTATCGAGAATATCCTCGGCCACACCCGGCAGGCAGCGCGGCTCGTCCAGGTCTTCGATGCGGATCAGCCACGCGCCGCCATGCGCGCGGGCATCCAGATAGCTGGCCAGCGCGGTGACCAGCGAGCCGCGATGCAGCGGACCGGTGGGCGACGGCGCGAAGCGCCCTCTGTACCGTTTGATCAAGGGCCGTGCGCTGGCCATAGGGGCGCCACTCAGGCCGGATCGGCCTGGGTCTGCAGTACTGCCCCGGCCGCGCGTCGGCCGGTGGCGGACTGGTCGGCGCAATGCGGGCAGCGCTCGCCCGGGACGTAATCCGGCGATTGCTGCTGCTCGGCGGTAACCACCGCCCGACAGGCGAAGCACTGCACGGTCGGTGCGGGTGCGAGGCCCGGCGTGAGCGCCGTGCGGTAGTCGAACACGAAGCAGTCGCCCCGGTAATGCGCACCGCCGACCTCCTCGAAATATTTCAGAATGCCGCCCTCGAGCTGATAGGTGTTTTCCATGCCGATATTCTCCATGTGCAGCACGGCTTTCTCGCAGCGGATGCCGCCGGTGCAAAACGACACCACAGTCTTGCCGGCGAAGTCGGTGCGGTGCGCGGCGATCACATCGGGGAACTCGGAGAATTTATGCAGACGGTAATCGATCGCGCCCTCGAAGGTGCCGACATCGACTTCGAACGCGTTGCGCGTGTCGAGCAGCATGACCTCGCGTCCGGCGTCGTCGTACCCCTGGTCCAGCCAGCGTTTGAGCGTGGCGGCATCGACGACCGGCGCGCGCCGCTCGGCCGGCCGGATGACCGGCATGCGCATGGTGATGATTTCCTTCTTGAGCTTGACCAGCATGCGACGAAACGGCTGCTCCTGCGACAGGCTCTCCTTGACCGGCATGTCGGCCAAGCGCTCGTCGGCGCGCAGATGCGCCAGGAACGCGCTGATGCACTGGCTGGCGCCGGCCAAAAAGAGGTTGATGCCCTCCGGGGAAAGCAGGATCGTGCCCTTGAGTTCGAGCGATTGGCATAGCGTGAGCAGCGGCTCGCGCATGGCGGCGGGGTTCTCGAGCGCGATGAACTTATACGCCGCGATATTGACGATAGACATGGTGAATGAAGCGTTCGCGAATGGTTCGCTATTATCGCTCAAAGCGGGTTTCGGCTGACCGCGGCGCAGGGGCGGCAGAGTACAATAGCCGGATGTCCGAACCACGCTATCTCCACCTTCGCCTGCACTCCGAATACTCGATCGCCGACGGCATCGCGCGCGTCGACGCCGCCGTCGAGGCGGCGGCCGCCGACGGGCAGGGCGCGCTTGCGCTGACCGATCTGGCCAATCTGTTCGGGGCCATCCGTTTTTATAAAGAGGCCCGCGGCCGGGGCGTCAAACCGATCATCGGCTGCGACGCCTGGATCACCAACCGCGCCGAGCGCGACAAGCCGTCGCGTCTGCTGTTGCTGGTGAAAAACCGCACCGGCTATCTCAATCTGTGCCAGTTGCTTACCAAGGCGTGGCTCACCAACCAGTCACGCGGCAAAGCCGAGATCGACCCGGCGTGGTTCGAGCAGGACGGCATGGCCGAAGGCCTGCTGGCCTTGTCCGGCGCCCAGTTGGGCGATATCGGGCAGGCCATCGCGGCCGGCAACGCCGATGCCGCCCGGCGGCACGCCGAGCATTGGGCGCGCGTTTTTCCCGGCGCGTTCTATATCGAACTGCAGCGAGCCGGCCTGCCCGGCACCGAACAATATATCCAGCAGGCGGTGATGCTGGCTTCGACGCTGCGCTTGCCGGTGGTCGCCACGCACCCGATCCAGTTCATGACGCCCGACGACTTCACCGCGCACGAGGCGCGCGTGTGCATCTCGGAAGGCGAGATGCTGGCCAATCCGCGCCGCGTCAAGCGCTTTACCGCGGAGCAATACTTCCGCACGCAGGACGAGATGTGCGCGTTGTTCGCCGATATTCCGTCGGCGCTGGCCAACACCGTCGAAATCGCCAAGCGCTGCAATCTGACGCTGGAACTGGGCAAGCCCAAGCTGCCGCTGTTTCCCACGCCCGATGGCATGTCGCTCGACGACTACCTGGTGCAGCAGGCCAAGGATGGACTGGAAGTACGCCTGGCGCAACTCTATCCCGACCCGGCCGAGCGCGAGGCGCAGCGGGCGGCTTACGAGCAGCGCCTGGCGTTCGAGACCGGCACCATCATCAAGATGGGATTCCCGGGCTACTTCCTGATCGTGGCCGACTTCATCAACTGGGCCAAGAATAACGGCGTCCCGGTCGGGCCCGGCCGGGGCTCGGGAGCCGGCTCGCTGGTGGCCTATGCGCTGGGCATTACCGACCTCGATCCGCTGCGCTACAACCTGCTGTTCGAACGCTTCCTGAATCCGGAGCGGGTCTCGATGCCCGACTTCGATATCGACTTCTGCCAGGACGGGCGCGACCGCGTCATTCAATACGTCAAGGAAAAGTACGGCGCCGATGCGGTCTCGCAGATCGCCACGTTCGGCTCGATGGCTGCCAAGGCCGCGGTGCGCGACGTCGGCCGCGTGCTCGACCTCGGTTATAACTTCGTCGACGGCGTGGCCAAGCTCATTCCGTTCAAGCCGGGCAAGCATGTCACGCTCGACGACGCGATGAAGGAGGAGCCACTGCTGGCCGAGCGCTTCGCCGCCGAAGACGAAGTACGCCAGTTGATGGAATTGGCGCAGCGCGTCGAGGGCCTCACCCGCAACGTCGGCATGCACGCGGGGGGCGTGCTGATCGCCCCGGGCAAGCTGACCGACTTCTGCCCGCTGTACACCCAGGGCGAGGACGGCGGGGTTGTCAGCCAATACGACAAGGACGACGTGGAGGCCGTCGGCCTGGTGAAGTTCGACTTCCTGGGCCTGACCACGCTGACCATCCTGAACTGGGCCGAACGCTATATCAAGCGGTTGCATCCGGAGATGGCCGACTGGTCGCTCGCGCAGGTGCCGCTGGACGACCCGCAGGCGTTCGGCATGCTCAAAAAGGCCAACACGGTGGCCGTGTTCCAGCTGGAAAGCCGCGGCATGCAAGGCATGCTCAAGGACGCGCAACCCGATCGCTTCGAGGACATCATCGCGCTGGTGGCGCTGTATCGTCCCGGCCCGATGGATCTGATTCCCAGCTTCTGCGCGCGCAAGCACGGCCGCGAGCGCACCGAGTATCCCGATCCGCGCGTCGAGCCGGTGCTCAAGGAGACCTACGGCATCATGGTCTACCAGGAGCAGGTGATGCAGATGGCGCAGATCATCGGTGGCTACTCGCTGGGCGGCGCCGACCTGTTGCGCCGCGCGATGGGCAAGAAAAAGGCCGAGGAAATGGCCAAGCATCGCGAATTGTTTCGCGATGGGGCCGCCAAGAACGGGCTTTCGGCCGAAAAAGCCGACGAAATTTTCGACTTGATGGAAAAATTCGCCGGCTACGGTTTCAATAAGTCGCACGCGGCCGCCTATGCGCTGCTGGCGTACTACACAGCCTGGCTCAAGGCGCACCATCCAGCCGAATTCATGGCGGCCAACATGAGTTTGGCGATGGACGACACCGACAAGGTCAAGATTCTCTACGAGGATTGCCTGGCCAACGGTCTGGCGGTGCTGCCGCCCGACGTCAACGTGTCGGCCTACCGGTTCGAGCCGGCCGATGCGAAAACCGTGCGCTACGGCTTGGGCGCCATCAAGGGCAGCGGCCAGAGCGCCATCGAAGACATCCTGCGTGCGCGCGCCGACAGGCCCTTTACCGATCTGTTCGACTTCTGCGCACGCATCGACCGGCGCGTGGTCAACCGGCGCACCGTCGAGGCGCTCATTCGCGCCGGGGCTTTCGATCAGCTCAATCCGAATCGCGCGCAATTGATGGCCTCGGTCGGCCTGGCGATGGAAGCGGCCGAGCAGGCCAGCGCCTCGGCCAATCAGGTCAGCCTGTTCGATCTGGCCGACGGCGAGAACCTGCATGCGCCGATCGAGCTGGTCGACGAGCCGGCCTGGCCCGACAAGAAAAAGCTGCAGGAAGAAAAAACCGCGCTGGGCTTTTATCTGTCGGGCCATTTGTTCGATGCCTATCGCGACGAGGTGCGCCGCTTCGTGCGCATCAAGCTCGGCGACCTGAGCGAGGGCCGGGACAAGCTGATTGCCGGTGTCATCACCAGCATGCGCACACAGATGACGCAACGAGGCAAGATGCTTATCGCCCTGCTCGATGACGGTACCGGCCAGATCGAAGTCACCGTGTTCAACGAGCAATACGAGGCGCATCGCCATTGCTTCAAGGAAGACGAATTACTGATCGTGCAGGGCAACGCACGGCACGACAGCTTCACCGGCGGCCTGCGCTTTACCACCGAGTCGGTCATGGATCTCGGCGCGGCGCGGGCGCGCTATGCCCGCGCGCTGCGCCTGTCGTTCAATGGCAACGCCGACCCGCAGCGCCTGCGCGCGGTGCTGCAGCCGCATTGCGCGATCTACCGCATGGGCGCCAACGGCGCCGGCGCCAGCGGCTTGCCGGTGCACATTCGCTATGCGCGCTCCGATGCGCAGTGCGAATCGAGGCTGGGCGACGACTGGAAGGTCCAGCCGGGTGACGAACTGCTTGCGGAACTGGCTTCGTGGCTGAGCCCGGCGGCCGTGGAATTGGTGTATTGACTCTCGAGGCTGGCGGCATGGTGCACGGCACTGCCGCCGGCGTGGCTATTCGAGCGGAGCAGACGGGGTTGAGTGCCGCTGGCGCAGCGCCCGCAGCTGCTGGTATTTCGAATAGGTCGTATGCGCATGAGAACGGCTGATCGCAAAACCCGCCCACCCATCCATGAAGCCGCGCTGCAGCACGAAAGCGCGCACGAACGCCCAGCCGCTCTTGTACCAGGGCGTTAGCGCCGACACCTTGACGCCTCGCCGGAACAGCTCTTCGGCGCCTGCCTTCGCGTAACGCGCGCTCTTCTCCTCGACTTGGGCCATGGTGGTGTAGCTGTAGTGCAGCAATTGCTCGCGCAACCGGCCGAGGGTCCCGTCGACGAGTACCCGTTCATGAACCAGATGATCGCTGAAACGCCCCGCGCCACGCTTGAACAGGCGCAGCACGTAATCCGGATACCAGCCGGAGTGCCTTACCCAGTGGCCGCAAAATTGCGACAGGCGAGGGATTTCGTAGCCGGCATGATGCGCCTGGCTTACCGCATCGGCAATTTCGTTGGCCAATGCCGGGCTCAGGCGTTCGTCGGCGTCGATCGACAGAATCCACGGTTGGGTGGCCAGGCCGAGCGCGCGGTTTTTCTGCGGACCAAAGCCCGGCCAGTCGGGCGTGACGTGCACCGTGGCGCCGGCTTCGCGGGCGAGCTCCACGGTGCCATCGGAGCTGCCGCAATCGACCACGATCATCTCGGCGGCGATCGGCTCGACTGATGCCAGGCATGCCACGATGTTGTTGCGTTCGTTGAGCGTGGTGACGATCACGCTCAATGGCAGCTTCGTGGCAGGCGCGCGGCTCGGCGCGTTCGCATCGTGGGGGCCGTTGCTCATGGTCGATGGGTATCCTGAAGATCCGTGCCGGGCCGCATTCCTTGCTCGACGAGATACTGTCCGCTGCGCAGGCGCGCCTGTACGGTTTCATAGTTGCCGCGCGCGCGGTCCCGCGGCGCTTCGCGGTGCCACAAATGAAAGACCTCCGTGGCGAAATATCCGCGCGTGCGGCGCACCCCGTAGTTGTAGAGCCGGGCAACCAGATCGGCGTCCTCGTGCCCCCAGCCGACGAAGCTCTCGTCGAAGCCGTTGATGGCCTCGAGATCGTCGCGCCAGACCCCCAGGTTGCAGGTCTTGATGCCGCGCAGGCTGGTCGGCTTCCAGCGGCGCAGCGGCATAGCCTGAAAACCCAGCAGCGGGAGCACCTTGTTGATATGCCGCTCACGCCGCTGCGCCAGCCAGAAGGATAGCGGCAGACGCTGAATCGCGGCCTGTTCATCGAGCAGGCGCCGCGTGAGCGGCTCGTCGAGCAGAATACGGCTGCCGGTCACGATGTGACCGGTTTCGGCCAGGCGGCGATGCGCGGCGACGAACGTGCGCTGCGGCACGCAGTCGCCGTCGAGGAACACCACGTAGTCGCCCTGAGCGGCCAGGATGCCCTTGTTGCGAATGGCTGCCGCGCGAAAGCCTTCGTCCGGCTGCCAGACATGCGCGACGCGCACGGGCGCCGCGGCACGAACCGACTCCACCAGCATGGCGGTGTCTTCGGCGGATCCGTCGTCGGCCACGATCAGCTCACAGTTTTGATCGGTCTGGTCCAGGCAGGCGCGCAACACCGCCGCCAGCGCATCCGGGCGGTTGTACGTCGTGATGACCAGAGAGATGCGTCCTGGGCGGTTCATTGGGTTCGATCGCTTGGCTCGCCGGCTGGCGAAATGGTGGTGTATGGCATCGTCTCGAAATGCATTCGGGTCGAACATGCAGGGGGCGTTCGCTTCCGCGTGCCGGGCAAATCACACGGGCGTGCCGAGTATACTGCAACCGCTTCGAAGCCCGCCGTGCTTTGGCTAAGTCTCGGCGAGCACCTTGAGCAAAGCCTCGCCATAACGCTCGATTTTTGCCACGCCCAGGCCCGAGATCTCGGACAGGGCGTCCTGGCCGGCCGGGCGGCGCTGCGCCAGCTCGCGCAGGGTACGGTCGTGCAGGATCACGTAAGCGGGCACCTGCTGCGTGCGGGCGGTTTCCTGGCGCCATTGGCGCAAGCGCTCGAACACCTGCTGATCGGCAATGTCAAGCTCTTCGTGCGCGCTGCTGTCGCCATAGCCGGCAAGCCGGCCGCGCCTGGCTGCCGCTTTGCCTGTCGGCGCGCGCTGGCGGCGAAAATCCAGCCGCATCTCGCCCTTGAGCACCGGCCGTGCGGCCGGGTTCAGAACCAATGCGCCATAGCGTGTCGCGTCGGCTTCGATGATGGTATGCGCCAGCAATTGGCGAAACACCGCGCGCCAGCCGGCGTCGTCCAGTTCCGCGCCGACGCCGAAGGTCGGCAGGGCTTCATGGCCGAACTGGCGGATTTTGTCAGTGGCGCGGCCGCGCAGCAGATCGATCAGATGGCCGGCGCCGAAGCGCTGGCCGGTGCGCAAAATCGCCGATAGCGCTTTTTGCGCGGCCACCGTGCCGTCCCATACTTCCGGCGGGTTCAGGCAGACATCGCAATTGCCGCACGGCGCGCTGGCCTCGCCGAAATAGTCGAGCAGCACGGCGCGGCGGCAGCGCGCCGCCTCGCAATAGGCCAGCATGGCATCGAGCTTTTGCCGCTCGATCCGCTTTTGCGTCTCCGGCGCGGCCGACTCGTCGATGCGGCCGCGATGCACCACCACGTCGTTCAGTCCGTAGGTCATCCAGGCCTCGGCCGGTTCGCCGTCGCGACCGGCCCGGCCGGTCTCCTGATAATAGGCTTCCAGGCTCTTCGGTAAGTCCAGGTGTGCCACGAAGCGCACGTCGGGCTTGTCGATGCCCATGCCGAACGCCACTGTGGCGACCATCACCAATCCCTCATCGCGCAGAAAACGCTGCTGGTGCGCGCGTCGCACTTCGGCGTCGAGGCCCGCGTGATAGGGCAGCGCCGCGATTCCTTGAGCTTGCAGCCAGACGGCGGTTTCCTCGACCTTTTTGCGCGACAGGCAGTAGACGATGCCGGCTTCGCTGCGATGGCGAGCGAGAAACGTCAGCAACTGACGGCGCGGATTGTCGCGGTCGACGACTTCGTAACGGATATTGGGCCGATCGAAACTGGCGACGAACACGCGCGCGTTTTCCAGACCCAGCCGCACGCGGATCTCGTCGCGCGTGGCCGTGTCGGCGGTTGCCGTCAGGGCGATGCGAGGCACCGCCGGGTAACGTTCATGCAGTGCCGAGAGTTGAATGTATTCGGGGCGGAAGTCATGCCCCCATTGCGACACGCAGTGCGCCTCGTCGATCGCGAACAGGGCAATGCGGTTTTGTTGGTCGAGGCGGTCGAGCTGGCCGAGGAAGCGATCGGTCAGCAAGCGCTCCGGCGCTACATAGAGCAGGTCGAGCTCGCCGCGCATCAGACGCCGCTCGACGTCGGCGGCCGCATCGCCCGGCAGGCTGGAGTTCAGATAGGCCGCCCGCACGCCGGCTTGCAGCAGCGCATCGACCTGGTCCTGCATCAGTGCGATCAGTGGCGACACGACGATGCCAGTGCCCGCGCGCAGCAGCGCCGGAATCTGGTAGCACAGCGACTTGCCGCCCCCGGTGGGCATCAGCACCAGCGCGTCGCCGCCTTGCGCGAGATGCTCGACGATATCGGCCTGATCGCCGCGAAATGCGTTATAGCCAAAAACGGTGCGGAGAAGGTCGAGTGCGGTTGCCATGGCCCGCAGTATACCGGCCGTCGCCTTGGCCGACATGTCCGGCATGCGCGGACTTGAAGTTTTACGCCGCATTGCGCTGCGTTGCCAACGTCGCGACGGAACCAGATGCGACAGCTACGCGCCTGCGGCGAGCTCGTTCATGCCGGGAGCCCGCCAGTGGGCTGTGTGCGCGAAGTTATGCACAGGGCTGTCCACAAAATCTGTGGACAACGACCGGCGACGCCAGGCTTTACCGATCGCACAGGGATATGCAGTGCCCGGCAGTGGCTGGTTTAGAATACCGGTTTGCATTTGTCCGGATATTCATGAACGCTCCCCCGCCCGCAAGCAAGGTACTGTGGCGCTTGTATGGTTACCTTCGTCCTTACTGGGGAATGGGCCTGCTTGCGATTTTTGCGATGGCGCTGGTGGCGGCATCCGAGGCGGCGATTCCTGCGGTGCTCAAGCCGGTGCTCGACAAGGGGTTCGGCACCAGGCATCCCAGCGCGCTGTGGTTCGTGCCAACCGCGATCGTCGGGTTGGCGGTGCTGCGCGGGCTGGCTCAGTATAGTTCCAATTATTTGCTGTCGTGGGTCTCCAACCATGTATTGCTCGATCTGCGCGTGCGCATGTTCGAGCGCATGTTGCACGCGCCGGCAGCGTTCTTCCAGCGCCAGACCACCAGCACGCTGATCAACTCGATTGTCTTCGAGGTCAATCAGGTGTTATCGGTGCTCACCGGCGTGCTGATCACGATGGTGCGGGATTTCCTCACCGTGGTCGGGCTGCTTGGTTATCTGTTCTATCTGAACTGGCGCCTGACGCTGGTCGTTGCCGCGATCATGCCGATCATCGGTTTCCTGGTCAGCAAGATCAACCGCCGCCTGCGCCGTCTGAATCGCGAAAACCAGAATCTGACGAATGAGCTGTCCTACGTGGTCGAAGAGGCCGCGGGCGGCTACAAGGTCGTCAAGATCCACAATGGCGAGGCTTATGAGACGCGCCGCTTCGATGCAATGACAACGACCCTGCGTGGCTATGCGATGCGCATGACCATTGCCGGTGGACTGGCCCAGCCGCTCACGCAGATGCTTGCCTCGATTGCCCTGGCGATCGTCATCACTTTCGCGATGATCCAGTCGGCCAGCAACCAGACCACAGTGGGCGGGTTCGTCGCATTTGTCACCGCGATGCTGCTGGTGGTCTCGCCGCTCAAGCGCCTGATCGATGTCAACCAGCCGCTGCAACGTGGCGTGATTGCCGCCGAGATGATTTTCCGGTTGATGGACGAGCCGATCGAATCGGCTGGCGGCCCGCGCCCGCTCGAGCATGCGCGTGGGCAATTGGCGTTCGAACATGTGGACTTTCGCTATGGACTCGACACGATCGCGCTGCGCGACGTGAGCTTCAGCGTGTCGCCTGGCGAGATGATCGCTCTGGTAGGGCCTTCGGGCAGCGGCAAAACCACACTGGTCAATCTGCTGCCGCGCTTTTTCGACCCGACGGCCGGCGAGATTCGCCTGGACGACGTGCCGATCCAGGAATTCCGCCTGGCCGACCTGCGTCGCCAGATCGCTTTCGTCAGCCAGGACGTCGTGCTGTTCAACGACACCATTGCCGCCAATGTCGCGTACGGGCAGGAGATCGATGCGGTCCGCGTCGACGCTGCGCTGGCGGCGGCGAACCTGCGCGATGTCGTGCAGGCGATGCCCGACGGGGTAAGGACGATGGTCGGCGACAACGGCATGCGCCTGTCGGGCGGCCAGCGTCAGCGCCTGGCGATCGCCCGTGCGATCTACAAGGACGCGCCGATCCTGATTCTCGACGAAGCGACCTCCGCGCTCGACTCCGAATCGGAGCGCCACGTGCAGGCAGCGCTGGAGGTATTGATGCGGGGCCGCACCACGCTGGTGATCGCGCATCGCTTGTCCACCGTCGAGCGCGCCGACCGCATTCTCGTGCTCGAGCATGGCAAAATCGTCGAGCAGGGAACGCACCAGCAATTGCTGGCCCGTAACGGCATCTACGCGCATTTGCACGGCATCCAGTTTGCGCGCCGCGACGCGTAGGCCACCGCAGGAGACGACTTCATGACTCACGCCGCACCCATCAGCCGCTACCCCGTACCCGACCTCAATGCCCTGCCGGATGACATCCGGACGCGCATTCTGGAGGTGCAGGAAAAAGCCGGCTTCGTGCCCAATGTGTTCCTGACGTTGGCGCATCGGCCCGACGAATTCCGCGCGTTCTTCGCCTATCACGACGCGCTGATGCTCAAGGACGGCGGACTGAGCAAGGGCGAGCGCGAGATGATCGTGGTCGCGACCAGCGGCGCCAACGACTGCCTGTATTGCGTCGTCGCCCACGGCGCGATCCTGCGCATCTACGAAAAGGCGCCGCTACTGGCCGATCAGCTTGCCGTGAATTACCTGAAGGCGGACATCACGCCGCGGCAGCGCGCCATGCTGGCTTTCGCCATGAAGGTCTGCCAGCAGGCGGGCGCCGTCGACGACGCCGATTTCGACGCGCTGCGCGCCCAAGGCTTTAGCGACGAAGATATCTGGGACATCGCGGCAATTACCGCATTCTTCGGCATGTCGAACCGCATCGCCAACGTGATTTCGATGCGCCCGAACGACGAATTCTTCCTGATGGGGCGCGTTCCCAAACAGAAATGACTCAGTGCGGGGCAGGCTGCGGTTCAGCCCGACGTGACTTGCGTTGGTAATTGACCCGCAACCCGCGCGAACACCCGCACGCCGCGCAGTCCGAAGCGTTCCTGCAGCGCCTCGCTGATGGCGCTGCACACGGCCGGCGACGGGAAGCGGGCACTGGCGCCGAGATAGATGTCGAGCTCCGCGGCCCCTTCGAGATAGTGAGGATTGATTCCCGATACCGACAGGCCGTGCTCCGCGCACAACGATTGCACAGCGGCGAGCAGCTCCGCATGAGAGGGCAATGCGATCTCCCCGGTGCCCTGCGCATCGCTTTCCGGATCGACATGCACCAGCACGTCGAGCACCAGCGGATCCTGCATGACGTTGGCGCGCGCTTGTTCGGCGATGTAGTGCCCCTCGGAGACCGAAATTCGCGAGTCGACCAGGATGTGCACGTCGACGACCGCCGAATCGCCCATCTTCCGTGTGCGTAGCGCATCGATGCCATGCACGCCGGCAGTGCCAAGCAGGCGGCTACGGATACCCTCGATCGCCTCCTCGCTCAAGCCGCGGTCGATCAGGTCCTGCAGCGAGTCCCACGTGAAGCGCCAGCCCATATGACCGACGATGATGCCAACCACGCCTGCGGCGATCGGGTCAAGCATGCGCCAGCCCGCCAGATTGCCTGCAATGCCGATGGCCACCACCAGCGACGAGGCCGCGTCCGAGCGCGCATGCCACGCGTTGGCTACCAGCATCGCCGAGCGGACCCGCTGCGCTTCGCGCAGCATGTAGCGAAACAGGGTCTCCTTGGCGACCAGCACCGCCAATGCGACGACCAGTGCGGATACGTGCACCGCGGGTATCTGCGAGGTGTCGAGCAGCCGCTCGCCGCCGCGCCACAGCATGCCCGCGCCGACCACCAGCAGAATCACGCCGAGAAATAGCGAGGCGACGTTTTCATAGCGGTTGTGTCCGTACGGATGCTCGTCGTCGGGCCCTCGACCGCTGCCATGGTTGGCTGCCAGCACCACGCCGTCCGACACCAGGTCCGACAGTGAATGCACGCCGTCGGCGATCAAGGCCTGGGAACGCGCCAGTGTGCCGACCACCAATTGCAGTAGCGTGAGTCCGATGTTGACCCAGATGCTGACCCAGGTAATCCGGCTGGCTACGGCTTGCTTGTCGCTGTAAGTCATATTGAAAGGTTGGGGGGAGGTCGCGGCAACGCTACATCAGGATGATGTCGTATTGCTCCTGGCTGAAGGTTGTTTCCACCAGCAGCGACACGGGCTTGCCGATGAAATCGCACAGCATCGCCAGATGCTGCGATTCTTCCTCGAGAAAAAGGTCCACCACGGTCTGTGCCGCGACGAGGCGGAATTCGCGCGGGTTGAATTGGCGCGACTCACGCAGGATTTCGCGCAGGATGTCGTAGCACACCGTACGCGGCGTTTTCAACTGGCCCTTGCCGGCGCATACCGGGCACGGCTCGCACAGCACATGCGCGAGCGATTCGCGCGTGCGCTTGCGGGTCATCTCGACCAGCCCCAGTTGCGAGAAACCATTGACGGTGATGCGCGTGCGGTCGCGTGCCAGGGCTTTCTTCAGTTCGGCCAATACCGACTCGCGATGCTCAGCGTTGACCATATCGATGAAGTCGAGAATGATGATGCCGCCAAGATTGCGCAGCCGCAGTTGGCGCGCGATCATCTGCGCCGCCTCGAGATTGGTCTTGAAGATCGTGTCGTCGAAATTGCGCGCGCCGACGTAACCGCCGGTATTGACGTCGATGGTCGTCATCGCTTCGGTCTGATCGATCATCAGGTAGCCGCCCGATTTCAGATCGACGCGGCGCGAAAGCGCACGCTCGATTTCGGTCTCGACACTATAGAGATCGAACAGCGGCCGCTCGCCGGTATAGTGGCAGAGCTTGTTCAGCACGGCCGGCGTGTAGACGGCGGCGAACTCGGTCAATTTCTGAAAGGTCTCGCGCGAATCGACCAGGATTTTGCCGGTCTCCTCGTGCACGAAATCGCGCAGCACGCGCTGGGCAAGGTTCAGATCCTGATGCAGCAGCGCCGGCGCCGGCACGCGCGTGGCTTGCCATTGAATCGTCTCCCAGGTCTTGCGCAGGTAGTCGATATCGTTCGACAGCTCGCTGTCAGCCGCGTCCTCGGCGATTGTGCGCACGATGAAGCCGCCTTTTTCGTCGGTGGGCACCAGCCCCTGCACCTTGCTGCGCAGGGCCTCGCGTTCGGCCTCGCTCTCGATGCGCTGGGAAATGCCGATGTGCGGCTCCTGCGGCAGATACACCAGCGTGCGACCGGCGATGCTGATTTGCGTGGCCAGGCGCGCGCCCTTGGTGCCGATCGGGTCCTTGATGACCTGCACCATCAGGGTCTGGCCCTCGAAGACCATTTTTTCGATCGGCGGCTGGGGCGGGTTGCTGGCGCCATCGTGATCATTGCGCGGATGCCAGATGTCGGCCACATGCAGGAATGCCGCGCGCTCCAGCCCAATGTCGATGAAGGCCGATTGCATGCCCGGCAGCACGCGCGCGACCTTGCCGAGATAAATGTTGCCCACCAGGCCGCGCGACAAGGTGCGCTCGATGTGCAGTTCCTGGACCGCGCCCAACTGCATGAGGGCCACCCGCGTCTCCTGCGGGGTAATGTTGACCAGAATATCTTCGTTCATAAAGGATGGGCGCTGAATGGGCTTTATTTTTTTCCGAGGCCTGCCAGAGCGTCCGAGGCTATCGAGGGTCGTTCAGAAATCGACGCCGACCTGGCGCAGCAATGCGGCGGTTTCATATAAGGGTAAGCCCATGATACCGGAATAGCTCCCGTCGATGCGCATGATGAATTCAGCGGCCTTGCCCTGGATGCCGTAGGCGCCGGCCTTGCCCATCGGCTCGCCGCTGGCCACGTAGCGCTCGATTTCTTCCTGGCGCAGCGGGCGAAACCAGACATGCGAGATGCTCAACGCGTGGAACGTGCGCGCGTCCGTGGTGATGGCCACGGCGGTGAGCACGCGGTGGCGCGTGCCCGACAGTCGGGCCAGCACCGCCCGGGCGTCGGCGTCGTCGAAGGGTTTGCCCAGAATCGTGCCGTCCAGGCATACCGTGGTGTCGGCCGTCAGAATCGGCGCAGGCGGCAACTGCCGGCGACTGGCCCGGGCGATCGCAGCCTGCGCCTTGAGCAGGCATACCCGTTGCACATAATTGTCCGGCGGCTCGCCGGGCAGGACCGCTTCCAGGCTCTCGGTGTTTTCGTCGTTGGCGGGCAGCAGCAATTCATAGCTGACGCCGAACTGCCGCAGCAGCTCTTGGCGACGTGGACTTTGCGAGGCGAGGTAAATCGATGGCACGGTCATGAGGCAAGAAAATCGGCGCCGATCAGGTCGATGCGATCGGTGCAGATCGCATCGACACCCCAGCGGGCAAGTTCCCGGGCGCGGTCGGGTTCGTTGACAGTATAGGCCAGCAGATACAAACCGGCTGCCTTGACTTGCGCGACCAGCTCGGCACTGAGGTGGCGATGGCTGGCGTGCAGCGAAACGCAAGCCAGACTCGCGCATTGCTCGCGCCAGTCCGGCGGCACCGCTTCGAACAGCAATCCGCGCGGCAGGTTGGGCGCGGCGCTGGCCGCGGCGGCCAGCGCCGCGTAGGAAAAGGACGACAGCAGCGGCGCGGTCTGATCCCGCCAAAGCACGGCGGCCTGGCCCGCGACGATGCGGCCGGTCTCGGTGTCGCGGCCAGGGCAAGGCTTGATCTCGATATTGATGGCCATGTGCCGCTCGGCGCAGCGCCGTGCGACCGCCTCGAGCGTGGGCATGGACTCGCCGGCGAAGGCCGGTGAAAACCACGCGCCGGCATCGAGCGCGGCAATCGACTGATAGGGCATGGCAGCGGCGGCGCCGTGACCATTGCTGGTACGGTCCACCGTGTCGTCATGCAACAGGAAGACGACATTGTCGGCCGACAACTTCGCGTCGCATTCGGCCATGCGCAGGCCCAGGCGTGCGCCGGTATCGAACCCCGCCAGGGTATTTTCCGGCGCCAGCGTGCCGCCGCCGCGATGGGCGACGATACGCGGATAAGGCCATGTGTTCGGGGCGGACTGGCTCACGATTCGATCCTTTTGCCGCTGTCGGCGTCGAAAATATGCAGGTTGCGCGCCGGCAGAGCCAGTCGCAGCACCTCGCCGGCACCCGGTCGCAGCTCGTGGGGCAGGCGCACGATCACGTCCTGTTCGCCCCATCGGCCGTGCGCGAGATTATCGGCGCCCAGCAGCTCGCATGTGTCGACCGGCAACTCGATGGGTGCGGCGCCGGGCTCGCCGGGTTGCGTCGTTCCGGCGGGCAGCAGATGCTCGGGCCGCACGCCCAGCACCAGGTTGCGCCCGGCCAGCGCCGGCATCGGTTGCGGCAGCGGCAAGGCCGGGCCGCCGCCGGCCACGGTGAAGCATTTGCCCTCGGCCTGGACACTCCCGCGCAGCAGATTCATCGCCGGCGAGCCGATGAAGCTCGCGACGAACAGCGTGGCGGGGCGCTCGTAGACCTCCACCGGGGTGCCGATCTGTTCGGCATGTCCCTGGTTCATCACGATCACCCGATTGGCCAGCGTCATGGCCTCGACCTGATCATGCGTCACGTACAGGCTGGTGGTCGCCAGCCGCGCGTGCAGCCGCTTGATTTCCAGGCGCATTTGCACGCGCAGTTTGGCATCGAGATTCGAGAGCGGCTCATCGAACAGGAAAACGGCCGGCTCGCGCACGATGGCGCGGCCCATTGCCACCCGCTGGCGCTGGCCGCCCGAGAGCTCGCGCGGCTTGCGTCCGAGCAGCGGCTCGAGCTCCAGGATGCGCGCGGCGTTCTCGACCCGCTGCCGGATGGTGGCCGGATCCATGCGCCGGATCTTCAGGCCATAGGCCATGTTGGCGAACACGTCCATGTGCGGATACAGCGCGTAGTTCTGAAACACCATGGCGATGTCACGATCCTTCGGTTCGAGCGCGTTGACCCGCTTCTCGCCAATGTGAATATCGCCGGCGCTGACGCTTTCGAGACCGGCCACCATGCGCAGCAGGGTCGATTTGCCGCAGCCGGACGGGCCGACGATCACGACGAATTCGCCGTCGTCGATGGCGATATCAATGCCGTGCAGCACGAAATGCTTGCCATCGTAGGATTTCTTGACGTCGCTGAGCGAGAGTTTTGCCATGGCGCTGAAATTATCGGAGATCGGGCGAGAAGGAGTCGGGCGCAGGGCGCGCGGGCGTGGCGGTCATTTTTCGGTATCCACGAGGCCCTTGACGAACCAGCGTTGCATCACGATCACCACCAGCAGCGGCGGCAGCATCGCCAGCAGCGTGGCGCTCATCACCAATTGCCATTGGGTGGCCGTGTCGCCGCCGCCGATCATGCTCTTGATGCCGATCACGGCAGTCGTCATGTTGGGCACGTTGGTTACCAGGATCGGCCATAGATACTGATTCCAGCCGTAAATAAAGGTGATCACGAACAACGCGGCGATGTTCGTCTTGGACAGCGGCAACACGACGTCGAAGAAGAAGCGCATCGGTCCCGCCCCGTCGATGCGGGCGGCTTCGATCAATTCGTCGGGCAGCGTCATGAAAAATTGCCGGAACAGAAAGGTGGCGGTGGCCGAGGCAATCAGCGGCACGGTCAGGCCCGCATACGTGTTGATCATGTGCAGATCGGAGATGACCTGCACGGTGGGGAAAATGCGTACTTCGACCGGCAGCATCAACGTGATGAAAATCAGCCAGAAAAACAGGTTGCGCAGCGGGAATCGGAAATAGACGATCGCATAGGCCGACAGGATCGATACCGATATCTTGCCGACGGTGATCGTCAGCGCCATGATCAGGCTGTTGCCCAGCATCATGCCGAACGGCGTGGCCGCATCGCCCGCGCCTTGCCGCCAGACCGTCGCGATATTGTGCAACAGATGCGTGCTCGGAATCAGCGACAGCGGCACGTTGAAGATCTGTGTCTCGTTCATGGTGGCAGCAACGAACGCCACATACAGCGGAAACAGGACCATCAGCACGCCGGCGATCAGCATGGCGTGGCAGAACAGGTCGAGCCCCTTGCGATTTTCGATCATGCGTATTGCACCTTGCGCTCGACGAAGCGGAACTGGATCACCGTCAGGACGATGACGATGCTCATCAGGATCACCGACTGCGCGGCAGAACTGCCGAGGTCCAGCCCCTGGAAGCCCTCGGAATAGATCTTGTAGATCAGGGTGTCGGTCGACTGGCCGGGGCCCCCGCCGGTGGCCGCATCGATCACCGGAAAAGTATCGAAGAACGAGTAGACCAGATTCACAACCAGCAGGAAGAACGTGGTCGGCGAGAGCAGTGGCAGCGCGATGGCGAAGAAGCGGCGCACCGGGCCGGCGCCGTCGATTGCGGCGGCTTCGATCAGCGAGCGCGGAATCGCTTGCAGGCCGGCGTAGAAAAACAGGAAGTTATAGCTGATCTGCTTCCACACCGAGGCCAGCACCACCAGGAACATCGCCTGCCCGCCATTGAGCGCGTGATTCCAGGCGATTCCGAGCTTGCCCAGCCCGTAGGCCACGATGCCGATGCTGGGGTTGAACAGGAACGCCCACATGACCGCGGCAATCGCCGGGGCGACTGCATAGGGCCAGATCAACAGCGCCTGATACAGGCGCGCGCCGCGGGTGACGCGGTCGGCCATTGCCGCGAGCAGCAGCGAAATGGTCAGGCCGAAAAAAGTCACCATGCCGCTGAACAGCATGGTGGTCTTGAATGAGGCGAGATAAAGCGGGTCGTGGAATAGCGCGGTGAAATTGCCCAGACCGACAAACCGGGTCGAAAGACCGAACGCATCCTGCGATGAGGTCGATTGCCACAGCGCCTCGCCAGCCGGCCACAGGAAAAAGATCACGGTAATCAGCATCTGTGGCGCCACCAGGGCGTAGGGCAGCCAACCAGTGCCAAAGCGCGGGCGCTCGCGGGAGGTTTGCGTCATGGTCTTCGATCTTCAAGGGCGAGACGGCGGGGCCACCGGCCCCGCCGCAGGGGTCGATCGCGATTCGCCGAATCGCGATCTGGCGGCGCTTAGCCGCCGGACTGCTGGAACCGCCGCAGCAGCACATTGCCGCGGCTGACCGCAGAGTCGAGCGCCTGCTTGGCGGTCTTCTTGCCGCTCCAGACGGCTTCGAGCTCTTCGTCGACCACCGTGCGGATTTGCGGCATATTACCCAGACGCAGGCCGCGCGTAAACGGTAGCGGCGGTTTGAAGAGCATCTGCTTGATGGCCACGTCGGCGCCCGGATGCTTGGCGTAATAGCCCTGCTTTTGCGTCAACTCATAAGCGGCCTTGGTCACCGGCAGGTAGCCTGTGTCCTGATGCCACTTCGCGGCGACTTCGGGCGAGGTCAGGAACTGCAGGAACTCAGCCACACCCTTGTAGACGTTGGCCGACTTGCCGCCCATCACCCACAGGCTGGCGCCGCCGATGATGGCGTTTTGCGGCGCGCCCTTCACATCCGCGTCATACGGCATCATGCCGACGCCATATTTGAATTTGGCGTATTTCTCGATGTTGGCCAACGCGCCCGAACTGGTGGTCATGATGCCGCAGTCGCCGCTGTAGAACTTCGACGTCGCTTCGTCCTTGCGTCCCACGTAGGTGAAGGTGCCCTGCTTGACCATATTCGCCAGGAAGGCGATGTGCTTGACCTGCTGCGGGCCGTTGAATTCGAGCACGGCGTCCGTGCCGTCGAAGCCGTTGTTTTTGGTGGCGATCGGCAGGCCATGCCAGGCGCTGTAATTCTCGATCTGCACCCAACCCTGCCAGCCGGTGGTGAATCCGCATGACATGCCCGAAGCCTTGAGCCTGGCGGCGTCGGCAGCCACGTCGGCCCAGGTGCGCGGCGGTTTGTTGGGGTCCAGGCCTGCCTTCTTGAAGGCATCCTTGTTGTAGTACAGCACCGGTGTGGAGCTGTTGAACGGCATCGAGATCAAATGATTGTGGCTGTCGCTGTAATAGCTGGCGACCGTCGGCACGAAGGCGCTCTCGTTAAAAGGCACGCCGGCATCCTTCATGACTTGCCAGACCGGCTTGATCGCCTTGCCGGCGCCCATCATGGTTGCGGTGCCGACTTCGTAGACCTGCAAAATGGCCGGCGGGTCGCCGGCGCGATAGGCGGCAATGCCTGCCGCCATGCTTTGCTCGTAGTTGCCCTTGTAGATCGGGACGATCTTGTATTGGGTCTGCGAGGCGTTGAACTCCTTGGCGATATCGTTGACGCGATCGCCCAGTGCCGACTCCATCGAATGCCAGAACTGAATTTCGGTGACGGCGCTTGCCGTGCGGCAAAGCCCCAAAGCAAGAACGGCGCTCAGGCAAGCCAGGCGCAGTGTATTTTTCTTCATCCCAATCTCCTCAGATTGAACGGAAAACCGCGTCCGCCCCAGCGGACGTTGGCGCGCGTAGCCTACCATGTTTGTATGGCATTTCAATAGCGTGCCGGGCGATCCGGCAGCATCGGCGCAGCGCGTCTGTTCAGGCGCGGTGATAGGGATGATTGGCCGTGATGCTCCAGGCGCGATACAACTGCTCGGCGAGCAGCACGCGCACCATGCCGTGCGGCAGCGTCAGGCTCGATACGCGCAGCAGCATGTCGGCGCCGGACTTGAGCGCCGGGTCCAGGCCGTCGGCGCCGCCGATCACGAAGGCGACGTCGCGACCGTCCTGTTGCCATTGCTCCAGCCGCTGCGAGAGCGCCACGGTCGTCAGATCGCGCCCGTGCTCGTCCAGCGCGATCAGCCGGCCGGCACGCGGCAGGGCTGCTTCGATACGTTGCCGCTCGAGGGCCATCACGGTCTGCGCGGTTTTGGCCGACGAGCGCTGTTCCGGGCGAATTTCCTTGAGTTCGATGCGCAGTTCCGGCGGCATGCGCTTGGCATACTCGCCGAAGCCCGTCTCGATCCAGTCGGGCATCTTGTGCCCGACCGCTACGATCACCAGCCGCATCGAAGCGGGCTCAGGCCTTGCGGCCGGTGGCGCGGCCCGCGCGCGCCTTGACTGGCGCCGCGGCGGCCTCGTCCTCCTCGTCATCGGCGGCGGCCATGGCCGGCCCGCTCTTGGCCGCCATGCGCAGCCGTACCGGCTTGCCGCCCCAGATTTCTTCGAGGTTGTAATACTGGCGCAGGGTCGGCTGCATGATATGGACAACCGCGTCGCCGCAGTCGACCAGAACCCATTCGCCGACGTCCTCGCCCTCGATGGCGATGATCTCCCCGCCGGCTTCCTTGACCTTGTCGCGCACGCTGGCGGCCAGTGCCTTGGTCTGGCGGTTGGACGTGCCGCTGGCGATGATGACGCGATCGAACAGCGAGGTCAGGTGCTCGGTGTTGAATACGACGATGTCCTGGGCTTTGACGTCTTCCAGCGCATCCACGATGGTGCGCTGCAGTTTGCGGATATCCATGGCAATGATTGGTCAGGTGCGATAAAGGTGGTGCGCCCGGATGTAATCCAGGATGGGCGCCAGCAGGTCGGCGGCAGCGCCTGCTGGCCGGCGCGAATCGTTCATTCTGGCGAGTTCGGCGCGCAGGTCGGTAGCCGAAATGTCGATGGCCAGCGAGTCGTCCAGCAAAATGTGGCCGCAGGGGCTCGATTGTACCGTGTCGGCGTCGGCACCGCGTGCGGCGATGGCCGCGCGCACCGCCGGCGGCGCGCTGCGCCAGTCGAAGCCCGGGCGCGCTGCCACGCCGATATGCGCGGTATCGAACAGCCGTTGCCATTCGTGCCAGGTGTCCAGTCGCAGCAACTGGTCGGACCCGATCAGCAGCGTCAGCGACGCATCCGGTCCGAGTTGCCGGCGCAACTCGCGCAAGGTGTCGATGGTGTAACTCGGACCCTCGCGCTCGATTTCCATCGTGCTCACGCGCAGCGTCGTTGCCAGGCAGGCGCGCCGCAGGCGTTCGGCCAACACCGCGGCGGCCAGTCGGGTCATCGCCAGACGATGCTGCGCGGGCGTACTGTCATGCTTCTGCGGCTGCTGCCCGGCCGGCATCAGGATCAGCTCGTCGAGCGCCAGCGTCGCGGCGAACAATTCGCCCAGCGCCAGATGGCCGGCGTGGATCGGATCGAACGTGCCGCCCAGCAGGCCAATGCGGCGAATCGGCGAGGAAGGGGGTTGCTGCAATGGCATGGCCGTGATGAGTTGCTGGAAGGGCGACGTTTATACCCACTCGCGGTGGATCAGATAGTCGGTGTAGAGCTTGGCTTCGAGCGAACCGGGAATCGGCTGCCAGTCATAACGCCATTTTACGACGGGCGGCATCGACACCAGGATCGACTCGGTGCGCCCGCCCGACTGCAGGCCGAACAGCGTGCCGCGATCGTAGACAAGATTGAATTCGACATAGCGGCCGCGCCGGAAAGCCTGGAAGTCGCGCTCGCGCTCGCCGTACGCCATCGCCTTGCGGCGCTCGATGATCGGCAGATACGCCTGCAGGAAAGCATTGCCCACGCTCTGCACCATGGCAAAACTCCGGGCGAAATCAGGCGTGCAGTGGTCGTCGAAGAAAATACCTCCGATGCCACGCGGTTCATTGCGGTGCTTGAGAAAGAAATATTCGTCGCACCACTGCTTGAAGCGCGGATAGAGTTCGGTGCCGAACGGGTCGAGCGCGACCTTGCAAGTCAGGTGGAAATGGCGGCAGTCCTCCTCGAACCCATAGTACGGCGTCAGGTCCATACCGCCACCGAACCAGAAAACCGGCGTCTGCCCGTCCTGCGTGGCGACCAGCATGCGCACATTCATATGCACGGTCGGGCAATAGGGATTGCGCGGATGCAGCACGAGCGACACGCCGAGCGCCTCGAAGCCGCGTCCGGCCAGCTCCGGCCGAGCCGCGCTGGCCGACGGCGGCAGGCGATCTCCCTGCACATGAGAGAAATTCACGCCGGCCCGCTCGAATAGCTTGCCATTCTCCAGCACCCGGGTCTTGCCGTCGCCGCGCAACGCGCCGTCGGCCGGGCGCTGCCAGTCGTCCTGCACGAACGGCGTGCCGTCCAGGCGGGACAGGGTGGACACGATCTGCTCCTGCAAACCCAGCAAATAGTTGCGCACTTCGAGGGCATTCATCGTCGGATCCTCACGGGGCTTGAATCCCCCAATTGTACCGGCCCGGCATCGCTGGCGCACCCCGTGCCGGCCATCCGACGCCGTCGTCGGGCAGGAAAACTCCTCTGTTTCCGCGAGATTTCTGACGTCCTGGCCGGCACTTTCGGCCGCGCGAATGCCGGAAGTCGTCTGGGGGTTTCGTATCGGAGAGCGAAAAATTCGAGGTGAGTTGCGGCCGATAGGGCGGTCGTGATTTATCTCTCGAAAGGAAACTGAACGTTTATGAAAGCAAGTCAAGTTTACCGTGCACATTGGGCGCGTGTCGGCGTCGCCGCATTAGTGGCCGCCGCCGTTCTAGGCGCCACACCCGCCTCGGCGGCGGAGCAATCCACCGCCGGCATGCATGGCGGGTCCGGCAGTGCGGCCGAGCGGGCCGGCAGCATCGTGCCCGCGCGCCACATTGAAGTGAAGCAATATGAGTCCGAAGGCGCCATGCGCGACGCCGACCTGACCTCGCACTCGCGCAACCCGTTTCAAACCACGGGCTACTGGGTCAAGGCGGGCGACACCATGGTGATCGATTTTGACGACGCCGGCGTTGCACCGGGCGTGCCTCTGGAAGTGTGGATTCTTCATCCCACCGACAATACCGAGCACTATCACTATGCGCAGAAAATCAAACTGCTCAAGGGAGAAAACCGTATCGCCGTGGAGAAAGACGGCATCGTCAATATCGTTTATGAACACGCGCCGACCAGGCACCCAATGACGGTGACCCTGCGCGAAGGAGGCCGCGCCTTGCCGCACTTCGTGTTGGGCAAGCACACCAATGCGCAATGGCAGGAGATGCTGGCGACTTATGCCGATGCGCAGTATGTCGAACTGGTGGGGCAGCACGTGGCCATTACCGTTCGTGCGTCGCATGCCAGGCAACTGGCCGACCCTTCGGAGCTGCTGCGCACCTGGGACCGGATCGTGCCCGGCGTGCAAACGCTATACGGCGTTGGCGCCGATAAAACCCCACCTCACCGGCTGGATCCGCGACCGATGCGCATCGTCGACGCATATAACGGCACCAGGCAGGGCCACGATGTCATCGTGATGGAGGGCGTCCGCCTGTATACCGACGATGGCGCGGCGCGCATGATTGCCAGGGATGCGCTCACGCGCAGTGCGTGGACCATCTGGGGGGCGCTTGGGCATCAATACATGCCCAAGCCAATGAAGTGGCGCGGCGCGGCCTATGACGTCGATGATCTCGGCGCGCTATACCTGCAGCAATGGCTCGGCCAGCCATCGCGCTATGAAATTCAAGGCACCTGGGAAAGCTTGAAGCGCTATTTCGCCAGCGAAAAACGTGATTTCGATCGCCTGACGCCCCACTTTCAGGCCGCAATGGCATGGCAACTGCATTTGACCTTCGGCAAACAATTGCTGGCCGACATTGGCACCGCCTACCGTGACATGGCTGCAAAAGGTGTGAAACTGCCAACGGACCCCTATGGCCAGGTCAAGGAGATGCTGCAACTTTTCATGCATCAAGCCAGCGTGCACTCCGGCTACAACCTGCTGCCGTTCTTTGAAAAATGGGGAGTGTTTATCGATCCCCAGACGCGTCAGCAAATCGAGTCGCTGCAACTGACGCCTTTGGTCGAGCCGATCTGGGAGAATCGCGACAGCGATATTCGCTACGATCTGTCGAGGAAGTGCGACATTTCCGGGATCAAGGCAGCGGTGACTTCGCCGCAGCGGATGGATGGTGGTTATCGCCGCGACGTGCAAGTTCCGCTCGAGGGCAAGGTGGCCCAGTGCGGCACCGCGCAGTATCTGTGGGAGCAGATCGATGGTCCGCAAACGCTGACGATCGCCGATACGCGCAGCGCGCGCACCACCTTCACGGTGCCCGGCGGTCTGCAGGACGGCACCTTCAAGTTCAAGCTTACCGTGTCGGACCGCCGCACCGGCGCAAGCGACTCAACCGTGCATGCATTCCGGGTCGATAAGCGGCTGGCGGCCGTGCGCGCGCCTGCCAAGGCCAAGACTGGCGAGACCGTCACCCTTGGCGGGCGAGTGCGTGACGTCATGGATTTCGCGCTGACCTTCCAGTGGCGCGTGCTCGATGCAACGGGCAATGAAGTGGCCACAGGGACCGGCACGCGCGACAAGGCGTGGCAATTCACTCCGAAGGCAGTGGGCCAGCACAAAGTGCTCATGACCGCCGTGGCGACCAAGGAAGGCTGGGATAACAGCATCGAGGCGCACGCCGAGCACATGCTGACGGTCGAGCAGGGCGCTGACCAGGGGCAGCAGTATCCGGCCTATAAGGAAGGGACTGCCTACCAGGCTGGCGACGTCGTTCGCGGTCGCGACGCCAGGCTGTATCAATGCAAGCCATGGCCGTTCACCGGCTGGTGCAGCAAGTCGGCACGTTTCTACGAGCCGGGCCAAGGGCTTGTGTGGCGCCAAGCGTGGGATCTGTATAAGCGCTGATTCCGCGCCTGGAGAGCCCAGGGCCGTGCCGGTGGCGCGGCCCTGTTGTTTTTCCATGCGACAAAGTTCGTTCAGTGTGCGTCACGAAATCGAACCACGCATGCGCATGGCCAGGCATCTGGTGTATGGTTGAATTTTTGATCAATGACGCCGAGGACAGATACCGATGAAAACACGCGCCGCCATCGCCTGGGAAGCGGGCAAACCGTTGACGATCGAGGAGGTCGATCTGGAGGGCCCGCGCGCGGGCGAAGTGCTGATTGAAGTGAAGGCCACCGGCATTTG
>NZ_SCSK01000019.1 GCF_004297875.1 Pandoraea sp. | reverse complement strand
AATCGCAGATTTGAAAGTGAACAGGAAAGTCAATGAAATCAACGATCTACCAACACCACCTCCGCGCCAGTGCTAGCTTTTCGTACCGTCACTTATTGCACTGAAAACGAGGAGACCCCACGTTCGACCAGGTCGACTTCGCCAGCCAAGTGAAACGCATTCTCCGTGGGTCGCAACCGTGGCGTTGCCGTTTCTGCGGCCAGGGCGTGCCGAAAGTGACATTCTGGGACGTCGCGCATGCCGTTCCCGAGTCAATCGGCAACCGTCCTCTTATATAAGTGAGTACGAATGCGACACTGCAACCGGCTCTTCAGTTCGGGCATAGAGAACCACTTCGGGAACTGGTCGAGGCCTGGCCGGGATTCGTTAAAAATCCGCCACATGTCGGCCTAAGCTGCTGATTTGAATGCGAAATCAATCGTCGGGTCGAGCGGTGGGACGGAGCGCAAGAGATCCAGCAGATAGTCCCCGAACCGGTTGATGTGCTCGCGCCGGTACGGCGATAGCACCTTGAGCACCGCAGCATCGACCGGATGCCCCTTTTCCTGCAGTTCCTTCAGTTTGCGCGACATCCACTGCACGTTGTACAGGATCACCATGTTCGCGACGAGGTGGTTGTACTTGATCACCTTGCGCTGCTCGTGTCGGACGTTTTCGGCTATCACGCCTTCGCCACCGAACATCAGCCACTGAGCGAAGTCGTTGAACTGCTCGCTCTTGTTGGTCGCCGCGTGAATCGTGCGACGCAGGTCCGGTTCATTGAGATATTTCAGCAGAAACAGCGTCCGGATCACGCGCCCCAACTCCCGGAATGCGAAGTAGAGCTTGTTTTTCGTGCTCTCCGATCCGAGACGGCGCAGGATCGTCGACGGCGTCATCTTGCCTGCCTTGATCGACACTGCAACGCGCATCATGTCGGCATAATGACGTTCGATTAGTGCCCAGTCAATCGCCTGACGGCACAAGCTGTCAATGTGCTTGTATTTGCGCCGCCGGTCCGCCTTGTACAGCACGAGGTCCTTGATGTTGCGCATGCGCGGCATTAGGTTGATGCCCACCACGTACGACAGACCGAAGACCGGACCGCTTTGCGCCTGCGTATCGCCGTGGATCGTATCGGGCTTGACGTCGGCGCCGTTCAGGATCAGTCCATCAAGGATGTAGACGGCTTCGTGGACGCCGCACGGGATGAAGTGACTGAACAGCGCGATGTACATGTCGGATACGTGATAGTAGCCGATCCCGCCGTATCCCCCATAGCGAACGTGATACTCGGACAGCAGGTTCTGCTCGTACAGGCTCCACTTGGTACCGTCGGCCGACGCGCGCTTGCCGCTGCCCCAGTATTTTGGCAACGCGAACTGGTTGTATGCGTTGATCACCTTCACGTTCGCCTTATCGAGCCGCTCCTCCGTGACGTGTTTCAGGTTCAGCCAGGCGACCTGCTTGCGAGTGAGCCCTTTCACCGAGCGCGCCGTCTGGCTCGGCCCCAGGTTGCAACCGTAGCAGAACAGCGTCGTGATGAAACGCTTGCGCGGATCATCGATCTTCGCGTCAAACCCGGATAGCGGTCCAAACAGTTTATGTAGGTCGAGCCACTGCTCGGTTTCGGTGAGGAGATCCAGGATGGTTAGCTGCGGCATCGATGCCGTGATGGCCTGATCGATCAGCGTGCGGTTCGGCGGCTCGGGCTTCTTGCCCGGCTTGTGGATGACGAGTTCCTCATTGACAAACTCGATGCTGTCATTCGCCGGGAAGTTCGTATCGGCCTCGTCGAGCGCCGCGTTCAGCCTGTCTCGCAGATCCTTCGCGAAGCTCTTGCCGTCCGTGGGCAAGCCCACGATCTCGCAGTAGCGCGGCAGTTCACGCCGGAATTCATCGTCGGTAACCTGATGCACCCGATAATCGTCGAAGCGGTCGCTACCCTCCACATAGAGGTCGCCGGAATTGAGTTCCCGCATGATCTGGCTGAAGACACCCAGCTCGAAGAACCGGCGGTGCAGCATCCGGCTGTCCCGGCCGTGCGGGAACACCGCGCGCTCCCACTTCTCCGGCAACCAGTCCAGCGGCAGGTTCGCGAGGTCGTTATCGGTCAGCAGCAGGTATTCGCGGTGCGCGTTGCGGAAACCTTGCAGCCACGCGAGCGCGACCAGCACCGCGCGGTCCTGCGAGCTCGATTGCAGCGGCAGCACGTCCAGGCACTGGAACAGCAGCGAGCGCTGGGTACGGTACGGCACGAGCATAAACGGCAGATCGAACTGCCCGGCATAAGCGATGTGCTCGTTGCATTGCTCGAGCGCTTCGGCCGGGTCGCCGAGCGCCTTGCGAATTTTCGATAACCGCTTAGGTTCCGGTACGCCCTCATCCTGGAGAATCTGCAGGACGTCCCGGGACTGCCCGACCAGCCCCTCCAGCATACCGGCGTGTTCAAGCTGGTATTTTTTCAGTCGGACCTTTGCGTAGGACTCTAGCTTGCGCACCACCTTGATGAAGATCTCAGCGACGTCATCAAGCGCCGTCTGCAACTGCGCCTGGATGAACAGTACCGCAAGCGCGTGACGCTTCGCGGCCTTGAGCGAACGCAGTTCCGCGATGTCCAGGGCCCGCGCTTCGGTGACCAGTTGGGCTCGCTTGCTAACAGACAGGATCGAGGGTGGCGCCGGCAAGCCTTCCGCCAGTGTCCTGATTCCGTTGATATGTTTGAGGAAGCTGGCGATCGCCCGCGCGGCGGGTCGCTTCGGCTCCTGTTTCAGATCGTCCCAACCGGACTTGCCGGCCTTGACGACGAGAAGCGCGTCGATGCGCTCGACGAGTGCTGAGTCGAGTGCGTCGGTGATGGCCCCATAGATCGCCTCGTTGTGATCGTTGCGCGCCTGCGTGGCGATGCGCTGCAGCGTTGCCAGTGGCGGCAACTCATACCGGCGCCGGACCAGTTCCTCGATCAGCACGTTGATGATATCGGGCAGTTCGATCTTTGTCCGGGCTTCCGCCGATGCCAGTTCAGCAAGCGACGCCCCCTCACTCGCATCGAACGCCCGGATGTCAAGCCAGCCGCGCAGCAGTCTCTGGTGACGAATACGGGTGCCCGACACGTCATACCGTGCGATCGCCGTCCGGGACAGGATGCGGGCCCGCATCGACGTCCGGATGTGATCGATAATGGCGGGCGGCACCTCCGCGAGCATCGGGAAGTAACCGAGACGCTGCAGCAGCTTCAACTGCACCATGAGCAATACGGCGGAGGCTTCCTGCCGAGATTGGCGGCGCACGAAGCGGATTTCCGCGGCACTCGGCGTGAACGCCACTTTCAGCTCCGCCGCGCCCGGCTCCGCAGGCAGCACCGGATAGATGGTCTCGTGGACAGTCGTCACGTTGGCTGCCGCCGCGCAAAGATATGCTCGATCTGCCGGGTACGCTGAACTTCGTCGTCGTTCAGGTAGATCGAGGTCGTTGTGAGCGACGCGTGACGCAGATTGTCGCGCACGGTCGTCAGCGTGGCGCCCTGTGCGAGAGCATTCGTTGCGTGCGTGTGCCTCAGCCAGTGTGGCGTCGCGCGCTGCAGCTTGTCGGCGAGTGCCGGGTGGTCGGCCCGAATTGCGTCGGCGGCGGTCCGGAGGAACCGGCGCAGCACCTCCCTCAGACGCGGCGTGGTGATGCCGCCGGGTTCATCGAGATGGCCGAGCAGCGGCGTATCCGGTGCCCAGCGTGCGGGGCTCACGGGCAGACCGCGCTGCATCAGGTACTGGTCCAACGCAAATCGTGCGAGCGGCGGCAGCACCACCTTGCCAGCCTTCGCCCCCTTACCGGTGAGGTGAAGCCACCGCTCGCCGCGCGTGCCGGTCATGATGCCGCCGAGTGTAACGCTGACCAGTTCGCCTGCGCGCAGGCCGGTCGCGTAACCGAAATCGAGCAGAAAGCGCAGACGCTGCGCGGCGGGAACCGCCCAGCCATGCGACCATTCCAGGCCATCGGCAATCGTGCGGATCAACTCCCATTCTCCGGCCGTAAAGGCACGCGAGATGTCCAGCTCACCATTGCGCTGCGCGCCGCGCACCCTGAGGCCGGCAAACGGATTCGCGAGCACATAGCGCTGCTCGATCAGCCAGCGAAACATTGCACTCAGAACTGAGAGCGCATAGGCGATGGAATCTGGCGACAACGCGCCCGTGAACGGCCGCCATTCGGACGACGATCGCGGGCGCGCCGGCGCGACCCACCGGGCGCGGGGTGTGGGATGGCGCAAGAAGGCACGGTAAGCGGTCGCATCCTCGCTCGTGAGCGAAGACAGCGCGCGGCCGCGATCGGCAATCGCCCAGAGCAGCAGGCGCTCGGCTTCCCGGCGATAGGCGCGCTGCGTTTCGGCGGCTTCGTGCCGTTCGAGCCAGGCGCTGATCGCCTGATAGTCGTTGTTGGCCTCGAGCGCACACATGGACCTGGGAGCTCGGAAGACGCCACGCGAGCCATCGACGTCATGTGGCACGCGAATGTTTTCCCACGGCACCACGGGTTCCGGCGTCGCCACCACGATCAGCGCGCGGGCGCGCTCGGTGAGTGCCGGGTGAGAGGCAAAGAAGGCCTCAATATGACGTGCGCTGCGCACGCCGAGTCCGGCAATCGTGCGCCACCAGCGTTGCCGACGAGGGATGCGCACGGTCAGATCAGCCAGCGACCGGATGCCATGCTGATGCAGCATGCGGACAACACGGGCTGGCAGCCAGACATCGACCGCATCGCTCACCTGCGGTTGCGGGATCGCAAGCGTTGGCAGGATATCCAGTGCCCGGGTCGCAGCCTTGCGGTGACGGGACCGTTCGCCCACCGCGCACTGGAACAGCCGGGCCAGATCGGCGCGATGCCGGCTGAGGGCGAAACCGGCAATCTGCCGGCGAATCTGGCCGATCACGCCGCGCGCAGACCGGCCGCCTTCGAGCGCCTGCGGGCAATAACGTTCGACCGCCGCGCGCGCGCCGACGCCTGCGTACCACGCGCGTAGCGCGGACAGGGACGCGGTGTCAGGAAAGGACGGGGGCAACGGTACGTTCGGCATCTGGCGATTATAGGCAACGTGATGGCCGGGGAGCGGCACGTCAAGGTGTCGCACGTTTCCCGAAACGGAAGTTTCATCGAAAAATGTACCCCTGTCGATAATAAGGGTTAGCGATAGGGTTGCATTAAGAATCCATCCTTGTACTGGCCAGCGCCCCGATCTGCCCAGTGCTCCATCGGGTAAAATATGGCCATCCGCGTACGTTCACCGATGTGCCTGCGTACAGGCGCTGCACAAGGTTTCGCATCAACGACAATGACGGCTTCACAGGCCGTCGGCATCGACTCTACCGTGTACCACTGTGGGAAGTTAATGAAGTCCGATCCCGAATTCGACGAAGCGCTGACTGACGAGGAGCTTGATTTCCTCGAGCAGTTCCTTTCGAGCGATGCCGTTTGCGACGATGCGATGGATGTCGTCATGCTGCACGGTTTTTTGACGGCGATCATTTCTGGTCCGAACATGATCATGCCGAGTGCGATCCTTCCGTGGGTTTGGGATGCCAGGCAGGCAACCCGTCAGCCCAGATTCCTGTCCCCAGGGCGGGCGCGCAAGATCACCGGATTGATCGTCCAGTACTGGAATGACATCAACCGCACACTGAACGAGTGTCCCGATCTGTTTGAGCCTCCGCTATACACGACCGAGTGGAAAGGTGAGGAGATCTTCATCTTCGACGAATGGTGCGAGGGCTATTGCAAAGGCATCGACATTGACAGGAAGGCTTGGGAACCACTGATGGAGCTACACCCCAGCTGGTTCAACGTCATCCTGCTGTACGGGACAGCCGCCGGGTACGAAGATCTGATGCAGCGCGATTACACGACCGGGCAACGCCGGTCGTTTCCAAACTTGCTTAAGGTCTCAGTACTCAATATCCATCGATACTGGTGCGAGGACCGCCGGAAATTGATGGAACGGGGCGAACGCCCGCATATTGTCTCAGTGATTTCAAGGCCGAAAGCAGCGACAAACCGACAGACTGGACGTAGCAATCTGGATGAGCAAAACGAAGAAGAGTACGAAGAGCTGTTCCTCGTCGGTTCGCTAGACCCTTCAACAGAAGACGCGTTCAACCCGCTTGAGTTATCCCCACTCTCCACGCGTGTCACTCGCGGTGACACTTCTGTCGACGTGCATATCTACCAGTCCGAAAACGGAAGCTGCAAAGGCTGGATACTGGAAATCATCGATTCATTCGGCACGTCCGCCGTATGGGAAGAATTATTCCCAACCGATAGCGCTGCGCTTGCCGAAGCATTCAACGAGATTGACGAGCATGGCATCGGCTCGGTAATGGGAGACGTACCAGCGCACGCGACGAAGCACTGAGTCTTCGAGAAGACCCGCCAATTCTCTTTCACATCAGTAAGTTAGGCTTGGATGTGGCGGATTTTTAACGAATCCCGGCCGTCCCTCCTGTTCGAACTGATCGAGCAGTGGCGCGCCGAGCGCCGGGAAGCCCCCGCATGCTGAGCGCAGCATCGCGCTAGATCGACTTTTGCGTCAAATAACAGCGCTGCGCGTCATTTTGCCTGGCGCGCAAGCCCGACAGTTCGTCGTCGAGTGCATCGATGTACTGTCGGGCGTATTGCACGGCCCGCTGCATCGCCCGGTAGGGATTGTCGTCCGGCATTTCATGCGGACGGATCTCCAGCCATTGGTCCTGCGCCGGCCCCAGCCCCAGCTTGTCGAGACAGGAGCGCACCACCGCCCTGGGCACGTAACGACGTGCATATGACGGGCGCTGAGGCCCGCCGCGCCCGACCAGGCTGGCCTGCGCGCGAATCAGATAGCCCTTGTAGTGCTGGGTGATGGACGTCATCTTTCAACCTCCGGGCATGTCCAGTGCTGCGACGTCGCTTTGCTCGTTCGCTGGAACCCGCGCGCCAGCCCGGCGGGAACGCACGCGCGCCCGGCGCTGCTTTTCCGTCAATTCGCGCGATATGACCTCGAGCGCGCCGCGCACTGCCACATAGGCGTCCTCGTCCGCGTGCTCGCACGTGATCGCCGCCATGCCGTTGGCCATCGTCAAATGAACCCTGACCTGATATAGCCTGCCCTGGTGCTGATGCTTGTCGAGCGCTTCGATGGTCACATGGCAACCAAGGATCTCTTGACGGGAACGCTGCAATTTGTCGAGCTGCTTCAGCACCTCGGCGCTGATGGCATCGGAGCTGGGAATATTGCGGAAAATGATTTGGGTCGGTATGAGCATGGCTGAAAAACCGGTCGGACGGGGCTGGCGCGATAAGCGCGGATTCAATCGACATCACTTGCTGGTTCCTTTATAGGGCAAGGCAACAGCATTACTTATGACCTCGGTCAAACAACGCCAATTATTCCGGGTTCAACCCGGCGCACGCGTCTGAGCATCATTTGCGTTTTATCAAGGCAGCGGCGCCAGCGCATGCGATTCTGTTCGAATAGTTGGTCACGCAATCCCTTCGACGCATACACGCTCCCTGCCGGGAGAACGAGGTTACATGATGAAAGCATTGATCTATCGAGGCCCAGGCCAGCCGGCGCTGGAAGAGCGTCCTCACCCCGAGCTGTACGCTCCGACGGACGCGATCGTCAAGGTCACCAAGACGACCATTTGCGGCACCGATTTGCACATTCTCAAAGGGGATGTCCCCACTTGCGCGCCGGGACGCGTGCTCGGACACGAGGGCGTCGGAATCGTGGAACAGGTCGGCACCGCGGTTACCGCATTCATGCCGGGCGACCATGTCCTGATTTCGTGCATTTCGTCGTGCGGCAAATGCGAGGCGTGCCGCAAGGGCATGTACTCGCACTGCGAGACCGGCGGCTGGATTCTCGGCAACCGCATCGATGGCACGCAGGCCGAATATGTCCGCATTCCCCACGCCGACACCAGCCTTTATCGCATCCCGCCGAATGCTGACGAGGAGGCATTGGTCATGCTCAGCGATATCCTGCCGACCGGTTTCGAGTGCGGTGTGCTCAATGGCAAGGTGCAGCCCGGTAGCACGGTGGCAATCGTCGGCGCCGGGCCGATCGGGCTGGCTGCCTTGTTGACCGCCCAGTTCTACTCGCCGGCGCAACTGATCGTGATCGACCGGGACGCGTCCCGGCTTGAGGTGGCGAGCCGGTTCGGTGCGAGCGCAACGATCGACCCCGATCAATCCGACCCGCTCAAGGAAATTCAGCGCCTGACCGGTGGCGCGGGCGTTGACACCGCCATCGAGGCGGTCGGCGTGCCGGCCACTTTTCAGTTGTGCGAGGAAATCATCGCGCCGGGCGGCGTGATTGCCAATATCGGCGTGCATGGCGTCAAGGCGGACTTGCACCTGGAGCGGCTGTGGGA
Source organism: Pandoraea sp. (assembly GCF_004297875.1). GTDB lineage: Bacteria > Pseudomonadota > Gammaproteobacteria > Burkholderiales > Burkholderiaceae > Pandoraea. Next base: position 13,733 of record NZ_SCSK01000019.1, on the reverse strand, counting down.
CCGGAATATCGCGATCACCACGCGTCTGGTGGATACCGCCTCCACGCCGATGCTGCTCAAGACCGTGCAGGCCGGCAAGCTCGATCCTCTCAAGCTGATCACCCATCGCTTCAAACTGGATGATGCGCTCGAGGCCTATCGCACCTTCGGCCAGGCCGCGGTCACCCAGGCGCTGAAAGTGATCATCACGCCATGACGTCCCTGCCCCGGGGCTGACAGCCTTATAACAAAAGCGCCGCGGGTTACCGCGGCGCTCTCTTTTGCGCGGCCGAATGCCGGCGCGCCGGTCAGTCTTCAGTGCGATACGAAGATCGGCGTCGTCATGTAGCGCAGCATGGTGCGCGTGACGCCGCCCAGCATCAGTTCGCGCAGGCGACCGTGGCCATATGCGCCCATGACCACCAGATCGGCCTTCAGTTCCTCGGCCTGGGAGAGCAGCAGCACGCCGTCGCTGCTGTCGGTGTCTTCGTCGAAGCGGCTGGTCTGGGCGGTGATCTGGTGGCACGCCAGCAAGCCGGCCAGGCCATCGGCCGAAGATTCGCCTGTCATCTCGGGCCGGTTGATTTCCAGGATCGTCACTGCCGACGCGCACAGCAGCAGCGGCAACGCGTCGGTGACCGCGCGCCGCGCTTCACGGCTGTCGTTCCAGGCAATCAGCACACGATCCAGGTGTTCGGGCAGCGTGACCCTGGTCGGGACGATCAATACCGGCACGCCGGACGAAAAGACCAATGTCTCGAGCGCGTTCAGGTCGAGCCCGGCATGCGTGTCATCCGGGTCGTATTGGCGCGCGATCAGCAAATCGGCGTTGCGCGCTGCGCGCAATGCCGCTTGCACGGCAATCCCTTCGGGGGTGATCCAGGTATGACGCACGTCAACGCGCTCGCATTGCGCAATGAATCGCTCCTTCACGCTGGCCTCATGCTGCGCCATATGGCCCGCGCCCGACGGGCCGGGCGGCAGCGCCACGGCCATGTCGGCCGCGAACACGACCTCGCGTACCGGAGGCACGATATAAAGGCCGGTGAGGCGCGCGTCATGCTGCGCTGCAAGTTTCACCGCCAAAGCCAGCCGTTGCTGACAATGGGGACTGTCATCCAGATGAACGCAAATATTTTTGTACAGCATGGCAGATCTCGTAACTTGGGCAGGTCGGGCAAAAGACTGCCCGTCTGTTGAATGATCGCTGATGCCGCAAGGTTTGCCATGATCTGTGTCAAGCGCGGTAATTTCACCCGCAGCCGCCATGGCAGCGCGGCATGCTTGCTGCCGCGGGAAGCCGTCTCAAGTCATCTGCAATACCGCGGCGCCGGTGACGCGCCCCGCACGCAGGTCATTCAGCGCCTCGTTGGCGTGGCTCAACGCATAGCCGGTTGCCTCGATCTCGAGCGGTATCCGAGCGGCCACGCGCATCAGCGCGAGACCGTCGGCCCGGGTCAGGTTGGCTACTGAGCAAATGCGCCGTTCGCCCCACAGGCGTTCGTAGGCAAAGGCCGGGATGTCGCTCATGTGAATGCCGCCGCACACGACGATGCCGCCCTTTCTGACATGACCGAGCGCGAGCGGCACCAGCGCGCCGACCGGTGCGAACAGCAACGCGGCGTCCAGTGCCTGCGGCGGCGCCTGGTCGCTGCCGCCGGCCCATGCCGCGCCCAGACGCCGCGCCAGCATCTGCGCGGCGCTGTCGCCGGGGCGGGTGAAGGCAAATACCTGGCGTCCCTCGTGCCGGGCAATTTGAGCGATGATGTGCGCGGCCGCGCCAAAGCCGTAGAGTCCGACGTTGCGCGGGTCACCCGCCATGCGCAACGTGCGATAGCCGATCAGGCCGGCGCACAGGAGCGGCGCGGCGGTCAAATCGGTATAACGCTGCGGCAGATGAAAGCAGTAATGGGCGTCGGCCACCGCACGGGTCGCGTAGCCGCCGTTGACCGTGTAACCGGTGAACTCCGCATGATCGCAAAGATTCTCTGCGCCTTCGAGGCAATAGCGGCAGTGACCGCAAGTGTGCGCCAGCCATGGCACGCCGACGCGCTCGCCCAGCTCGAAGCCGCTCACACCCTGACCGATGGCAGCCACTGTGCCGACGACCTCGTGACCGGGAATCAGCGGCAGCTTTGGCTGATTCAGTTCGCCATCGACAATGTGCAGATCGGTGCGGCAAACGCCGCAGGCGCGCACATCGAGCAGCAGTTGCCCGGCGCCGGGCAGCGGGTCACTCAACTCAGTCAGCCGCAGCACCGGGCTGCGGCCGTCGAACAGCATCGCTCGCATGATCTTGTACGCTGCGACTAAGCGTCGCGCTCGCGCGGCTGGGCGTTTTTCCAGCGGAAATGTCCGCTGCGCAGGATGACCGGCGCACCGACGTCCATCGTGAGATAGTGCCGCGCGAGATCATCGATGCGCGCGCGCCCGGTGCGAAATGCCTGCAGCAAGTCATCGACGCGCACCGAAGCCGCCCCGAAGTGGTCTTCGAGCGCCTCGGCAGTGACTGCGCATGTCACCGGGTGGCCGTCGATTTTGGCGACAAACTCGATAGTCATGTCTTCGCAATTGTAGGTCGGCTCGTCCGGCGGAAACTGAATCTTCATATGGCCTCCGGTTGACGGCGGAAATGACAATCAACCGCTCGTCGACAAATTATCGGCCGCGCGGTCACCGCCCCTTTTGATCATAGTCAATGTGCACCGACAAGTCCCCCTGGCGCTTCGCAGGACTCTGCGCCGAGCGGCTTGACGTGCATCAAGCCGCTTGCCCGGCGCGGCGCATATATTGAGCAGATGCGTTGATGTGGACGTATTTGCCCAATGGAGATTGATCATGATGAAAAGCGATGCACAACTGCGCCAGGAGATTCGCGACGAGATCGACTGGGATCCTTCGATCGACGCCAGGCAGATCGGCGTCGAAGTCAATCAGAGCGTGGCCATGCTGACGGGGCACGTGAACAGCTTTGCCGAAAAACATGCGGCTGAACGCGCGGCCGAGCGCATCGCGGGTGTCAAGGCGGTGGCCAACGAAATCGACGTGAAATTGCCGATTTCCCACGTGCGCGCGGATGCCGACATCGCCAAGGCGGCCGTCGATGCGCTAGCCTGGCATACCAACGTGCCCGATGAACGCATCAAGATCAATGTCGATAACGGTTGGGTCACGCTGTCCGGGCAGGTCGACTGGGCCTACCAGCGGGCCGCGGCCGAGCGCGCGGTGCGTTATCTCAAGGGCGTCAACGGCGTGAGCAACATGGTCACGCTCAAGTCCTATGTGGCCCCGTCCGACTTGCAGCAGAAAATTCATGCGGCCTTCGAGCGTCGCGCGCACCGGGAGGCCAGGCAGATCGTCGTGTCGGTCAACGAGGGCACCGTTACGCTGTCAGGCAAGGTGCAATCGGCAGCCGAACGCGAGGCGGCCAAGGGCGTTGCGTGGGGTTCGCCCGGTGTGACGGCGGTCATCGATCACCTGGTGCTGGAGTAAGTCGCGCGAGCGTGTGGCCGAATCCCGTGCGGTTCCATTGACTAAAGTCAAAAATGCCGCCGTACCACCGCTTTATGCTGAATTTGTTAACCGCACTGGGTGCATCGCCCCGCTCCTGTGCGGATGACAATGGTAGTTTTGCCCGCTTCGGCGGGCTTTTTTTGCCTGTCCGCGTACAAAAAAGCCGGCGCCGCCGTCAGGCGGGCGCCGGCACGTGCCAACCCCGAATCCCTGTTCAGACCATGCCTTGCGGCGGGCCGGCCGTCACGTTGGCGGCCCGGCGATTCGCAGCAGGCATGGCGGCCAGCCGCCGTCGACCTACCGTCCGGTCGCCCTTTTTGAATTGCCCGACTTGATGGCGTCGGCGTGCGACGCCATCAGGTTCACATTGGCCGTTTCGACCGCTTGGCGCGTTGCATTGGAGACCGAGTCAAAGGTCGCCGTGGCGGCATCGGTCATCGACTTGATCCAGTTCTGCAGCGGCATTTCCTGGCTGCTGGGCAAGCTGCCCTGGCCGATTGCCTCGGCGCAGCTCTTTTGCCACTGGCTGGACAGGTCTTTCAGGCTGTCGAAAAGCGCGGCCTGGCTTTCGCTGACCGTAGCGAACATATCGCGCCAATACTGGCTTTGCAGCGCCAGCTGATCCTTGACGATCTGATTCTGACAGGCGATCAACCCGCTGATGTCGTCGGCCTTGCCGAGCGCCTCGGATGCCTTGCGGGTGGCCTCCAGCAGCTCGCCGTCCGCTTTGAGCTGCAGCGCACGCAGGCGTTCGATGTTCTCCAGCATGATCTTGCGCGCGTTCAGGCCCAGGCCGGTATTGACTTTACATAACGCGACGCCGATGTTTGCATCCATAGTCATGATATCTCTCCTGATGTGGACCGCACGGCGCTTACGCGGTGACGCAGGCCGACTGCCCAAGAATGGAAAAACCAGCAAATTCAATTGACCGGACCAGAATAGTTGCTAATCTGCGCGTACATTTGATGAAAGTCAAAAGAATCGCCGTGATGCGACTTCACTGTGCGAATGGCTTACTGCATATGCATGCCACCGTTGATCGCAAGATTCGCACCGGTGACGAACGCCGCGTCGTCCGAGACCAGGAAGGCGATCAGCGCTGCGACCTCGGCGGGCTTGCCGAGCCGGCCGACCGGAATCTGCGGGATGATCTTCGTTTCGAGAATTTCCTGGGGCACCGCGGTCACCATTTTGGTTGCCAGGTAACCAGGCGATACGGTATTGACCGTCACGCCGTGCCTGGCGAGTTCCAGCGCGAGTGCTTTGGTAAAACCGTGCATGCCCGCCTTGGCTGCCGCGTAATTGGCTTGCCCGAAGGCGCCGCGGCTGCCGTTGACGGAGGAAATATTGACGACGCGCCCCCAGCCGCGTTGCGCCATCCCCTCGCAAAAGGGTTTGGTCATATTGAATACGGAATCCAGGTTGGTGCGCAACACCGCGTCCCAATCGGGCTTTTGCATTTTCTTGACGGTCAGGTCACGCGTGATACCGGCGTTATTGATCAGAATATCGACGGTGCCGAGCTCGGCCAGTATCCTTTGCGCGCATTGCTGGCACGACGCGTAGTCGGCCACGTCGACCTGATATGCGCGAAAGTGCTTGCCCTTGGCTTCCATGGCGGCAAGCCAAGCGTCCGGCTGCGTGTTGTGCGGCGAATAGGTCACTGCCACCGAAATGCCAGCATCGGCCAGGCGCAGGCTGATTGCCTCGCCCAGCCCGCCCATGCCGCCGGTAACCACTGCGATACGTTGAACCATGATGAAGTGCTCCTTGATGAGAGGGAAATGGGCCGTGCCGTCGCATCGCCTCAAGCCGCTTCGATGGCGATGACCTGAGGATGCTGTTGAGCATAGGCCAGCGCATATGACAATTCCCCCGCGCTTTGTGCATAAATCGTGAATAGCGGATCGCCGGGGGCCACCAGCGTGCCCAGCGGCGCGACGAAGGTCATGCCGGCGCCGGGTGCGGCTGGCGCGCCGGCCGCTTTGGCAATGCGGTTCAGACAGCGATTGTCGATATGGGAAACCCGCCCGGCGCGCGCCGCGCTCACGGTACGTGAATAGCGGCCGCAACGCGGTTCACGCATGCCGCCCTGCGCGTCGCAGATGCGCTGGAACTGCTGCCAGGCCAAGCCGGCATTCAGGGTTTTGCGGGCCAGTCCGGCACCCGCGCCGACCACTGCCCTTCCACCCAGTTCGAGCAACGTGCCGGCGATCGCCACGGCGCGATCGGTCAAATCGACCGGCGCGTCCGGCGCGCCCTGCAGTACCGACAGGACATCGCGAGCCTCCAGCGCCGGTCCGAGTCCTCGCCCGGCAGGTTGGCTGCCGTCGGCAATCTGCGGGAAAACCTGGATCCCCAGCGCGCCGCCGACGGCGCCGAGTTGGGCGATCAGGCGCACCGCCATGTCCCGTGACCGAATCTCGGCGGCTTGTCCCACAGGTACATCAACCACGACGTGAGTCCCCCCGCCCGCCAGCGCCTTCGACAGGATCGAGGCGATCCAGCGGGCGTCGCTGCTCAGCTCCAGCGAACGTTCGACGTCGATCAGTGCGTCGTCGGCCGGACACAGGCCGACCGTGTCGCTCCATACGACGCAGCCGCCGACTTCGTCGACGACGCGGCGCATGCGCGCCAAATCGAGATCGACGGGTGCCATGGTTTCCATCGTGTCGGCCGTACCGGCCGGCGAGGTGATCGCCCGCGACGACGTTTTCGGCATCGTCAGGCCATGTGCACTGACGATCGCAACGATGATCGGAGTCGTGCAGTTGCCGGCCATCCCGCCGATGCGGTATTTATCCAGCACGACCGGCGTTGGCCATTGCAGGCGCTGTCCGGTTTGCGCCATGGCGAGCGTCAGCGCGATGATTTCGCCGACCTCCATGCGCCCGCCGGCGCAGGCCGATAGCAACGATGCAATATGAATATCCGCGTAACGGCCGCTGGCAACGTCGTGCATGATCTCGGCGAGCTGGCCGTCGGCGAACGGCTGGCCCGTCAGTTTGGCCCGCACCGGGTCGAACGATTCGACAGCCGGCAAATGTTCGAGCTCGACCCAATCACCTTCGTCGACCGCCAGCAGGTCGCGTGCGCGGCAGCTCAGGCCAACGGTGTTTTCCTCGAGCCAATGGCCGCTGACCAGGCGAAGCCGGGCGGCGATGCGGCGCGCGCCGCTGCTCACCGCCACGCGCGTTTGCGCAGCGAACCCCTCGGCCTGGCAAACGATCGCCTCGCGCCGCATGTAGACCACTGCCTCGCGATCCGTGTCGATCCCGAGCAGACGCACCGGCAGCCGATGCGAGCCGGCGTTCGGGCCCGGCAACGGTGCCGCGCCCGGTATCGCAATGCATTGGTCAGGGTCGTTCATGATGTTCATGACGGAAGTCGGGAAAATGCCCACGGACGGCAATTCAGACAGATGGATATAGCGTACTGAGCGACGCTCGCGCGGCGCTTGATCTAGGTCATCGATCCGGGCGGGGCGCGGCCTCGCGGCGGCCCGCCCCGGGGAGCCGGGCGCGGGTTGATATTCGTCAAGCCTGCTGCGGATTCCCCCCTGCCTTGCCGCGCTCGCGCATATAGTGGGGCTCAAGCAGTCAGGCCTTGCCGAGCACGAGCGTGCCGGCGGCAGGTAACCAACTCGCGGGATCGCGAGGATGGAGGACGAAATGAAAACGGATGCCCAATTGCAGCAGGATGTGATGGAAGAGCTCGCCTGGGAGCCCTCGGTCAACGCCACGGAGATTGGCGTCGAAGTGAAAAACGGCATCGTTACGCTGGCCGGCCACGTCGCCAGTTTCGTCGAAAAACATGCGGCCGAGCGCGCCGCGCAGCGCGTCTCGGGTGTCAAGGCGGTGATTGTCGAGATCACCGTCAAGCTGCCCGTCGACAGTCGGCGCAGCGACACCGACATTGCGGCCGCCGCGCTGTCTGCCTTGGCCTGGCATACGAGCCTGCCGGCCGGCATGATCGGCCTGAAGGTCGAAAACGGATGGCTCACGCTGACCGGCGAAGTCGACTGGCCCTATCAGAAATTCGTCGCGGCGCAGGCGCTCAAGTCCTTGCGCGGCGTCACTGGCGTGACCAACCTGATCGCGGTCAAGCCGCGCGTGGTGCCGGACGACGTCAAACACAAGATCGACGCCGCGCTGCAGCGCCAGGCGCAACGCGAAGCCGGACGCATCGACGTGGCGATATCGGGCGGCACCGTCACCCTGAGCGGCAAAGTGCATTCGGTCGCCGAGCGCCATGCGGCCGAGCGGGCCGCATGGAGCGCGCCCGGCGTGACCGCGGTGTTCGATCACCTGACGCTCGAGTAGGCGTGCCCCGGCAACGTCCGACTATTTCCTTTTTATTTGACGGGAAACATCATGTATCAACGTATTCTGCTCCCAATCGACGGCAGTTCGACATCGCTCCAGGCTCTCCAGGAGGTACGCCGCATCGCCCGCCCGGGCACGACGGTGCGCGTGGTGACGGTGGTCGAGGACCCGGTCGTATCGTTCCCGACCGTCTACGGCGGTTACAGCGAAATCGAGGCGATTCGCAGCGCGTTGCTCGAGGAGGGCAAACAAATGCTCGCATCGGCCCAGCGCGAACTGCAGGATCACGGCATCACCGCGCAAACGAAATTGCTCGACCTGCGCGAGCTTGGCGGCGACATACCGGGCGCGATAAAGAGCGCCAGCGATGCATGGCAGGCCGATGTCATCGTGCTCGGCACGCACGGCCGGCGCGGCGCCAGACGCTTCTTTCTGGGCAGCGTCGCGGAGCATCTGGTGCGCATCGCGGACTGCCCGGTCCTGCTGGTGCGTTCCGATGAATCGAAGTCAACCGCGCAACCGGCCTAACCTCACGGAGTTTTCTCATGAGTTACAAAACAATTCTGGTTCATATCGATAACAGCGAGCGTTGCCAGGCGCGCGTCGAGTTGGCGGCCGATATGGCGCTGGCCAATCAAGCGCATCTGATCGGCCTGTATCTGGCCTTCCTGCCGATCGGATTTCCGTATATGGCGCGTGGCGACCTGCAGGAAGTTGCCGACAAACTGGCGCAATCGCACGACAGGCGCGAGAAAGAGGCCAGGACGATGTTCGACGAGGTCACCAGGCGCTACGGCGTGAGCGCCGAATGGCGGGCGCCACAGGAATTTGCCAACGACGTCGCACCGGTGCAAGCACGGTATGCCGATCTGGTGATCGTCGGCCAGCGCGACGAGCGCGACGACGAAACCTTCGTGGCGGAAAATTTCATCGAGCGCATCGTGCTCGATGGAGGCCGGCCGGTACTGGTCGTGCCGTATGCGGGCCAGGTACCCCACCACTTCGAAAATATCCTGTTTGCCTGGGACGTCGGGCGCGAAGCCGCCCGCGCCGGGACCGACGCCCTGCCGCTGCTCCAGCAGGCCAAGCGCGTGACAGTCATGAGCATCAACCCCAATCGCAGCGCGCGTGACTATGGCGCATTGCCCGGCGCCGATGTCGCCACGTACTTCGCACGCCACGGCGTGAATGTCGAGGTCAGCGCTTCGTCGGGCAATAACGATGTCAAGATCGGCGATCTATTGCTGTCGCGCGCGGCAGACGTCGGCGCGAATCTGATCGTGATGGGGGGCTATGGCCACTCGCGCATTCAGGAACTTGTGCTGGGCGGCGTCACGCGGACCCTGCTGCAAAGCATGACCGTGCCGACCTTGATGTCGCATTGAGTCACGCTCAGCACAGCCATGCACGGCATCGGCCCGTAACGCCCGCTCGCGGCGGCCCATGGGGGCAGGCATGGTTTCGATCGGCGACACGCTGACGGCACTCGCGACGGCGATCGGGATCGGTCTGCTGATCGGCGCCGAACGCGAGCGCCGCAAGGGCGCGGGACCCACGCGGGGACCGGCAGGGATTCGCACTTTTACCCTTGCCGCCCTGCTCGGCACGTTGGCGATGCTGCTCGATGGCGGCATATTGCTGGTGGCGCTGATCGTCGCGATGGCGAGCCTGCTGACAGCTGCCTATGTCAAGCAAACGCACGAAGATCCGGGCCTGACGACCGAATTCGCGTTGCTGCTGACATGCCTGCTCGGTGCGCTGGCCGCGCGCCAGGGCGCGCTCGCGGCCGGCCTGGCGGTTTGCGTGGCAATCGTGTTGGCGGCGCGGGGGCAACTGCATCATTTCGTCTCGCGGGTGCTCAGCGAAGACGAATTGAATAACGTCCTGATTCTTGGCGCGGCGGTGCTGGTGGTCATGCCGCTGCTGCCCAATCATCCGATCGATCCCTTTGGCGCGCTCAATCCGCGCAATATCTGGCGTTTCGCGGTACTGATGATGGCCACCGGGTTATTGGGTCGCATGATTCAGCGCATGGCCGGACCGCGTCTGGGCCTGCCATTGACCGGGTTGTTCTCCGGCATGGTATCGAGCGTGGCAACGATCAGCGCGATGGGCTCGCACGCGCTCGCACATCCGTCGCAGTCACGGCCGGCGGCGACCGGTGCTGTCCTGTCGACGGTGGCAACCACATGCCAGTTGACCGCAGTCATCGCAGTTATCGACCTGCCCACGCTGGCAGCGCTGGCATGGCCACTGGGGCTGGCCACCCTGGCCTCGGTAGCCTACGCCGGCGCTTCGATCGTCTGGCCGGCGCCTGACGAGCCGGCCGCCGCGCCGCAACAGGAGGTTCGCCTGGAACCTGGTGGGGCGCTCGATGTGCGCAAAGCCATGCTCCTGTCCGCCACGATGGCGCTCATCATGCTGCTCTCCGGGGCTCTGGCGGCGTGGTTCGGCAGCCGCGGCGTACTCTTCGCGTCGGCCGCGGGCGGCTTCACCGATGCGCACTCGGTGGCGGCCACGGTCGCGTCGATGGCGGCCGACGGCAAGCTCGGCGTTGCCGCGGCAGCCGTGCCGATCCTGGCGGGTTTTTCGAGCAACACCCTATCGAAATGCGTCGCCGCCGCGATCAGCGGCGACCGCCGCTTCGCGCGGCAGGTGTTGCCGGGGCTGTTACTGGTGGCACTGGCCGCCTGGCTGGGTTTGGGTGTAAGTTACTGGACGAGATAAGCGAGCCCGGTAACAGTAGCCAACTTCAGTAAAACATGCTGAAATGACAGCGGTTTGAATCCCCGCCCCCCAAGCAATGCCTAAAACGACGTCGCCAGCGCCGAACTCCTCGGGGTTGCACAAATTATTGATTCGCTGGCCCATCCCGATCGCCTGGCTGGTATTTGGAGTGTCGCTGCTTGGCACGACCTCGATCTGGCTGGGCATGCGCGGCAGCGAGCATCGAAGCGCGCAGCGGCATTTCTACGGGCAAACCATTCTGATCACCCGCAGCTTTCGCCACGTGCTGGGCGACTATCGACAAGCGCTGCGCGCTGCGGCGATTCGCGCGGGATCGACCCGGCCCACACAGGATGCTTGGCAGGCCTACGATCGCAGTCTGGGGCTGGATGGGTCATTGCCCGGCCTGGAAACGCTGGCGTTTGCCCAGGTGGGAGCGCCCGGCCAAATCGCGGTCAGCGCGATCTTTCCCTATAACGGCGACAACGCCAGACTGTTGGGCCAGCCGCTGCGCGATGCCGGGATGCTGCCTCGAGAGGCGGCGCCGGATGCCTTGCTGATGCTGCCGCCGACTCCGGACGCCGGCGGCGCGACGAACCGGCCGATCATGCGTCTGGCGATGCCTGTGTATCCCGCCGGCGCGGCGTCCCTGGCGGGCCCGGCCGCGCGACCGGTGGTCGGCGGTTATGTATACGCCGTGATTCGCCTCGACGCATTGCTGGCGGCCGCCGCGCCCGATTTGCTGCGCGACATTGATCTCACCGTCCAGGATGTGACCAGCTCACCGCCGGTAACGCTCTTCGACAGCCGGCAAGGCTCGCGCGACAGCCTCGAGGATCAGGCGACCTCATTGAGTCGCAACGAGAAAATTGCGGTCGACGGCCGCTCGCTGCTGCTGATCTACACGGCCAACGGCAATTTCGATGCGACGCAGGGGATCGGCTGGGCACGCAGTGTGCTGATCGGTGGCGTGGCGCTCTCGCTGCTGCTGCTCTGGAGCCTGCTCTCGCTTGCCCGCATGCGCATCGACGTCGGCCTCACCGCGCAGCGCATGTCGGCCGATCTGCGCCAAAACGAGTCGCGCCTTTACGGCATCATCCAGTCGGCGATGGAGGCGGTCATCACCGTCGACGAGCAGCAAAATATCGTCATTTTCAATCCGATGGCCGAACGGATATTCCAATGCTCCGCCATGGAGGCAATCGGCACGCCGCTGAACCGCTTCATTCCGGAGCGCTTCCGGGGCTTTCACGAGCGGCATATCGAAAACTTCGGCAAGACCGGCGTCTCCGAGCGGCAAATGGGGCCGGGCCGGCCCCTGTGGGGCTTGCGCGCCAACGGCGACGAATTCCCGGTCGAGGCCTCGATCTCGCAAAACCACGATGCCCAGGGCAAGCTCTATACGGTGCTGCTGCGCGACATCACCGACCGGCAGCAGGCCGAGCAGGCGTTGCAGGCCTCGCGCAATGAACTGGCAAGGCTCTCGGCCCGCATCCAAAGCATTCGCGAAGAAGAAAAGATGCACATCGCGCGCGAACTGCACGACGATCTGGGGCAGCGTCTGACCGCCCTGAAGATGGACCTGTCGATGCTCGATGTCATGCTGCCGCCCGATGCGAAGGCGTTGCGCGAGCGCACGGCGGCGATGCACGAGTTGATCGCCGCGACCGTCAGCGAAGTCCGGCGCATCGCCGCCGACCTGCGCCCCGTCATGCTGGACGACCTGGGCCTGATACCGGCGCTGGAGTGGCTGGCCAACGACTTTGCCACGCGCTACGGGATCAAGACGGAGTTGCGGGTGCATGATGACCCCACCGATCTCGACGAGGATACCGCGACGGCGCTGTTCCGCATCGTACAGGAGGCGCTGACCAACGTGGCGCGCCACGCCAAGGCCTCGCTCGTGACGATCGCCGTCAGTTGCGACGCCCGAGCCTGGCACGTGCGCGTGCAGGACAATGGGCGCGGCGCCGGGACCGACCAGTTGAGCAAGCCGAAGTCGTTCGGTTTGATCGGCATTCGTGAGCGCGCCAGAATGCTGGGAGGAGAAATGCATGTCTACAGCGTGCCCGGCGAAGGATTTCGGCTCGAGATCATCCTGCCGAGAGCGGGCGAAGGCAACACGCGCGTATCGACCGGGGCGCCGCAATGACACGCATCCTGATCGCCGACGACCACGCGCTGATCCGCGAAGGCTTGAAGCAGATTCTCGGCATGGCCGAGGGCCTGAGCGTCGGCGGCGAAGCGGCCAACGGCACGGAGGTGATTGCGCAGATGCGCCGCGAGCGCTGGGATGTGCTGCTGCTCGACATGTCGATGCCGGGCCGCAGCGGCATCGAATTGATCAAGCAGATCAAGGAAGAATTCCCCAAAGTGCCGATCCTGGTGCTGACCATGCACGGCGAGCAGCAATATGCGGTACGCGTGCTCAAGGCTGGCGCGGCCGGTTACTTGACCAAGGAAAGCGCGCCGACCGAACTGGTGGCCGCGGTGCGCAAGGTCGCGGCGGGCGGCGCGTATATGAGCCTGGCCATTGCCGAGAAAATCGCACTCGATTTCCGCAGCAGCAATAGCGACGAATCGCCGCACCGCCAACTCTCCGACCGGGAATTCGCGGTGTTCCTGCAATTGGCCGAGGGCCGCAGCATCTCCGAAATCGCCGATCAGCTATGCGTCAGCGCCAAGACCGTCAGCACCTATAAGGCGCGCGTGTTCCAGAAGCTGCAACTGCAGAACCAGACAGAGCTGGTGCAGTACGCGATCCGTCACCACTTCCTCAACGACGACGGCGAGCCCTCCGCCTAGCGCAGCGTCGAAAAACGTGGCCAACGGGTCTGAATCGGACCAGCGCGCAGGAACCGGAGCATATGCGTTATGTGCAAGGATTCCGGGCACCGACCGACACCGAGTCAGGCGCGTGCAGCAGCCTTTCAACACTTTGCCAGGGACGGGCCCGCGCCGGTGGGTCATCCTTGCGTCGTAGTCATCGGCCTACCTCTGTAGTCCTGAACCGATAGCTAATCGGGCCGCTTGCCAATGGATTTCGCGGCGGGCTTTGCCGATACTGGGGATCTACGCCGGAACCCCAGAAAATTCCGTCGTTCCACATTGTGAACATTAATCGGCTTATTCCAGCCGAAGAATGTTGGAGCGACGTCCGGTGAGTGACATGACGGTCTCGGTCAC
>NZ_SCSK01000018.1 GCF_004297875.1 Pandoraea sp. | reverse complement strand
GGCGTTCGTGCTCTCGGCCACGCTCGCGGCGCTGGCCGGGGCCACCAACACGCTGGTGCTGGGCTTCGAGACGCTCACCGACGTGCACTGGACGCTCTCGGGCATGGTGATCCTGATGACCCTGGTGGGCGGCCTGGGCACGCTGTTCGGCCCGGTGCTGGGGGCGCTGATCATCGTGCTGCTGCAAAACAAGCTCGGCGACATCGGCATGTGGCTGGCCAGCCTCACCGGCATCGCCTGGTTCCAGTCCCTGGGCGAGTCCGTGACCATCGTCATCGGCCTGATCTTTATCCTCTGCGTGCTCGCCTTTCGCCGCGGCATCGTCGGCGAACTGGTGGCGCGTACCGGGCAACGGCGGGCCGGCGTCCGCCCAGCCAAGGCCGCTTCGACGCAATCTCTCCAGACGCGTTGAATCGGCGCTGGGCGCCCGTCCCTTTCGGGACGGCGCGCCTTGCCTCGCTTACTGACTGACCACCTGGGCCTCCAGTTCGGCCAGGCGCTTGCGCAAATTGCGGTCTTCCTGGAAGCGGGCTGTCTCGTCACGAATCACCGCGACAATGCCGCTCACCTGCTGCTGCGCCGAGTACAGCAACGCAACCGTGAAAGCGATCGACAGCGCACGCCCATCCTTGTGCGCGGCAGGCACGCGCAGCACGTCGCTGCCATAGCGGGTCTGGCCGGTCGCCATGGTCTTGTGATAACCCTCCCAGTGACGCTCGCGCAAGCGTTGGGGAATGATCAGATCCAGCGACTGCCCGAGCGCTTCGGCCGCGGTGAAGCCGAACATGCGCTCGGCCGCGGCATTCCATACCGTGATTGCGCCGCTGGGGTCCGAGACGACGACGGCGTCACCGACGGCCGCGACCAGTTGTTCGAAATCGATGGTTCCTTGCATGGCTGCCCCCAATATTTTGGCATTTCCAGTCAAGCGCGGGCGGCACCCGCAAGGATGCCGCCCGCGCCGGCGCCAAGCCCGGCGCCCTCCTGCTTTTCTATATCACGTCCGGACGCTGGCATCAAACCACTTGAGCGTCGCGCATTTTGGCGATTTGCTCCTTGCTGTAGCCCAGGCTCGCCAGCACCTCGTCGGTGTGCTCGCCCAGCAACGGCGACGCGGTGATCTCGGGCTTCAGATCGGAGAACTTGATCGGACTGCCAACGGTAAGGTAGCTGCCCCGCTCCTTGTGCGGCACCTCCGTGATGGTGCCGCTGGCGCGCAGCGACGGATCGTTGGCCAGCTCTTTCATGGTCAGCACCGGCGCGCACGGAATGTCGTACTTGCGCAGGATGTCGACCGCCTCGAACTTGGTCTTGTCGGCCAGCCACGCCTCGATGGTCGCGAAGATATCGAAGATGTGAGGCTGACGAGCCTTGGCCGTGTTGTAAGCGGGGTCGTCGATCCACTCCGGCTTGCCGATCGCATTGCAGATCGGCGCCCAGGCATGGCCCTGGATGGTGAAGTAAATGTAGGCGTTCGGATCGGTTTCCCAGCCCTTGCACTTGAGCACCCAGCCCGGCTGGCCGCCGCCGCCCGCATTGCCTCCGCGCGGCACGACGTCGGTGAATTTACCGTACTTTCCATCTTCGCGGATCGGGTATTGCGGATATTCCTCGAGGTAGCCGAGCCGATCCAGGCGTTGCTGGTCACGTAGCTTGACGCGGCACAGGTTCAAGACGCTGTCCTGCATCGAGACCGCCACCTTTTGCCCCTTGCCGGTTTTATCACGGCCGATCAAGGCAGTCAGGATGCCGATCGCCAGGTGCATGCCGGTGTTGCTGTCGCCCAGTGCCGCCGCGCTGATGGTGGGCGGGCCGTCCCAGAATCCGGTGGTGGAGGCCGCGCCGCCGGCGCATTGCGCGACGTTTTCATACACTTTCAGGTCATCGTAGTGATGTCCGTCGCTGAAACCCTTGACCGAAGCCACGATCATCTTCGGGTTGAGCTTCTTGATGTTCTCCCACGAGAAGCCCATGCGATCGAGCGCGCCCGGACCGAAGTTTTCGACCAGCACGTCGGATTCGCGAATCAGCTTTTCCAGCACTTCCTTGCCTTCGGGCTTTTTGGTGTCCAGCGTCAGCGAGCGCTTGTTGGAGTTGAGCATCGTGAAGTACAGCGCATCGACGTCGGGGATGTCGCGCAACTGAGTGCGCGTCACATCGCCCGCTCCGGGGCGTTCGACCTTGATCACATCAGCGCCGAACCACGCCAGCATCTGCGTGCAGGCAGGCCCAGCCTGCACGTGGGTGAAGTCGATAATCCTGATACCTTTGAGTGGCATGTCCATCGTCGGTGACTCCTCAATATCTACCGTTAGTTGCATGAAGTAATGCAGGATGCCGGCATGCCCGCTGTGCCGGACATGCCGAGGTTGCTCTTATTTGTACATCGTCTGATTCTTGGTGCCGGGCGCGTACTCGCTTGGGTCGACCCAGATGTTGATGACCGCCGAGCGGCCGGTCCTGGCGATCGCCTCGCGCCCGCGCCGCAGC
>NZ_SCSK01000017.1 GCF_004297875.1 Pandoraea sp. | reverse complement strand
GGTGCCGTCGGATTCGGCCACGGCCGCGGCGGCAGCGTCGCGGCAGGTCATGCCAATGCGCACGCTGTGGCCAATTCGAACGGACTGTTCGCGCACGACCGCGATCTGGGCCTCCAACGCGCCCAGGATCGCATGAGCAGGGAAGGACTGTCGCACGAGCAGGCAACAACCACGGGTCATTACGCGGGCGGCGAGGATACCGACTCCAACCCGTAGGCGCGCGTCAACGAATCAGACGGGGGTCTGCTGCCCCGCCGCACTGTCGCCGGATCACGGCCGCAAGGGTCAATCCCTCGCTACCGCCACCGGCGACACGCCGCCCGATTTCAAAAAATCGACAAAAGCCCGTAGCGGCGCCGGCACATGGCGTCCCCCCGGGTAATACAGAAACGGCCCCGAAAAGGATTGCCGCCACGGTGTGAGGATCGGCTCGAGCACACCGCTCTCGAAGTGCGGGCGCAGCAGTTCCTCGAACAGATGGATCACGCCGACCCCGGCCACGGCGGCATCGATGCTCAGGTCCAGGGCCGCTGCGGGCCTGACCAGCAACGGTCCGGTCGGGTCGAGCTCCACCACTTCGCCAGCACGTTCGAATTTCCATGTCGGCGTTGCCCCGCCGGCGAATTGCACGCGCAAGCAGGCGTGCGAGAGTAGTTCATGCGGATGCTCCGGCCGCCCGTGCGCGTCGAGGTAGTCCGGCGCGGCGGCAGTGGCGAAGCGCTCCACACGCGGGCCGATCGGGACCGCGATCATATCCTGTTCGAGCCGTTCGTCGTAGCGAATGCCGGCATCGCAACCGACCGACAGCACATCGACGAAACCATCCTCCACCAGAACTTCCACGCGAATCCCCGGATACGCTTTCAGGAACGCGGTAACGATGCCTGGCAGTAGCAGGTGGCGGAACTTGCACACCGTCGTCTCGTCCGGCGCCGATTCGCGGCCCAGGTCGATGCCCACAAACCGGTGCATCGCCGCCGAGTCGTACAGCGCCTCCTCCACCGCCGAATCGGACAGCGCGTACCACTGCTGCAGAAAGTGGATCCGCAGCATCCTTTCCAGACCCACGGTCGGGCGGCCGCCGCCGTCGGCACGCGGCTTGGGGTAAAACGGTTCGATCACCGCGCACAGCTCGGCCCACGGCACCACTTTGTCCATCTCGGCCAGGAAAACGTCGCGGCGAGTCGTCTTGCGGTGGGCTTCGAAACCCGCATCGAACTGCGTGGTCAAGGTCAGCTGCTGAGGCATCGGTTACGCTCGGTGAGTGGCGGCTCCGCTTCGACAGCGGGGCAAAATCGGAGTTTCCTTAACAGAATTTCTGCCTCAGATGTGGGTAATTTCAAGCAACCATTTCTTGTTTACAACTGCCTTCTGCCCTCAAACCCTTTGTTTAGCGGGACCTTCATGCGGAAGCCCTGGGGCGGGGCTCAGAGCCAGTGACACTCGGCACATAATGTAATAACATTGTGTTTACAGTTTCATCATGACGGAATAACATTGTTATTATGGTGAGTTTATGAGAACGACGATTCGCAGAATGGGTAATTCGCAAGGCGTGCTGATTCCGAAGCCCGTCCTCGCGCAACTAGGACTGGAGAACGAAGTGGAAATGGAAGTCGAAGACGACACGATTATCCTGCGCCGCCCGAGGCGTAAGGCCCGTGAGGGTTGGGCCGAAGCAAGCAAGGCTCTTGCTGAAAGTGGCGACGATGCGCTGGTGATGGGCGAGTTTTCTAACGCCGATGACACGGAGCTTGCGTGGTGATGCGTGGGGAAGTCTGGTTAGTCGCGCTTGACCCGACCTTGGGTAGCGAGATACAAAAGACGCGTCCGTGTGTTGTCGTGTCGCCGCCCGAAATGCACGACCACTTGCGGACAGTCATCGTTGCTCCGATGACTTCCAAGGGGCGATCTGCGCCCTTTCGGATTCCGGTGACGTTCAAGCGCAAACAAGGCTTGATCCTTTTGGACCAAATTCGCACGGTCGACAAGGTTCGCTTGGTCAAGAAAGAAGGCGCTGTGGCCGATAAGACATTGTTGAACACCCTGCGGACTTTGCAGGAAGTTTTTGCCGAATAGGAAGAGAGGCGCGTCGAGCGCTCCGCCTGACCTGCTTGCCCAAATTCCAGAGGACGTGCCGATCGAAACCATCGGAGGCGACGGCACGTACGACACGAACGAGTGCCATGCCACGATCGCCGCGCGTGGTGCCCAGCCGTCGATTCCGCCGCGTGAAGGCGCAACGCCGTGGCCGCAGAACACGCCCGGCGCGAGCTGGCGAAACGATGCCATCGAGACAATCGCGCAAAGCAGCCGACGCGAGTGAAAGCAGCGCAGCGGCTACCACCGGCGCTCGTTGGTCGAGAACCTGATGTTCCGGCTCAAGACGCTCACAGGCGACAGCCTGTGGGCACGTCGTACCGGCTCGCAAGCCACTGAAGTGTCGATTCGCGCGGGCGTGCTGAACCGCATGGCGGCTCTCGCTCACCCGAAGTCCGTCCGCATCGCATGAGGTCGAAAACATCGAGGTCACTCCGTCCTTACGCTCGATTCATGCAGCAACAACGCCGTGCACATCTCGAAATACACCGATTTGGCCTGTGGTGCAGGTGGGCGCCTTAGCCACCCTCAAAAGAAGATCTCATAGAAACCAACGCAAATAAGCAGAACGCCGCCGAGCACGCCGGTAAATCTTCCCATCCAGCGCACTCCCAATTTACCAAAGTAGATGCCGAGCCAAATGGTGATGATGCTGACGACAAAAACCGCAGCGGTCATTGCGTAGGCATTCAGGCCCAACGTTCCGGCGCCGACGCCGTTGGGAATATTGTTGATGGTCAGGGCGAAGGCTAACGCCAGAGCCTCTCTCAGGTCGATATGGCCGGAGAAGTCCCAGTCGGCAACAATCGGATTGTCGAGAATCTGGACGATATGGCGCAAACCGTATCTGGAACACCTGGCTTTGAGGATCGGTTCTGCTTGCGAAGGCTCCCGAACGCCGTGCATAAACCTTTCCTGGAAGACTACCCAGAGCCCCGCCACGACGATGATGCCGCCCCCCAGTAAGCCAGCCGTTCCCCTACTTATGAAAAGGCAAACGGTTTGCCCGAGAATGATAGACAGAAAGGTACCGGTAGCAGTGACAACCGCGATCAGGAGGTTGGAGGCGATGGGGATGTTGATCTTCCTGACGCCGTAAGAGGTGCCTACGCCGATATTGTCGAGATTGCTCGAGACTGCAATCAACAGGATGGGGAAAATTGAAGTGTATAGGACGGCGCGGTTCATGTTGTGGCGCTTCTTTCGTCAAACCCGGCAATATTCTTCAATTTCAATACCAGCGCTGCCCCGTTGGCCGATTGCGTGGCCACTATAAGGAAGCTACCTCCGGTGGAGCTTCTGGTGCAGACCGATTGATCTCGGTCAGCCAGAATCCTCGCCAGGCAAGGATACAGAAAATGGCGATTAGGTTCGTCAAGCGGCTGGCCATGCTTCGCATATTTGCGAATCCCGGCCGGCCCTCTTCATCGATATTGACACCCGACGTGGAGCTTCAGACACGTCGACGCCGTCAGTCATTGCTACCTCCACTTTTTTCAGCCGACCTCAGTATCCATCGGTTCGGGAATCATAAATACGGATGCGCCACGCCGAGAGAATCAAGCTTAAGGTGTTGCTCAAGCGTGTCAGCAAGGCGGTCAATATGCCTTTCCCGCTCTGCCCGATAATCGTGCGACATCGTCTTCTCCAGACCCGCCCAACAAAGCAGCGCCTGACAGCTTTGCGGGTGATCGAACAGACCGTGCAGATAGCTGCCAAACACTTGACCGTCGGCCGACATCGCGCCATCGGTCCCTTCAGGCAAGACAATCGCCGGAATCGCCATTGCCGGGCCGCTCGACATGCCCATGTGTATCTCGTAGCCGCTTACCGCTGCATTCGCAAATGCCAGGCACCCCTCGACCAGAGCCAGCCGCTTGTGTGCGGTCAATGTGGTTTCCATATCAAGCAGGCCAAGACCGACCGAGCTACCTGCAGCACCTTCCAGTCCAAGCGGATCGTGTAGTTGCCTGCCCAGCATCTGGAAACC